>DUAT01000073.1 GCA_012960755.1 Gammaproteobacteria bacterium
TTAATGGGGTATGTGGCGAAGGCTGATGGCCGGGTTTCCGAGGCCGACATTAGCGTCGCGCGTCGCATAATGCACCGGATGGCGCTGTCGCCTGAACAGGTTCAGCAGGCGATTGAGTATTTCACGGCCGGTAAGAGCCCGGATTTTCGCCGTTCGGAGAGCCTGCGTAGGCTTTACGATCGTCTGCGTGGCCGCCGCGACCTTATCAGAGCTTTCATGGAGATACAGATGCAGGCTGCGTTGGCCGTGGGACCGATAAGCAAGGCAAAGCGGCAACTCCTTTGGCGGATGGCGCAGTCTCTCGGAATAGGGCGGGTCGAAATCGCCCGGATCGAAGCGCTGATTCGCGCGCAGCAGTTTCGCGCCAGCGGTATGCGGGATGAGAAGGTCGCGCTGGATGATGCCTATAGTGTCCTTGGTCTGGAGTCCGGCGCCAGCGACAACGAGGTCAACACCGGTGAGATCCTGGGTATATTTACGGCGCATGAAAGAGGCGACGCCCGCGTACGTCGGCTCGTTCCTGGTGCCGTAGAGACTTTCCCGGGTAATCGCAAAGTCACCCGCTTTCTTAACCGTCATCAGTAGTTATTTCCTTTTTATGTTTAGATTCAGCGACTGCAGGGCTGAGTATGAAGCTTCTGGCGCTGTGTACAACATGATATCCAGACGTCTAAGCCGTCCCGGTCATGAAGGTATGGTATTCGTAGACGCCGTGCATCTCAATATCAGCGAAACCCGCGCCTTCCAACTCCGCACGCATGCGGGCAACCGGTACCCGGCGACCAGGCGGTGGACTTTTACCGTTGTCAGCATCCGCCCAGTCGACAATGGCAATGGTGCCGCCCGGTTTCAACAGGCGTTTGCATTCAGCCAGGAGTGCTTCTGGCGTGTCCAACTCATGGTGAAGCTGGCCCATGATGACTACATCGGCAATGTTGTCGTGCAGATCGACTGAGTTGGGTGCCATCAACAGTGCTTCAAGGTTTCTGAGACCTCGCGTGTCAGCGTCCTCGCGGAGCAGGTTAATCATGCCTTCGAGGATGTCGCAGCCATAGGCCCTGGCCTCTGCAAAGCGTTCGGCAAAGGGCAAGGTGAGAAAACCCACTCCAGCACCAATATCGATCAGCGTGCAATCCGCCGCAGGCTGTAACACCTCCCAGATCAGGTCAGGATTGAAGTACTTGAGACGATCAGGAGAACGCAATCGTTCGATTCTTGCCGGATCCATGCCCAATAGGTCTGCCATAAAGAAAATTCTCATTTAGTCACGCAGCTTTACAGTAGAGTATATGCACTGTAGACGCCGTTTGCTCGTGTTCGCGCAGAGATCGAAGCACAGATTTTGAGTTATTGCTGCACCGTTGTAGGATCGACCTGGTTGGTGACTTTTCAACTAAAAGAAATTTTGGCAGGCTTTCTGCTAGAGGACAGATTTTATGCTTAAGCCGTCTATCTGGATTTCACTCCTGTTCGCCCTACAGGTTTCCGCCCAGGAGTATTCGCCTGTGCTCAATATCCAATATGCCGATAATTTGTACTGGGGAGATTTGCATGTACATAGCAATTTGTCACCGGACTCTTTTGCGTTCGGCAACGCCAGGCTGACAACCAATGACGCGATGCTGTTTGCCAAGGGACACCCCGTTAAAGCAAATAGTGGTCAAGTGGCACAACTGAGCCGCCCACTGGATTTTCTCCTCGTCGCAGACCATGCGGAGTTCATTGGCGTTTTTCCGAAATTAATCGCCAACGACCGGAGCTTTGTAGAAACGGAATTAGGCAAGCGCTGGCGCAAACTGCTTGATGAAAACGGCAATCTCGGCCCCATCGTTCGCGAATGGGCGAGCCTGATCCAGAATCCGGATTACAAACAGGAATTGTCTCCCGAATTCCGAATCAACGTCTTCAGGGACGCCGCAAACAGCGCAGACAAACACAATGACCCCGGTGTCTTCACAGCATTCATCGGCTACGAGTGGACTGCAATGGTCGAGGGCAACAACCTTCATCGTGTCGTGCTGTTTCGCGATGGACCTGATATCGCGACGCAACTGGCCCCCTTCTCAGCACTGGACAGTCAAAACCCGGAAGACTTATGGACAGCGCTGTCTCATTACGAGCAACAAACCGGTGGCCAGGTCATGTCGATCCCCCACAATGGCAACATATCCAACGGGTTGATGTTCGCCAGTGAGACGCTCGATGGCAAAGCATTCGACCGCGACTACGCCCAGGCCAGAATCCGCTGGGAACCTGTCTACGAAGTCACCCAGGTTAAAGGTGATGGAGAATCTCACCCATTTTTGTCGCCGGATGACGAGTTCGCAGATTTTGAAACCTGGGACGAGGACAATATTGGTCGCACGGCACTGAAACAAAATGAGATGCTGAAGCACGAATATGCACGCAGTGCATTGAAACTTGGTCTGGAGATGCAGGACGAACTGGGTGTAAACCCCTACGAGTTTGGCCTGTTAGGCAGTACAGATTCGCATACCACCTTATCAACTTCAGATGACAATAATTTTTGGGGTAAATTCAAAGACTCTGAGCCGACAGCTGACCGATTATCCAACAGAATGGGTGGCAGGCTCTGGTACAACTGGAAGCTGGCAGCCTCCGGCTATGCAGCCGTCTGGGCGAAGGAAAATACCCGGGAAGCCCTGTTTGATGCGATCAAGCGCAAAGAAATCTATGCCACTACAGGTCCTCGGATTGCGCTACGTGTATTTGCCGGGTGGGACTTCGCAGCGGAAGATCTGCACGCGTCTGATCTCGCCTCCGTCGGTTACGAAAAGGGCGTGCCGATGGGCGCGCGTCTAACGAAATCGTCCAGGGTTGGAAACACCAACCCCAAACTGCTGATTCAATCATTGAAAGATCCCGACGGCGCCAACCTGGATCGCGTTCAGGTTATCAAAGGCTGGCTTAACAAAAAGGGAGAAGCCGTCGAAAAAGTTTATGACGTCGCGGTTTCAGAACCGGCCAGAGTCGACAAAAAAACAGGCAAGGTATCCGCTATTGTTTCAACCGTTAACGTTGCCGACGCCAGCTACAATAATTCCGTCGGCGCAATCAGCCTTGGCGCCGTTTGGGAAGACAAAGCGTTTAATCCTGCCCAGCGTGCGTTTTACTATGTGCGGGTAATTGAAATACCCACCCCCAGATGGTCGGCTTATGACGCCAGGTACTTCGGCAGAACCGCCCCCAACGAAATACCCATGATCACGCAGGAGCGGGTCTATAGTTCACCAATCTGGTACAACCCCGACTAGCATTGATGTCGGTGGGATTAATCCAAGGCTGCTGTTATGGGGCTAAAAAGGAATTATCTGAGATGATCAAATTTCGTGACGCAATCATTGAAGACTGTGATGGGATTGGTCTCGTCATTGTTTCTGCCTCACATTCTGCATTCATCGGCGCAATCCCTGAAGAATTCATAGATTTCACATGGACACCTGAAGTGAGTGCCGCTAACTGGCGTAAGTCATTTGAAGAAAACACAGATCGGGGCCAGCTATTTCTGGTAGCAGAAGAAAATCATCGAGTATTGGGTTTCATTTGGGCTAAACCATGGGCAGAGACAGCCGGGTACGAGGCATGTGTTCAAGGCCTTTACGTTCTGCCATCCTTTCATCGTCGCGGAATTGGGCGAAATCTTATAGGCTGCGCGGTGAAAGAACTGATGCGACGAAATCTCAAATCGTTAGAGATAGGGTGTGTTGTCGAGAATCCCAATTGTGATTTCTATCGTCAACTAGGTGGAGTGGAAATTGGCAGGCGAACTGTGAGAGTGGATCGATATGATACCGAAGAGATTATTTTTGGCTGGCAGGATATGTCGATACTGCAGGGTAGCTAACGGCTCAACAGAGGTCGGTAGTCGGACAAACTGAGCTCGGATTCAAATCAGTTCCTGCTCTCGTAAACGACATCCCCCTTAAAGATCGTCTTTTGCACTTCCGTCTTGTGAATATCAGTTACTGGAATCTCGAACAAATTGTGATTGAGGATGATCATGTCTGCGAACTTGCCTACCTTGGCAGACCCCGTAACATCATCGATGCGTAACGACCATGCCGCGTTAACCGTATAAATATCGATGATTTCCTCCAGTGTGAGCGCATGATCTTCACCCATCTTGCCTTTCTCGGGCTTTCCCGGAAAACCGCGAGTGATCATTGCCTCCATGCCAAACCATGGCCACATTGTGGCGACAGGTGCGTCGGTATGATTGACGAGACGAATTCCTGCATCCTGACGCTCACGATTCGCGTACATGCGGTCCCAGGTCTCTGGTTTGAGTACGGGTTTTATACCATCTACGTTGTATGCAAGTGGCGCGTTCAAAGGCGGCCAAACTACCAAGATTACCCTTGAAATACTGGTTGATGTGTTGTTTGATCATGCCCTCGCGATGCAATGCCTGCCAGGCTTCGAGTCCCAACAGCAATGAACTTGCCGTCCTTAAGCGCGACAGCCTCGGCCCACGGCTCGGCTTGGTTGACGGTGTAGATTGTGCCGTTGGTGTAGACCGTATCTGCTATCATCCTCATGGATGTATCTGAGGTATCTGAGCAGGCATTCAACAGAATCGTTAGCGCAATAAGTGTTGAGTATCTCATCAGTGATATATTCCTTATAAACCGACTCGCAGGAAATTGTATGAACAACGCGAGCGAATATGTATTAGTGGCTTTGACCAAATCAGGAAAATCGTCCGTGAAAAAATTCATCGTCGCTATCCTTATCCTACTCATAACATTAACGTTGCTTGTGTCGAACAGACACCTGGTACTACTCACATTGCTGTCATTCACCGACACACCGCTGCTCATTGCAAAACAAGACGAGGGACCCAGAGTTCGTTGGCATGATGACTACTACACCATTGAATGGCTTGACCCGCAGACCGTAGCCATCGGTGAACCCTTGTATTATCAACAGAATATCAACTATCTCATCATCGGTGAAGATCGAGCGGTGTTGTTCGATGCAGGCTCCGGTCTGAGAAAAATCCTACCTGTTGTTGAACAACTAACCGACAAGCCCATCACATTTGTTCCGTCGCACTTTCACTATGATCATCTTGGTGACGGGCTGCCATTCGACAACATTGCCGTAATCGATCTTCCCCACATTTCAAATCGTGTAACGAACAACCAGCTAGCTCTCCAATGGCATGAGCACCTTGGGTCTGTGGAAGGATATACATCGCCGACTTTCGAGGTTAGCGAATGGTTGCAGCCAGGCCATGAGATGGATCTTGGTGATCGCAAATTGATAGTGTTGTACACACCTGGTCACACCAATGATTCGATTTCGCTCTACGATTCGCGTACGGATATTCTCTTTAGTGGCGACTTCATCTACCAGGGTGATTTTTTTGCATTCCTGCCGAACAGTTCGCTCGGTGACTACGATCAGGGAGCAAAAATTGTGTTAGCCACAATTACCAGAGAAACGTCGATATATGGGGCACATCGAATGCGAGCCCCGGGAACTCCGATTGTGAATATCACGAATGTCCAAGACCTCAAACAAGCCCTTGATGACATTCGAAATGGATCACTCAAATCTGAAGGTTTCTATCCCGTAACCTATCGAGTCAGTGACGAGATCAATCTGTTGGCTGAACCATGGTATCTCCAGAGTTGGAAAGTGAGTTATCCGAACCCGGGATCGACCGGGAACCAGCAGTAATCAAAGGAAGTGGTTGCTCTATGCCAATGCACTCAGTCTTGATTCATCGAATCCGTAAATGCGTGCAGCATTGCCTATAAATATTTCGTACAGTCAGACGGGCGAACCCAGGGGTGGAATATCGGCAGACCATTCCTCGGCTTCGAGTTGCGCCATCACCTGAATCTCGAGCATTGCTTCAGGAAACGCCAGCGCAGATATCTGCACCGCCGTTGTCGCCGGGTTAGCGACCCCTTCATAACGTTTGGCTCGCGCCGCAATGGCTTCCATCAGTCTGGCCATGTCGGTGGTGTAAATGACTTCGCTGACAACGTGCTCAAAGGTCGCGCCGTTTTTTGCCAGCGTCTGTTCGATAATATCGTAAACCCTCTCGATCTGAGCAGCCATATCGTTAGGCCCGATCACATTTGCGTTTTCGTCTATCGAGATAACACCCGAGAGATGCAAAAGCCCATTGGCATGCACGATGGCAGAAAATCCCATGCTGTCTTCCAGCGGTTTGTTAAAGTGCTGAACCTGACCCAGTTTTGCCATTTTGTACTCCTGAACTTAATTTTCTTTGGGATTGAATTACTTAATAAAATCCGATGAGTCGTGAGAGCGCGGAAAATTTCTAACCATGCCCAGATACTTCGCTAACGCCCGATCTGACTTCGTCATAACGCCTGGTGTGTAGTTGAGCGAATGCAGTATCGGCCGATCGTCTGTAATGATGCTTTTTCCGAGGCGAAAAAGCAGGTCGTGGGTCATGGCCACGCGAGCGTCATCTTCGGCGCTGCCGTCACTCTTCGGAGTTCCCAGAGAATAGTAAACCTGAGTTCGACCTGGCGCGACGAGATGGAATGCGGTTAACGCACAGATCCACTGGCCCATAAACTCACCATGCAAGCGAAAAAAACTGGTGCCGTATATACCAACCCGGGCGTTCAACGATGGCCCGTCACCTTGATCAAACTTCGCATCCAGATCATATTCCATGGAATGATCGGTCCAGGCGATTTTTTCAAACAGCCATTCGTGATCAAAGTCGAGTCGATGCACAGCCTTGAGGTGCTGCCAGTCCGGTGTATTGGCGCAAACTACCCAGGGATCAACGGGAAGTGCAGGAACATCGTAGCTGACCAGAAACTCAAGTTCCTCGTCTGCCTTTGGATAATCCGGAATCTCCCACCAGGGTTCATCGCCATTGAACGCCCAAACCAGACCAAATCGCTCCACTGTATGAAATTTATAGAGACACGCCGTCTTTGGCGGCGGATCACCTAAACCGGTTTTGTCGCACCAGCCGTCTGCATTGAATTCCCAATGATGGAAGCCGCACTGGAGCTGGTTACCCACTACCTTTCCAGCCGCAAGATCGGCACCCATATGAGGGCAAAACGCGGAAAACACCTGCGCCGTGCCTTCTTCGCCGCGAAAAATCACAATACGGCCATCGAGAAATGATCGCCCGATAACCCGACCGACCGGTACTTCACTCGACATGCAAACCGGAAACCAGGATTCCGTAAACAAACCATCTTGCCCCTCTTTGGGTATCAGCTTGCTCCGTGGACGGACTCGCTTAGGTTGTTTATTTTTGATTAACTCTTTGGCTTTCATATAACCCCTTCTATGGCAGAAAATGAGTAGCGCAGTTCGAACCCTGTTTGTATTCTGGTTGACCTCAACGGAATATTAGATAGCCAGCATAACTGATTCCGGGAACGATGTTCTTGTTCGGGTTGTTAAGTGTAAATAACGTCTCTTGAAAATTCCGCTCCCGGCTATACATTTCCTATATAGAAGTGACTTTTCTAAGTTCGAGCACCTTGGGAGTTAAGTGATGGAACATTCTTTGATCTTTATCGCAGGCGGCATTCTGATGGGCCTTGGTGCAATCGGTAGTGGCGTTGGCATCGGCATCCTGGGCGGCAAGTACCTTGAAGGCGTTGCACGCCAGCCTGAATTGCAGCCAATGCTAATGACACAATTGTTCATCGCCCTCGCGTTGGTTGACGCAATACCTATTATTGCGGTTGGTATCTCCTTGTACATGATCTTTGCGGTTTAAGTGTGCGAAGACTCTAAAGCTAGGACAAGAGCCCACCCGCTTCGGCTTTGTCAATCTCAGCATCCTGCATGCCAAGCCAATCTTTCAGTACTTCACGGTTGTCCTCCCCAACCTGCCTTACTCTCTCATAGACCTCACAGGGCGTCTTTTGGAAATGAATAGGCAATCGGTCGGCGTAGGTCATTCCAAACCCCGGCAAAGGATCCATTTGCTGCAGGAAACCACTGTCTTTAAGCTGTGGATCGTGTTCCGCAAGATCGATAGCGTTTTGAACAACCCCAGCAGGGACACCGGCTTTCTGGCAGCGATTCATTATGTCTTCAGCTGTCAGTGACTGGGTCCATTGCGCGAGCTGTTGATCCAGTTTCTCAACGGATTTGACCCTGGACTTGGCACTGCTAAATTCTGTTGCATTTGCCCAGTCTGGATTGCCCATGACCCCCTTCAGAGCGTCCCATTGCGTTTCAATCATACAGGCAATCGCGACCCAGCGTTCGTCCTCAACTGCAGGTGATGTAGCACCAGCACAAGGATAACAGCCGTGAGGTACAGCCACATCGTAAGGCAGATGATTGGCCATTGGCCGGGCGGGGATTCCATTTGCAAAGTAATCAAGCAAGGTAGGTCCCGCAAAATTTGCACCAACCTCAAACTGAGATAAATCGACGCGCTGACCTTTGCCGGTAGTTCTCCTTGCCTCGACTGCAGCAAGTATTGCCACGGCACCGTGCAAACCAGCCTGATGGTCATTGTAGGAAAACCCAATACCAATATCTTCCCGGCCGGGTACACCCGTTAGATGAGTTAACCCGGATAGTGCATGAATGGTCGGTGCGTAGGTAACGAACTCGGACCAGGGGCCACCGTCACCCATACCGGACATCTGAACATAGATGACCTTGGTATTTATCTCGCTGATTGCATCAAAGCCGACACCCCAGCGATCAAGCACGCCCACAGAAAAGTTATCAATTACCACATCTGCCTGCAGACACAATTCCCGGCAGATTTCACGACTCTCTTCCTTCGACAAATCAAGCGCCAGTGCCCTTTTATTGCGATTCCACATAACATAATAGGGGTGAGCAGGATCATTGGCACCTACCGCACGGTCCGCAGAATTTATTTTGACCACATCTGCACCCATATCGCCAAGCACCCGGGTAGCAAATGGCCCAGCAAGTACATGGGTAAAATCCAGTACACGAAGCCCCTCAAGTGGACGGCTCATATCTGCGTCTCCTTGTCAGCTTCTGCATCCCAGCCGATGTCTGCAAGAATAGCCTGCATTTGCGTTTCAGGATTTTCTGCCGGTTTCATTTTCCAGGGGGTATCACTGAATTGATAAGGCGCTCCGGGTCCCGATATCTCCTTACCGGCTGTAGAGTACGTTTCCCACCATTGCCTTGCCTGGAGTTGAGGATTTTCTGCAACTTCCTCAATCGGTAACACCCAGCCATAAGGTGCATGACGTGATTGCGCCTCAAAAAAGAGTTCCTTAGCATCACGTGTGGCAACCCAGGCACGAAGAACTTCCATCATTCTTTTGACCGTTGCCGCATAGTTTACCGGGTCAGCGTATTTCTCATCTAACAAATCTTCAAAGGCATCCACTTCAACCAGCCAGGCGAGTTGCCGATCGAAGTCCGGTGCGGGTGTGATCATAATCGAACCCTTGATCGCCTGCATGACGACGTAAGCATTGGACCAGTGCAAGCTTGCACGACGGGGTAACGCAGGAATCGTCGTTGCTAAAAGATCATCGTACCAGTAACACATAAAAACATGCTCCAGGCAGGAGGCGATGCATTCATGCACCGACACATCAACCTGCTGGCCCGACCCCTTTTCTCTCATATGATACAGGGACGCAAGTGCCGCAATAGCAACATAGACACCGGACACCATGAAATTCAGTTCACCAAATCCCTTCAGGGGTGAGGTGTCCACATCCCCCGTCGTTGCACAGAATCCGCCGAGTGCACCAGCAATCAAATCTGGAGCGAGAAAATCTTTCCAGGGTCCTTTTGTGCCAAATGATGAGGTATCGATAACGATGAGTTCCGGGCGTTGCTGTCGCGCCAGGGCAAGCTGGGCGGCATCCAGGGCAAATGTTCCCGGGCAACTCAGTACGATATCAGCTCTGGCTACCAGCTTTTGAATCTGCTCCCTGCCATCTTCAGATTCAGGATCCACGGCAAAGAACCTGCGGTTGGATGCGAAGAACAGATACCAGAGTGATGATTCCTGCTCCGTTACAGCATCAATATGGGGGCCTCTTTTCCTTAGCGGGTCACCATCCGGTGGCTCAAGACGAATAACCTCAGCGCCAAGGTCTGCCACCAGTTTTGCACCGTATATACCGCGTTCATCCGTTAGATCCAAAATCCGAACACCGGCCAGTGCGCCTTTTTTATCTACCATCATTCCCCCGAATTCATCTGCTGGGTGCCCGGTGCTATGATAAGCCACAGGGTTCTTGCTGTTACAAATAACAAAAACGAGAATATCATCTCTACACGCTTTCTTTCCACATGATGCTACGGTTCGGAAAGCAGCCAATAAAACTTGCAGGAGAAAATCATGAACTGGCGTGATTTATGTGGTCCTAAACTGGTCACGGCTGAGCGGGCAGTACTGAACGTTCAGTCAGGCCATATCGTCAATATCGCCCCTTATACAACCAGCCCCATCACCCTTTGCAATGCGTTGATGGCTTCAGGACGCGAACGTGGGCTGGAAGGTGTTCAGGTAGAACATCTCGCATCGGTTGTACCCTGGTCGGCGAACGAGTTCCAGGGAATCTTTCGTCTCCGTGACAACTATGCCACACCCCCGAACCGAGCTGCCTGCCACGCGGGTGATATGGATTATCTGCCAATTGGACTATGGAAAAGTCACGAGTTACCCGCGGGTCTGAGCAGTCGTCCGGATGTTTTTCTGGTGCCAGTATCACCACCGGATAGACATGGTTACTGTAGTTTCGGAACCGGGGTGTGGATGTCTCCCACTTTAGTCCGTGGCGCATCCATGGTAATAGCCGAGGTAAGAGAGGATTTTATCCATACCTTCGGCGAGAATTACGTGCATGTTGACCAGATTGATTATTTCGTCGAAGTCGAAAAACAGAGTGCAGAAGCCGTTCCTGTTGCTGAGCTCAGCGAAGAGGAGATCGCACAGGTTGAAGCAATCTGTACGACCGTTGCCGTCGAGCTTGTGAATGACGGTGACACTTTGCAAATGGGCGTCGGTACTGTCTCGGCCTCACTGGCCCAGTTTCTGGATTTTCGCAATGATCTTGGAGTGCAGACCGAGCTGATTACCGGCGGCGTTGGTGAACTGGTGAAAAAAGGCGTCGTCAACGGCAGCAGAAAAACACTTCACCCCAACAAGGTTGTTGGCAGCGCTATAGTCGCATTGAACAAAGAAGAGCTGGATGAGATCGACAACAATCCTGTTTTCGAGTTATACGACTTTGGTTATACCGACGATCTGCGACGATTGATAACGCAGGAGAACTTCGTCGCGGTGAATAACGCCATGGTTGTGGACCTGACAGGTCAGGTTTCAGCAGAAGCTTATGATCATCGTATGTACACCGGGGTCGGCGGACAAACCGTTTTTATGTTAGCCGGTGCCTATTCTCCTGGTGGAAAATCTGTCAGTGTGGTGCCGTCCAGCTCTGTCCCCAGTTCCACAGGTAAACGGGTCTCGCGCATCGTGCCGACACTGGCACCAGGCACACCGGTCACGGTTCCAAGAACCTACATCGACTATGTGGTTACCGAATTCGGTATAGCGGAATTAAAAGGCAAAACTGTTATCGAACGTGCCAATAGCCTTTGTGATATTGCTCACCCTGATTATCAGGATGAACTCAGGGCAAGCGCAAAAGAACTCTACGGGGCCTGACGGGGAGTTTTCGGCAAACCCGTATGCTGGGTCTTGAATACCTGCTGTTTTTTGCGACCACGCACCGGTCTTGAAAATTGGGTCAGGGGTACAAGGTGTTTACTACCATTGCCAATCAGGTCCTTGCGCCCCATTTTCTTTAAAGCCTGCCTGAGCATGGGCCAATTGTCAGGGTCGTGGTAGCGTAAAAACGCCTTGTGTAACCTTCTTTGCCTCGCACCTTTGGGTACGTTAACAATTTCACTGTGGCGATCAATTCGCTTCAGGGGATTCTTACCGGAGTAATACATTGCTGTGGCTGCCGCCATGGGGGAAGGATAAAAATTCTGTACCTGGTCGGCACGAAATCGATTGCGTTTTAACCACAGGGCAAGGTTCACCATATCATTGTCGGTGGTCCCAGGGTGACCTGCAATAAAATAGGGTATGAGGTACTGCTCCTTGCCTGCCTCTTTTGAAAACTTATCAAACAGTTTTTTGAATTCGTCGTACGTACCCATACCGGGCTTCATCATCTTCGATAAGGGCGCATCTTCGGTATGTTCAGGTGCGATCTTCAAGTATCCGCCCACATGATGAGTGACCAGTTCTTTCACATACTCCGGTGTCTGTACGGCCAGGTCATAGCGTAACCCCGAAGCAATCAGCACTTTCTTCACCCCGTCAAGATCCCGCGCTTTGCGGTACAGCGAGATCAGTGGAGTCTGGTCCGTATCCAGGTTCTTGCAAATATTCGGGTAGACGCAGGACAGGCGCCGACAGTTCGCTTCAATTTTTCGACTCTTGCATCCCAGGCGCCACATATTCGCTGTCGGGCCACCAAGGTCAGAGATCACACCGGTAAATCCAGGGGTTTTCTCTCTTATATTCTCGATCTCACTTAGAATCGATTCTTCAGATCGGCTCTGGATAATTCTCCCCTCATGTTCCGTTATAGAACAGAAACTGCAACCACCAAAGCAACCACGCATAATATTGACTGAAAATCGAATCATTTCATAAGCCGGAATCTTCCTGTCGCCACAATTAGGATGCGGCACCCGCTGATAGGGCAATCCAAATACCCAGTCCATTTCTTCCGTGGACAGGGGTATGGGTGGTGGATTCAGCCAAACGTAACGATCACCATGGGCTTGGACCAGAGGTCTCGCATTATGTGGATTGGTTTCGCGATGAAGAATTCTGGAGGTATGACCGTAAAGCACCTTGTCCTGTTTCACCTGTTCATAGCTCGGCAACTGAATAAACACTTTTTTTAGCGCGCTGGATTTTGCATGGGGATCCAGTATCTGGATGACTTTCGTATCCGGCTCTTTCGTGTCTGCTGCATCGTCAACCAGCCGTGTGGCATCAATGCACTGGTAGTCTTCAGGCAATTCTTTGACAGCGAAAGCAGTACCCCTGATATCCTTCATCTGAGCGATGGTTTCACCATTGGCGATTCGATGAGACAACTCTACAATGGCGCGTTCGGCATTGCCATACAACAGAATATCGGCCTTGGCATCCAGCAGAATTGAACGCCGTACCTTTTCACTCCAATAATCAAAATGTGCAATTCGCCGCAGGCTCGCCTCGATGCTGCCGATAACGACCGGCACACCAGGGTAGGCTTCCCGGCACCGCTGGGAATATACAATCACCGCGCGATCAGGCCGTTTACCCCCTTCATTACCCGGTGTATAGGCATCATCCTGGCGAATCTTCTTGTCTGCCGTGTAACGATTGATCATCGAATCCATATTCCCGGCCGCAACGCCGAAATACAGATTGGGTTTCCCCAGTTTTTGAAAGGGGGTTTTTGATGTCCAGTCCGGCTGGGCAATAATCCCGACCCGGAAACCCTGTGCTTCCAATACCCGGCCGATCACAGCCATTCCAAAACTCACATGATCGACATAAGCGTCGCCAGTCACAATAATCACGTCGCAACTATCCCATCCCAACTGATCCATCTCCTCTCTCGAGGTCGGGAGAAACGGGGCTACACCAAAGCATTCCGCCCAGTAAGGCCGATAGTCAAAAAGTTGCTTCATTTTTCTTCAGGTTTATGAAGATGCGAGGGATAGCCATAATACATCAAGCTCTAGTTTGTTGTATCAGCACTTTTATCATCTCCATCCGGTAGCTTCTTTACCCGATTGGTGTATTGCTTCGCTTCTTTAAGAACACCAATCGGTTGTACGTGATGAGAAAGCGATTCAAATATCCCACCCCACAACCTTGAATTATGTCGTTTGCGCCGGGTAGCCTTCACTACCTGGTACATAACGAAACCAACCGCGATAAATACCAGGGTCAACAACACATTTTGTAAACCACAGTCCATTTTAACCTCGTCTTGTAAAGTTGATAATATGCTGTTGTACAATGATTGCGCCATTTTACGGAATTCGATCGTTATTCCCCTTCGGCATATCAGGATACCATTTTCAGACAGGGTCGTTGGCGCGTTCTAATGTTGACCATATCGATTTACGATTTTAATTCAGTTATCCTACGCATTTCCGAACTGCCAAGTTTCACTTGGGTTTCCTAGCAAAACTAACAACGATCGACACAGGAAGGTCAATATAAATGTTGAAAAACAAGCACTTGCAGAATTGGCTTGAGCAAATGAAAACACTTTGCCAACCAGATGAAGTTGTTATCTGCGATGGCAGCACTGAAGAATATGACCACATGTGGGATCTGATGGTCAGTGCGGGCGCGGCAAAAAAACTTCACGAAGAAAAACGTCCCAACAGTTACCTCGTGAGGTCGGACCCGGCTGATGTCGCCCGGGTTGAAAGCCGAACCTATATCTGTGCGGACAATGCCGAAGACGCGGGTCCGAACAACAACTGGATCGATCCCGATGAGATGCGCTCCACCCTGGAGGGTTTGTTTGAAGGCTGTATGCGCGGCCGAACCATGTATGTTATTCCATTCAGTATGGGCCCTGTCGGTTCGCCAATTGCTCACATCGGCGTTGAAATTTCTGATTCACCCTACGTTGTAACCAATATGCATATCATGACGCGAGTTGGTGAACGCGTATTGCAGGAACTGGGCGAAGAAGGTGCGTTTGTCCCCTGCATCCATTCTGTGGGCCAGCCATTGATCGATAGTCAAGCCGATGTAGCCTGGCCTTGTAATCCTGAGAACCTATATATCGCACATTTTCCCGACAGCCGGGAAATCTGGTCCTTCGGCTCCGGATATGGTGGTAATGCGCTGCTCGGCAAAAAATGTTTTGCGCTGCGAATTGCATCCGCGATGGCCAGGGACGAAGGTTGGCTCGCAGAACATATGCTGATTTTAAAATTGACCAATCCAGACGGCGACTCCAAGTACGTCGCCGGTGCTTTCCCCAGCGCGTGCGGAAAAACCAACCTTGCCATGTTGATCCCGACCATTGAAAACTGGAAGGTTGAGACCGTCGGTGATGATATATGCTGGATGAAATTTGCCGATGACGGCCAACTCTATGCCATCAATCCTGAAGCAGGATTCTTTGGTGTAGCGCCGGGCACGAGCATGGAATCCAACGCCAACGCAATGCTCAGCCTGACTGAAAACTGTATCTTCACCAATGTGGCCGAGACCGATGACGGTGATGTCTGGTGGGAAGGTATGACCGCACCACCGCCTGATCACCTGATAGACTGGACCGGCAAGGACTGGACACCAGCCTCGACCAGACCCGCGGCACATCCCAATGCGCGTTTTACCGTCGCAGCCGACCAGTGTCCTGCCATAGCAAGTGAGTGGGAAGACTTAAAAGGTGTCCCTATCAGTGCGATCTTGTTTGGTGGTCGTCGAGCTACGGTAGTCCCGTTAGTAAATGAAGCCATGGACTGGGTCCAGGGTACTTTCTTTGGTTCCATCGTCTCCTCCGAGAAAACTGCCGCGGCAGCCGGTAAGATTGGCGAGTTGCGGCGCGACCCGATGGCGATGCTGCCATTTTGTGGGTATAACATGGCGGATTACTGGGGCCACTGGCTTTCCGTGGGTAAACGGGCAGGAGCCAGTCTTCCCAGGATCTACTATGTAAACTGGTTCCGCAAAGATGATGACGGCAAATTCATGTGGCCTGGTTTTGGAGAAAACTCTCGTGTGCTTGAATGGGTCTTTAATCGATGCAACGGCACAGCCGATGCCATTGAAACGCCCATAGGCAACCTGCCGACCATGACTGGTATCAATTTCGATGGCTTGAGTCTGACAGATAGTCAAAAGGCTGAATTGCTGAGAGTTGATGTTGACGGCTGGCTAAGTGAGATCCCGCGGATCAACGAATACTTCGACCAGTACGGCGATCACCTGCCTGCTGAGCTTCGCGACGAAATTAACGAACTGCAGAAGCGATTGGAAGCAGCAAAACAGGCAGTTGCCTAGCCTGCGGCCATAGACGATATACACGTGCCGATTGCCGGGTCCAGCTCATTCATTGTGGGTTCGCAATAGTGCTTCCAGTTCCTTGATCCGATCTTTTAACAGCGCGACTTCCGGGTCTGTACTCTGTTTGGCAAGTAGCCCCGTGATTTCGTCCCGTAGTTGCACGATTTCATCCTCCAGGAACTCAATTTCTTCTTCCTGCAGATTCTCCAGGTCACCATCCATATCAAGTTTGTAGTTGCAGCGATCTACCTGGTCGGGCAGCGTCACCAGATCGTAGAGCCAGCCAACAACAAATAGTCCCCCGGTGAAAAAGTAGGCAACCCCAAGTAACGGCTGCCTCAAATAGAATTTGTGCAGGCCAAGAATTCCCAGGGGAAAACAGGTCATGTAAGCAATCCAGACATTTCGCTCTCAGTACATGATTTATCCTCAGACACGCATGAAGTGTCACAGCGCATGACATGCTATCACACGTCAGTGCATATCGATCTAGCCACTGCTAATATGGGGTTGTTCGCGTGTTTTGGAAGCCGGTGACGGGGATCCAGTGATATCAATCAGCTTCTCATAATCCCAATATTAATAAGAGGAGTTACAAATGCGTCACAATATCTTCCTGCTCGTGCTGTTTTCAGGCGTTTTATCCAGCATTCTTTCCCATCCGGTCTGGGCAATTGATCCCAATGACCGGCTTGAAAACTTCCAGTTGTTAAGCCACCTGGGCAAGTCTCACGAGCTATATTACCTGTCTGATGCCCGTGCTGTGGTACTCATGTCCGTCAATAATAATTGTCCCGCCCTGGATGATTCCCTAAAACAGTTCCAACAAACCCGCGAGATGTACCGTGACAAGGGGGTGGAGTTTTTACTGCTTAATTCAGACCTTGGCGATGACCGCCAGGCTATCGTGAGGGAGGCTGAACGCCTGGGCATTGAGTCGCCCATTTTACTAGACCGGACCCAGCTCATTGGGGAAGCGCTGGGTATCGAGTCCAGCGCCGACGTCTTCGTGGTCGACACGAAATCCTGGAAGCTCGCGTATCGCGGTGGTACCGCTCAACTCAACGCATCACTGGATTCTGTCCTGGCTGGAGAAACAGTCGACCTCGTATCAAGCAAACCCTCAGGATGTGAAATCAACTTCGCCGAACGGGCTGTGAAACAACAACATGCAGAAATCTCCTATTCGGAAACAATCGCGCCCATTCTTATCGACAATTGTATTACCTGCCATCGTGAAGGCGGGATCGGCCCCTGGGTTATGGCTGACTACAATATGATTCGTGGCTTTTCACCGATGATTCGAGAGGTTATTCGAACCCAGAGAATGCCCCCCTGGCATGCGGACCCCGCCTATGGTGACTTTGACAATGATCGTTCCCTGAGCACGGAAGAGATTCAAACCCTGGTGCACTGGATTGAAGCCGGTTCACCCCGGGGAAAAGGTCCGGACACACTCGCGCGGGTAGAACATAACTGGCCTGAATGGGGTATGGGTAACGAACCGGACCTGGTGATTGAAATTCCCGGCTATGAAGTTCCAGCCACGGGGATTGTTGATTACCAGTACCCGGAAGTGACCAATCCGCTGGATCATGATGTCTGGGTACGTGCATCAGAGATAATACCCGGTGATCGCCAGGCGTTGCACCACGTAATCACCCGCTTCTATATCCCGGACCCAAGCGCACGGGGAAATGGAAGGTTTGGCAGACGCGGCGGCGGTCTTGGCGGATATGTACCTGGCGCGGTTGCCCGTCAGTATCCCGATGGTACAGGGACACTACTGCCTGCAGGAGCCACCATCAATTTTCAAATGCACTATACACCTTACGGTAAAGCAACCAGCGATACTTCCCGAATTGGACTGTACTTTCACGATGAAGCGCCAGCTCACAAGATGGCTGGCACCGTATTGATGAATACAAAAATCAGCATACCGGCCAATACCAAGGCACACACTGAATTCAAGTCACAGGTGTTAAAGCGGGATGTGCTGGTTTACTCCATGTTGCCGCATTCGCACTATCGAGGGATCGCATCAGACTTTGTTGCCTATTATCCTGATGGAACCGAGGAGATCTTATTGTCGGTACCTGCCTACGACTTTAACTGGCAGACAACCTATGTCCTCAAAGAACCCAAGGTACTGCCAGCAGGCACCAAAATCGTCCATAGCACAACCTGGGACAACTCTGCACAGAACCCCGCCAACCCTGACCCAAATCGCACGGTGCCATGGGGCCAGCAGTCCCATGACGAAATGTTGTTTGGGGCGATTTCATTCAGATACCTCGAAGAGGTTGAAAAGGACAGTTCAGCAGGTGTTGACCAGTTTCAGGGAACTGGTAGCGACTAGGGCGTCTGGCAGTTGCCAAAGAAAAAGGCCGGGATAAACCCGGCCTTTTTTACTCATATAACGTAACCGCGTTCATCATGGGAGGATAAGTCGAGACCTTCCTCTTCTTGTTCATCGGTAACTCTAAGGCCCATCACCGCATCAAGCCCTTTCAGGATGATGAAGCTCAGGGAGCCTGAGTAAACGATTGTGACGATAATACCTACAGCCTGGTTGAACACCTGGGCAGGGATTCCACCTTCGGTTACCGCCAGACCAGAGCCGCCCAGTGATGTCGCAGCGAAAACACCCGCCAACAGCGCACCGATGATTCCACCGACAGCATGGACCCCGAATACATCGAGAGAATCGTCATACCCGAGTGCGCGTTTGAGCCGGGTCGCTGCATAGAAACAACCAGCGCCAGCTGCTAAACCAATGACAAGAGCACCCATTGGGCCCACATTTCCACAAGCGGGTGTTATTGCAACCAATCCCGCAACAGCACCTGACGCCAATCCCAGCGCACTTGGTTTACCATGGGTAATCCACTCAACACACATCCAGGAAACAACCGCAGCGGCAGTGGCGATCTGCGTGACAGCCATGGCCATACCGGCAGTCCCATCGGCAGCTAACTCACTACCGGCGTTAAAGCCAAACCAGCCGACCCAGAGCATCGCCGCACCAATAACCGTCAAGGTCAGGTTATGGGGAGGCATAGGTGTTCTTGGATATCCACTTCGTTTGCCTAGAACCAGGGCTGCAACCAATCCGGCAATACCTGCATTGATGTGTACAACGGTACCACCGGCAAAATCGATAATGGCAAACTGTTGACTTAACCAACCGCCCCCCCAAACCCAATGACAAATAGGTGCATAAACGAATGTCACCCAGATGATCATGAACCACAGCATCGCTGAGAATTTAATTCGCTCGGCGAAGGCACCAACAATCAGCGCGGGTGTAATGATTGCGAAGGTCATCTGAAATGTCATAAAGACCGTTTCAGGGATAGTACCGGACAAGGAATCGACTGTTACCCCTGCAAGAAATGCTTTCTCGAATCCCCCAAAGAACCCGTTCATATCGCCACCGTCACCGAAGGCAAAACTGTAGCCATACACTGTCCAGAGAACAGACATTACCGCGGTGATGGCGAAACACTGCACCAGTACCGACAGAACATTCTTGCTACGAACCATTCCGGCATAGAACAACGACAGGCCCGGGATGGTCATAAACAAGACCAGTACCGTGGCAACAATCATCCACGCCGTATCGCCACTATTTAGTTCGTCAGCCATTGCCAGGCCGGGTAGCATACAGAGCATAACTCCAACTACTCCGAGCCACCTTTTTGTTATCGTTCTTTTTTTCATGGTCATTCCTCGTTTTGCCCCTTCACAGGATTATTGTGCATTCAGTGAATTTTCATTAATGGTGCAGAGCAAACTTGATGCCAAGCTCGCTTTCAAAACGATCAAACTTCCACAGAGCCCTGTTACCGGGGCTTGTAACGACCAGAATAGTCAGATTCGGAGTGATTTGGTGGTGCAGGCGCACCATATCGATGCACATATATGAGGCAGAGTCGCTTTTCACGCCCTCTTTCGATGCGCTCTTCCGACAAAACGGGGGTCCCAAACTGGCACCCCGTCAAGCCCGTCGAGATCAGTCGAGTCTTTCGATAATCGTGCCGGTACCTAAACCACCGCCGCAGCACATGGCGATCAAGGCATATTTACCACCACTGCGTTCCAGTTCATGCAATGCAGTTGTAATCAAACGTGCGCCGGTACTCCCGGTGGGATGCCCCAGTGCAATTGCACCACCGTTGACGTTGGTCTTCGCAGGATCAATACCCAGGTCTTTCTCCCAGGCGAGGACCACGGAGGCAAACGCCTCGTTGACCTCGAAGATATCAATGTCATCAATCGTCAGCCCGGCCCGGTCAAGTACTTTGCGGGTAGCGGGAATCGGTCCTTTCAGCATGGTGACAGGGTCAACACCTACCAGGGTTGTGGCGACGATCTTTGCTCTGGGTTTCAGGCCATGTTTCTTAACAGCATCTTCTGACGCCATGATCACACAGGCTGCACCATCAGAAATCTGCGAGGAACTTCCCGCAGTATGGAGTTCCTGACCGGCAACGGCATCCAGGCCCTGCAAGGATTCGAGTGTTGTTGCTCGCAAACCTTCGTCTTTGCTGATTGTTTTCGTTTCACCGGTGGGCTTGAATTCCTTATCGAGCACTGGCGCTTCAATGGGAACGATCTCGCGATCGAAACGATTTTCTTCCCAGGCTTTTCCCGCCTTTTCCTGGCTCGCCAGTCCAAATGCGTCTGTGTGTTCCCGGGTGATCTGGTATTCTTCTGCAATCATCGCCGCGCCCATGAACTGGCTCGTGGGCTGGTAATGCTCCATATAGCTATCTCCCATCGGAGAACCACCTTGCATATTGGAACCCAGGGGAACACGGCTCATCATCTCGACCCCGCAACTCATGACAATCTCTTCAATGCCTGCCGCGATCATTGACGCACCCATGGTTGTCGCCTGCTGGCTTGAACCGCATTGCGAATCAACGGTTGTCGCTGGTACTTCAAGGGGCAATCCCTGGGACAGCCACGCGATCCGGGCAATATTGAACGCCTGTTCCCCGACCTGGGAAACACAGCCGCCAATCACCTGGTCTATGTTTGCGGGATCTATGCCACTGCGATCCAGTGCACCTTTCTGGACTGCACCTAAAAGATCTGCTGGTTTCAGTCCCGCCAGACCCTTGCCTCTTTTGCCTATGGCACTTCGGCATGCTTCTACGATATATACATCACCCATAACGGGTTCCTCTTTGCTTGGTTGAATTCATGGTTTATTAATTCTGCGTAGGATAAATGTCTGGAGCAGAAAAGGCTAACTTGGGGTTAACAAAAACTGGCCATGGGCTGCCGCAATCGGTTTGGCTTTTTCTTCCTGCCAGATTTCCGCTCGCACATTCGCCACTCGCCTGCCCTGCCGGGTCACGATGGCACGGCCATAAGTATCAACGGGGCGCCCGGAACGAAGAAAGTCGATGGATATATCCACGGTTTTCGGCAGTCGTTCAACCGAGGCATCGGACAGTAACTGAATCACGGCGGTAATTTCAAGGAAGGCTCCAATAGCACCACCGTGAATCGCGGGCAGATTCGGATTACCGATAAGCATTTCCCGGAATGGCAGGATGGTGGTGATCTCCGTGCCTTTTCTTTCCACCTGAATGCCAAGGAACCTGGCATAAGGCACATGCTCGATCAACAATCCAAAATCCAGTTCCTGTCCGTCCTTGCGTAACTCCTGCAGAATCTTCACAGGTTTTTACCGGAGATATTGGGTGTGCCCAGCATAAACGCGGCGACCGACGTGGCAACGGGGTCCTGCGGATCACCCTGGTGCGCAAAACCACGCACAAAGGCAATAGTGCGGGTCATCTTGTAGCACTCGGCCTCGACGATTAACTCCACCTTGGGCACTGCGGGTTTCATGTAGTCTATTCGAATGTCCAGTGTCGCCATACTCTGGCCTTCTACCCAGTCTTCATGGCAACGCACAGACCATCCAGACGCATTATCCAGTGTCGCAGTGATGACACCACCATGTATAACCCCGGTATCAGGATCGCCCACGAGATGTTCGGCATAAGGTACGCGGACTATGCATTTGCGGTCTTTCAAATCAACGAGTTCAACACCCATCGCTTTTGCATGGGGTGGGAGTTCAGACATATTTGTGGGTTTAGATACCACCACCTAATCCTGGCGGCTCGCAGACTGGAACCGCTGTAAAAAATCATCGGTTGAATTACTTCGCGGGTAGTCAGTCTTCGGTACCGGGACTTCGAGGAAGTCACACAATGGACCCCAGCCCTGGGATGCCTCAAACACGAGGAGTCTGTCCGCCGGTACGGTATCAATGACCTCCTGGTTATGGACATTAAACACCTTGATGGCATTATCCTTATCCGTAAGATCGCCGCCAAACGTGTTCTCAACGACTATTGTTCTAGCCATATTTCGATGGGGATCGTCCAGTGCCCCCTTTGTCATCGTCATACCCTTGAATATTGTCGAGTCTGCGCTCTTAAACCAGGCATCAGCATCTCGTTTTGTCAGTATCACTTTCGCATCAGGGTAAAGCTCGATTAACTCCCTCCAGAAATAGCATACCGGCCAATCAACAGCACTGTTGTAGCCTTCAAAAACTTCTTCCCAGTCAACAGGCTTCCCCGAGCCTGCGGCCTGCCACAGCGCAATGTGATCAGGTTTACCAAAAACTTCCATCATATGATGGCAGGGTCCCAGACCTAACTGTTCCAACGCCATTTTCATGGACAACGTGCCTGTTCTTCCGAAACCGGCACCAATTACCTTAAGTGGCATTCATCTATCTCCTTCAACTTATGTTCCTAACTTATGTTCCTAACTTATGTTCCTAACTTATGTTCGTGTACTGTCCTAACAAAACAATTCGCCTTTCGCTACCAGTCCGACTCTGCCGCCAACATTGATGTCGAATTCGCCATCTTGCTTGGTGGCTCGAAGGTGCAGAGTGGAGGGTCGATTGATTTCGTAACCCTGTCCTACCCGAATATCGATGCTACTGCTATCAAAATAACCATGCTCAACCAGATAGCTTGCCAGGCAACCGTTTGCACTTCCCGTGGCGGGGTCCTCTGAAATACCTGCACTACCCGCGTACATACGCGCCGCGATGGACTGGTCACTGTTGTAGCCATCGCGGCAAAATATGAAGGCACCAAAACCTAGCGATTTCCTTACCGCGCTTCGTCTCAGGGCATCCATGGATACCAGCGGAATCATTGCAAATTCCAGCCCGGTCGAAACAAACTGGGATGGGAAATCCTCGTCGAGTTCATCCAGTGCCAGACCTAAACTGTCTGCGACGATCTGCCTGTCAAGAATATCACCAAACTCGGGCGATCTTTGTTTCATCCACAGGACGCCATTTTTGTGAAACGTGACGGGTATTTTTCCTACCTTCAGGTTTAATTCGATTCGATCCACATCCATCGGTGCGATATGTTCCCTGATTAAATATGCAGTCCCCAGGGTCGGATGTCCGGCAAAAGGCAGTTCATCGGTCGGCGTAAATATCCGAACACTGAATCCACCATCAGAATCCCTGCCCATAAAAAACGTTGTTTCAGAGAAGTTGAATTCCCGGGCAATCTTTTGCATTTCTTCCGTTGATAAACCGCTGGCATCCGCGACAGTTGCCAGCTGATTGCCGCTATAGGGCCCCTCATTGAAGACGTCTGTAATGTAGAACGTTCTGGGCATGGCTCTTGTGTTTTTGTGAGTGTGCTCTGGTACAGCTCTCTGCTACAGCTTTCTGTTACATATCAGAGAGAATATGGATTATAGTCTTGAAACATCAGTGATTGGTATTTTAGCCATGAAACCAGTTTGTCTTGTCACAGGCGTGGGCCCCGGCACCGGACGGGCCATTGTCGAACGATTTTCGAAGCAGTACGTCGTCGCGATGCTTGCCCGTAAAGAAGACCGGCTCGCAAGGTTTGTATCCGAAATTGACAATACCCATGCCTATCCTTGTGATGTTGCCGTTCCACAGCAGTTAACCACGACCCTTGAAACGGTTCGATCCGAACTGGGACATCCCGCGGTCGTCATTCACAACGCGGTTGGGGGCGCATTCGGAGAGTACCTGGACATAGATCGAGAGACGCTGCAAAAGAATTTCGATGTCAATGTTCTCGCGATGTTGCAACTGGCTCAGGAGGTCACTCCCCATATGATCGAGCAAGGCCAGGGCGCATTCATCTGCACCGGTAACACCTCCGCTTTTCGTGGTTCAGCCAATTTCTCCGGCTTCGCGCCAACAAAAGCTGCGCAAAGAATTCTCGCGGAATCCATGGCAAGAGCGGCGGGGCCCAAGGGTGTTCATGTCGCTTACGTCGCTATCGATGCGGTCATCAACCTGGAGTGGACTCGGAAAAGATTCAAAGACAAACCCGATGATTTTTTTTGTGAGCCTGGAGATATCGCGGAACACGTCTGGCAGGTCGCGCACCAGGCAAAATCAGCCTGGACATTCGAATCGGTAATCAGGCCCTTTGGCGAGAAATGGTAGGACACTAAACGAGGGAACCTCTGACTAAGGTCGGTATGCCGCATCACTACTTCCTGAACGGAGAGTGGCCCTCGATATAGTCGATTTCTTCATCGATATATTGCCGTTCCTGTTCAAGGAAATTATAGACGGCTTCACTGAAAGACTTGTTGACGATCCAGTGAGCGCTGTAGGTATGCGTCGGCAGATAACCTCTGGCCAGCTTATGCTGGCCCTGGGCCCCCGCTTCGACCCGCTTCAGGCCCCGTTCAATGGCAAACTGGATCGCCTGGTAGTAGCACACTTCAAAATGAAGCAGTGGATGATGTTCGATACATCCCCAGTTCCGGCCAAATAGACACTCGCTGCCAATGAAGTTAATTGCCCCTGCGATGTATCGACCGCCTCGCTTACACATCACCAGCAGAATATCCTCTGGCATTGATTCACCAATCAGGGAGAAGAACTGACGAGTCAGATAAGGCGTTCCCCATTTCCGGCTGCCGGTATCGACATAGAACTGGAAGAATGCATCCCAGTGAAGCTCTTTAATTTGCGAACCTGTCAGGCATTGTATTTCAACACCATTTTCGACGGCAATTCTTCGCTCGCGTCGAATATTCTTCCTTTTCTTGGAACTGAGTTCTGCGAGAAAATCATCAAAACAACCGTACTCATTATTCAGCCAGTGAAACTGATTGTGTGTTCTTTGGAGAAAACCCATTTCTCCCATATGTTCATATTGTTGCTTGTTGGCAAAGGTTACATGGACTGATGATACTTTTAGCTTTTCAGCAACCTGCATCACCCCTGAGATGAGCATCTCTTCATGTTCCCGTGATTCGCCTGAGGTTCTGGTTAACACCCTGCGTCCCGTTGCCGGTGTAAACGGCACCGAGATCTGCAATTTGGGATAGTAACGACCGCCGGAACGCTCAAAAGCGTCTGCCCAGTTGTAGTCAAATACGTACTCACCCTGGGAGTGGCTTTTCAGGTACATGGGCACAACGCCACAGATGCCGGAAGTCTCATGCTCCAACTGCAGGTGATAAGGTGCCCAGCCTGTCTTTGCAGCGGCTGAGCCACTCTTTTCAAGGGCGTTTAGGAAGTGGTAAGAAACAAACGGGTCATAGGCAATGCCGCAACCCTTATCTTTGAGATAAGGGTTTGCGCAAGCATCCCAGTCTAATTGACCTACTTCACCAATGGTGCCGACGGGCTTCAGGGTATAGGTCATAACCCGTTATAAATTGCTACAGGCAAATTGATCCTGACAGTTGGACGGTCGAATCACAAAATCTCACTGGCAATCAGTTCAAGCGCTTCGGGCTGACCCGCTCCGATCAGCATGCTGCTTACATGCCCATCGATGCCAGCCTGTTTCCAGGCTTTCAGCCGCTCTTTAATATGCTCCTTCGGACCCACAAGATGGCAGGCATCAACCAGTTCATCGGGAACAGCAGCCATGGCCTGATCTTTTTTACCTGCCAGGAACAGATCCTGGATTTTGACGGCTGCATCCTCGAACCCCAGTGCCCTGGCGTAGTCGTTATAAAAATTCTTGTCCCGTGCACCCATGCCACCGATGTACAAGGCCATATTACCTTTTACCGGCATCCGACAGGCATCGATGTCATCACCAATAATGCAGGTGATAAATGGCGCAACGTCATAGTCCAACATGGTCTTTCCCGCCTTATCCAGGCCTTTCTGGATCGGGCCTTGAAGCACATCAAACCGCTCCGGACTCATCCAGATCGGAAAGACACCGTCGGCAACTTCTGCGCTGCCTGCGAGTCCACGCGGGGTAATGGACGCGGTATAGATCGGAATGGATGTGTCAGCCTGCAGAATACTCTTCAAAGGTTTACCAAGGCCCGTTCCGTCTTCGCCGGTGTATGGCAAACTGTAATGGACTCCCTGATGTTCCACGGGCGCTTCACGGGCCATGATCTGTTTGACGATGGATACATATTCTTTTATTCGCGTCACAGGTTTACCGTAGGGCACCCCATGCCAGCCCTCGACGACCTGGGGTCCGGAGGCACCCAGACCCAGTATGAATCGACCATTGGAGAGCTGGTTCAGCGTCATTGCCGTCATTGCCGTACAGGCCGGAGACCGACCGGGCATCTGCATAATCGCCGTACCGACTTTGATCTTCTCGGTCTGCGCCAGAATCCATGTTGCGGGTGTTACCGCATCGGACCCATAGGCCTCTGCGGTCCAGATAGAATCATAACCGATATCTTCTGCGCGTTTGATTCGATCAATATCAATGTTGATGACCTTGCCGCCGTATCCAGCCAATAGACCAAGTTTCATAGTGGTTATCCCTTAAAGTTATTTCCAGTAAATGCGTTGTAAGTTGCCTCAGATTCTCCAGGCGAAACACAAGATATGATATGGGTCGTGATACCCATTTCACCATATTCGCGAATACGATCATGGCACTGTTCTTTCGTACCAAGGATCGCAATATCATCCACCAGTTGATCGTCCAGCGCGCCAGTGGTTTTTGCCCGGTCCTTGGCTGCCCAGCCTTCAGCTATGGTTTTGGCCACCTCTTCATAACCAGACCAGGCCAGGAACGCGTTGTATACCGGTGTCGCATAATAGGGCGCGAAACCCGCGCGAATCATATTGCGCGCGTTATCGATTTCATCAGTCACAATTACCTGGTGTCGACAAACAATTTCGACATCCTCAAGTTTCTTGCCAGCCCTTTCTGCGCCAACTTTTATATGTTCCATCATGCGTGGCAGGCTGTTCTTGGGGAACAGGTTTAAAATCACGCCGTCACTGAATTCTGCGGCGGTTTCCAGCATTTTGCCACGTAATGCCGCCATATAAACCGGCTGTGCATCCGCTTCCAGGGGCAGTTGCCGATAGCCTTTGCTTTTGACGGTCGTTCCGTCGAAATCTGTCTTCTCACCTTTAAGCATTTGCTTGATCAACAGGGTGGTTTCCTTGACGCGACTCAAAGGTTTTTCAAATGTCAGGCCATGCCAGTTCTCCATCATCGTCTGACTGGATGAACCGAGCCCAAGAATAAACCGCCCGCCGGATAACTGGTGTAACACATGGGCTGTCGATGCCAGCACTGCGGGTGTTCGGGAAAATACAGGAATGATCGCGGTACCGATGCGACAGCGACTGGTGTTCAGCGCTACGGCTGCTGCTGTGGTGAGGGCATCGACACCGTTACTGTCTGCAAACCATAAATCGTCATAACCTTCACCTTCGGCCCACTTCGCCTGGTCAATGGTGAGATGAACTCCCCGGGGATCAGGCAGGGTCAATGCGGTTCGTTGTGGTACAGGCATGTTTTTTCCTTCTACTGGTAACTATCAGAGGATGTCGGCACTGGACAGCGTATCCTCACCGGAAACATCCAGCCCCGGCCGGTAAAGTTCTTTCTTGGTTCTCTGGGTACCGCTGCGGGTTCGGTTATACTTCTTCGCTGAAGTGTAGGTCGGCTCGATCAGCGTTCGGGCACCAAACGACTTTTGTCGCTGCAGTTCTGGCACATTTTTATAGTCGGTGGTTCTCTGCCTGGGTTCCCGGCCCAGGCTGCGAATGATTTCCTCCATCTCTTCCGGCGAAGTTTCCTGACCGTGACTCGCCCCTGCCGCCCGGGTGATAGTTTCATTCATCAATGTTCCGCCCAGGTCATTCACCCCGGCCTGCAAGCAGGCTCTAACACCATCGTGGCCCAACTTGGTCCAGGAAGCCTGGATGTTTTTAAACACCGGATGAAGCACCAGCCGCGCAATGGCGTGAATCAGCACTCCCTCCCTGAACGTCGGTCCTTTGCGTGCATTTCCCTTCAGATAGATCGGCGCTTCCATATGAATAAAGGGCAATATAACGAATTCAGTAAAACCGCCGGTTTTTTGCTGTAGATTCCGCACGCGAATCAGGTGCCGGGCGATATGTTCATATCGCTCGATATGACCGTACATGATTGTTGCGGTGGTGTTAAACCCCTGACCGTGCGCCGCTTCCATCACCTCCAGCCACTGTGCCGTATTAATCTTGTCCGGACACAGGGTCGCCCGTACTTCATCATCGAGTATCTCCGCGGCTGTTCCTGGCAATGTACCCAGGCCTGCCTCTTTTAACTGGCCAAGAAATTCACCAAGACTGAGACCCAGGGTATGTGCGCCTTGCCAGACTTCCAGCGGCGAAAACGCATGTACGTGCATGTCCGGCACAACCTGTTTGATGCTGTGGACGATATCAATATAGGTTTGCCCGGTATATTCCGGGTGAATACCCCCTTGCATACAGACTTCGGTGGCTCCCCGTGCATAGGCCTCGCTGGTGCGGCGCATGATTTCTTCGTGGGACAGATCGTAGGGCCGACCTCTGAGGTTCTCGCTCATCTTGCCTTTTGAAAATGCACAAAACTGACACTTGAAGTAACAGACGTTGGTGTAGTTAATATTGCGGTTAACACAATAGGTCACCGTGTCACCATTGACCTTCTTTCGAATTTCATCGGCTAACTGACAGATGTGCGTGTAGTCGTCACCCCGAGCTTTGAACAATCGGACGATTTCAGCTTCGCCTAAAACTTCTTCCTGCCTGACTTTGTTGAGTATCTCTGCAATATCAGCGCTGGGCCGGGACTTCGGGATAGCAGTTACTTTCGCCAGGTCTCCTTCCGGCGGATCAATCACCGCACCGGCAGACCATTCTTCAACCCGCGCGAATCCTTGACCATCAATGGCACGTCGAACCTGGGGCTGGACATTCGGATCGAGCCATTGCTCCACATCCACTGCGTAATCAGGGTAGATAGCCAATCGCTCGATCAGCAGCTTGCCCGCATTGGCAGTTTCGTCCGCAAGGTTGGTCAGGTGCGGCCAGGGTGCCTCGGGGTTAACAAAATCCGGTGTGACGGGTGAAACACCACCCCAGTCATTGATACCGGAACCGACAATCTGTTCCAGTACCCCGGGGCTCAGATTCGGCGGTGCCTGGATATTCATTTTCTCACCGAAGATGATTCTCGCCAGCGCAATTGTCCACAACAGCTCGTTCAGATCAGGCTCTGGCGCGTTGGCCATTAATGTTTCGGGCTTGGCGCGGAAATTCTGGATGATGATTTCCTGAATATGCCGGTCAGCCTGGTTCAAATCTCTCAGGGCCAGCAGCGACTCAATTCGCTCCTGCCGGGTTTCGCCGATGCCGATCAGGATTCCCGTAGTAAAAGGTACCCTGGCAGCGCCAGCCAGTCGCATGGTTTCGAATCGAACGGCCGGATCTTTATCAGGCGAACCATGATGCGGCATGCCTTTTTCCAGAAGGCGCATCGATGCTGATTCCAGCATGATCCCCATCGACACCGAAACCTTTCGCAATTCCTCGAACTCACTGGCATTCATGAGGCCGGGGTTCAGGTGTGGAAACAGGCCGGTTTCGTTGAAGACCAGTTCTGCCATATCCCGAAGGTAGGACAAGGTCGAGTCCTGCTTTAATGCTTTCAGGCCATCACGGGCTGCTTTGTAACGCAGTTCCGGTTTGTCCCCAAGGGTAAACAGCGCCTCCTTGCAACCGGCTTCTGCCCCATCCCGGGCAATCTTCAGAACCTCATCCGGCGTCATGTAGGGTGCTTTGAGTTTTCTCGGCACCTGCGCAAAAGTACAGTAGTGGCAAACGTCGCGACAAAGATGTGTCAGGGGAATAAATACTTTTCGTGAATATGACACCGTATTATTGTGCCCGCGGTCACGAATGACCGAAGCAGCCTGCATCAGTGCCGCGGTATTATTCGATCTGGCAAGCGCCATTACCTCGTCATCAGACAGCTGCTGCGTCGAGGAAAATGACAATGCCTGTTCCAATAATGAAGTGATCTCATTCATACCATTAACCTTTTCTCAACCTCAATCGCCAATTCATCCAACATACCGCTATTCTCTAAAAACACACTGGTATTGGTGTGTAAATTTTGCTTCTTCAACTCTGCCACCAGTTCAAATAAATCTTCTGGCGTATCGACATCAAGACCGATTCCCGGAAGCTTCGCCACCACAGTCTGGATATTCCTGTCCTTGGCAATCCGTAGATGACGTCGAAAGCTATCTTCGCCAAAACCAAATTCCATGCAGTCAGGGGGCGAGCAGACAACGCAATTTGATCCGCCAAGATCACTAGCCGGTACAATCATGAATTCCGCATCCTCACCGGTCTGGCCAAAACCATCGAGAACGACTTCCAGTTCCTCTACCGTCACCAATGGCACATCCCCTGGCAGAAACGCCATCACCTCGACACCTTCCTTGCGCAGCTGTGCTGCCGCATAGGTAACTGCGGCAATCAGCCCGGGGTTTTCCGGTTCAGGAATGACCCTGGCTGAATATTTCCCGGCCAAATTCGATACGGTTTCATCGCTGGTGACCACGATCACTTCATCCACCAGGTCACAGGTGGTTGCGGCTTCCAGCACGTCTTCCACCATCGCCTGGAACAAATTCTGTCGCTGATCCAGGGACAACAGACCGCCCAGCCGTTGTTTGGCATTTTCAAGCTGTTTTACCGGGATGACTAGCGAAATACTCATGCAACACTCTTAACAAACATGATAATGAGCGGAGCGTAACGTTACCATGACTAAGCGGTTATCTGCGAGACAAACTGCAGGCAAGCGGCAGCCAGGTCTACCCTGTCCTGTAGAGATACCATGACCGTATCGGTTACCAGGGTTGGAATTCCCAGTGCTTCAATATCGGATTGCATCGCTTTGTCAGCCTTATCGATGATGAAACCATCAATTCTGCCTTGATAATGTGCAGCGACTGCCAGGGCAGTTTGCGGCATGCCCAGTTCGCGCATCATCTTCGCCGCCGGACCTTTAATCGCCTTGCCGCCGACAATCGGTGAGACCGCAACTACCGGTGCGCCTGATTTTTTTAACGCCTCCATCACTCCTGGAATTTTCAATACCGGATCAACACTCACAAACGGGTTTGAAGGGCAGATCAGAACGCATGCCAGTGTTTCACTTGCCAGTGCTTTTGAGAACCCGGGACTTGGTAAGGCGGAGTCAATGCCCACAAATTCAAACCCTGTGACCACCGGTACACATTTGTCCCGGACGAAATAGTGTTGAAACGCCAGGGTCTTACTGTTGGCAATATGTACCCGGGTAGAAATAGTGTCATCGGACATGGGAATAATCGGGTGTGCAATACCGAGTGCTTTAGACATTATCATTGTGGCCTCGGACAATGTCTTACCTTGACGTAACAATCCGCTGCGAGCCGTGTGGGTAGCAAGATCCCGATCACCAAGGCGAAACCAGGTTTCACCTTCCAGCTTTTCCAGCGCCGCCAGAAAATTCCAACTTTCATTGGCCAGACCCCAACCCAATTTCTTGTTACTCAGATCTGCCAGGGTGTACATCACCGTGTCCAGGTCCGGGCAAATAGTAAACCCCAGGTGCTGAAAGTCATCACCGGTATTAGCGACAATGCTGAGTTGTTGGGGAGATAAAACTTTCGTCAATCCCAGGGCAAGCTTTGCACCGCCGACACCGCCGGAAATTGCCAGGCAACTTTTACCTTCAAACTGAGCTTCAAACTGAGCTTCAAGCTTGTGTTCATCTTCAAGAGAGCCAGGCATCAGCGAAACAGGTCCATATCCTTCGGGCGAATGAGAGGCTGGACGCCACGATTAACAGGATCAACCGGTTGCCTGGGCTGATATCCCCGAACGAGAACCACCGGAGTTTTCTCGGTTGTCTGACCCATCACCAGTGAAGCACCCGCAGCAAGCTCATCAGCGGCTGCAACCTGCGTCACCATGAGTTCCCGGCCATAAATATCATTCTGACCAATATAGTCTTCGAGGGCTGTGAATCCTGCCACCCCTATGGAAAGGCCAAGGGTGCCGTTGCGCCAGGCGCGGCCAAGACTGTCGTTGATGATAACCCCAACAGACACACCAAGCCGCTGAAGTATCGCCTCACGAATATTGTTGGCACTAAGATCAGAATCCACTGGTAACAACAGACAAGTATGGTCATCATCATCGCCGTCATGACTGATATTAGATTGATCTATACCGGCATTGGCCTGGACAAATCCCAGTTTCTGCTCGACGATCAACACACCCAGGCGCTTTCTGACGACCTCATTGGATTCATCGAGAATTGCCTGTACCTTGCGCGGGTCTTTATCAACTTCCAGGCCGAGTTTGATGGCTTCCTCGGTGGGCTCGACAGTTCGAAGATCCAGGTAGCGATTTTCAGCCTTGGATATGATTTTTTGTGCAATGACGATCACGTCATCTTGCGCAATGGTCTCTCCCATGAGTTCGATTGCAGTGATGATATGCTGAGCCACATCATCACCCGGCTCTACCATGGGTATTCCTTTGACACCAATCAGCTGAAGATCCATGATCGTTAACCCTTGGCCTCACCGGAAATGACGATACCGGCGCCATCGATACCATGATGGCGATTAATCGAAATCAGTACTGATGTCATCGCTTCTGCGGCTGCAGCATTCGCCAGGGGTCCGGCATGCCAGCCTCGCAAGCCTACCGCTTCAACCAATTCAATCACGATCTCTCTGGCTGCGCGTTTGTTACCGGTGACCAGCACATCACATTCAATCTTGTGATCTTCCTGCAAATGCACAGCACCGACATTCTGGAACGCGGATACAACCTGCACATCAGCACCCAGCAGCTCCTGCGCCATTACCGCAGCGGAGCCCTTTTCAGGTAACTGAACGGTGCCAACCTTCGGCGGCACCAGCGGGACGGTGACATCAATCAGGATCTTACCTGACAAACCCTGCTTGACGGTTTCAAGGGTGCTCAATTGATGCGCAAAAGGAACAGTCAGGACGACCAGGTCAGCCTGGGTCGCTGCATCCAGATTTTCGTGTCCAGTGACATTCAGGTCCGGGAATTCAGCCAGCAGCGCAGCAGCCGCAGCCTGGCCTTTTTCAAGAGTCCTGGAGCCGATCAGAATTTTGAAACCTGCCCGGGACCACTGCCTTGCGAGACCGCCGCCCAAATCACCGGTTCCCCCCAGAATCGCGATGGATTCAATCTTGTCAGCCATTTCACCTACCTGCTATGAAGCGCATTTATAAAAGCGTGTGATTATAGGGACTGACCATCAGAATTGTCGATCATATTCATTCTGAATAAGCACAACACATTGCGATGTATGCAACATGATGGGCCCGAGGGACAAATTGTTTACTCCCTGGCGGCGCAGGGACTTAAAGGTCTTTCTCGGCATGGGAATATGATCCGTGAGCAGAAAGATAGCATCATCTGCCAGGGGAACCGACCGTATGTCCTCGCCTTTTTTATCCAGCAGGTAGACCGGGTGAGCTTCGAGCCTTAATTTCACCAGATGCTCGAAACTGATGGCCTGAACTTCGATACCATTATCGAGAGAGACACTGGCTTCTTTACTTAAGTTTGCGGTGCCAGCCAACGATTCAACAATCACCTTGAGCATACCGGCTTCCGTATGGTCATGAAGGGAACCGAGAGAATCACCATTTAGACTCAACGCCCTGGAGAAGTCGGTCGAGTCTTCGAGGACTAAGGTTAATGTTGTGTCCCGGCGATGGCCTTTGGATACAAACAGGCAATTGGTCATAATTTGTGCCAGATATTCGACCCGAGCCGCGCTGCCGATTGCTTTGACGAACAATCCCGCATCGGTGGGCGCTTTTCGCGCTCGAACTATGTATTCTGGCATGCGCCGCAATGTAGCATAGTTTGGTGAGATGTATCGGTGACAAATAAGAAGTCCCAGCTTTCCTGGTATACAGGCGGCTTTGCCCTTTGGATGGGCGCTTACAGCTTACAGCAGCTCCTGGTGACGTGGATTCTTATTGGTATGCTGCAGGAAACGCCTGAGAGGGTTGGGCTTGCACAACTGTTGATTGGTATACCGGGACTTCTGTTCCTGCTCTGGGGCGGTGTCATCGGTGATCGGATGGACGGGCGGGTCCTGCTGATTCGGACCCACTACCTGAGCGCAGTCCCACCACTGGTGTTGGCCCTGGCTTCCTGCAACGGCTTGTTGGGTTACTGGATACTCATCCTGACAGCCCTGTTCGCCAGCCTGTTAAATTCAGCCTCCAGTCCCGTCCGCAATACGATCCTCAACGCCGTCGCAGGTAGAAAGCTACAGTTCGCAATCAGCCTTTCTACCGGCATAGGATCCATTGCCGCTATTGCCGGGACTCGACTTGGCGGAGAAATAGAAAGTCTCGGCCTCAATCTCATCCTGATTATCCAGGCCCTGGTGTTCGTCGCGGGTGGCCTCCTGACGGGCAGGCTTTTGCCGGCAAAACCAACGCCGAAAAACAGTCACCAGTCCACGCTGGCTACCATCGCAGAGGGACTAAAGCATGTCTGGGAATTTAGACTCTGCCGGGACCTGATCGGACTTAACTTTATTTCGAGTCTTTTCAATGCAGGAGGCTGGATCGTCGCATTCCCGTTCATCATCAATCGCGTCTATGATGGAAATGCCACGCTCTTGGCCAATATGCTAATCACATTTACGTTTGGTTCCCTGGTCGCCAATTTCGGTTTGCTGAATTTCATGCCTCTCAAACACCCAGGGAGACTCTACCTTGGGATGCAACTGTCCCGGGTCCTGATTCTCATCCTGATCTGGGTTAAGCCTTCTGAGTCCCTCCTGTGGTTGGCTGCCGCCCTGTGGGGGTTTAACATGGGTATCACCACGACGACTTCACGGCTGATGCTGCAGGAAATCGGCTCTGCAGAGTTCAGGGCCCGAATCATGGCGGCGTATAATGTAAGCCTGATGAGCGCCGCACCCATCGGATCAATGGTTCTAGGGGTTATTATCGGCCTGTGGGGTCCTCTGAATGCCCTTATTCCCGGCATGATTGCATCAGTTTTGATCTTTTCAGCCGGTTTCTGGGGCTCAGAAATCTGGCACTATCGATCTCCGCAGCCCGAACACGTACGTGTTGGGGAGTAAAAATCCTGATTTAGCCGCTCTTTAGCTACTTACCCACAGATTCTGTGGATAAGTCTGGTGATAACTCACCAGAAATGCCGAAAACAAGTGTTTTATTGGACTATTTGCAGATGTATACTTTTTGTACAGCTAAAGTATTATTTCTTTATATTCAATAACATAGATATAAAAGCACGCGCTTTTGCAATCAAATCAATCTGTACCCCGGGATTTAGATCGAATTCCCCAAAATGTGCATAAGTCAGGTCTTGAATCTTTAAAATCCCCTATAAACACAGTGGAAACAAGCCAGTTACAGTCGATTTCTCGACATCTGACCCTCAAAAATTGACGAAATCCGCTAGAGAAATAGGGATTTATTCACACAAGTGAGGGAAAAAACGCACACGCAGAATTTCTAGTATCAAACCTTAATAAATATGTGAACTGTGTCACGTGTTGAAAATTTTAAACCGCCTTTATCCTGTCTAACAGTTGATCAAAGTCTTGGTGTTGACCGGCCGTTCGAATTGCTCGCTTCAACTGCTGCAGATTAGCGGAATCAAACCCAACAAACCTGCCTGCAATATCCTTTGCGACTGTCAGTACCTCCGAATCCTCAACACTGCGGTCGGCAATTCCCAGGCGAACCAGCGCTTCTCCATAGTGCCGCTCTCCCATCAAGGCCATTTTCAGGGAGCTGTGGTAGGAGTGACGTATTGTCAGCCAGGCAATATTGATGGGTGCCATCATGTTCCGCTCAACCTCTGATACGTGGAGAAAAGACTTGTTTCCAACCACCAGAAAATCACAAGCCAGCGCCAGTGCGGATCCACCGGCAATGGCAAAACCTTCCAGTGCACCTACAATTGGTTTGTTAGAACAAAAAATTGTTCGATGGAAGCTGAGCCAGTCTCGCTGGAACTGACCCCTCCACTCAGGAGCAGGGTCTTCGGCGAACGCTTTCAAGTCGAGACCGGCGCAAAAATAACCCTCGGCGCCGTGAATCACGATCGACTTGCAGTCATCGGTTTGTTCCAGCAACTCCAGCCCGGTTTGCAGTTCACGAACCAGAGGACCGGTTAACGAGTTTCTCTGTTTCGGTCGGTTAAGTATCAACTCCCCGACACCATCTTCAATTTTTACTATCGCAAGTTCTGTCATACTCGTTCACTCCTGTAAAATCATGTAGTCTAAGGTCATATGCCATCCAACATCACTACATACATTGCGGCCGTTGTGGCGATCTTTTTGACAGTGTTTTTGTTCACCGTTCAACACTTGTCACTTCAACCCCCGGCAGTAAAACCAGATACAGCACCTGCCAATGAATTCTCAGCTGTTCGTGCCCACGATATCTTAAAAAAACTGCTCCGTGAAGGTAAGCCGCACCCTGTGGGTTCAAGGCTGAACAAATTAGTAAAACAACGCATTATCGATGAACTGGCCAGCTACGGTATCGAAGCCTCTGAACAACATACCTGGGCTTGTGCCAACAGATATAACGTCTGCGCATATGTCGAGAATATTATTGCGGTCATCCCAGGTAAACCTGATACGCCCTATGTCACCTTAATGTCCCATTACGATTCAGTACCCATGGCTCCCGGCGCAGGCGATGACGGCGCCGGTGTTGTTGCCATGCTGGAAACCGCCCGAATTCTGAACACTGAGGCGCCATTTAACCATCCCATTCTGTTGCTCTTCACCGATGCCGAAGAAATGGGGTTAATCGGTGCCGAGGGTTTCTACAACCAGCACCCTCTTGCTGAAAAAATTGACGTGGTGCTGGATTTCGAAGGCTGCGGTACCACTGGTGTCAGCATGGTATTACGCACAACCCAACAGAACGAAAAAATGATGAATTTCTACGGCGAGACCAGCAGCAGCCCGGTTGGATTCTCCTTCGCTAATGAAATTTTTGAGCGCATGCCTAATGACACTGATTTCTCAGTGGTTCAACGCGCCGGAATTTACGGTATTGATTTTGCGTTCGCCGGAGAAAGAAATCACTACCATACACCCAACGACAATGTCGCAAACATTGATCTGCGAGCCATTCAGCATCATGGCGAAAACATGCTTCCCCTGGCCAGGAAACTTGCTACCGAAGGTATTCGCCAGCCAGGTTTACACCATGTGTTCGCGAATTTCTATGGTCTGTGGATTTCCTGGGACGAACGGCTTAACGGATTCATGGTGCTGTTTAGCTTTTCTCTGTTGTGTTACGGATTTATCAAACTGCAGATGAATTTTTGGGGCGCGGCGTTTGCTGCATTGAGCTCGTTAGGCATTATCCTGCTAACAGCCCTGTCGTGTTTTCTGGTGTTCCAGCTGATTAAACTCATCCAGGGTACTGTCGTCTCCTGGCCAGCACATGACACACCCTATCGGGTCGCACTGTTCGCGTCAGCTGCCACCGGCGGGTTGCTGGGTTCATTGATCACCAGCCGCTATCTTCGCCGCGACGACATGTTATTTGGCGTCTGGTTTTTCTGGCTGGCTCTTACAACCGCTTTGGTCGTTTATCTTCCTGATGCTGCCAACATGCTGGTTGTGCCAACCTTGTCAGCCAGTCTGATCATCGCAATCTCGACATTAATGGATGGTCAGGCGAGAAAACTGTTCCAGGTATTGACCCTGGTATTTGTAATTCCCGGAACATTGGGATTAGTTTTTCACTTGGAAGAATCTCTGGGGTACACACTGATTGCTTCTACTTTCCTTTTTTTTGGTTTGTTTAACACGGCCCTGAATCCCCTGTTGGATGGCGCAAAACTGATACCTCCGCTACTGGCAAGCGTGGCAATCACCATTGTCTCGATTAGCTTTGTGGTGTTTAACCCGCTCTATTCAGAGTGGCGACCACAACACCTGAACATCAGCTATTTTGAAGACCTTGATACTGGTGATGCATTTTATCAGTTGCAAAGCCCCAACCCGCTGCCGGAGAACATCATGTCTTTAATGCCGTTCAAGACGAAGAAAGCAGCCCTGCTGCCATTCTCCGATACAGAATTTGAAAACTGGACCCAGGCAGCAGGTTCAGGTTATCCGGGCCCCCAGGTCGATATCCAGAACATTGTGAGGGATGGTGGCCATCAGACCGTTAAGGTTTTGCTCCGCAGTCCAAGAAATGCTGACGCAATGACGCTGATTTTGCCCGGCGATTCAGAATTGACCAGTTTCAGCATTGATGGTGCGGCGTTCGAGGCCGTCCGAGTGAAGACCGGCGTCTTCGCAGACAAGTATTTCATCAGGATAGTGAACATCTATGATCGCGAAGTAGAAATGGACCTGGCTTTTAATTCCGCTAAACCCGTTTCCCTCTATTTGTCCGACAAGTCAACACAACTGCCAGACACAGCCAGTCAGCTATTGCAAAAACGTTCTCCACTCGCCTCCCCTGTGCATCAGGGCGATCAAGCGCTATTATTCCGTAAAATAGATCTTCAGCAAGTGGATTAGACCATGGGTATCACCAGTTTTCTAAGCGATGTTAAGGTGCTTTTTAGTGCCGCGACTACCAAACCCCCGACTTCGGAGACTATTGGATCCCTGCCACTGGTTGTCGAGGAACAGGCTAGAAAGAACCCTCAGGCCATTGCCCTGCTCTGTGAAGACCAGGTCGTTAACTGGCAGGAACTCAATGAAAGGGCCAACCGGGTGGCAACCAGACTGCAGCAGGGAGGCATTGTCAGGGGTGATTGTGTCAGCCTGTTTATGCAAAACCGGATTGAATTTATTGCCTGCATGTTAGGTATCCAAAAGCTGGGTGCCATCGCAGGAATGATCAACACGAACCTGGGCAGGCAACAACTGATACATTGCATTAACCTGGTCAAATCGAAGAAATGTATTGTCGGCGAGGAGCTGATAGCGCCGCTCAGTGAAGTGACCAGCGAGCTCAATCTAAAAGACGGGGAAGACTACTTTTTCGTCAGGGATCAAGGTGAGAATCCTCCACCCAACTGGGCTATTGAACTCGACGTCAAAGACGAATCAATCAGCGCTGACAATCTTGCCGTCACCGATAGCGTCACCATGGGTGATGTTTGTTTGTATATCTTTACCTCTGGCACTACAGGTTTACCCAAGGCAGCAATCCTGTCCAACAAACGTGTCATCGTATCGAGCCTCATGGCCTCAAAAATGCTACTCCGAATCAATTCGTCAGACCGACTGTATAACTGCCTGCCACTCTACCATGCAACCGGTCTTATGGTGGGGCTGGCAGCAGCATTCCAGGTTGGGGCATCCACCGTGATACGGCGCAGGCTTTCTGTAAGTGCTTTCTGGGACGATATCAGAAAATATAACTGCACCTGCTTCGTCTATATAGGGGAGTTCGTTCGTTACCTGATGAGTCGCCCACCTGCAAAGAATGACGCGATGAATCCTATTCGCGCCATCATTGGCAATGGCCTGCGCCCGGACATCTGGCAGGAGTTCAAGAAACGTTTTGATATTGAACGTATCGGTGAATTTTATGGTGCGAGTGAAGGTAACGGCGCCTTCGCAAATATACTCAACAAGGAATGTACCGTGGGCATGGGGGTCACTCCGGCAAAACTTTGCCGCTATGATATTGCAAGTGATGAATTGGTAAGAAGTGCAGACGGTGCATGCAAGGAAGTACCTGACGGTGAACCCGGCTTGTTATTGTACGAAATCACGGAGACCTCCCAGTTTGAGGGGTATACCAGTGAAGAGGCATCGAACAAGAAAATAGTCAGGGATGCTTTCGAAAAAGGTGACATGTATTTTAACACCGGCGATATGATGAAGATCGTTGATGTCGGTTTTTCCTTCGGTCAAAAGCACTACCAGTTTGTCGATCGGGTCGGCGATACCTTCCGCTGGAAAAGTGAAAATGTTTCCACAAACGAGGTTGGCGAACTGATGAACAGTTTTGACGACATCATCTTCACCAACGTTTACGGAGTTGAGATACCCGGTACAGATGGCCGGGCCGGTATGGCAGCCATTGTTTTAAAAGACGGCAAGACGCTGAGGAGCATTGACCTGCAGGCGCTCACCGACCACGTGATCGATGCCTTACCTTCCTACGCCCGACCGGTATTCATCCGTATCTTAAAAGAACTACCTACCACCACGACCCACAAGTTGCAGAAGAACGACCTGCGTGACAACGCCTATCATCTGGACAAAGTTCAGGATGACTTATTGGTCATGAAGCCGGGAACAAAATGCTATTCCCGCCTGGACAGCGACTTTTATGATCAGGTCATCCAGCGGTCGGTCTCTTTTTAGGCTTTTATTCGGCTCTACAGTGATTGCAGTATGAACGACTTTGACAAGGCAAGACCAACCTCCCACAGCTATTTCTCCCAGCGATTGCGCCTGCACTACCTGGATTGGGGCAACGAGTCAGCGCCACATGTGTTGCTGATACACGGTGTTCAGGATCATTGCCACAGTTGGGACTGGGTCAGCCATGACCTGTGTCCCGATTACCATCTGGTCGTACCTGACTTGCGTGGCCATGGTGATTCAGAATGGGTCAAGGGTAGCGCCTATACCAATCTGGACTATGTGTATGATCTGGCGCAGCTGATCCACCAGGAAAATCTGGAACCGGTCAATATTATTGCCCATAGTATGGGCGGCACGATTGCCAGCTTACTGGCTGGTGTCTATCCCGAGAAAGTCGCCAGCCTGATTTCTGTTGAGGGCGTAGGTGGTACGCCCATGTGGTACCGCGAAGACCGGCATCCACAACAAATACTCAGGGAATGGATAGACAGCACGCGGGCTCTCGCCGGGCGAACACCCAAGCGCTACACTTCACAGTCGGACGCTTTCCAAAGGATGCAAAAATCAAACCCGCACCTGGACCAGGAGCAGGCCCGACACTTGACCGTGCATGGCAGCAATCGCAACGAGGATGGTACCTACACCTGGAAGTTCGATAACTATACTCATTCCCGGGGGCCCTATGGCCATACGTTTGAGGACATGACCAGGCTCTGGGAAAAAATTACCTGCCCGACGTTACTGATTAATGCCAGGCAGGGCTATGATTCACGAATAGGCCAAAATGATACGCTAAAACACTTCCGGCACGGCGAACTGGTGGGTATCGACAATGCCGGGCACTGGCTGCATCACGATCAGTTCGATGAGTTTGTATCACTGACTCGAACATTTCTTTCAAAGCACGCAAATTAGTCTTGAGATGACAATCTCGCTACTGGAATCCGCTACGAGTACGGTATGTCTTTATCTGGACTCGTACCGTCATTCAATCGGTAAAAAAATAGGGTTGTCGAACTTCCTGTGATCATTTCCTGAATCTTAGTACACTGCGATCAGTTTTCCTTTGGTGCTGTTTCAGGAAAACTGACTCTGAATAGTCGTCATTTTCATTAGTCAGGATGTCAGAGGTTGCTTCGAGCGTGAAACCGACGGCTTCAAGATCCCTGATTACTATCCCCTCATCAATACGGTGTAAGTTCTTTGCGACGTTGACGTGGTCAACGGGTGAACCCTTGTGGTCAATGACACCCAGGATGCCGCCTGCTTTTATCAAACCATAGATCCCCGCCAGGAACTTCGCCTTGTCGATAGCTACCCAGCCATCTTCGGGATTGGAATAATAGACATCGTGCATTCCAAGAATGAATATTGCGGCATCGTATTGACCATCCATATCAACCAGGGATTCTGGAGTCGCCGTATTCCTGGTGACATTGGGTAGTCGATTATTCAACAGACGCTTATCAACAGATTTCATAACAAACTGGTTCCAGGGGTTATTATTGTACAGAACCACAGATCCTCCTGGGCCGACAACATAGCTCAGCAGCTCACTGTAATAGCCGCCACCGGCAAAAATATCAAACACGGACATTCCTGGCTCAATCTGGAAAAATTTCAAAACTTCTGCCGGTTTTCGGCCAGGATCATTGGCAACATCCGCCTCGGGGCGGTTCGGGTTGGCAATGGCATCGTCTATCACATCGGCGGTAGCAGCCTGAAAAAATAACGGATAAGTCAACAGGGCAACTGCTAGTAGCATCTTGATCATTTGTCGTCTCCAAAAAAATTGTCTGACAATTCTAACGGTTCTTGGCAAAAGTTCCCCTCATTGTTACTCTGCTTACCCGACACGCGGAAATTCAATTGAAGAGGGAGAGCCAAATGATTGAACTTTATACCTCGGGTACACCCAATGGCCACAAGGCCTCTGTCACGCTGGAGGAGCTTGAAATTCCCTACGAGGTCTTCCCAATTAACCTGGGTGCAGGCGATCAAAAAACACCTGAATTTCTTGCAATGAACCCTAACGGCCGAATCCCGGTGATTAAAGACCGGGGCAATGATGACCTGATAATTTTTGAATCCGGGGCGATCATGGTCTACCTGGCAGAACAAGCCGGTAAATTATTACCAACGGATCAGAAAGGTCGCAGCAATGTGATGCAATGGTTGATGTTTCAGATGGGCGGAATCGGACCCATGATGGGCCAGGCAAATGTGTTTTTTCGATACTTCCCGGAAAAAATTCAACCCGCTATCGATCGATACCAGAACGAAACCAGGCGATTGTTCGAGGTGCTGGACCGTGGTCTGCAAGACAAGCAATGGCTCGCGGACGACTACTCCATCGCTGATATCGCCAACTGGTGCTGGGTAAGGACCTACAGGTGGTCAGGGGTATCTCGCGATGGATTACCGAACCTCGATCGCTGGCTGGATCAAATGAAGCAGCGCCCCGGCTGCCGGAAAGGGATCCAGATTCCTGCACCCCCACCCGACCTGCTCGAAGGTAAAGACGAAGAGAAGTTTGTCAAAGGCGCAAGGAATATGTTGCAAACCTAGCAAACCAGCATTTCCCTCCGCAGCCTGAGTTCAAAGACCTCGGATGATATCGTTGAATGTCAATCTGAGCGGGGTATTTCGGATGTCCTCTTTTAGATCAGGCAACATACGGTTCATCGCATAGGCGAGGCAGGTTCTCGATTCGGTATCCATAATGACAAGAGAACTTCCTGCGCCACCCCAGTGAAGCGATCCCTCGCCCGGGCATACAAATTCTTTGCTATTCAGGCCCATGCCGAGACCGTAGCGTACCGGCATATCGATGACGAGATCATGTCGATAAGACTGTTCCGTGAGCAGTAATTCGATTGTATTCTTTGACAGAAATGTATGCCCATCAAGGCTGCCGTTCATGGCAATAGTGGAACCAATCTTCGCCAGGGATCGGGCGTTACCGATACCGTTTGCACCTGGGTTTTCTATACGGATACTTTCAAGACCTTGCCAACTCGGTGGCAGAAGACAGTTTTCAACGCGTTCACTCAATGCGCCAGGTTCGCCCCATATTCCAGATCCTCATTCTGCGTCTCCTCGGCAATCTGCAAGGCCTCGTCAAGATTGGCCCTGGCCTTCAGAAGAAACGATGGTTGATAATCGATGAGTTGCGCGGTTGCTACCAGCGCCCTGCCCAGTTCTAACTTATTATCAAGTTCTCGCGCCAGTGATATTGTATCTTCATAGGCTTCGATTGCCTTTTCGGCGTAGCCACCAGCTTTATCAAGTGACAAGACATACAGTGCTCTGGCCATCCAGAGCTGGGTCTCGAGCTCCTTGTCCCTGTCGTCACCTGATCGGCGACGTGCCAACAGGTTCTCAGGGTCATCGATCGCCTCACTGCCGCGCCAGATATCGAGCAGAATTCTACAGCGTTGCAGGATGAGATCGTCCTGAAGATTACTGAGTTCGAGCAAATTGATGGCGGATTTCAGCGTGTCCAGCGCTTCATCGAACCTTTCCATGCCTTTCAGTGCTGCAGCTCGTCGACTGTGGATCCGCGCTATCTCCTCCTTCTGGTTTTCAGCCACGATGCCGATAACCAAATCAAACTGGCGTAGTGCATCCTCGAAAGCAATAGCAGATATCGCGCGCTCTGCCGCCAGTAGCAGATACCTGATCGTCTTTTCTTCATCCGCCGCGGCCCCTGCCTGGTACAGATGATGAGATATTTCACCAGCATATTTGCTGATGTTCTCACCCGCGTGGGATTCGAGCGCATGCGCAACTCGCGAGTGGATTCTCTGTCGTCGCGGAAAGGACAAGGACGACAGTAACGTCTGTCGAATCTGTTCATGATCAAATCCGTAGCTGGCCTGCCTGTCTTTCGACAAATCAGTAACCAGACTCGCTGCCATGGCTTCGTCCATGGCGTCGAGCAGATCGTCATCATCCATCTTTGGCGTGGCCCGCCAACAGCACTTCAAAGTTGAACTGACGCCCTATCACCGCACCAATGCTCAACGCGGTACGACAATCTTCAGTAACTTGCTCCAGTCGCTCTCCGATGATGAGTCGAATACCCCTCGGCACCTCGGTGTCGGCGATCTCGATGCCCGAGGCAAACTCACCGGAATCTGTAAACATTTTACCAGCTTGCTGTAAATGCCTGTAAACCTCCTCCACAAAAAACGGATTCCCTTCAGTCTCGGAAAATACCAGGTCCGTCAGTTCGGCAGGTGGAGGTTGTTTCGCCATGCGGCTCAACATCTGTTCAACCATTTCACGATCGAACCGCGACAGCTGCAGGTCCTCAACCAGTCTCTCACGATTGAGATCCTGAACCGTTCGTGAAAAAGATTTTGTTGTTGTCAGCTCGGATTCCCGATAGGTCCCTAACATAAGCACACGACTTTGCTTCAGGCGATCAGCGAGGTAACGCAGTAGTATACAAGTGGATTCGTCTGCCCAATGCAGGTCTTCAAATATCAGGATCATAGGCTGACCCTCTGCCGCGTGATCGATGAAATCGCCCAGCCCATGCAACAGGTACCTGCGTTCCTGTTCCGGCGGGAGTGTTACCGGGTCAGGAATATCATGAAAACGTTGCCGGAGTTCTGGCATCAGTTTGGACATCTCCGGTGCATTGTCAACCAGTGTCTCGCGCATAACCTCCTCGGTGACGAGTCGCGAAGCCTGCTCGATCTGTTCGATCAGGGGTTGATAAGGTGGCGCCGCATCCATGTCCAGGCAGTGCCCAGTCAGTACCATGTAACCACGCCGACCGGCAATATTTTCTGCTTCTTTTGTGAGCCGCGTTTTACCGATACCGGCTTCTCCCGACAGTAATACGAAGCCGCCTTCCGCCCTGTCGATTTGCATGACCCGGCTTTCAATAATAGCCAACTCTTTACCACGCCCAACGAATGACGTGAGGTTAGAATTCGATCCCGTCGGCAAAGCGACAAATTTCGCGACAGCCTCTGTTAATTTATCAGTGTTATCGAGCGATGTCAGATCGATGCTTTGAATGCGGCGAAAAGCGAGCGGTGGTCGGACCGTTTCAAGCGCGACTGGGATCAGCAGGTTTTTCTCGAACCCCTCATTGGCTTCCGTTCGTACCCATTCCGAATCGACAGAGTTGGCAGTCCAAACAACCAAAACGCATTTTGCATCGTCGATCGCCTTTTCAATCTCACGATCAAAGGTACTCCCGGCATCTATCTGCCTGTCCCACCAGACACTCCAACCCACCGCCTCCAGCGCCTCAACAATGGGTCTGACTCTCTCTCTCTCTGTCCTGGGACGCATAGCTGACAAATACATCAACCATGCAATGGACTCATGGGTCGAACGATTGATGCAAACAACCTTGCCTCCGCAAAAAAGCCACTAATTTCAATAAGGCTGCACTGAATGCCAGATCAAATCAAGTCAAGTACCCACCAACCAGTAATTCCTGTTACGCATTGGCGTACCAACGGACACGCCGCTAGAAAATAGCCAGCATTTCCTCGAAGGCAACCATCTGGCCGCCATTGGCAGAAGAAGGCACCAGGATCGGCGTTTTGATGCCCGCATCAAACCAGGCCTCGACACCATCCCTGACTTCCGTCGCTGAACCAAACAAGGTTGTATCAGCTAGCCATTTATCCGTCAGAAAATGCGGCACCTTCTCAAACTCCTTCGTCTCAATCGCTTGTTCGATGCCTTCCATTTCTTCGCGGTAACCCGCTTCCTTCCAGTAGTTACGATAGTTGGGCAGCATTGCATAAGAAGTGAGTGTTTTTCGATTAACCGCTTTTGCCGCTTCGACATCGTCGTTGATACAGGTTGGGATCATGTCGCCGATAAAGAAGTCATCATCTTGCCTGGCGGCATCAGAAATAACGCTCAACGAATCTTGCATATGTGACCGTGCACCGTTTGCAAACACCATACCCTGTCCAATCTCCTCCGATAGAGCAATCATTTTCTTGCGCAGGGTTGCCAGAACAATGGGTGGCAGCTCACCGGCACGGGGAACAGCTCTTAATTCTTCAATAAAGTTGCGAGTGTCTGTTAATGGCTTACCGGCAGCCAAACCTCTCTGTTTTAACGCGGGTGCATGACTGACACCAATGCCGAATTTAAAGCGACCGTCAGAAATTTCATGAATAAAAGAAGCGGTCTGTGCATAGTCTGACACCTGCCTGAAGTAGATCGGCATAATGCTGGTACCAAAATGAATCTCATTGGTCGCGAAGGCAAGCGCTTCACAAAGCGACAATGAATCTCCAAGGCTGGGTCCATAAATACCACTGAATCCACGTTTCTCAATTTCAGTGGCCAGTTCGATGGTGGCTTTTCTGCGACCGGGGACGGCCGCGAGGCTTAGAGCGGGCATGCGAGTCATTTTCTCTCCTGAGGTTCTTTTGACAAGTTTCACGGAAGTCTACACAAAATAGTGGTTATAATCAGCTGCTTTGAAACTTCGAGAATATTCCCATGGCACGTAGAGAATCCCGCTTTCTCAAACAACAAAAAATGGCCGTCGGCGTTGCCCTTGTCATCATTCTCGGAGTCATGGTTTACCTGTCGACACTCCTTGTATCTGACGTCCCGGGCGGTGAATTCGTGGAAGGGGAGCACTATACCTTGCTGGAGAATCCGCGCAGAATTCGCGGCGACAAGATCGAGATCATGGAATTTTTCTCTTACGGATGCATCCACTGTTATAACTTTGACGATGACCTCGCAGATTGGGTCGAGGCGCATGAGGATACCATCACTTTTATCAGAACCCCGGTACTCGCGAACGAACTCTGGCGCAACTATGGCCGCGCTTATTACGCGATGGAGGAGCTCGGCATGCTCGAAGAAAACCATGCGCGACTGTTCCGTGAAGTACATGACGGCAGAAAGATTCTCGGTTCCGCAGATAAGCTTGCCAGTTTGTTGGCCTCAGGGGATGTATCACAGGAGTCCATCGCTACCGCCTATAGCTCAACAATTGTTAATCAAAAAATAGCCCGGGCAGACAGTCTGTCACGAAGGTTTAAAATCGCAACAGTACCCAATGTTGTGGTTAACGGTAAATACCTGGTGAAGTCAACACGGGAAGTGGGGCTTGCCCGAATGCTGGATGTGATGGATTACCTGATTGAAAAGGAAACGCAGCCAGAGGCTGACTAAAGCATCCACGTTCTTAGAACGTGGACCTACCTTTTTCCAGTTGGTCGAATAATCCTCCCTCGACTCCCAATAAAATTGACGCCAAGATAATTGGGTAGGTATGTTGTGAATTGCGGCTGATCCGATTTCGTTTGGCTAGCGGCAGATTGGATAGACCCAATTCCACTACTGGTTTAGTTCAGCTTATCCCATTTTTCGGCTACTAGTCGTTCTCGCTCAATAGGTGCTCCATTTAGTATCACTGTGTCGATTGAATTCCAGGCTTCTATTGTATCCAAAGGGTTTTCATCCAATAAAAGCAAATTGGCGATCATACGTAGCGCTCGATATTGCCAGCAGAATTAGAACTACTGGTAATCGCACTAAGAGTCTCCCTATCCTTCAATCTTTGCTGTTGTCAATTCAGGGGGCTATCAAGCGGTGGTGGAGATCGCTACACCGCCAGATAACCAAAGATTTTCCCCGGATTCATGATGCCGCTGGGGTCCAGTGCTTTCTTGATACTCTGCATCAACTCTATTTCTTCTGCACTCCGTGACCAGGATAGATAGTCCCTTTTCTGTAATCCGATGCCATGCTCTGCTGATACCGACCCTCCCCGCGTCGTGAGCCCCTGGTATACCATTTCTTCTACGGCCTTTTTCGCTTCTTTGGAATCGTCACCCATCCCGACAATGATATGTAAATTGCCATCCCCAAGATGACCGAAAATCATGCAGCTGTGATCATTCCATTTTACCGCAAGATTATTCTTCAGTTCCTCAACATAAGATTCCATTTCGTCCAGGGAAACGCTGACATCAAATGTGAAAATAGGCCAGTTCTGTGCGACCTGGCCCACATCATCTCGTATCGCCCACATGGCATCACGCTCAGACTGGCTCTGGGCAACAACTGCATCGATGATCACCTCGTCTTCCAAGGATTTTGAAAGTACCTCAACGAACCTGTCAGCATCTGCTTCAAGGGACCCACCCATGGCCTCCAGCAAAATATAGTAGTTGTAGTCGTGGACCAGTGGAGGTGAACCTGCTGCGGGCGGAGTAGTAACAAGTTTGTAGTAGTCCTTCCACAACACCTCGAATGCACTCAGTGTTCCACCTAACGCTCGATCAACGTGATTAAGGAATGTTGTCACCTGACTGAATTCGTTCACTGCAACCAGCGCCATATTCTGACTTATAGGCATGGGCCGGACTCGCAAGACCAGGCGCGTCACTACCCCCAGCGTGCCTTCAGCGCCTATAAAAAATTGTTTGATGTCGTAACCAGTATTATTTTTGATAATTTTTTTCATTGTAGAAATAATCGTACCATCGGCGAGTACTACCTCCATCCCCAGAACCTGGTCTCGCATCATGCCATAGCGAATCACTCGATTGCCCCCGGCGTTGGTGGAAACGTTGCCGCCAATAGTGGCTGTACCGCGAGCACCGAGATCCAGGGGGAACAACATACCGGCCTTTTCTGCCTCTTCCTGCACGAGCTGTAACGGCACTCCCGCCTGCACAGTGATTGTCCTGCTTTCGATATCAACTTCCTCTATCTTATTCATTCGCTCCATTGTGATTGCGACCTCTCGCTTGATGGAGGCGGCGCCTTCCACTAATCCTGTTAGCCCACCATGCGGAACCACCGGTTGGCCTGCCGCGTGACAAACCCTGAGAATTTCTGAAACTTCCTGGGTTGATCTGGGCCTGACCAGTGCAAGAGGTTCAAGGGTTCCGGTCGGAAATGCGCCCCCGCCAGGAAACTGTCTCTCGGCCAGGCGCTCACCGTAGAGCACACCATTTTCGCCCAGCAGCGACTCAAGTTCTGTGATTAACTCACTCATGTTAATTTACCAGATATCAAATTAATGGTGCCTTTGTTGCACCTCTATGGCATAAAACGCCTGGACGGAGACCAATTCCTAGTCTGTGATTTTTTTGTCCAGATGAGGCATTGAGTCCGGATCCCCGGCTTTCATGTAACGTTCTTCCGTGCCGGTTCGCGTCACATTTTCGTAAACCCCATTGTCACGTTTTACCAGTTTGGTAAACCCCAGGTTTTTAAGCCCGCTGTTGCCAACCGGTGTATTCGCCATGGGTGCTGTCGTGATGACTCTTGATACAGGGGCATCTGACAATACATCTCCAAGATCCAGGTCTGCGAGTTCGCATACCTCACCCCAGGTTTGCAGCTTTCTTGCTATAGGGTGAACTACCTCAACGGTTCGTTGATTCTCTTCGCAAAAATAGTCATATCGTGGCATCGTATGTTTCCTTGTCTACGAAAAAACCCTAAACCGGTGCTGGTCCAGGAAAGTCCTCCCTTAACAGACGTTTTAGCACTTTTCCACTTGGGTTGCGTGGAATAACATCGATAAAGGTTGCACCTTTCGGCAACTTGAATCGCGCAAGTTTCCCATCGCAGAACTTGAGGATATCGGCTTCGGATAAATCGTCGACATTCTTGACGATAACCGCAAATGGCGATTCACCCCATCGTTCGCTTGGCTGGCCAATAACAGCCACCTCTGCAACCCCCGGATGTCCCAGAATAATGTTCTCAATCTCTGCTGGATAAACATTCTCACCGCCGGAGATAATCATATCCTTGATACGATCTTGGATGTAGATGAAACCTTCTTCATCCATGCTCGCCACATCACCAGTACGAAGCCAGCCCCCATCGACGATGGTTTCTTTCGTTGCTTCGGGTCTGTTCCAGTATTCTTTCATCACATGCTGGCCAGATACCCAGACTTCACCCTGCTCATCAGGTGGGCAATTGTTACCCTCTTCGTCAACTATACGGATTTCTGTATGAAAAAAGGCGCGGCCAGTAGAACCAATTTTCTTGATCGCATTTTCACCGTTGATAACAGCGGCTGGGCCGCAGGTTTCCGTGAGGCCATAGATCTGTTGCACTTCAACGCCAATCTTGTCATATGCCTCAATAAGACTCACGGGTAAAGGCGATGCGCCGGACAGGATGTACCGCAGCGCACTGATATCGAACCGATCCAGGTCAGGCACCTGCAACATAAAGTTAAGCATGGCGGGAACAAACAAGCAGTGATTTATCTTCTCATCCTGGATCAGTTGCCAGGCCTTCTGGGGATCGAATTCTCGCATCACAACACTGGTCACCCCGCGGTATACATTGAGGATGAGAGGCGTCAGGGCACCAACATGGAACATCGGCAGGGCTGCCAGGTTTATATCACCATCCCTGTAGTCGCAAGTAATCGCGAAAGTGAGCAGCGCCCACAGTGAGGTCGCATGGGTGTGCACCACGCCCTTGGGTAAACCTGTCGTACCCGAGGTATACATGATGTAGAGCAGATCATCATCTACAGCACTAACCTCGGGCTCAGAGGCGTTGCCGCTCTGTTCGAACCTCGCGTAGTCTTTGGAAAAATTGCTCTCGCCATCAGTTTTTGAAACCTGGATCCACTCATTCAGGTCGGTTTTGTCTCCACGACCATATAGATCAGTTACCAGGTCAATAAACTCCTCGCCAAATATCAGTGTCGTCGAGCCACTGTCTTTTAGAATAAACTCAAGCTCATCGGCAACCAGTCGCCAGTTCAGTGGAACTACGATGCCACCAATTTTTGCGATGGCAAAGTAAGCCGTCATAAATTCCGGGCTGTTCATCATCAATAACGCAACCCTGTCGCCGGGTTCTACGCCGGACGCAAGGAGCGCGTTAGCAAGCTTGTTACAGCGCGTGTTTAACTCCCGGAAAGTCAGGCGCAGGCCGGAACCACTGTCAATATAGGCTTCCCGATCCCCGTTTAGTTCGGCACGTTTTGTCAGTAACAATCCAATGTTATTCTTCATGAGTCTCTTCGCTTTTGTTTTGTTGTTTACTCGGAAGTCCCACTACGATTTTAACTAGTTTCCCCGGACTAACGACCTACCAGGCTTCGGGAAATCAGCTCCTTCATAATCTCGGAGGTACCGCCATAAATTCGCTGGATCCGGGCATCAACGAAAGCCCTGGATATCTTGTACTCTTTCATATAACCGTACCCACCAAACAGCTGCACACACCGATCGGCCACTTTCCCCTGCATCTCACTGGCGGCCAGTTTACACATGGACGCTTCCTCCGAAGAAAGCTCACCATCGATAAATTTTTGCGTAAATTTCTCTGCCAGCGCCTTGTTCAGCTCAATTTCGGTTTTCATGTCAGCCAGCACGTAACGGGTGTTTTGAAAACTGGCGATGGACTGACCGAACGCCATTCGCTCCTTGGTATACTCTACCGTCCAGTCAAGCATCCCTTCAGCGGCTGCTACGCAACCAACACCCAATATCAAGCGCTCCCTTGGCAATTCGTTCATCAGATTGGCAAAACCCTTGCCTTCGCCACCCAGGATATCCTTTGCCGGAACCCTGACATCGCTAAGAAAAATCTCGGAGGTATCCCCGGAGTGCAAACCCATCTTGTCCAGGTTTCTCCCTTTTTCGTACCCCGGCAGGCTGCAATCAACAGTAAACAGGGTCATGCCCTTGGCGCCCAGCTTGGGATCAGTTTTCGTGGCCAGGACAATAACATCCGCATGCTGGCCATTGGTGATAAAAGTCTTTTGGCCGTTGATCACATAATCGTCGCCATTCTTGATGGCTGAGGTCTTCATTCCCTGCAGGTCACTGCCAGCGGAGGGTTCTGTCATACCTATGGCACCCACGACCTCTCCGGAGACCATTTTGGGTAACCAGTGCTCTTTTTGTTCATCGTTGCCCAGGTTCAATATATAAGGTGCCACAATGTCAGAGTGGACGGAAACGCCGGATGCCAGGGCACCATAGCCTCCCCGGGAGATCTCCTCGACAACGACACAACTGAGTTCAAAAGATGCATCATAACCACCGTACTTCGAAGGCATGTCCACACACAGGAATCCGTTCTCGCCTAATTTGTTCCACAATTCCCGGGGCCAGATTTCATCTTTTTCCCACTGCTCGTAGTGGGGTTCAACTTCAACTTCAAGAAACTTTCTGACGCCATCGCGAAACAGTTCCTTTTCCGAAGCATCCAGTTTGATGGGTTCATTCATAGTTGTTGCCTCACTCGCTCTACTAATTACTATTCACATCATCCCAGGACAATAGTGTCACAGGACGAATCTGGTTATCGTTCACGCGGTCGCATTTTATTGTTTTCCTGGCCAAAATTCGAGCCACAGCCTCGTCAAACACGTAACTCTTGAAATTCGCGGAATGGGCTTAACAGGAAGTAACGACGTTCCCATCCAGTTTTAGCCGCATCCGGACGGTTGCAACCTCATCCAATCGTTTATCTGGGTTCCAGCCCAGTAAATCGCCCATAATTTCAACCGCAGGTTCGACTATTCCAGCCACTTCCCTGGGCTGATACAACGCAGCTCGTGTGCGCCGATACAAAACATCTTCCAGGGTGAGCGCAAGTTCCTGTTCGACTGCCCAGTAAATTTCTCCTTTCAACACCAGACCACCAATCACCAGGTGTTCTTGCCCCAGACCCAGGACCTGTTCGCTTTCACCACCGTAGAGACGAACCAGCCGCTCCGCCACCTGGTCTTTCAAATTGAATTTCAGCTTCAGGCTTGCCGCGTACTGATCCAGTGAACCGTCTATTTCTCCACCTGGCAGAGGCACATCCTGCACCCGCGTCGGGACGCTGGCACCTAGTAACTTACAAGCCTCGACGACGGTATCTTCTGCCATCTTCCTGTATCCGGTCAGCTTTCCACCAGCAATGGTAACCAGTCCGGACTGACTCACCCACACCTCATCCCGGCGAGATATTTCCTTGGTCGCTTTACCTTCCTCGTGAATGAGGGGCCGAAGTCCTGCCCAGCTCGTGAGACAATCTTCCATTTTCAGTTCAACGCCAAAATAGCGCTGCACAGGCTCAAACAGGTACTCAACTTCGTCAACCGTCACCCCGGGCCAGAGCTCCGGTCCGGTTGTGTGTTCACTGTCGGTTGTACCGATGTAAACAACATCACCGCGAGGAACAACAAAAACCGGCCGCTTGTCTTTGGCGATAGTGAAGACCAGCTCTTTAACCGGTAGCTTTGACAGGGGCACAACGATGTGAACGCCTTTGGACAGCACCATTGACCTTGGCATTTCGAGACCATCATATTGACAGACACCTTCAACCCAGGGGCCAGCAGCATTAATGACGACCTTACCCTTAACAAGGACTTCCTCCCCGGTTAATTCACAGGTCGCCCTGACCCCGGTGATCCGCGAATAATCCTTCAAAAAACCAGTAACCTTCATCCGGTTGACGGCACTGGCACCCGCCAGAATCCCGGCACGCACATTGGCAATGACCAGCCTCGCATCATCCGTAAGATATTCTCGATAGACACAGGCATATGGAAACTCTGAACGGTCAAGCAGGGGTTCCTGCTCCTCTAGTGAGGAACCTGACAGACTGAAATGACCGTCTGATTTACTGACCTGGCCGAGTCGTTCGTATATTGATATACCGGTTGCATATTTCAACAATTCAATTCGATGCGCTGCCGGTACCATGAGCCACTTGGGTTCCGCCAGATGGGGCGCAAGCTGGTTAACCCGCTTACGTTCCCGCGCGGCTTCCCTGACAACATGGATATGCCCCATGGCAAGATAACGCAGACCACCGTGAATCAGCTTGGTTGATTTACTGGATGTGCCCGAGGCAAAGTCTTCTGCTTCAATCAGTGCCACAGACAACCCTTGCAGCGCGGCTTGCCGAAGAATGCCTGCACCCGTGATACCGCCACCAATGACAATCAGGTCGTACTGATTCTCTCGCAGATTCTGTAGCTGGTGGGCTCGTCCCCCGCTCAGAGGATCACCTCAATAAGCCTCGGCCCCATCGCATTCATTGCATCCTGGTATTGCTGATTAAAGTCTTCAATGGTATTGGCGCGGGTAGCCGGTACCCCCATGCCTTCAGACAACTGCATAAAATCAATATCAGGATTGCTGATATCCAACATATCAAGAGTCTTTTTGTTCATTGACTGTGCACCGACCCGGGATAACTCCACCTGCAGTATCTGGTACTTGCGATTGGCAAATATAATGACGCAGATATCGAGGTTTTCCCGTGCCATGGTCCACAATGACTGAATGGTATACATGGCTCCACCGTCGCCATGCAGGCAAATTACCTTGCGGTCCGGACATGCGACAGCAGCACCAATAGCCGTCGGCAAACCATAGCCAATCGAACCACCGGTGAGCGACAACCAGTCATGCGGTTCACTGGTCGCAGTATAGGCATAGCTACCTCCGCCTGAGGTCGCGCCTTCATCGACAACAATGGCATCGACAGGTAAGTATTCGGCTACCGTCATCCCGACACTAAACTGATTCAACTCGCCGGAACCAGCCCCCTGTTTTTCACGTTTTACCCTTCTGGGCTCATACTCCTCAGCGGACACAGCTTTACACAGGCGCACAAGGGCATCTTCTGCATTTTCCTTGACTGTCGTCAGGGTGTGTAAGGTTGCACCCTCGGGATAAAATTCGCTGGCTTTATCCGGATAAGCAAAAAACGCAACCGGCGCTTTTGTGCCGACCATGATAAATTGCTCAATACCCTTTATCTGTTCATCCGCCTGTTCAGCAAAGTAACCAAGCCGCTCCACGGCGCAACGCCCCTCCCCCCTGGGCAAGCGCGTGACAAAGGTATCGCAAAAAACTTTTGCTCCAGTGGCCTGAGCAACCCTGTCAACGAGTTCCAGGGCATTTTCACTCAAACCCATGTTACCAAGCAGAATCAGGCTGGGTTTTCCGTTGCCCAGCAATTCCGCTGCTTCGGTGACTGCGGGCTCCGCCGCCAATGGCGCTGTTGATGTGGCCTGTAATGCAACAGGATCACCAGACTCATCCCAGGCACAGTTGGCCGGAATGATGAGGGTGGCAATCTGGCCTGGTTTTTCGTTTGCAGCAATAACTGCTTCCGCTGCATCTGCAGGTAGACTAGGCGCATCGGCTGAGCTTTTGACCCAGTGAGAGACGGGTTGAGACAGCCCGATGATGTCGGAGGTTAGCGGTGCATCGTATTTTTTGTGGTAGGTGGCGTGATCCCCAATCAGGTTCAAGACCGGGGAATTAGCCTTGTTGGCGTTGTGCAAATTGGCTGAGCCGTTAGATAATCCGGGTCCAAGGTGTAATAAAGTACAAGCAGGTTTTCCGGCCATTCGGCCATAACCATCAGCCGCCCCGGTACATACCCCTTCAAACAGTGCCAAAATGGATCGCATCCCGTCGATCTTGCCGATGGCCGACACCATATGCATTTCAGACGTCCCGGGGTTAGTAAAACAAACCTCGACCCCATTATTGATCAGGGTTTGCAACATACTTTCAGCACCGTTCATGCACACTTCTCCTTCAACCACACTTAATTTTAAGGGCGCGAGTATAACCCAGTGTCGTGTCCTGTTGCTGTGACAAATTTGAGGGATACTTGAAGTGCTATCTATTCAGAACACCCCACTGGTCCTCATTCTAAATATACCCAAGCTTTGAATTGGTTAGAAAGACCATTTGAGAGTTACTTTTACCAAACATCTCTGGTCAATCCCACACACCAATAATGGGAGCAGAGTTATTTACCCTTAAATATCAATTACTTATTGATATTATCAACATTGGCATGAATCCTGAATTAACAACAATAAGAAAAAATCAGCAACAATCGTTAGTCAACCTAACCACGGCAGGTTTAACAAATGAACAGGGCAATCAGCACATTCCGACCAAATTCAAACTGGCTTAGCATCAGCCTGCTCACTTTATTTGTATTGAGTTTTGGTGTTTTTGCTGAATCCCGGGTAGATGACGGAACCGTTATGATGGCCGAAACAAGCGGGACGGTTTGCGACCGCGGCATCACCCATTGGCTCAGTCAATTTTCCTGGTCCGAAGCACGGACTTCAAAACCCCTGTCTTTCGTTTTAACACAGTAGTCTCAACACACCAGCCTTACCGCAGCAGAGGAACTCCACATGAGCGTATTCAACCGAATTTCAGACATCATCAATTCTAATCTCAACACTATTCTTGAGCAGGCAGAAGACCCTGAAAAGATAGTCAGGATGATTACCCAGGAAATGGAGGAAACGCTGGTTGAGGTCCGATCGTCAACCGCCCGTTACCTGGCCAACAAAAAACAGATCACGCAAAGGCTTCGGGCGTTAAAACGCGAAGTATCGAATTGGGAAACAAAGGCGGAACTGGCAATAGAAAAGGGTCGGGACGACCTCGCCAAGTCTGCCTTGAGGGAACGAAGCCGCTTCGATACCAGCGTCACGGCGGTAGAGGGTGACCTGATTAGTGTTGACCAAGCTATCGAGAAGCTAACGGGTGATGCCGCCCAGTTAGAAAGCAAACTGCAATCTGCCAGGGTACGGCAAAAAGCGCTGATCGTTCGTGGCCAGACTGTTAAGTCACGGATGAAAGTAAAACGCCAGGTTCATGATGTATCTGTAGATGAGGCTTTCAGTAGATTCGAGTCCTATGAGCGAAAACTGGACGAGATGGAAGGTGAAATCGAATCCTACGACTTGGGCACACAGTCACTGTCAACACAGATTGAAGATCTTGAAAAAGATGAATTCCTCAACCACGAGCTTGAAGCATTGAAGTCGCGTATGACCCACGTGAATGCCGGTCAGCAAATCGGCCGCAACGTTAACAACAATGTGAACAATAGCGTCTAGGCTGTTTAACAACTGCCAGTTTGCATCGGACCAGGAGACGATCATGAGACGACATCACTTCAGATTCAACCGGCGCCATCTAGCACTGGACCCTGTTAACAAGAAATTCGGCGGGGTCTGCGCCGGAGTCGCTCGCTACCTGGATGTGCCCAGCCTCTACGTTCGCGTTGTTACCCTGATCGCACTCTGCTGTGTACCGCAAGTAGTTCTTATCGCTTACGGATTGGGGTACATCATCCTCGACGAGGATGCCGATGACGAACCTTATGGACATCGTTAGATACCAAACATCTGGCCCATGATAAGATCCGGGCAGTGATAAGATTTCCATGACAAGATCGGGTCCGTGATAACATCAGGAACATGCTTAACGTCAAAACCCAGGACACAACACCCCGGATTGGTATCGATCTTGGAGGTACAAAAATAGAAGCCATCGTCATGGCAACTGACGGCTCCATCATTTGCCGCGAAAGAATAGATACTCCAAAAAACAACTACCCGCAAACCCTCGATAAGCTGGCAGAGATTATCCAGCTCGTTTCAACCAAATCGAAACATTCCCCGACCCGGCCTGTAGGAATCGGCACACCGGGCGCGGTCTCCTTAAAAACGGGGTTGTTGATGAACTGCAACAGCACCTGTTTGAACGGCCAACCACTGCGAGAAGATCTTGAAGCATTAATCGGGCGGCCAGTCCGTATTGCCAATGATGCCGACTGTTTTGCATTGTCGGAGGCATCCGACGGGTCCGCGATGCATGAAGATATTGTATTTGGCGTGATTCTTGGTACCGGTGTTGGCGGCGGTATTGTATTCCAACAGCACCTGGCCCAGGGCGTGAACGCAATCTGTGGAGAGTGGGGTCACAACACGCTGCCACTTGCTGCCTTTCAACCCGATGAAAAGTCAGCAGCACCGGAAGGTAATCGAGAGTGCTTCTGCGGACGCCACAATTGTATCGAAACCTGGCTCGCTGGACCCGGTTTAGAGACTTCGTACCTGAACAGGACAGAACAACAACTTTCTGCGAAAGAAATCGCTGAGGCTGCACGGGATGGTGACCTTGATGCAGAATATCTCCTGGACGAGTATTGCAATTTACTGGCACTGGCCCTGTCTACTGTTATCAATATTCTGGATCCCGGTGTCATCGTCCTCGGTGGCGGCATGTCCAATATCGATGTTATTTACACAAAAGTACCTTTGTATTTGCCTCGCTACGTGTTCTCCGATCAGGTTAATACCCGCCTGGTAAAGGCCAGGCATGGTGATTCGAGCGGTGTACGTGGCGCCGCCTGGCTTTGGCCTGCAACCCCTTAAACGAATCATCATGCCATAGCGCTCAGGTTGCAGGTTCGTTATCCTATGGTGACAACAATTCGTGAGGAACCGTGGTGTCCATTTCACAACAGGCAATTCCCAGTAACTGGCAGGCAACCGCATTTAATCAATCCACCGATTCAACGAACCAGATCCATTCCGATGAAATGGCCCAGGCTTATGGATTTAAAGGCGGACTGGTTCCCGGTGTAACGGTCTCATCCTATCTGATCCACCCGGCGGTAGTTGCCTGGGACACCGATTGGTTAACTCGTGGTAATGCCCATGTTGTGGTCAGTAAACCCCTGTATGACGGCTATGATTTTGAGGTAACCCTGTCTGACGTTACGGAAAATTCCTATCGAGCTACCCTTACAGACCAGGAAGGAACACAATGTGCCACTGGATATATGCATCTACCTGAGAAGGTAAAAGACGCACCTTTGATGCGAGGTGATTCAATTCTGCAGCGCGGCCAGGATATCCCCAGGGCAACCCGCCAGGAAATGGAGCAGTTAAAATTAAACGGATTGTTTGCCCTTCGGGCAAGATGGGATGACAACACTAATATGGCAACCTATCTTAAAGACCCAACCCAGATGCCTGACATGCACAGTTTTAACAAACGAGCGTTTGCTAACGGCGCATTCATGCTCGGCATGACCAACTGGGTCCTGGCTGGTAACGCATATATGAATCCCTGGATTCACCTGCAGACAGACTCACAGAATTACGCCATTGTCGAAAACGGTACTGATCTCATTGTCGAGTGTGATATCAGCGACCTGTTTGAAAAGAAAGGCCATGAGTTTGTTGATGTGAATGTGGATATTTACGACGCTGAAACCTCCAACGCAGTGATGTCTGCCAGGCTTCGTGCTATTTATCAACTCCGTAAAAAAACCCCTTGATGGTGTCCATTGGTGTCCATTGGTATCCATTGGTATCCATTGGTATCCATTGGTAAATCTATCCTGATAACTTATTCAACATTCAACTTTAAAACCACAACAACCCTAAGGAGGTTGCTTCAATGTCCCCAATACCAAAAGGAGGTACAGTCGCTGTCACAGGTAGTGCTGGTTTCATCGGCAGTTGGGTCGTGCGACTCCTGCTGGACAAAGGCTACCGTGTAAGAGCTTGCGTCCGTGATGTTAATGATGCAGCGCGCACCGACTTTTTGAAAGAAATGCCGGGTTATTCATCTGGCCGACTCACCCTTCATGCGGCAGATCTGGACAACCCAGGCTGTTTTGATGAAATATTCACGGGTTGTCATGGTGTATGCCACGTTTCCCATGTCAGCAACTACAATGACCATGAATACGTAAAGATGGTTTGTGACCACATCATCGACAGCGTCAATAAGTCTGAAAGCGTCACCCGAGTTATTGTCACCTCCAGCATCGCCGCGGTGATTTCAGAAGCGGACCTGCAGGAACTCGTCAGGCGGCCCGTTTGCTACGAAGATCGCTATCCAGACGAACAGAACCCGAAGCGGACACCTGAGCGCGGCCAGGGTTATTCCATGGGGAAAGTGATCGCCCAACGGGTGTTTTCTGATGCCGCAGAAGAGACTGGAAGCTGGGATGCGATCACCTGTTGCCCTGCAGACAATGTCGGACCCATTCAGTCAGCCCACCAGAAAAATATGGGCCCATGGCAACACAATATTGAAATGATGCTGGCTGGGGAATATGAACAAAATGGTGTCTACAGACCATGGATGACCGTGGACGTTCGTGACGATGCGGCAAGTCATATCGGGCTACTGGAGAGTGTCGACGTCAAGAATGGTGAACGGTATATCGCGTGGTCCACAGATGCCCGTAATGTCGAAGACATCTGTGCGAGCATTGATCGACTCCTCCCGGAGCTGAATCACGATACACCCGAGGTAACTGATAATCACCCGGACAGGCATAAGGCCCGGGAAAAAGAATTTCGCGCTATCTGGGCGGGTTGTGAGCTGCGCAATGATCGTATCCGTGCAGTGACGTCAGTCAAGTTTCGAGCGCTGGATGACTCTATTCGAGATTGTGTTGAATCACTTATATCGGTTGCGAACGTGCCTGTGGTCAGGAGATCGTCATAATACCGGTCTACCTCATCTCGCTATTCGATAATCGCCTGGTAAGTCAGAATCCTAAATTCAGAACCCAGGCGTGTTCGATGGGGAATACTCTGCACCATGAACAGCCCTATGAGCTGCTCCTGGGGATCTATCCAGAATCGTGTTCCGGCGGCGCCGCCCCAATTGTATTCGCCCACGGACCCTAATTCGCCAACATCACCCTGATTAAGAGCAACGGCAAAGCCCAGTCCGAAGCCAACCCCACGACGGCCAAAGCCCATCGGCAGCTCACCGAGATGGTTGGTTGTCATCAGCTCAACGCTTTTGGGTGAGAGTATTCTAACACCGTCGAGTTCACCACCATTGAGCATCATCTGACTGAATCGCAGGTAATCTTTTGCGGTTGATACCATACCACCGCCGCCACCTTCAAAGGTTGCACCTTCCATATATCCGGCATTAACACGATCGCCCGATGGAACAAGCTTCGTTGACTGGCTCGCTTTCAAAAATAAGTCGTCGCCTTCTCCGGTCCCCTCCGGGGAATAAATTTGCGCAAATCGATCGAGCTTCGAATTGGGAACGATAAAACCAGTATCTTCCATGCCGAGCGGCGTAAACAGACGCTGTTCCAGGAATTCACCAAATGACATACCTGATAAAACCTCGACTAATCGTCCTTGTACATCCACGGAAACACTATAGTGCCATTTCGTGCCCGGCTCATATTGCAACGGCATCTGTCCGAGTTCAGCGACAAAATCCTTAAGGCCTTTCTGGTTCATCACTTCTTTTTCACGGTACAGCTTATCAACTTCAGTGTTGCCAAAAAAACCGTAGGTGAAACCCGCGGTATGACGCATAAGGTCCCGAACTGTTGGCTGGCGGTTTGGCTTGCGGGTCTGCCCTGCCTTGCTTTCGTCCCCTGCACCGATTGTGCGGCTGGTCGTACCATCTGAAACCATGGATGTATCGCCATCTGCTGTCGAAACAGCAACCGTAAGGTTTGCAAGTTCGGGGATATATCTTGCTACCGGATCATTGAGGAAAAATTTTCCTTCTTCATAGAGCATCATCAGCGCAACACTGGTGATTGGCTTTGACATGGAGTAGATGCGAAATATCGTATCCTCTGTCATCGGTTTATTCTCTTCCCGATCACGTAAGCCGTAGGTTTCCGAATACACAATCTTGCCATTGCGCGCGATCATCGCCAGGCCACCAACCATGGTGCCTTTTTCTACAGCCTGATTCATATGTTCGGTAATCCGATCCAGACGTTCCTGGGATACCCCTTCTCTCTCGGGCTTAGCATTCCCCAGATCCCTGGCGAACAACTGGGTGGAGGCGACAATAATGAATACAGCACCGAGGTACGCGATGGCACTTCGAGATTCAAATTTCATATCATGATCCTTAAGTTGGTCCGTTTACTATAGCACTGTTACTGATCGGCAATAAACCGGATCATCCATTGGGCCAGCACGTAGCCCTGTATCTCCTGATCAAGGCTGGCGACTCCGGTGCTGTAAACATCCTCACCAAGAATTTCCCGACGCCAATCCATTAGCGCACGGGAGTAAGGCTTGTGAAACTCAGGGTGCCCCTGGAACGTCAGAATATGCTCCTGAATCTGGAACATTGTATTTGGACAAAACTCACTGGTCGCCAGCAATACTGCATCCGCAGGCAATTCGGTCACCTGGTCCTTGTGGCTGACTATTGCAGCGAGAGAATCTGATTCGGGCAGCATGTATGGCTTCTTTTCGACGATGTCGCTCGTATGCACGCCAACTCCCCAGCCTCTGCTTGAGGGTTCGGTATTCCCTCCCAGCGCAAGGGCAACCATCTGATGGCCGAAGCAGATGCCGACGAGTTTGGCTTTCGCGTTATGAAGACTAACCACGTACTGACGCAGCTGTTGTATCCAGGGTTCATCATCGTAAACGCTTTTTTTACTACCGGTAATCACATAGCCATCACAGTCACTAATTGAATTTGGATATTGATAGTGTTCAACATCATAGTGGGCAAATTCTACCGGCTCAATCAGGTCATCAATTTGAGTTGCGGCGTGTGACAGGACTGCCTCAAACATTGCTGGGTAATCGCCAAACTCCGGCTGAAACTGATCCGCGACAGAATCAGCCTGTAAAATTCCAATCTTCATATACTAGTGTAGTGTCCTGTACAAAACGCGCATTAAGTGGTTCTCACTTTTTGTCACAGGAAGCGTCACAGCCAGGCCCAATCTTTTTACGGCAAGTCGCAGGAAATGTAGATACCTTTTCAAGAAATATAACGCCGCTGTGGCGAATTTGAGGGTCATCCGCAGGGCAAATCGCGAAATGGACAGCGGTGATCGTAAACATGTAGTCTTATATTGGCTCTTCATAAATTCAAATCTTATCTAACCTGCCACCATCTGGCCATTTAGTGATTTGCTTAATGTGTGTTTTGTATAGGACACTACACTAGATAATCTCAAAGTATCGTTTTAGCTGCCAATCGTTTACGTTGCGTTCGTATTCACGGACCTCCCAGTCACGACTCGCCACGTAATGGTCGATAAACTCATCGCCAAATACCTGCCGAGCCTCAGCTGATCCAGCGAGATCCCGGGTCGCATCTCTCAGGTTAGCCGGTAGCTGGGCGGATTCTGGCAGTTCATCCTGAATTTCATAGGCATTGCCTTTCACTGGATCAGACAGGGTTAATTTTTCCTTTATCCCCAGTAACCCCGCCCCAAGGGTTGCTGCAGCAACCAGGTACGGGTTGGCATCGGCCGATCCGATTCTGAACTCGACCCTCTGTGATTTACTCGACCCTGGGATCACCCGCAAGGCAGTAGTTCGGTTTTCAATTCCCCAGGTGGATGCCGTCGGTGCCCATGCCCCTTTAACCAGTCGCGTATAGCTGTTGATGGTCGGAGACGTCAGGGCGAGAAAAGGGCGCAGGTATTTCTGTAACCCGGCAACATAGTGTTTTTGAATCTCACTCATGCCAAAAGGGTCTTTGTCATCAAAGAAAGCCCCGAGACCCGTCTCAAGATCAAACAGCGACTGGTGGCAATGGCCGCTCTGGCCCGGGTAGTCCATGGACCATTTCGCCATGAAGGTGGCAATTTTATCCCGTTTTTGAAAGAAAGATTTACCAAAGGTTTTAAACAAGACAGCCTTGTCGGCCGCGTTTAATGCAGTATCGACAGCGATCGCACCTTCCCACACCCCCGGACCCGTTTCACAGTGCAAGCCCTCAAGCGCGAAATTATGGTCAAAACAATAGTCCATGAACTCGTTGAACAGATCAGACAAGGCACCCGTTCTGACAATGGAGTAACCAAAATTACCGGGCGATAGCGGTTCCAGGTTCGTGTAGTTTTTATCCCTGACGGTTTGTGGTGTTTCATTAAAGACAAAGAACTCGTACTCAAATGCCAGCCGGGCCTCAAAACCCATGTCGTGTGCATCAGCCAGCACCTGCCTGAGTCGACTGCGTGGGCAAATAGGGTGCAGGCTTACCCTGTCATCGGCGACAAATTCACCTACAAAATAGGGGATGTTACCCTCGTCCAGTAGTCGTCTCTCAGTCGCCAGATCCAATCTATAAAGTGCATCGGGAAAGGCAGTATGCCAACCCGTAAAAGTGGCATTGTCATAGAGCTGGTCATCCACATCCCAACCCAGAATACAGTCACAGAAACCTGAGGTCGAAGCCGCTATGGCAGTAAATTTTTCCAGGCTGATATATTTCCCTCGAACCACCCCGTCTATATCCGTGACTCCAAGCTTGATCCGACGGATACCTTCGTTTTCATATTGTTTGATCAGATCATCTGCTAACGACATGGTGTATTCCTAGGAGGCCTAGCGCGGTATACGAATATTATCTACCATCTGTTGTACTTCTGCAGGTGGCGGCGGCGTCACCTGCATGACGACCAAGGACACCAGGAAGTTGAAGATCATTCCCAGGGTGCCAATACCTTCCGGTGAAATACCAAACCACCAGTGATCGGCATTGTTGGTTGCCGGGCTAACAAATTTAAAGTACACAATGTAGGAAAATGTAAACGTCAGACCCGTGATCATACCGCTTATGGCAGCTTCCTTGTTCATTCTGCGGGAGAAGATGCCCAGCAAAATCACCGGGAAAAAGCTCGCTGCCGCCAGCCCGAACGCAAAGGCCACCACCTGGGCGACAAATCCCGGTGGATAGATGCCAAACAACCCGGCGATGCCAATGGCAACCGCAGCTGAAATCCGCGCAAGCAGCAACTCCTGTTTCTCGGTGATATCAGGTCGAAAGGTTTTTTTCATCAGGTCGTGGGATATGGCCGTCGAGATGACAAGTAACAAACCCGCTGCGGTGGATAATGCAGCCGCCAGGCCACCCGCGGCTACAAGCGCAATGACCCAATTCGGCAATTTGGCAATTTCGGGATGCGCAAGCACAATAATATCCCGATCAATATAAAGTTCATTGTTGTTATCGGTACCCTTGTTTCTTAACAACCGCTGGCCCTGGTCCCCTACGCCATTGGCGAAATCCGGTGCCCTAGGTGATAGCGCATTGCCACCACGGTACTGCACCTTGCCATCGGAATTTTTATCCAGCCAGGCAATCAACCCCGACGTCTCCCACTTGGTGAACCATTCCGGTGCTTCGGCATAGTTCATTTCATTGACGCTGCCAATAATATTAATCCGGGCAAACGCCGCCACCGCTGGCGCAGTGGTGTATAGCAGGGCGATAAACACCAGCGCGTATCCTGCCGAGATTCGTGCATCCCTGACCCTGGGTACCGTAAAAAAACGCACAATCACGTGGGGTAATCCTGCGGTGCCAGCCATTAATGCGGCAGTAATAAAGAATATATCGATGGTTGATTTGTTATTCGAGGTAAAAGCGCTCATGCCGAGCTCTGTCGTGAGCCCATCGAGTTTATCCAGCAAAAAGATGTCCTCTCCCGCCATTGTGCTACCAAAACCAAACATTGGCAGTGGATTGTTTGTCAGCATTACCGATATAAAAATTGCCGGTACCAGGTATGCAAAGATCAACACACAATACTGCGCCACCTGGGTATAAGTGATTCCTTTCATTCCTCCCAATACCGCATAGAAAAATACGATAGCCATGCCGACAACGACACCCGTATTAATATCCACTTCAAGGAAGCGGGAGAATACCAGGCCTACACCGCGCATTTGCCCGGAGACATAAGTAAAGGAAATAAAAATGACACAAACCACAGCGACCAGTCGGGCGGTTTGGGAGTAATAGCGTTCGCCAACAAAATCAGGCACTGTAAATTTTGAGAATTTCCTGAGATAAGGTGCCAGGCACAACGCCAGCAGAACATAGCCTCCTGTCCAACCCATCAGGTAACGGGCACCGTCTGCGCCCTCGAAGGCAATAATACCCGCCATAGAGAGAAAGGACGCCGCCGACATCCAGTCAGCCGCAGTCGCCGCGCCATTAGCGAGGGGGTGAACATGCCCACCGGCAATATAGAATTCACTGGTTGACTTTGATCGGCTCCAGATGGCGATACCGATATACAGGCTGAATGACAAGCCAACGAATAAATAGGTTAATGCTGTCGCGCTCATTGTCTGTGTCTACTTTTCGTCAACATCAAATTGCCTGTCCAATCGATTCATGCGCCAGGCATAAAAAAAGATCAGGGCAACGAAGAAGAAAATGGAACCTTGATGAGCAAACCAGAAACCCAGCTTGAATCCAAACAGCCGAAACTCATCGAGAATATCGACGATCAGGATCCCACAGACAAAAGAGACAAAAAACCATATCGCGAGCAACGACAACATCAGGCGCAAGTTCGCCTTCCAGTACTGATTGGTATTTTTAGACACCTTTTCAGACTTCTCTTCAGACAAAAGTGTTAACTCCGAGAATTTATTTTGTTTTTTAACCCTACTAGACTATTTTTGCCTGGTCTACCTTAAATAGAGCGCACCAGGCCGCAGATGCCTAGTTGGACAGGTGCAAAGCCTCGTCTCTTCTGGGCATTTCAACCAGGTTCCTGGGTAAGGTTTTGCTGACCTTGGCACCCAGCTCGCGCACGCTTTCGGCCCGACTGACGAGATTACCCTTGCCGGAGATTAGTTTGTTATGGGCCTTATCATAGGCGGCCTGCACGGCACCCAGACGACCGCCAATATCCTCCAGGTCGGCGACGAAATTCACAAACTTATCATATAACGCGCCCGCTTTGCCGGCAATTTCCTGGGCGTTCTTGTTCTGCTGTTCATAGCGCCAGATATTCTGGATGGTTCGAAGAGTTGCCAGTAACGTCGACGGTGCAACAAGAACAATATTCTTGTCGAATGCATCGACAAACAAATCATCGTCGTGCTGAACTGCATGGGCAAATGCTGCCTCAACGGGAATAAACATCAGAACGAAATCCAGGGTCCGAATGCCGACTAGCTTCTGATAGTCCTTGTTGTTTAGTTGTTTAATATGTTGCCGAACGGATTGAATGTGCTGCCGCAGGGCTTCAGCACGCTCATCCTGATCCTCCGATGAGCAGTAACGTTCATAGGCAACCAGGGAAACCTTGGAATCGATGATGACGTCTTTCTGCTCTGGCAGGTGTACCACGACATCAGGTTGCAGGCGCTTGCCCTCTTCGTTTTTCAGACTCACCTGGATTTCATACTCACGCCCCTTGACCAACCCAGACTTTTCCAACACGCGCTCAAGAATGATTTCGCCCCAGGTCCCCTGGGTTTTGTTATCGCCTTTTAATGCATTGGTCAGGTTAATGGCATCTTTGCTGATACGAGTGTTCAGGTCCTGCAGGTTCCTTACTTCCCTGACAAGGGAAAAGCGCTCCCGGCTTTCGCGGTTGTAAGTCTCTTCTACCCGCTTCTCGAAGTCTTTTATCTTCTCACCTAAAGGCTTCAATACGCCATCCAAATGCGCCTGACTTTGTTCCTTAAACGTCCTCTGTTTCGACTCAAAAATTTCGTTGGCAATATTCTTGAACTCCAGACCCAGTTGCTCTCTTGCCTGGTTGAGTAGCGCCAGCTTTTCCTGGTTTTGTTTCTGCTGTTCAGACAGCATGGTTTTTAGTTCAGCTTCAGAGACAAGCGCATTTTGCAGCAGGCTTTCTTTGGTCGACAGGCGTTCCTGGATTTCCCGAACCCGGTGATTTTGATTTTCAATTTCCAGTTGCCTGGATTCAACCCGATTCTGCAGCACCAGCTCATTGGCCTCGTGCCCAAGGCGCTGCTTTTCAAACCGTCGTCGAAAACTGAACCACAGGATAAGGCCAGTCAGCACAACCCCAAGCAGAAACCCGACGGTAGTTGCGACAATGACTAATGGGTCTGGAACGAATGAATCGAGAACTAACGGATCGATGGCTACCATAGGGCGCTCTTCAAGAACTGACCCTTTAAGTCTACACCTTTACTGTAAATTTATACATAGCTAAAGTGAGCCCAGTGTAGTCCGCAGTTGTTACGCGTTAGTGCAGAAAGCTGAACATCTTCCTGCGATAGGCGGTTGCGACAGGGTCACCTTTACCCAACAGATCAAAGACCTGGATCATGGTTTTGCGGGCAAGTTCGTCTTCGAATATTCGATCTTTTTTGAGGATATACAGAAGTTCTTCAAGTGCGGCTTCAATCTGGTCATCAACGACCAAACGAATCGCCAGATTGTATCGTGCACCAAGGTCATCGGGATCTTCTGCCAACCGGGCCTCGATTGAATCAATATCGGGAAGGTCTGCCGACTTGTCGATGAATTCAAGACGATTCTGTGGTTTGACGATGCCGGGTGTCTCCGCCGGTAAGCCGGCAAGGATCTGTCGCGCTTCGTCACTCCTGGATTCCATAATCAGCAAGTCCGCCAACTCAACATGTAGCCCATGATTGTTTGGCTCTTTGCCCACGGCTTGCTGCAACATGGTTATGGCGCTCGCCCGATCCCCCTGATCAAGGAGGATTTTGATTTGTGCCTGAATTTGTTCAATCGGACTCATGGTGAGTTGATCAAGAATCTGTCGCAGGCGGGCCTCATCTTGCGGACCCTCAAGATCCTGTGCCATCTGTCCCTGAAAAATGACCTTCAGGGTAGGAAGAGTCCGAACTCCTAATTGCTGCACAATCTGCTGATTCTGCTGGATATCAACTCTGGCAAGAATGAACTTACCCTGGTACTCATCAGCAAGCTTGCGCAATAACGGTGTTAACGCCTGGCTTGGCTCGGTACCCTCAGCATAGAATTCCAATAGCACGGGTACCTGTTTTGATTTCTCGATAACTTCATCTTGAAAATTCTGTACAGATACATCGATAATATTCGCGTTCACGATCATGGAAAACCTTAAGACAACCCTGATTGATGGAAAGAAGAAACGGGATGCGTAGGGTACCTTTTTAAGGGTCGATTTGCATTAGAAATGCAGGATCCTGATTTACATTAGAAATGCCTGATTATGCGACCAGACGGCATAACTTGCCTTCTCGGCGTAAAGCGGCGGCTATTACTTTAGGAGACTGCCACGGGCTCTTTTTGCCACGATAGAGGATCTTGTTGCCTTTGCTCATAAGCCAGGTATCTGTCGATCTTATATGGGTAATTTTCATAGGCTCTACCAGCTTTACGGCTCCTGACTGTGTTTGTATACAGTACTGTATATTTAGTCAGTTCACAACCCCTTAATTAAGCCCCGTAATTACCGCTCTGTAAATAGGCAGATTTAATGTGGCACCAGTTCAATCCAGTCGAATCCAGCTTCCTGATCAGCAATATGTAGGGTGCCGCGCCAGCCACTTAACACCCTGGATACAGCCTGTTCAGCCAGCTTTGGCTTGTTGTTCTTTTCGCTGAGATGGGAAATGACCAGATGTTGAAGTTTTTCAAGCTCCATTTTAGCAAGCAGCCCTGCTGCCTGCTCATTGTTTAAATGTCCATGATCACCATTAACCCGCTGCTTCAGCTGGTACGGGTAGGGTCCATTGGACAACATTTCAACATCATGATTGCACTCCAGCAACAGGGCGTGACACATGGCATATTGTTGTTCAACATAAGGGCTTATATGGCCAAGGTCTGTCAGCATGCCGATTTTCAGTCCGTTGGATGAGATCAGGTACTGGCAGGGTTCCCGTGCATCGTGAGGTACCGGAACGGGCTCAATACCAAGACTGCCGATCCGAAAAGGCCGATGACAGTTAACCTTGTGGAGTCTGGGCAGCACCCCCATTTTCTTATGGTTGAACGTGCCCGGTGTTAGATAGACCGGTTGATTGTATTTGCGCGCGAAAGGCGCAACGCCGTGAATATGGTCGGCGTGTTCATGGGTAACCAGTACCGCATGGACATCTTCTGGCGTCTTACCCAGGCGGCGGAGTCTTCGCTCGGTTTCCTTGAGAGTAAATCCCAGGTCAATGAGTATGCAGGTTTTACCGTCATCGATCAGCGTGCCATTGCCTTTGCTGCCACTGCCAAGAGATGCAAATCGCATCATTAGGTAGAAGATTCTTTGATAATTCGAAGCAGGCGCTCAGCAATCAATGAATCGGCGGGAGTCGATGTATCCTTTAGTACCGTGACCAATACCTCATCCCGCTGGCTCTCCAGGTGGACCTGGTAGCGAAAACGGTCTTCCAGTACCTTCTCATCGCTGGTAAACAGGCGCGTAAAGAACCCGGGGTCACGCTCGACTGATTCGTCATAGTAAACAAAGTAAACCCGAGAGGTTCTGTCCAGGTCTTCAACGTCAATCCGTGCATTTTCCAAAGCACCGCCCACGGTTGCCCAGGCCCGGTCGAATGCCAGTTTATAAACCAACACCGGTTTTTCCCTGTCTGGTAACAATTTTGCTTTCGATTCTCTCAATGCCGTTGCGCCGATAGAAAATACCGGCTCATTGATTGTTTCACCAAAAAAGTAAGCCAGTTTTGTTAGTAAAGCGCTTTCCAATGCCTCATTGTCTGATACTGCTTCCCAGTCAACAGCAGTCTGACTCACCGGTGCATCCAGGTATATTTGCCGCTGTTTAAGGTGAACTTCACTACTGCCAGAGCGAATCCCCGGTTCAACAGATAGTTTAAATTTATGCTGAACCTTCGCATCTGAATCAGCCCACCCTTCACCACTGACGATACTCTGAATCACATCTTCCGGTTCTCCTTCAACTGAGGTCAACCAGATAGTCTCCAGCACACCATTGCGCGGGTCTGCTGCGTCCAGTTCGATATTGTTCTCCGCAATAAACCTGACAAGCTTGGGCCACACGGTCGCCGGAGTAACATCAAGAAATATCCAGTGGGTTTTACCCAACTTCTTGATAACAATCTGCTCGATACCAAAGGTCGTGCTAATCGCCTCGGGCAGGCCGAGCTGTAACTTTCGGCCGGATATGCCTCGCAGGTCCATGACATCGGGGATAACAAGCGCGTCAACAAAGGGCGGATCATCCAGTCCTTCCGGGATTGAGACTTTAGGCGTCATTTCAGCTTCGAGGTATTTTTCCCGCCGGTCGTAATTGTCTATCCAGCCACAGCCTGAAACAACTGCAAGCGTCAGCAGTACAGCAATCTGCTTATAAAAGAAATTCATTGGTTAGTTAGTTCCTGTCCATAAAGTCATGTTTCTAGGATAAATCAAGCGACTATCAGTTCCGCATGCCGCATCGCATTGCGCACAATATCCCGATATTCTGCAGATAATTCGGTGAGCGGTAAGCGAATGCCTCTGCCGATCCTGCCCATTTCAGCCAACGCCCATTTGACTGGAATCGGGTTTGATTCAACGAATAAATCTTTGTGCAAAGGCATTAGCTTCTCGTTTAAACTATTGGCCTCTGATGCTTTCCCGGCGACAGCGGCGCGACAGACTTCCGCCATTAATTTTGGTGCTACATTCGCGGTCACACTGATGGTACCTTTTGCCCCATTTAACATTAACTCTACCGCAGTCGCATCATCTCCTGAATAAACGACAATTTTATTGTCACAAAGTTCAAGGATCTCGACAGTGCGCTGCACGTCTCCGGTCGCTTCCTTGATCGCAACAACCTGTTCAATCTCCGCACATCGCGCCACGGTCTGCGGCAACATATCGCAGGCGGTTCTACCCGGCACGTTGTAAAGTACCTGTGGTAGATCAACGGCATTTGCAATTGCCTGATAATGAAGAAACAGACCCTCCTGAGTGGGCTTATTATAGTAGGGCGTAACGAGCAGACAGGCATCCGCACCCGCCTCCTTTGCTGCCCTGGTCAGCTCAATTGCCTCCTGGGTTGCGTTGCCTCCGGTACCGGCAATAATGGGTAATCGGCCATTGACCACTTTCACCACCCGGGTGACGATTTCACAATGCTCCCGGACATTGACAGTAGCAGATTCGCCCGTGGTGCCTACCGGAACCAGTGCATCTGTACCCATTTCGATATGCCACTCGACAAGGTTATCCAATCCAGCCCAGTCTATGGACCCATTGGCTAGCATGGGAGTGACCATCGCAACGATGCTACCTGAAATCATGAAAAAGCCTCGGAACTAAAAACTACCAATTTTACTGGCGCAAGACGAACAGAACAAGGTGCCTCAGCTGGTATCCGCCACCGCCTGAGGCCAGGATGTCATTATCACTTTGATCATGGTTGCCAGTGGAATGGCAAAAAATACTCCCCATAATCCCCACCAGCTGCCAAACACCAGCACCGCGGTAATAATGGCGATGGGATGCAGGTTCACTGCTTCGGAGAACAGCAATGGCACCAGAACAAATCCATCGATCCCCTGAACGACGCTGTACCAGCCCAACAGATAAAAGAAATGTTCCGTCAGGCCAAACTGCAGGTAAGCAATAATGAACACAGGCAGGGTCACAACCACAAACCCCAGGTAAGGGATGATAACCGAAAGACCTACCAGAAAAGCCAGCAATGCGGCGTAATTCAGTCCAAAGATGACGAACAACAAATAAGTTGATGTACTGACAAGGATAATTTCAATAACCTTGCCGCGAACATAATTAGACATCTGCATGTCCATTTCAGTGCCAATTCTATCCACCAGGTCACGTTTTTCCGGCAGGAACGACTGGCACCAATTGATTATTGCGTCCTTGTCTTTAAGGATAAAGAACACCAGTATCGGCACCAGAACCATATAAACTGCCACGGTAACCACGACGGGCAACTGCGATATCGAGAAGGTCAACAGGCGTTGACCCAGGTCACCTGCTTCAGCATTCAACATTTCTCCCCAGGATTTTACCTGCGCCTCGGAAAGAAGCAGAGGGTAGCTACTGGGCAGATCCTGCAACACACCCTGAGTCTGTCTTATCATATTCGGCAGTTCGAGGAACAAACTTCGCATCTGCCGCCACACTCGGGGAATAACAAAAAACAGAAATCCAACAAATCCGCCAAGAAACAAAACAAACGTTCCCGCCACCGCAAGACCGTTGGGGATATGATACTTTTTCATCACCTTGATAATACCCTGCATCACATACGCCAGCACAATGCCCGTCATCAGCGGTGCCAGGATCTTGCCCATGAAAATAATTACCAGGGTGGAAACAACGAGAAGCATTGCCAGCAACATGGCTTCTTCTTCGGACAAGAATCTGTCAATCCAGCCTCTGACGACGTCGATCATGACTTTTTTAACCAGTAGTAGTATTTACCCGCATCTTCCCTCGAATCCAGCAACTGATGGCCGCTGCGTTCAGAAAACACCTGAAAGTCCTTCACCTAGCCAGAATCGGTACACACAACAGAAAGCACCTGACCAGCTTGAAGCTTGTTCAATGCCTGCTTCGCCTTTAACAGAGGCAAAGGGCACGTTAAGCCACAGGCGTCGACATCTTGATCACTCTTTATTACCACAGTTCTACTTCCACAGTGCTACTTCCATAGTTCTCGACAGTCCCGCTGCTGCCAACAAAGCCTGCAAGTATATCTGTTCTGGGCCGCACACGGGTAATTAGATCTTGGCCTGCCAGATTAAAGCTGCCAGAATAAGTACAACATCAAAATCCGAGTTGGAAACAGTAGTTCAAGTATCATCATAATGTTTTCGAACCCTTTCAGTTATGCAACCTGCTAAGCAAATCGTTACACAAACTGTTCTGGGAATTTGCCTGATTGTGGCGTCGCACTTATCAATGGCTGTCGACAGTAACAATCTTCCTAGCCTGGGTGACTACACTTCCGGGATAGTATCCCTGGAACAGGAAAGAGCCATCGGGCAGGAATTCCTGCGCTCACTGAGGGCTGGTGCGCCCCTGGTTTACGATCCTGTCCTGCAAGAGTACCTCGAGCTGCTCATATACAAGCTGGCCTCCCATAGTCAGCTCAAGGATCGACGACTCGATCTTGTTATCATCAACAACGAATCCCTCAACGCCTTTGCGGCGCCGGGCGGAATCGTTGGCGTAAATCTGGGTCTGTTCCTGTTTGGTGAAAGTGAATCAGAAATCTCCGCCATTCTCGCCCATGAAATAGCTCACTTAAGTCAGCGGCATTTTGCCCGGCGCTCAGAAGCGGGCAAGAAAGCTTCATTGACCAGTATGGTGGGCCTGCTGACGGGGGTGGTTTTAATGGCGACATCCAATTCCGAAGCCGGTATGGCAGCTATCTCAGCCTCCCGTGCTATCACCCAGTCTGAAATGCTGCGTTACAGCCGTTCCCGTGAGGCTGAGGCAGATCGAGTGGGTATCAATACCCTGCTAGAAGCTGAACTCGACCCGAGAGCCATGGCCCATATGTTCGAGCGTCTTAATCGCGCGAGCCGATTCGACGGAAGAGATATTCCGGAATTTCTGCTGACTCACCCGGTCACAAAAAACAGGATCGCCGACTCCTATGCCCATACTGAAAAACAACCGTTGAAGGTATTCGACGAGAGCCTCGATTTTCATCTTATGCGGGCACGAATTCTGACGATGATTGCTGAATCGAATGTCGATACCATTCTGCGGATGACGGACAAGTTAACAACCGGCGATGAGGTCACACAAACGGCGGCAAGATACGGTCTTGCCCTGGCCCAGAATGGAGCCGGACAGTTCGATAACAGTATGCGTAACATTATGCGCCTGCGAGCGGAATATCCGAGTAAAATTGCCTTTATACTGGCCGAAGCGGACATTCATGTCAGCGCAGAGCGATACGAAAATGCCCTGGCTGTATTGGAACAAGCCCTGCTGATCGCTCCAGGAAACTACCCCCTTACCATGGCTCACGCTGAAACGCTGATGAAAGCTAAACAGGCCGATGCAGCTGTGGCTATACTATTGATGATGACCCAGACACGGGCCAACGACCAGGATGTCTGGTTTCTGCTGGCTGAAGCCTACGGTCTGGCCAGAAATGGAGCAGGAGTTCACCAGGCCAGAGCGGAGTATTTCATTCTGGTCGGTAATTTCGACCAGGCGCTCAAGCAGCTTGGATTTGCCACTCCCCTGGTGCGGGGAAATTTCCAGGAAAACGCGCGAATCCAACAAAGGATCAACGAAATTTATGAGATGTTAGCCAGGCGGAACAGCTAACCTGAACTAATTGGAATTGGCGAAGTTCACCATTCTTTCAAGGGGTCTCAACGCTCGATCGCGAATATCGGGATCAACAAATATTTCGTTATCTCCTGACGCCAGCGTCGCGGCTAGATTTTCCAGACCATTCATGCCCATCCATGGACAGTGGGCACAGCTTCGGCAAGTCGCCCCATTACCCGCCGTCGGGGCTTCGATAAAGGTCTTGTCTGGTGACAGCTGGCGCATCTTGTAAAATATACCCCGGTCAGTTGCCACAATGAATTGTTCATTCGGCAGCTCCTGGCTGGCCTTGATGATCCGTGTGGTCGAACCCACAACATCTGCCAGTTCAACCACCGATGCAGGGGATTCCGGATGGACCAGAACCGCAGCATCCGGGTAGACATTTTTGAGATCCAGCAAACCCCTGGCCTTGAACTCTTCATGCACAACACAGGCACCATTCCACAGGACCATATCGGCGCCCGTCTCTTTTTGAATGTACCCACCCAGGTATTTGTCCGGTGCCCAGAGTATTTTTTCTCCCAGGCTGGTCAGGTGTTCTGCCACCTCCAGGGCAATACTGGATGTCACCACCCAATCAGAACGCGCCTTCACCGCAGCGGACGTGTTCGCGTAAACCATGACCGTGCGGGAGGGATGCTGGTCACAAAAAGCGGAAAATTCTTCGATCGGGCAACCCAGGTCCAAAGAACAGGTTGCCTCCAGTGTCGGCATCAGGACGCGCTTATCAGGGCTGAGGATCTTGGCGGTTTCACCCATGAATCTAACCCCCGCGACAATAAGGGTCTTTGCATTCGCCTTATTCCCGAAACGAGCCATCTCAAGTGAATCCGAGACGCATCCACCGGTCTCCTCGGCCAACGCCTGGATCTCACCGTCGGTATAATAGTGCGCGACGAGTACTGCATCTTCTTGTTTTAAAAGCGCTTTTATACGCTCTTTGAGAGACCCAAGGTCCGCAGCGGAGAGTTGCTTGTTCTGGTGCAGGGGAATATCAAAGGCTAAGTCAGCCATGGCTCGAGTACCGCATAGTCTGGTTCGGTAATTATAACCCAGTAGAGTGTCCTGTATAGATGGCTATGGTCAAGGCGGCTGTTCCAGGGGAGCCGGGCCGGTTAAAATGGCAGACTTTGGATCGAGCAGTACAGCTAATGAATCACATTGTTTTACTTATCGCGCAGAGTGACACCATCGAAGACGGTAACTACCTTCGATTTGGCAATACCCTGCTCGCCCGGGGCTTCACTGTGGATTTGTGCTTTATGGAATCACTCTCGATGTACGATTCCCAAATTACCGCAAGGGGCTTCAACTTATCGGTGCCCGCTTCTGACGGTGACCCGTTTCCTGATTTCCACATTATTCAATTGCAAGAAGCCGATCTTGTCTGGGTGCTCACGCTCGGGATGCGGCAGAGTTTCCTGGACAAGATTCAACTGCTCTACTGTCTGCAACAATATTGCCGGGTTATCAATTCTATCGATTCGCTGATGCATTTTAAGAGCAAGTATTTTCTTGCCAGCCAGGGAGCGACATTCACCTACCCACCAACGTTTGCTTCCAATAACCCGGACGAGCTGTACGATGTTATCAAGAGCAAATCCAATGCAATCAAGAAATCGGGCAACGGCCGCTGGATTGCCAAGCCCCCCGCCGGATCACTCGGCCGGGATATTTTTCTTTTAACTGCCGATGACCCCAATACCCGCGTTATTCTCGAGTCGATGACTGGCCCGGAAGCAGACCAGTATTGCCTGCTGCAGCCCTATGTGGAAGAAATTCAACAAGGCGAGAAACGAGTCCTGATCGCCGGTGGAGAACCAGTCGGCCAGTATTTACGCCACGCCAGGAAAGACCACAGGACCAATGTCATGCACGGCGCCGATATCGAACCTTGTGAGCTCAACACCGAAGAATACGAGTATTGCCAGACAATCGGCCAGTTTCTCACAGCTCACGGCGCGGCTTTTGTCGGTGTGGATTTAGCCTACCCCTTTGTTATTGAATTCAACGTCGTCAATCCAGGCGGATTACTCACCATTGAGGCCCTGACCGGGCAGAACCTTGCCCCGGATATCATCGACAACATCTTTCCGGATTCGCTTCCGGATTCACTCCAAAGCCCTTGAGTTTTGGAGATAAATCGGTATTATACCGGCCTTCCCTTATTGGGGCGTTAGCTCAGTCGGTAGAGCAGCTGGCTTTTAACTAGTTGGTCCCGCGTTCGAGTCGCGGACGCCCCACCAAATAAGCGGCCTGTAGAGCATCACACTCACTCAATGTTGTTAAAATCACACCTTGCCACAAAAATTTCTGTGTGAAACGTCTTGTTACTTTCAAACTACAAATGGATAGAGATCACCCTCATCCACACTTGATAATCCCGTTAGGAAGGAGAGTGTGTATAGTCAGAAGCCGGTACTTTACATGGCGACGCACACATGACTATCTCGACCAGAATGGCGGAGCCTGCTGATGCGAGTGAACTGATAAGATTGAATCGGGAATTCAATGATGGTCAGGACGTATCAGATAATTTAGCGGACGTAGGACGCTCCCTTTCTACAAATCCAAGTGAGAAGGTAGTAGTCGCTGAACAAAATCGTCAGATTCTTGGGTTTGCCACAATTCAGATCACTCACTCATTCTGTTATACCCGGCCGACAGTTGAATTGACGGAGATTTTTGTACCTGAAAAAGATCGCAGGAAGGGAGTAGCGACCTCGCTCATTCAGGAAGTTGTAAGAATTTGTGTTGATAATGATGGGCTAGAGCTGTTCTTCAGAGTTAACAGACAAAACGAAGGTGCAATCCACTTCTATCGGCAAAGCGGTTTTGAAGAAGCAAATCATTTTGAATACAGGATAAAATTTTACGAATAAGGTTCAGTATCGAAGTCGCTGTTATTTTTCGATCAATCCCGCCGAGGTCTAACGGCCTTTATTGGATCACCTTGTCGGCACCAGGAGGAAAGTTTGAAATGTTAAAAGTCAATAATGCTTCAATTTATTTTGAAACTGCGGGTAGTGGACAACCCATCGTCATGATTCACGCCGGGGTTGCTGATAGTCGCCAATGGAATAATGACCGCATTGCTAAACCATCTGGATGTAGAGCAACCTTTGATTCTTATCGGGTGTTCAATGGGAGGCGGACTGGCATTGGACTACGCATTAACGCATCCCGATAATGTAAGGGCCTTGATTCTGGTGGACTCTGCCCCGTCTGGACTTCAAATAGATGTACCCACACCAGCTAAGTTTAAACTGGTAGAAGACGCTGAGAATGCGGGTGATCTCGATCTGGTAGCGGAGATTGAAACTCAAATTTGGTTTGATGGTGACAGAAAGCCTGGTGATGTTAACCAAGAAATGCGTGAGCTGGCATTCGTTATGAATCGTATTGCACTATCTCATGATGCAAAAGGACTCGGCAAGCAACTATCAAATACCGAAACACCAGCCGTAGGACGTCTAAGGGAATTAAGTGTCCCTGTGTTAGCCATTGTTGGCGCTGACGATATCCCGTACATGCACGCAGCTGTGGATTACATGGCCGAGGAGATATCAACTATACAAAAAGAAACGATCAAAAATGCAGCTCACTTGCCAAATATGGACCAACCTGATGAATTCGAGAGGATTGTGGTAAATTTTATTGAAGATTTATCTAGTGTCCGACTTTGACCATGATGGCAATAGAGAATACTGGGCGATGGAACCTTATACGTGGGACACAGGAATTACCGTTTGGGAGCAGACGTCATCCGGTCTTACCCCGATATTCAAGGTTTGCACGGGGTGTAGCGATTGAAACCGAAAAGTGTTATCAAAATCAATTGAGCCCGAGATACTCATATTGCCGGGTCGATGGCAAACAAATATGGATCAAGGATTTACTATTTTCGTTTCTGAATTACGACGTAAGACAGGGCTGATTGTCCTCGGTGCAATGTTGACACAGGGCGGTCAACCGGTGATAAGGAACTCAACATCCTCAATTCCAAAGAGACAAGAGTAACCTCTACTAAAAAGAAAACTGTCTACATTCTGATTGGCCCTAAGGGCAGCGGAAAATCACATATTGGTGAGCTTCTTCAAGACAAGCTGGGGGTGAAGTTTCTCAGAGTCGAACCTCTTCTAATTGAACACATTAAACAATTTGGATTGCCTGAAGACGGATTGGTGAGAGATGGTTTCGATCTAGAGGAACAGGCAGTACGGGAAATTTTGGCAACAGAAAATTCCGTTCTATTTGAAGCTACTGGAACATCCATTTTCTTTCCCAGTGTCCTTGAAAATCTGGGTCAATCCTACAACATTAAATTAGTCCGGATACATTGCCCCTTAGATATTTGTTACCAACGAATTGAAGAGAGAGATCAAGATGGTCAATTTTTCGTTTCCAATGAAATGATGAAGTCAATTAATGAGAGAGCTGCCAAGGTGACATTTGACTGGGACTTGGAAATTGATAATTCAGCTCCTGCATCAAACGAGGATATTGTTTCACAATTTAGTGTAATCCATCGTTGATAGAATTGATTCATGCAACGGTTTTAAAGCAACTGGAATAGCATCCCGGATACAACAAAGCCTAACGTCTATATCCAAGCCTCGGTTATCCCTGATGGTCATGATGTTCATTACGAAAACAGTCCGTGGGTGTGCTATGCGCTTGAACCGCCAATGTGGCTTTCGATATTCCTGGCAAGATTAAGAATCGCGACTCTGGCACGGGGATAGAACGTCAAATGCAAACTGCTGATTCCCCGGGAGCATTCTCGAAAGTCTTCAAACGAGCTCCCTGCGGGATAAGTTGACTCATCCAGAATCGCCGTTCCAGTCGTACCCCGAGGATATCTTCTCGCTGGACGGAGAAACCCTTCAAATGGTGATTCAAATAAACTGAATCAGTGCTCGTAACGAAGGGGTATGACGGGTGAAAACCACCAGGCTTTGGTGGTTTTAGCCTGCACGGAGCACGGCAAACACATGACTTATGACTTAAGAGTCCACCCTGAAGGGTGACAATCTGGCATTAGACACTAAACATGATCCAGAATTTTCTTGATCCGAGTTGGCCGTTCTTGAGAATATATGGTTTGTTTTCCATTGCCGAGGACCTCATAACCTGGTGTGTAGCTCGAAGTTTAAGAATATCCTGGTCATTCTGTTTCTTTTTTCAATCACTGCCTGCTCGACGAAGAACCCGGAACTGCTCGAAAACAACGACCCAAGAAAATACAGTGTGGTCGAAGATGTCTTGTGGGCGTCGCCCGACGGGTTTGACCTGACAATGGACATCTATACACCTGCGTCCGGAGGAGATGCGTACCCTGTTTTGATGATTTTTCATGGTGGCGGGTGGCTTATCAACAACAAGTCGATTATGGATCAGGCGTCTAAGTACCTGGCAACCAACAGTGAATACGTGGTCTGCAATGTTAACTACCGATTGCTGGGGGATGCAGGCAATACTGTCACGCTGGACCAGATTGTTGAGGATGTTTTTGGCGCAGTTCTCTGGGCAAAGGCGCATATTGGCGACTATCAGGGGGATAGCACAAAGATCGCCGTGACTGGAGACAGTGCAGGCGGACATCTCTCGGCCATGATTGTGAATCTTGGCAATCGTTTAAGTTCCAGTGGATACTCCGAGCAATCACTTGCTTTCACGCCTTCCTATTTACCCGATGGCATGACCGCAGAACAGATTGCCGCGCAAGGGGGTTTGTCGGTACAAGCTGCCATCTTGAGCTACGGTGCCTTCGATGTTTATCAGTCCAGCTTAAATGGATTTGAAAGCTGGAAAAATCCGTTCTGGCTGATGGGCGGATCACTGGCAAGAGGAATTTTCGGCGATGAATTCAACGCCTCAGACAACCCGGGCTTATATAAAGGTGTATCTCCTGCCTACCATATCCCGGAGGTGAATGAGCGTAAATTACCACCACAACTGTTGACCGCTGGCAGTGAAGACACACTGGTTACACCAGCGTCTGTCAAAACCTATATGGCGAATTTACAGGCGGCAGGTCACGCCGCAGAGTACTGGGAGCACGAAGGCAGGCCCCACGCCTTTTTGGATTCCGGTTCAAACGCGGTGTTCGGTTTGAGTTTCGAAAAGGATGCACCACCCGCGCTGGATGTCATGATCAGCTTTCTTGACAGGGTGTTTTTGAAGCCGATGTAATTCGCAAGTCATTTTCGACGAGATGGTTGCTTTCGCTTGATCTTGCCTGGAGTCGATTCCCGAATTTCCATCTTGAGGCGCCCATTCGGGTCGTCATGTACCTTGTACTGATCCATATACTTCGTTGCAGCATCCGTTAAAAACGCAGATCGCGTTGTGTTGGTTACAACACACGCTGGGGTATGGTGACATTGATCCTTTTCGCTTTAGTTGAAAGCTGTTTTAGTTCCTTATTATTCACGGATCAACTATACACACCATATACACACCATCAAGGTCCTGTCCGATCCTTTCACGCTTTCTGTGTTAGTCTGATTCGATCAATCCCGACATCTACCAAGGGATAACCTTGCTTAATCAAAGACAGCAATTCAAAGACCTGTTGGCTGACCAGGAGCCGATTTTCGCACCCTTGTGTCTTGATGCATTGTCTTCGAGGATAGTGGCAGACTGCGGATTCGGTGCCGGATATGTCAGTGGTGGTGCCCTGGGATATGCCAATGCTGTCAGCGAAGCACTGCTGACCCTGTCGGAGCTTGCTGACACTACCCGGCATATTACGCTCCGCTCTGACTTGCCGGTCATTGTGGATGGCGGCGTCGGGTTTGGAGACCCTGTCCATGTCGCGAGAACAATATGGGAAATTGAAGCAACCGGTGCCGTGGCCATCGAAATCGAGGACCAGGTTGCGCCAAAAAGAGTGAGCCATCATCGCGGTATCGAACATCTGATAAGCAAGGCAGAAATGGTGCAGAAGATTGAGCATGCAGTCGCCGCGCGATCAGACCCAGGGTTCCAGATAATTGCACGGACCGGTGCGGTTAAAAATGAAACATTCGACGACGCCGTTGACCGCGGCAATGCTTACCGGAAAGCCGGTGCCGATATCATTATGCTGATGCCACAAACGGACGATGAATGGGAACGAGCACCGGCAGTGATTGACGCGCCACTGGCGGCAATTACTTCCCTGGACGCGAGAACAGCTGATGAGTGGAAAGCGCTTGGCTGGCAACTCATTATTGACCCCTTCACTGCCCAGGTGGTTGCAGTGGATGCGGTACGAAATGCCTACAGGCAGTTTCAAATGACCGGGAAAACCGGGCTCAGCACCAAGAAAATATTCGAAACCTATCGGCAATTGCCGCAGTTGGCGGGTCTGGACAGGCTCTTTGAAATCGAAGACCAGACAACCGAAAAAAAAGACGCCTGACCAAACAAAAGACGGTCTCTGAGGCGACCTAAGGAACGAAAACCATGGAAAATAAACGACAGGCAGTACCGGGAACCAAGGTTATATATCTTATCAAGCGGAAGCCAACAACCTCCAGGGAGGAAGTCATTGCCCACTGGTTTGGCAATCACATGCCAATAGTGATCAGCAATCAACAGCGTTCAGCCGCTAAGGGTCGGCGCCACGCCACCAAATATTTCGCCACTTTGTTTGACGCTGATCGTAGTGGTGAATACCCATGGGACGGGATGGCCCAATTGTGGTGGGATGCACCGTTGCGAATGCCAAAGATCCCACATGGCACAACGCCGACAGATTCGTTTCAGGAAAGATCTGAACCCTATGTACCCTGGAACACGACCGAATACGTGGTGATGGATGGCGACCTGGAAGTGCAACCATTAACACTCAACGCCCCATTCCCCTGTACCCGCTCCGGGTTCTTCAAGAAGAGCTTCCTGGTGAAGGCGAAACAGGGGACAGACTATGAAACGTTCTTTTCCCATTGGCTTGATGTACATGTCCCCAATGTTGAATCAACGATGCGGCAGGTTGGTGGATTCAGGTATTGCGTCAGCCACAGTATCGATCCAGCATCAGAGTCCTTCGCTGGTCTGGCGGAGCTTTATTTTCCGGATAAATCAGGCTGGGAAGATTACAAACAGACCATCCAACCAGATGGTATGGAACAATGGGTCGATGCCTCAGGACTGCTTGTTTTGAGCAGTGGTACAGAAATGATTGGGATTCCGTAGGCGGGGTGAACCCTGGGTGGGTCCTTCTTCCTACGAGTCACCAACACTGTAAATATTTCTTGATCAACCGACCAACCGCGTGGCTGCCCTATTCAAGTATCCAAGTTGACGATAAGCTCTAGCCACCTTTTTTCCTCGTGGTTTGGTTAGAAACATGTCGCTCAAAGAAAATACAAAACGTTCGCCCGATTGGAGGGAAAGAATCGGAAACAAAGGTCTGCGTAGCATGGAATTTTACACCTTCGGTGACAATAATGATTAGCCTTAAGCCCTTGAGACCAGCCGATTCTGAATGCCTCTTCAAACTTATTCAGAACAGTAAAGCTCACTTAACCCAGAATGGTGACTATAAGGACTTGATTGACCGTGATCTGCGTTCAACAAAGATTGACTTATCTCAATCAAGCACAGGCCAGGAATCATTTGGCGTGTTTTTGGATAACAAAATCATTGGTACGGCGACTTTAATCAGGTACAGCCGTACAGTCTATGGACTTGGGTATTGGATAGGCGACGGGTTTCAAGGCCATGGCTACATGACCGAAGCGGTTAGTTGGCTGATTACATACGCAAAAGATAATTACTCCGCCACAGAGATATGGGCTGGAATAAAACACGCCAATACTCCAAGCATTAAGCTTGTCAAACGGCTAGGATTTGAATTGCGCAGAGAGCAAGAAACTCACTTGAGTTTTCAATTGTGTCCTGTGACTTAACATCAATTCAAATAATGTTACACACCACGCAACAATGCTGTAGTTGATGTTTTGGAGCGTGTCTGAGCGTCAACAGTTTTCACAATAATTGCAGCGTTTAATCCATATTTGCCACGATTCAATACGCCAGATACAACTACTGAACCACTAGGGACTCTACCATAGTGGGTCTCTTCAGTTTCTCTATCATAAATTGGTGTGCTCTTGCCGATAAAGACGCCCATGCCAATTACTGAATTTTCTTCAACAATCACACCTTCGACCACTTCCGACCGTGCACCAATAAAGCACCCATCTTCAATAATTGTGGGTGTAGCTTGTGCGGGCTCAAGAACTCCACCGAGGCCGACACCGCCAGATATGTGAACTCCCGACCCCACTTGAACGCAGGAGCCGACAGTCGCCCATGTATCAATCATCGTACCCTCGCCAACGTAGGCACCAATATTCACGAAGGACGGCATTAAAACCACGTTCGAACCGATAGACGCACCTGAACGGACCACAGCACCGGGCGTAACCCTCGCACCAATAGATTCAAAATCTTCCCTCGTAAATCCATGAAATCTAGGTCGAATTCGATCAAAGTAGGCTGTTGTACCATCCTCATAAAGCTCTGTTGGAAAATATTTGAAAGCAAGAATTAGAGCCTTTTTAACCCACTCGTTGGTGACCCACCTTCCGGTTTTTTTTCTTGTAACCCGCAACTCACCAGTCTCGATTCTTATCAGTACTTCGTCGATGCATTCTCTGATTGAAGATATTTCTTCACCATCAAATGATCGTTCTATTGATTCTCGCAAGTCCACAAATATCCCCAATAAATATTGGCTGTGTGCGTTGATAGTAGTCTAACTTGTCACACATTTCACACTACAGAATCATGGGTCGAGCCCGTCACCCGAACCCGATGCTTTATGCCCAGCCTTCGCTCAATGGCACCATGTGGAAGACGTTAAACTTTCGTTCGGCAAACTTCCACTTGCCATCGACCTTACGAAAAGTGTCCTCATACCAACCTGCAGTCGTTACTGATTTACCATCGGCGACCATTCGAATCTCTGCGGAGCAACGGGCGCGGGCATGATCTCCGCTGATTTCGTCAACCACATGATTCTGGATAAACGGGATTGGAGGTTGCTTCGAGAGACTCGAGTAAAATTTCTCGAGTGCTGCTGTACCTTTGGTGGTTCGATCCCCGGTGCAAAAAGCGCCATCTTCACAAAACAAATCAATAATACAGTTAACGTCAGCGGCGGCAATGGCATGACAGTAACGGGTGGTGAGTTCACGGATTTCATCACGGTCTTCAATATTCTGGACTCTTTCTTCAAGACTGCTCATGTTCTTCTCCTTGCTTTTGTTCTATTTACTCTACTTACTCTATTGCATATCTCCAGGGTTCATCTGGCTGTTCAGCATCCTCGTCAATCGCAAACAGCGGGATGGAGACACTTTCATCGACATCTTTGTAGACGATCCGAACACGGCTGCCAATGCCTACCTGTTTCACCATTTCCGGCGAAGCCATTTCTCCATCTGCATCCACAAGATTAGCCGTCAGACGTAGGCCGTCGAATTCTCCTGGCTCGCCTTTCTGTGTATCCAACTCCACCAATAACAACAGGTAAGGTACATGCTGGCGGAATGCTCCCTGGATGGCATGATGTACTTCTCCATAGGAGTAGATTATCCCTTTGCCTTCGACTGGTGTCCAGGTGGCGTCGGGGCTGGCACAAAATGGACACGATGTTGTTGCCGGGTAGCGCAGCAATGCGCAATCGTCACACCGCTGTAAATGTAAATCATGCTGGGCGCAATAGCGGTAGAACTCTCTATTCTCATGATCGAGTTCGCCAATTTTAACTGGCATACCAAGATATTGATTCGGATATGTCATTATTCTTCTCCACTTATTGCTTTGTCATGATCATCGCCGACCCGGTTCCCGGTGTCCCCCAGCCAAGGTTGGCCGTCAATTCGACGTCGCGAACCTGGCGACAGCCGCCCTCACTATAATCATAGCTATGCCGGCGTTTGCCGTCACTGCCGATAGGGCAGCTGTCATCCACATCGGTACGGAGCTGGCGAACATTTTCAATCACCATGTTAATACCGTGGGTATAGCCCTCACAGAGATGCCCCCCACTGGTATTGTTAGGTCTGGCGCCTCCCAGCCGCATGGTGCCGTTGGAAACGTAATCGCCGCCCTCCCCTTTTTTACAGAATCCGTAGTCTTCCAGTTGCATAAGTGTGGTGAACGTGAATGCATCGTATGAGCCGGTTACATCAATATCCTCCGGCCCGACGCCTGCATTTGGCCACAGAATATCCTTGCCGAAATGTCCTGCGACGGTAGATATAGGACCGGATTGATAGTGATTATCTGCCCGGGGTTTGCAGCAGCGGCCCACGACTGACTGTATCACCGCGGGTGTGTGTTGGCAGTCCCTGGCTCTTTCAATACTCGTCACAATAAGGGCAGTACCATTATCTGTTTCCACACAGCAATCAAGCAGGTGCAATGGTTTGACGATCATCCGGGAAGCAAGCACATCGTCAACCGTGACTCGCTTTTGGTAGTAGGCCTTTGGGTTGTTGGACGCGTGCTCTGAGTGTATGGCCTTGACCGCTGCAACCTGTTCAGGTGTCGTGCCATAGTCATACATGTGGCGCATAAAGGATTGGCAGAACATTTGACCGGCGCTCATCAGGCCGTAACTTCGTGTGTAGAGTGAGCCGCCAGTCAAGGGGGCAGCGGCTCCACGACCCCCAGTGCCACCGATTCGAATCTGGCTGTAGCCATTCATGGCGCGAAAGATAGCCACGGTATTACACATGCCTGCCTCAATAACGCCTATGGCAATGCCAACCAGTGCTTCAATACTGGACCCACCGCCGTAGGTGTCCATGTAGAAGTTGGGTCGGATGCCTAACTCCCCGGCGATGACAGGCGATGTGGTGGAATCATTGAAACTGTAGGACAACATGCCATCGATGTCGCCGGATTCCAGACCCGCATCCGCTATGGCCTTTCTCACGGCCTGGGTGCCCAGGACGCGCGTCGTTACACCAGAACCCCTGACGTAGCCGGTTTCGCCGACGCCAACGATGGCGTACTTACCGCGAAGATATTTGCTGCTGGTTGCATCAATATCCGCTTGTGGTGTCATTGGATTCTCCCTGGTTCATGTTTTGTGTTGTTACAATAAAGTCTTGTCAAAATAGAGTCTTGTCAAAATAAACTCTTGCCAAAATACAGCCTGCTAAGAGTTTTGCTGAATAAAATCGGTGACCGCCTGGTTAAATTGTTCCGGGCATTCCATGTTTACCGCATGGCCAGCGGGTAAATCAACCAGACTTGTTTCAGGCATATTGGCTTTTATAAAGTCCCGGTGCACCTGAAAACGTTTTTCTTCCTTGCCGCAGACCAGGAGTGCAGGTCGCGTATTACGCTTCAGTTCGTCCCGGATGGAGACCGTCGCATTGGTATAGGCGATATTTCTGCCGATAGCTACTGGACTGATGAGGCGTGCATCCTCCACCAGCATCTGTTTGATTTCTTCCGGAAGTCGCCTGGCGTATCTTGGATGGACTGGTATCTTCTCGATGATCTCAATTCCGCCCTCTTTAAAGTGCTTGACCACGTCTGCCGCGGCTCGCTCCTCGGGCCGGGGAGAAAATGCCGAGGATGAATTGGTAAAGATATGGGCAAAAGTATGTTGCGGATATTCAAAGGCATAACGAATCGTTAGTCCAGCACCCAGGGAGTAGCCGCACAGGAACCATTTCTCAACTCCAATGGCTCGTCTTATGGCATCGAACTGAAGTAAATAGTTGGCAGGTAAATAGGCATCGGCTTGCACCGGCGTCGGCGACCGCCCATGGCCATAGAGTTCCACGGTTACCGGTGTACACACTTCTCCCAATGCTTCGAGATTGGAGTGCCATTGAGCCCGGCTCGACAGAAAACCATGTACCAGTAACAACGGTGGCCCGGTTCCAGCATGAACATCGTAGTGTAAATCAAGCATATTCGGGGCCACTAGCAGTCAAGGGATCAGGCGAGGGTCTCTATTCGATAGGCGTGGGCCGCCGTATCGTGGAACAGGTCCCGTTTTTCACCTGCCGAGTAATCACTGGCGATGCGTTTGTAGGCATTCCACAACACAACGTAACCAGCACCGCGTTTATCAACCGGGAAATTTGATTCGAACATACATCTATTCGCGCCAAACTGATCGATCACGTATTGAATTGGCTCCCGCCAGGGTACAGCCAGTGCTTCTGAACTGGGCGGTGCTTGCTGCTTGTCCCAGCGAAAGCCCATCATTGGCATGCCGATGCCACCGAGTTTCAGATAAATATTTGGACAGCTTGCGAGTTCGGCCATCGCATTACGCCAGAAATCGAGGATCTCTTCCCGCCGGTCTTTATAGGGACCGGTACCAAGGATACAACCCAGGTGATTGACAACGATGGGGGTGTCAGGACAGGCCCTGGCAACATCTACCAATTCTGGTAACTGCGGGTAGTACACCATCGCGTCATAGGTATAACCCATTGCACCCACCTTGCGTACCCCGGCCAGATAATCAGGGTTATCCATCGCCGTCGATGAACCCATTGCAAGTGGCGGATGATCATCCTGTGCCGTGATGTATCGAACACCGCGGAACCGACCCCGACCGGCCTCTTCATGCGCGAGCAGGACTTCTTCGACCCTATCTCCCAATGATAGGTCGGCATTACCCATTATTGCCGCGATCTCGGCCTGACCGGTGCTGGTACTCTGTTCTGCCAGTTCAGCAACAAACTCCACCTCTCCAACCGAACGTAAATGCTCAGGCCCCTGTTGGCGGTATTCTGCGTGGCATTCCAGGAATACTGTCTGTTGGATATTGTGACCCGCAGAGGTATCCTTGTGCAGATCCGAGAGCAAATAGGGCCAGCCGGTATGGCCTGCATCGAGCCAAAGATGGTGATGTGCATCGCAAATCGGAAGCGCAGGCTCCAGGGCCTCCTCTTGCACCTGGTTAATCCACGCGTCGTGTTCTTCAGCAGTTCGTTTGGCAGCCATGGCCTTCCTATTGTTGTTCTAGCTGGTTATATTTCGCGGTACATCCCGGAACGGTCGATCTGTGTCGGTCCTCGGTTCTTTCGGTAGTCCCAGCACGCGCTCTGAGATGATGTTACGTTGAATCTCATCGGTTCCCCCGGCAATAGAAACTGCCGGTACCGAGATCAGTATCTCTGCAATCAACCCATTAACCGGTCCGTCTTCTTTGCTCAGCATTGAATCAGCGCCAGAAATCAAGGTATGAACGTGGGCAGCAGCCCGGGCAACATTGCTCGATGCCAGCTTGCCCAGTGAGCCTTCCGGTCCCTGGGGACGCCCCAACAGTTGTGCTTCCCTGGCCCGACGCGCCATCCACTGACTACTTTTGTGGAGGATCAGCGCCCGGGCGATTTCCTGACGAGCAACCGGGTCTTCAATGGCGCCCGTCGCTTTGGCACGTTCCAGCATCCAGTCTGCACGACCCGCCCTTTGTGGATACCACTTGTAGGGTTCCATGGCGGTTTTGTTTTCGGCTTCGAGTTCTTTAAATATGCTCCCCTCACCCGCATCACCACTACTAAACTGACGCAAGCCATCTGCTCCCCGGCGTTCGTTGGCGAGGGTAGTCATGGCAACTGCCCAGCCCTGGTTAAGTTTACCAACCAGCATATCCTTCGGCACCACAGCATCTGTCATGAAAACTTCATTGAAAGAGGCATGGCCATTCATCTGCCGAAGCGGTCTGACCTCAACGCCCACCTGGCCAATCTCTATCACAAAGTATGACAAGCCCTGGTGTTTACTCACATCCCAGTCGGTGCGAGTCAGCAGCAAACCATACTGGGCATGATGCGCACTCGTCGTCCAGACCTTCTGGCCATTAATATTCCAGTTGTCGCCTTGCAGATCTGCCCTGGTTGTCAAACCTGCCAGATCTGAACCACTACCTGGCTCACTGAATAACTGGCACCAGTTATCCTCACCGGTGAGGATTCTGCGCAGGAATTTTTGTTTCAGAAAATCCGTCGCGTGTTCCAGCAAGGTGGCAGCGGCCAGCATCCTGACCCCTGATTGGGCCACACCGACCGCACCAGCATTGAGTATCTCCTCCTGCACAGCATTGACGAGAGCAACCGGCAGGTTGCGGCCATACCATTGTTTCGGCCAGCCTGGTACCCCCCAACCTGAATCAGCGAGCATGTTGCGCCATTGCACCAGTGGCATGTCAGGATCCCAGTTCTCACTGAGCCATTGTCTGACCTCATCCCTGACTGAATTTTCTTCACTCATTTTCTCCGCACTCATTGCAGTTGCCCCCAGTGTTGGATGAGATTTTCGCGATGGCATTCAGGTCCATCCAGCAACACCTCGCTGCTTTTTGCCCGTTTGAAATACAGGTGTGTGTCATTTTCCCAGGTGAATCCAATCCCACCGTGGATCTGGATAGTGGCGGCAGCTACCCGCAAGTAGGTGTCTGAGGCACAAGCCTTGGCGAGCGAGGCAATTGCCCTGAGATCATGTGCACCGTCCGCAGCGGCTTCGGCCGCGTAGTAAGCCGCGGACTTAGCCAATTCAACGTCCAGTAAAAGATCAGCACATTTATGTTTGATGGCCTGAAACGAGCCAATGGTTCGGCCAAACTGAACCCGGAGCTTGGCGTAATCTATGGCATTCTCAAACAGTTTCTGGGCACCACCAACCATTTCACTGGCCAGCGCAATACAGGACAGATTCAGGGTTTGCTGTAACGCTTCTGCAGCGCCACCGATTTCGCCGAGCGGTTCGGCTTCAACTTGAGTGAACGTCAGTATGGACAGTTTGCGTGTCTCATCGATGGTACTGAGCAGACGCTTGTCCAAACCCGGGGCGTCACTTCTTACGATAAAACAGCTGATCCCCTCATCACCACTCGAATTCGGGAGACGAGCCGCAACGACGATCAGGTCAGCAACCAATCCATCGAGTACAAAGCTCTTTACGCCATTCAAAAGAAAACGTCCTTGATCCGGCGTTGCAATCATCTCGATACCGGAGGAACCCCACAACCCTTTCGGTTCGGCGAGGGCAAGGGCTGCAAGTCGTTCACCGTTGGCCAGGTCAGGCAGCAATTTCTCCTTATCTGATTCCGATCCGGCTTGCAGTATTGCCGTGGTCGCAAGTACAGATGAACCCAGGTAAGGCGCGCACAACAGGGTTCGACCCATTTCCTCAAGTGCAATACCCACCTCAACGGGCCCGAAACCCTGACCACCATACTGCTCGGGAATGTGCAAACCCGCCAGGCCCAGTGACGAGGCCAGATTCTGCCAAACTGCCTTGTCATACCCATCATCAGTCTGCATCAGACGCCGCACTTCTGTCGTCGCCGAATTAGCTTCCATGAATTTCCTGACGAAATCCCGAAACTGTTGTTGTTCATCCGTAAAACTAAATCTCATGGTTTATCCTTCATCGGCCACACTCGAATACGTCGAAGTGCATTTATCATGGATGGTTGCCAGAGAAGCCCCGTAACCCAGACCCGACCGACTAGCGAGGATCCAAACGGACCAGGTATCTGGGTGGAAACCCGGTCAATATCCGAAACGGTAAAGGCAGGCTATTTTCACCATTTACCCGATCATGTTCCTCATCGACTACTGGCACTGCGACATAAGCCGCCTTGTCTTCTCCCGCCAGTACAATTTCTACATTTGGATTCTCCAGCACCTGGTGGTACCAGGCGCGGGGCCAATGGTTCGCGGCAACATAGAACTGGCCATTACTCTCCAGACGAGCCACAACCCGATCATTCTTGCTGCCATCTTCATCGGTCGTGGTAATAACCAGTGTGGTTTCACCGGCAGGCTGATAGTACCCAAGCAGCGATTCAAACAATACTATAATACCCAGGTACACGAGCAACAAAATTCCGATAATCTTGACGGCTTTCACTTTGAGGCACCTTCTGTGATGTTTTCTTCATTATAGGGAACCTCTGATTAAGTGTATATTTTCGTCAGGGTAAGGAAGGAGAGAATGGAGAAAAGTTGTTAATATGTCGTACATTAACAACTTTTCGGAATTCAGTCCTGACACTGACATGGCGTAAATAGTGGTGCGGCATACCGAGACGCGGCATGCCGACCTTAATCAGAGGTTCCATAGGATCATAATCGAATTTCAGACCAAAATGCGAACCCTGTGACTGATGTAGGAACTGATCTAACAGCCGGTCGGTGCAAGTGCGGCGCTGTGCACTACACATTACAAGCGCCACCGCTTTTCACCCATGCCTGTCACTGTCTGGATTGCCAGAAGCACACCGGCCAGGCATTTTCTCTCACCACATTTGTATTACGCGATGAAATGATCATACATGGCGAAATGCTAGCAACGAAAGTCAGCCCAAGAAGCACGAGGCATCATTGTGCTAAATGCCAGACCCTTCTTTTTGTGTCCTCCGACGCATTCCCATTATCGGTGGTATTGAAACCTGATACTCTCGATGACCCGGCTATCGCTCCACCCCAGACCCATATTTGGACCCGCAGGAAACAGGCAGGCTTAGTCTTGCAAGAGGATGTTCCACAGTTTGAAGAACAGTATGATCGTGAGATGGTCTGGCCGAAGGAAAGCCTGGCGCGTCTTAGAGAAATTTAGAAAAACCACACACCAATATCAGCTAGCCGTATCAGCCTGCAGTCGCTGTTTCGTCTCGTTCCAGCATTCGAAACAATATGCTTTCATTGGGAATATACGGACCCGGTCGGCGTATTCGTTCGAGGTATCCTTTATCCACCAGTTTGTTCAATGTGGACAATCGACAGCAGCCAATTTGACTCACAGAAAACCAAACGTCGCGGTGTGTAATCATCGCGAGCGCCTTTTCCTCATATACCGTTAACAACGCCATAAAGTCGTTCCTTGAATCCAGTTCTGTATACAAGCTCTATATACAAGTTCCCTTTTAGAGATAGAGCAGATACCGTGCCAATCGGCAGAGCATCCTTGAAATTCCATAAATGACTGATTACGTTATATTCTAAGGTTATTTCCGAATTAGCACCACTGTTTCGATTGCATTGTAATGTAACTCTAAGATGACATAATGACCAAATGTGTTACGACAGCGTATCAATGCCTGTTACAGCTTCCCGGGATTTCCCTCGGCTCTGTTACGAAAGTCATTGGCATTCAACCCCAATCGGTCGAGCATACGGTAAACAGATTGGCGGGATATCTCGGCCCTTCGAGCCGCGGCTGACAAGTCTCCCCCACAGGTCCTGAGAATGGACACCATATAGTCATATTCAAACTGTTCCATCATCCGCGCCTTCTCACCAAGAAAACCACCCATACTACTTCTTTTGCCTGACCCTTCCATATGGGTACGAATATCCAGCGGAACATCATCGACCGACAAGGTCTTTCCTCGACTCAGGGCCAATATTCTTCGCACCACATTGATCAGCTCACGGATGTTACCTGGCCAGTCATAAGACACGAGTAACTTCAGTGCACCCTCGCTGAGAACCCTGTTCGGCCGGTCCATCTCCCGGCCAAACACTTCCAGATAATGGTGAATCAGTATCTCGACATCGCCAATTCGTTGCCGCAACGGCGGCAGTCTGATCTCCCCAACATATATGCGAAAATACAAATCGTCACGGAATCTCTTTGCTTTTACTTCTTCTTTCAGATCCCTGTTCGTCGCCGCCAACAATCGGATATCGACCCGGATTTCCTCCCGGCTACCGACCCTGCGAAACCGTCGTTCCTGTACCGCACGGAGTAGCTTTGCCTGTTGTTGCAGGGACAGTTCACTTATTTCGTCAAGGAACAATGTGCCGCCGTCTGCATATTCCATGAGTCCAAGAGTACGTTGGCTAGCACCGGTGAAGGCTCCTATCTCATGGCCGAAGAACTCACTTTCGAACAAATCAGGTGGGATAGCGCTACAGTCAACCGGTACAAACGGTTTCATCGAACGGTCGCTGTTAAAGTGAATATTTTGCGCCACCAACTCCTTTCCTGTACCGGTAGCACCCCAGATCAAAACATCCACATTGGTTTCCGCAAGATTGGCAATAGCAGCGCGGACCAGATTTATGGCCTCACTTTCACCAATGATATTAATAGAAGAGGACTTGCGTTCCAATTGACGTCGAAGCAGACGATTTTCCTGCTGTAATCGCTTCTCATCAATGACTCTGGACACGGTCCTCAGCAGGTCACCCAGCATCAATGGTTTTAGAACATAGTCGGCCGCGCCAAGCCGTAAGCACTCGACGGAATTATCGAGGCTGGGATATCCCGTCATGATAATGACGGGAATATCAGAATGGACTTCCTTAACCTTTTTCAGAATATCGACGCCGCTAATGTCGCCCATACTGAGATCAGTGAGCACCAGGTCAAACCGGCCTGACTCACATAGCTTTAGCGCATTCCACACACGATGTTCTGTAGTTACAGCAAGATTGGGTATACGACTCAGGGCAGTCTCACAGAAGCCACAAATTGACGCATCATCATCAATCACCAAAATCCTTGCTTGCGACATTCGGAGCCTCCTACGCAGGAGCTTTAGAAAAACGGCACCCAGACTAGTGTAACCCAAAAGTTACAGTTTGAGGGCTACATTTTTATGCGTACTGAGTTGGATCGGTAACTTCCGCCATTTCGAATCCCGATCTGCGGATACGACAGCTATCACAGCGCCCGCAAGCCTTGCCGTCCGTATCCAGCTGATAGCATGACACCGTGTCTGCGTATTGCACGCCCAGCGAGAGGCCCAACTGGATAATCGATTCCTTTGCCAGGTCAATGAGTGGGGTCTGAATTCGGACTGATTCACCCTCGACACCAATTCTGGTTGCAAGATTTGCCATGACTTCGAATGCCGCAATATATTCGGGGCGACAGTCCGGGTAGCCTGAATAGTCCACAGCATTGACGCCAATAAAGATGTCATGGGCTTGCAACACTTCCGCATAGCCCAAAGCATAGGCAAGAAATACCGTATTGCGAGCTGGTACATAGGTTATCGGGATGCCTTGCGTTTCTTCATTCTCCGGGACCTCGATGGTTTCGTCCGTCAATGCTGAGCCACCAAAACTGCCAATATCTATTCGCACCACAGAATGTCCCTTGGCACCCATTTTTTTTGCGAGGCGCTCTGCAAACTGAATTTCTGTAACATGTCGCTGTCCATAATCAAAACTAATGCAGTAACAATCGAAATCCTGCGCCTGTGCGATTGCCAGTGTCGTGGCAGAATCCAACCCACCTGAGAGCAGAACCACGGCGCGTTGACTAGACACCCGGCTTGTCTCCCCACAGGTACTTGTGTAATTGAATCTGTAAGCGCACGGGTAAGTTATCTTCGATAATCCAATTTGCCAGGTCAACGGATTCGAGTTGTCCATGGCTCGCCGAAAACAGCACCTCGCTCACTCGATCTGCCAGGGCGTATTCACTCAATTTAAAGGTTGACCAGTCATAATCCTGGCGATCGCAAATCACGAACTTAACCTGGTCTTTTGTCCGCAGGTAGTCGATGTTGCTGTGGAGGTTTTTGCTCATTTCACCGGATGCAGGAGTTTTGATATCAAGCACTATAGAAACCCGGTCATCAACTGAAGAAATATCAACGGCGCCACTGGTCTCAAGAGAAACCTGGTAGCCCTTGTTACACAGCGCAGTCAGCAGGGTGGTACATTCCACCTGGGCCAGTGGCTCACCTCCTGTGACGGTAATGTATTTCGGTGAGTAAGTCTCAACGCGCTCAACAATGGTGTCTATGCTGAGCAGGTCGCCACCACTAAATGCATAGGCCGTATCACAGTACTGGCAACGCAACGGACAACCGGTCAGGCGAACAAACACGGTGGGCAGCCCCACGGTACGGGCTTCGCCCTGCAGTGAATAAAATATTTCGGTTATACGCAGATTGCTCACAGGACTATTCTAGAAATTTAACAGGGCTATTCGCAACTACCCACGTTGTCACGCAAATAGGACTCCGCGAGTTTTGAAACGGACTTCCCCTGATGTTGCTCCACAACCTGGCTGAGAAGTTCTGTGGCGCGATCACAGTCCCCCATCAGGTAGTAAACCTTGCCTAACTTGAAGGCAGCATCGGGGACTTTGCGGTGTTCGGGAAAAAATGTCAGAACTTGTGCGAGCGCTTTTCTTGCGCTCTCATAGTCCGGTTCGGGTTTAGCCGCATAGACTTCTCCCAACCAGTAGTATGCATTGGGCGCCAGGCTACCATCAGGGTACTGTTCAATGACTGCCTGAAGCTGGGTTATTGCGAGATCATACTGACGACTTCGGATGAGTTCGAGGGCTGTTTCATAAAGTGCCTTTTCATCCTGAGTGGCAACTTTGATATCACTCCCTATCAATGTAGGATCATCGCTTGCGTTGTCTGTAGTATTTCCTTCGGCAGCCTGATCCTGTTCCGACCGCCCTAAGGCTGGTAACTGCTCACTCAACTGCTGAAAGCGACTGTCCAGCTCAAGGTATCGATCTTCCTGGGTCACCTGCATCCGGGCAAGTGTGTGCTTAAGGTCCTCAACCAATCCACGAAGTTCCTGAACTTCCTGCTGCAGAATCTGGAGTTGATAATGGGTTTCACCGGCGGAGCTTTCTTCTGAGGCGCTATATCCGGCAGGACTTTCTTGCTCTTCAATCGGCGATTGATAAGGTAGCTCACTATCACCCGTACCAACATCCAGGGACTCAACTGCAACGGGATTCGATGCCGCAAATAAAAACGGTGCGACGGTTATCAACAGCAAACCAGTCACACCGATTGTTAATGGGCGAATGATACTCATGGGAGCCCATCTTAGCATCTACTATGTATCTAAAACCCGCTTATTGCTTGTAAGCGAATTCCACTCGACGGTTCCGAGCCCAGGAGCTCTCTCCCCCGCCCATCACCGCCGGCTTCTCTTCACCGTAGCTGATAACTTCAATTTGTGAGCGAGAGGCACCTTGTGAAGTCAGGTAAGCGCGAACTGCATTCGCCCGTCTTTCGCCCAATGCCAGGTTGTATTCCCTTGTGCCGCGCTCGTCGGCATGACCTTCTAGTCGCACTCGAATTGTTCGGTCAAGCATCATGCCTTTTGCATGTTTGTCCAGTTCCGTATGTCCTGATCGTTTGACGATCGCCTGATCAAAATCAAAGTAGAAAATACCCTGCAAGGTTTCGTCGCCTATAGGATAGATCATTTGCCCACTCGAACTGATTTCGGGTCTCTGGATCTTAGGCGGCTCGGGGGCAGGTTGGACCACTTCTACTGGCTCATCCGGCACCACAACCTCAGCTGGTTCTTCGGGCTCATTGCTCGCACACCCTGCCAACAGCAGTGCGGCCAGACTAATGGCCAGTAAGCCCCGAATTCTTGTTATTCCCATGATTTACTCCTGTCTACATATTTATGCGGATTAAAACACAATTAGTTCATTGAATTCACGTTCACAGTTCACAAATCAGTCACATTGATTAATCTAACGGATCATTTCTTGCGATCAATGGCGATGGGCGTAAAAATCTTACGCTTCTTAGGTGACCAGGCTGGTTCCCTCACATCACCTTCGCTGGATGGAAGATTAAACTTAACGCCTCCGTCAATGGAGACTGCTGCGAGTATACCCTCTCCCCTCACTTGAGTCGCGTAAATTAACATACTTCCGTTAGGTGCGATACTGGGAGATTCATCCAACGCTGTTTCAGTCAACACCATTAGACGACCCCGGTTCAGATCCAACAATGCAATATGGAATATTCCTTCCCTTCGATGGACCATAACGAGGCCGCTACCATCGGCAAGCAAACTGGCCTTGGCGTTGTAGTCCCCTTCAAATGTCAGTCTCTCAATAGCCAAGTCTGTGAGTGACACCTGGTAGATCTGGGGTTTTCCACCCCGATTGCTGGTAAACACAATCGCTTTGCCGTCACGGCGCCAGGAAGGTTCTGTATCAATCCCATAGTGACGGGTTATACGCCGCAGTTTTCGGCTTTCAAGTTGCAGAATGTAGATATCAGGATTGCCATCCTTTGAGAGCACTATCGCCAATCGTTTGCCGTCAGGAGAAAAGGCCGGTGCACTGTTGAGACCCGGGTAATCCGTCAACTGTTGACGCACACCAGTCTCCAGATCTCGCAGGTAGATGGCTGGTCGACTGTCCTTTTCAAAGGAAACATACGCGATCTTGGCGCCGTCCGGTGACCATGAAGCTGACAATATTGGCTCTTTCGAATCCAGTATTGTTTCTACCCTTTGACCGTCAGCATCAGCAATATTTAAACGATACTGTCGATCATCGACCGGGCCGTTAGCGGTCACATACATGATCCGAGTTGAGAATGCCCCCTCGATCCCGGTAAGCTTTTCATATACGACATCACTGACATAATGTGCCATATCGCGTAATTCATCTCTCGTTCCCTCAATCACGTGGCTGGCTTCCACGGATTGCCTGAAAACATTGTAGAGCTCAAAGTGCAAGCGAACCGTTGTACGGCTCGATTCTATATAGCCAATGACCAGGTATTCAACTTTTAGCATCCGCCAGTCACGGGTGAACACTTCTTTTGATTCATTCGGCAGACTTAACATCTGGGAGGCGGGTAAAGTCTCAAAACGCCCACTCAAAGTCAGGTCAAAATCGATAACTTCGGTCACATCCACGGCCAGTCGACCACGACTCTTGTGAGTAAACGGTACAACGGCAACGCGAACCGCATTGTCGATACCTTGCGTGACTTCAATTCTTAACTCCGCAAACACCATGTTAACGGGCAACAAGAGCATCGGAGAAAACAGCAGAATTACGACTTTAATAAACTTCATTGGTAATCACTACATCGTTAATCATTAAATTAATGAGGCCCAGCTAACCGAACCGGCATGGTTGGGGCGACAAAACCAGCAACAAACCGCCAGTGCTTCTACAATCGCAAGTCCTCAGGACGAAACAGCACCTCAAATTCCCGGAAGTTTCGTTCAAACTGTCGCAGGTCTGTCGGTACAACAAATTGTTCTGCCTTTCTAACGGCCAATACTGCGGATCTGTCAAAAGCATCATTACCACTGGTACTTTCCACCATCACGCTGACGACCTCACCGGTTGGCACCAGAAAAACCTTTAACAGCGCCTGCATGCCGTTTCTGGCACTTGGCGGCCTGGACCAGTTCTGGATAATTTCACGTTGGATTTGCGACACGTATGCCATCGCCTTCTCATCATCGGTGACCGCGCGAATCCCAACTTGTTCATTTGCAACGGCAAGATTCAACAACTGCTCCATCTCCTGGCGTTCTGTTTCGCGGATCTCTGCTTCAGCACTCTTCTCCTGCTGTTGTACCAGCAGTTCTTTCGCAGTTTTTTCAGTAGCGGCTTCGGCGTCTTCCCAGGCTTTACGTTCTGCGTCGCGTTTTACTTTTTCGGCTTCCAGTCGTTGTCGATTTACCAGCGCAAGCTTTTCTGCTTTTTCCCTGGCATCGATACGTTGCTGTTTTTCCCGCTGCTCGCGCAAAGTCTGCTGCTCGCGTTCTTTTGAAACTCGATGGGGGTTCCGCTTAACCGTCGTAGATTCGATGTAGTAGGGTTCCACTTTTGTAGTTTCAATTTTCTTGTTGGGTCCCCAATCCACCAATAGTATTCCAATCACCGCCCCATGGACCGATATAGCGAGAATGAATGACAGTATATTGGCACCAGTGGGATTCATCAGGTTATTGTTCCGGGGGTTCCGTGATCAAGCCAACACTTTCGGCTCCTGCTGCCTGCAACACGTTCATCAGATTTATAACCACCCCATAACTCAGGTATTGGTCTGCTTCCACCAGAACCTTGATGTCCGGGCTTACACTGATAATCTTTCTTGAGCGCTCCTCAATCAGCGAGAGTGAAACTGCCTCCTCGTCTTCGCCGACATTAATGTAGTAGCTCCCGTCTGCCTTGATCGACACCACCAGTGTTGGCTCGTCCGGAGGCGAATCCAGTACACCGGAAGCTGCCTTAGGTAAATCAACAACTATTCCCTGGGTCATCAGGGGAGTTGCCACCATAAAAATAACCAGCAATACCAGCATAACATCAATGTAGGGGACTACATTGATTTCTGCCATGGGTCTGCGTCGTTTTGCCTTTGCCATTACCGTACCCCGCCGTTACCAGGGATGCTATGAACTTCTCTAAGAACTTTTCTATGAACTATGTATTGCACGATTAAGGATACTGCTGAATTCATCTGTAAACGCTTCGAGCCGGTTCATTATGATTTCGACCTGTGCGGAAAACCGGTTGTAGGCCATAACTGCAGGAATCGCCGCGAACAACCCCATGGCCGTGGCAATCAGTGCTTCTGATATGCCAGGTGCCACAATAGACAAACTCGCCTGCTGCACTGTCGCCAGACTCCGAAATGAGTTCATAATACCCCACACGGTGCCAAACAGACCGATGTATGGGCTGGTGGACGCAACGGTCGCAAGGAATGAAAGATTAGTCTCCAATCGCTCCTCTTCCCGGGACATCGCAACCCGCATCGATCTCTGTACATTTTGCATAATTCTATCGGGGTCAGCATTTTCCTGTTTCCGCAAACGGGTAAATTCTTTGAACCCTGCGGTAAAGATATGTTCCATGCCAACGGGATTCGGTACATCCGCCTCCAGTTCCAGGAATATTTTGCGCAAATCCTTGCCGGACCAGAATTCATCCTCGAAGACAGCAGAATCACGCTTGATGGCTGATAACCCAAAGCCTTTTTGGAATATCATGACCCATGATGCCATGGAGGCCAGAAGTAGTATCGCCATAACCGTAAGCACGACGGGACCAGCGTTGAGGACCAGGTCGAGAATAGATAATTGTTCGTTCAATCGTTTCTCACTTTTAGAATTTATAGATTACATTCTTACCGATATTGACTGTTGTTAGTGGTCACTCACTCAAATTTATTATCGTTAAACAGATCACGATCGACAGGCTGTTGTTGCAAGCCTGAAGCCTGCCGACTATCAGGCTCCGGAAGCCCAAAGTACAGATAAGCATGCCTTGTCGCGACCCGACCCCGTGGTGTACGCATAATAAACCCTTGTTGGATCAAATAGGGTTCGTAAACGTCTTCAATGGTATCTTTTTCTTCACCAATCGCAGCCGCAAGACTGTCAACCCCTGCCGGGCCACCATCGAACTTTTCAATCAGCGACATGAGGAGTTTTCGGTCCATATGCTCAAATCCGTTAACATCAACGCTCAGCATATTAAGGGCTGCATCTGCGGTTTCCTTGTCAATAATTCCGGCAGCTTTTACTTCCGCAAAGTCCCTGACCCGTCGAAGCAACCGATTTGCAATGCGTGGCGTGCCCCGGGCACGTTTCGCAATTTCCTGCGCGCCATCTTCATCCGTGGCCACTCCTAACAGGCTGGCTGACCGCTTAACAATTCGAGTTAAATCTTCTGCCGAGTAAAATTCCAGTCTTTGCACAATGCCAAACCGATCCCTTAATGGAGAGGTAAGCAGGCCACTGCGCGTCGTTGCCCCAACGAGGGTAAAAGACGGTAAATCCAGCTTGATCGACCTGGCTGCAGGTCCCTCGCCAATGATGATGTCAACCTGGTGATCTTCCATGGCCGGGTACAATACTTCTTCTACGGCCGCTGACAGTCTGTGAATTTCATCAATAAAGAGTACATCGCCTTCTTCAAGACTGGTGAGGGCGGCCACCAGATCACCTTTCTTTTCGATCACAGGACCGGATGTCGCCCTGATCTGCACGCCCATTTCGTTTGCCACGATATTCGCCAGCGTCGTCTTACCAAGGCCTGGTGGACCAAAAATCAGCGTGTGATCGAGGGATTCGCCACGTTTTATTGCAGCATCTATGAATATCCGCATTTGTTCGCTGACCCGTGGCTGACCGCAATATTCCTCAAATGTCTTCGGGCGAATAGCCCAATCCTGCGAAGATTCTGCTGGGGTAGTTTCTGGCGTGACCAGACGATCAGATTCAATCATGCAATGTAACTAAACAAATGTTAGTAAGTAAAAACTGGAGTTTGCCACAAATCTTGCTGGGGAACCTCTGATTTAGGTCGGAATGCCGCATCACTATTTCCACCATGTCGGCGTGGTGGAATTCCGAAAAGCTGCTAGCCTACAGCATGTTAACAACTTTACTCCATTCCTGCCTTCCTTGCCCTGACGAAAATATCTACTTAATCAGAGGTTCCATAGCAAACAGGCTTGAGCGCACTTATGAGCATCTATAAGCATTTATGATAAGAGCCGTAATGCCTGCTTGATCAGTTTCTCGACGCTGGAATCAGGGTCATCGGTTTGCGACACTGCTCTCGCGGCTTCCTGCGGTTTGTAACCCAGCTCGATCAGGGCTGCTTCGGCATCTGCAAAGTTCTCATTCGCCTCGTCTGCGTTCGCCGGAGATGCCTCGCTCAGATCCGGTAATCGGTTTTTCATACTAATGATCAGTTGTTCTGCCGTAGATTTACCGACCCCGGGTAAAGCCATCAATGACTTTTCATCTTTGTTGCGAATAAAGCGGCTGAACTGAATCACATCAACACCGGAAAGAATGTTGATGGCAAGTTTGGGCCCTACCTTGTTGACCTTGATCAGCGATCTGAACAGCTCCCGTTCAGTCAGGCTGTAAAATCCGTATAACAGCTGAGCATCCTCGCGAACAATCATTTGCGTGTGGATTGTGACCAGGTCGCCCAGGCCCCCCAATTCATAGAAAGTAGACACTGGCACTTCTATTTCATAGCAAACACCGCCCACATCTATCAATATCTGTGTCGGCTGTTTTTCGACAAGTTTGCCGTGAATTCGGCCAATCATGGATTGTTTCTCACCAGGCGACCGCGCCTGAACTGTTTCGCACCAGCCATCCTGGCCAGATTGTGCTGAGTATTGATATGACAGATGGCAATCGCCAGGGCATCCGCAGCATCAGACTGGGGTCTGGCTGGAAGATGAAGCAGGGTTTGTACCATGTGCTGTACCTGTTCTTTCGTGCCAGAGCCAATCCCAACGACAGCTTGTTTTACTTTGCGTGCCTCATACTCGAAAACAGGTAATTTGTTGGTGGCTGCAGCAACGATAGCTACCCCACGAGCATGCCCCAATTTGAGTGCAGATTCGGCGCTTCTCGCCATAAATATTTTTTCGATGGCAAATTCTTCAGGCTGGAACCTGTCGATAATCTCGTTCACCCCGGAGAAGATCTCTTCCAGCCTCGAAGGAAGGCTGGCTCGATCCTTAGTTCGGATGCAGCCGCTGGCGATATATTTTTGCTGCGAGCCTGAAGTCTCGATGATGCCGTAGCCCGTTACTCTGGAACCAGGGTCGATTCCCAAAATTATTGCCATGCCTGCTCGCTACTCAATGTTGTGATCAAAGCAGTGATTGAGTTTAGCATGCGGGGCTAGTCGTCCTTCAAGGTGAAATTGCCATGTTCAGTGAGTCGGGAAGCGTTTGACCGCAAGACGCGCCTCGAAGGACGACTAGCTTTCTTCATGGAATTCCGCATTGGTATAGACGTTCTGGACGTCGTCCAGGTCATCCAGGTTATCCATCAGGCGCAGTACTTTTTCACTGGTGGATGCATCGAGCAGATTATAGTTTTGCGGAATCATTCCAACCTCTGCGTTATCGGGTTCAAAACCCGCATCCACCAGGGCATCTTTAACGTTAAGAAAATCCTCTGGTGCCGTCAGCACCTCCATTGAGCCATCATCTCCCGATTCGACATCATCTGCACCTGCTTCAATCGCAACTTCCATTATCGCTTCTTCATCGGCTCCCGGTGCATATTGAAGCTGGCCTTTTTTATCAAACATATAGGCAACAGAACCACTGGTGCCCAGATTGCCGCCAGAACGATCGAAAGCATGTCGTACTTCAGCAACGGTTCGATTCTTATTATCGGTAACCGTTTCTACCAGTACGGCGACACCTCCGGGTCCATAGCCTTCATAAATCAGGCTCGACAGGTCACCACCGTCCAGACCTCCGGCGCCGCGCTGAATGGCCCGTTCCATAGTGTCCTTGGGCATCTGCGCGGCCTTGGCCTTGTCGACGATAGTTCGTAACGAGGGATTGTCCTCGACGGTACCGCCCCCGTCCCTGGCGGCGAGGGTGAGTTCACGAATAATTTTAGTGAAGACCTTGCCGCGTTTCGCGTCTTGCCCTGCCTTGCGGTGCTTGATGTTGCTCCACTTGCTATGTCCAGCCATTACTCAACGCTCCAGATTACTTAGCCGGTTTATTGACTGAGATATTCAGTTCCCGCAGTTGCAGCTCATCTATTTCGCTCGGAGCGCTGGTTAACAAACAGGCGGCTGTTTGCGTCTTCGGGAACGCCATTACGTCACGAATAGAACTGGATCCTGATAGAATCATGATCAGCCGATCGAGGCCAAATGCCAAACCGCCGTGGGGAGGAGCGCCAAATTTTAACGCATCAAGCAGGAAACCAAACTTAATCTGCGCTTCATTCTCGCCGATGTTCAGGACTTTAAATATTTTCTCCTGCATTACCGACTGGTTTACACGGATAGACCCGCCGCCGAGCTCGTTGCCATTGATGACCATGTCATAAGCCCGGGACAAGGTCTCACCCGGATTCTCCAGCATCTCATCAAGATCACCCAATGGCTGCGTAAACGGATGATGCATTGCTCCCCAGTTACCTTTGCCATCGCCTTCGAACATGGGGAATTCTGTTACCCACAAGGCCGACCATTGTTTTTCATACAGATCCAGGTCTTCGGCAAGTTTCGTACGCAATGCCCCAATCGAGTCATTGACAACGTTCGATTTGTCGGCGCCAAAGAAAATAATGTCTTTGTTCTGCGCCCCGATGCGCTCTATGACATCAATGACTACATCGTCAGGCAGGAATTTCAAGATTGGCGACTGTAAGCCCTCAATACCTGAATCGACGTCATTTACCTTGATATACGCCAATCCTTTCGCACCATAGACACCGACAAAGCGGGTGTATTCGTCGATCATCTTGCGGCTTAACCGATCTCCATCCGGCAGGCGTAGAGCCACAACCCTGGATCCGTGATCATTCGCTGGTCCACTGAAGACTTTAAACTCAACTTCTTTCATCAAATCGGCAACATCCACGAAGGGTATGCCAAACCGTAAGTCTGGCCGATCACTGCCATAGAGTTTCATTGCCTCCGTGTAGGTAATATGAGGGAACTCACCAAGATCCACATCAATAAGCTCGACAAAAAGCCTTTTGATCATGTCTTCTGCGAGGGCCATAATGGCATCTTCATCCAAGAACGTGGTTTCAATATCTATCTGGGTAAATTCTGGCTGTCGATCCGCCCGGAGATCTTCATCACGGAAGCAGCGGGCAATCTGGTAGTAACGATCAAAGCCAGACATCATAAGCAGCTGTTTGAATAACTGCGGGGACTGGGGCAGTGCAAAAAATTCACCTGGGTGAGTTCGACTGGGAACAATATAATCCCGGGCACCCTCCGGTGTTGCCTTGGTCAGCATAGGAGTCTCGATATCAACAAACTCATGACCATCAAGGTACTCTCGAATAAGGTGAGTCGTCTTTGAGCGCAGGCGAATCTTCTCCTGCATTTCGGGCCGGCGCAGGTCAATGTAGCGATACTTCAATCGAACGTCTTCTCCGGCTTCAGAGTATTCATCCAACTGAAACGGGGGTGTTTCTGATCGATTCAGCAGGGTGATTTTCTCGCCAAGCACCTCAATTTGACCTGTGGCCATTTTCAGATTGACGACGTTTGCGCCCCGGGCACGAACCTTACCGACAATATTCAGGACGAACTCGTTACGTACCTGGTCGGCTAACGCGAAGGCTTCCACGGTATCCGGGTCAAAAACCACCTGCACGATTCCCTTATGGTCTCGTAGATCCAGAAAAATGACGCCGCCGTGATCACGGCGACGATGAACCCAACCGCACAGGGAAACCTGCTCACCAATATGAGATTCCCTGAGTTGGCCACAATAGTGGCTCCGCATCGCTAATACCCCTTTTTTTACAATCTGTTAATCATTTGATAACACTCACATATCCATGCCCGGACAATAACTAGCTTGATCCTTTCGAAGTGCTGCTGGCCTTGCTACTCGATTTGCCTTCAGACTTGGCTGAGGATTTCTTTTCGCTCTTACCTGAGGACGAATCCACGCTGCTATTGCTGCTCGAAGAATCGCCACCTGCGGTGCTTTTCGATTCTGTTCCCTCAGATCCACCATGTACATTCTTCTTCTTGCCAGTCTTAAAATCTGTCTCGTACCAGCCACTACCTTTCAGCCTGAAGGCTGCTGCAGACACGAGTTTCTTCAATGTTTCCGCACGACAGGAAGGACATTCCTTCAATGGTTCATCTGAAAGTTTTTGCAATTTCTCCAGTCGGTGATCACATGATTCACATTGGTATTCATAGATTGGCATGGCAACCATTTCCTCAAATTCTTTAAGACATTACAGTGTCGCGAAAATTAGTGCTGCGAAATTTCACGGCCGCGCATTATACCTCAATCCTAGGAAATGGCGAGAAATCCACAAAAATTGTCTACTCTTCACCGCAGCAGGCCGCGACGCGGATCAATGTCAACGAACCCGGCATTGCCTTCTGCTTTAGTCAGGGTGTTGAAATTATCATTTCGTCATATTTTTAATATTTCCCGGTTATTCTCTTGCGAGCCATTGGCCAATAAAGTATAAATGGCACCTCCGAAGACATGGGCTAGAAACACTTAATTTTAGGCGTTATTTCACTCTACTCTTTATAAATTTAATCATGAAACATAGTCGTACCAGTCGAATACAGATCTCGGCCAACTCTCGATTAATTCTCTACCAAAGAAGGAATATCCAAAATGGCTGCAAAAAAAGCCTCCAAAAAGAAACCAGCCCAAAATAAAGCTGCACCAGTAAAGAAACTACCGGCAATCAAGGACAAGTATACAAAGAGTGCAATTTTGAGTGAGGTTGCAACTAAAACTGATCTTAGCAAAAAACAGGTGACTGCCGTTCTTGACGAATTAACAAACCTTATTGAACGTCATGTTAAAAAAGGCGCTGTTGGCGAATTCACACTTCCAGGACTTTTGAAAATCAAAACTGTTAAAAAGCCTGCCCGCAAAGCGCGAAAAAATGTACCTAACCCGTTTCGTCCGGGAGAGACAATGGACATTGCTGCAAAACCGGCGAGCATTAAAATCAAGGTACTGCCCTTAAAAGGTCTTAAAGAATTCGTCTGATTTTCATCTCTTTAGATAGATAAGCAAAGAAGGCCGCAAAAGCGGCCTTTTTTTATTCCTTTACTTCGCTGGCAGCAGGCGGATTCATGAAGACGGATCCGAGAGATGCGACAGAGAGGAAGCGTTAGCTTCCCAGTTTTGCCCATCAAATTCTTCATAGGTCACTTTATCGAAGCTGTCTTTGTCAACGCAGCGAAAATTAACACTGACACCATCGGGATTCGAGCGCGGTACGTACCAGGACTTAATACCGCAGACTTTACAGAAGTAGTGCTTCGCAACACCGGAATTAAATGTGTACAGGGAAAGGTTGTGTTGATCAGACAGCAATCGAAAATAATCACGGGGAACAATCAGATGCTGGTATCCAACCAGTTCACAAATGGAACAATTGCATAGATTGACCAAAACCTCGGGTGCCGTTTCAAATTCAAAAATAACCGCACCGCAATGACACGACCCAGAATGCAATACAGTATTATTCATGGCAGCTAACCTTACCCTAACGCGGTACAATTCACGCAATAGTAACCTGAAACACCAAAAACTATGAGAGCATCGCGTTATACAATTTCAACGCTGAAAGAAACCCCCGCGGATGCAGAGGTTGCCAGCCATCAATTACTGATTAGAGGTGGCTTTATTCGTAAGCTGGCATCCGGGATCTATACCTGGTTACCTATGGGTCTGCGAGTTTTGCAAAAAGTTGAACATATTATCCGCCAGGAAATGAATGCGTCCGGGGCTCAGGAAGTCATGATGCCGATCGTGCAGCCTGCAGAGCTCTGGCATGAAACCAAACGGTGGAACCAGTATGACGATGGATTATTGCTTAAGTTTTCTGATCGTCACCAAAGGGACTTTTGCTTCGGCCCAACTCATGAAGAAGTGATTACCGACCTCGCCAGATCAGAGCTCAAGAGTCATAAACAGTTACCCGTGAATTACTACCAGATTCAAACCAAGTTTCGTGATGAAACCCGCCCCAGATTTGGCTTGCTGCGTACCAGGGAATTCATTATGAAAGATGCCTATTCTTTTCATATCGACATGAAGAGCCTGGAAGAAACCTATCAGGAAATGTATGACGCTTATTCTCGTATACTGAACCGCCTGTCTCTCGATTTTCGTCCAGTGCAAGCCGATAGCGGCAGCATCGGCGGCAGCGTCACCATGGAATTTCATGTACTGGCAGAGTCCGGTGAAGATAAGATAGCCTTTAGCACCGAAAGCGACTATGCGGCCAATCTCGAAAAGGCGGAAGCGCTGGCACCAGAAAAATCAACGGCAGAGCCCCGGCAACTGACTGAAGTAGAGACGCCCAACGTCAGAACCATTGCAGAGGTTTCAACATTTCTGAAGGTCGCGCCTGTTACAACGACAAAAACACTCATCGTAAAGGGTGCGACAGTACCGCTGGTCGCACTGGTACTAAGAGGCGACCACCACCTAAATGAGGTTAAAGCAGAGAAAATGACCCAGGTTGCAACGCCACTTACAATGGCGTCGGATGCGGAAATCAGAACCACATTGGGTTGCTCACCTGGTTCCATCGGGCCCATCGGACTAGGGATACCCATCCTGGCAGACCGAAGCGCCTATGCCCTGGCCAATTTTGTTTGTGGTGCAAACAAAGACGGCTATCATATTGTCAACAGCAACTGGGATCGGGACTGCAAAGCAGATTTGATCGACGATCTTCGTAATGTCGAGGAAGGAGATCCATCTCCGGATGGCAAAGGAACGATTTCATTCAAACGCGGCATAGAAGTGGGGCATATTTTTCAACTTGGTGACAAATATTCCAAATCCATGAACGCAACCGTCCTCGATGAAAATGGCAACGCCGTAGTGATGATGATGGGCTGCTATGGAATGGGTGTCTCGCGCATGGTCGCTGCAATCATCGAACAAAACAACGATGACAAGGGAATTATCTGGCCAACCATCGTTGCACCCTTTCATGTCATTGTGATTCCGATCAATGCCCATAAGTCGGAAGAAGTTGCCCGCGTTTCAGAGGCACTCTACCAGGAACTCACTGAGATCGGCGTCGAAGTGCTACTCGACGACCGCGACGGTCACCGGCCCGGTGCCAAATTCGCGGATGCGGAACTCATGGGCATCCCCCATCGACTCGTAGTCGGTGAACGGGGGCTCAAGTCCGGCACAGTTGAGTACGTGGAGCGACGCAGTGGGGAACTGGTAAATCTCCCGGTCGATGGGCTGGCACAACATATGAAAACTGTTATTGACCAGGAACTGAACTCCTCGCGTCAATAATTTCCATAATGCTTTGTTTAGTCTGCGGCCCCACCAGGGTTTTCACAAGTTGGCCACCCGGTTCGAAGATAAATGTCGTGGGTAACACCTGTGGAATTTCAAACTTCAATACCTCGGACGGGTCGGCCGACAGGACTGGAAATTCTATTTTCATTTTCTTGATCTGGGCTGCCATTTCCTCGGCAGTTGGGTTATCGAAATTAACACCGAGCAGGGTAATCAGTTCCTCATGCTGCTTCGATAACTCGTTTAACTCCGGAATCTCGGCGATACAAGGCCCACACCAGGTCGCCCAGTAGTTCACGATTAACCACTTCTGGTTAAGTTCATTTAGGAAGATTCCATTACCGTTTGAGTCAAGCAGATCCGGTTTGGAGCAGGATATGAGCAGCAGGCTCAGACTTAGTATTGCTATTTTCACTTTCATACTTCTTTGAACAGACCCTCCAGGTCATCCCTTAACGCTGACTTACTACCTTCATATAGATCGGAGAACCGCCGGGATAGTTTCTTTTCCCAGCTTTTGTCGCCCTTCACCTGTTGCGGCAATGGTAAATCAAGTTGTTCATACAAGTCCCAGATTGAAACCTCGTTCAAGTCTCTTGATAGCACCAATCCCCCTTTTTCCACAATACGAATGAGCTTTAGATCCATCAACTTGGATCTCATTTCCGTCCACTCCTCAAGATTGATGCGGTGACCGAATTTTCTTATATCCGACTCGGTAACTGTCTCGCCTTTCTGGTGCGCGAGATAAAACATTTCCAAAACCAGGATTACCTGAAAAAAAGCCGCTTCGACGTTTTGATTTCCACCAAATCGATACACACCCAGGCTTTTCACCAACTCTGCACCGACCAGCACTATAGTCCAGGACACCCAGATCCACACCAGAAACAACGGAAATGCCGCAAACGTGCCATAAATGGCCTCGTAACTTGATTTGGACATAATGCTGGTAAAGGTAACTTTTGCCAGTTCAAATATCAGTGCAACAGTAAAGCCGCCAATCGCCGCATGTTTTACAGAAACGGAACAGTTAGGCACGACGGCGTAAATCAGGGTGAACAAACCACCACTGAGTAAGAGGGGTATCAGGCGCAGTGCTTTGGTCGACTTCTGGACGTCACTGATAAAAGGTAACGATTCAATGTAGCCGGTGATGGCGATACTTAGACCCAGAAAGGGTACCGCCAGGGTCAACACCGCCCAGTACATCAGAAAGCGCTGGAATCCATGGCGAGGTTCTTTCACACGCCAGATGGCATTGAATGTGCCTTCAACAGTGAACAACATCAGGAACGCGATAAGTGCTACAAAAAACATGCTGACGAATCCAAGGTTACGCGCTTGCCCTGTGAACGAGACGATGTACTCCTGTACCACCGATACATTTTCCGGAATGATATTACTAAAGACAAAGGCCTGAACTTTCTCAGTCAGGTCACCAAAAGCCTTAAACGCATTGGCAATCGTAAACATCACTGTCAACAGGGGCACAACTGCAAACAGTGTCTGGTAGGTAAGTGCCTGCGCTGTCGTCTGGCAGTTATCCCTGAAGTAACCATCGAAGAGATAGCGGGCAAATTGCCAGCTCCGGATCACCACAACTCTAATATCCATATTAGCCATAAAATTTGTCTTGTTGAAAAAGAGAACTACAATCGTTGTCAGTTACTTCTCACAATTGATCATAATCCCCGATGCTTGAAGTCAGGTCAAACTAAGATGTTTTTGGGGTAGAGGGTTTTTAAGGGCTGACGCGTGAACTTATTCTTGTTTTGCGCTACGCGCAAAAGCCGAACTTATTCTTGTTTTGCGCTACGCGCAAAAGCCGAACTTATTCTTGTTTTGCGCTACGCGCAAAAGCCGAACTTAGTGTACAATTTTTTCGTGGAATTCGGACTGGGGACTGATTTCCGGTTCGAACTCGGAAGCATCTCCGTCAATAAGTTCGTCAGTACTGCGCACTTCATATCGGCGTGTTGACACCTCACCATCCAGCACATCCGGCAACGCTTTCAGAAATTCTTCCATATGATCGGTCTGAAAATGATCCTGGAGGGCATCCACTGACTCCCATTCCTGAAATAACAACAAGGTGTTTGGACTGGTCAGCCCAACGTAGAATTCGTAACTCACACAGCCAAGTTCCGCACGGCTGGCCAATGACATTTTACGCATCAACTCAAGTGCGTCGTCCCTGTGATTGGGATTAACTGGAAAGGTACCGTGTACTATTATCATATGCTGAGCTGTTGAGAAATTCTGTCCACAAGTATACAGGGAATAACGCTGGCCGACACGTGGTAATCGGACTAGTAGTACCTGCATCTTGTACGGAAAGACGTAATGCTGGTACAAAAAAGGCGTCGTTAATCATAAATTTCAATTACTTACGACCACTTACTCCAACGTTTACAATGAACTAGAGTACTAATTTTCTCGATGAACGGAGAAAGCTGACCAGCTCTGAGCGGTAGGCATCACCTCCAGCTGGTTGACGTTAATGTGGCTGGGAAGTGATGTTGTCCAGTAAATGATTTCGGCGATATCCTCGGCCGATAGGGGTTTCATTCCGTTGTACACCTGCTTCGCCTTTTCCTCGTCGCCACTAAACCTGACCACGGAAAACTCTGTCTCACACATGCCGGGTTCAATGTTGCTGACCCTGATGTTTTTGCCCGACAGATCGACCCGAAGATTGCGGGAAAATTGTTGCACGAACGCTTTTGTTCCCCCATAGACATTGCCACCGGGATACGGCCAGCTGGCCGCAACCGAACCAAGATTGACAACATGTCCACCACCCCGCTCGACCATGCCTGGCAATACCGCCCGGCAAAGATACATCAAACCCTTGACGTTGGTATCAACCATTGTTTCCCACTCATCCATATCCGCCTCTTGCGCACCTCCAAGCCCCAGAGCAAGACCGGCGTTGTTGATCAGAATGTTAATGTCGGCAAATTCCAAAGGGATTTTCTCTACGGCATCAAACACCGCTGCACGATCACGAACATCCAGGGTGATGCCCATTGCATTGTCACCGAATTTGTCAACCAGGGCCTGGATACGTTCTTCACGACGTGCGGCAAGGATGACCTTGTGTCCATTGTCGATAAACTTAAGTGCACAGGCCTTTCCAAACCCTGAAGACGCCCCCGTTATTAACACAGTTGCCATAGAGACTACTCCGACTCCGTTAGAGATATGAGACCGACACTGCCCGCCAGCAGCACTTCCCGGATTTCATCAAGAATACCCGGATCATCTATGGTAGCAGGCGCTTCATAAGGTTTGTTGTCAGCAATCTTCCGCATTACCTGACGAAGGATCTTGCCAGATCTGGTTTTAGGTAAACGAGCAACCACCAGGGTTCTTTTGAAATTCGCAAACGCACCGATTTGTCTTCTCACCATAGCCACCAGTTCAACCTGGAGTTGGTCATCGGGAACATTAATACCATCCTTTAACAGCAACAACCCTACAGGAACCTGCCCCTTGTCGGGGTCTTCAATGCCGATGACGGCACACTCGGCCACAGCCGAATGGGAAGCGACAATCTCTTCCATTTCACCAGTAGAAAGCCGATGCCCTGCGACATTAATGACGTCGTCGGTTCTACCCATAATGAACAAGTAACCATCCTGATCAAAGTAGCCACCGTCGCCGGAGTGAAAATAACCTTCATGCTGCGACAAATAGGATTCGACATAACGTCGATGATCACCCCAGACGGTGGGCAATGCGCCGGGGGGCAATGGCAACTTTACGACCACATCGCCCTCCTGACCTTTCTCAAGTACCTGGTGATCCGATGACAGTATCTGCACGTTGTATCCCGGCACGGGAAAAGTAGATGATCCGGGTTTCGTCTCTCTGGGCTCGATGCCCATCAAATTTGAAGCGATGGGCCAACCGGTTTCGGTTTGCCACCAGTGATCCACGACGGGAATCTTAAGTATTTGCCGCAGCCAGTTGTAGGTAGGCGGATCCAGTCTCTCACCGGCAACAAATAGCGTGCGTAACGATGACAGGTCGTAATTCTTGAGGTACTCGCTTTCAGGATCTTCCTTGCGGATGGCCCTGAATCCGGTTGGCGCTGTGAAAAACACGTTAACCTTGTGGTCTTGAATAACACGCCAGAACGTCCCGGCATCCGGCGTACGAACCGGCTTACCCTCGAATAAAATAGTGGTGCAACCGGTGATCAAAGGTGCGTAGACGATATAGGAATGCCCAACAACCCATCCGACATCCGACGCGGCCCAGTACACTTCTCCCGGTTTGGTGTCATATATGGATTCCATACTGTAACGAAGCACGACCGCATGACCGCCATTGTCTCGCACAACGCCTTTAGGTTTTCCGGTCGTTCCCGACGTGTACAGTATATAGAGCGGATCGGATGCTTTAACTGGCACGCAATCTGCCGGTTGTGCGCCCTCAAGCGATGCTTGCCATTCGACATCAAGCGGGCCTAACTCTGCCAGGCATTGGGGACGTTGCAGGATAACGCATCGATCCACCTTGTGACTGGCAATACTCTGCGCTTCATCAAGCAAGGGTTTGTACGGGATTACATTAGAAAATTCGATACCGCAGGAGGCTGAAAGAATCACTTTTGGCTCTGCGTCATCAATTCGCGTTGCCAGTTCCTTTGCAGCAAACCCACCAAAAACCACAGAATGAACAGCACCGATTCTGGCGCAGGCTAACATCGCGATGACAGCCTCGGGCACCATGGGCAGATATATAATGACCCTATCGCCCCGGGTGACCCCCAGACTCACCAGCGCTCCTGCGAACAGAGCAACCTTGTCGCGCAATTCCCTGTAGGTGTATTTCTCTACTGTATCTGCTACCGGGGAGTCATAAATAAGTGCAACCTGGTCAGCTCGACCATGATCGACATGATAGTCCAGTGCCAGGTAAGCAGTATTTAGTTCACCGTCCGTAAACCAGGCTTCATTGTCGTTTTTGTCACGACCAAGAATAGTCTCCGGGAACTTGTACCAGTCGATCATTTTCGCTTTCTGCCGCCAGAAACCTTCAGGGTCGTTGATCGATCGGTTGTATTCTTCCAGGTAGGTCATGGGTGTCCACTACTTGTCACTGCTGAAACAGATAGTAACAGATACGAAGCGGGACAGAATAAAACGCCAATTCGAGGCGGTGCCCAGATGCTCACTCGGCACGGGCTCGGTGCCCCGGGCTCAATGCTCTGGAAAGGGAACCCTCGCAACTCAACACTCCTACGGGTTGTTGCCCCGGATCCGTGCCATCCTTAAGCTCACCAACAATCTGAACTTGAGGTGCCTGGCCTTCAGCCCGCGTCTGACGCTACTTCTTCTTGCGCTTCCTCTTCATCGCCTCAAGCTGTGCCTTTGACGGCTGTGCTTTCAATAGCTGTTTATAGGTCTGCGCGCGTTTCGAAATCTTTTTGTGGTCAATATAAAAGTCCACTGCTTTTTCCCATGCGCCCTTGAGACCATGCAGGTTAATCGACACGGTGGTATTAACAATCTTGTTAACTTTCGCTGACATGATGCCAATCTGGAACACAGGTGTGCGCGTGCCGCTTTTTTCAGTCTTCATGCGGAACAGGATGCCGCGAACCTTGCCATTTTTATCAAACAAGGCTGTCTTCGCTGCTTCGGCTTTCGCTTTGGTTTGCTGTTTTTCAAGAACCGCATCTCGGTCTTCTGCTCGCGCTTTTACCTTCGCACGCGCGGCCCCACGTACACGTTTACCATTTTGCTTCAGCGAGAAATATTCCTGGTAAGTCTTACCAGCAATTTGACGCCTGACTCTAAACCCGTGGAACCGGGTAGTATCCAGTAGTTCGACGCTCATGTCTTATTACCTATGTTGAGTTAATCCCGTTAATGATTACTTAGGAACGTTATCGATTCAAACATCGAATAAGCTCCTGAGGCGTTATCTATCGATTCAGCCAACCTATCAATATTGTCAGGCTGCCTAAGCCGATCTAGCAGTGGCGCAATTCTACCGCAATCACGGCCAAATTGCCTTTTTTAGCCGAAAAAAGTCCGCTTTTTTAAACAGAGGCTCTATACAACTGTTTAGCAGTTTCTCGGCAGGTCTTTCTACAAACCTAAAAGGACTCCAGCACCAAAGACGTTAATCAGCAGTGGTGGATATTGCGCCGGATTGAAGCATCTCCGCTATCGAGGATTGCTCGATCCCCGCTGCTTTTAAGACTTCCACTGTATCCTCACCGGGATGCCTTGAGCTGCGTGTCAACTCGGGTTCCGTTCTGCTGAAACGGGGAGCCGGTGCAGGCTGGAGAACACCATCGAGCTCTGTGAAGGTGCTCCGGTGCTTGTTATGGGGATGCTCGCTCGCTTCTGTTAACGATAAGACAGGAGCGAAGCAAACATCTGAACCTTCCATGATCTCACACCATTCTTCTCTGGTTCTAGACTTGAACACATCGGTTACTTTTTGCTTGTAGTCAGGCCATCGGCTTCGATCCATCTGGGCAGAAAATTCCTCCGGGTCCAGACCTGCTTTCTCAATCAAAAGAGCATAAAACTGGGGTTCTATGGAACCGATTGATATATATTCACCATCGCTGGTTTCATAAGTGTCGTAGAAATGGGCACCGGTATCCAGCAGGTTCGTCCCACGCTCGGGGCTCCATGCACCGGCGGCATTCATCGTATAG
>DUAT01000074.1 GCA_012960755.1 Gammaproteobacteria bacterium
CAATGGCGGAGGACCCGCCGGTCTGATCGATCCGAAGGCTCCGGGCCCGCGGCCCAAGCTCAACGATCGCCAACGCCAGGCTCTGGCAGCGATTGTCGAAGCGGGGCCAATCCCGGCGATCCATGGCGTGGTGCGCTGGCGCCTGGCGGACCTGCGGCAATGGATCTGGCAAGAGTTCGCCATCTCCCTGAACGAAAGCAACGTGAGCCGGGAGTTGAAGGCATTGGACTTCGTGAAGATATCGGCCCGCCCCCGCCATCATGCCCAGAACCAGTTTGCGCTTGATGACTTTAAAAAAACTTCCCCACCCGTGTGGCGGAAATCCGGGATAAACTCCCGGCCAACACCAAGATAGAGCTGTGGTGGCAGGACGAAGCAAGGATCGGCCAGAAGAACAAGATTACCCGACGCTGGGCCAAACGCGGCACCCGACCAAGGGCGGCGAAAGATCAGCGCACCAAGTCAGCCTACATATTTGGTGCCATCTGTCCTGCACGCGGCGTCGGCGCAGCGCTTGTTCTGCCGCACTGCAATACCCAGGCCATGCAGTGGCACTTGGATGAAATCTCATCCCAAGTGAGTGAAGGCGCTCATGCCATTCTCATCCTGGATCAGGCCGGATGGCATACCACCGACAAATTGCTAATCCCATCCAACATCACCCTGCTGCCTTTGCCGCCAAGAGCGCCAGAATTGAACCCGGTGGAGAACATATGGCAGTTCATGCGCGACAACTGGATCTCCAACCGGGTCTTCAAGTCATACGATGAGATCATCACGATATCAGCCGAAGCTTGGAACAAACTAATCGATCAACCGTGGAGAATAATGTCAATCGGACTCAGAGAATGGGCGCATGGGTATTGATCCATGCAAACTGGTATAAGGAGACCTGTGCGCGGGTTTGATATCTTGCTGTTTTTGTTGGGCTTCTCGTCGTCGGATGGAATTGATGCCGGCTCGCGATGATTTGCGGCTGGGTTATTGCGGTTCCCTTATCGGCATGGCCGGGTTTCCCGCTTCTGGTATCTCAGGCCCCCACCGTCAGGCTCGCTGTAGGTTAAGGCCCCGCTTGAGATTGTAGGCAATCGAGGTGAGCAGGACTTGCAGCGTGGCCTTGGCGAGACCTCTATATGCCATGCGCCGTAATCCGTAATGCTGTTTGCAGGTGCCGAAGATCTTTTCGATCCGGCACCGTACCTTATGGATCGGTTGGTTGATGGCCTTCAGTTTTCTTGCCGCGTCGGCCTCAGTGCGGGCCCATACCGCCGTTGCCACCACGTGGGCCCGACCGCCGCGCCCCTCGACCGCGCTCTGAAAACGCGACCCGCGATAGGCGCTGTCGGCGTAAACATCGCCTGGATCATCCGGAATGACCCCGCAGCCGGCCTTGCCATCATTGACATTGGCCGGCGTCACTTTGACCACTTCAATCAGGGCGGTATCCTCATCGCAGGCCACATGCGCCTTGTAACCATGCACCGCCTTGCGGTTTTTGTGTTTGATCCAGCGGGCTTCCCCATCTTCCTTGCTCGCGGAGGCAATGATCGTCGCATCCACCAGCGTGCCCTGCTTCACGGTAACCTGTTGGGCGCAAAGTTGAGCCGTAATCACTTCGAACAGCCTCTCGCCAAGATCCAGCCTGGCGAGGGCACCGCGAAAGCGCACGAAAGCGGTCCGCTCCGGCGTCGCTTCATTGCGCGAGAGACCGCAAAAGCGCCGGAACGAGGCCCGGTCGTCCAGCGCCTCGGCCAGTTTCACGTCACTGAGATCGTACCAGCGTGCCAACAGCAGGGCCTTCAAAAGACAAAGCGGCGGCCAGCCTTGCTCGCCCTTGGCGGCATCTGAAATAGGTGCCATCAAAGTATCGGCTTCAGGCCAGTTGATCAGCACCGAAAGTGCATCGAGCTCGGATGTCTTCTCACCAGTGGTAAACGAAAACCCTTCCTGTCCAATCGTCCGACGCGCCATCAATCTTCCCTCCACTCCGAATCCATGGATAGAGAGAATCAGGTCAAGCAAACGCGGTCAACTGCAAACCCGCGCACAGGTCTCCCAGCTCTTTCCACTCACTATCAAACCCAATGATAACTAACCATCCATTAGATCATGAGGCGCTAGGTTGGGTCTAATATTAGTCACCTTTATATCCCATACACCCTTATGAAAACCCTTCAATATGTCCCAGGGGTGCTGACGTCAGACAATTCTGTTGGATGCCTAATCAGGTTCGCGGAAGGCGTCCTCAAACGCGCGGGTGATAGGAAATGTGAAGTAGGTAATTAGATTGCGTTCGCCAACTAAGATATCTGCGCTTGCAAGCATCCCCTGAGTAAGTTGGAATTCCGGCGGTAAATTTTGCAATTGATCCGATGAAATTTCTACTCGGGCGCGATAGAAGGCACCTTTCTCTCCGCTTAGAGATTCAGTAAAGGTGTCCTGGGAAAGAAATGCAAGTGCGCCCTTTAGGTCACCAAATTTTTGAAAGGGCAGAGCATCCAACTTGACGGAAACCGGCATTCCCACCTTGGTGTCACTAATGTCTCTCGGATCTATATCCACTTCTAGAGACAGAGGTTGATTGATTTGCACGAGAGTTAGGATTTCGTCACCCTCTTTAACTATTGAACCCTCAGCAACCCGTGGTAAATCCAAAATAATTCCTGTGGCGGGTGACCGCACCTCAATATTTTGAACTTCCTGAAGCACCATGACATTCTCTTGGATTAATTCCATGCGTGCTTCTTCGTCAGCCGCTATTTTTTCCGCGAGTGTCGAGGACCATTGTGCGACAAATGCCTTTTCGTCCGCCTTGATAGAGTTTAATTCAGATTTCAACTTTTCAAAATTATTATCAACGGACAGAGCGCTTTGTTTGGCACGTAGTGTTGCGTCCATAGCCGTTAAATATTTGAAGAGTGAGCCAGTCTTCCGTTCGAATAGCCCTTTTTGTACAGCTTCAAGTCTCTCTTTAATCGATTTCTGCTGTCTCACTAGCTCTATGGTTTTCTCCGTTGAATTAATTTCCTGATTGAATTTATTTATTTTGGATGCAAAAGACCGGAGTCTTGACCTATATTCGAGAAGTCTCTTTGCAAGTATGTCTCGGTTCAAAGTATCAAGTTCAGTATTTTTTATAGATGACCCGCCAAAATTAAGGGCTTTGCTTTCCAGACGAAACCTGGCAAGCCGTCCTTCTACGACCTTTAATTTTTCGGTATTTCTTATGAGATGTGCTTTCGCAATAGTATCATCCAATAAGGCAACAATCTGACCCTCTTGTATCAATTCACCGCGTTCCACAAAAAGTTTCTTAACGACAGAATTTGCGGTCGACTGAACTAAAATATTAGGTGTTTTGGTCGTAAATTTTCCGCGAGCTGAAATCGTCGTATCAATGCTGATAAAGTAGGTAAATAAAAGCGTTCCAATAAATAATGCCAGAATTAAAAATGAGCTACAAATAACTAAGCGAGAGGGTGGTCTATCATAAATTGCATCAGTATCTTCAATTTCACTATCACTGTGACCTTCATCTAAATCTTCAATATCTTCAAGCTGTACCTCTATTCCTGCATTATTACCAATGTGCGCCAATTCCTTGTTTCCGGACCTTATTTGCCCGGCTAACGTTTTCATTAGACGTACTGCAGCTTCAGGGTTGTTGCGGATATATTGATTAAATGTATCTGAGTTAATTTCGTTGACACTACTGTCCAGCTGCGCTCGGGCGCTGGCGGAGCGAGGGTTCCCGTCAATCAGCGCCATTTCTCCAAATAGGCTACCCGGCCCCAATTCGGCGAGAACGATTTCGCCTTCTATGCCCGACTTTATAATTTCTATTTGTCCGCTTTTGACAACGTAGCCATAGTCAGCACTCTCGCCCTCTCTAAAGAGGTATTCCCCGCCGGTTAAGGTACGTTCGGCTGCCATTACGTAGATCCCAGTTTTACTTTTCGAGGCTTGTCTGACCTGCTAGTTCGGCTTAGGGACAGATCTAGATCCCATAATTGTTTATAAATCGGGCAGTTTGCAAGCAATTCATGATGCGTTCCCTGCCCCGCAAGGACGCCGGATTCCAAAACGATTATGCTATCAAAGCCCGCCGTAAAGCGGAGGTCATGCGTCGACATGATTAAAGTTCGGCCTCGTGCAATTTCATCTAGGTTTTCGATCAGCCAGACCTGGGAGGATTTATCCAGTGTCGTCAATGCCTCATCCAAAAGCAGGACACGCGGTTGCGAAATGAGGCATCTCGCAATGGCAAGACACGTTCGGGTGCCCTGGGAGAGGGGGGCTCCATTTTGACTAATTTCGGTACTTAGGCCGTCTGGTAAGTCTTTCATAATTTTAGATAGCCCCGAAAGATTTAGGGCTTCCTCTAGTTCGCGGTCACTTACATTTGGCCTTACCCAACGCAAATTTTCCTCAATAGAACACGTAAAGAAGACTGGGTTTGCATCAACCGTGGCCACTTGATTACGATAATTATTTATATCCAGTC
>DUAT01000075.1 GCA_012960755.1 Gammaproteobacteria bacterium
GAGCCATGATCGCAGAAAAGTGATTCACTTCAATGTCACTGCGAATCCAACCGCTCAGTGGACTCCTCAACAAATTACCGAAGCATTCCCATGGGACACGGCGCCGAAATACTTACTGCCGGATAGAGACAAGATATTCGGTGAGGTTTTTCAAAATCGTGTTAAAGCAATGGATATCGAAGAAGTATTAACAGCACGTCGAAGTCCATGGCAAAATGCCTATGTTGAAAGAGCTAATGGCAGTATTCGCAGGGAATGCACCGCTCACATCGTTGTCTGGAATGAACGACACCTTAAAGGAATTCTTAGAGACTATTTTGCTTACTACAATAATGATCGAACTCACTTAGGTCTCGTCAAACAAACGCCGATTGACCGTCAAGTATCTAAAAAAGCTTCAAGAGCAGTTCAGTTAGTGGAATTTTCGAAAGTAGGTGGACTTCATCATCGATATGAGTGGCGAGAAGCAGCTTGAATTTTCCCGGATCAATATTTGCGAAGGACAACCATCTCCCAATGAGATTTAACCTGTTCCCGTGCTTTTCTGCCGTGGATTTTCCTAGTCGGATTCGAAAAAAGTTTGCTGTATTTTCGTTTCACAAGTGCTTTGTGGAAGGCAGGAATAGTTGCAGGCTTAAGGATGACGGCAACTTTTTGCAGACGGCGTTCGCCGACTTATATTGTTAACAGGCCAAACAGGAATCGATCTTTTGTGACCAATGCAGGTGATCTCTTTCTGGAACGATTCATAACAGTTAGCTGATGCTTAATAGCAATCGATTCGGCCATCGCTACTTTCACTCCGCCTGGTTTCAGAAGTTTGATCAGTGTGACAAGGTAATGAATTAGCAGTTCGATGATTTTACATTCCAGCTATTTTATCACGTGCCGGATACAAGACGGCTAAACTGTTGTTTCTATTTGAAAATTAGCATTTCGCACAGGACACCCTCCCTTGCCAACCTATCACAGTCTCCGGCTGGACAATGACCAGAGACTCTTACCAGCGTGGCCAGACCTGCGATAGGACTTTCCAAAACACGCGATCAGGTACTTTTAGACACGGGCGAGATTGATTTCTCTTCAATATAATGAACCGCTGGCGCAGTGCAAGATTCTCTGCAGTCAAATAGCCAACGGCGTCAAGCTTGCACCTGAGCCAATTGTGGAGTTTTTGGATGAAACACAACATCACAGACACTAATCTGGAAACGCCTGAAACGCAGTGGCATCAACGTGTACGAATATTTGCGAGGGACAGCTGACGAGCGACTACTCGAAGCAGGTAAACATCCAAATAAGGTTAAGGTCGCATGCGCCAGTCCACATCAATGTCGGTCACCTGAATGGCTAAAGTGTTGCCGGGTACAATGCGTGCAATAGGGCTCTATTCTCGGTTAATATCTCCACACACGAGAAATTCTTCGGCTCAACAATGTTCGACCATGCTATTCAGCCACGCCGCTCGGTATCGCATTTGCTACACATTGCGGAATCCGGCAAAACGACCCACATTAACTTGAACTAACGGAACAGGTTCGCACGAATGTCGAGAGATCAGAAAGACTGGTCCACCAGTCGCACAATCTTCACAGGTATCGTTGGCAATGTACTTGAATGGTATGACTTTGGCGTCTATGGATTTTTTGCCTCGATCATTGCGATTCAGTTCTTCCCTTCCGATAATCCCACGATATCGCTCATAGCTTCATTCGGCGCATTCGCAGCAGGTTTTCTGATGCGGCCAGTAGGTGCCGCGTTTTTTGGTCATATCGGTGACCGTTTTGGCTCCGCCCGCGCGTTACAGCTTTCCGTGATGTGCATGGCCATACCGACGTTTTTGATTGGTGTCCTGCCCACCTACGAATCTATCGGTGTATCGGCCGCTATTTTAATGGTGCTGATGCGAATGTTGCAGGGTGCTGCAGTGGGAGGTGAATACACCAGCTCGATCGTTTTTCTCGCGGAATGTGCGCCTCCGGGCAAGCGCGCTTTTTTCACCAGTTGGTCTATGGTCGGTGCCACCGGCGGAATCCTTCTTGGTTCTGCAATGGGTGCTCTATTGAGCAGTACCCTTGAAGAGGATGCTCTGAACAGCTGGGGCTGGCGTCTCGCCTTCCTGTCCGGCATTGCTGTTTCCTTTGTCGGATTTTACATACGTCGGGGACTGTCTGAACAGCCTGCTACCAAGTTCGAAAAATCACCGCTGCTAGAGGCCTTCAAACACCACGGGAAAGACATATTCAGAGTGATTGGCCTGAATGTAGTCAACGCCGTTACCTTCTACCTGATTTTCGTCTATGCGGTGACATGGTTAGTTAACAGCGTTGGCGAAACGCGTTCACAGGCCCTCGACATCAACACGGCATCCATGCTGCTTCTGTTGGTGCTTATCCCCATTTTTGCAAAACTTTCAGATGCATGGGGTCGTAAGAAGGTACTGTTGGTTGGTATTGGTGGCATAGCTGTGCTGGCGCTCCCTCTGGTAGAGCTGATGCACCACTCCGATACCAAATTAATACTGCTCGGGCAGACAGGTTTTGTGATTCTGGTGGCCTGTTACGCGGGTTCTATTCCCGCGGTGATGACGGAATCGTTCCCGCAGAAGGTCCGTGTGACGGCAGTCAGTGTGAGTTACAACATTACCTATGCCCTGATGGGCGGAACCAGTCCAATGGTGGCCATTTGGCTGATTGAGCGCACCCATAACGACACATCTTTCTCCTGGTATATTGCTTTGGCGGGCGTGATTTCCTTCATCTTTGCTTTGACACTGACCGATCGCATAAATGAACCATTGAACTGACTATTGTTCAGTCAAGTGCAACCTTGCTGTCTGATCCAGTGCCGAACCGCGATGGTACCACTGTTTCAGTTGTTCTGGATCGCCGATTATTCCTCTCGCATCCACGGGGTATCGAACAATGCAAGCGAATACGCTGTTGACTAGGTACTCTGCTTCAAATCCAAGATCAAAACTTCTCAGCACATAAAAACCAGGTGCAATTAGTCGATATAGTCCCATGGTCCATCATCAGAACCACGTAACCTGCATTTAGAAAGCTATAGGAGAACTCTCTGGAGCTGTATTACTCTTGGGTTCGCCCTAAAAGATCTATCAAGAACTCACCACTACAAACTCAATCATCGGTTAATGTTGAAAACGGTCTAAATATTTCCTTTTTCGAGTACTCGGGAAACTGAAGAAGTAAGTCTCGAGCTTCTTTTGCAACTGCAGGGTATTCTCTAACAACTCGGTCTGCATCCTGGCACATTGCTTCATAGTAATCAGCTGATACTTGCCCATTCTCAAAAGCCGTTAGAGTAGAAGAGTATACATTTAGAAGTTTATTTAAATAAGCACGAAGCTGTAACTCTTCCGATGAAGATAGCGTCTCAATCGCTAGAGATTTCGCATCTAGCAAGGCGAATTCGTTATTAAGTTCTTTTTTGAACCATATAGAATATTCCATTCCTCGGTTTTTCAGATCGCCATGTGTAGAAAGCGAGAAATGTCTCAACCGAGACTTATTTTGGCTTCCTATACACACTAACGTAATTCTTAACTTGCTATTAATCAAGGGTTTGGAGGTTTGGCATCAGTTATCGAGTGGACACCGGACACTAAAAGGCAGTAACTCTACAGTTCTGGTTAGCTCGATTCGGCCAATAGCCGACATCCAGGGTGTTTGCATTACTTCTCGGGATATGTGGAAATATGTCTTCATTCTTACAGGATAGGTGGCGAATGTTCCATCTACCATATTGTTATGCTTCAGTTATTGACATATCATAAATGGTATATATACTATTTATGATATGTGGGAAGTCTACGAACATAGAAAAATCGACAAACAGTTGTCAAAACTACCAATTGACGTTCTTAAGCGCTATGAAAAATGGAAGGATATTGTAGAGATTTCAGGCCCAAAAGGGCTTCGTTTGATCAGGGGGCTAAGAGATGAAGCCCTCAGAGGAGACTGGAAAGGACATCGTTCTTCGCGTCTAAACCAGCAATATCGGGTTATATATAAAGTAGATGGAGATAGGCTCCTCGTATATGTGTTCGATGTAAATCCTCATGACTACAGGAAAAAATCTTAATGAGAGACTTCAAAAAAGCAAAGAGACGAGTACAAGTTACGCCTGGTGAGTCTGTTCGCATAATGAGAGAGTTCCAGGAACTTAGCCAGAATCAGCTCGCCGAAGAAGCCGGAATACCTCAGTCAACTATTTCCGCAATCGAGCGAGATCGGATTAACTTAGGCGTCGAACGAGCCAAAACTCTTGCGCGTGCTTTGAAGTGTCATCCCGCTGTTTTAGTTTTTCCAGGCTGGGACATAAGCCATGAATCAGCAGCATAACAAAATGCTTAAGTTCGTTCGCTTCGCTCACAGTGGACTTCCCAGAGTTTGCTAGACACCAAATAGCGTTAAAATCTAACTCTATGAGGGGTGTTTATGAAGAGCGAGCGATACACAGAAGAATTC
>DUAT01000076.1 GCA_012960755.1 Gammaproteobacteria bacterium
GGTTTGTGACAATAGTAAACTTAGGAAAATAGATCAACAAAGCGCTGATAGGCGAATTATCTTCGTTTGGCCGCTGGAAAAACATCAATGGCTTTGCCATTGACCCTTAACGCCCTGCTGATTAGATTGTATCGGCGTCTGCGGTATCTAGATCAATGCGGCTAAACCATACGGGGCTATAGAACAACTCGCTCAATCGGCAGTGATCTATGCCGTCTCAAAGCAAGTTTGAAGAATCTAAAACGATTTGTGTACTCTCAGCCCGAAGCCATAATCTACAAGGCCTGCCTGGTGAAGATAATCATCTGCGTAATACGCAAATAACCCTAAGGTGGAGCCTGATGGCTTGGGCTGAAAAACATACTCCAATTGGTAGTCAATCTGTCGGCCAGTGGGTTTCAGATCGATATCAACACTGCGGGCATGTAGAACTTCGTCTTCATCATAGTAGTCATCATGCATTAAAGACATAGACCCGCCGTTAACTCGCAGCGGTTGGCTAACCGAAAGCTTAAGGCGATCCGCACCATCAAACACGCTTTTCGACTCAAGCCCAACGGCGAACGCAGAGCTAGTAAGCCTGGCGCTATTTAGACTGAGTAAATTATCGCTTGAAGCATCGCTTCTAGAAAATGCCTCAGTATAAGAAGCGGATACTTTCGAATCACGGTTAAGCTGATAACTTGACCCTAAAGTCACGCCCTGCGAATTCGAGCCATCCGCAAAATCCAGACCTCCGGCGCCTCCGGTTCCCAACACTCCGTTATCTTCTGTCAGGTAGGAAACGCTGACCTTGGTAGACAGTCGCGTATCGTCGCTGACGCGGCCTAAGGAGATAACCATGGCGTCTGTCTCAGGTGCGTAATCCCTATCTTCTGCTTCACTATCCAGGCTAGTGTTGGTAAGTGCGCCGCCGGCAATACTAAAACCTGAGGTGATTGGACGCTGAAAAAGTGCATAAACCCCGCCCTCAGCAAGTCCCATGACAGGATAAGCGCCTGTCTGAATCGTCTTATCTGTCATTAGCCCGAAGCTAAAACTCGTTGGAATTCCCAGTTGTTCGAGCGCTGATCCTTGACCGAAGTGCAGCGCCTCACCCTTGTCTCTTTGATAACTCATGCGCCACTCGATATCTGCCAGACTGGGATCTACTGCATTGTAATCTTGCGCCGAAAACGCGTAACTCAGGCCGCGGCCATTATCCATGACATAGTCATTACGGCCCTCGGTCGTTTTCACCCAGTTCTGAAGGATTCCCTGGTAACTCGGCGCATAAGTAGCGAGCGGAATCTGGAAGTCGCGGTCATATTCATCAAAAAAGGAAACACTCTGATTGGTTAAATTTGACAGCGCTGGGGAAACTCTAAGGCTGGAGGTCGCAAGGCTGTATTTTTTCTTTTTCTTTTTGAGATACTTTGCGCCAAGCGGACCGAGCGCCCTATCTGCGCGCACCATGCCCCAACCATAGATCGCGTCTACGCCGGGTTTACCTAAATCCTGTGCTGTGCGAAAAATAATGCTCGTGACCTTGGACGCATTTTTTTTCAAGGCAGGCCAGCGTCCCTGCAGCAAGGCTGCTACACCAGTAACTATGGGGGCAGCCATAGAGGTGCCCTGCATGTTGCTGTAACCCCCACTTGCGACCCCAGCGTATATCTCCATCCCTGGAGCCGCAACGGTAAAGTATTTGTACTTATTTCGCGCCAGACAAACTTGAGAGGTTACATTGCAAAAACCATTCTCGCCTGGAGTATTCGAAAAGTAGGCCAGCTCGAGATCTTTGTTAAGTGCTGCAACAAAAATTAAGTTTTTTAATTTATCTCTCGCCTGAAAATTATTTTGAAAAACCAGGTTACGGACATCTTTGTTGTCATTTCCCAGAGCCCATACAGTTACAATATTTTTGTTTTGGGTTTCAGCGAACATCCGCATTTCACTGGCAAGTGGAGGCCAAGTCGGAGCTCCATAGCTATGATTAGTAACAGAGATCTTTTTGTAATCGCGAAAATAATCGATGATGTTTCCGCCATAGCAAGTTCGACAATCTTCCGGCAGGAACCCATCAGCATATCCGACGAACCCATCGCTACCAAAAATGGAGTAGGACCAAATAGTCGCGCCCGGAGCGACCCCAACCATGCCGCCAGTACCCTTATCATTGGCGGCAATCGTTGTGGAAACATGAGTGCCATGATCACCAGGTCCACCGCCCAGGGCCGGATTAGGATGGGTATACATGGTGCATCGCCCAGAAAGCTCTGTATGAGAGCACAACGCGCCTTGGTCTAGTACCCCGACATTGACCCTACCGCGCATCCTACGATTGCGATGCAGCTCCTCTGTGACACCAATCGCCGCAAGATGCCATCCGTAAACACCGCCCGCTTGTACTGGGGAATAAGAAGGTGCAATCAGGACAGTTGCCATCGCAACTCCGACCAATGACGCTCGTATCGACATAAATCTTCTTCCCAATATTCCCAATATTCCCAATATTCCCAATGCCCTATTTGACCATCAATGAGGATATGTTGTCACAAATACCTGCACGCTCGACAGCTATAGTTAACATGAGATGATTTATGACTCGGATCGGTCCCGGTAGATCCAAGGTAAGCATTAGGATCAATTTTTAAACGGTTGTTTTTATTGGACAACTTTCTTTATAGGAAAACTTTTTTTATTGGACAACTCATTAATTTTAAAACAGAAACTGCAAACTTTTCTCTTCTCCCTATACTCCCTTAGCTGATGCGATTGGTCGTTTTCGACTCTTATCCAACACTGTCCAGCCTTAAACATCTTGCCGGTCTTGTTAAAAACAATCAATACTGGGTTATCTGTAACGCCTGAACGCCTGAACGCCTGAACGCCTGAACGCCTGAACGCCTGAACGCCTGACCCAGGCTAACACTTTATTCAATGCGAGAAAAACCTATTAGGGCAACCAAGCCCAACAGGCGGAGCAATATGACCCTCTCATTTAACAAAATGAACTTCAGCGCGCGTGCTTAAAAAGCGCTGAGAGCCTTGGGTGAATTATGTACAATCAAACATCTACTACTGCCGCGCTAGCACTGCAACGCGCAGCATAGTAGCGGACTTTAAACAGCCTTGTGCAGCCGGGGAGGCGCAACAAGCGTGAAAATACTAACTCGTTCTTTTATTGTTGCGCTCTTTTTCGGGTTAATCCTGGAAGAAGTTCAGTCAGCACCCGCCTTCCCCGGGATTACTCAAATAGTTCAACCTAACGGCGCAGTTGTGGCCGCACGACTTAAAGGCGATGAGTGGACTCATTGGGTTGAAACACTGGACGGCTTTTCAATCGCAAAAAGTGAATCTGATTATTGGCAATATGTTCGGTCATATGATGAGGCAACCCCTGTGCTTAGCGGCATCAGAGCAGACCACAGGCCTCCTGTGAGCCTGCAGCGCAGGATCAGACCGGCAACAAAACTACCCGGAGCCCTGCGCAACACTAATAAGCGAGCCCAAACTCCACTTAGGGTACCGGGTGGAGATTTCAAAGGTAGCGTGTTATTCATACTCGCTGAATTCACTAATAGAAAAGGCAAGTACTCTCAGAACAGTTTTGCAGATTTTATCAAAAATGATATCGCGCATTATTTCAAAAAAGCATCTAACAACAGAGTAAAGCTCACTCCTGCCAAAGAAACTCACGGCTCAAAAAATAACGGCGTCATAGGGTGGATCAACTTAGGTTACAGGCACCCCAATACCCAAGGCGCTAACGCGCGAAATGGGGTCCTAACGAGAAGGGCTGTTATCAAGGCAGACAAATATATCGATTTTAAGGCTTATGATAAGAACGACGATGGATACACCGACGCTGATGAACTGGCTGTCATCGTCATTGTCGCGGGCTATGAAGCCGCCACTACAACAAAAACCCCAAGCGTGTGGGGTCATGCCAGTACTATTCCATCACCACCCAAACTTGATGGCGTTATTGTTGGCGCCGGGCGTGGAAACGTCATGGGTTATTCACAATTTGGTGAGATCCAAGTAGCTGGAACCGAACATCAAGCTACCATGGGTATCATGGTGCACGAGATCGGCCATCATATATTTGGCCTTCCTGATCTTTACGATAGTGACTACTCCTCGGCTGGAATCGGTGCCTTTTGCGTGATGGCTGCTGGCACTTGGGGTATGGCGTCTGCTGATACCGACCAAGGCCAAACTCCAGTGCTGCCAAGCGCTTGGGTACGACACACGATGGGTTGGGTCAAGACCAAAACCATCACAAGAGGTCGCCGGACTATTAGGGCCGCTGGAAGGTCGACCTCTGGCGCGAGCACCGTCTATCAGGCTACGACACGCAACGCGGGCGAGTATTTCCTGGTCGAATACAGAAATTCCTCGGGCTACGATAAGGGCCTTTGGCTATTTTTTGGTAATAATACCTTTGGTGGGATTGCCATCTGGCATGTGGATGAAAATATACCCGGTAACT
>DUAT01000077.1 GCA_012960755.1 Gammaproteobacteria bacterium
GGTCCCAATTAGGATACTTTTGAAATTCGGGGTAAATGCGGTTTAAAATTACTATCCTCGTAACTTCGCGGCTCACTGTCCAATTGGTGGAGTCCGCTTCAGTTTCCGCGAGCCATTTGACCGATCGAAGGTCCAGATATGCGTGTATCGACAAAGGAAAAATCCAACCCGAAGTGGCACTTGATCTATTACCTATTGGCGGCTTTCGACCTGGTGACGATCAGCGGAAGTCTTTTTCTCAACCACGAGATCATGGGGGTTTATAGCAATTCCGTCGATGTGAATAAGGAGTGGGCGGAAATACAAGGACGCTTCATCGATTTGGGCCAACTTGCCTCGGCAGTGAACGCACCGGGTAACGATGTCTTCGATAGCGGAGACGTCGATGCCGAATTGATCCGGCGGAATCAGGCCCTGGAGCAGTTCGAAACACACATATCAGCTCTGCGTATGGAAGTTTTAGCGAAGGTGGACCAGACGGAAGCTGCGCCACTTCTCGACAGTGTCGAAGAGATTGAAACCGCAATGCGCGCGATGATTTCGGAAGCGGAGCTGATATTTTCCTACTTTCGCGAGAACAGGACCGAAGAGGCGGGCCATCGCATGGCGACGATGGATCGAAAGTACGCCAGGGTTACCCAGTCAGTCGCCAACGCCAGTAATTTCGTTCGCGGTCTGCAATCAAAATATTTTGACGAGCAGATTGCGGTGGCCGTTTCATTGCGCAGGTTCGAGTATCTGATCGGCGGATTTATCGCCCTGATGGTCTGCGCGGTTGCCGTTTACGGACACTTTATCGGAAGAAAGATGAAACAGGCGCAGGTTGAAGCCCTCAACACGCGCCTCGGGAGAATTGTCGAGGAATCGATCAACGAAATCTATGTTTTCGATACCGACACACTGCAATTCCTGCAGGTCAATCGCGGGGCACGGGAAAATCTTGGGTATTCGATGGACCAGTTGCATGCCCTTACGCCGCTCGATCTGGAGGCGGATGCTACGCCCCAGACCTATGAGAATCGCCTCGAGCCGTTACGCGACGGCACGCGCGAGCAAATCGTCTACGAAACCGTTCACAAGCGCAACGATGGATCGACCTACGACGTCGAGGTTCATTTGCAGCTCACTCGTGCCGAATCTCCGGCGGTTCTTGTTGCCATCATCCAGGACATCACGGAGACACGCGCACAGCAAGAGCAGCTAAGGCATGCTCACAAGATGGATGCGTTGGGTCAATTGACCGGCGGTGTGACACATGATTTTAACAACCTTTTGACGGTAATCACCGGGAGCCTTGAATTGCTCGAGGCGCGGGTTCATGAGGACGATCAACGGCAGTTGATTAGAGAGGCAACGGAAGCCGCCGGGCTGGGCGCAAATTTGACCCGACGGTTGCTTGCGTTTGCGCGGAAACAGCCACTGGATCCCGAGATAATCGATCTGAATGAGCATCTAATGGGGATGAGCGACTGGTTGCACCGTACTCTGGGGGAAGATATTCAAATCAAAACGGTTTTGGCCTATGGCCTAGACAAGTCCCGAGTCGACCCCAGCCAAGTCGAAAACGCAGTGCTGAATCTGGCCATCAACGCCCGTGATGCCATGCCGAATGGTGGCCAATTGACTATTGAAACGGCCAACGTAGAACTCGATCGCGACTACACGGCCATCCAGACCGATGTTTCTCCAGGTAACTACGTCGTATTGTCGCTGTCGGATACCGGAATCGGCATACCACGGGAGATACAGGAGCGCGTATTCGAACCTTTCTTTACCACCAAAGACGCGGGGTCAGGTGCGGGCCTTGGGATGAGTATGGTTTACGGTTTCGCGAAGCAATCCGGCGGGCATGTCACGATCCACAGCGAGCCAGGCTTTGGCACAACCATAGATCTTTACCTCCCGTCCGCGAACCACATCGATGAGATAGTGAAGGTATCTGGTACTCCCGCCAAGATTCTCGTGGCGGGGGGCGAGACCGTGCTTATTGTGGAGGATAATCACCGCTTGCGGAGGGTCACGAGAAGACGACTGGCCGACCTCGGCTATATCGTATTGGAAGCCGAAAGTGGCGAGGTCGCGTTAGAGATTCTTGAAGGGGATCAAAAAGTCGATTTGTTATTTAGCGACTTGTTGATGCCGGGTATTTCAGGCAGTGAGCTGGCGCGAGAGGCATTGCAACTTCGGCCAGAAATCAAGGTCTTGCTAACATCTGGATACCCGGGCGAGGTTGCAATTCAGAAAGGCTGGTTGGATGAAGGCGCCCAACTGCTGATGAAACCTTACTCCAAAGCCGAGCTTATAGAGAGCATTCTTGGCACCTTAGTCGCCTAACCTGTCTGCGCAGCTAGCCGCCCAGATCGATTTTTTCCTGCGAGCCTCGGGATCGGCAGTTACCATAATCAACGTTAGAATGTCTCTTGTGGGGCAGCGGGCTAAAACCGCGCGCGCGATAGTTTGATGCGGCGGGTGGGGCGGTCTGCGCGGTAACGGGTTGGGCTGCGCAAAATACCATGCATCATTCCCCATAACGGGATCGTTGACCGCGATTTAGGGACATCGTGGGCGCGGCTATGGCGAGATCGCGAGCACGGCGTTGAGTCGCTCGATGGGCACGAAACGGACGAGGCCGGCAAGTGGACTGTCGCCATCGAGAAAGACCGTTTCCTCAGGTCTTGGCGCCGAGCCCCTCGAGCCGCTTGACGGTCCACGGGTGACCACTGTTATTACCGGAGTAAAAGCGCGGTTATTTGCCGCGATTCGGTTTTGAGTCAAGGTCGGCATGGCAACCTCCCCCTGGCCCATAGTCTTACGCCTGTCACGGGGGTGCTCTAGAATGTAATGTCGTCGTCGAACTCGAACTTGGTCTGGGCCTCCTGCCACGCTTTTTCCGCCGATGCTTCGCGCAGCATGTCAACGACCGCGTCACCATAATTCTCCCAGAGTTGCTCGCGCAGCACCTCCAGGAACTCAATGATGACATGGGCCTCCTCAGCACTCCAGTGGGTATGGAGTCGGGTGATTTTCATGCTCATGGTCATACTTCCTCAGGGGTTTGTGGATCAGCCGTTTTCGAAGACGCCTTTTGTTTTGACTTCGTGGTCCGCTTCTTTTTCCTGCCGGCCCGCTCCCTGGCCTCCTTGATCCGGTAGGACTCACCCTCAATCACGATGATCTCGGAATGATGGATCAGTCAGTCAACAATGGAGATGACTCCTCGATCACATAAGGGGGTCGCCCAGGTCCCAACCGCCTCCGATTAAAAGTGAAACAGCTATCCAATCCTAAAACCTGCTTTGATAAACAAGCCAAATCACCCCTGTCCGACCTTTAAATCTCCTAAGTGATCACCCCGGCCATCTGTAAGACAGTAGATCAATAGCTATTCAGACATTGACCATCCTCTACCGAAATACTGTCATTCAAACTTTTATATGCAAAAAAGTCCCAATTAGGATACTTTTGAAATTCGGGGTAAATGCGGTTTAAAATTACTATCCTCTACCCGACATTATCGCGATTGCTAAACAAGTAACTAACGGTGCAATGCCTCTGGGAGCGCCCGTATTTAAACAGGGTATTTACGATGCTTTGATGGATACGGATGCGCCGGAATACATGCTGGAATTACCACATGGTTACACCTATTCCGCGCATCCGATCGCCTGTGCTGCAGGTCTTGCGACGCTGGAAGTATTGGAGCAGCAACAATTAATTCCACGAGTTGCCAAGACTGCGGTCTATTTTGAAAAAGCCATTCACGAGCTGAAGGGCTCGCCTAACGTAGCGGATATTCGCAACTACGGCCTCGCTTCTGGGCTTACGCTTACGCCTTATCCAAATGAACCCGCCAGAAGACCTTATGAAGTTGCTATGAAGATGTGGGAGAAGGGTTTTTATGTGCGCTACGGTGGTGACACAATACAGCTGGGACTACCCTTTATTGTCGAACAAACTGAAATTGACAGCCTGACGACAGCATTAGCGGAAAGTCTGGATGAATGTGCCTAATTTAGATAACGTTTGTGTATGGACAAAAGTGACGTCAAGCGAGATGAAGTAAAGGACTTTAATAATCTGACGAGTGTCGTCGAGTCATTGCCTGCGAGTCAGTATTACGATCCAGATCACTTTGAAACAGAACTGAATTCCATCTGGTATCGCAACTGGATCTATGCAGGCCGCAGCGCTGAGATTGCCGAGGCAGGCGATTTTAAATCCATCCGTATTGGTAGCCAGAATATTCTCCTGGTGCGGGATAATAATGGTATCAATGGTTTTTACAACACCTGCCGCCATCGTGGCTCAATCTTGTGTACCGAGGATAAGGGCAACCTCAAGACCCAGCACATTTCTTGCCCCTATCATCGCTGGACCTACAATCTCGAAGGCGCGCTTGTCCGTACACCCTTGTTAGATGAGACGCCTGACTTTGATCGATCCAAATATTCCCTGCACAAGGTAGCGGTTCATGAATGGTGCGGCTGCCTTTTCGTCAACCTGCTGGCTGATGAGGCATCGCCGATCTATCCGACCATGGATCCCAGCTATGAGCACTTGGATCATTGGCAGATACAGGATCTAAAACTGGCCCATACCTACACCAACCGTCTGCACTGCAATTGGAAATTATTCTGGGAGAACTTCGTTGAGTGTTATCACTGCCCCGGAATTCATCCGGAACTTTGTGACATGGTACCTATATACAAGCGTACATTTGTGAGCCATCGTGACGCATCAGATTGGCAGGAACATCGGGATGAAAAGGATCCAAAATATCGAGGCGGTTTACGAACCGATGCAAAGTCCTGGACCATGGATGGCGAGGTACAGGGAGAAGTACTGACAGGTCTTACTGAAGAAGAAATCAGTGAAGGTTACGTCTACATCCAGAACCTGCCATCAGTATTTGTTGTCGGCCACCCCGAATATGTGAGGATTGTTTCGATACTACCGGATGGCCCGGAACACACCTTGTTGAAATCCGAATGGCTATTGTCTGATGCTTCTCTGTCAAAGCCTGGCTTTGATCTATCGAAGATCGTCGACTTTGGCATGCTGGTGCTGGACCAAGATGCCAGCGTGTGCGAAATCAACCAGCAGGGTATTAGATCCATTGCTTTTGAAAACGGTGTGCTAATGCCCCAGGAATATGAAATTGCTAGATTCCATGACTGGGTAAAAGGCCACTGGCAGTAACCAATCCCAGACTGGAGATCGAGTGTGATAACCGGTAGGTGTGAATGCGGGAAAGTACAATACCAAACAGTTGGTGAGCTGGTCGATTTCTGTCACTGTCATTGCTCGATTTGTCGTCGACTTCACGGTGCCGCATTTGTTTCCTGGGGAGGTGTGAAACGTGATCAGTTCTCGTATCTCAGCGGCGAAAGCGAACTAAAGTCTTATGCCTTTTCGGAAAACGCAGACAGTCTCTTTTGCAGTCATTGCGGTTCAACCCTATTAGTCGATTACAAGCCCGATGCGGATATGTTGTATTTAGTCATGGGCGCGGTGAATGAAGATGTGGAGTGCCCAAAAGGTTTTCATCAGTTTGTGGGCTCAAAAGCCTCATGGGTAGAGGTAAATGATGAGCTGCCTCAATTTGACGAATGGCCAGATAATGAATAGTTGATGAGACCTTGAATGGTTAAACTAGTGTATTCGAAAGAACTTTTTTAGGCAGAGATGGTGTCTCGATGAAATTTATTGCAACCGATGTTGAAGACAATCCAGCGCGAGTTGACGCGAATGTTCTGGAACAAAAACAGAAGCCCGGTTTTTCGATGGGAAACTATTTTTATCGCTCTCACGTGGTCTATGAACGTGAGTTGGACCGATTGTTTTACAAGAGTTGGCTGTATGCAGGGCATGTGAGCCAGATTCCGAATCCGGGTGACTTTTTCCTCTATGAGATCGGCGAGGATTCCATCATTCTCAGTCGCGACAACGATGGTAATGTCCATGCCTCGATGAATATCTGCCGCCATAGAGGTGCCCGAGTTTGTGAGGAGCAAACGGGTAATAAGAAAACTTTCGTCTGTCCGTATCATGGCTGGGTTTACAATCTCGATGGCACCTTGCGAGCCGCCAGGCATATGGAAATGCAGGAGAGCTTCTCTCAGGATCAATATGGCTTGAAATCAGTTCGAATGGTGGAGTATGAAGGCTGCCTGTTTATCAACTGCGATTCGGAGGCCGCCGACTTTGTACCCTCCCTCGATAGGATTGCTCCAGCTTTGAAACCCTATGACCTTTCGAATGCAAAGGTTGCCCATAGTCAGGTTTACAAGGTCGACGCCAATTGGAAGCTGGCGCTGGAAAATTATCTTGAATGCTATCATTGTGCCACTTCGCATCGGGCCTACGCGAAGTTGCATACCCTGCAGGCTCGTGATGAACATGTCGAAAAGATCAATCAGGCGATGTGGGACCGCTCAGAGGAGCAGACCGGTGTCGCCAATATTTCTCACGATCATTACTCCGCATATTCCAGCGAAGTAGATGGTTTTGGTACGAGCGTGTATACCAGTCGTTATGCACTTTATGATGGCTTTAAGACAGGCAGTGAAGGTGGTGTGCCTGTTGCGCCGCTAATGGGAGAATTTAAGGGATTCGATGGTGGCTGTGGTGATTTTCAGATTGGGATTACAACCTTCATGCTGAATTACCCGGATCATTGCGTGCTGTATCGATTTACACCCCGGGGCATGACACAAACTGATATGGAAATCGTCTGGTTCGTACGACGAGACGCTGAGGAAGGTGTCGATTATGACAAGGATAAGGTGATCTGGTTATGGCACAACACCACACTGGAAGACGAGTACATTATTTTAAGAAACAGCGAGGGGGTTAACTCTCGTTTCTTTGAGCCAGGTCCTTACCATCCTGAGTTTGAAAGCTGTTGTCTTGATTTTGTCGACTGGTACCTCTCGTCTATGGGAAGTGTGGATAGCCAATCGTGTGAATAATGGATTGTCTGATTAGGGGGTAAGAACCACCTTTAAGACATCTTCTTCATGGGCGTCGAATACTTCATAGCCTCGGACGCCTTCACTTAAATCCAGTCGATGGGTGATGATTTGTGTGGGGTCAATCCGTCCCTGTTCAATCATAGGTAGCAATTTAGGGATGTAGTACTGGGGATTCACAATCCCCGATCGCATGGTGAGGTTCTTGCCCATCATGGTCTGCATAAAGTTAATATTAACGTCCGCGCCCACCACAACACCTATAATGGCGACTCGTCCCCCTGGTCGAACGACAGCAAGTGCCTGTTGTACCGTCGTCGGAATGCCAACCGCCTCGATTGAACAATCTGCTCCTCGACCATTGGTCAATTCCTTCGCGACTTCATTGAGATCTTCCTTGGCCGGGTTGAGTGGTCTGCAGCCTCGCTGTTTGGCTTTCTCCAGTCGACCATCGTCAAGATCAACTGCAATCACGACGGCGGCACCACGAATCAATGCGGAAATCTGAGCGAACACCCCAACGGGGCCACATCCGATAACAACCACTGTATCTCCAGGCGAAACTTCCGCCATATCCGCACCCATATAACCTGTCGGAAGAATGTCCGTTAAAAACAATACTTGTTCATCGTCGAGGGATTCAGGAATGGCGAACATATTCGTGTCGGCGAATGGCACGCGAACCGCCTCTGCCTGGCCACCCGGATTTAATGGTGAACCAAATACATTGGTGACCGGCCCCATTGCTGTGTTGATCTCGCAACCCGAATAGATATTGGCGTCACAAAATGCGCAACCACTGCAACCGATGGTGCAGGATACGAGCACCCGATCCCCTTTATTAAATCGTTTGACATCGCTACCCACATCTTCAATCGTGCCCAGGAATTCGTGGCCAAGGGTGAACTCTGCCCCTCCCATTCCCGTACCATGATAAATATGAAGGTCCGATCCGCAGATGGCTGTTTTTTCAATCTTGACCACTGCATCCGTTGGGCTGTTGATGGCAGCATCCGGCACGTCCTGATAGCTGAGTGACTTGTGTCCCTGATAAACAATGGCTTTCATGCGTTCTGCTCAAGTTGTGTGTCTTGTGCACTGTTCAGGAAAGTGCTTCTGAAGTCAAATTGATCACTGGCCTAAAGTGATGTAGTCAAGCCACATGATCTCATTTAGTATGTTTGAGAAGTTTTAGAAAGTAACAAACGGGTAGATAAATGTCAGAGTCAGATCAAGACGAACAGATGGCCATCACGAATAAGGAGGCCCAGGAAAAATGGGCCATTGATGTCAATGTTGATCCTTATAGTATTCCTTTAGACAGACAAAGTCCCAATTAGGATACTTTTGAAATTCGGGGTAAATGCGGTTTAAAATTACTATCCTCTGAAACGTCAGCCAAGACAGTGTACTCGCAACGTTCGTTGTTCTGGGTGGAAAACTGGTTAGTATATGGAGTCAGATTCAGGGCTGACGCTGCGGGAAGGCCTTGAAGAATATTACGAGATCAACAAGGCGATTCCGGATCCAGGCTCATTGCTCTCAAGACCACCTAGAAGTTCGCCGTTTTCTGTAGCAATTACCGGTGATGGCGTACTGACGCCTTCGTGCGAGCTGTTGAAAGGGTCAACATCACCCCATTCAGATACAAACCAATCCATAAGTAGCGCAAGATGATCAGGGTTGGGATTGGCGCTTGAAATTTTGTGCATTGCAAGCCTATCTGGGATTGTATTGTGCAATTTGCCACATGTTACCCCAGGTGTCTTTGACGACTGCGCGTCTATCACCATAGGGCGTATCAAGTGGCTCTTCGATGACTTCGACGCCCCAGGATACTGCTTGTATAAACGTTTCTTCAACGTTTGAAACATAAACATATAAGCACGCTGAGTACGCGCCTCTTGCTTCGAAGTCACTAACCATAATTATTGAGTCACCAATCTTTAACTCAGTCGGTCTGGATTCCAAATAGTCCCCTTCTGCACCAAACACTCTTTTTAAGAAGGACACCAATTTTTCTGTATCTTTCGCGAATATTCTTGGCGTTAATGCATGCCATCCTTCTGGGGTATTAATGCTCATTGCGATCCATGTTTGAAATGACCTGTCGCTTTTGCCATAGCCAGTTGTGCGTCTCTGGGATTTCCGGATTCGACCTTTAGCAAAAAACGAGAAGATTCGCGGCCGCGCATGGTAGTAACAATCCGGCCTTTATAGGAAATGTAAACCAGGCCATTCTTAGTTGTACAATAATCGAAAGGCTCATCTGCGATCAATTCTTCCAGAGACATGTTTATTGCACCTGACATTATCACATTTGCTTATCACCCCTTGGAACGGTGCAGTCATTCCCCTCTCATGCGAAACTCGCCAACCGTTAGCCCAAAGTAATGTAAATCAACGTACTCCCCATTGCGATAGATCATATTGCGTAGGGTCCCTTCAAGCTGAAAACCCAATCGTTTAAGAAGTTCAATGGATGGATGATTGTCACTGTGTACGCCTGCCGTGACTTTCTGGTATCTGAGGTGGTTAAAATAAATCCCACCCTACAAGCATATCAACGTCTCCGCTTTCGATAGCTCTTAAACGAATATTGTCTCCCTGCCAGTAGTTCATCGAAACACCCTTCTCGGCCTTGCTGCTGCATGTGGCGCTAGGTGATTAGGCCGCCTCAATTGTTACGTACACTAAGTTCTCTTTGCAATTCCCTATTTGCAACATGTTATAAGCAGAAAACAATAGGTCATTGATCTCTACCCAGGCGGCCTAGTGCCCCAAATCAGAACTTCCATTATGCTCTAAACTTGAATCTCGGTGGTATCGACTTGCATCATGCGTGCAACCTCACTGGCAAATGGGTGTAGCCGCGTACGAAATTCGAAATAGCACGGACAGGCTCACCAACTACCTCAATTCGGCTGTACCTACCGAGCATTTCTTCCCAGAGGATTCTGAGCTGGAGCTCGGCAACACGATTGCCCATGCAGCGATGAACGCCGAAGCCGAACGACAGGTGCTGACGTGCGTTGGGTCGATCGATATTGAGAACATCAGCGTTCTCGAATACTGACTCGTCCCTATTACCCGAGGCATACCACATGAGCACCCGCTCACCTTCTGGAATGACCGTCCCATCTATCTCCACATCTGTGGCGGTGGTGCGACGCATGAAGGCAAGCGGGGTCTGCCATCGGATGATCTCGGCAACGGCATTCGGGATTTTCGAGCGATCGGCCTTCACTTTTTCGAACTCTTCCGGGTACCGGTTCATGGCCAATACGCCGCCGGAAATAGAATTACGCGTGGTGTCATTGCCACCCACAATGAGCAGCAGGATATTGCCCAGAAACTGCACCGGTGACATATCCCGTGTACCTTCGTTGTGGGCCAGCATGGTCAGCAAGTCGAGTCCGTCGGGGTTGTTAACGCGCTCGTTTCTAAGCCTCGTCATGTATTCAAGGCACTCGTCCAGCTCGCGCTGACGCTCTTCCAGTGTGTCCCACAGGCCCGCCTTACGTGGGGAGGTCGAAATATCCGACCAGCGGGTGAGCTTGCAGCGATCCTCGAAAGGGAAATCGAACAGTGTTGCCAGCATCTGTGTGGTGAGTTCAACGGATACCCTATCTACCCAATTAAACGTTTCACCGATCGGCAGGCTATCCAGAATACCGACCACCCGCTCGCGGATATTCGGTTCAAGTGCCGCAAGATTGCGCGGACCGGCGACCGGTGCGACGGCTTTGCGTTGAACCGCATGTTCAGGATTGTCCATGGAGATGAAGCTGGAGGCGCTCTCTTGCTGGCTAACCTCATTGAGGCCAATGGTGGGTTCCGAAGAAAATTGCGCTGCATCCGAATCGATCGCCTTGATCAGGTTGTAGTTGGTCACCGACCAGAATGGCCCCACGATACTGTTTTTGTGGTGGTAAATGGGTACTTCACGACGCAGGCGCTCGAAGTAGGGCCAGATAGTGTCGTTGCGCATCAGGTCCCAATGGCCAACGTCGATTTCTTCAAGAGGGATTGAGGCGGCGTGATCCCGTGCATTCGCCAGTTGCCGTTCTCTTTCTAGCTCGTATTGGTGCCAGTCCATTCCCAACTCCTTCAATATTTACAATAGCTCGATCTTATCGCACATTGGGTGCGCCCCAAAAGTATTGATGATCTTCGGTGTGACTGACGCCAAGGAAGCACACAGCCATACCCACCAAAGCTGAGTATTTTTCGGTCGATTTGAGTCTCCATCTGCCATAATCCACCGATGGAAATAGATACAGCAATAACTCAGTTATCCGGTGATCGCTTTACTGCGATTGCCGTGCCCTTGTTTGTGCTGGCCATTGTGCTTGAAGTCTTGGTCTCCTGGCGGACCCAACGTGACCTTTACGTTGCTCGGGATTTTCTAATCTCAATGAGTATGCTTGTACTATCCGCGATCATCGACTTTGTACCAAAAGCAGTTGCGTTTGTTTCCTTTTATTACCTGCACGAATGGTCGCCCTTGCGCGATGTGGTCGAACGACAAGCATGGGCGTGGGTCATGCTGTTCTTTCTCGATGATCTTATCTACTATTGGTTTCACCGTGCGAATCATGAAGTACGGCTATTCTGGGCTGGGCACGTTCCCCACCATTCTTCTGTCAAACTCAACCTCGGTACCGCACTGCGACAGGGTGTCGGCGAGCGCATTCACAAATACTGGTTCTGGCTGCCACTGCCGCTGTTAGGTTTTGATCCGCTGATGATTTTTACCATGATTTCACTCAACCTGATTTATCAATTCTGGGTGCATACCGAATTAGTGCGAAAAATGCCATCCGTAATCGAACTGATATTAAACACGCCTTCTCACCACCGGGTGCACCATGCGTCCAACATCAGGTACCTGGACTGCAATCATGCAGGTGTCCTGATTATTTGGGATCGCCTGTTCGGCACGTTTTCAGAAGAGCAGATTAAGGAGCAACCAACATACGGTTTGACGAAGAACATCAACAGTTACAACCCGGCCCGTGTGGCAGCAGGAGAATATGTGAACCTGTTTCGTGACGTTTTGAGCGCAGTCACGATTAAGGATCGATTGCGCTATATTTTCCTGGCACCCGGATGGCACCCCGATGGCTATGATCACCGCGCAAGGACGCTTCGAGCACAAATTGATCAACACCAACCATCAATAACAGATAGCATTATCACATAGGCAAGCGCGATGAAGTTTATGACAGCAAAGTTTGACGGAATCGATCCAGAAATGAGTCGTCAGGACGCGGAAGCGGCACGGCATCTGTTGGTTGACAATGGCGTGCTGCATCTGCCAATTGTTGAGCGCCTGGACAAAGAAGGTTTCGCCAAAATATCGCAATTATTTGGTGACGTTAAAGACCCTGTTGCCAGAACTAAACAAGGCGACCAGTATCGCTATAGTGAAAAACTGCAACACATTGATGCGGGATATGTGTTTAAAGAAGCGGACCGTGAGAAGTTTGGTGAGATGAGCTTTGGCGGTCTGGACGATGAGCGCCCGGGTCTCTTTGAGACCTACCACTGCGATGACACATATACGGAAGACCCCGCGCAGTTCACCATCTTACATGCCAGAGCGTTGCCGCAGTCAGGTGGCGGTCCGACACACTTTATGGATATGCGTGCCGCATTTCTGCAACTGGATCAGCAAGAGCAAGCACGGCTACGGTCATTCACGGTTTGTTATGCGTACAACAACCAAAATGCGTTTCCACCACGTCGTTCTGCGACGGGTGTAGCCGACATGCTTATCGACGTCGAGCACCCTTTAATACGTACACACCCTGATGCTGGTACAGAGGCCATTTTTGTCGACCTTGATCGCGCTACATACATAAAAGAATTACCAGTTCACGAAGGCAGGCAATTACTGCAGCGTCTGCAGGACCTGGCAGAAGCCAACGCGCCGAAGTGCGAGCACAACTGGCAAGCCAACGACATCCTGATCTGGGACAACGCGTCAGTACAACACAAGGCAGGTGGCGACTTTGCAATAGGCGAAGAACGCCGTTTTTGGCGGCACATGATTGCCGGACCAACACCTGCCTGATCCTAACGGCGCTGTTAACTTTCCAATCGACAATGAGTTAATACATGCGCAGAAACTCATGGATCATTCCGATCCAACCATCATTGAAAAGGTGTATCGAAGGGCACCAAACGTAGTTGAAATATCAAAGAAAAATCACGATTGAGAGCACCTTTTAGGGAATTATAAAATCCATTTGTGATTATAAAATCCAATTCGCAAAAAAAGCTGTTGGGGCCTTTAAAAATGGTACGCCCAGAGGGATTCTAACCCCCGACACCCAGGTTCGAAGCCTGTGATACTAAAACCCTTTCACGCCTTGTGTGCCCTGGGTTAGAGAAATTAGTGCTGTCACCTATTTAGCCAAATTTCGCTATCTAAGTGATTGATTACTATGTAAGGAGTAGGAATAGGTGACAGCAAACCTAGTTGCATTTTTGAACTTGTTAAGTTGGGACCCGGAAGAAGACGTTTGATTGCTCAGTTTTCTTTAGCCTTAACAACATAAAGGAGTTGGTTTTGAGGAAGACGATTACTTTGAGTAGGGGCTCTCCACCGAGAAGCTTGTCTGGAGATAAGGCAGCGGTTCAAATTCAAAATTAGCCAGCCGTTCAGGGTTGGTGCCCGTTTTTGCCAGGAAGAGTCCCCAGCGCGAATCTGAATGCAGATTGTGCAACAAAGAATCCTGGAATAACCACCGGGTTGAAAAGTAGCCCGAGTCAGCAGCGCGATCCAGCCACGCAAAGGCAGCGTCGTTATCGCCGACGGAAGTGTAGACCTGGGCAATGGCAGCGGGATTGGATTTTCCAAAATCGGCCTTCAAGCGGCTCAGTGCGAGCTCGAACTTAGCGGGTCGATCTAGCGCAGAATAGGCAATGGCAGTACCCTTCAATTTGAGAGCAGGGTTGGTCTCTTGTTCAAAGGCAATCAATGCGGTTTCAATTTGCCCCTGGTTAAGCAGTGCAATCCCCAGTTCCATTGAGCCTTCAGAAATATTGGAACTTAGCTCCAATGCTCTGCGGGCACTGGCCTCTGCTTCGGACCAGCGCTGTGCATAGTTGTAAATAATCGCCATCTGTATGGCTGCATTGGCATTGATAGGGTCCAATGTGTTGGCGTAGCGGGCCAGAACCATAGCATCCTCCAGCCGTCCCAACGTGATAGATACTATAGTAGCCATTCTGATATTGTCCGCATTGCCCGAATTTATTGCTAATGCTTGCAGTACCAGATTGACAATCTGCTGGAATGCCGTTCCCTGATCATCGGCCTCTGGATCAACCAACATCGTGGCGGCAAGAGCAATGTGCCCTGGTGCATAGTCCGCATCCGCGCTTATGGCTTCAGTGGCAGTATGTCTGGCCAGACGGAGCGATTCATCTATATGCGTCCACCCGTGAATCACCTGGTCCAGGTGCAAAACAGAGAGATGGTACCAGGAGGGGGCATGTTTCGGCTCGGCGGCTACCACCCGCTGAAAAAAGGCGATCGCTTCACGGGTGCTCTCGGCTGTGCCCAGATTTTTCAAGGAACGGGCCTGCAGGAACAAAGTGTAGTTCTCCTGATCGAGTTCGACTAATCTCGGCGCTGTGTCCATCATTGTCAACTGAAGACGATTGGCGACCTCAGTCGCAATATCGTCCTGTATGCTCAAAACATCTCCCAGTTCACGATCAAATTTATGTGACCAGAGGTGCGTATCAGTTACCGCATCAATCAATTGTGCAGTGACTCGGATCCTACCAACCGAAGTGCACACTGAACCCTCCAGTACATGAGCGACATTGAGCTGTGATGCGATTTGCCGGAGGCCCGAAAAAACCGGTAGCTCCGAAGATGACCTTTGCAGGGAATTCTCATCACAGTAAGTAGCCGCACCAGGGGAACGACTTGCAGTGAAGCTTATCCATAGAGGTCACAAATTTGTTGACACCAGTGGTACCGCTAGCCATATTTCTTGACGACAGGCAGGCCGATATGAAAGATATACGCTTCAATATGTATCGAAATATATTGTAATCATGATTACATATTATACTTTATCATGATTTTGAACACCACTATGATAACAGCATGACAAACACCAAACATGACAATCCCGCCACTAACGATAAATGCTAGCAGTGTCGGAATAAAATATGGCTCACTTATCTTTTCAACCGTACGAACAATTTCATATTGGACAAGGCTGGAACTTGCCGTACCGGGTTTTAGAATGTAAGGTGGCTTATCAATTATAACTACCCTCCTGGATTGGCTATGAGCGAACATGTTAAATATATTGACAGAACCCGTGATTACTACTTATCACAAGGTTATGCAAAACCATACGAGTGGGCGCACTTCGACGACATTCCATTCGCCCGACCAGCTAAACCGCTTTCCGAGAGCCGAGTCACTATCATTTCCACCAGTGATGTCGCTATAAAGCAACCGGAAGGTAATAAAGGTGGTGGGATCAATGAGCATTTAGTGGGCAATGCCTATAGCCTTCCGACAGACACACCAATAGACCAGTTATTCAGCAAACAAGAACATTATGACAAGTACGCTACTAACCTGGATGATGTGAATACCTACTTTCCTGTTACTCGCTTACAGGAAAAGGTTGAGCAGGGCCGAATCGGAAGCATGGCGCCGCGTTGCCATGGTGTCTATACCGCATACAGCCAGAAAAAAACAATCGAAGTCGATGCACCTGAGATTCTCAGGAGATGCAGAGAAGATGAAGTGGATATCGCCATTCTCACACCCGTGTGACCCGTCTGTCACCAGACCGTGAGTCTGGTAGCACGCCACTTGGAAGCTAATGGTATCCCCACAGTAGTCATCGCTACTGCACGTGATATTGTGGAGCGATGCGGTGTATCACGACTGGTACATGTTGATTTCCCACTCGGGAACCCTTGCGGAGTACCCTTTGATCAGGAGATGCAATCCAGCGTTATGGATATTGCCCTGACAATGTTGGAAATAACTGAGAAACCTGGTTCTACAGAGGTTGCACCATTTACATGGCCTGCCGGGGAAGATTGGAAAAAAACCATCTTTACAGAAGAGCAACCCTTCCTTGAGGGGAAAGCATACGATCATTGGATGGAAGCCAAAAAACGCTATAAAGACAGGAAAGCTGAAAAGGTAACAAGTGAGGATTAGTCAATGGCAAAAAAACTGACAGTCTATACAACCCCTCTCTGCGCACCTTGCGAGACTTTAAAACGCATACTGAAAACAGAAGGGCTAGCCTTCGAAACGAAAGATCTGATGGTGGATGACGATGCAGCAGGGCTACTTGAGAGTCTCGGTATCCGTACCTCCCCAGCCCTTGCTATCGACGGTGAAATATATGCTGGTGATGACCTGAAACCGGAACGCCTGGTGGCGCTGCTCGATCTGTAGGTCTATCGGGGATTGGTACGGCCACCTTTGCTTAAACAATATGTATTTTTAACCAGGGAAAATTATTGAACGAAACAGATGATTTCACCGCAACACTAAAGACCGAGCGTCTTAATGAACTAGCATTCTCCTTCAAGAAAACAGGCGCAATGGTACTCGCACTTGAACTGGGGTTATTTACCCTGATCGACGAAGGGAAAGGTAACATCAGTACGATTGCTTCCGCTCTTGATCTCGACACGGAGATGATCGAACGATTGGTGAGCGCCTGCAAGGCAATGGACCTTGTACGTGAAGTTGACGGCAAGCTGGAGAACTTCAGCGACGTATCGCGCTACCTTGTGAAGAGTAAACCAACCTATTTTGGCCAGTATTTAATCTATCAACCAATCTCCGAATACGATGGATTCAAGAACCTGGCACAACACTTTGTTAAACCAACTGAGCCGCCACCTGACAAGGGCAACTACGAAGCAATGATGGAAGATGCTGACAAAGCCAGGCGATTCACCGAGGCTGGATACAACGCGTCCCTTCCTCTGGGTCACAAATTGGCAAAACGCTTCGATTTCTCAAAGTTTAGTAGATGGCTCGATGTTGCTGGTGGCTCAGGGTGTTACGCCATAGCCGCATGTGAAAAAAACCCTGGGCTAAAAGTAACGATTCTGGATTTCCCCAATGTAACCGCGATATCACGGGAATTCATTACCAAACACAATCTTGGGGATCGAATCGACACTGTAAATGGTAACTTCTTTGATGCGCCATTTCCTGACGACTGTGATCTGATCAGCTTCATCACGCCCCTGCAAGGCTACAACCAGAATGAAGTCATTGGGATACTGAAAAAAACTTATGATGCATTGTTGCCTGGCGGTACCTGTCTGGTGATGGACTATATGCTAAACGATGATAAAGATGGCCCTATAGACCCGGTGTTTCTCAATCTTGCAGGTGTAACTAAAGGCCACTATACGGGTCGCGTTCAGTCGGGGCCTGAATACCGGGCATTCTTTGAAGAGGCAGGATTCGTGGATACCCATTCTGAGTGGTTGATGCCACATCAGCTTGGCTTTGTATACGGCACCAAAGCTGGATGACTAAACCTCTCAACGGTGTTCAGATTCTTGATCTTGGTACTTTGACACCAGGAAAATACTGCACCTACCTCTTGGCCAATCTTGGCGCGGATGTGATCCGTATTGAACGGCCAGTTCCGAAACAGAGGCCCGTCGATGATGAAGATCTCATCCTCAATCAGGGTAAACGTTCAATTACGCTGAATCTTCGAAATAGCGCTGGTAAAGATCTGTTCCTTAAGCTTGCAGCAAAGGCAGATGTCATTCTCGAAGGTAATCGTCCAGGTGTAGCAGACCGGAACGGCTTCGGCTATGAAGCAATTAAAATTAACAATGAAAATATCATCTACTGTGCTGTCTCTGGTTATGGAGTAAGCGGGCCTTTGAGCCAGTCTCCAGGATATGACCTGATTTTCCTGGGTATCTCCGGAATGTTGCGAGAGCTCGCTGGCACAACAAATGCTGCACCGCCAAATCCGCAGGCATACCTTGCAGATGGTATCACTGGGCTCAGTGCGGCCTACGCTATTTTAGCGGCGTTGCATAATAAAGAACGAACAGGCCAGGGCACCTTCATTGACCTTGCCATGCTCGATAGTGCTTTCTCCCTGCTTGCATTATCTCATGGTGTTAGGAAGCATTCTGATTTAGTAGATATGAGTGCAAGAGTCGATGAACCTGTCACTTCTCCAGTCTATGATATTTATACAGCAGCGGATAATACCTACCTGGTTCTTTGCGCCTACAGGGATGCTTCCAGGCAGAAGTTATTTCAGCACCTCGGACGACCTGAACTTGCGGACATGAGTGATCCAGACGATGTACGGTCTTTCCTTCGTGAAGTGTTCCTGCAAAAACCGGCGGAAGTATGGGTAGAGGAATTGGCACCACTGGATATCGAAATTGGCCGAGTCAATCAGCCCTTTGAAGCTTTCGACAACCCGCAGCTGCGCCACCGGAATATGGTTGGAACAGCTAGCCACCCCGATGCAGGAGAATTTGATTTTATTCGCCCCGTTCTCAACCTGGACAACTTAGGTAAGAATGAGTTGCTAAATCGGGCTCCACGCATCGGAGAAGACACAAATACGATCCTGGAATCGATTGGTGTTTCAAAAGCTGATTTAGACAGCCTACAGACTGAAGGGGTTGTTTAAGGAGTATCTCTTACCAATGACCAGGTTCTCATCCTGCTACGTTGTATGTTTCTCAATGCGATGGAAACATGATTCTTCTTTACCTCCGCTCTGTTTTCAATCACGCAAGAGTAAAAGCAGAACCATTACTCTTTTCCAGATGATCTGACATGCTGGTTTAAAGGCTAAATCATGTATACATCCAGAATAAAACAACTCAAGTTACAATTAATGAGCCTGGTCTAAAGCGCAGATAAAGTTCTTACACGTATCTATTACCACTTCCGGTATTTCTATATGAGGGTAATGACGGGCGTCATCAATAACCAGACTCTCACTTCGGCAGGTTAAATTTTTCTCAGTGAATTCCAGATTATGCATGTACCCATAATTATCTTGCCTACCATAAATAACAAGCACCGGACACTCGACTTCGTTGAGTTGGGTCGAATAATCCCTCGGTTTCTGATTAGGCCTCGATGATCCTTGTGACCAATCCTCAAATAAAGTATCCGTCTGATTACCATGAAAAACCATCAACTTATCACGCAGTTTACCGCTCTTAAAAGCTGCTATGGCCTTCGCCAGACCCTCTTTACCGTCGGCATGAGCCACCAATTGGGGCGTGATGGCTATGGTCCCAATGACGAGATCGCTATGAATACCTGAAGCCAGCAACGCAATTGCACCCCCAAAACTATGCCCCACCAGAATAACCTTACCGATACCAAAATGCCTGATAATATCGATTATAGGTTGATCCGCTTCAACAATTCGAGCGTCCCCATCCCGTGGCAACACCAGGGGGTCCGATTTACCGTGCCCCCAACGATCATACACAATGGCCGCCAAACCTGCCGCGGCAGCCAACCGGGCTGGAAATTCACGCCACATGGCAATGCAATCCAACCCGCCATGAAGAAAGATTAGCGTTGGCTTCTCCTTTTTAATCTTTCCAATTCGCAGGGTATTAAGGCGGTGGCCATTTGCCATCACATGGCTCTCTTGAGTTTCCATCTATTTAGGCCCCCATTGCAACTCACGCTAAAACCAGAAGTTCTGGACACCACAAGATAAACATCACAGTCTATTGTAACTATTATCCCAGATTCCCAGATAGAATTCCCTAAAAGGTAAAAAGCCTTGGCTGTATAATAGTTAGCAACAGCACAAGGCTAACGACTATTCCACCCAACAAACTTGATACAGTAAAAACCACGCGAATCCCTAGCCGTGGGTATTGGCTCAGTGATCAGGATGGACTAGCAGCACATTTTGATAGATACTCCATGCTTACCTGAAACACTGGTTCTGGCAAAGATGGCCTCGAAGAAATCTGCACCAAAAACAAAAAAAAAGAACGGCAACATGCAAGAATCCCATCTGGGCCCCAAACTCGGCTTTCTCCTTAACGACCTCTCAAAAATGATCACACAGATCTGGGATACCCGGTTAAAGCACGCAGATCTAACGCGATCACAATGGCGCGCAATTGGACATGTTTCACGTACCCCCGGCATCACACAAATAGATTTAGCCGAAGAACTCGGTGTTGGCCGGATGGCTGTAACGGGAATTATCAACCGCCTCGAGAAGAAAAAGCTACTGATTAGAAAACCCGACAGCACAGATAGAAGAATCAAGAAGGTTTACTGTACAGCAAAGGCAAAAAAGCTTCTGCCTTCCATGCAGGGCGTTGGTGACATTGTTCTAAAGGATGTAACTGCTAATCTTACAGACCGACAATTGCAGCAGCTTATTCGCGCTTTAGAGAAGATGCACGACACCAGCCAGGACCTTCTACAAAAAGCCTAAACCTGCTATAAAAAATCTAACCCCGTTATTATTAAACCATTCAATCCCAATATTTGAATCAGGCAAAGTGGAAGATATTTTTGTCTCCCACCTGATTGACCGACCCTTTCTTGCCAATTGGGTCATTCAGGGTAAGTTCTTCAAGCAAGCCTTTATCGCTTTCTGTTTCGGCAATAAAGCGGCTACCATTATCTGGAGAAAGAGACCGGGTTTTGGATAGAGTCTATTCGCGAAAACCTCCCAGATTATTTTCAGTATGACGGAATCGTCGCTTCTGGCGTGTACAGAGACACATACATCCGGGATTCACCCGGGTTCGCTCCAGGGTAAACTCGCCAGGTCAGTCGTTTTCATATCCTTCAAGTCAAACAGGCGTTCCAGGATCTCGATCTGTAGCTTTTTATCCATCTTCTTTTTCCATTAAACAATATCGCTTATGTGAATTTGGAACTTGCTTTAGCTACTTGAACACCGGTTCACGTTTTTCCCTGAAGGCCTTCAGTCCTTCTGCCACATTCTCACTCATCAACGCTGGAACGGCGAGGTTTTGCTCTAAAGCCAGAGCTTCATCCAGTGACAAATCGACACCTTGACGCGCCAACTGTTTCATTGCCGCAAGCGCTTCTGGATTTCTTGAAGCAAGCTTGTCTGCATATTCGAAAGTAGCTGAGCTCAAGCTAGAAGAAATAACAACCTGATTGACCAGCCCCCAATCAAGAGCTTCGGCGGCAGTCAACCAGCGGGCTGAATACATTAAATCCAGCGCCCTTCTCATACCGACTATTCTTGGTAGCCTCTGGGTACCTCCCCAGCCCGGCACAAGACCATATTGGGCGTGCTGACAACCAATTCTGGCATCTTCCGCGGCAATAACTACATCCGCACACATCATTAGCTCCAGACCACCAGCCAGGCAATAACCATTAACCTCTGCAATTACAGGCAAAGGTGAAGCTTCAAGTTTTTGCATAACCAGATGGCCGTAACCTATAAAATCATCTAACGATTCACGAGTTTGGCTATGTTCTTTCACTTCCTTCAGGTCCGCGCCTGTACAAAAATGCTTACCCAGGGCTTTGATTACTATCACCCGAATGCCGGAATCTTTCTCTGCCTGCTCAATGCCAGATTCAATGCCCTCTAATAGTGAACTGGAGATACAATTAAATTTATCCGGACGATTTAGCGTCAGTGCTGCTACTCGGCCTTCAGCCTTATAAATTACCGCGTCACCCATCTCTATTCATTCCTCCAACATCATTCTGGCTTGCAGAATATTTCTTTAGCCAATCATGCTATAACCGCCACTGACACTCAGCACTTGGCCGGTGACATGGCCTGCCACTTCATTTGATGACATAAACAGCACGGCATTGGCCAGGTCATCTGGCTTGCCAAGTTTCTTCAAAGGCAGTGATGCAGCAATTTTTGCGAATTGATCCTCAGTAAACATAGCATCCCTGTCTGACCACATGCTGGCATCACTCACTTCCTCATTTTCATCCGGTATCGTGACCCCGGGGCAGACCACATTACAGCGCACACCATATCTCCCATTCTCTTTTGCTATCGTTTTCATGAAACTGTTTATGCCTGCCTTCATACCACCATAGACGGCTTCTCGAGCCTCGCCCTGCCGACTGGCATCAGAACTGATCGAAACGATTGCACCACCTGTTTTCACAAGATGTTCAAGTACCGTGTAAGTGCAATTCAACATGCCAACAAAGTTGATTTTAATAATCTTTTCCCAGAACTCTGGTGTTGTTTGAGTGAAGAACATTAAATCGTCCCAACCAACATTATTTACCAGCACATCTACACCGTCGAAATTATCAACAGCCTGGGCAACCATGGCCTGTACCTGTGCCATATCTGTGACATCAGTTTGAACAACCTGAACCTCCCCGGCACCTGCCTTGCGCGCTTCATCTGCCACCTTTTCTGCCAACACCACATCCAGTTCAGCGATAGTAATTTTCGCCCCCTCTCTCGCGAAACCCAGTGTGATAGCTCTGCCAATGTTCGATGCACCACCTGTCACGATGACGGATTTACCAGCAAGTTTCAGATCCATATTCTTCTCCAATTTACTTTTATTTCAATAAGGCACCGCTACCCGGCCAATTTTCTCTCTCGATATAATCATCTTCTGGATCTGCTGAGTTCCATCTCCAATTTGCAAACCCAACACGTCACGTAACCTTTGCTGGTGAGGCAATTCACGGCTATAACCATAGTGCCCATGAACAAGTAGCGCACTATGGATGGCATCAAATGCAACCCTGGGTGCCCACCACTTACACATGGCAGCTTCCGAGGTATGTGGTTCACCCTGATCTCTCAACCACAGCGTTTTATAACAAAGTAGTTTGGCTGCATAGAGCAAAGTTTCTGCTTCAGCGAGTGGTTCAGTGACACCCTGAAATCGCGCAATCGGTCCACCAAAAGCTTCACGCTCTTTTACGTACTCCCAGGCCTCGGAGATAGAAGATTCCGCACAGGCAACACATTGCAAACCAATCAAGGCACGGCTGTAATCGAAACCCTGCATAACGACACGAAAACCCTGGTTTTCAGGTCCAATCATTGCATCCATAGAGACCAGCACATCATCAAAAAAAACGGAACCACGGCCAACGGCTGACGAACCGAGATCATCAAAGCAAGTAGTGCTCACGCCAGTTGCATTAATGGGGACCAAAAATGCAGAGATACCACCAGCACCGTCCACTTCTCCGGTACGAGCGAATACCACGATCTCGTCAGCCTGGTTGGCTAAAGAAATTGAAGTTTTCTCACCATTTAGAATATAGTCGTCTCCTTTCTTTGTCGCACGGAGCGTCAGGTGCGCTGCATCTGACCCGCCACCCGGTTCTGTTAAGCCAAGTGCAACAATAATCTTGCCTGCACATATTCCATCAACAACACGATGTGCCACTTCATCTGTTGCATGCTGGGAGATCAACGACCCCATTAACGAGCCAATAAGCTGGATATATGAAACATTGAAGTCTGCTTTTGCAACTTCTTCAACCGCGATACCGGCGGTGATGCTGTCGAGCCCCAGGCCACCAAATTTTTCTGGCAGCTCAGGCGCTATCATCCCTAGTGCACCCATCTCCTCGCACAATTTACTGTCGATGGTGCCATCCAATTCACGCTGCTGATAGTAAGGTGCCAGCTTATCCGCCGCGAAACGCCGAATGGTCTCCTGGAATATTATCTGTTCCGGTGTAAAGGAATAATCCATCAAAACTCCCTTCTAATGTCAGTTCTATTTGGTAAATTTTCGAAAGTCTGGTTTACGCTTTTCGGACAAGGCATCAACTCCCTCTCTTGACTCGTCAGAATCGTAGTACATCTTGAGAGATACAAAACCCTGATTGCCGATGCCGCGAATATGCTCGCTGTCAGCATTGAAGCTACGCTTGGCTATTGTCAACGCTGTTGGGCTCTTCTCCATAATCTCTGCACACCATTTGTCGACTTCAGCATCCAGTTGATCATCAGGTACGCAGATATTGGCCAACCCCATATCAACAGCATCCTGACCGGAGTAACGCCGACACAAATACCAGATCTCCCGCGCCTTTTTTTCACCAACAACACGAGCCAGGTAAGCGGTGCCATAGCCAGGATCAACAGAACCCATTTTTGGCCCCACCTGGCCAAAGATGGCACTTTCAGAACAAATGGTCATATCACAAAGTGTTGCGAAGACATTACCCCCACCAATAGCGTAGCCCTGCACGCGCGCAATAACTGGTTTTGGAACATCACGAATGGCTGCGTGCAAGTCTTCAACTGGCAAGCCAATCATGCCACGTCCATCATAATTACCATCATGGGCAGATTGATCTCCACCCGTACAAAAAGCCTTATCACCAGCACCGGCAAATACAATGACGCCAATATCCGGGTTATATCCTGCCTTGTTAAATGCCTTAATAAGCTCCTCACAAGTCGTTCCACGAAATGCGTTATAGACGTCAGGCCGGTTTATCGTAATCCATGCAGCCCCATCCCGTTCTTCATAAAGAATATCTTCATAGCTCATTGTAAAATCTCCATTTTTCTATTGTCTGAATTCTACTTGTCGGATGGATTTATCCTTTTCCTCACAGCATTCAACAAGGCCTTGGTATGTAATTGGCGCAGCATGTTATTTGCATATTCGATTCCCTTTGCGACAGCATCTGCTGTCTCTCCTGCCCCTATCTCGTTTTCAAAACCACTGAACACATGATCCACCTCATATTCCGCCAATTGCACTGCCAAATCCTGGTATACCTTCAGAAAACCAGAGCCAAACCCTCGTGCCTCAGAAAATCCTGCTTGTCGTGCCAGGCCCCAATTTCTAAGAACGATGACATCGCGAAAACCGATCCGCCTCTCACCTTCATCAACTCGTATATCTATCACACCGCAATCAGCAATCTCGATTATTTCTGAAACTGACAGACCTGTTTCAAGTGAAACCTCATTAAGCGATTTATCTTCTGCGGGTGCCTCACCATCCACGAGTGCAGGCAACAATTGCTCAAGCCCACGCAGCGAAGATGGGTTCGCAATGGCATCAAACTCACCATCGGCGAGTAAAGACTTGATCCTGGCAAGGGACATCTCCCGCTCCTGCTGCATGAACTTAATACCCAAAAGACGTTTGAGATGGATATCAGAATAAAAGGCAACATTACGTTTTGGTTTTTCTGGTTGAGGCAGAATACCTTCGCGTATGTAAAAACGTATTGCCTCACGGCTGACGCCACTATGCTCTTCAAGCTCTTTCATCTTCATGGTCGTTTATCGAACCCAATTATCGTCTATGCAAACGAACCGGCATTTTTGTAATGCCTCTAACAAAATTTGATCTTAAGCGTGTTGGCTCCCCTACCATTTCAACCATACTGAATCGCTCCATAATTTCTTCCCAGACAATTCGTAATTGCATCTCGGCGAGTCTGTTTCCCATGCATCGATGAATACCAAACCCAAAAGAAAGATGATTACGCGGAGTCTTTCGGTCAATGATGAATTCATTAGGGCGTTCAATTCTTGCTTCATCCCGATTTCCTGAGATATACCACATCACCACCTTGTCACCTTTCTTAATATGCTGACCAGATAGAATGGTATCTTCTGTTGCACATCTTCGCATGTGCATTAGCGGTGTTTGATAGCGTATAACCTCTGATACAAGGCTTGGGATGAGACTGGCATCCGCCCTTAATTTTTCGTACTCACCTGGATTCTGGTTAAGCGCAATAACGCCACCGGAAATCGAATTTCGAGTCGTGTCGTTGCCACCAACAATAAGCAGTATTAGGTTTCCAAGATACTCATAGGGTGTCATGTTTTTAGTCGCAGGCGAGTGCGATAGCATCGTTATAAAATCAAGGCTGCCATCAGGGTCTTTATTGACTCGCTCATTCCAGATAACTGTGAATTCTTCCAGACATTCCATCAATGCTGCCATCCGCTCTTCGGCCGAGACACTATCATCTCCTGCAATCTCGGGGCTTGCCGTTGCCATATCGGACCAGTAGGTTAATTTAGAACGTCGTTCAAATGGAAAGTCAAAAAGTGTCGCCAACATACGGGTTGTCAATTCGATCGACACACGCTCCACCCAGTCAAATGTTTCTCCTACTGGCAAGCCTTCCATGATTTCCACCACACGTTCACGAATCAGAGGCTCAAGTAAGGCTAGATTAGTTGGAGCGACAACACCCGTAACCGCTTTACGTTGCTCGTCATGCCTGGGCGGGTCCATTGCTATGAACATATCGAGCTGGAAGTCTTCTGGATTATCACCAATGAACACCGCCGGTTCAGATGAAAAAACCTGATGATTCTTCTCAACCTCTGATATATCTGCAAATTTAGTGACGGACCAATATGGCCCGAACGGACTTTCCTTACAAAAGTGGACTGGTGCTTCCTCACGCAACCGTTCGAACATTGACCAGTGGCTGTCTGTTTCATACAAGGTTGGATCAGAAGGATCAATCTCATCTAGCGGGATACTGTGCACACTCTCGGGGACTTTATTTGATGTTGTTTTATTCATGGGTCGACTCAAATTTATTAGGGGTTTAGAAAAGCAGGGAGAATTTACCACGTATTACGTATGTTTACTACGCAAATTACAAGATTCTAACTTCCTGTCCTGTGCGATTTCTTAAATTAAGCTGCTACCGGCAGTTGATATAATCCGTTG
>DUAT01000078.1 GCA_012960755.1 Gammaproteobacteria bacterium
CAATCAATGATCATATCAAGGGCACCTGCTTCATCTGCTGCTGCGGCCCGGTGACATCATGGTGCAATTCCATCAGCCATTTATTCGCCAGCACGGTTTCATCATTAATCATTTCTTCCGGATAATGAGCGGGGGCAGTGGGTATCCCGGCGTCGATCAGCATCGACATGATTGTGCTGGAATCAGAATTACCGATTGTCGAAATCATCTGTTCAATCTCATCCTGTGATGGTTTCGGAGACAGGGAGAATAGTTTACGCATTGCTTCTTGCTGCCCTTCAGTTTCGGCGGCAACCACAAGCACGCCATCCCGGGTAAGAAACGGCCGATGAAAAAAATTGTCTTCAGACTCCTTTTGAAAACCTTTTTCAAATCCTATGGCCTCGCGACGAATATCCAGTAACTCCTGGAAGGATGCACCTTGCCCAGCTCGTCTTTGCCTCACATCCCGTGCAGCATTGCGTTTTCCATCTGCAAGAGGGTGTTCCATTATTACTGGCAGCTGCAGGTTCAGAGCTGTCGCGAGCAGTGAACATTCCACCATCTGACCCTCCCCGGTCATCTGTCGATGATATAACGCCGTCGTCACCGCATCTGCCATGGCAATGCCTGAACTGAAGTCAGCCACTGCTGTCGATGAGATTGTCATGGGTGACCCTTCTCCCGGCCTGGTTTTCCCTTCGGCCGCCATCAAACCAGAAACAGCCTGTACCGCACCATCATATCCGGGCCTCAATGCCCAGGGACCCTGCCTGCCAAACGCAGTCAGATCTACATAAATCAGGTCCGGTCGAATTGCCGCCAGGGATTCGTAATCGATGTTGAATTTTTTCGGTACATCGGGTCGATAGTTGATGAGTACAACATCCGTCTCCGGAATCAACTGGTGCACTATTTTCTGTCCTTCCGGCAGGTTCAACCTTAATGCAATACTGTCTTTTCCACGATTCAGACACTGGAATGTTTTCGATTCCAGGGGAGAAAATGGTAGTTGAAGTCGCCAGGAATCTCCTTCCGGCGGTTCTACCTTCAGCACGCTGGCACCCATATCTGCCAATGCCTGACCGCCAAAGGGAGCGGCAATAACCTGGGAAAACTCAAGTACATTAACGCCTGTGAGTGGGCCTGCCATCGTGACAATTCCAAAGAATCAGGCCTAACAATAGTAATATGATACCGATGGTGTCAATGGCCTTTGCTCAATTGCAGCTTCGAGTACAGAATGGGTTTGATTCTTGGAGAGAATTAGTTAATCCTCAAAGGTTCAGGGTACTACAACAACGGCCAGCCTATTTCTTTGAAGCAAAAAATATGAAGCAACAAATCAGCTTTCGCGTAAACGGCGATTCGCACTCCCTTGAAACACAGCCAAACCGACTACTGCTTGACTGCCTCAGGGATGATCTGAAAATCACCGGCCCCAAAGAAGGATGTAGTGTTGGCGTCTGCGGCGCTTGCACAGTCCTGGTTAACGGCCGCCTTGTGAGCGCCTGCCTCGAGCTGGCAGTCCGCTGTGATGGCGCGGATATTACCACCATCGAAGGACTGGGCACGCCCGACAACCTGCACCCTATTCAACAAGCCTTTATCGACCAGGGAGGGTTTCAGTGCGGTATCTGTACCCCTGGCATGGTACTCACTACCAAAGCGCTGCTGGACCAAAATCCCGAGCCATCGGACGACCAGATCAAGGCATGGATGATGGGTAACCTCTGTCGCTGTACCGGCTACTACAAGATCGCCGACTCGGTTAAAGCGGCCGCCCTAGCCTATTCTCCGACGTCTAATCCCAACCCATCGGAGCGATAACCGTGAGGCAATTCGAACTCATCACACCCAGCAGTAAAACCGAAGTGCTCTCCCTGTTGGGTGACAATGATAGTCAAATTGTCGCGGGTGGTACCGGCCTGCTCAATTTGATGAAACAACGAATAGCCAACCCTGCCCGTCTCATCAGCCTTCACAAGATTGCGGACCTGCACCGCATTGAGCAGGTTGAAAATATGATCACCATCGGAGCACTGGTCACCCTCGCAGAAATAGAGCGGAATAAACTCATCCAGGAATTAGCCCCGGTCATTGTTGAAACCCTGAGGGAAGTTGCCAATCCTCGAATCAGGAGCATGGCAACCATGGGCGGGACCCTCGCTCATGCCGACCCAAATCAGGACACCCCTGTCACACTGGCCGCATTGGGCGGTATTGTCATCGTCGAATCGGTCCCCAGGTTACGTGAACTGGCTCTATCTGCGCTGTATCGCGACCATTATGAAACCGTGCTTGAACCAGACGAAATGATCACAGCCATCAAGATTCCAATCCCTCTAGCAAACCACCGGATAGCCTTCAAGAAATTCACCCCTGCCAGCGTTGAAGACTACGCCTGTGTGACTGTTTGCGTACGCCTGAAGATGGTCGACAATCAATGCCAGTCGAGCCACATTCTTCTCGGCGGAGTCGGCCCGACAATCATCAAGGCCACATCTGCAGAACAAGTGCTTAAAGGCAGGCCAGTATCCGTCACAATTGCCGACGAAGCAGCCCTGGCAGCTGCCAGACAAACCGAACCGATGGACGATACCCGGGGCAGTGCTGACTACAAACGACGCATGGTACGGGTTTGGGTCAGGCGAATGATCCTGAAAGCAGTGGGTTCTAACGGGAAAGACATTGAAATTTGAAGAGCGTTTTCGGGTTGATTCGGACAGGGAAAGCCTGTGGGAACTTCTCATGGATGTCCATAAGGTCGCCACCTGCTTGTCCGGTGTAGAAGACCTGACGGTCCTTCAACCTGATGAGTACGAGGGGGTTCTGCCGGTCAGCATGGGACCTGTGAAACTAAAGTTTAAAGGTCGGGTGACTGTCACTTTACGGGACAAAGAACGCTGGACCGCGATTCTTGAAGCCAAAGCAAACGACTCAAGAGCAGGCGGCGGCTTCAAGGCTTCACTTCAAATGCAACTGATCGAAGCGACAGACTCAGCTCTTGAACCAGCTTCGGATTTGATGCTAAAGCTGGAAACGACGTTTCTTGGGCGAATAGGGGAACTAGGACGACCGTTAATCAAGAGAAAAATCAATTCAATCATGCGCGATTTTTCAGAAACACTGAACGCTTCCATCGGCGCAATATCAAGGCCAATCTCAAGGCCAATCTCAAGGTAATACCCATGACAGACGAACAGTCATATGAACAGATTGGAAAACCGCTAGGTCGAGTCGAAGGACCGGAAAAGGTGACCGGTACGACCCTGTATCCCGGCGATATTCGTTTGCCAGGTATGCTGGTGGGAAAATGTCTCCGCTCGCCTTATCCCCACGCCCGAATTCTCTCGATTGACACCAGTGCTGCTATCGAATTACCCGGCGTCCATGCAGTGATTACCGCCAAGGACTTACCGGATCACAAAGTCGGTCGAATGTTGCGTGATTTTGAACCACTGGCGACGGACAGGGTACTCTTTGTGGGCCAGAAAATCGCAGCTGTGGCGGCGGAGAACCAGGATATCGCAAGGGAAGCCATTGCATTGATCGATGTTGACTACGAACCCCTACCAGCGATACTCGATATTGAGTCAGCCCGCGCCAATGAGGCGCCGGTACTACACCCGGACTTTGACAAGTATGTCGGTCGCATGGAAGAACCTCGGGCTCATCCTAACAACTGTGCCGAAATCAGCTGGCGACGGGGTGATGTCGAGCAGGGTTTTGCATCAGCAGACCATGTTATCGAACACACTTTTAGAACCCAGCGCCAGCACCAGGGTTACATCGAACCGCACGCCTGTATTGTTAACATTGAAGCCGATGGCCATGTTCAGGTCTGGGCCAACAGCAAAGCACCGTTTCAACTGAGAGGCCAAATAGCCGGTGGGATCGGACTGACATCAAAGGATGTCACTGTCTTGCCAAGCCCTATTGGTGGCGATTTCGGCGGCAAAGGCGGATTTATGGATACTCACGTCGCCTACTGGCTGTCTCGGGCTTGTGGCAGGCCGATTATGATAACCATGGATTACACCGAGGAACTGACTGCCGGTAATCCAAGACACGGCGCGGTGATGACGTTTAAAACAGGCGTGATGATGGATGGCACTATCGTCGCTCGACAGGCCGACCTGGTGTACGACAGTGGTGCCTTCGGCGCTTTCCGACCTGGCAAAGGGTCGACCTATGGCGCCCGTTGCCTGGACCCCTATCGCGTCAATCACGCATTAATCAATTCTTCACTTGTTTATACCAATCTTGTGCCTTGTGGTTCCATGCGGTCTCCCGGTGATCCACAATCGATATTTGCTGGTGAGACCCATATAGACCTCATTGCTCGCGAGATCGGTATGGACCCGCTGGCTTTCCGATTGAAGAACGTGGTGCGACAGGATGACCTGTCGCCACTGGGAATACACTGGCAAGACCCAATCCCCAGCCGGGTGCTGGAAGCTGCTGCAGAAGCAATAAACTACGAGAATAGAAAAAATCGAACCGAGGACGGGCGTGCAGTGGGCATTGGTTTTTCAATATGCAATCGCAATACCGGCGGCGGCAATGCCACGGCCCGGGTTACTATCTCTGCCAATGCTTCAATTACCCTGAATATCTCTCTTCGGGATACAGGTTCAGGGTTCTATACCATGTTGCGTCAGATTATCGGCGAAGAGCTTGGCATACCCTACGATCAGATCCAGTTGCAGACCTGGTCAACCGATGCCATTGAAACCGATGGAGGCGTCGGTGGCGCCCGGGTTACCAATGCAGCAGGTAATGCAGTCCTTGAAGCGGCCGCTTCAATCAGGCAGCAGCTCAATGGTTACCTGACCAACAAGTATAGTTGGGCACCAGACGATATTAAATATTCTAACCGCCAGGTACGGCATCAGGGCAGTTCAATCGAACTGTCAGGATTGATGCATGAAATCGGATCTGACATCACTGCGGAAGTCACTTACATTGCCCCACCGCCGGAGGGCACAGTATTCACGGCCCAGGCCGCGGAGGTTGCCATTGATGAGGAAACAGGCGAGATCGAAGTACTACATTTTGTTACCGCCCACGATGTCGGCACCATTTTGAATCCGACAGCACACCAGGGCCAGGTCGAAGGGGGATTCGCACAGGGCCTTGGCTACACTTTGTTCGAAGAAATCATGTACGAAGAAGGTTATGTACTCAACGCCCACCTGGGTGATTATAAGCTACCAACAATGCGCGATATGCCAAAGTTAACCACGATTCACGTTCGCGCTGAAGTCGACGGCCCCACGCCTTACGGCGGCAAAGGCATTGGGGAACAATCTGTGAGCGGCGTTGCCCCGGCTATCGTCAATGCAATACTGGATGCAACCGGCAAGAGTATGCGCGCATTACCAGTGACATCAGAGAAGATGCTCGATGCACTCGACCAAAATGTCAAAACGCCATTGGCAATATGATCCAGCAGGCGTAGTGTTAACCATCATCAGATAGAAAGTTGATCAACAATTAAGCGAGACAACTTAACAGGCGAATCGACAACAAATTGGAGAATCATATGAACACGGCATTCAATTTCACAGAAAATGATGGCGCCATCACCGGCCCGTTACGAGAACCCAGGAACAGTGCCATTAATGCAGGTGCAGGCAGTATTCACGACGAGGCTACGGCTCAGAAGCTCGGTTTTCGAGGCGGCACCGTCGCAGGCTCATTACATATGGAGCAGTTTCCACCATTGCTTATCGAGAGCCTGGGGGACAACTGGCTTAACACCGGCAACATGTCACTGTACTTTCGATACGCGACGACCGATGGTGAATCAGTTCAAGCCTCAGCCAATCGCCCGACTGACGATAGCCAGCAAATCGACATCTGGATGGATGACCCTTCGGGTAACCAAATTTGCGATGGCACTGCCTCTGTTAATGAGCCGGATTCGAATTCTGCCGTCAGAAACCGAATAAAAATTATCCCGGAAGCCAAAGACCTGAGAATCCTGGCCAGTGTAGAGATCGGCAAAGCCGGTCCTGTGGTTCCGGTCAACATCGATCAGGCGAAACTGGACAACCGTCTGGCGGTAGTCACCGAACCACTGGCAGCCTACACAAATGCCGGTATTTTTGGCCATAAAATCATGACACCGGCACTGCAGGTACAGTCCATGCGTCCGGGTGAGGCTGCCCTGTTGCCGCGAGACGGGAATTACGGAGTCGGGCTGTTCGGCGCCATCGAGTTGCAATTGGTAGATGGACCAGCCTTTGTTGACTACAACTATGAAACCTTCGCAAAAGTACTGGCTGTGGGTGAAACTCCAAAAACAGAATACTACTACTATGAATCCATGCTGTTGGACCCAAAGAGCGGTAACACCGTCATGAGTATGATCATGATGATTCGGTTTATGAAGGCTTCTTCGAAGCTTTGGCAATAGGGCGCCTGGCGTACATAGAGTGCTGCAGCACTGGCGTTGTACATGAACGGTTTCACAAATAAGCTATCCGTGATATATAACTGTACGTGGTTCGGTGACGTAATCATAAAAGCACAGGCAAGGATTTCAAAGATGTACAACCTCAAGATCTGGACCGCCCTCGTGTTTTATTCGTTGTTTTCTACTGCTGCTATGGCGGGCAGCTCAATTGAAGACACCCATTTTTTTCGTCTTGGTGTCTATAAGCAGGAAGCAACGGTGCGACTGGGCGCGACGATTGACCCATTTCCGCCCGTGGTAATCGACTTGGCGGATGATCTGAATTCAGATGACTCAACTACCGCAGTCAGTGCCTTATATCGTTGGCATTTTACAAAAAAGTGGTCCCTGAGCCTGGCGTACCGGCAGCTCGCGTTGGATGGCGGCGGGCTGGCAACAAAAGATTTCAATTTTGACGGCAAGGACTTCACTGCCGGGGGAGAAATCAATACAGAGTTTAATTTGGATACCTACCTTGTTGACATTGGGTATTCATTCATTCGCAATAACAAATGGGAAATGGTGGTAGGAATGGGCCTGCACGCCTTCGATATTGAATCCTCCATATCAGGGCAAATTTCGGTGACCGATGGTTCCGGTATTGTGACTCTAGCAAATGGCAGAGCTAATGCTGATGTACTCGCTCCGCTTCCCAATCTACGCGGCGCAGTTACCTATATGATCAACCCAAAATGGGAGGTTAACGCAAGTTTCGGCTGGCTTAGCGTGGAGATAGACCAGATAAAAGGCGACTACACGTATTTTGACTTCGCTACGGAGTATCGGATTACAGATCGATTTGGTATCGGCGCGACTTATGAGATCGCCGACATTGATGTAACAGTGAAAAAAATCAGTCGCGTTGAAAAGTATGATCTGGAATTCAAGGGACCAAGTCTCTACATCAGTTATGGGTTCTAAGTATGATTTTGAGTATGATTTTCAGTAGGTGCGGGTGAATTACCACGAGTGTAGAACAAACCAGTAATCCTGCCATCGGTAAAGTACTGACGCCCCGAGATTTTAAGGTCAGTGACAGGATGGTTGATGATTATTTTGCAGGACTTGAAATAGACCGTCCCTTAAGTGATGTTGCAGGACACGCAGTACCCTCGATGTTGGCGGGGTCCGCAGACAGCTTCCATGAGGCGAGTCGTTTCCAGCAGGATAAGGGGCACCTGTGGATGCGCCAGGAATGGGAACTCAATCAGCCACTCTCAACCCGGGAGTCCTACGTCGCCCATGCAGTGATAGAAGACATCTACCGCCGCAGGAACCGAACGGTTGTCAATACGGCAATGACTCTGAACAATGCCGCGGATGAAGTGGTCGTTAGATCCAAACATCACCAGTCTTTTCTGCTTGACGAGCCTGTCGAGCAAGTACAATTTCGCGACCCGGGGAAGAAGGAAGGTGCCAGGAAATTTATCGTACCGGAAGGATCAGAACTCGAATCGATCGACGCGTTAGTCACTCTCGAAATGTGCGGGCAGTTTTTTCACGGCAGTCGAAGCTATCATACTGATCTTAACGCATCCCTGGCGTTGGGATTTCAGGACGTTGTGGTTGGCGGGTTCATGACCATGTCTTATGTCGGACACCTGCTTGAACAATATTTTGGCAACAACTGGTGGAACGCAGGACGACTGGATATCAAGTTCACCAATCCCCTGTGGCCTGATGAACATATCAACATCAGGGGCGTCGCAACCGGGCCCTGTCCTGACGATAAAACCCGGCAGGAAGTCTTCGCCTGGATTGAAAAAGACGACCATACGATTGTGCTCATCGCCAACGCCAGTGCGCCTCTGGCCTAATAGGCCTTCAGGGACTACTACAGGATCCGACCTGCATTTCCGACAATTGTCGTCCACGCAAACCCAACTGATTAACCATCACTGATTTCAATATCGATTCACAGCGGTAGTTCCCATGTATCATGTATGCAAACCACACTTGAGCCAAGAATGAAAGATGTCGACGTAGATAACCCGGAAACAGATTCTACTGTTGGTACGAATCAAGCGACGACCCATCGGCGCCACGCGGGTTTCACAGAAGGTTCTGTTGGTCGCCACCTGGTAAAGCTGGGTTCGTTTATGGCAGTGGGTACGTTGACGATGAACGTCGCGCAACTGGCTGAGGCGGTCTATCTTGGTATGGTCAGCACTGAGGCGCTGGCGGCAATGGGCTTTGCTTTTCCGATTACCATCACACTGTTCGCCTTTGCCGGAGGTATTGGCTCCGGGGCGTCGTCTGTTATTGCACGTGCCATGGGCGCGGGAGATCGGGATCGGGTGACGCAGCTGGTAACCCATGCCCAGTTTCTCGCAATTATTGTTGGCACACTGCTCGGTGCTATCGGTGCCATATTCGCGGAACAGATCGTACAGGCATTGGGTGCGACAGGCATCGTTCAGGATATGACCATACAATATCTTCAGGTCTACATGTTTGGTGTGCCGTTTTTCCTGCTATCCATCGTCGGTTCAACATTGCTAAGGGCAACCGGAAGCGCCGCGAGCCCTGGCATCATTATGGCGACCGGGTCTATTGTTCAAATAATATTGGGTCCGATTCTCATATTCGGCTGGTTCGGGATACCTGAACTGGGCATCGCTGGCGCCGCCTGGGCCTACGTCGTGTCCAGGATGGTAAGTATTGTGCTGTACAGCGTGTTACTCATCAGAACGAGGATGATGCGATGGACTTTCAAAGGTATGTCATCCTCCTGGTCGGCGATTCTGCATGTTGGCGGACCTGCGATTATGAGTGGTCTGGTGATGCCGTTCTCAATGCTGATTATCACGAGACTACTTGCTGGCCATGGTCACGAAGTGGTTGCCGGTTACAACGTTGCTACCCGCGTTGAAACAATGGCACATATGATTCTCTGGTCAGCTTCTTCATCTGTTGAGCCGTTTATTGGCCAGAACTGGGGAGCAAGAAAGTACGACAGGGTCAGGCGAGCGTTGTTCCTGACGAATGGCTTTAGCCTCGCCTGGGGTGTATTTACCTTTGTCCTCATGTTGCTTATCGGTGAATATGTTGTCTCACTCATTGACGACAACCAGGTTGTTGTGGATGTCGCGAGCTCCTTTTTCCTGATCATACCTTTAAGCATTGGATTCATGGGCATCATGCAGATTGCAACTTCAAGTTTCAACGCCAGAGGCTTGCCAATGCCAGCCCTGATAATCTCTGTCGTCCGTACCGTTGTTATTTATGTGCCCCTTGCCATTCTGGCCGACAGGTACTGGGGTTATGTGGGTATATTTATCGCCACAGCAGTGACTAACGTTGTCGTAGGGATTATTGCCTGGTATTGGAACCAGCAATCAGTGAAATCAAAATCGGATCGATAACGAATTCATAGATCGATTCATAAAATCGCAAGCCGAAACAAAATCGAGTAAACTCCGACAAACAACAAAGCCGGAAATGCAAAATCAATGAAATTCATCATTCTTTGCTTCTCCCTCGTTCTCCTGCCGCTGACCACAAGCGCAGAGGAATCCAGACAACCCTATTGGGTCATCGGAAGTTTCAACTCATGGCAAAGCGCAACAAATGAACGACGCCGTTTAGAGCACGAAACAAAGATGCCAGTGTTAATCGTCAACAGCGATGGTCAGATCCAGAAATACCGCCTGGTGGTTGCTAAGAGCCTGGTTTCCGAAACCCAGATCACGGATGAAGGCATCACGCCCTGGACCCTGTCAGTCGCCGAGAGCGAACTGGAAATGCCCATACGAGCAGACCAAGCGGATGAAACCGAGACCGGCACGATGAACTATTATCTTGTGCTGTCCAGTTTCAGGCATGTTGTCCAGGCCGATTCATTCGCCGACCAGATGCATGCCAGAAATATACAACCCGTTGAGGTCTCTATAGCAGAAGTGAACAATGAAATATTCTACCGGGTTATCTATGGCCCCTTTGACAAGAGAATTGAGTCCATTCGAGATCGTTACAATGATGTCGGCGATAATAAAACCTGGTGGTTAATGGCACCCAAGCGGAAACCGGTCCAGGTCGAAACTGATCCCGAGATGCAGCCAACAGCGATTGCATCCCTTGACGCCTCGACGCCTGAGAACATACTTAAAAAACCTGAACCTGGAGAATCTTATGCGGAGTACTGTTCCATGAAAGCCAATGCCGCTGAACGGAACGCCTATTGTTCCGACGACCAGGTTAGCGAGGAACTAACACAGACCTTACAACTCCTGAGCATGAACAATCGGGACTACACCATGTTTTGCACGAATGCGCCGGGAAGAGACCGAACGATATTTTGTACCGATGCGTTTTCGGATCGGAGGGTGGGCAGGTAGTAGTGGTACAGCAAAAAAAACGTGTGAAAAAAATCATCCGCTACTCAAACAACCTTACAGACTACCTCTCCCTGCGTTACTGGCCAACATGGCTTGGGCTTGGAGCCATGAACGTACTGGCGCATTTTCCCTACAGACTGACCATATTTCTGGGAAAGCTGTTTGGTAATTTGATGCTGTTTTTCGCCCATGACCGGCGTCGTATTGCGACTACAAACATTCGATTGTGCTTCCCGGAACTGACCGCCACGAAACAGAAGCAGCTCACCAGACAAACAATGATCGACAGCGGTGTCGGGTTGCTGGAGATGTGCGTCGCCTGGTTCAATCACAGTAGTATTACTGACGACATGGTCGAGTTTGTTGGTGAACAGCATGTGAGCGATGCGGTAGCAAAGGGTCAGGGTGTCATACTGGTCGGTGCTCATTACACCACCCTGGACCTGGGTGGTGTGTTGATGGCCAAGTACCAGCAGGTCGGTGTCATGTATCGTGCGCTCAAAAACCCGTTGTTCGACCTGGTGATGAAAAATTCACGCCAGAAGTTTTGTGCTGAAGTGATTGAGCGTTCAGATATGCGTTCGGTCATCCGCTTTATCAGGAAGGGAGGAATAATGTGGTATGCGCCGGACCAGGACTACGGGCCAAAACAGGCTGTTTTTGCGCCCTTTTTTGGCATCGAAGCCGCCACAATAACTGTGATACCACGCTTGGTGAAGATCAACAATTCCGCTGTCATCATTCTCGGCCATCACCGAAAACCGAACGGAGAAGGCTATATTGTGACATTCAGCGAACCCCTGGCTAACTTTCCGTCGGGTGATGAACAACAGGATGCAACGGTCATTAATGCAGCCCTGGAGGAACGAATTCGGCAGTACCCGGCCCAATACATGTGGTTACATCGCCGGTTCAAGACTCGACCAGAGGGACAGGAAAAACTTTATTCCTGATTCAGGACACTCCGCTAGTGATGACTTACTCCAATGCTACTCAGTGCGTAATGCGTGGATTGGGTTGGCCTTCGCAATTCTGAAGGCATGAATGGAGACGGTGGCCCACGCGAGCACTATCCCGATCATTCCGGCAACCACAATAAAGACGCCAGAAAAAGGCAGACGATCAGCAAAAAAATCAAGATAGGTGCGCGAAGCAAAATATGCAGCGGGTAGGGCAATCAGTGACGCCCATATTATGGGCTTAGAAAACTGCCAGATCAGCAATCTGATTATCTGCACCAGGTTGGCACCCATGACTTTCCGTAGGCCAATTTCCCGGGTCCTTTGTTCCACCATAAATGCCGCCAGGCCGAAGAGTCCAACCATCGACAGGGTCATGGCAAGAAAAGCGAAGCCAGTCAGCGCCTGGGTCATTGCTGAGTATATTCTAAATACATCGTTGAAAGTTTCGTCAAGAAACTGCACTTGAATCGGGTATTCAGGGATTATTTCATCCCATACTTTCTCGACATCCACTAATGTGGATTGAAAGTCCCGTCCCAGGATTCTTACCGACGCAATGTCGTAGTATTGCGAGCCCTTGAGGAACACCATGGCCTTGACCTGATTATGAAAGCCGCGAAAGTTCTGGTCGGGGATGACCCCAACGACCGTGTAAGCGTGGATTTGTTCAGTCGTCGAGTAATCGTAGAAGACCGGGTGCTCGGTAGCCATGTTATATCCCAGTTCATCAAGCATCATCTCGTTGACTACCACATTCACCGTGTAAACACCTTCCTTCAAGGTGTCATCGGAAACTTCTTCGCCCAGACCCCGGCCTTTTAGAAGTGGAATATCATATACCTCAAAAAATCCCGGGTTTATTGCCACTTGCAGCGGTGTGAAGACGCCCGATTCATCACCCCTCACTGCAGTGACCCGCAAGGGTGAGTTACTTTGCTGGAACGGAATCTGACTTGAATAGCCAAAACCCGTCACACCCGAAACAGCGCTGATTTCATTTTTGAGTACTTCCAGCCGGGATTGAATCTCAGGGACATTCAGCCGTTGTAAAGAGACCACCTGTGATCGCGGAAAAACATCACCGCTTTCCTGCAGTTTGGCATTCTGGAAAAACACCACCAGCACAATGGCCAGCATGAAAATCGAAATTGCAAATTGTACGCCGAGCATAATTGAGCGAAATAACGTTCCCTTGCTGCTTCCTGGAGAACTGTCACGCAGGGCGTCAATGGGACTGGTTTGCGTAATCAAGTACGCAGGATAAGCACCGGCTATTACACCCACTGCGAAAGTTGTCAGCAATAACCATGGAAGCGTGACGGCATAGTCGATAGTCATCCCTTTGCCGAGACTGGCGTTGAATACCGGCACCACCAGTTCGAGAACACCTACCGCGAGTACCATAGAGATGGTTGCAATGAGCACGCTTTCAACCAGGAACTGGACCAGCAACTGGGAGCGATCAGCACCCATTGTTTTTCGCAGGCCAACTTCCCGCGTTCTTCCAAACGATTGTGCTGTCGCAAGATTCGTATAATTAACAATGGCGACAATCAGCACGAGAATAGCGAGCAACTGCACCGTCTCAATAATCGGCATCCCCAGTGCAGTCCACAGGAACGTATTGGCATCCTGCAGTCGGCTCACCTTGAAACCGGTAATAATATCGCTTTGTTCACTGGGATAGTGGCTGCTGAACATACCGTCCATTTTTGTTTGTAACCACGATAGCCTGGTCTTGTCCGGCGCTAACAGATAGGTAAGGTCGTGGAGGTCGAGGTTTTCCCAGTTGCCTTCCTCAACATTGTTGTCTTCGCTGTTCAGCACCGAGATATGTGCCACCAGTTCGAACGGATATGAAATAACGAGCGAAGAGTTAAAGTGAGAATTCGCAGGCAGATCCGCAACAACTGCGGTCACGTTGACTACTTTGTCGTGATCGAGTTCAATTGACCGCCCGAGGGCAGGCCCTTCACCAAAATACTTCGTTGCCGCGCTGCGGGTTATCACCAGACCATTTTTGACATCCAAAGCAGTCTGGTTTCCTTCGAGGTAGGCGAAATCAAAAATTCGCAGTAAGTCAGCGTCAGCGAATCGTATCACCTGGTAATAGTCACTGTTCTCCACCGAAACCAGCATTTCCCTTCTCAGGGTACGCGCGACCAGATCAATTTCAGGGATATCTGCCTTGACTAAGGGGCCGACTGCAGTATTGGCGCTGTCAATTACGCTGATACCGATATCCGCAGTGGGTGAAAATATGGAACCTACGGTGAAAATCCGGTCAGAATTTTTGAAAAATACGTCATGTGTATTCTCGTAATTTGCCAGCAGGGAACCGAATAAAAATACACTCAGACCTACGACCAGTCCCAGAATGTTGATCGATGAATAGAGTTTGTTTTTCAGGATATGGCGCCACGCAATCAACAGATAATTTTTGATCATTTATTGGCTCTTACTCCACCTGCTATCAGACTCCGGCTTTTCGCTTAAGTGCCCCTTTCCGGGCCTTTCAACGTCACCCCACCATCGACAATCAGACATTGCCCCGTGACGTATCGTGCCATGTCTGAAACCAGATACAAAACCGCATTGCCCACATCCCAACCGGTTCCTTCTATTTGCAGCAGCGATGAATTTCGTCGATTTTCCCTGGCGATGTCACTCATTCCATGAGCAGAAACCAAAGGAGTATATACCGGACCGGGCAGCACACAGTTAACCCGAATTCCATCTGGCGCGTGATCCACCGCCATCGCTTTGCTCAGGCTGATGACTGCACCTTTTGACGCAGAGTAAGCGGTCAGCCCTCTCGGTCGGATTGCCGAGATAGATGAAACATTAACAATTGAACCACCGTCTGAGTTTTTCATCGCTGGAATCGCGTGTTTGGCCATCAGGAACATTGTCGTGACGTTAACACGCATCACCCGCTCCCAATTTAAAGGTTGCTCGTCGACAACGCTGCCGCGGCTGCCTATACCGACATTGTTATCGAGGATATCCAACCTGCCGAATCGCTCGACAGTATCCGCAACGATCTTCTTACAAACTACTTCGTCAGTGATGTCCCCACCCAATGCAAACCCCCGGTTCGATGCCATCATCGAAACAGTCGTTTCGGCGCGCTCAACTTCCCGGTCCACCACAACAACACTTGCGCCAGCCTTGTCTAACAGTAACGCTGCAGCGCGACCGTTGCCAATGCCGTCGTTGAGAGCCCCGCCACCAGTTACAATCGCGACTTTGTTTTCAAGCTGGTAACCAAAGGGAATTGTTATTGTCACCGGTTTCTCCACTTTTGGATGTTCACTGGCACAATATACAGATCTTTGCCCCGATGCTGTAAATAGTTGTGGTTTAATACTCCCATGTCCACAATTTCACCCAGCAACACGAGCATCCTTGACGACGGTTATCCAAGTCTCAATTCCGCCAGTTACAGTCTCGGGTTGTTATTCTCGGCCTACATTCTCTCTTTTATCGACCGACAGATCCTGGCCTTGCTGGTTGGCCCGATCAGGGAAGACTTTGGCATCAGCGACTTCGAGTACAGCTTACTTGCGGGAGCAGCATTTGCTTTACTTTACGCCTTTGCTGGTCTGCCTCTCGGCAGACTTGCTGACCGCTATTCCAGGCGAGTGATAGTTTCAGGCTCTGTATTTTTCTGGAGCCTGATGACAGTATCCAGTGGATTAACGCAAAACTTTACCCAATTGTTCGTGGCTCGTATGGGAGTCGGCGCAGGTGAAGCAGGATTATCCCCCCCAGCATACTCGCTGATTCTCGATAGCTTTCGCCCAAAACATGTCGGTTTTGCGATGTCTTTCTACAAACTTGGGGTAAAGGTGGGGGCCGGACTCGCCCTGATCATCGGTGGCCTGTTGTACGACTATTACGCGAGCGTGGGGGTCATCAGTATCCCGCTGATCGGTGAGATCAAACCATGGCAGGCGACACTGATTACCGTAGGTGCACCCGGCATGTTACTGAGCATTTTGTTGCTGACTATTGATGAGCCAAGAAGAAAAGGACTCATCTCCAACAATGGTGAGGTACTGGAGCAGATACCCCTAACCGATGTAGTTAGTTTCATGTGGGAAAAACGCAGAGTCTACCTTTGTCTGTTGCTTGGCTCCTCATTGATGGCAATGGCTCAGTATGGAAGTGCCGCATGGTACCCGGAGCTGTTTACCCGCAATTACGGTTTGTCAAAGAGTGAAGCGGGCGTTTCCTATGGCATGATCATACTGATTGCAGGCAGCGCAGGCGTCATGGTTGCAGCCTGGTGCGCGAGCCTGTTAAGGAAACGCGGCTACATCGACGCAAACGTTCGTACCATGTGCTTCGCTGCTATTTTAGCGATACCTTTCATGACTGCTGCGCCACTCATGGGTTCTGCTGAACGCACCCTGCTGATGCTGTGGCCCGCAGTTTTCCTGTCAGGATCCTACCTTGGCATTATGGCAGTGTCGATCGTTGAGATTACTCCAAACCAGATGCGAGGGCAGATTACCGCTGTCTACATATTTGCCACCAGCATGATCGGCATGGCACTCGGCGGTAGTATTCTGGCGGCGTTCACTGACTTTCTGTACCAGGATGATGCGATGCTGCACTATTCAATCGCCACTGCCTGTGTACTGTTCTACCCTCTTGCTGCAATACTATTTTTCTATTGCTTACCTGCTTACCGATCATCAATCGAAGCATCGACCAGTTGGAAATCTCCGGGCTGACGGCGATGAACGCAAATTCAAGATAGCAATTCTTGAACCCACCTGACCAGACAATCCTGAGTTTCCAAACTCGTAAGGCGCAGGCCAAGATGATGCCGATTAACGTCAGATCAAGCTTGGGGACACTTGACTATTGAGCTGCGTGGATAATAAAGCCACCGAACCCCACCACCAACAATCCCATTGCCCGGGCAAATGGCCTGATCGCCTTCAAATACCAGCTAACAAGATCCTGAAAATCACTGAGCCCGATCAGGCCACGAACCATGCCCTTTACTATGGCGATCATTCCAATAATTGTGAAAACAGCAGGGTACTTTGATTCTTCAGCGAAGCTGATGAACAAGATGCCTATCATCAAGCCGAGCAGGACGTTGATCACTTTGAATTGCATCGACATCGCGTATTTACGGATCAGCTCGAAACTGACATCCGGCCTGATAGTAATAAACAACCCCAGTGCCATGAATACAGCGCCGACGAATACGATAAGGTATGCCATTATTCAAACCCTACGCCTGATTTGCCACAGAACTCTTGTCACACGGCCCGACGCCGGTAATCTCCCGATCACAGAGTTGTTCGTATGTTTGCGGCTCCATTGCGAGAAGCTCATTGAAGACCTCCCACGAATGCTGGCCTTGTGTTGGCGCAGGTAATGGTGAATCAATATTGGACCGACTAAATTTAGCAGGTAGTACAGACTGCCAATACGCACCAGTTTCAGGATGTCTAATATTCATCATATGACCGCGATCCCTTAGATCACTGTCTCCAGCGATCTCGTCGGGTCTGAGCACAGCGGCCGCAGGAACACCTGCATCCTGTAGTTGGCGGGACAGCTGCAGCCGATCCAGATTAGCTGTTTTTCGACCCATCACTTCGTCCAGCTGTTCTTCAAATCTCTGCCGTTGTCTATTGGTGTCAAAGTTTTCGGTTGGTTCAAGCTTCAGCAGTTCGACAATTGCCTGCCATTGGGCATCAGTTTCGCCCGAAATGGCAATCCAATTATCTTCACCGGCTGTTGGATAGATACCACACGGCGCAAAGCCGCTGTGGGAATTCCCCATGGGCTCCCTGACAGTGCCATTTATTTCGTACTCCAACCAGGCGTCGCCAATAAAGGTAAAGTTAGCCTCCTGCATCGACAAATCGATGTACTGCCCCTGTCCTGTTCTATCCCGATGCAGCAGTGCCAGCAGGATGGCCGAGTATCCACAAAGTCCAGCGACCGGATCGGGATACATCTGGCCCGAGTTCATTGGATGTTCACCCTTGTAACCTAACAACGCAGACATGCCGGAGGATGGCTCTATGGTTCCACCAATGCCCGGCACATGCGCCCAGGGCCCCTCGGCGCCGTAAGCAGACAAACTGGCCATGACAATATCAGGTTTTAATGCTTTGAGACTGTCGTAGTCTATTCCAAGATTACCCATCACCCTGGGTGAAAAGTTCTCGGCAACAAAATCCGTCTGAACCACAAGATCCTTGAACAATTCAACACCCTCCGGCTCACTCAGGTCTACAGTAATGCAACGCTTGTTCAAATTAACGGCATTATACAGTGGGCTGCAGTTCCAGGCGTGTTTCGCAGATTCGGTCTGCTGCATGTTCTTTGGTATTGGGTTTTGATAGCTGCCTCGCCAGCTATCCAACCGACCACGGGTTTCCAGCTGAATAACATCGGCGCCCAGCAGAGCCAGTAGTTCTGTAGCATAAGTCCCAGCCCATGCCTGGGTTAACACCAGACCGCGAAAACCATGCAGAGGTCCGGTTTTCCTGACGATACCGCCGATGGCTCGTCTTGGCTCCACCGTGATTTTGGGTTGTTGGGTGAATGAAGTCACAGTGCCCAGTTCTTTCGGTGTGCGCCAGTCTGAGACCGACATTTTCGCAAAGGGGCCAGGATAACGAACGCCATCACCAGACTCTCTCAGGAAACCACGACCTTCAAATTGCGGATTGTCCGATAGTTCATCCATTCGAAGTGCCGGTCCCGCAATCACCCGTTGTTCACCCAGCGCCTGAAAAAGATCCATCCGGTTCCAATCTTTCATTGCTGTGGCAACGCGCTCGACAAAGCGGTCCTTGTGTTTATGGCGTAGCCCGGACTGTTGTAATTCCTTATCATCTGCAAGATCCGGCAATCCCAACAATCGCATTGCCTTAATCCAGAACGCCGGTCGTGAAATCGTTAGCGCGAACCACCCATCCTTAACCGGAATAGGCCCCTCATTAACGTCTACGGCGGGCTTTCTTGACCACATAAATCCGGAGTATTGATAACGCAGAGGCGCTGGAGCAGATGTTGATACCAACACCTCCCGCTCCGAAATATCAATAATCTGACCACTACCGCCATCCGCCAATTGTTCAATCACGGCAGCCAACAAGGTCCCAAAAGCATAGGTGCCAGCCTGGTATGAGGCCTGATAACCACTACTTTTAAGGGGTGGCCGACCTTGAAGCCCATTCACCCAGGCCCATCCGGACGCAGCACAAGCTGTCAGATCGTTACCGATAAATCCACAAAGCGCACCACTAAGACCATAGGCGCTAATCCCGCAGACAAGTGCCTGCTCGTTTTGTGCAGACAAGTTTTCTGCACTCCAGTCGCCTTCAATGGAGCTTGTAAGAATAATGTCGGCTTCACTGATGAGACAAGATACCTGTTCGAATGCTCCCCATTTTTTGTTGATTAAAAAGTACCTGGCTGGAATACTCTCGCCTTGAGAATCACACGGGCCATGTTGCCGAAGTGGATGACGAGTTTTGGATTCGACAGCAATGACTTCAGCCCCAAAATCAGCCAGCAAGCGCGAGCACCAGGCAGTACTGGTACGGGTGCCAAGATCTAAAACCGAGAGCCCAGACAGGGTTAGATTATCCATCATTGTCATTCCTGATTAAAAATCAAAACCTGCGCCGAAAAGCAGACTGAGATCCTCGCCCTCAGTTCCTTCGACCGGTTCGGAATCCACATCGTAGTTAAGTTGAATATTAAGATAGATATCATCCGTGATGTCGTAGCGAAATCCGGTGACACTGTTCAGCACCAGATTTTCCCTGCCACCGAGACTCCTGTAGAGCTGATGGTTATGGAAAAGTTCAAAATCGCCGCCACGAAAATCGTGCGCATATCGAAGCCGCCATTCAATAAGTGTACTGCTCTGACTCTCGCCGTCGATGGTCTCGTTTTGAAGACCACCACCTAACTGAACGTTCAATGTTTTACCCGGGTCATCCCAGATATCATAACCCAATGCGGGGTTTATCGAGGTACGTTGATCCAACAACACGATAGGATCACGCTCTAACGTTAAGTTAGCCGCTGCAAACCAGGGTTTGGAAAATATCCAGTTATAAGATGCAAACAGCCGATCCTTGTCCTTGAGCTTACTGCCATCCTGTTCTTCACGTACCATCGAAAGATCAAAGTTCGTTCTGTGATCGCCCCACTTAACAGAGAATGTCCCGTTCAGATTATAGATGGCGCTATCCGTGTTACCCCGACTAACATTCTGACTTACATCAATCTTGCGCTCCCAATCAAAGAAATCCTCAATTTCCTCTACCTTTTTCAAATCGGTTAAAGCAATTAGAACTCGATCCTCACCGGACTGAAGAATGACCTTGCCCGCGACATCAGACCTGACGAATTTGTAGTCATCTTCCCCGCCCTTATAAAGGTTAACATGGAAATCCCCATCTGTTTTCAGAGAGGCGACGTCTTTGAGGTCGACATCAAAGTCGTCACTGTATGATGCTTCAATGGTAATCGAGTTGTCCCATATTTTCTTGATTTCCCCAGTTATGCGGTCTCCATTTTTCATATAAATCACATCTGCACCAGCAGACAAACAAACCATCAGCAACAACATGCCCAACACTCTCATAGCTCTATTCCCTTTGCTGCTTTATTTAAGACTGTCGGGTAAATCATTCACCGCCGACAATGACCACTCCGGCGTCCGTTTTTCGACGAACGAGAGAATACCTTCCTTTGCGTCTGCCTGATTGCCTACCCAGGCAAACAACGGCCCTTCCTTTTTCAACATGGTACTCATACTCGAATCCAGACCCTGCCAGAGTAACTTTTTGGTAATGGCTACAGAAGCTGGCGCGGCATTCACGTAGTCTGCGGCCTTATCCATAGCATAATTCAGAACTTCATCCCTCGGCAGCGCTTTACTGACGATCCCTAACTCTTCCGCTTCTGTGCCGAGGAATATACGACCTGACAGCAATAGGTCCGCGGCATTTGAAAAGCCAGCTACCCTCTGAACCAGAAGATGCGAAGCAAGCTCGGGGATCATTCCCCTTCGCGTAAACACGAAGCCCATCTTGGCATCCTCGGCTGCGATTCGAATATCACACAACATGGGGTAGGTCATGCCCACGCCCACCGCAGCACCGTTAATGGCTGCAATGACCGGCTTGTTAATCTCGTACGGATGAACATTGGTAACATCCCTGCCAACATTTTCACTTATCGCTGCCCTGCTCCCATCATCGGATCGTCCTGAAAATGTGTCACCCCCTTTTTCAAGGTCAGCCCCGGCACAGAATGCTCGACCAGCGCCGGTGATAACAACCGCCCTGACCCCATCATCTTCGTTTGCATATCTCAGAGCGAGACTGAGTTCACTGGCAACTGTACTATTCCACGCGTTCATTCTTTCCGGGCGATTCAAGGTGACCAGGGCAACACTGTCGGTCACCTCATAGAGTACGGTTTTTAAAGTTAGTTCTGACATGGCATCCTCCTGCAGAGACCTGGTTAGTGAGAAAAACTAATTAAGGCGTAGCCGGAAGTATTTAATCAAGTACTTTTTACGCCCGCTTTGATGGAGCCGCATCAAGCGCAGATGCTGTTTTTACACTACACTAGGATACAGTACTGCAAATATTGAACTGGAGAAAAGCATGCCCCTTAATGTAACCAAGGAATCTGTCGATCTTGGAATTGTTACCAAAGACTCTGAAGCACTGTTGAAATTCTATCGCGATACGCTCGGCCTGGAGCAGGAGGGAGTGATGGCAATGCCCGGTGGCGGGCAAATGACCAGGCTAAAGTGCGGTACCACCACAGTAAAGATTGTCGTCAATGGCAAGGAACCTGCCTCGGTAGCACCACCTGGCGGGCTCGGTGGTGCTACCGGTTACCGTTATTTCACAATTTCTGTCGACAATCTGGCAGAGGCCACTGAGGAATGTAAGGCCGCGGGCTACAAGGTCACAGTTCCGCCCACTGAAATCCGGGCAGGTGTCACCATTTCCATGATCGAAGACCCGGATGGTAACTGGGTTGAGTTATTGCAAATGAGTTAACTATGGCGAACCGTCAGGTCCCCAGTGAACAGCCAACAATTCTTCAATGGGTGCCTGGTGGGAACCGAAGGACTCGTTCACCAGGTCACCGTCTGTAAAGTGTTCCATTGTGAAGTCAGATGGGTCTTTCCAGTAGTCAAAGACCTGGCTGCCTAATTTGTGTTTGCCAACGCCCCATCGATGTTCATATTTCTGGTTTCTCAAGCGATCATGACCTTGCATTAGTGTATCCCAGTCAGCAACTTCAAATGCAGCATGATTAAATTCAGAGTTGCCCGCCCCGACCAGGAACATGGTGTGGTGGTCAACATAGTCCTCGCCACGGTTAACCCGCATAAATGCGCCCAGTGTTTTTTTATCACCACCAAAATAAATTTCATCACTGGTGATAAACCCGATGCGATGCTTGTACCAGGCTTCACTGGTTGGAAAATCAACCACATTGATAACACAATGACCCAGGCGTTTCACAATCACAGAACTGTTGGTGAGGCTCACACGCTCGCCAAGTCGCTGCTGATCTTCAGCAAAATTCAGGGGTTGCCGCTTCGGCACCTCAAGTGCTTGTGGTCGTTCAATGCCCCAGACAATATCTACTGCATTACCGTCAGGGTCTGACAGCCGGGCGCGCAAGCCTCCACCGGGCAGATCTATTTCTTCGATTGGCACGCCATCAATTGCTGCAATGCGCTCCAGCGCCTCCTGGCTTTGGGCATCAAAGCCTATTCCAAGAAACGCATCCTGTTCGTCGCCCTTGCCTACTTCAGCAATATAGACATAGCCACTCGGATCCGTACCTCGCGCCAGTAACACCCCATCGTGATCTTCAACGGCTAAACCAAAATCTGCCAGAAACTTCTCTTGTCTGGATAGATCCGCAATCCGAAATCTCACATATCGAATATCATTAATTCCTTCCATTATTTCTCCTCGTACTCATCCTATTTTTTAAAAACAGTCTCACCTTCCAGTGGTGGCAAGGGACGATGGGCAATTTCCCGGGCCTCATCCGCATCAATGCCGAACACTCGCAGCATCAGTTCTGCGCTTTGATCAATTCTTTTTTCTGCATCATCATGGTCAAAAGATGCCATCAGGCTGTTTACAAATCCGCCGAACGCATAGCTTGACGTGACTTTAGCATCTGTGACCACAAACCGACCCGACTGAAGCCCTTCATAAAAATCCCGACCGCTGAATCTTCCCACGGCAAACCGCATCTCTTCGACGGGTACCCCGGAATGCTGCAGCAACCATTTCCACAGTTCGTCCGCAACTATCATGCGAGCCATGTAACGGCTTGAGAACGCCATTATCTCAGCAGGATCTTTCAATGGTCCCATGGCTTTTTGAAGTTTTTCTTCCAACAACTTTGCATGGGCCTGAATGATAGGAACCAGCACTTCATTCTTTGATTTGAAATGTAAATAGAACGAGCCATGCCCGACATCCGCTGCCTCAGTGATATCCTGAATGGTCACACTGTCGATAGGTCTTGAACGCATAAGCTGTTCTGCAACGGCGAGGATACGATCCCGGGCATCCTGCCGTTTTCTTTCAACACGGCTCATCCCGCTCTGTTTCCGGTGTTCTCTCTTCGACTGTTTGATCATTTTTTTCGGGATGATTGTTGATTGACTATAGTCATTAATGATTACATACATTATTGTCTACAGTCAATAACTATCAGGAACCTGGAAACCTATTATGAGACTCATTACTTTTACCCAACTTGGCACAACACGGATCGGTCTCATTAAAGGTGATGATGTCATTGATTTGTCGCAGTCAGCGCCACAACTGCCTACCGAAATGAAGCAACTGCTGGAGTCGGGTGATGAGGCTATGCGGGCAGCCAGGGAAGCAGAATCCACCACCGCACACTTCAAACTGGAAGAGGTCAGGCTGGAGTCACCCGTGCTCCGGCCACCGAAAATACTGGCGATTGGGCTTAATTATCGCGCCCACGCCGAAGAGGCAGGCATGGAGATTCCAAAAACACCTTTCGTGTTTACCAAACAGGCCACATCGATCAATGGCCCTTACGACCCGGTTCACTGGTCGGAGGATTCAAAAGCACTGGACTACGAAGGCGAACTTGGGGTAGTGATCGGTAAAACTTGCCGCCGTGTACCCAGAGACAAGGCAGACAGCGTTATTGCGGGGTATTGTGTAATTAACGATGTCAGCGTTCGCGATTGGCAGCTCAGGGGTAATCCCTCATCTTTTACCATGGGTAAATCCTGGGATACTCACTGTCCCATGGGGCCTGCTATTGTCACCCCTGACGAAGTGGACCCGCACAATTTATTGTTAAAAACCACTATCAATGGTGATTTGAGACAGGACACCAATACCAATGATTTGATCTTCGACTGTTACGACCTTGTTTCATTTATGTCCACCGCATTTACGCTTGAAGCCGGGGATGTTATCGCAACGGGAACACCAAGCGGGGTAGGTTTTTTCCAAAAACCACCAGCCCCAGTCAAGGTTGGCGATATTATGCGCGTCGAAATCGAAGCCCTGGGTTATATTGAAAACGAAGTTATCGTGGAACCGGTAGATGTTACGAAATACTAGGCGAGCCTGATGCAACCTTCATTCGACATAGCCATCATTGGAATGGGGCCGGTAGGCACCTGTGCTGCGATCCTGTTCGCCCACAACGGCCTGAACGTGGTGACATTTGAGCGTGATATCGAGGTTTACGCCCTGCCCCGGGCGGTAGCGATGGATGGCGAGATAGTCCGCGCATTCCAGAGTATTGGTCTGGGAGACGAACTCAACGACCTTCTGCAGACGGTGCGTCCCGGAGATCGTGCAGGCTTTGCCAACTCAAAACACGAGTGGATGTTCGGCCAGAACATGGCTGATTCCGGATTAAATGGCTGGCAGACACTCTCCATGTTTGATCAGCCCGAAGTCGAATCCTACCTTCGCGAGCTGGCAATTGAACATCCCAATATTACCTGCCACATTGGTAGCGATGTCAGCTCCTTTGAGGATCTCGGCGATCAGGTCGTGCTTCACGCTTCAAACCTCGCCTCCGAAGAAGCACTTACCGTGAGTGCGAGGTATCTGTTGGGATGTGATGGCGCCAGTAGTGACGTGCGGCGTTCTCTCGATATCAGCTGGCATGATCTTGGATACAACAAAGACTGGCTGGTGGTCGATATTATCCTCAAGGAAGGTCATACATTAACGCAGGATACGGTACAGGTTTGCGACCCGGATCGAATAGCCACATTTGTGGCAACCAAAGATCCCTATCGTCGCTGGGAGTTTAAGCTCAATCCCGGTGAAACCTGGGAAGAAATGCAGACACCGGAAAAAATCCGGGATTTGCTGGACCCATGGACACCGAGAGGCACTTACGAGATCAGGCGCTCGGCTGTGTATCAGTTCCATGCGGCCACCGCAGATCGTTGGCGGGCAGGAAATATATTTATTGCAGGAGATGCCGCACATCAGACGCCTCCATTCCTGGGTCAGGGAATGAACGCGGGTATGCGTGATGCAATTAATCTGGCCTGGAAATTCCCTATGGTACTTTCCGGGCTGGCCGACGATTCACTGCTTGATTCCTACCAGCAGGAACGTATTCCCCACGCCCAGGACCTTGTGGAATGGGCGGTCGCCATCGGCCAGCTAATGGAACACCTGGCTGCGGTAGAACTGGCCGAACGACAAGGCAAGCCAACACCGGATGTCCCGCCACAAAAGAAATCTGCCGGGTATGGCCAGGGTCGAGGTAACCCGCCCCTTCGCGACGGTGTTATTGTGCTAGATCAGGTCAGTGATACCGGATCGTCAGGATATCTGTTCAGCCAGCCCCTGGTTAGCCGGGACAAACAGACTTTTAAACTGGACGAAGCGCTCGGCAAGGGCTTCGCAATTGTTGCAAAAACAGATTCAGACCTGGAACTGACTGAACAGAGCAAGAAAATAGTCGAAAAACTGGATATTACACTCACAAGTCTTGAAACACTCACCGAAATCAAAGGCCATTTCGACAATCTGTTTAAGTCCTCTGCTGCTGCAATAGTACGCCCTGATCGCTATGTCTTTGGGCATACGACAGAAACCGTGACCCTCGATCATCTGCTGATAGAACTGTCGAAGAAACTGTCTCTTATCTAAACCAGCACACAAGATGACTTACCCGGCGTAGCAACACGCCTGCCTGTTTTTTGTTACTCTTGCGCCTTTCTAACAAGCAGAGAGACTTCAATGTGAACCTTGTCAAAGATTTGCTAAAAACTGGCGGGACCGCCATTGGTACGACGACTTCTGCCAGGAGTGAAACAGGTTTTTTAGCTAACTCAGGCTTTGACTTTCTTCTCTTTGACACGCAGCACGCAACGGATGATATCAAAGCCCTGCAACGCCCGGTCGCTGCCATGAGGGGTAAGAAAGCGATACCCATTATACGCGTTGGGGATAACAGACCCGACCAGATCTGTTTCGCGCTGGATGTGGGCGCCAAGGGCATCATCGTGCCGATGGTCAACACGCCGGAGGAGGCTGCCAATATGGTTCAGTGGTGCAGATATCCCTTTGCAGGTGTCCGAAGTTCCGCCGGTATGCGGGGTGAATGGGGCGAGTTTAAAAGCTACCGTGAGTACATGGATGCGGTGAACGAGCAATTGTTGATCATCCCGATGATCGAGACGGTAGAAGGCATGGACAACATCGACGATATTCTCAGCGTTCCCGGTATAGACGTACTGTTAGTTGGCCCGTCTGACCTTTCCATTAATCTTGATGTCCCGCTGGATTATCAAAACCCCAAATACACCAGTGCACTGGAAACGATTGCGGCAGCCTGTAAAAAAGCGGGTGTCGTTCCCGGGGTCTATTTTGTGCCGCCAGGTATTGAGACGAAGTGGCTGATCGAAACTGGGTTCAAATTTTTCACCCAACCCTGGGCCAGGTGGGCGGCCGATGGGATCAACAATGGTCTGGGAAGTATCAGGTAACAATTCCCAACTAACTTACCCCTATCGAAGATAGAGGTAAGTTCACCATTGGGCCAGACACAAGTTCTGGCGGGCAGCTAGGTATAAGTGCTGCCTTTCATACCGGTTCCAATATCCTGGCGCATAACCACATTCACCAGTGCAGGTTTCCCTGAGGCAAAGGCGCGTTCAAGTGCTGGTGCAATCTCGTCGGGAGTTTCACAGTATTCACCATGGCCTCCCATCGCTTCAACGATCTTGTCATAGCGGACGAATGACAACTGGGTGGCGACCAATCGGTTGGCACCATAGATTGCGGCTTGTGGCCGCGCCATTTGCCCCCACAGACCATCGACGCCAACAATGCCGACGATCGGCAGGTTAAATCGAACCGCAGTATCGTATTCAAAACCGTTAAGTCCAAATGAACCGTCACCGTAGATAATTAGAACACGCTTGTCCGGTTTCGCTAACTGGGCTGCCAGCGCAAACGGCATTCCAACGCCCAGTGTGCCCAGAGGGCCCGGGTCCATCCAGCAATTCTCAGCAGGTACCGGTAGTACCTTGGCAGCCTGGGCGACAATATCACCACCATCGCCAATCAGTATCATGTCCTTGTCCTGCACATAGTCCCTGATTTCACGACAGAGGCGCAGCGGATCAATAGGTACTTCATCAGAGTTTAACGAGGCAGAGAACGCCTCTTCCAAATCAGCTTCCTTTTGAATCAACTCATCCCGCCAGTCAGAATAATCCAGTTCGTCACCCGCGTTTTCCATGGTCTCCATCAACATGTCAAAACTCGCCGCAAGATTACCGACAACCGCTGCGTCAGCGGATCTGTTGGTGCCAATAAGTTCATTTTCAATATCCAGCTGAATGATCTTGGCATCAGCGGGAATCGTACGACCAAATCCCAGGCGGAAGTCCAGCAAAACCCCGGCGCAAATAAAGACATCACACTGTTGAATCGCTGCCTTGCGCACTCGATTCATTAATTCCGGTGTCCCCGGTTTGACCGTACCCCGACCCATGCCATTGACAAAGGTGGGAATATGAACCTGCTCGATAAACTTCTGCACGGACGGCGCCGCATTGGACCACTTAACACTGGTGCCTGCCATCATTACGGGTCGTTTCGCTCCCCTCAACACCTCCAGGGCATGCTCGACGTCACCCCGGGCTGGCATCATAATGGGTGGCTTGGACCGGATGGTGGGAAAGCGAACATCATCGGTTTCGACCTCACCGCTGAGAATATCCATGGGGATTTCAAGAAACGCGGGCCCCGGGTTGCCGGAGGTTGCATGACGAATTCCCATTTCTATATAGTCAGGAATCCGCCGGGTGTCGTAGCAGGTATCGGCCCACTTCGTAATAGGCTTCATGACGCTGACGTGATCCATTTCCTGTAGCGAGCCACGCCTCAGGTTGTTGAAAGGACCCTGGCCGCCAATCACCAGAATCGGGCTATTGGCGCGCCAGGCATTAGCGACGCCGGTCACACCATCTGTAACCCCTGGGCCTGCCGTTAACACCGCACAGCCTATCTTTCCAGGGTTCAGGCGACTCCAGGCATCAGCTGCATGCACCGCGGCCTGTTCGTGGCGCACATCAACCACCTTGATTCCTTCATCCAGGCAACCATCGTATATGGCCATGACATGCCCACCACTCAAGGTAAATATGCATTCTACGCCAGCCTCTTTCAACGCCCGGGCAGCTAATTTTCCGCCGTGAACTTTCATCTACACCTCCATTTGACCCATCCGGGTCGTTTATAAGAATTGTTATAAAGTCTGAGAATGCCTGATAATTCGATCAAGTACCAATTACCGTTCCATTCCCGGCAGGTGGACCAATCTGGCGACCTGATTCCATGCGCGGTCAGTGCTAAGATAGCCAAAGGCAAACCCGGATCAGAAATGAACAACTTCTCGATTCCCGCTAAATACCTCTTCGTATGCTCTGCAGCGATGCTGGCAACAGTGGTTTCGTTTGTCCTGATGACCCTGTTGATCAACCGCGAAATCAGCCAACAACCCTCCGTGGATATCGTGCATATCAATGCGCCCGTTATGGCTCCGATTCGGAAAAAAGCACTCCCGGAAGTCAGGGTTAAAGCAGAAAAGATCCTGCCCGCAACCATGCCGTCTGCACCATCGGGAAAACTCTTCTTTCCGAAAACCCAGACCTTCACCAAAGCGCTCTATCCTGAACTGGGTTCAGTGACGGGGTTGGTTGAATCAAATCTTATTGACCTGAACATTCCACCGCCAATCAAAAGCCTGGTACCCATGAACATAGTCCGGCCTCACTATCCGTTCAGGGCATCTGTGCGCGAAATCGAAGGCTTTGTCCTGGTGCAATTTACCGTCCGGCAAAATGGTACGGTTAAGAACCCGTTTGTGATTGAGTCAGAACCCGGTAGCCTGTTTGATGAGGCTGCTCTGAGCGCCATCAGTAAATTCAAATTTTACCCGCAGGAGATTTCCGGCGACCCCATTGAGGTAGAGGATATTAAAATCAGGTTCGCATTCAGGCTGAATTCGCCCTACGTTGAGCATCATGTTGAAGGTTATATTGGGCAAGAGATATGAAAACCGGGTATCTGATAAGTGCCTTGATTATTGCCCTGTCTCTTCTGCTCGCTGATCGACCTGTTGTGGCAGCCGGTGCAGGTACCACCCTGGGCCATACCAACGCGCTCAGATGTTTCCAGGAGAGCCGTTTCGTCTTATCCATCGAGGGTATTCATTTCTGTGACGACGCCATCGACAAGGACGGTCTGACGCGACGTGACCTTGCGGCGACCTACTCAAACCGGGGCATTATTAACGCTGGAAACGGACGCTACAAACGCGCACTCAAGGACCACACAAAAGCGATTTCAATCACGCCCACCCTTGGTCAGATTTATGTCAACCGCGGTAATGTCTACTTTCATACTCACGAATATGAAAAAGCATTGGCTGACTATGATATAGCGCTGGATGTGGGTGGCTCACTGGTACACAGTACCTATTTCAATCGTGGCCTGGCGCTGTTGAAAATGAAACGCATTGAGGACGCTGTTACCTCTTTACATGCGGCTCTGGCAATCACACCCAATTCAAAGAAAATCAAACGTGCGCTCTCGTCGATCGAACCGTAGACAAAATCAGTCAGGTGGTAACCCGAAGGCACTCCCTCCCAACAGAGGTCCACACCAGAGGTGTGGTAGTTGATTGACTTGCCAGGTTTGTGTGCTAGCATGTGTAGACTATTGTGTGGATAAGAGTGTAGCCATGGCAACAAATCTTGCAATTAACTCAGAGTTACTAGATGAAGCCCTAAAAATTGGAGGACTCACAACAAAGAAAGATACTGTAAATCAGGCTTTAACTGAATATGTGCAGCGAAGAAAACAGAGGGAAGTCACTAAACTTTTTGGAAACATGCCTTGCGATGAAGACTATGACTATAAAAAAGGCCGTAAGTGAGCGGTGTACTTGTAGATACATGTATGTGGTCTTTGGCATTTAGGGGTAAGAAGCCAAGGGAGGCAAAGGTTGCACGCAAGATTGGTAGCTTTATCGATGAAAATAGAGCAAAGATCATAGGGCTTATTAGACAGGAAGTGCTTTCTGGTTACAGCGACTATCAAAGTTTCGTTGAATTAAGAGACAAGCTCAGCTACTTTCCGAATGAACCTACCCTTGATTCAGATTATGAGGCAGCGGCTGAATATTCTAACCTCTGCCGTAAAAATGGAATTCAAGGTTCCCACGCAGATTTTCTAATTTGTGCCGTTTCTATTCGATTAAAGATGATGATTTATACCAATGACAAAGACTTTCGACGCTATTCAAAACACTTGCCGTTGGAACTGTATGAGGGAAACTAACACCCCTTAATCTTGTGTCTTACCACTTCCCCTTCCACCATAAAGAGAACATCTTCACAAATGTTTGTCGCAAGATCTGCAATACGTTCCAGGTATCGTGATGTGGAAAGCAATGACACCCCCCTTTGAACTGTGCTGTTATCATTTTCCATTAAGGTCTGCAATTGGACGTACATCAGACGATTAATTTCATCCACCTCAAAATCTTTATCAATCACCTCCCGGGCCAGTTCAACATCCAGCTTAACCAGGGAGTCCAGGCTCTGCCTGACCATTGTCCTGATAGTGCGGGACATATTATCCAAAAGACCCAAAGGACGTCGCAGCGGCTTTTTACTGGAAAGAAACACCGCCCGCTCGGCAACGTTCTCAGCAAAATCCCCCATCCTCTCCAGATCGTTGTTAACCTTCAGGGCAACAACGATGAAGCGTAAATCAGTTGCCACCGGTTGATGCAGGGCAAGAATTTTCAGGCAAAACTCTTCTATCTGAACTTCTCTTTCATCGATCAGTGTTTCGCCTTCAAACACTCTCCGGGCCAGTTCCGGGCGACGCTGGTTCAGCGAAACCGTCGCGTTCATGATGGCATTCTCCACCATGCTGCCAAGCTGGAGGATTTCTTTTTTAAGCAGATCAAGATCTCTCTGTAAATGTAACGACATGGTTTCTCCAACGACTATCCAAAACGACCAGTAACATATTCCTCGGTCCGTCTTTGCTTCGGACGAGTGAATATCTGGTTGGTTTCACCGAATTCGATCAGATCTCCCATCTCCAAAAACGCCGTAAAATCAGAGATGCGAGCAGCCTGTTGCATATTGTGAGTCACAATGACAATCGTGTAGCGGGACTTCAATTCGAATAAAAGATCCTCAATATGCGACGTAGAAACAGGATCCAGCGCAGAACAGGGTTCGTCCATTAACAGAACCTCAGGTGCCATTGCCAAGGCCCGGGCGATACACAACCTTTGTTGCTGACCACCGGACAAACTCAATGCCGATTCGTGAAGCCTGTCTTTGACTTCTTCCCACAAGGCTGCCTGCTTCAGTGATCGCTCGACGAGGACGTCCATAGGATCCTTAAAGCCATTAATCCCCGGTCCCCACGCGATGTTCCTGTAGATTGATTTGGGAAATGGATTCGGCTTCTGGAATACCATACCTATATGGCGCCTTACCTCGACCGCATCAACTTCTTTGCCATACAGGTCCTCAGCATTGTAGGTAAGCGTACCCTCAACTGACACACCATCAACAAAATCATTCATCCTGTTTAACGAGCGCAGTAATGTGCTCTTGCCGCAACCAGAGGGACCAATAATCGAAGTGATCCTGTTTCTGGCAATTGGAAATGAAACGCCTTTGACGGCGGCTGACCCGGAATACTTAATAGTCACGTTCTGCAAATCAATGATCGTACCTTGCGCCGGGGTTGCGCCACGTTGGTTTACTGGCTTTGTTGACATCATTGAAGTTTCTGTTCAGTTTTGTATCGAATAAATATCGCCAGCGCATTCATCACCAGCAAAACACCCAACAGGACAATAATGCCGCCTGCCGCCAGCTCGTGGAATTCCTGCTGGGGACGGGAAATCCAGTTGAAAATCTGGATTGGCAAAGCGGTAAAAGCGTCCATTGGACCTTCCGGTACAAAGGCGACATAAGTTAGTGCGCCGATCATGATCAATGGTGCGGTTTCTCCAATCGCTCTCGACAGTGCCAGAATCACACCCGTCAGGATGCCAGGGATTGAGGCCGGTAGAACATGCGCCCAGGTGGTCTGCCAGCGTGTCGCCCCCAGGGCGAAGGCAGCGTGACGAATGCTGGTTGGCACTGATTTTATTGCTTCACGACTGGCAATTATAATCACCGGCAACACCAACAGACTCACCGTCAGTGCGCCAGAGACCAGACTCCGCCCAAGATCCAGGCCGCGGACAAAAATGGTCAGGCCGATAATGCCATAGACGATTGATGGCACACCGGCGAGATTGGCAATATTGAGTTCTATCATTCGACTAACCCAGCCTTTCTTACTGAGTTCTTCGAGGTAAAGCGCGGTCGCGACACCGATGGGTATTGAAATAAACGCAACCATCGTGATCAGCCAGATAGTGCCCACCAGGGCAGATTTGATGCCTGCCCTGTCCGGAAAACGCGACGGAAAGCTGGTTATGAACTGCATGTCCAACCACTTGTACCCTTCCACCCAGACCTGGTACAAAAGTACCCCAAGCAGCATCGCACCCAACCAGGTCACCAGGGCCCAAACAAAAGAAAAAAACCTTGCCTTCCTGTGCCGCCTCAGAAGCTGTTTCCTGGAATCTGACAGCCGGGTATTCATTCGTAAACTTCCCGATACCGGCTCAACACCCACTGGGAAAAAATATTCAGTCCAAGGGTGACAAGAAAAAGCAAACCCGCAACGGCGAACATGGTCTGGTAGGCGATGCCACCAGCAGGTGTATCACCCATGCTCACCTGCACTATATAGGCAGTCATGGTCTGAATACTCTCAAGAAATGTCAGGGATAGATTCGGGGTCGCACCCGCTGCAAGAGTCACTGCCATGGTCTCACCAATAGCCCGGGAGATTGCCAGTAAGAAGGATGCCATGACACCCGACAGACCGGCAGGCACTACGACCCTGGTGGTCACTTCAAACGAGGTTGCCCCCAGCGCGTAGGCGCCCTGCCTGAGCACATCAGGAACTGCACGTAACGCATTGTCGCTTAACGTCGCGATTGTAGGCAGGATCATTATTCCAACTACGATCGCGCCACTTAACGCATTGAACACCTGAATGCCGGGTATGAATTCTTTCAGCAAGGGGGTGATGAAAACCAGCGCAAAGTAGCCGTAAACAACGGTGGGGATTCCCGCCAGCATCTCCAGGATTGGCTTCACGATTGAACGCATTCTACGCGATGCGTATTCACTCAAATAAACCGCACTGGCGAGTCCGACGGGTATTGCAAACAGAGCCGCACCAAAAGTGACACTCAAGGTCCCCCAGAGCAGTGGTAGTACACCATAGGAGCTGGGTTCGAACAGAGGGACCCAGCGTGTGCCGAAGAAAAAATCAACTGGTGAAACTTCATAGAAGAAACCAAGATTCTCTTTCACCAGCACGATGATGATGACAGCAGTTGTTACAACCGAGATCATCGCACACAACGCCAGACTCGATTGAATCAGCAACTCGCCCCAACGTACGCGCCTTCTATTAATCGTTTGCATACCGGAGTCGATGTTTGCAATGACCTTGTTTGCCATAGTGCAATTAGTCATCCCATTATCAATTACGGCAGAAGGTCGCATCATTATTGTGTAGCAAGAAGATTGGCTGCATTCAATTCAACGTTGTGATGATAAGCCGTACCGGTTTCCCGGCGTTCAATACGCCTGATCGCCTTTTCATAAACAAAGTCCGGAAGCGGGATGTAACCTACCTCACTGGCAAGTATAGCGGCGTTGCTCAGGTAAAATCTGGCGAAGGCCATTACCTCGGGCCGATCCAGAGCGGATTTGCGAATATAGACAAAAATCGGGCGAGACAAGGGAGCATAAGTGCCATTGTTAATTGTAGTCGGACCGGGCAACACAGGACCATCACCGCGATCTATAGCGACCAGTTTCAGCTTATCTTTGTTTGCCTCATAGTAGGCAAAACCAAAATAACCCAGCGAGTTCAGGTCACCGCTGACACCCTGCACCAGCGTATTATCATCTTCACTTGCCGTATAGTCCGGACGTGAGGCACCGGACTTGCCGTTGATTGTCTCTGTAAAATAGTCGAAGGTACCAGAGTCTGTACCCGGGCCATATAGACGGATTTTCTGCCTGGGCCAACCCGTCCTGATATCACTCCAGTTTGTTACGCTGCTGCCAGGTTGCCAGATTTTCCTGAGTTCGGCGACTGTTAAATAATCAACCCAGTCATTCTTTTTATTGACAACCAGTGACAAACCATCATAAGCAACCGGTAGTTCTATAAAACCAATGTCTTTATCATGGGCGAACTTTATTTCCCTTGTTTTGATAGGACGTGAGGCATCGTTGATATCGGTTTCCCCCGCCAGGAATTTTTTGAAACCGCCACCTGTGCCAGAAACACCCACTGTCACCCTTACCCGGGGCTGAATCGGAAAGACAGTACTCGAACCATCCAGTGATACGGTGCCTCTTAGCCGCTCGGCATAAGCCGACCCTGAAAGAATGCTTATAAGCAACAAAGTTGCCACTATCTGCTTGCCTGCCATTTTGTAAAAACCCTCTCTTTGCCAGAGTCAGGATTTTTACCAAATTATATGAAGCTTGCGTAAAGACGAGGTTAATCTTCCAGGTGTTTTTGGTTGGTGTTACTTCCGTTTGATATTGACTCTAACTGAATCATAAACTGAGAATGTAATGCCCTCAGATAGCCCGCAATTTCGTTTTCACTACAGTTGCCCTTAGCGCATTCAATGATCATGTCGTAATAGGGTTCATCGGGTACTCGCTGGAATTTCGGGTTAATACCGTTCATTCCCAAAACGGCGATACTGGCCCGAAAAGCAGTGCGTTTATCGCCATCGGTAAAAGCAGGGGCCTCGGTGATGAAAGCTGCATAACAGCCAGCGACATCAAAAACATCATCAATGCCAAGGTTGTAATCGAGGCGAGCTTGAAGACGAGATAAAGCACCTTCCAATCTTCCCTCATACTCACCCTGCAATTCTCTCTCATTCAAAACACGAGCGTGGATACGCCTTACAAGGTCAGGATTGAGCTTGATAACTTCAATAGGACTCATTTGTGTCTATCCTCACTTGTCTTTGAGGTAGGCAACGCCCTCCGCTGTGAGTTCATCCTGAGCATCTAGAATGGCATCCAGTTCTTCAACTGTTGCGTCTCTAAAGCTCATTTTGTGTACTGCCGAAACAGGTACAAAATATCCAACGACTTCATTTCGGTTCATAACTGCAACCGCTTCATTGCCAGCCTTCGCAAGTACCTTCTTCGGCTCTGGCATGTCAGTCATACCTACCACTCTACGTACCAAAATATCTTGCATATACATTTTTCAGCCCTATAACGTAATTCTGCTGCATGGTCAGCAATAGGGCCTCCTCCTTAGTTAGTTAACTTGAGCGTAAAGTACATTTCCTTCACAAACGGGATGACAGCACATTTAAATATGCATTTAAAAGCGCAGTTAGACAACTGAGAATTGTGCCAAGATATCGCAGGCAGGATATCAGGCTGGCAATGCCTGGCTGATCAATGGTCAACGCAAACTGAGGGATTGGCTCACAGGACAATCATCGATGAATCTCTTGGAAGAACTGGTTATCGATCCAGGCTGTTCAGAAAGGAAATATTCAACTATTCAACTACGAGCAATTGACACTGGTAAAAGAATGAATAGGATCAAGAGTCTATCAGAGGAAAAGATACGGTAAATTTTGATCCAACACCGGGTTGGCTTCGCAACGATACGGAACCACCATGTTGCTCGGCAATATTCTTTACAATCGACAAACCCAGACCAGTACCACCCAATTCACGTGAACGGGCCTTATCGACACGATAGAAACGTTCAAAGATTTTCTGCTGATATTGCGAACTGATACCAATACCTGTGTCTTCACTGTTTATTTTGATTTTGGAATCCTGCCTGGTCATTGAGACGCTTACCTCGCCACCCTCCTCGGTATACTTAACAGCGTTGTCCAGAAGATTATCGAGCAACTGACTGACAGCTTGTATGTCACCTTGAATAAAACAACTGTCTACAATCTCGCTGTTCAATTCTAATTGTTTTTCTACACAAGCAGATGCAACTGCCTTGACTGAACGTCGAACGGTTTCTGACAGGTCAAAGGCCAGGAAATTCTGATCGTCCTGCTCTGATTCGAGTCGGGATATCGTTAATAAATCAGTGACTAGTGTAGATAAGCGTATGCTCTGGGTGCCGATTTTTTCAATGAATCCCTGTTGCGTTGCACTTGCCATCGCCGGGTCATCCAGAATGGTTTCTGTCAGCCCCCGGATAGCCGTGATGGGTGTTTTCAGTTCATGGGAAGCATTGGCGACAAAATCCCGCCTGATTCGGGCCAAATGGTCTATTTCAGAAATGTCGTGAAGTACAATCACCGCACCTACAACCTGGTGTTCATCATTCCGCAGTGCGGCGGCGTGTATATCGACGACAAGATCTTCATTGTCCGATGCGCGACGCATCTGTGTTTTGACAACGTCCTGGTTATCGATAGCACCCTGTAGCGCTTCTACTATTTCCTGGACCCGCACTTGTTCCCATATTGGCTTGTTAATACATGATGATATCGACAATTCCAGCAAAGTAGCGGCAGCATGGTTGATATGAATAATCTTCTGGTCCTGGTCGATACCAATAACCCCTTCTACCATACCGGTGAATATCTGCGTCAAACGACTTCGGTCAGTGGTTAGTTCTGCCAGTCGTTCCGCAGAATTTTTTGCCATGGTGTTAAACGCATCTGCAAGTGCGCCAATTTCATCGTTGTTTTCGACCGGGATTCTTTTTTCAAAGTCACCGAGTGAAATTGCCCTGGCGACTTCAGTCATTTCAACCAGTGGATCCGTAAATCGTTTTGCAAAATAGAGCCCCAGAATCAAGGCTGCAAGGCCTGCAATTCCGGCCCCCAGTAAAACGATCCAGCGTAGCTGTGATAGCTTTTCATCAATCGTCGACAGGGGAAGGGAAACGCGAACAAAACCAATGGGTTGCTGACCATCTATTACCATCAGCGCCCGATACATCATCTCGCGCTGAAGTGTACGACTATACCTCGAGGTGCTTGCGCTGCCCAACTCCCGCGCTTGCATAATCTCTGGCCGCTGCAAATGGTTGTCCATATTCTGTGGCGATTCCCTGGAATCCGCGATAACAAAACCGTCCTTTGCAATCACGGTCAAACGGCTCTCGGTATTCTTACCCAGTGTGACTATTTTTTCCTGCAGGGTTGCATTAAAAGCCTCCTGATCTTCGCGATTCAATGCACGCCGGGCTACTTCCGCCAATAACTCCGAGCGTACAGCAAGGGAATGATGAATCTCCTGCAGCTCATTTTCAGTGACCTGTCGTCCTACAAGGAAACCAACGATGAGCGTACAGATAAGGATGATGACGACATATCCCGCGTAAAGTCGCCAGAGTAATGGAGAACGAAACATGGTGAACTAACGGTCTCCTCTACTTAGTTTGACCATACGGTTTGACGACACAACTTCATAACGTCGAATCCTTGAACCTGTATCCAATGCCTCGAATGGTTTCAATAAAGTGCGTCTCGCTACCAATTTTTTTTCTGATGGCTCGAATATGAACATCGATATTTCGATCAACGACAACGACATCTGTCCCCAGGGCGTGATTGAGCAACTGCTCGCGGGAAAATACACGCCCGGGATGGCTTGCCAGGTGGTGCAGCAGGCGGAATTCCGTGGCTGTCAGCCTGACATCAACGTTTCGATAGGTCACTTTAAATTTACTCTCGTCAATCACAAGATCACCAACTTGTATCGGTTCCTGGGTATTTGAAACATCACCTGAGCCAGAGCGACGAATGACTGCCTTTACGCGAGCGACAACTTCTCTGGGGCTAAAAGGCTTCGCAATATAATCGTCAGCGCCGATTCCAAGACCCAATACCACATCACTTTCTTCACCCTTCGCGGTTACCATGATTATCGGTATGTTTGCCATCAACCTGCTACTTTTCACCTGCCGACAAATTTCTAACCCGTCGATACCGGGTAACATCAAGTCCAACAGTACCAGATCCGGTTTCACACGCTGAATAAGCTCAAGCCCGGCTACGCCGTCCTGGGCAGTCTGGACGGCAAACCCTTCTCGCTTCAGGTTGTAACTCAACACCTCGAGGATATCGGGCTCGTCCTCGACCACAACGATGCTTTTTTGCGACATTTTACTAGACATACCCTGAGACATTCATATGCGACACTGGTTGATTCAGTGATCTAAAAAGGCAAGTCTAGCAGCAAGGGTTAAAATTTTAGTTAAGATCCCGTTAAGATGCTCAATATTCATCAGGTTCCCTTAATGGAAAATTATCTAACCAACAATGGCTGCAGGCTCTGGACTGTTAGCAACGGCTCAGGCATACCCGTTATTATGTGTAATGGTGGCCCCGGGTGTGACGACTACCTGGGAGATGTCTCAAGCATGATCGAGGACCATTGCCAGGTGGTGAGATTCGAACCCAGGGGCTGCGGCCGCTCGGACTATGATGGTCAATATGAATTGGAGACCACACTCAGGGATATTGAGTTCATCAGGGACGAGTACGGTTTTGCGAGAGCATTGCTAATCGGACACTCCTTTGGTCCCGATGTTGCGCTCGCTTACAGTTTAGCCTACGAGAACCGGACCCTGGGGATTATTGGCATCTCAGGTGGGCGTATTGTAAACGACAGGCAATGGAGCGCTATCTACCGCAAGAACCTCGAAATGGTTGGTGAGGTCAATGCCAAAGAATATATCGCTGATCCTCTGGTCAATGAAACAGGTGTTGCATCCTGGCGTCGCTTTATCCAGCAACCTGATTTACTCGGGAAAATATCAAAAATCAAATTTCCGGTGACATACATTTCTGCCGGTGCGGATATTCGACCTAACTGGCCCACTCAGCAACTCGCCGGTCTTATTCCAAATGGCGAGTACCGGGAGATTCCCGGCGCCACCCACAATATCTGGCTAACCCATGCTGATGAACTTCGCCAATGCCTCCGGTCCGTGACTAAAAGCTTCCTGCTTTAACAGGCTGACCGAGAAAAGAAAGCCGTCAGTGCTGTTCAGACGCGGGAACTGCCTTGAACAGTAAAGTGGAGGCGATAGAGAACAGACAATAGGCAAGAAAATAGTAAAACCCAACTTCAAGTTCGGAGTGCATGGTCAACAAATCTCCCATTTGACCTGAAGCGCGACCAGCGAGATAAGCAACAATAAGCGCCATCACAAAGACATCGGCCATGGACCATTTACTAATTGCGTTTATCACCATCAGCAGACCATTTTTTACCGGCGCATAACTAACAATCAAGTAGCCCAGCTGCATTAGCAGTTTCAACAGTGGAATAATGATACTGAACAACATGACCAGAAACGCGACCAACAGGTTCCCACTGTCAGCGAGCTCAGCCACCGTGCCCCAGATACTGCGGGTGATGCTGTAGGCCTGGATCTGGCCTTCGACCCTGTCCAGTCCCAGCATGGAGGTCATCATAGTCACCATCTGGCGTGTTCGTTGGTCAGGATTCTGGCCTATAATCAGATCAATCCCCAGGTCAACCAGGTCGGATTGCTCCATTGTGCCTGTTAAAGTCAATACTGGTTTCGTCACACCTGGCAACAGCAAGCCCAGAGCAACCAGGATAATCAACAATGACAGGCCCCTTCTTGATTTCGACATTCAAAGTTCCTCCCGGAATAATTCCACCCCCTCATTGTTATTGTTTTCTTCAAGGGCAGTAGTTTTTGCTATATATTAACCCATGCAAGACAGCATATTATTTTGAGGAATGAAACATGAGTGAAACCATGGAAACCCAGGGATATTGTGATGAGAAGTTCGCTCAGGTCCGGGACGTGTTAGCCGAGAGCCTCGGCACTGATGCCGACATTGGCGCCTCGGTTGCCGTAACCATTGATGGGGAAATGGTCATCGATCTGTGGGGTGGTCATCTTGACGAAGAAAGATCAGAACCGTGGCAGGAAAACACCATCGTTAATGTCTATAGCTCAACCAAGACCATGTCATTTCTGTGTGCTTTACTATTGGCTGATCGTGAACAGTTAGACTTTGATGCCAATGTGGCCGACTACTGGCCGGAATTCGCCCAGAACGGTAAAGAGCAGGTAAAAGTCTGGCACATCATGGACCATGCTGCGGGTTTGTCCGGTGTTGATGATCCTCTCACCACAAAAGACCTTTACGACTGGGACCTGGTGACAAGTACGCTGGCAAAACAGGCGCCCTGGTGGGAACCTGGAACCGCGACCGCCTACCATGCAATAACCCAGGGCTATTTGATCGGCGAAGTTGTTCGACGCATCAGCGGCAAAACCCTCGGACAGTACTTTCGCGATGAAATTTCGTTACCGCTCGAAGCCGACTTCCATATTGGTGTGCCGGAGTCAGAGTTTCCGCGAATCGGAAATCTGTTACCCCCCGATGACAATACCGCACTGGCAGGCCAGGGGGACAAAGACTCCATAGCAGCGCGAACCTTCAGACACCCGGCGGTTAATGCTCTGGATTCACGAACCAGGGAGTGGCGTGAGGCAGAAATCCCCGCTGCTAACGGGCATGGCAATGCCCGGTCAATCGCAAAAATACACGCCATTCTGGCTTGTAAAGGTGAGGCACAGGGTACGCGGCTACTGTCCCGGGAAACCGCAGAATCCGTCATGGTGGAACGCATCAGCGGCACGGATATGGCCCTGCAGATGCCCGTCAGGTTTGGTCTGGGGTTCGGCATCAACGCCCACGAAAAGATTCTGGCACCGAATGAAAACGTTTGTTACTGGGGTGGCTGGGGAGGATCCCTGGCCCTTATCGATCAGGATGCGCAGATGTCATTCTCTTACGTGATGAACAGAATGGAGGTTGGACTCACGGGAGATTTGCGTTCATACAATCTGGGGCAGGCTATTTACAGTTCTCTGTAACCGGTATCAGCAGCCCGTTAAGGCAATCAAGCCGGTTTTCCCGGTTGTGTGCGCATTCGCCAGCCTGCAAACAGACCTAGCAGAACGATAACAATCCAGCCGGGAATGATAATTTTTACCATGCCATTTATCGCACTGGCAATTGTCAGGATATCAATTTTCCCGGTTTGCCAAAACGTCCACTCGGAGCCCAGGTTTGTAGCAAGCAGGTCATTGCCGGTCTCCAACAGGATAAAGCCGTCACCGGTTGCCGGATTAACCCGCGTCGTCGCGTTGATGGCCGGATCGTTCTTGCCGTCATGGCCAAATGCAAAACCTCCTTCACCATTTGCTGCATACAGTATTGTGCCCAGACCCCAAATTTCCATTCCGGAGTTATACCCATAGGGTTCCCTCATTGCAGATAAGGTCTGCGGGGAAAGTGCAGACCCTGTTGCCCCGACCAGGTGAGCCTGGATAAACTTTGTCATATCTGATGTTGTTGTATAGAGACCTGATGCAGAAACGGCAGTGAAATTATAAGTTATTCCCGGGGTGCCATCGCTGTTGTAGGACAAGGCTACATTCAGAACGCCATCTGCAGGTCGTGAATAGGTAGATCGGCTCATCTCCAGAGGCCGAAAAACAGCCTGTTGCATATAAGTCTTGAAACTTTGACCGCTCACTTCCTCGACGAGTAATTGCAGTATCAGGTAGCCGCCACCGGAATACTTAAATTCAGTCCCGGGTTGAATGCCCACTTCAATTTTTGCTCCAGGTCCCCTGGTCGCATTTGGGGCTAACAGCGCCTTTTCGATGGTCTGTATTTTTTCTCCTGGTTTAAATCCCAGGTAACCCAAACCATCAGTCAAGCCAGCTGTATGGCTCAGAAGTCGACGAACCGTTACGTCATTGTTATTGAACTCACCAGGCGGTAACTGCCATCGCGTCAGGTAAGTTGATATGGGTTCATCCAGATCGAGTTTGCCTTTCTCTACCAGAGTCATCACGCCAAATGCGGTGACCCATTTACCCATGGATGCCACCTGGAACAAGCTATCGTTATCAATAGATTCTCCAATGGATGCAAAGTGCTCGGACACAACATGACCATTATCGATGAGGGTGAAAGCAACATTGCCCTGGTAGCTTGCATCAATTTTGTCAATCACCGCCCGGGCAAAAGCCTCTGTATTGCCAAATGGTGCCAGTGGTTGTCGCCACCATCCATCCAGCGTTGCCTTTACGATGAGTGCCGACCACAAGCCCAGCCCCACAATGGTGGCTACAAAAACGATCAGTATACGCCGCATCATCAAGACCTCAATTCCATGCCAAACCAGTGCTGTGTTCGATTGACGATGGCGACGAGAGACAACATGACCGGTACTTCAACGAGGACCCCTACCACCGTGGCTAATGCCGCACCTGAGTGCATACCAAACAGGGAGATGGCAACCGCCACTGCCAGTTCAAAGAAGTTTGAAGTACCTATCAGGCATGCCGGTGCAGCAATGTCATGGGGTAATTTCAATGCCTTGGCTGCACCATAGGCAATGATAAAAATGCCATAGGTCTGTATCAACAGCGGAATGGCGATTAGTACAATGGTTTGCGGCTGATCGATGATTGTTTTAGCCTGCAACCCAAACAGCAACACAACAGTCGCCAGCAGTCCAATCATTGACCAGGGCTTGAGACGCTGAACAAATTTCGCCAGGTGATCATCGTCTCCATGAGCCTCCAGTCTGTGCCTCGTTATTGCACCCGCAACCAGAGGCAGTACGACATAGAGAACCACCGCAAGCAGCAATGTCTCCCACGGTACATGAATATCACTCACCCCAAGCAGGAAGGCTGCAAGCGGTGCGAAAGCAAAGATCATAATGATGTCATTCACTGACACCTGAACCAGCGTGTAGTTCGGTTCGCCCTTGGTTAACTGGCTCCAGACAAACACCATCGCTGTACAGGGAGCTACCCCCAGTAGAATCATGCCAGCGATGTACTCACTCGCAGACTGCGGATCGACCCAATCAACAAACAGGACCTTGAAAAAGAGCCATCCGAGCAAGGCCATGGTAAAAGGTTTGATCAGCCAGTTGATCACCAGGGTCAACAGAAGCCCTTTCGGCCGTTTACCCACATCCTTAATCGAAGAAAAATCGACCTGTACCATCATCGGGTAAATCATTACCCAGATTAATACCGCGACGACCATGTTGACGTGAGCGAATTCCAGTTTCGCAACGAAAGCAAAGAAAACGGGAACCAGATTCCCAAGTGCTACCCCTGCAACGATGCACAGCGCTACCCAAAGGGATAAATAACGTTCAAACAATCCCACGGAATTTCTCCAGTTGAATTTTTAATAGCCGGGCAAACTTCATTGCGCTGATTTACTGCCTGCTACCCTGCCAATCACGGTCCATATGCCTGTGCCGGTAGCCAGGTAACCGTTTCCTGCCAGTTGAATATGATGACAAGACCCAGCAGTTGCAAGAGTATAAAAGGGAAAACTCCCTTGTAAATGGTGGTTACACCAATGCCTTCGGGCGCTACCCCTTTCAGGTAGAAAATCGCAAATCCAACAGGCGGCGTGAGGAAACTTGTTTGCAGACAGACAGCAAACAGAATCGTGAACCAGATCGGGTCAAAGCCCAGGCTTACCACGACCGGGGAGACCAGTGGCAGGATGATCAGCGTCAGTTCAATCCAGTCGAGGAAAAATCCCAACAGGAAGGTTGCAAGCAAGATACAAATAATTACCCCACTCGGGCCAAAAGGTAAACCAAGCAATGCCCCCTCGATCAATTCGTCTCCACCCAGACCCCTTAACACCAGGGAATAAGCGGTTGCACCGAGAAGCACGGCAAAGATAAATGCCGTGGTACGCGTTGTCTCATACAACACTTCACGCATCACGTCCCGGTTCAGCGATTTATTAATCCACGCCAACAGGAAGGCACCGGCGGCGCCCATGCCCGCAGCTTCTGTGGGGGTTGCGACGCCAAAAAAAATACTCCCGAGAACAGCCAGAATCAGGAACGCCGCTGGAATAATCGCCTTGAACAACCCCCAGATAGCATCCAGGTCAATCGGTTCTCCCCGGGATGCGGGTGCACCTTCGGGTTTTAACAAGCCGTAACCCAGGAGGTAGCTGATGTAAAGACCGCCCAGCAGGGCACCGGGGAAAACCGCACCCAGAAACAGGTCACCGACACTCATCGACATTCTATCAGCCATTAACACCAGCATAATGCTCGGCGGAATCAGGATACCCAGGGTGCCGACGGCACAAACCGTACCCGAAGCGAGGCTCTTGTCGTATCCCTTTTCCAGCATCGCCGGTAAACCAATCAATGCGAGCAAAACAACCGATGCACCAATGATACCCGTTGTAGCCGCCAGGAGCAGGCCAATCACAGTCACAGTAATCGCAAGCCCTCCTCTGACAGGACCAAGAAGTCGCGCGACACTGGTCATCAGGTTATTCGCGATACCGGACCGATCAAGCAGCAGGCCCATGAAGATAAACATGGGGAGCGCGACCATGACCCAGTTCTCCATGACATTCCAGATACGGTCAACGGCAATGGAGCTATAGTCCCAGTCAACGCCGATCGGCACCTGAAAATCCACTTCCAGAATAATCGCTAATGCAGTGAACAATACTGACAACCCACCCAACAGCCAGGCAACCGGGTATCCTGTAAAAACGGATACGATGAAGCCAACAAACATGAGTACCGCCAGTATCTCGTTTGGAGTCATAAAGTAGTTCCGGTTTTCGTCGGATGGTTATTTTCAAACAGATATGACCAGACCCGGGTCAGACGAGATACCGCGGCCAGTAGCAGAAGGAAGAGACCAATGAACAATATCCCTTTGATCACCCACCGATAGGGTAATCCACCAGGGGACGATGACACCTCGTTCAGCGAATAACTGCTCAGGACGAACGGCACAGTATAGATCAGCAGTAACGCGACATAAGGCAGCAGACAAAGCGCAATACCGTAGAGTTCAAGCCAGGCCTGAATTCTGGGACTCAATCTCTCATGTACCACATCAACACGGATATGTGCATCAACCTGAAATGTATAGCCGATACCCAGCAGAAATCCGGTGGAGTAGACATGCCATTGCAATTCCTCCAACTCAATACGGCCTTCGCCAAATACGTAGCGAAGAACAACGTTTAGAACAATGATCAGCATCAAGGCTACCCACACCCAGGATATGGTTTTCCCTACACGGACAAGGAATGGATCGATTATTTGGGATATGCGGGTTTCCGGAAGCGATAATCCTGCCATTTAGAAGTCTCTCGGCAGGTAAGCAAGGCGTTTCCAGTGGCCGTATTCGGCTCGAAACTTTCGTTGTGACTCCAGGATCCTGGCGAACATTGGATCCTTACCGGCTTCTTCTTCCAGAACCTCATCAGTAACACGCTGCAATTCACGCAGCAGCGGCATCGGTAAAACCCTGGCACTGACTCCGATACTCTCGAACCCCGCGATAACAGCGCCCTGCAGCGCCTCGGCCTTGGCCATATTGCGAGTGACTGCCGAGGTACAGGTCATAGTGACCAGGCTTTGATCCGCGCCAGACAGGGTGTTCCAGACGTCAAGATTGACAATGAGGTGGGACGCCGTGAAAGGCTGATGCCAACCGGGATAGTAATTATATTTAGCAACCCGGCTAAAACCCAGGGCTTCATCAACGATGGGCAAGGCAAACTCGCTTGCATCGATGGCGCCTTTCTCCAACGCCTGGAATATTTCGCCTGATGGCAACATCGTCACAGATGCACCCAGTCTTTGCAGCACCTTACCGCCAATACCGGCAAATCGAATTTTCAAGCCTGATAGATCATCCAGGCTCTCAAGGGGTTGCCTGAACCAACCGGCTGTTTCCGGTCCTGTCATCCCACAGTAAATTGGGTGGACATTGTAGGACAGGTAGAGCTCCTCCCCCAATTCCCGACCTCCTGCCTCAAACCACCAGGCCGTGTACTCCCAGGGTTCCATGCCAAACGGTACCGCGCCGAGTAATGCCGACGCGGCAGTTTTACCCTGGTCATAGCCAAGCCAAGTGTAACCGGCACTGACTTTGCCATCCCGTACAGCATCTGTCACGGCGAACGCCGGAACAATTTCACCAGGCTCGAACATTTGAAGTTCAAGTGCCCCGTTACTCGCTTGCAGAATAGCCGACTCAATATATTGTGTGTTGTCACCAATCACCGGCAGCGTGCTCGACGACGTTGTCGGCACGCGCCAACGAATTCGAACTGCCTCACCGGCATGGTTGGCTTGGTGGGGTCGAACACCTTCTGTTGATCGCAACGAAAGGCTACCAATCACGCCGACAACAAAGGCGATACAAGTGGCAACGAAGGCCGCTCTATTGGATATCATCTGGATCTCCACAAAATCTCACCTAACATTTTTGACAACACCTTCGAAGACTTTCTCAATAGAAACACAATGTCCTCCAGGCGGATAACAAATGTTAACGTAACTAACTGGAAACATCACCGGTCTGTATTGGTATGGACAAGACAGCGATTACAATTTCAATGGGTGACTCAACGCAGCTGTGGTGAAATTTGAGGGCCACCCTGCGGGCAAGCCGCTAAATGGCCAGCTGCGTTGTTACACTCGCTTGACTTATGCCCCTATGTATTCACAAATCGGGCCTTCGCAAGTGCGCCTACCATCTGACCATTTAGCGACTTGCTTAAAGTGCTATCTATACAGGACACTACACTAGGCATCCGCGTAGGAACTCGTTAAGGTGATCATCTCGACATCATATGATGAAGAACATGAACAACCCTGAATTCGAGTCGATCGAAAATCAAATCAATCAGCTGGCATCCCTTATCAAGGGGCATGCAGATGAGGCTGAAGCCCAGAGGCATCTCACCAACGAGGTCGCTATGGCTATGGCCAGGGCAGGCTTGTACCGCGTCGCCGCACCCATTGCACTCGGTGGTCAGGAATGTCACCCCATCACCCAGATCCAGACGATCGAAGCCGTGTCTCGCCTCGACGGCAGCACAGGCTGGAACCTGATGATCGGGATAGAAAATATGGGCATTTTAGGTGCCCTTTTCCCGGTTGAGTTCGCAAAAAAGATCTACGCTGATCCTGAACTGATTATCGCTGGCGCTTTGAATCCGTTAGGTAAAGCGGTACGAGAGGACGGTGGTTACCGAATTACCGGTCAATGGCCTTTCGCCAGTGGTGTGCATAACGCCCGTTACTTCTGGGGCCAGAGTTTCGTCTATGAAAATGATGAGATTGTAAAAGACAAAAAAGGCCGCGTTCTCTGTGAGTCCCTGGTACCCCGGGATGAATTTGAAATACTGGATACCTGGCATGTTTCCGGCCTGCGCGGGTCGGGAAGCCATGATGTGAAGATCACTCAGGTGTTTGTGCCTGACGAAAGGATCTCACAGGCGGCCCGAACCCGGCGTTACCAGGCAGGCACCCTGTATCAGTTACCACTCTATACGCGCCTGGCCTACAACAAGGTAGGTGTGGCAACGGGTATCGCAAGAGCCGCAATCGACCACTTCGTTGATCTCGCGACGAGCAAAACACCACGAGCTTCCTTTAATAAACTCCAGGAAAGGGCCGATGCACAACTCGCCGTCGCACAGGCAGAACAGTTATTGGGTTCAGCGCGAAGTTTTGTCTTTGATACGGTCAGTGACGTCTGGGATGTGATTGAACAGGGAGATCGACCTTCAACCAGGCAGAAAGCACTGGTTTACCTTGCCTGTTCCAGTGCTGCTTCAACCGCCGTCGATGCGGTTGAGAAGGTCTATGCTGCAGCGGGTGCAACTGCGAACTTCACCGCCAGCCCACTTGAGCGATGTATGCGAAATGTTCAGGTTGTGAGGCAACATATCATGGTATCGCCACAGTTTGATCAGAATATCGGTAGAGCTTTGCTGGGTCTTGATTCGGGAACTTTTCTTTTCTAGGGAACTTCCGGAACCATCAAGTTCATTTCAAGAAGTCGGATATTTGACAATACTCGCCAGATTACAGACGATGCACCAGCTAACAACAATGGGAAAACGCTATGAGCGACGTATTGAAATACGGTGCAACAGCCAAGTGGCTGCACTGGCTTATCGCTTTTATTGTCATCATCATGTTGATATTCGGGCGAACCCTTGAATCCCTGCCGCTGAGTGAACGAGAGCAGATGATTATGGGCCATTCCGGACTTGGCACGCTGGTACTGCTGCTAATGTTGCTGCGCTGGGGCTGGCGCCTGTCCCATGAACCACCCGGCGCAATCGGGTCTATGGGTCTTTGGCAGACTCGTCTTTCCAAGACCATGCACTGGTCGCTTTATATTCTGTTGGTATTACAGCCCATTCTGGGGATATTCCAGGCCATGTTTATTACTGATTACGAGGTACTGGCGTTCGGCGTCATCAACTACTCAGGGCTTGCAACCGATAGTGCCGACATGGCCAGGGTGTTTCACGTTCTGCATGGGATTAATGCTACGGTGTTATCAGTGCTCGTGGTTGGTCATATCGGAGCCTCGCTCTATCACCACTTTTTTCAAAAAGACAGCATACTGAGGCGGATGCTTCCCTACGGCAAACCCTAGCGTTTGCTACTGACCCCTGCTCACTATGCTCGGAACGCATAGAGGGTACGCCCTTTGGCGCACAGCTTGCCTTCATCGTCAGTGATGTCAATTTCCACAAACGAGAGTTGTCTGCCGCGCTTTACAACTTTGGCTTCAGCGTAGATATGTTCACCATGGGTCTGTCGCAGATAGGTAATACTCAATTCTGCTGTACCGGCGGGCGTTTCGCCTTCGCGCATTTCTGCAAAAATAGCGACCAGCATGACGATATCAACCATCGCTGCCAGTACACCCCCATGTACACTACCGCCAATTCCACCGGGGGTATTTTCATCTTTCCTTAGCACGATCTTACCGTAGCCCGGCTGCTGATCAAGAACCGTTATCCCCAGGGATTTGTGATACGGATTTGTATCGAAAGTTGTTTTGTAGTCAGAGAAATCGCCCCTCATTACTTACATCTCTTTGGTTACTTCAGCACCATTCTACAGGACACTACGCCAGAGATGTTGGAAAGCCAGCGAGCTATGCATATCAGTTGGGGGTTAATATGCAAACGCTCGCTACCTCTTCACAACAGGCGAACGTGGTACTAACTAACTAGTCCGCAGTGGATGTGTGACCCTGGATTCTTTCCATTGAGTTGCTTACTGTCTCGGCATAACAGGTTTTATTCGCCGAAACTTGTCTCACGGACCGAACATCACTATAGCTCGTAGATCCGCAGATCTTGCGTGCAGCTCTCTTGATCTCGTTTTCCAGGTATCGCTTGCCGACGACTGTTTTCAGCTCGGATGCGTTGTAACTTACGACAATCTTGTTATCTGAGATCTGGCTGGTTTTCACCGCCGCAGTCGCCATCATTGGTGTTGTAAGTGTAAACAATACAGCAGCAGCTATGACACTCTTGGGGTTGATTTTCATGATATTTCTCCAATTCCATTGTTAGTTACATTCAGCCGTTCGACTGGTGTTTTCCGATGAGATCAAACTGAACACTTTGAAGAGTTTGATCTCTTGGGTTCCTGTTTGTGTTCAGAAACTTATCTATAGGATGGCAGAAACGGCAGAAAGGTTTGAAAATTATCGATAAGTCGAGTGAACATCACGATAAGATTTTTCAACCTGCGGTGAACCGAGTGCCTGGTACGACAGGTTGCGAGAACCGAACCACGCTGGCTTGCGCGCCAGGGAATTGATACATTCTCTATCAGCTAACTACAATTCATATTCCTGGATGTCATCTTATGCGGAAACTAGCCTATTTTATTGCTGCCCTCGCGCTTCTCGTCGTGTTTGTGGTAGCCGGTCTGTACCTCTACCTTGCTCCGGCAAGCAGATCCGCACCAGTGATAGCAAAGTCAACTCTGACGCAAACCGAATCAGGGGAAATTGTCGGTTTCGTTGACGACGGTGTCTCGACCTGGCTTGGGATTCCCTATGCAGCACCACCGGCGGGTGAATTACGCTGGCGAGCGCCCAGACCCCCGGTTCCATGGGAAGGCACCAGGCAGGCATTAACATTTGGCGATGCCTGCCCACAACGCGCCCAGGGCAATATCCAGGGATCTGAAGACTGTCTTTTTGTCAATGTCTGGTCACCCGATGGCAGATTCGGTGAAGCAGGAGCAGGTCACAATAGAGAACCTGGGCGAGATACGGCATTGCCAGTCATGTTCTGGATTCACGGTGGCGGCAACAGCATCGGAGAATCATCCACCTCGATTTACAGTGGCGCTCGTCTCAGCAGGGAACATAACCTTGTCCTTGTAAGCCTTAATTATCGACTAGGACCCCTCGGCTGGTTCCGGCACACCGCACTACACAATGAAACCAGCACGCCTGCAGACGACTCCGGAAACTACGGCACCCTGGACATCATGCTTGCCCTGCAATGGGTTCAAAATAATATTGCCAGGTTCGGCGGCGACCCCGACAATGTGACTATTTTTGGTGAATCAGCGGGTGGCTTTGACGTTCTGACCATGATGGCGTCGCCCCTGGCCCGAAACTTGTTCCACAGGGCAATCTCCCAGAGCGGCGGGTTGAACCTAACCAGCGTGGAAGTCGCCGAAAACTACAGTGATGATGCCAATCCCGGCCATCGACTGAGTTCCAGGGAGATCGTTAACCAGATGCTGATTGACCAGGGTCGTGTGACTGACCGTGATTCTGCAAAACAATATCAGGAGAAAATGGACCCTTTTGAAATTTCCGCTGCCCTGCATAAACTGAGCCCGGCCGAGTTGATAGGTCTCTACACCGGCTCCTTTGGCGGCATGTTAGGAAACCCTGATATTTTTGCCGACGGCTTTGTATTACCCTCAGACTTAAAAACCAATGAAATATTTTCCAACCCGGACACATACAACGCCGTCCCGGTAATGTTGGGCACCAACAGGGACGAGATTAAATTATTTATGGCATTTTCCAGCGATACGATTGATAAAACATTCGGATTGCCATCTGGGTTTAATGACCTGGCACGTTATAACCGTGACAATCGCTACGGCACCGATAGTTGGAAAATCCGTGGCGTAGATGATCTCGCTTCAGCGATGAGCCAGGCAGGGAACAGGCAAGTCTTCGCCTATCGATTTGATGTCGATGACTGGCGCAACCTTGGTTTTATTAATTTGAAAGATCTCTTTGGCGCCGCACACGCTCTCGAAGTCCCCTTTGTTTTCGGTAATTTTCCAAAGCCACTCCGAGTGATTTTCCCAGATTCGATGAAAGACGAGTTCAATCTGGTTTCCAGCCAGATGCGGGCATACTGGGCCGAGTTCGCCTACACCGGTTCACCGGGCAGGGGAAGATCGGGCCAGCAAATCGAATGGCAACCCTGGGATAATTCTGAAAATGCCACGCCTCGATTAATGGTGTTTGATACCGAGTCCGATCAGAAAACCAGAATGGTCAGCGACAGATTAGCAACCGACGATCTTCGCCAGCGACTCATAGCAGACACATCTTACCGAACCCAGGAAGCCCACTGTGCCGCCTACAAGAATCTGTTCCGCGGAGATGCATTTGTCGAGCAGGAATACCTGGATCTTGGTGAGAGCGGCTGCTCGAATTGATCATCCCCTGTTGCCACAATTAACCACTTGGCCGATCTTCAGTTTATTCTCTCTACTCGCACGCAAGTACGGTACTGACGTTTTTTAGGTAAGCAAGAACCGGACTGTTTATCTGCATAGTTGTATCCTTAAGGATAGGTAAATCCCAGCCGAACTGGGATTAGCTTCACAGAATCATGAAAGCTATGGACGTTAGCCAAAAAGTCGCTTGAGGAAACCATCCGCTATTGTTGTGCTACCACCCCAAGAAAATTGAGGAGTAAGCAGGAGCCGATTAACGGCAATATCCAAGAACGTTCTTCTCAAGCTTCTTCGGATCATTGACGGTCTCAAAGAAACGTGCAAGGTATTTGGTTGTGTTGGACTTCGATTTATCAGTCAGCCCTGACAAAGCAACCAATTCCTCTATAGATTCCCGGGTCGAGTTAAACTGGGCAACCAGGCTTCTTACGCTATCATTTTGCCCACAATAACCTCGATATCGACGGGCTCTTACGGATCGAATGCGAACCTTCGGATTCGGTATTGCATAAGTCGCATTCACCAGACCGGCAAAATCAAAATCATACGGGATGGCGGTGAATTGTTGGTTATCCTTGCCCCGGTAAAGCTTAACATTGTGGCAGCAGTTCTCGTCAGCAGCACCCCTGATCGGTGAGTAATCCGTGTTGCTGATCATATATTGAAACAAACTCAACATCGCTAACCCCTCGGGTTCCAATTCGTTAACATCGACTGATTCAACATCAATTTTTTTCTTGTCCAGTCGTTTTGCGAGATCCCGGTGGGGCTCAATAAAAAATGCCGGAAATGTCAGGGTAGCCCCTTTCTCGCTGTTAACCAGGTTAATTTCCACTAAACGAACTCGATAACTAAGCGCCGACAGTTGGTTATACATTCGATAAATCAGGTATTCCATGATTACAAATCGTTGGTACTTTCGTGAATTGTTGCAAGGTATAACCAATTTCACGTCTTTCAATTTTGAAAACAAAGATGACTTATCCTTTTTCGTATCGTTGATGACCCTTAACGGCGGATTGTCACAGTGGGCCTTGTCTCGCCGGTAGTTGCCTCGCACCTTTATCCCTACTCGTAACTCAACCAGGTTACCCTGTTCATCGGGGTAACTAAGTTGGCCATCATAAGCCTTAGCGACGTCTCTCTCTTTATTAAGTGTCATGAAAGGACCATTTAGTGATATAGACAGATCGTCATGCGAGCTAAACAGCCGGTCCGTACTTTCGGTACCATCGTCACTTACAGCGGTGGATGAAACCAGCAGCAAGAGTGACAATAACAAACACAACGCTAACCAACGGTAAGTCAAGGGGCAATCCGACAGCATGGATTTGTCAACTCCGGTATCTTGTGTTCTCCAACTTTGCACCGAGCCAGCGCTATTGGCAAGCCAATCTACGGACTGTCAAAATGCTACAATTCCAGCGCCTTGACTCAAACAGACTCGTATTCCGGCATTTCATTGTATACTTTTCAGCTCAGCGCTGGTCAGTGCCAGGAACCAGGCCCGTAGAATAGACAAAAGGTAATTTTTTTTGACGATCCCTCGCTTCTATCCAGCCATAATAGCCCTTACTATTATCAGCTTCTGTGTCACGGTCAGGGCACAGGAAGTATGGCAGGACGTCGCAAGAATAGTCGCGGTGGGTGATCTCCACGGCGACTATGAGCAATATCTGAATGTACTCAGGTCGAACCATCTGATTGATTCAAAACTGAAATGGCAGGGAGGTGCAGCTCATCTGGTGCAACTTGGCGATGTCCCTGATCGGGGTCCCGATTCCCTGAAAATCATGCGGCATTTGAAACGCCTGCAAAAACAGGCAAAAAAGGCCGGAGGTCGCGTCCATGCGTTAATTGGCAACCATGAACTCATGAATATCAAGGAAGATCTACGCTATGTTCATCCTGGTGAGTTCGAGATCCTCGTTAACAATGAGTCCCGCCGCACCCAGCTCGATTATATTGATCGCGTCTATAATTTTCTGCTTTCACAGGACGAAACAATCAGTGAACGCAGGGAAGAGGTCATGCAATCCCTCGATACTCGTTTCCCACCAGGCTTTGTAGAGCATCGGTTAACATGGGCACCTCGCGGCGAGGTGTTTGAGTGGTTACGCAGAAACAACACCGTTGTTAAAATCAACCGTATGTTATTCGTCCACGGCGGTATTTCCCCGCACGAGGAACTGCTACCCCTGAAGCAGATCAATAAAAAGATACGAAAAATAATCAGCAGCGGACCAGAATATATTGAAGACCCGATAATTCGCGACGAAGGCCCTTTGTGGTATCGGGGCTACACCCGCAATGATGCGGTGATAGAACTGCAACCCTTGAAAGAAATGTTAGCCTTTTATGACGTCGATACAATTGTCGTTGCACATACACCCACCGTGGGTGCCATCATGCCAAAATTTGATGGCCGGGTAATATTCATAGACGTTGGTCTGGCAGCGCACTATGGCAACCGGCTTGCCAATCTCGTGGTAGAAAACAATGCAGTTTTCGCAATGCATCGGGGCCACAAGATTGCGTTACCCAAAACTGATGACGGCCTGTTAGACTACCTGCTTACCGTGAGCAAACTGGACCCTGAACCGTCACCGCTGCTAGAAACAATTACAAAACTGGAGTCTCAGGAAAACCGAAATGTCGGAACTGATTAACAAAATATGGACGCGTCTTTTCAGTCGCGCCGAGCCTGATAGCTCGACAGTTAAATCAACGCCGGACAAGACAGGCGCAATACAGAGGATTTCGGAGTCACGCTACCTTAACAGGGAAGTATCTGACCTCCAGTTTATTGAGCGAATTCTGGAGGAAGCAAGCAACCTCAATCATCCACTGTTCGAGCGACTACGATTTTTGGCCATTTCTGTCTCCGTGCTCGACCAATTCTTCACAGTTCGTGTCGCACGCCTGAGCCGATTCGTCAGGGACCACAAGTCACACTTCAGCCCGGACGGTCTAAGCCCTATGGATCAGCTTGAAGTTATCAAACATCGCACCAACAGTCTGATGGAAAATCAGCAATCGCTCTGGCAAACACAACGACAGGAACTGACCGTTGCAGGCATCCACTTACTCGATCGAAAACAATTATCAGAATCTGACCTGAGCTGGCTGAAAAGCTATTTTGTCAGCCATATTTTACCAGTCCTGACACCTTTTACATTGAATGAAGAGCATCCTTTCCCTTTTATCCCTAGTGAAGGCATCTGTATCGTGCTCCAGTTCGATGACAAAAATACCCTGGTGGTTCCCCTGCCTGCTAACTTGCCACGCTTCATCAAGCTTCCCGGAGAAACCACCCGCTATGTACCAATGGAAGTTGCAGTGTACGAAAACAGCAACCTTCTTTTTGAAGGGCAAACCCTTGAAAACGCCGGTTTGTTCCAGATATTACGTGACAATGATCTAGCCCGTGAAGAAAGTTCTGATGACCTGCGGTCGATGATTGAATCCGGACTCAGGTTGCGACACAGGGCAAATGTGATTCGCCTGAAGGTGGAGAGCCTGACCGAGGAGAACATTCGCTTCATTGCCAATGAAATGGGCTTGCTCAGCTGGGAAGAGTCAGATCTGCTGGACCAGCAGGGCGATACGATTATGAACAAGGAATACATCAGCAGAGCGATTCCTGGTCTGTCGCATGTTGATCAATTGATCAATCCAAGCCTTTATCCTGACCTGATTTTCACGCCTTTTCAGCCACGTTATCCCCAGCGTCTGAAAGACTTCGATCACGATTGTTTTGCAGCTATAACAAAAAAAGACCTGCTGGTTCACTGGCCTTACGAATCCTTTGACACAGTAATTCAATTTCTGGAGCAGGCCGCCCGGGACGAGGATGTACTCTCAGTCAAGCAAACACTCTATCGAACCAATGACGATTCCCCCATTGTCAATGCAATGGTCAGTGCGTCTGCTGCGGGGAAGGTCGTTACGGCTATTATCGAACTTGAAGCCAGGGACAATGAGCAGTCGAATGTGGCATTGGCGAAACGTCTGGAATCCGCCGGTGTGCAAATTGTTTATGGCATCGTTGGATTAAAAATACACGGCAAGCTCACCGTAATTACCAGGCGCGAAGGAGACGAAACTGTACTCTATTCGCATTTTGGAACCGGCAATTACCATCCGGACAACGCCCGGATCTATACCGATTTGTCTTTCTTTACCCGCAACCAGGATCTGGGCAAGGATGCAAACAAGGTTTTTAACTACATTACTACTGAGAAGTTTTCTCCGACAGAACATCTGATAGTCGCGCCAAGGCAGTTAAGATCAGGTCTTAAGGGCCTGATTCAGACAGAAATCGATAACGCTAAAAATAGTCAACCCGCCGCAATATGGGCAAAATTAAATTCCCTCACCGATCCAAAACTGATCGAAAAGCTTTATGAGGCATCAGAGGCCGGTGTGACTATTGACTTGATCATCCGCCGACACTGCTGTCTCCTACCTGGTGTCAAAGGCATGTCCGGCAATATTCGCGTAAAGAGCATCGTCGGCAGATTCCTTGAACATGCAAGGATCTACTGCTTCGCCAACGGATACAAGATGGGACATGAACACGCTTCAGTCTACCTGGCCTCTGCGGATTGGATGGAACGAAATATGGATGACCGGGTTGAGGTGATGGTACCCCTGTGGGATAAAACTGTCCGTACCCAGATTCTGGAACAAATCATGGTGGCTAACCTGAAAGACACTCGCCAATCCTGGCACCTGCAGGCAGATGGTGAATACCAGCGCGTTGCAAGTAAAAATGAGTTTTGCGCCCAAAGCTATTTCCTGCAATCACAAAATCTCTCTGGCCTGGGTTCCTTGAAAGGTGAAACCAGAGTTGATCGCGTTGAACATGCCTAGCTCACTTGCTCAGGTTTTTATTTTTCTTCCTGCAAATCTGCTATTGAATCATAGATGCTGAGCCTGCCGCCCTTGTTCTTGCCTTCGCTGACCAGATAAATCTTCCCGGTAGAGCCCACTGCAACCCCTTCTGCCTGACGATGATGTTTCTTTTTGAGTTTGTACTGGCCGATCAATTCCCCATCCCGTGTTACCAGTAACAGGCGGCGCTGCCGGGCAGAAATAACGTAGACAATATCCTTGGTAACCTCAATGCCAGAGGCATAGAACTTCTTCAGCCCCAGCGCGGCACTCGATATTCGAAGAAACTCTGTGAGCCTGTTGTTTTTCGGATCGAACCTGAATATGAGCAGATGATGATCATTCTCTGATCGATAACTTTTCTTGCAGGCAATAAAGAGCTCGGCCTGATAACTCGACAGACCCTCAACTTCGCACACATCCGCCAGACCGGTTTCAATAAGTGAACTCGTAACCACCGCTTTTTGATAGGACAGCGAATCTGGTACCCAGTGCAGGTCTCCACTACTGGTCACAAGGTAAATGTCCTGGTCAATAATCGCGATCGCTTCAAAATCAGCCCGTAGAGCGGGGTCATTAATTTTAAAAACCGGATCAACATCGCCGGTTTCCGGATCGAAGCGATAAACGATTCCCTTCTCATCATTATGAGTATAGATTCGATCATCAGCACTCAGTGCCAGGCCGGAAGCCTCTTTCAGCTTTTTAGGCAGCTGCCAGCGATCAACTGCCGCAACTGATGGAGAAGTAACCAGAAAAACCAGTGCCAGGGACAGGACACCTCGCAGGCAACATCGACTCATTAGCAGGTGGTCCGGTGCCTACCTGGAGTCCGTCTTTTCCAGATTGCTATTCTCTGGCTCTTTTACGGCGCCGGTATTCATCCAGGTCCGGGTAAACCAGCGATTGACCGAAACCTCATCCGCATAGTCCAGCTCCCAGAACAGCAATACCGCGTAATTAAAAAACACCGTCACTACCACGGCAATTTCAAGGGCAGAAGTTCCAGCTGCCAATCCAGCGCCAATCGCGACAAAGATATAGACAGCATCAAGCGTATCATCCAGTGTCAGACGGAAACGAACCCCGGCGACAATACCGGCAAGGCTAAATGCTAACGCCAGTGAGTTCTGAACAATCAGTACAATGCCTGCGACTACTACTGGCAACAACAGGATCGTCAGCACGAAGGCCTGCTCTCGCCCTCTACGCCTGCGAGCACCCATGTAAACCCAGGCTACAGGTTCCATCAGCAACAGCACCCCGAGCAGTGCAATACTAAAGCTAATAGAATGCGCTACCGGTTCATAAACTATAGGTGTGGCCTTGCCCGAGACAAATTCACCCACCCCGGTTGGCAGGTTTTCAGAGCCCCCGATGGGAACATGTGAAGCGATGGACGGAACGAATTCAAATAACCCCCAAACAATTACGACCAAACTTAAATAGTATGCTGTCAGCTTAAGGAGCGGTTTTCCGGACTTCATAGTTCTATCTCTTGATAGTCGAACATTTGCATCAAAGCTTTATCGGACAAACTTCAAATAAAAGCTTCACGGGTACTCGTTAGAAAGTCTAGCATGCCACAGCATTGACTTGTCAGTGTGATCTCAAATCGCCTTAACCAGCCGATTGATCCTGGCCTCGGTTAGCACCTTGCCTTGTCTTCCAAGACAAATCGATTCCCATGACTCACCAATAGAGGCATAAACACGAAAAAGATCATCCCAGAATATTGGCCGACGAAAGAAAATATCAAGATCAAACTCAACCGGCGTACAGTGTTCCCATATTGTCGCCAGTAAATAATGAACGCCCATGCCACCGCCGATTAAAGGTGCGCGAAACCCTGCTTTGTTGGCAGCATCCATTTCATAATGAATACTATTACCTTCCATGCTGTAGCTCTTCACCATGTCTGCAGTTAGCTGGTAGGTATCAAATTCCTCCAACAGGGAAATATCCTTGACAACCGGCGGTGGTCTATCCCCTGCCCCACGACTACCGGCTTTTGCAGGGTCCGGTTTCAATGATCGTCGGGTTACCGTAAGGGCTCGATTACCTTCTTCATCGTCAAACCAGACATCGGTGTCGATAGTGATGCCCCGTGGCACCTCGGTGATCTTTCGAATCGTCCCTTTTACAGTGAGGGGCTCGCCCAATTCCACCCTGCGGTGCTGCTCGAGTTTCTGCAACATATTAACGTTGCCCTCTGCGCTGATACCGTTTTTGATCCCGGTATGAATAGCAATGCCAATATAGAAAGAAGCGTCGACAAATTCACCGAAAACAGACGAATCCAGGCCGCAGGCCAAAAGTTTCTCTGTCTGGTGTTCCTTCGTAACAACTATCGTATCTTCGTCGAATTTAAACCCCTCTGTCGGCTCGCGCCATTTTTTTTCCATTTTTTATTGCCCCGGGGAAATATGTTGGATGTTACGCAGTTTTAGGCCAGCAAACCACCCGGCTATTCCGCGGTCCCGGTCGGTGTCTGGCTCCATCCAGTTTGCCGTTTTTAAGATCACACAGTTGACGCTTGCTTTTTTTTTACCCTGTATTTAAGCTAACCAGTTTAAAGAGGGCGTTGTAACCTGAACGGTAACAACAACGCTCTGGAATCAGGATAGGGAGACTAATCTGTGAAGAGAACAATCCACCTTTTAATTCTTTGCCTGACGATCAGCATCGCCATGACATCATGTAAAACAGTGTCCCAGGCAGACTTTCAAGCCATGCAGCGTGAGGTTGAGCAAAAAGCAGAGCTGGAACGACAGTTATCCGAACTGCAGGCGGCCTATGAATCCATGATGCAAAATCTAAAATCGGAGATAGAAGCCCAGCGCATTCGGCTTGAGCAACTGTCGGAGCACGAGGTGAAGGTCACCATGCCTCAGGATGTGCTGTTCCCTTCCGGTTCCATTGCTATTGATCCCGCAGCCAGAAGTATGCTCGCCAAGGTCGGTGCCAGTTTAAGACAAGCGCCTGATTCATCTATTAGAATTGTCGGCCATACGGATTCATTCCCTATTTTACGGCCTGAGCTCAAGAAACGTTTTACAGATAATTGGGAACTGTCCGCAGCCCGTTCAGCTGCGGTGGCACGTCTGTTTATCTGGGGCGAGGACATCAATGATCAACGGGTTTATGTGGTTGGACGATCACACGCTGACCCGGTTACCAACAACGATACTCCCGGGGGACGATCAAAGAACCGCCGTATTGAAATCTTCGTCGAACAGCCTGCTGCGCGGTAAATCCTGAATCCATTTTGTTATCAACAAGTTCATGAAAATCCCACTGAAAACCCGAATGACCGTTCGCTAACTTTCCACTCACTAATGCCATTCTGTCTTCCGAACACTCTCCACAATGATGCCCAGCGCCGTTTACCCATTTTGCTGCCACGACAAAGACTGAAAGTGTGGCCGGGTTCACTAAATTCGCCTTCGAATTGTGTGAAACTGAACCTGACCCCGTCTCGCTGTTGGATTTCGTAAGGTACTATGTGTGAAACAAGTTCAATTGGATGAAGCTCTTGATGATGCCAGTACTGGTGTACTGCAGCTGGACTTAAGTACTGTTACAGCGTCGCAAAACAACCGTGCACTCAAGAGTATCTTTAAGAGATCTGACTACTTAGGCTTATCGTTTCTGGATCTGTTGGCTGAGGTACTCGATCAAGCTACTTTTCAGCGCGCGCAACAGTACCTGGTTCTTCTAAACGCTGTCGAAAATAATGCCAGGCTGCTACAGGATATCAACCCGCTAAAAAATACGTCAGCAAAAATTAACAAGGCACCAGGTCAGTTCGTCCAAAGACAGTTTCAATTTCAGTTTCGACGCGAAATATGCAAAAAAAGGGTTAGCCGGGTCCTGGTGTTTGTCAAACCTGTCAGGAACAGCGATCTTGTTGCAAAATCCCGGAACAATCAAAAGCAAAAGAATCTAAAGGTTCTGAATAACAAGAAGGAACAGAAACACCAGAAAAAGCAAAAGAAATCAACCAAATCGAATGTACCAGTCGCCGTCACCCGAATCTTGGAGATGGACGAAAGCATTGTCGAAGATTTTCTTGAAGAATCAATCCCAGCCCTTGATGTGTTACTGACACTATTGCGACAAAGTACCGGGGCACAATCCAAACTGCAAGGGCGTCTGGATTACATCTGTCGCGCCATTCATAAAATAAAGGGTGATGCAGCGATTCTCAATTTCGATGAAGTCGTCGCATTACTGCATAAATTTGAAGACAGATTAGAACCTCTGCAAGGCAAAGAGCAGCTCAAAAAATCAGACTTCGTCGGCTTTATTGCGATGATTAAAAGCATTATTACCAGCCTTAAGAAATACAATGTGATACTAAAACGCGCTGGCGCCGGTAAAGGTAAAAGTAAAAGGGGTAATGCCAGTGTCCGCCAGTTGTTCAGTCGCCTGCAGCTATATGTAGAGAAAATATCTAAAGAAAAAAAGAAGAGCATTCGCCTGGTCGACGAGGGCTTTGAGCAAGCCGATATACCGATAAGATTACAAAAAGATGTTTTAAGCATGGTGGTGCAATTATTGAGGAACGCAGTCGTACACGGTATCGAGAGCAGAACAGGGCGAAAGTCAGCGATTAAAACATCCTGCGGTTCAATTTACCTGGGGCTGGAAAAGGAAGTGGGCAGTTTTACGATTTTCGTTCGGGATGACGGCGCCGGGTTGGATTTAAAGAAAATCAAGCAGGTTGCCATTAAGTCGGGTAAATATACCCGCGAGCAGATTGACAAGTGCACCGCTGACCAGTTGTTCAACTTTATTTTGCAGTCGGGCTTTTCTACGGCCAACAAGGTAGACGAGCACGCGGGGCGAGGGATTGGTCTCGACCTTGTCAATACAACGGTTAAAGGTCTGGGCGGAAAATTGACAATCCTTACTCGATACGGGATGTTTACAGAATTCTCGATGACTTTTCCCTGCTAGCCTTCCATTACCAAATTGAATCGGTTCGATCCAGTTTTGACTTAGCGAATGTTGCAACATCAACCTTGAGACTGTGACCTCGTACGACTAGAATCCACCCTCCAATCACTGGATTATCAATTATGGCAAACAAAATCTTCACAGCTCTCGCACTCATGGTACTCGCTGGGTGTTCAAGCTCTCCTCCGGTCATCGACTATGATCCTTCAGTCAATTTTAGCCGGTTCAAGACCTTCGCATTTATTGATGAGCATCCGTTGTTACGGGCTGAAGGTGCAGAAGCGGGTAGCCCGTTACTGGAAGGCAGATTGATTCAAATCACCGAAAATGTCCTGTCTGCCCGGGGATTCAAACTGGTTGCGGACAGGGAAGCCGCTGATATTGCGGTTGGCTTCACTGTTGGTGGACGGGAGAAAATCCAGGTGAATAGCTACCCCGAGACATACCGGCCCTACTATGGCGGCTATGGTCGTGGCTGGGGAGGAGCATACTACGGCGTGTCAACCACAACATCTGTACAGCAGTATACGGAAGGCACCTTATCGGTCGACATTTATGACGTCGCAACACACCACCCTATATGGCATGGCAGCGCGACGAGACGAATCACCAGTAAGATGCAGAAGAACCCGCGGGAAACCGTCAATGAAATTATGGTCGAAATTCTGTCCGGTTTCCCACCGAGTTAACGGGGTGTAGCGCATTCGGTATTTACTGAGTATCACTCTGGTGAATAAACTAAACCTCCAATATCGCTCTAAAAAGACCTCGTTATAGATTAAAATGATATTGGATAACATTTCCTTTTCAACGCTATTCTGATGCTTATCTCTAGCGGGATAGTGCCATCTAAGAGCCGTTACCTGCAGATATTATTGAAGTAAGAACAACCAGGCAGTAAACGGCCAAATTGAAACTTTTAAGGGGAAAGCTATGTTCTTACGTCATATACGTGGCGTTGCCATTGTCGTGGTCACGCTACTTCTCGTTTCTCTACCGACTACCATACTTGGAGCAACCGATCGCCAGATCGAAGAAATCGTTGTAACCGCTGAACGAAAGGAAGCGACTATCAGCGATACTTCAATTTCTATCACTGCGTTTACCGGTGAATTGCTGGAGGAATTTGGTATTCGTAACCAGGAAGATCTGCAAAACCTGGTGCCAGCTGCGGTGATCGAGCCATACGACATGGCCATTCGCGGAGTTGGTCGTAACTTCCGATCACTGGGAGGTGACCCAGGTATCGCCACCTACCTCAACGGTGTTTACTCCGAAGACTTCGGTATTGCATCAACAGAGGGTGGTCTGTTTGATATCGAGAGAATTGAGTTTCTCCGTGGTCCGCAAGGCACGCTCTATGGGCGAAATGCTATCGGTGGTGCCGTTAATTTCATCAACAAATTACCGACCAACGAATTCTCTGCGGAGGCTCGCACAGTAATCGGTAGCTACAATCTGGTTGAATTGTACGGGGTTGTTTCCGGCCCACTTATCAAAGACAAACTGGCGGCACGGTTTGTCGCAACTTCCCGCGAGCGAGACGGCTATATTGAAGACCTCTCCGGCAATCCGGATGTCAATGATTATGGCGATGAGAACTACGCACTTTCTTTTCGCTGGACGCCGACAGATAACCTTGAGTTTAATATTCGCGGCAACGAGCGCAGCTATTCCAGAAGGATGGGTGGCGCTGACGCGGCTGGCATCCTCAACCTGACACAGAACGAGAGCGAAGGGCCCCGAGATAACTCGACCTACGCCTGGGGTTATCGCGCAGTCGATCCAACCAATGTCTGTGCCGACGCCTTCACTCGTACCGCACCCGTGGCAACCACAGGGGTCATCGGCGGTACCGGATGCATGGTTTCCGGCAGGGAGACGTTCAACTTTAAAAATCCTGTGACCGGCAACAACGTCGTCGCCCAGCGAGTGACCTCGGGTTACGATAATGCGCCCCTTGGCACGACGGATTCCGCCAACTACGCATACCAGACCGATCTGTCCAGGCAGCGCATGATTGGCACAACCGATCTGGACAGCGATGATCTGGTCACCGATACCAGCGGGCAGCAGGCCGAGTTCTTCGACCACCAGGCCATATCACTTGATGCGACCTGGGATGTATCAAGTTCTGTTACGCTAAAGTACATTTTTGGTTATACCGACTATTTTTATGACCGCGAATCAGACGTTGACCTCACCAGCAACCCGTTGTTTGATCGCACCTTCTATGTGAGCCAGGAAACAGAATATGTTTCCCATGAATTACAGCTATTTTGGGATCCAAGCGAAAGGCTGTCTTTTACCTCAGGCATCTTCTCCTATGACGCCAAGATTACCCAGCGGGGTGATTTCTATGATTACAATTGCGTTGATAGCAACTGTCCGTCCCGATATGCGCAGGACGACCCGACCGGTGTCGTAGCTACCTTTGCGCCAGGAAAAGTTGACCTTTTTACGGCGTCACGGTTTCAGGACGGCATCACAGGACCCGGGATATGCCTGACAGGTGGCACCATAGGCGCAGCAGACCAGTTGGATATCTACTGCTTCGGTGAATGGCTGGGTGACACGGGAGATAATGTGCCCAATGGTCCTTCAACAATTGCCACTGACCTTGAATACCAGACCCGTACCGAACGGTATGCCTACGCGGCTTATACCCAGGGTGTCTACGAATTCAACGATCAGTTTTCGTTAACCGTCGGTTTACGCTGGGCACTGGACAATCTGGACGGCTACGAGAATGTGTTCTACTACAGCGAAGGCGATATTGTGCCATTGGGTTTTGACTATACAACGGGTGCATCCGGTCTCGCTGCGACCAACCAGGCGCTCGGATTCCTGGCTACAGACGGGACGATCCTCGATCCAAACCGCCTGCTGCTTGCCGGGATTCCGGCCAGCAACTCAATTCACAGGGATCTGGAGAAAGATACAGAGGATATGACCTGGCGGTTCAACCTGGACTGGACCCCGACCGAAGATACCCTGGTGTATGTTTCTGCCACCAAAGGACTCCGTTCCGGGGGGTTTAACCTGGTGTTCTTCAGCTCCAACTCGACCTTTGACGGTGAGGAACTGATTGCCTACGAACTGGGCTACAAGGGCACACTGCTGAATGGCCAGTTGCAAGTCAATTCTGCCCTCTACCTGTATGACTATGAGAACGTTCACACCTTTGCTAACGGTGCCTCGTTTGCGGGTGGTTATACCACTAACGTCATTGCCGTACCGGAAGCACAGATGTACGGAGTTGATGTGGATGCCACCTGGCTTGCCACCGACAATCTCACTCTCGGCATACACGGCAGCTATACCCATAGCGAATATACAGAAGATGTCTTCGTTATCGACCCCAACGACCCGGCTCAGCCCGAATCCCTGTTCGATTCCAACTCGAATCTAATTAACCTTAAGGGTAATAACATGATTCGGGTGCCTAAATACAAAGCGGGAGCCTGGGCTCAGTATTCCTGGCCGCTGAATTCCGGCGGGAGTCTAGATTTCGTCGCGAACTACTCCTATATCGATCGCGTTTACTTCTCTGTGTTCGAACGTAAGGACCAGTCCGCCCCGGCTTATACCCGACTCGATCTGCGCGCCTCATGGAATCCCAGCCCAACCTGGTTAGTCGCAGTCTTTGTTAATAATGTGATGGATGAAATAGGACTTCGCCAGATCGAACAGTACGGAGCCACTGAGGTTGGTGGCTACCGACGTACTGGTGCGTCAACGGATCCTCGGCTTGTCGGCATGGAGGTTCGATTCAAGATGTAAACGTCGAATGTAAACCAGGCGTAGACCTGTGTACAGACAGCAATCGCAGTGCGCTGCGGTTGCTGTTTTTTTTTGCTGACTACACCCTGATACGACTATTCTTCGGGTCATACATCGGCCTTAGTGATGCAGTCGCTGGCACCCGTACCCCGGCTACTTCGATCTCATAACGGCCTGAATTCACAAAATCTGCATTGACACCATCTTCATGGTTCACATAACCAAGGCCAACTGCACCACCGAGGGTGTGGCCATACATCCCCGATGTAATGTAACCGACGATCTGATTATCCCTCCAGATCGGTTCATTGTGGTAAAGCAGCGGTTCAGGATCATTCAGCAGGAACTGCACCAGTCTCTTTTTGAGGCCAGTCTCCTTCTGCCGCAGTAACGCCTCGCGGCCGATGAACCCACCGGGTTTATCAAAGGAGACGGCAAAACCGAGGCCAGCTTCGAGCGGAGTATCTTCATCGGTAATGTCATGTCCCCAGTGTCGATAGGCTTTTTCGATACGCAGGGAGTTCATCGCGTGCATACCTACGGATCGAAGACCAAATGCGTTTCCAGCTTTCATCAATGTATCGTAAACGTGGAGCGCAAATTCTGTGGGGATATGCAGTTCCCAGCCGAGCTCTCCCACATAGGTGACGCGCAGGGCCCGCACTGTTGCATAGCCTATGTCGATTTCCTGGAAATGACCGAATGGAAAAGCTTTATTGCTCAAGTCTGCTGTACTCACCCGATTGATAAGATCACGTGAGTACGGCCCCATCACGCCAAGCACCGCATGTGCTGAGGTTACATCACTTAACGTCACACCCTGCCCGTCAATGTGGCGCCGAATCCAGTGAAAGTCCCGGGTCTGGGAGGTTGCAGAAGTCACAATCTGGTACTCATCTTCACCGAGTCGACAAACGGTTAAATCCGACTCAATGCCTCCCGACTCATTTAGCCATTGTGTGTAGATGAGACGACCAGCATCTACGTCAATATCATTGGCGCAGAGCTGACCCAATAACCGGGTTGCATCTTTACCCTGGACCAGAAACTTGGCAAAAGAGGTCTGGTCCAACATCCCCACATTTTCACGGATCGCCTGGTGCTCATCGGCGGAATAGTCAAACCAGTTCTGCCGAAACCAGGAGTATTGGTATTCCGGGGTTTCACCTTTCGGTGCGTACCAGTTAGGCCGCTCCCATCCTGCCACTTCACCAAAACAGGCATTTTGTGCAACATGCCGGTCATGAAACGGCGAATGTCTGACCCCCCGGGAAGTCTCGAACTGACGATACGGCCAGTGCATGGCGTAGAGCAATCCCAGACCCTCTGTAACGCGATCATGCAGATAGCGTCGATTATTCTGAAACGCAATGTTGCGACGCACATCCACTTCCCACAGGTCAGCAGGTGGATGTCCATCCCGCATCCACTCACTGAGCACCTTGCCCACACCTCCGGCAGATTGAATGCCTATCGAGTTAAAGCCAGAGGCGACGAACAAATTATCCAGTTCTGCGGACTCCCCTAAATGATAGCGATCATCCGGTGTAAAACTCTCGGGACCGCAAAAGAATGTTTGAATCCCCGCATGTTCCAACGCTGGCATTCTTTTCATGGCTTTTTCCAGCACGGGCTGAAAGTGATCAAAATCCCCGGGCAGCTCATCAAAGCAGAAACTCTCGGGAATACCATCTCCGCCCCATGGTTTGGCGACAGGTTCGAATGCGCCGAGGAGGATTTTACCGGCATCTTCCTTGTAGTAGGCGCAGGCATCGTAGTCCCGAAACACCGGCAGATCGGGCTCTACCCCGGCAAAGGGTTCTGTCACAAGATAGTAATGTTCACAGGCGTGCAACGGTACGGGCACACCCACCTGACGAGCCAGCTCCCGCGTCCACATACCGGCGCAGAGTACGACCTTATCAGCCTTGATCGCTCCGGCTTCAGTCTCAACCCCGGTGACTCTTCCACCATCATGGACAATGCGAGTAACCTTCACATCCTCAAAGATCTGCGCCCCACCACTTCTTGCCCCACGTGCCAGTGCCTGGGTCACATCGATAGGGTTAATTTGACCGTCTGACGCAATCCAGGTACCACCAATCACATCGTCAGTGTTGATCAGGGGGTATCGCTCACGAACCTCGTCGGTCGATATTACATCGACATCAAGATTAAAAACCTTGGCCATGGATGCATTGCGCTTCAGTTCTTCGAAGCGCTCAAGATTGGTTGCAATGGTGACTGAGCCGTTTTGTTTGAACCCGGTGGCCTGGCCGGTTTCTGCTTCGATATGGGTGTAGAGTTCAGCCGTATACTTGGCCAATTTGGTCATGTTCTGGCTTGGCCGCAACTGCCCCACCAACCCAGCCGCATGCCATGTGGTGCCGCTGGTCAATTTCTTGCGTTCCAGTAACACGACATCCTGCCAGCCCATCTTCACAAGATGATAGGCAATGGAACAACCCACGATTCCCCCGCCAACGATAACGACTCGGGCCTGATCAGGTATCGAACCGGCCATCAGTGTTCACCCAATAGCATCAAGCACTTACGGTGTCTGTTGACGTCACGTCGTACCTTGTACCACCTGTTTCTTTTTATCATGCTATCACCGCTAACATCGGGGTTTAATCATACGGCCTGCATCTCAATAAATAAATCACACAGCCACCGTCGCCAGAGGGCCAATTAAATCTGTGTTTCCATCGCAACTCACACCTTCCCTATAGGGCGCGTCGATACCTTGGACAGCGATGGGAGAATCTGAAATTGCATATAGTATCCAGTCAGTTTCTGTCTGGAATGGAGAACCTTTTTCGAATGACTCGCGATCCCCGCTATGACATCTTGTTTGAACCGATACGTATTGGGCCTGTACAAGCACCCAATCGTTTCTATCAGGTGCCCCATTGCAACGGTATGGGATTGCTACGGCCGCGTATGCTGGCGGCAATGCGCGGCATCAAAGCCGAGGGCGGATGGGGAGTGATCTGTACAGAATACTGCTCCATTCACCCCAGTTCTGATGATCTGCCTCATCCTTACGCCAGTTTGTGGGATCCCGCCGATATCAAAGCACACGCATTGATGACAGATAAGGTGCATGAATTTGGCGCGTTGGCGGGTGTCGAGCTGTGGGCTGGTGGCGCTGGCAGTGCGAACCTGCTGACCAGAGAGGTAGCGCTGGGTGTAGATAGCATGCCAAATCTTACGGGCCATCCATTTCAGACCCGGGCCATGGACAAAAAGGATATTCGAAATCTGCGCCGTTGGCATAAAAATGCAGCACTGCGGGCTCGAGAGGCGGGATTTGACATCGTCTACATCTATGCCACCCACGGCTATCTGTTGTCTCAATTCCTGTCTCCCGAACATAATCACAGAACCGATGAATACGGTGGCACGCTGGAGAATCGCGTCCGCCTGGTCAGGGAGTTAATACAAGAAACCAAAGAGGCAGTCGGTGACACCTGCGCAGTTGCAGTGCGTATGGCAGCCGATGATGGTACGGGTACAGCCGAGCAACCCGTCTCAGCAGAACGCATGGAGATGTTCGAAATGCTGGCAGAACTGCCTGATCTCTGGGATGTCAACGTCAAGGATTATCAACACGAAATGGGCGTGTCGCGCTTTGTCAAGGAAGGATCCCTTGAAAAAACAATGAGTTACGTTAAGTCTATCACCAGCAAACCCGTTGTCACGGTTGGACGTTTCACGTCTCCGGATACTATGGTGTCGCAGATACGCCGCGGCATTGTGGATTTTATTGGGGCTGCCCGACCCTCCATCGCAGACCCTTTTTTACCCCGAAAAATCGAAGAAGGCCGCCTGGACGATATTCGAGAGTGTATCGGCTGCAATATCTGCTACACCGGCGATAGCTTGAGTGTACCCATTCGCTGCACCCAGAACCCGACCATGGGTGAGGAATGGCGAAGAGGCTGGCATCCTGAACGCATACAAAGCAGAAACAGCGATGCCACGATCCTTGTCATCGGCGCAGGACCCGCGGGCCTTGAAGCAACCCGTGCCCTCGGACAGCGCGGTTACAAGGTCATACTCGCGGAGGCTACAACAGAACTTGGAGGCCGTGTCGCCCAGGAGTGTCGCTTGCCAGGTCTGGCGGAATGGGGCCGCGTCCGGGACTACCGGGTTCACCAGATTCAGGTCATGCCAAATGTCGATATTTTTCGCGACAATAATCTGAGCGCAGAAGATGTTCTTGGTATCGGCGCGGAACATATTGTTGTTGCAACCGGATCCAGTTGGCGTGCCGATGGTTTTGGTCGATACCATCATCAGCCCTGCAGGGACCTGGGTCCACAAGAACAAATTTTCACTCCCGACGATATTTTTATGGGGCGAGTGCCATCAGGCAAGGTTGTGTTGTTTGACGATGATCACTACTACATGGGAAGTGTTCTGGCAGAGTTATTGGTCGAGCAAGGCGCTGACGTCTGTTTCGTCACGCCAGAGAACCTGGCTGCTGCATGGGGAGTGAACTCCGACGAACAATACCAAACCCAGCAGCGACTGCTGCAACTGGGGGTAGAGGTAGTCACTGCCCACGGCCTGGACGAATTCGATGGATCCAGTGTCCGCTTGAGTTGCGTCTACACGGCCCGAACCAGGGTCCTTGCCGCAGATGCAATACTTTTGGTGACAGCCCGAACCCCGACAGATGCTCTTTACAAAGATCTCGAGAAGATGGTCTCGGCCCATTCGCCTTCCAGTTCAACCCCTTCTCTTAGCAAAATAGGTGATTGTGACGCCCCGGCCATTATTGCCAGCGCCATCTACGCAGGACATCGCTACGCCCGGGAATTGGAAACAGATATTGAACATAGCGATATTGTCCGGCAGGACAAGCTTTTTGACCCGGACTAAGCTTCCAGGCACCCACGCTCGCAGGATCTACACAATGACATCTCACGCAGTACTTCGAATTACGTGCCCTGACAGAAAAGGACTGGTAGCAGCCACTGCGAGCTTTCTCGCCCGACACAACCTGAATATTATCGACGCCCAGCAGCACACTGATGTCGATGAACGTACCTTTTTTCATCGTATTAAAATTGATTTAGAACATCTGTCCATGACTCGGTCTGATTTGGAGGAGTCCCTGGCAAAGGAATGTGACGCACACTCGATGATATGGTCTATCTCTTATTCTGACGTGAAGCAGCAAGTTGCGATTTTTGTGTCAAAGTATGAACACTGCCTGGCCGACTTGTTACTTAGATACCGATTAGGTGAACTCGACTGTGAAGTCCCATTAGTAATTTCCAACCACGAAAAACTCAGACCTTCGGTAGAGATGTTTGATATACCGTTCCATGTTCTAAAAATCACGCCGGAAAATAAAATAGAACAGGAAAAGACTGCCCTGAAGTTAATGGACCGGGCCAATGTTAGTTTGATAGTGATGGCAAGATATATGCAGATCCTTTCACCCATAATGCTTGAAAAGTATGAGTCGAGGATTATCAATATTCACCATAGTACCCTTCCCGCTTTTCTCGGTGCGAGACCTTACCATCAAGCCCATAACCGTGGTGTTAAATTGGCTGGAGCAACGGCACACTACGCCACACTGGATCTGGATGAAGGTCCGATCATTAGCCAGGGCGTCACCGCCTGCACCCATACTGACACGGTCGCAGATCTTATCCGCAAGGGCAGGGATATAGAACGAACGACGCTGGCCAACGCCGTTCGTGCACATCTTGAAGGCAGAATATTTGTTCACGGCAGAAAAACGATCGTATTCTGACCTGGCCAACGCTACAACCCTGCACCAGTATGTTTTATTCCCTGTTATGATGCGTTAGAGGTACCACTAATCAAGTCTCTACGTATTTCTAAACAAGCCAGGGAGTGCCAAATTGACAGTACTGACGGAGTTAAAGGGTTTGCTTCGAAGCAGCATCCGAAAATATAAGGTCCCGGGTGCCAGTGTAGCGATCCTGCGGAACAACAGGATGATCGGTGAGGCGGCTGCGGGTTTCGTTAACCTCGACACCCGCGTACCAACAACTACCGATACCGTTTTCCAGATTGGCTCTATCAGTAAGCCCCATACAGCGACGCTGATTATGCAATTGGTAGATGCTGGTGAAATTGAGTTGGATGCACCTGTCGTTGAGTATCTGCCACAATTCAAGGTTGCAGATCTTGATGTTTCCAGGAAGGTAACTATCCGTCATTTTCTGTCGCACCAGAGCGGGATTGACGGTGATTTTTTTGCCGATTCAGGGCGAGGTGATGAATGTGTCGAAAAACTGGTTTCCATGGCCACCATGGTACCAAGCCTGTTTCCAATTGGAGCAAAACACTCATATTGCAACCTGGGCTTCGCAGTGCTGGGTCGGGTGATTGAGGTAATAACCAGGCAAACATTCGATGCCGCTCTTAGGGAAAGAATATTTGACCCACTGGAAATGAATCACGCCCTTAGCCTGCCTGAAGATACGCTGCGATTCAGATGCGCCATTGGCCATGTACCCAGCCCAGGGAAAAAAGATGTCTGGAACGCATCCAGAGTCCCTTATCTTTCTTTTGGTCAAAAAGCGGCAGGTTCAACACCTGCAATGACTGCAGCCAACCTGTTGAAGTTTGCCCAGATGCATATGAATGGTGGTCGAAACCGGAAAGGGGAAAAGGTACTTTCTTCCGGAAGTGTCAACGCCATGCAACGCAGGCAGATTCGGGTACAGAAACAGACTCAAAGCGCCATCACCGGCTGGGGACTTGGATGGTTCTTGATGGATTGGGATGGGCAGAAGCTTTACGGGCATGATGGAGCAACTATCGGTCAATTCTCGTTTCTCAGGATACTGCCTGAAAAGAACATCGCTGTTGCGCTGTTGACAAATGGCGGGAACGCAAAAGCGCTTTCAGAAGATATCATGGGAGCAGTTTTTCAAGGACTGGCAAAAACATCTGAGCCTGTACCACCTAAACCTAACAATAACATAAAGGTGAACCTAGATCACTACGAGGGTAGTTACAACAATATCAGTGGCGCACTCCTGTTCGCAACGAAAAACGGGGCTTTGACGGCGAGTTCCAGTCTGAATGGTGGTGGCAGCACATTCCCCGATAATTGCAAACTGGCATTCATCGACAGGAATACCGCCGTCATGAGAACGGGTAACAAGCTGCTAGACCGCACTCGATTTCTTTTTTCTGAAATCGAAGCAGGAAGCTTTCAGTTTGTTGCGAGCGGCCTGCGACAGCACCGCCGCAGCTAGTATAATCTCCGGAGAAAAAGTTTGAACGGCGCTCTCCTTAACAGTCTAGAGAGCCGCAATAAAAGTTCCGGTCAATTTTCGTCCTGTCACTTCCCTGGGTTTAATCGCAACCCAGACGTTGTGAACGCCCTCCGCCCAGGGGCGGGGAAGCGTTTCTTTCATTTGCTTAACAAAACCAGGAACCTCATCAATGGGAACCTCTTGGGGTGTTCCCCGGACAAGCACGCTCCATCCCGAATCCGCTTCTGGCACCATATGATCGACCTCAAAGGCTACCGGACCTTTCAACAGACCCCGCAGATTCGACTGCTGCTCGATTCGAAAAATAATGTCATCTCCAGCCAGGCCATAGTTTACGGGCAATGCAGCAGGACCATCTTTATCCACAAAAACAATACGTCCGACGGAGGATTCTCTCAGGAGTTCCGCGCATGCCCCACGGGACAGTTGCTCAACATGTCGTTGTGTCATCATTCGACTCCACCTATTTCACATTGCTATTATGGCTATTTAGCAATACTAATTCATTGACCGGGGTCAAACAGACGTTAGAGAGCACTAGCGATTCCGTAATCTGCGGGTAACATCTATGAAGTTCTTGTTAAGTGTACTGTGTCTCACTGCCTTTAACCTGCAAGCCGAAGAGCCTTTCACCTTGTACTTCACACGACATGCGGAGAAAATTCAAACGGCTGATACTGATCCGGGACTCACGCCAACGGGCATTGAGAGGGCCAAAAAGCTCGCTGAGTTTCTGTCTGGCCGAAACATTGAGATTATCTACAGTACCAACTATAAACGCACCCAACAGACAGCATTACCCTTGGCGCGCCAATCAAAACTGGCGGTCACTCCATACGACCCCATCAATCTTCGTGGCCTGGTCTCAATCCTTCTTCTGCAAAAACAAAATGCGTTGATTGTCGGTCACAGCAACACCACACCCGCATTGGTGTCGCTTACGGGCGGTGAGGCAGAAGCTATAGATGACGCGGATTATGGAAAGCTGTTCGCTGTATCCGTCATCGGCGAATCCAGGTCAACAACAATTCATTTCATTGAGCCTTGATAATGAGATCATATCGGTGAACAACGGCCCGGATTGAGTTCCGTTACGATGTCGCACATACTTGCTTCCTTTTGGGTAAAAAACACATGAATGATCGATTCACACCCATCATCGTTGGCACAGGCCAGCTTGTTGACCGTGAAGCAACTGTTGACCAGCATATCGAACCCCTCGACATGTTGAGCCGCACTAGTCTAAGCGCTATGGAAGATGCCGGTATAACCCAGGCACAACTGGCTACCATCGATACACTTGCCCTGGTCGGTGTTGCCGGTTGGCATCCAAAAAACGCGCCGGGTCTGGTGGCCGAAAAGCTAGGGGCCAAACCTGCGAACTGTTTTACCACCGGCATAGGTGGTCAGGTTGGCGTGACATTGACGAACTTTATCGCCGAAAAAATCACCAGGGGCGAATCAGAGTTCGCGATTATTGGCGGCTGCAACAATCTCAAGGTGTTGATGAAAGCAATCTCCCAAAAACATCAGCTGAACTGGGCCAGAGGTGGCGAGGGTGAAGCAACCCTGGTTGGTGGAGATGAAGCGGGTAGTTCTGAACTGGAAGGCAAATATGGTCTTTCGAATCCACCTGACATTTATCCGCTGTTCGAAAATGCATTGCGAGCCCGTCTGGGCCTGGGGCTTGAAGCGCATCGGCAGCGTATGGGTAACCTATTCACCCGTTTCACCGAGGTGGCAGCGAAGAATCCCTATGCATGGTTCCCGACAGCACGCAGTGCCGATGAACTTACCACGGTGACCGGGACTAACCGAATGATCTCGTGGCCTTATCCGAAATATCTCAATGCGATACTGAATACCGAGCAAGCCGCATCACTGATTATGATGTCAGTTGCCATGGCTCGAAAACTAGGTATTGCGGAAGATAAATGGGTCTACTGGCTCGGCGGTGCAAGTAGCCAGGAGCAAGCCTGGTGGACCAGTGAGCGGCCCAGTTTCTCTCAGTGCCCGGCAATGAAAGACACGAGCCTGAGCGCGCTACACAACAGTGATGCGAGCATTGATGACATTCAGCATATCGACTTCTATTCATGTTTCCCGTCCGCCGTACAAATGGCCTGTGACATGGTGGGCATTGATGTCACGGACTCACGCGGTTTCACGGTCTGTGGGGGCCTGCCCTACGCTGGCGGACCTGCCAGTGCCTACACCTTGCATTCAATGGCGAGTATGGTCAATAAACTGAAGGGCAAGACTTCTGAGAAAGGCCTGGTCACGGGTAATGGCTGGTATCTGACGAAACATGCAGCGACCGTGCTGTCAACAGATCCCCATCCAGCACAACAGCCGAAGCACGGTTTAATGCCGGACCTGCCATCCAGCAAGATGGCGACCGATGCCCAGCCGGCCAACGAAAAAGCAACCGGGGAGGCAACCATAGAGACCTACACCGTAAAATATGGCCGCGACGGAGAGCCGGAACGCGGTATTGTTCTGGGTCGAACTGACACCGGTGAACGGTTTATGGCCAACACCGTTAAGGATGTTGAACTTCTCAAAGAGTTTGTCAGCGCCGAACAGATCGGCGCCAGGGGTAAAGTCGCATTTGTCGAAGGAATGTCCCGATTCACACCCGGGTAATCAACTGACAATACCTCTTGGTGTTACCTGGTGTTGACATGCTTGATCAGAAACAAAGTTATAGGTTTCTAGAAGCGTCACCACATTTTGTCAGATCAAGGCTAGTCATCGCTTATTGCTTTAGTTAATTCTTCCAGAGGGTCTGCCGCAGTTCCGGCCCTCTCTTTTTCCAGTTTCACCTCGGCATTGGCAATGAACTTTCTCAAATCCGACTTGTACGCTTCAGGATCAGCGAATGGATGCGCTTCACCAGGTTTGCGTGTCGAAAGTGCATCACCTCTCTCAAAGACTCGCGCCATCGCTGCATGATTAGGCAGGCTAACGCTAATGCCGTCCTGAATGGATTGCAGTCGTTTGTAGCTCTGTATATAAGTTTCAGTTCGTTCAACCCCTGAAAAATTGAGCCCAACCCCGCCGAGGGTGATGGCATCAAATGAATCTTCACCATCAAAAACCTTGTAACGCAGGCTTAGCACACCTTCTGTATGACCTGGTGTTTCCAGCAGTTCAACCCGGGTGTCACCAAGAGTGATCACATCGCCGTCACTGGCGACAATGTCTCGTCGCGGGACTGGCATATAAAACATTGGCATCTCAGGCTTCTTCTCTGCAAGCTGCCAGTCTTTTTCACTCATCACAATCCGTGCACCATAAGCACTCTGGAAATACCGGTCACCACCGGCATGATCAAAGTGACCGTGAGTGTTGATGACATACTTGATGTCAGCCGGGTCCAGACCAAGTTCCCGAATGTTACGAACCAGGGGGCGAACCCATGATCCATAAAGAGAATCAACCAGGATCAGACCATCGCTGGTTTCAATAATATAAGCGGCAACCCAGTTGATGCCAACATAGTAGACATTGTCGAATATTTTAAACGGCTTCACATACTGTGCTTTGTCTTCCCATGCAGACCAGAGCTTCTGTAATGGTTCAGGAATGGGGCCACCGCTGTAGCTCGCCGTGACACATTTAACACAAGTCACGTCCGTCACTGTGGAATATGTCGCAAGGTCCGCTACCCAGTCACGAACCGAGATCCCGTCTGCTGCATAGTTGTAGAATTCAGGTCTGAGCAACACGGTATGAGATTCACCACCGGCAATATAGCTCTTAAAGTTGCTGGCTTCTGCCCTGATATCAGCATGATTCGCTTTTAGCGCCTGGAATAATTTCACATCCCTGGCTCCACTTAAAGCCAGAAAGCGCTTCTGGACCGCGTCCTCGGCCGCATCGTATTCTGCAAAGAGTATTTCAGGATGCGCCAGGGCTGCCGCGATATACAGTTTCTCGTAGTTGAACCCTTCCGGTAGTAATGTTTCGAAGCCTTTTTCCCGGTTTAAAAAGTTGAACGTTCCCCACTGTTCGTCAGGTCGACTGTCTGTGTTCATGCGTCGATAACCACCTGAGCCATCGCCCAACTGCGCAACCCTGGCGTCCGGGTAGTTATCGGCGATAAGAGATGCGTACAAGGGTGAAGGTATGGAACCTGCGGAGGAGCCGGTGACAAAAATATCCTTCGGTGCCGTTACATTTTCATAGGTCCATTGCAAAACCGATTGCATATTGGATCGGCCCTGGTGATGAATCGTCAGGGGTTCCTGGTCTTCCTCCACCCCAGGATAAATAGTATCCGCACTACCAAGATGAACATCTCCGGTACAGTATGGAGCCATCACAATACTGTAGTCTGAAAACGGGTTGTCCGGGTTGTCAAAGTTGAAGATACCAAACTCTGACGGTCTAAAATTTTCACCGATGCGAATGTTGTAGGTCGGTTGCATCTCGGGATCGCAGGTTTTTCGCGTCCAGCAACCACCGCCACCTTGCATATAGACCATCAGTTTCTCCGGATCAGCCGGTCGGACGAAGAACTTATAGGGGCTGCCATCAGAACAGGTGGTATCGCCGCCGGGGGAAAATTCGTTCCAGCCTTCAGGTAATTGACTGATTAATGCCTGGACCGGGGCGACCGTAGATTCTGGTGCCGGGCTTTGGGCATTTTGATCTGAACAGGCCACCGCTCCGAAGACGAGATAACAGATAGCTATAGTAGGGATTTGACGAGACATGCCTCTACTCCTGCTGTTAGGGAACCTCTGGTTAAGGTCCAGGGTTAATGAAGTCTTCGGCTGTCTTTTGCACGAACTCGAGCAAGGCTTCTTCGCTCCTGCCCGTCTGCAACAGGATTAACCTTGATACACCGAGGCTCTCGTATTGCTGGACTGCTTCTTCTGTCAGTGGCGCCCTGGGTGTTATGCTTATTTCCAGGTCACCCAAACCATCCGGCCTTGAATGTTTGTCAGCTGCCTGCTTCAACCCTTCGATGGCTGCTGCGGTAATTTTATGATCCAGGGCAAAACCATACCATCCCTGTGCTTTGGTCACAGCGCGACGATATGCTGCATTACTGGTACCGCCAACAACAATTTCAGGTCCGCCCGACTGGACCGGCTGGGGCCGACTCTGCACGCCGGAAAAGTTAACAAACTGACCTGAAAATTCAGGATTTTCTGAAGTCCAGAGTTCACGCATCGCATCAATATACTCATCTGACCTGGCACCCCGTTCGGCAAATTTGACCCCCAGGGCATCAAACTCTGCTTTGAGATAACCGGCACCAATACCAAATATCAATCGGCCATTGGACAGGTAATCCAGGCTCGCCATCTCTTTTGCCAGAACAACTGCATTCCTTTGTGCAAGTAATGTGATACCTGTCGCCAGTTTTATTGTCGAGGTAAATCCGGCAATAAACGAAAGTGCGGTGGAGGGGTGAACCATTGCCGTGAGTGGTGGTGCCGGTGAAGGTGGCTCCTGCGGATCTGGCAATACAACATGCTCACCTGTCCACAAAGATTCAAAGCCCGCTGACTCGGCGGCAATGGAGACCGCTTTCATCGTTTCCGGCATCGAACAGATGCCATTATTAATACCAAATAATGCGTATTTCATATCATTTTCCTATTGCCTAAAGCTGTTCTTATAAATTGCCCAAAGCTGTTCTTATTAATTGCCAACAGCTGTTCTTATCAATCGACCAAAGCTGTTCTTGTAATGAGCCAATATCAATCATGTCCCCTAAGATGTAAAGGCGTGATGATCTTGTCCATCAATGGTCACTGTGCCTGCGACCCCATCCACCGTGATCTGCTGCCCCGTCTTGATTCTTTGAGTAATATTCCCAGTACCCATGACCGCAGGAATTCCATATTCCCTGGCGACAATAGAGCCGTGGGCGAGAATGCCCCCAATATCCGTAACCAGGGCAGAGGCCTGGGAAAATAAGGGCGTCCAGGCCGGGGTCGTTGTCGGACACACCAATATAGTATCGGGTTTCATGTCCGAAAAATCAGCAGGTGACATAATTACCGATGCGATTCCTGTGACCCTGCCGGGACTGACTGCAAAACCTTCCAGGGTATCGTTATCATCCTTGTTTCGCTTTTGCGTTTCAAAAAAAGACAGATCAATAAAGCCAAACTTGAACCTGCCTTCCGGTACCATGGGAGGCGGATGCAGCTTCTTGCGCGCCTCTCGCAACTCCCAGCGGTGATTCGCCGCAGTACCCAATTCAGGCATCGACCGACCTTCTTGTCGCGCGGTATAGGCTTCAACCAGTTCTTCACTGGTGAGGTAAAAAACTTTATCAGGTGAATTGAAGGTGCCTGCATCAACCAGGCGCTGACCGAGCTCAAGTGCGAATTTTCTCAAAGTCGGCCAGGCGGCACCCATATAGAACAGTGCTTCCTCACGATAAGGTCCAAATCTCTGGGCCCACTGAAGTAGTTTTCGAAAAATCCAGCGCCGTATCGGACCAATGGATTGCCGTGTTTGTTGTTCCAGGAAATCCCTTTGTCTCACTAGCTCGGATTGCTGTTCTTTAATATCATAGTCATTGCGTTCAACCAGCCTTTTCAGAGCCAGCAACACCGGCGTCGGATCCTCGATTTGAGTTTCCTGAACGAAATCGAGGGTGTAGATCTGATGACCATACTTCGCAAGATAGGCTTGTATCTCTGCCGCAATAGAATCCCCATCCGGGTGTCGACGCATCGTAGCAACCAGGTCATCCGTGGATGTTGACGCAACAAGACCACGCAAAGAATCCACTGCACTAACTCGCCGGGATATGGTTTCAAGATCGAACTGGGCTTCAAGGGTCTTCGAGGGGAAGCCCCTCAAAAACATACCGCTGATCAATTCTCCTTTTACCGATGTAGACAGGAACATATGTAGCGCGCCATCAGTAATCTTGGCGATGCCCATGACTAACGCAATTCTGAACCAATAGTCAGCATCAGCAATCGCCAGTGCTTTTACACCGGCGAGTAATTCCTTATCGGAACTCGAATCAATATTGACAGACTTCCACTGATCAATGGTTGTCAGATAAGCAGGCAAGCCTTCGTCCTGCCACTGGGGAATCATATTCTGCAAAAACGTGGGGATGAACTTGATGTACCAGAAGAGTATTCTGGGAATTCGTCCCCAGGGGATCTTATAATCAGCACGGCAATAAGCGTAGCCGTTGACAGTGACAAAAAAAGGCCGCTCGAGGAAGTCACTGATATCCATTGGTGCATCCCAGTGGGCCATTAGCTGATCTATGGAATGTTCCAGGCCAACGTCGAGATACAGTTCCGCGAACAAGGGAGACAATGGATCGGGCATATTCTCAACAACCTGGCGGCGTATCAACTTGCCTGCCTGGTTCGGCGGTTCCCAACGAACATCCGCCAGTGGCGCGACGGGTAAATTTGTAATAGGCCGGGATTGTAAAAGATAGATTGCGCCGTCAACGCTTGCCCATTCAATATCCTGCGGTACATCGTCAAAAATATGTTCTACTTCGATGCCTAACCTGACCACTTGATTGAGTTTAGTCGTTGACATCGATAGTTGGTTTTGTCTTTCCTCTTCCACGGCTTCTGTTAAAACACCCTGATCAACCGTTGAAACGACCATCTCCTGTTTTGTCCCCACGGTGGCATCCTTAACCGTTAAGCTGTCACGATCCACGACATAGTTATCCGGCGTTACCTGTCCCCCAACTATCGCTTCACCGAGACCATAGCTGGCATTGATAACAATTTCTGAACGGTCACCGGTGGCAGGATTCGCCGTGAACAATATACCGGAGACTTCTGCTTCTACCATCGTTTGAATCACAACACCCATGGCCAAGGCACTTTGATCAATTTTCATCCGCAGACGATAGGCAATGGCACGCGTGGTCCAAAGCGACGCCCAACAGTTTCTCACTGCATCCAGCAGAGCGATTTCACCCTGAACGTTGAGATAGGTATCTTGTTGACCGGCAAATGAAAAGTCTGGCAGATCCTCCGCCGTTGCTGAGGAACGAACCGCTACCGCGGGTTCTCCTAAATCAACATAAGCCCGGGTAATGGCCCGGGCAGTTTGAGTTGGAATAGTCGAGTCGGCAAACAAAGACCGAATCGAGACGGATACGCTTTCAATCGCCTTTGAATCATCGCCAGACACCGTATTCAAAAGGTCCGGGATGGCCCCGGTTAACCCATGTTCCTCAACAAAGTGCCGATATGCCAGTGTGGTGATTACAAATCCCGCTGGCACCAGTAACTCAGCTCGCGCAAGTTTGCCAAGGCCCAGGCCCTTGCCGCCGACGAGTTCCAGAGTCACATCGGTTGAAGCAATTGGAATAATGGTCAGGGGGTGTATTTCTGCCACAATTCATCCCGATATTTAAAAGGATCAGCCAGAATGTTTCGCCGGGACGCCGCAACCTCTGATCCAGTCAGGGGTTTAAAATCATCCGCCAGAGTCTGCTGGTTAAACTCCGTGAGCACAAAGTTCAACACATCGGCCAGTTCCTGATCTGAAATTGGCGCCTGGGATGCACCCGGGACACGCACAATATAGTCCCTTCCGCCTGGTATCCCGACTAATTTTCCCAGCTCGTCTCGTAGCGACGGAACCTCCGGTGGAACGCTCTCACCATTGGGTAAGTGACAGCCACCACAATGCAGAAGGTAGGAAATTTGAGGATTGCAATAGGCATTTATGCTAACTAACCCCACCACCAGCAAATACAATAATCTCTGCATCAGTCTAACGCTTTTACTCGCCTACAGAGCCTACGACCAGAGCAACAGTGCAATGGTAGGCATGACTCTCGGTGCCGAAGCACCAGAGGATGTCATTGCTCTTGGACGGAAAATAGACCGGCTTGTCTCGCTCGGTTCGATGACAGAAACAACGGGCACAGATATTCTTGCCGCAGCAATCGTTGTAGGAAATTAAATAATCCTTGTCATCCACCGGATTCCGGCAAGTCCCCACCCAGGTGATGGGCGAAGGCTCGGCTCCGGGTGGGCACGCCGTCGCACTACCCCCACAACAGGAACATAAGGTTCCACCGAGGGCGCAATATCGCCAATAGTCACAACTCTGGGGGTCACCGATTTCCTGCAATCCTTCACTGCCAAAAGATCGCGCTACCGGCAACAAAGGCAGTACACTGGCACCGAGTATGACGGTGCCCAATTTGCCCAGGAATCCTCTTCGGGAGCTGTGTCGCGCCAAATTTCGAGCACCCGTGTTGGTACAGTCGTCTAACCAGCGTAAACCCTGATCGATCCAGCTCATGGTACATTCTCCTTCAACATTTGCTCCGCAACGATATGCTCCTCAGCACTAGCCAGATCCTGCACATATTCCTGCAACGTCGCCACACCTGTCATCATTGATTCAACCAGACTTTCCAAATGTTCTCGAGTATTGACAAGGCCTTTTGCCGCCAGCGTACCGTCTTTGGCAATCAGTACAGCAAATGGTAATTTACTGACACCAAACCCCATACCAATTTCCTGAGACAGGATATAAGGATAACTGTCCAATTTCAGATCGGCTGCATAAGCACGATGCCTGTCAACGGTATCACCATCACTGGCAAAAACCAGCTGCAGGTCTTCATGCTGCGCCAGCGATTTCGCCGTGGGCACAAGGGATCGGCACACCGGACAAGTTGGAGATACGAATAGCAGTAATTGCGCGCTATCAGAACTACCGCCGATCACAATCGACGCACCATCCAGATCATCAGTCGTTACTGCTTCCGTAAGCTCACCCACCTTTGGCCCGGTGGTAGGGGATAACGCCCCTGCCGGTGCCACCCTTTCATTCAACACGCCAATTTGTCGAGTCAGGGCAAATACCACCAGGCCAAGCACAACGATAAAGCTCCAGAGGAGCAGGTTCGAAACGATCAACGCCTCTACCATGTACTTCTCCACGAAGCCATTGTGGCATCGTTCTTCAGGAGTTGGGAAACGCTGGCATAAAGCAACAGTGCCATACAAACGGCAAACAAGACTGCAATATAGTCAATCCACCCCATTTCACGGGTAGCCTGGGGTAGCAGACAAATGCCCAACACTGCAATCAACGCACAATTTCGAACGATCAGTCCAACCGATAAGGGTTGTTCTGAGTCAGATCCAGATCCGGAAAATCCACAGCCACAACTAATGTGGACGCGACCACGCTGCAGATTTATTCCAATGGCAATGCAGTACACTGATAACAGGACGATACTGACTGAAGTCGCCACGATTGGTGCGAGTTGAGTCAACCAGAGTAACGCCAGACCTATTTCGAGCAGAGGAATCAAACTGGCAACCAGCCCGGCAATTGCTTTCGGTAAGATATCGTATTCAATCACGATGACCCTGAATTCAGATGGCGACACCAGTTTGTGGCCAGCCGCTGCGAAGAACAAGAGAGCCATACCCATTGAAACCACCCAGACAAATACGGGATCAATCATTATCTGAATGCCTGCAGGACACCAGGAGACGGTAAATCAATGGATCTCACCAGGCGGGTCGTCTCAGCGTCAAATACATGGAGTTTTCCATCTGTACTGACGGTTAGCAATGGTTTGTCGTTCTGGCTGACGAGTAAGTCCGTGGCCGTTGTTTCCAGTTTGATCTTAGCAACGCGTCGCTGTGCCGCCCTGTCGAAAATCCAGACCTCGCTACCCGCATCTTCATGGGTATGTTCTTCGCCCTGGTGCATCAGGACGTACATCAGGTCCAGTTCCTGGTGAAATGCAATGAGCTGACCCCCGCCGGGCTTCCATCTCTCTTCCTTGTCTTCGTCGGTAGTCAATGACCAGGCATCCGAAATGGTCACTTTTCCCTTATCAACGGTCGCTTCCATCGCCTTGCCCTCGAAAGAAATCAGCAACCAGCTATTTTTAGTGGGTACCGGTTTGTCATAGACCGGGTCTTCTTCCAGATCAAAGAAGACTTCACTACGAACTCTGGCAGATTCGCCGCCTTTTTTATCGAGCTGAATCAATTGCAAGGTACCATCACCGCAGATTTGAAGGAAACTTCGCTTTTCTGTTGGCATAACGAGTGAACAGCCAGGTGTTTTGATTTCACCCACGAATTTACGCTTTGCAATATCAACCACACTGAGCGATTGTGCGGGCGTCAGGTTAAAAACAATCAGGTGTTTTTCATCATCCAGAAGGCCGATATACTGACGAAACGGCAAGGCTGCAACCTTGTTCGGAATGATAATTTCGTCTACCGGCGAAAGAGACTCCAGATCGTAGATACTCACTACATCGGTCCTATCGCCCCGGTAACTTCGTGAATAGAAGCTTTCTGCAGCATAGATCTCACCGCGAGAGAGGTTGGGTTGTACTGCGGGTGTATAAAAAGACAAGGCCAGCAAACCCTGCATATCACCGGTTGCGGCGTCAAAAATGTATGCGGACTGAAGCCTGCTTCTCGCTAATAGCCATGTATCCTGCGGTGCCTTCATCTTTGTGCGCCCAACTTCTTCGGGCTGGATTTCTGCGATGGCAGATACTGCGTAGAGGCAAACCGCCAATAGTGTCAGTCCATTTAGGTGCATCTACAGTTCTCCATCAGGTTTGACAATCGCAGTAGCCTCGGAGTCTACCATCAGCCGGGTTTGTAAGCCAAAAAGGCGTAACCGAAAACTTCAAACAAGCGGGCGTTCGGTTCACCACTGGCATCTGCAAATGTATCAACTGCTGGCCCGATTTCCACGTCAACAAAACCGCTAGCTTCGATCATTTTCTGCCAGTCTGCACACGGCAGACCTCCGGCAATTCAGGCCGTCCACAAGTCGACGTTCGACGACGCCGATTCCGGTACTGGCTTGCCATTGGCGATATCGGCAAACTGTAATCGCCCTCCCGGTCGCAGTACGCGATAAATTTCGTCCAGAACCGCAGGTTTGTCAGCACACAGATTGATCACACCATTGCTAATCACGACATCAGCCCAATGGTCCTCAACCGGCATGTGCTCGAGGATCCCTGCCCTGAACTCAACATTATCGAAATGCGTGGCAACGGCAGTCGCACGTGACTTGGCGAGCATTGATTCAGTCATATCGATACCGATCAATTGGCCGGTGGGCCCTGTCTGTGAAACCGCAATAAACGAGTCAAAGCCAGCACCTGCACCTGCATCAACGACCTTCTCACCGGCATTGAGCGTTTTTAACGAAAACGGGTTCCCTACACCGGCAAAAGATTCTACCGCGGTATCAGGCAATTTCCGAACAACATCCATATCGTAGCCTAGCCGTTCGGCCAGTGGTCGGCCCGTATGAAAGTGGAAGTCGCCCTGTGGATCTACGGCAACCTCACTGTATTTTTTCTTTACCTCGTCCCGCAGAGCAACCGGATCGACGGGTGTTTCCTTAGGCATGCGAACCTCCTTCTCGACTTGCGTCAGCGATGATCATAGCTAACTAGTGCCCATCCATAAACTCATATACTACTGAAATAAAAGGAAATATTTGGAAGAATCATAAAAAATCCTCCTGGTTTTGTTAGAATTTGATTTGCGAAAAAAAACACAACAAACCCAGAAGGATTTTACCATGCGAGTAACCCGCATCGCGCAGAGAAGTATATTTGAAATGTATTCGGAACACGAATTTGGTAAACAACTTAAACGCTTGGCGAGCGTCTTGGATAGCCATCCGGAAATACTCACCATCATCGAAAAAGATTTGGTGGATAAGTCACTCAAGCCTGTAGGACGCTCAGGGTTAACGGTTGAGAATATTTTCAGGTGCTTATTGTTAAAACAACAATTGGGTCTCAGCTATGAGGGTCTGGCGTTTCATTTGTCCGATTCCATGAGCTATAGAACCTTTGTGAGATTACCGCCTCATGTTTCGCCAAAAAGATCTTGCCTGCAATCTACGATTCGCAGAATAAAGCCTGAGACCTTAGAAGCAGTTCATGATCTGATCTCAGCCAACTGGCTCAAAGAAGGCACCATCTCACTGGAACGATTACGCATAGACAGCACCGTTGTCGCGAGTAATATCGCGCCACCCAGTGATAGTCAGATACTCAATGATGGTGTTCGAGTACTGAGTCGGCACCTGGCTAAGAGCCGAGAGGCGACCGGAAAGAAGATTCGTTTTACGGACAAAAGAAAGGTGTCTAAGTCGTTATCATTCCAGATATTCAATGCTAAAAAGGCTAAAAAAGAAGTACTTTATCTCGATTTACTCAAATTAGTTCGCCTCGTATTGAGTCAGGTCGAAAGAGGCCTGCAGCAGGTAAGTGAAGAATGCCTGTCGACAAAATCTACGCAGGAATGGATCAGTGAAGTAGAGCACTATCGCGACTTAACCTTAAAAGTTGTCAATCAAACAGAACGTCGCATTATCAATAAGGAAAGCGTTCCGGCGTCGGAGAAAATAGTCAGTCTGTTTGAGGAGCATACCGATATTATCATCAAAGGTTTTCGCGATATTCAATACGGGCATAAGATAAATTTAAGCAGCGAAAAGCATGGTTTCATCACCCACTTGTCGATTGAAGAAGGTAATCCTGCAGATAGTGAAAGGTTCTTGCCGATTCTCCATGCACACCAGGAAAACTTGGGTAGGCTGCCCAAATCTGTCGTTAGTGATGGTGGTTACGCAAGTAAAGACAATGTTTCAAAAGGTAGGGCACTGGGAATTCAGCACGTTGTGTTCCACAAACGGGTAGGCATATCCTATCTCGCGATGGGGGTGAAGCGAAAAACCTTTGAACGTTTACGTAACTTCAGAGCTGGCATCGAAGGAAATATCTCAGAATTAAAAAGAGCCTTTGGTGCTAACAAAGCGACCTGGAAGCAGCATGATGGCTTTAAGGCTTTTGTCTGGTCGTCGGTAACAAGCTATAACCTGGTACGATTAGCGCGAATGCAATCTGGCTAGAATATATTTGGCGTACCGGGTGATGATTATTGCGTTCTCTAGGGTATAGAGCGAGACTGAATGGCTGAAAAACGCCAGAAAGGCCTGAAAAATCGCGCAAGCGACAATATTAAGTATCATAATAATATTACCTATACAGGATGATGGGCAAGCTGGACTTACATAGAGAGAAATCCGGAGAAATTGCCCATTTATGGATGGGCACTAGCTAGCAGGCTGAGTATCTTCTCCTCTACTTCCCACAGTTTGTCTTTACCGAAGTAAATTTCATCATCAACAAAAAACGTTGGCGAACCAAATGCGCCCATTTCCACAGACCGGTTGGTGTTGGCGATTAGCGTCTGCTTCACATCCGGATCTTGAATCCCTTCAAGAATCAGATCCACAGGTAAAACTGATTCTTCGAACGCGCTGGCAATCACCTCTGCCTCATCCATTTTCTTGGGGTCACACCACATGTGGCGATACACTTCATCGACGTAATGCTCAAAAAAGTCATTTTTGTGAGCAAAAACAGCGCCTCGCATAATCTGTAAGGTGTTCACCGGGAAGAACGGATTGGACTGGTAATTTTCTATGCCGTGGCGACGCAGAAACCGGTCCGTCTCAATACGCTGGTATTCCGGTTTGTTTTTAATGCCTTGCAAGGTCACTGCAGGTGAGGCGTTATTGGTCGCCTTGAATACCCCACCAATGAGTACCGGCGTATAGGTAAATTTCACACCTGTTCTTGCTTCGATGGCGGGGATAACCAGGTGACTGAGATAGGCATTGGGACTACCAAAATCAAAGTGGAATTCCAGGTTCATTATTAACTCCTGTTCTTGGTTAACGGCACTTCCAGCTGCGAGAATCCATAGCCTGGTCCCCGCCTTACTTTCACGTCTTTGGGTTTTAGTTTTCGACCATCCTGCGCCCTGACGCACATGGCTTGAACCGGCCGACCTTCCCGCCGATCAACAAAGGTCAGGCGCTTGCCTTTCGGGTTCGGTCTGTACTTGTCTCCCCAGTGAGTCATGGACAACAGTATGGGTTGCAAGGCCAGACCTTTGTCTGTCAGTCGATACTCGTAGAAGCCGCTTTCACCACGGGTTTTTTCCAGAATGTCTTCTGCGACCAACCCCTTGAGCCGATCACTGAGTACATTTCGAGCAATATTCAAATCTTTCTGCACTTCATCAAACCGTCCTAAACCCATAAAAACATCACGAATAATCAACAGTGTCCAGTGTTCACCGATCACAGATAAGGTTTCAGCGAGGGAGCAATTCAGATGATCAAAGTTCTTTAATTTCATGATTTGCATTCTAATCCAAGAGTTTTATTATGCAACTAGTAAAGTTTCTTAATAAAACTTAAAATACATCGCTGCTGATGAAAATTCCTGATCTACCTACATAAAGAACACGACTATGATCAAACTTGAAACGGGAACTGAAGAACTGCTTTGTCACATTGAGGACAGGGTCGGCGTGATTACCCTGAACAAGCCCCATAAGAAAAACGCATTGGGGGACATCCTGACGCCCGCATTGAGGGAAGCACTACTGGTTGTAGAGGCAGACGATCGCATTGGTTGCGTCATGATTACCGGTACTGGCGATGCGTTTTGTTCCGGCGGAGATGTAAGCGGCATGGGTGGCGCATCCGGGGACGCAAGTAGCGCACCAAAAACAAAAGGGGAACGCATTGCCGAGTTAACTCACAAACAGGAAACACTCACCTTACGCTTGCACAATTTGTCAAAGGTGACTGTTGCTGCCCTGCCGGGACCGGCTGCGGGTGCCGGTCTGTCAATCGCCCTGGCCTGCGACCTCCGAATAGCCGCCGACAGTGCTTTTATTACGACAGCATTCAGGAACATAGGCCTCTCGGGTGACTATGGTGGATCCTGGTTTTTACCTCGCCTGATTGGTCTCGCAAAAGCCAAGGAACTGTACTACACCGCAAGGCGCGTAGATGCTGAAGAAGCATGCGCGCTGGGAATATTCAACAGAGTGTTTCCCGCGCAAAGTTTTCGACTTGAAGCGTTGGCGTATGCGAGCGCGATTGCCAACGGCCCAACGATGGCGCTGGGAAGAATGAAGGCTAATTTGAATCAGGGCATCCTGCAGGATTTATCCGAAAGCCTGGCACTGGAAGCGAAACACCTGGTCGAAAGCGGGGGTACCGATGAATCCAGGGAAGCCATCCGTGCTTTCATGGAAAAACGCCAGCCGGTGTTCCATCATTAAACCCACAATACGGCTACCGTTTATAGGCTGGTAAGTTTTATAAACAATCGGGTCGGACAAGCGATCTTACAAATATTAACTGTTGAAGAAACCAAAGAAAGAGTTAGACATTTAATACCTGTTGTCGGCATTCTTGCCTGGTAAAGTGGCAATCAACAATACTCACGGAGTTCAATATGTTAATACTTCATCACGCACCCAATTCTCGTGCTGGCCGAATCGTCTGGTTGCTGGAAGAACTCGGTCTTCCCTACGAACTTAATCGCATGGATTTCCACCCCAAGGATTTGAAGTCCGATGCCCATCGTGCGCGCCATCCGCTAGGCAGGGTGCCAGTACTGGATGATGGAGATATTCGACTCTATGAGTCCGGTGCTATCGTTGAGTATATTGTGGCTCGTCATTCCGATGGCGCCCTCAAACCTTCAGTAGATTCACCGCTCTTTCCCGAATACTTACAGTGGTTTCACTACTGTGAAGGCATGGTGATGCCACCGGTAAATACAATCGTGGTGCAAACGCTGTTGTTACCACCCGATCGTCAGAACAAGGAAGCACTGGGGCAAGCCCAGCGTCTTCTCGGCAAGGCGGTTATACCTGTCGATGAGGCGCTTGAAGGGCGAGACTACATGATCGGTGATTTCTCAGCGGTTGATATTATGCTGGGACATGCCTGTTATATGAGTCGCCGGCTGGGATCAGTGACTGACGAGATGGTGAATCTAAATGCATACCTTGACAGAATAGAGGCCCGACCCGCTTTCCAGAAGGGGTTTAATGCATAGCTAGTGCTTATCCATAAATAGGTGAATTTCGATTTCAGCACCCTACTTTGCGCATATTGAATCTATTTTAATCGCACAAAACGTGACTGGAAAAGCACACATAATCATTTATGGATAGGCACTAGCTGAAACCGTGCGAGCCTAACCGTCGCCGCCTTGTACAACCCGTGCGTTCTGGTTCACCTCGCGAGTGAATCTGTCAGCTTCAGCTTTTTCGTTTTCCATCTGGGCCTTTGTGCGACAAACTTGTACACTGCGATAGGTCCCGGTGACTTTCTCTCGCTTGCAGATAACATCACTGGCTGCGAGCCCTGCGTTACTCGACGCTGATTTGGCGGTTTCTTCTGCTTCTGTCTGCGTGGCGGTCGAAGCCCGGCCCGATTGTTTCTCTGTCGTCACGCAACCCGCGATAACAAAGACCATTATTAACAATAAAATTCTCATCAATTCTGCCCTTAAATAGAATCTGCACACACAATGCCGATTCCAGCGTTTCATTGCCAGCCCCATCAAATTAAGCAACCGGGGAGTCAGATGTCATTTCCGTCATGATTTCACTCTCACGCCACAAGCCCCTGCACAACTGATCGTCCTCGGATAGTGGAGAACAGGTCGCCGGTTCTGTCTGATCGTAATACTGACCAGAAACACCTGTTAGTGAGCTGTCGCTTGCCAGCATAATTGATGTTTTCGCTCCTTCTTCCGGAGTAATGAACATGAGATCAACCAACTTTCGTACCAGCCACGGCAGGTCACGCATGATATCAGTACGCACCCCTCCGGGATGCAGACAATTTGATGTGACATCAGTCCCTTCAAGACGCCTGGCGAGTTCAACGGCAAAAAGCACGTTGGCAAGCTTCGACTGACCATAGGCTTTCTGGCTGTTGTATTTCTTCTCTCCTCGGAAGCTGCCAAAGTCAATTTCACCTTTTTTATGCAGCATCGAAGACACCGTCACGATCCTTGCCTGCGGGGTCGACTTCAGCACATCGATCAACAGGTTGGTGAGTAAGAAATGAGACAGGTGATTGACACCAAACTGCAACTCAAAACCATCGTCGGTAAACTGTTTTTTCGTGGGAAAAACGCCAGCGTTGTTAACCAGCACATCCAGACGATCAAACTTGTCGGTATAAGCACCCACCAGACTCCTGACGGATTCAAGAGACGCAAGGTTTACAGGTAAGTTCACAACCGGTTCACTCGAAACGGCATTTATCTCTTGCAAGGCTGCTTCTGTTTTATCCCCAGGCCTGCAACCCAGTACCACGTGCGCGCCGAGCTTTGCTAACTCCATCGCAGTGACTTTGCCGATACCACTGTTTCCACCAGTGATTAAGACCCGCTTGTTTTCCATAAATATCCTTAATATTCCGTGAAGCAAAAAGCCTAGTATTAATTGAATTGCCGTCGGATGTAAATGTTGTATGCTGGACACTGCTTGCAACGTCACATCATGGTCAATACCTGGAGATATTATGAAACTGCTGCTTTTGGCCCTGGCACTGTGTCTTTTCCTCACCGGTTGTACAGAATCGACAGAGCGTAATGCCGCTACCTCTGAGGCTGCTGAACCTGTTGCAACTGAAATAGTTAAGCCAAAAATCAACTGGTTCGCCGGGGACGTATCCAGCGCCTTCACCCTGGCAAGGGAAACGGATAAGCCGGTGTTTCTGTACTGGGGTGCGGTCTGGTGCCCCCCCTGCCAGGAGATCAAACACACGGTATTCAAGAGTCGCCGTTTCATCACGCAAACCGGATCGTTTATTCCTGTTTATCTCGATGGCGACACCGATGAGGCCCAGGCCGAGGGAGAAAGATTCGGCGTCAGGGGCTACCCGACCATGATTGTCTTCAATCCAGACGGCGAGGAAGTCACTCGTATCCCCGGTGGCATTGACATCTCCGCCTACAATGACGTGCTTGAACTTGCCCTGAATAGTATTAGCCCCACAGCAACACTGGTACAACGTGTGATTACGGCCCCTGACGTGATTTCTAAAGCAGATATAAAACAACTCGCCTTTTATTCCTGGGGCCAGGATCACAGTGCGTTGCCGGATAACTATGATCCCGAATTGTTCCTTGCCATGTCCAGGCTGGCACAGGATGACGTTTCCAGTGCACGCCTTTATATGCAATACCTGATCGAGGTTTCGAGTGCTTTCGACAGGGCGCAGGATAAAGCCAGGCACTCTTCTGCAGATCCGTTAAATGATACGGTTGCCACAATCGTCCCGGTAACCGGCGCCTTCGAGAAAGTCAGTAGTATCCTGGACTCCGATACCCTCACCCTGGCTTGTTGGGATTCAATTGCTCACAATCCGAAACTGTTACCGCATATTGCTCCGGAAGACGCAAGGCACGACCTCAGCATCAGGTGGCAGAAAAAGACGCTGGACCTCTCGAACGACCCTTCACTTTCAGTCTCCGAGCAACTCACTGGTCTGTTACCGACCCTCACTTTCTTTTTCATCGAGGATGAAACGAGAGACCTCACCCCAGAGCTGAAACAGACTGTCCTCGAAGCCACCACCGCAGCGGATCGAGCCACGACCAATTCGTTCGCCCGGCAAAGCGTAGTGAATAAGATAGGGTACATCCTCAAGTCAGCTCACTTGATCGATGAAGCCAAACAGCTGTTTTTGGCCGAATTGCAACGATCTGAATCACCCTATTATTTTATGAGCAGCCTGGCTTCAATTGCAGAAGACCAGGGCAATATCACCGAAGCTATCCAATGGCATCAAAAAGCTTATGAAAGTTCTGTAGGAACAGCGACCCGATTTCAATGGGGTGCCAGCTATGTCAAAGCACTGATACGGCTCCGACCCGAAGAGGATACACTTATATTCAATACTTCCATCGCGCTCATTAGTGAACTTGAACAAACTTCCGGAGTCTTTGCCGGACGCAACTTCAGACGCCTTGTGTCGCTGAACACCCAGCTGAACAACTGGCAGCCAGGAAAAGAACCGGCGTTACTCGCCGATTTCAATGAGATGATCACTCATCAATGCACAGCGCAAATCGAGGGCAGCCTCGAAGCTGAGAATTGCAGGAGTTTGAAGGATGGGGCGTCCGAGTCCTCCTAGCATGTCGCGAGCATCAACACTGACGGTTTCTTGACCCGCCCCTGAATTTGATGCTTACTTGCCTCCACATTTTTTGCAGGGGTTCATTATGTCAGTCGTCCTTATTACCGGCGCCAACAAGGGTATTGGTCTCGAACTAACTAGAATCTACGCGAACGCTGGCGATACCGTGCTGGCATGCTGCCGAAATCCGGGTGAAGCCGAGGCTTTAAACACATTGGCGACGGACAATGATGTTAATGTCATCGGCGTACAGGTCGGTGAAACATCATCTGTAAACGACATGGCTGCAGAAATTGGCGATGTCCCCATCGACCTGCTCATCAACAATGCCGGTACAGGTGGCCCAGCCTTCGACAAGCAAACGGCGTATGAAATGGATTTTGACGGTTGGGCAGAAACCATGAACATTAATGCCATGGCACCAGTACGTGTCATGCACGCATTAATGACAAACCTGAAAGCCAGCGGCAGCGCCAAGGTGGTCAGCATTACCAGTCAGATGGGAGCGCTGGCGTTGGATATGCCAGTGGCTTACGCCTATTGCACTTCCAAGGCAGCGCTGAATAAATACATGAAAATGGCGGCGCTGGAGCTTGGCAAGGAAAATATTTCAGTGGCGGTTATTCATCCTGGCTGGGTGCAAACTGACATGGGTGGGCCCGGAGCAGATATCACTCCGCTTGAGAGCGCAACCGGCATCGCAAAAGTGATCGGCAATCTAGACGCTTCCAACAATGGCGGTTTCTGGAAATGGGATGGCGAAGAGCATCCCTGGTAGCCCCGCAAGCTGCTGAACTGACATACGATAACTTTATTGCCCCGTACATTCTGGAGATTTCCAATGACCTATGCACCAGACTCACGACCCTATTATGATGCCGACAGCCACATTATGGAGCTGCCCAATTTTTTAAAAGCCTATGCCGACCCCAAAATCAGGGATGACATACCTGAAGTCAGCTATAGCGCCTCTCTCGTTACCGACGAGGAGGTCGCTATTATTATGGATCAGGGGGGCAAACACAGTGAGGAACATATTCACGAAATGATAGGCCTGGGTGACGAGCTGATTGCCAAGTCGAAGGAAATTCAGGCACTAGGCGCCTTCAACAAGGGCGACAGAAAGATCGCCATGGATATGCTCGGCTTCAAGAAACAGCTCGTATTTGCAACTCACAGCGTGGCTTTTCCATTTCACCCCAGTTCAAAGAAACCATTGGATCTCCGGTACGGGGCGACCCGGGCCCACAATCGCCACATGTCCGATTTCTGCTCGGACGATAACCGATTAATGGGCGTTGGGATTGTACCCCTGGATGATGCCAGTCTCGCCATAACAGAGCTGGAATTCGCCCTCGATGCAGGGATAGAAGCTATTTGGGTGCCACACCGCGCGCCTTTTGACAAATCACCGGGTCATGTGGACCTGGAGCCTTTTTGGTCCTTGCTGGCCGAAACGGGCACACCTTTTCTGATACATGTGGGTGGTTCACCCTTACAGGCGCTAAAAGCCTGGAGCACCAATGGCCGGGCACCCGTTAAGGACTGGATGGGTGGTGGCGAGAATGTTCGCACAAAAGATGCGGCGTTGATGCATCAACCACCGGAGACTTTTATCAGCATGTTGTTGCTCGATGGTGTGTTTGACCGGCATCCAAAATTACGCGGTGCGGCCGTCGAACTCGGTGCAGGATGGGTGCCCGAATTGCTGCGACGACTTGACTGGGTGTCAAAGATCTATGGCCGTGTAGACGAATCAGTGCGATTCGAGCGCACACCGTCACAGCAGCTCACTGAACAAATGGGGTTCACCCCTTTCCCCCATGAGGACGTGGCCAACCTCATCAGCCAATCAAATGAAGACCTGTATCTGTTCTCAAGTGACTATCCCCATGTTGAGGGTGGTCGAGACCCTGTTGGCAAATTCACCAGGGCACTGGAGAACGAAACGCCAACCATTAATAGCAATTTCTTCAGCGAGAACTTCCTGCGACTTTTTCCAGACGCCAGGGTCGACTAGGAGGCTGCCTGTCAGCGTTACAAATGGTGATGCAGGATCACTTGTTCGAGCTCAAAAAAAGTTCGGGCTTGTGGTTCCACATCGAATTGGATATGTAACGCCTTCGCGATGTTGGTTGTTGAGAACATTCCCCTGATAATCCAACTGTTGTCCTGTGATTCGACAACCATAATATGCTGCTCACTCAGATCTTTGATCGTCTCGAGAACATCGCCTATGTTTGAATGTTCAATCTGTCTGAAATCCAGGCCGTGAATATGAACCTTGTCTATCATTACATGTTTGACAAGCACCTCGTCTCGCCGGGCAAATTCATAGGTACTCATCGCGGCGAGCACTTTCGGTCCATTCAGGTCAGCCGCTGAGACGATTCCCAGGAATCCCTGTTGATCACCCTTGGCCACAAGCAATAGTCGCACATGTGCTTCCTTCATCAAGGTCAGAGCATCATTGGTGCTCGTATTTTCAGCCACTGCCACCGGGTGTACCTGGAGGAAGTCCGTCATAAACAACTGTGCCGGACTCTGCAGGGACAAAGCGGAAGAAGGGGGATTCAAATAGGTGGTGACAGTTTCGAGGTTGATGCTACCCAGTATTTTAATCGGCCTGCGCGTGCTTCGTGACAGGGGTCGGGCGAGTTCATTAAAGAATTTCTGAGACATGGGCTTCAACTCCGGGAGTTATGGAATCATTGAATCCCTACGCCTATGCCTTGTAAAGCCTGTAGATAGTTCATTTTGGAATATGGGGAACCTCTGACTAATGAAGATATTTTCGTCAGGGCAAGGAAGGGGAATGAAGACAGCTGTTACAGCGGTGTGACTCGTCGGGTAATTTCCGATTCAACTCGCCAGATTCGATCCTGCCCCCAACAAGCGTAGCTTGTCGCGCCATTTCCCCCTGAAACCCGAAAGCTGGGCACGCCCCATAGGTTATTTGTCAGCATAGATTCCACATTGTCCTGGAGCAAAGGTCCCCACTCATCGTTATCAAACTGGCCCAATGCCTCTTCCCAGGATAGGCCGATGGACTCAATGACCTGGCGCAATCCCTGGTCACTGCAAATATCGATACCTTCTGCCCAGGCTGCACTTAAATAAGCCGTCACATAAGCTTCTGCCTTGCCTTGCCGGTTAACCCAGGGATACAGGGAGAATGCTCTTTTAACAGGTTCACCAAACGGGTCGATAAAGTTTCCGAATCTTACCCCGGCTGCATCTGATTCACGTTTCGAATCAGAGATGATATACAACTGCTTCTCTCGCGGAGCTGGAATGCCACGCATCATCATTGGCATAACCGGGCGTAGTATCAGTTTCACACCACTGCGTCTTACCAGATCCATAACACGCTGATGGCCCACCGCGGTATAGGGACTGCGGAGTGAGAGGAAATATTCCAGGCTCACACTACTGGCATCCAGACCGTTAACGGATACAGCCTCTGGGCGCGGTACACACATTTCTGCGCTATCTTTTCGAAACCCCAAACTCCGCAACCTCTCTTCCAGCAAATACAGGCGATCCAGCCCCCAGTACCATTCCCCCTCAAAATAGAACATGGCGCCCAGGTAATGTCCCTTTGCCCGACGTAACTGATTACCTTTTTGAATCGCACCCCGGGTGACGTCATTGGCGTTAGCGTCTTCTGCGACCTTGTCAGGACCCGCTTTGAGTTCGCCTGACCAAAGTTTCCGCCCTGTCTCTTCTGCCTGACCGGCGAAGGTCATTGATCCAATGCATTCAGCAAGCTGCCTGTTCGCCTCTGCAACGACATCGGTCCGGGGCAGCTGAGCCTGCGCGGGAAATTGAGTGCCGTAGTCCCGCGCAACACTCATGGCATCAACCAGCGCCCAGTCCTTAAACCGACTGGCATCTCCCTGAAAACTTTGCAGCGGAGCAGACACCAGATGGGGACGCCATTGCAGATCATAACTGTCCTGCAACTCAGCAAACCGTTGCACGACGAGATGACTATAGGGATCATCTGCCTGGTGAAAATAGAGTACATGAGGACGCTTGCCAGCAAGCTGCCGCCTTGTTCTGGCAAGGACTCGCAAGCTGTCGCGCTTAAAATCGCTGGCCATAAAACCCATAACCCGTGATCGTATTTTGGTCCTTAACTTCATCCCTTTGTTAGTTCCTCTGACATTAATTTTCCCAATCGACTCACGAAACTTGAAGAACATCGTTGGCAACACTGCTTCCGTGCTAACAAGTGAAATCTATAATCTTTTCTGTGTATTCATTTTCGCCTGTTTACAGTTTTTAGACCTAAATGCGCAATGTCAAGTCAACCCTAGCTTTTGAAGTGATAGATCTTCAGGGCTTTTTCGGGAAACCGGTCAACAAATTCATCGCTCGCCGGAAATTCACCCAGTAGTCGATAGGTTGGCTGGTATCTCTGCATCAGGTTCGGCAGGTAATCGGAGCCCAGGTAGGGACTGTTAATCGTCGCAAACACATCCGTACCCTTCCTGCAGAAACGTCTCAGCCTTTTCAACACCGCCACATAATCCCGTTCCACATCAAAGCTGCCGCGCTGACGTGTAGGCGGGTCAATAACTACGGTGTCGTATGGTCCGGGTTTCTCAATGCGAGCCCAGGACTTCAGGATATTGTAAGGCATTGAACGAACACAGCGCGGGTCATGCCCGTTCAATTCGTGGTTCTTCCTACCCCAGTTGATACTGGGTTTACTCATATCAACGCTCACTACAAGACGGGCATCACCCGCCAGGGCTGCAACGGAGAAAGAACAGGTGTAGGCAAATAAATTCAGTACCGTTTTACCGGCGCTATAGCTTTTTAACCACGCTCTCAGGGGACGCATGTCAAGAAACAAACCTGCATTTTGATGCACACCCGGCTGAACCTTATATCGGACGCCATTCTCAACCACAACCACTGACGGCATCTCCTCGCCCCAGACGCAGGTCGAGGTTGCACCTTTGCTGGAGCGCTGCTGATAGACAATGGACCGGGTTTGCTGGTGGGCGTCAAACTTGTTCAACAGGGTGACTATTTCGTCCAGGTTCTCTATCGGTTCATAAGCCGTGATGAGAACAACAGGAGGGTACCAGTCAATATTGATGTGTTGCAGGCCATCGAACATGTGGCCGCGGCCATGAAATATGCGCCTCGGCTCTTTATCCGGTTGTTCGAAATGCAGTTGGAGCGCGTTTACAATGGGCTCGTACATCAGCCTTTCGTAGTCTACACGCTATAGATACGGGTAAAGCGATGGAGATTGTTGTAACGAATCATGGACTGGACTTCCCGCACGTAGGGCATTCCCCGTTCAGAATACCTGATCAGGCCATTAGCCAGATGCTCTCCCAAAGAGGACTGCTGCTGCTTTCTGGCAACAGCTCTCATGTCCCTTAGATCGTCATAGGCAACATGGGTATTGATGGTACGGACATAGTAACGTACGCCCTGTTCAACGGTATCAAAGGTCGCAACCTCGTGGCCCCGGCCTTCTTCCCGCTTCAGTGGCTTTAGGCCGCAACCCCGGTAAAAACACCAGATACCAAAGAAATTATTACCTTCTGTGGCAAATCTTGACCGGCCCCAACCTGATTCCTTCGCTGCCTGGGCGACAATCAGGGACGCGGGCACGACATCCACCCGCAACAGCAGGGCACCGATTCGATATGCCGGTTCCTCGTCACCCGCTAAAATTTTGTATCTGCGCTCAAACCTGATCAGCTCCTGCAACTGTCCCGCTGTCAACAATTGCTGCCTCAGGAGTTTCTCTCCCATCGCCATCAACCACCGTCGCTCAAGTATCACTTCAGAATTGGCATTGTGTACCATTGGCAAGAGGTAATCATAAAACGCTTCTTTTCTCCTGCTGGTGGCGATCTGGCTAAAGTCCGGTGGCGTGTACTGATCTGCCTTGCCCAACGCCACAGAAGAGGGGTGGTAAGCCGAAACGTCCGTGACGGTGATCAATTCAGGCGGGTTATCTTTTTCAGCGACGTTGCTGGACTGAAATTCCGCTATCATCCGCTCGCTGATGAAAAATACATCTTTAGTCGAAGGCACGAGCGTGAATGCCAGCGTCAAAGCCAGCAAAGGACTCGCTAACACTATCTTCCATGTTCTCATTCTCAACCAAGTCCCATGCGTTAAAACGCCCGCATTGTAGTCAAAGAATGAAGTTTTCTCCATATTTAATACAAAATAAGTTCATTATGAGTATTTACTTACATATGTAATCTCACTATATCTCTTTAATAACAATAACTTATAAGGTATATTTGTCACTTGGAATAAAGTGAAGAAACCTTCACGATTTGTGAAAAAGCATGCGAAAAATACCGCGGAAAAAGTGACAACCAGTAGTAAAACAGGTAATCAGCGGTGCAAAATATCCGGTTTTTTAAAGCGGGCTCACGCCCGGTGCGAAAACCCGGAAAGGCGAGTCAATCCGGGGTTATTTTCCAACCAGAGAGTCTATTTATGGGGCATGATCAGGTATTTTTCACCCGTCGCCTGTTTGGCATATGCCTTGATCGCGTCTGCGGATAGTGCCTCTGCCAGGGATACCTCCCGAGTGTAATGGCTTGCAAACGTAGTCTTGATCTCATCGGCAACCCGTTGCCTGAGTTCCTGAAACTTATCCTGACCGACTTTCTGTATAAACGGCGTCAGTAACCAGCCACCTATTCCCCATGCCATACCAAATGCGCGGTTAAAAGTCGTTGGAGAGCGATCAAGACCACCATAGATATACACCTGTTTATGGGTTGTAGATCCATATCGGCTGTATTCCTTGGCGGTTTTGTTAGCAGCAACTTCCATCGCCGTCAGTATTTGACCTGCTAATTTTCCGCCGCCAGTTGCGTCGAATGCAACGGTTGCCCCTGTTGCGACCAGGGCGTCTATCAGCTCAGTCATAAACCCAGGGTCGCTGGAATTGCATACATGCACCGCGCCTAGCGATTTGAGCAACTCAACATGTTCTGTCTTGCGAACAATATTGACCAGCTGTACCTCATCAGCGAGACAGATCTTCACCAGCATCTGACCAAGATTGGACGCTGCCGCCGTGTGCACCAACGCAGAATGGTTTTCCATTTTCATGGTTTCTACCATGCCGAGGGCTGTCAGGGGATTCACAAAACAGGACGCACCTTCAGCTGCCGACGTACCTTCATTCATCACCAGGCAATTTGAAGCTGCAACGCACCTGAATTGCGAGTACATCGAACCACCAGCGACGCCCACTGTTTCGCCGATAAGGGCCTGGGCGTTCGCACCCGCAGCGACGACGATGCCCGCGCCTTCATTCCCAGCCGGTAATGACTGGTCCATTCGTGCTTGCATTGCACCCATCATGGCTTCAGGAATGTCCATGGTTGCCTTGACGTTATTCCCTGAACCCGTGACTTCAAGGGTGCTGACATCAGCGGGTCCTATCAACAAGCCCAGGTCAGAAGGGTTAATGGGGGCAGCTTCAACCCGGATCAGGACTTCATCATCCTTTGGTTCCGGTACAGCTACTGTTTCCAGCGACATCTCCAATTTGGCGCCACTCGTGACTATCGATCTTAGTTCCAGTGAAGATTCACCTGCCATAATGTACTCCGTGCTTTTAGTAGTTATTTAACTTTTATCAATTCAATATCAAAAATCAGGGTGCTGTTACCGGGAATCGGTCCCATGGTCTGCTCGCCATAACCAAGATCCGAAGGAATAAAGAGACGCCATTTGTCACCTTCCTGCATTAGTTGCAGCGCCTCTGTCCAGCCCGCGATCACGCCACTGACTGGAAAAGTGGCAGGTTGGCCGCGTTTAATCGAGCTGTCGAACTCCGAACCATCAATAAAGCGACCAGCATAGTGCGTAACAACCGTATCGGTTCGTGTCGGCGTCTTACCATCGCCGCTCTCAATAATTTCATATTGCAAACCAGAATCGGTCACCGTAATACCTGGGTTGTTTGCATTTTCAGACAGAAACGCCTGCCCTGGGTTATTTGTCATGTTGTTCATACCTCTACGATTTTTTTGTTCCGCGCATGATACAGTGCTGCCGATAACTATCGTTAACAGCATCAGTAACGAAAATATCCTTTGATTAACCTGGATATAATTACTCAAGAGCCTTCCCCCGCACGCCCAATTCCATCAATACGCTTCCATAAGTTCATTACCATCTGCGTGAGCAACCCCGGCTATCAATTGTTTAAAATCGAGGCGAAGAATAACTGATCAGCCGGGTTTCTGACAGAGACGACGCCAGACACTGATTACCGGGATACAATAGCCCCCCGGACCCTCAATTCAGGTAAATGAGCGCCGGTTTATCTGCCCTTGGCAAATCTGAGTCATTCAGCGCTGGATTATGTGCCTTTCTCCATATATGATGTCGCGCTTTTTGATTCTCCTTCAAATCCAGATCTTCAAAGAAATAGATCTCAACCAGAGCCAGAGCCATGACTGAATTAAGTCGTTATCGAAACATCGGCATTTTCGCACACGTCGACGCCGGTAAGACCACTACAACCGAGCGTATCCTGAACATCACCGGGAAAATCCATAAAATTGGAGAAGTACATGACGGGGCTGCCACCACTGATTTTATGGAGCAGGAACAGGAACGCGGGATCACAATTCAGTCCGCGGCGACAACCACGTTCTGGAAGGATCATCAGCTAAACATCATTGATACCCCTGGGCACGTTGACTTCACCATCGAGGTATATCGCTCTCTGAAGGTCCTGGATGGCGGCGTGGGAGTTTTCTGCGGCTCTGGTGGCGTTGAACCGCAATCCGAAACCAACTGGCGTTATGCGAACGAATCTGAAGTCGCCCGTATTATCTTCGTCAACAAGCTGGACCGTATCGGTGCAGATTTTTACCGTGTTATCAAACAGGTAGAAAAAATATTAGGTGCCCATCCATTGGTCATGACGCTGCCCATTGGTACCGAAGATGACTTTATCGGTGTGGTTGATGTTCTCACCAAAGAAGCCTGGGTCTGGGACGGTGTTGATGATCCCATGGCCTATGAGATTAAGGAATGTCCTGCCGATATGGTTGACCTGTTAACCGAATATCGGGAGAAATTGATCGAAACCGTCATCGAGCAAGACGAAGACTTGATGATGGCTTATCTTGAGGAAGGCAAAGAGCCCTCCGTTGAAGATCTAAAACATTGCGTTCGCCTGGGTACGGTTGCACTGGACTTCTTCCCCACGTTTTGTGGCTCCGCGTTTAAGAACAAGGGTGTGCAAAATGTGCTGGATGCAGTTGTTGATTATCTACCGAGTCCCACGGAAGTTAAGCCTCAACCAGAGATTGATCTGGACGGTAAAGAAACTGGCGAATTTGCCACAGTTGATCCCGATGGACCACTGCGTGCGCTGGCGTTCAAAATTATGGACGACCGCTTCGGCGCTTTGACGTTTACCCGGATTTACTCGGGTCAACTGAAGAAGGGCGATAATGTGTTGAATACGTTTACAGGAAAGAACGAGCGAATCGGTCGAATCGTCGAGATGCACGCTGACGACAGGATCGAACGGGATTCAGCACAGGCTGGTGACATCATTGCCCTTATCGGCATGAAGAATACCCGCACCGGGCACACGCTTTGCGATCCAAAGAATCCGGCAACCCTGGAACCGATGGTATTCCCCGATCCAGTGATTTACTTCGCGATCTCGCCAAAGGATAAGGGTGGATCCGAGAGAATGGGTATTGCGCTCTCCAAGATGATGCAGGAAGACCCGTCTTTTCGTACGGATACGGACCAGGAATCTGGTGAGACCATTATTCGCGGTATGGGCGAACTTCACCTCGATATTAAAGTGGATATTCTCAAGCGGACACATGGGGTTGAAGTCGAAGTGGGTAAACCACAAGTCGCCTATCGTGAATCGATCACTCAAACTATTGAAGATTCCTATACGCACAAAAAACAAACAGGTGGTTCAGGCCAGTTCGCCAAAATTGACTATATCGTAGAACCGGCAGAATCCGGTATTGGCTTCGAGTTCGAATCCAAAGTCTCCGGTGGTAATGTACCTCGCGAATTTTGGCCAGCAGTTGAGAAGGGGTTCAAGCAGAGCCTGGTGGAGGGAGTTTTAGCAGGATATCCCTGCCAGGATGTGAAGCTGACCTTATTGGATGGCGCCTTCCATGCCGTTGATTCATCAGCTATTGCTTATGAACTTGCGTCACGTGCGGCTTATCGGCAAACAATGCCCAAAGCGGGCCCGCAGATTATGGAGCCCATTATGAAAATCGATGTCTTTACCCCCGACGATCATGTGGGTGATGTCATCGGTGACCTTAATCGAAGGCGGGGCATGATTCTGGGTCAGGAAGCCGGTCCAACGGGAGTACGGGTAAAAGCCGAGGCACCGTTGTCCGAAATGTTCGGTTATATTGGTGATTTACGCACAATGACTTCCGGGCGCGGTAACTATGTTATGGAAATAAGCCATTACAGCCCATGTCCAAAGAACGTGGCCGACGAAGTTATCAAGGAAACACTGGAACGCAAGGCGGCCAAAGCCAAATAGCAACCAGTGCCGGTAGAAGCAAGTGAGTCAACCGGTCTTTAGCGACGTAAAAGACCGGATGACCCAATGATTATTCCTGAAAATTGAATCGATAGGTGGCCCCGTCGGAGACAATCGTACCCGCTGTGGGTGACGCAAAATGTGTCCCTATCACGAGTACTGAAGAATCCGCTAATTCTGCCAGCTTAGCCCGACGGCATTCAGCGGCTGCTGCTTCATCGACGTCAAAACTGACTGCCCAGTCCGGTCGAGCGATCTGACATGGACTGTGAATAAAATCACCGGTAATCAGCGCCTTTTCCCCTTTGGATTCGATCAACACACTGACATGACCAGGCGTGTGTCCAATCGTAGGGGTCAGACGGATATTAGGCGATACGACGTGATCCGTTGCGACCAGGTCAACCAGCCCGGCTTCAAATATTGGTGTCACAGAGTCCTGCATGACTGCAATCTGGTCAGCATCGTCATCCCTGGACCAATATTCATATTCGTCCCGTCCCACAAGATAACGCGCATTGGGAAAGGTGGGCACCCATTGATCGCCATCCTTCATGGTATTCCAACCCACATGGTCAACATGCAAGTGGGTACACACGACCGTGTCTACGGTCTCTCGCTGCCAGCCAGCCGCCACCATATCGCCTAAGAAGTTGGTCTGTAGTGCCTCATTGCGAGAGATTGCTCTTGGCTTGTCATTCCCGATACACGTATCAACCACTAACCGAACACCCGGTGCGTCGACCAGCAAGGCGTGAATAGAGAGGCGCAAATGCCCCTCCGGCGTGACGAAATTCGGGTAGAGCCACGGTATCTCTTGCAACGCCTCAGGCGTTGCCTTTGGCATAAAGGGATATTTCTCATAATAGGCGATAGGAATCTCGGTCTCCAACAGCCGGGTTATTTTCACTTCGCCAATTTGCCAGCTATAAGTCACGAATCTCCTCCTGCGGTGCAGCACCGGCTGGTGCCCACACTGTCCAATATGTGCGCCTCCGCTACACCTTATCAAATCAAATCGCTAAAAACACAAGGTTGCCAGCACCCTGTTTCGATTCATGAATCTGTTGATGAATCTATTCATGAATCTATTCGTGAAAATATGGAAAGTATTACGTTCCAAATATTCCTTTTTTAATTGCTTGTTTCACTGTTAAATTGCGCGCCCACTTATCGCAATCATCACGTTTTGGAGAGGACTGTCATGTCAGCTTATCTGGAAGAAATCGAAAAATTTGCAGCGTTGAAAGAAACACAGCCAACCTGGGGTGGAATTGATCCGGAATACTCAGCCCGCATGCATTTCCAAAACCGATTCAAGACCGGCCTGGAGATCGCGAAATATACTTCCAATATCATGCGTAAAGATATGGGTGAGTATGACCTTGACGCTGGAAGCTATACACAGTCTCTAGGTTGCTGGCATGGATTTACCGCTCAACAACTGGCCATGTCGGTTAAGAAACATCGTGGCACCATGGACAAAAGCTACATTTACCTGAGCGGCTGGATGGTTGCTGCTTTAAGGTCTGAATTTGGTCCTCTGCCTGATCAGAGCATGCATGAGAAGACGACTGTTCCCAATCTGATCAATGAAATTTATACCTTCCTGAAGCAGGCGGACGCCCGGGAATTACGCCATATCTTCATTGAACTGGACGAGGCCCGCGAAAATGGCGGCGACGTGAACGCCATTATTGACAGGATCGACAACTTCCAAACCCATGTAGTACCCATCATTGCCGATATCGACGCCGGTTTCGGTAACGAGGAGGCCACGTACCTGCTGGCCAAGAGAATGATCGAAGCAGGTGCCTGTGCTATCCAGGTAGAGAACCAGGTGTCCGATGCGAAACAGTGTGGCCACCAGGCAGGTAAAGTGACGGTACCCCACGAGGACTTCCTCTCGAAGATCAATGCCATTCGCTACGCTTTCCTCGAATTAGGTGTGGAAAACGGCATCATCGTGGCACGGACCGATTCACTCGGCGCCAGCCTGACTCAGAAAATTCCGGTGTCGCAGGAAAACGGTGACCTGGCGAGTCAATACAACAACTTCCTTGAGACAGAAGAGATTAATGATCTATCGGAGTTAAAGGAAAACGACATTACCATCCACCAGGGTGGAAAACTGGTTAAACCCATTCGTCTGGACAATGGCCTATATGCTTTCAGGGAAGGTACAGGGTTTGAGCGGGTGGTGCTGGATTGCGTTACCAGCCTGACTCACGGTGCTGATCTGCTCTGGATTGAGACCGAAAAGCCCAATGTCGAACAGATTGCCGAAATGGTGAATGCCGTGCGTGAGCATATCCCGAATGCCAAGCTGGTTTACAACAATTCACCGTCCTTCAACTGGACCCTTGCTTTCAGGGAGCAGGTTTATGACGATTGGAAGGCGGCCGGAAAAGATCTGTGTTCCTACCCGGACCCTGCAGCCATCGACAAGGGTTTAATGAGTGAAAAATTAGATACTTCTGACCTGGCTGTCGAGGCAGACAAGCTGGTACAGAGCTTCCAGAGAGATGCCTCCCGTGAAGCCGGTATATTCCATCACCTGATTACCTTGCCTACCTATCACGAAACTGCGCTGGGTACGGATATTCTGTCAGAAGGATACTTCGGGGATCTTGGTATGCTGGCCTATGTGAGAGATGTCCAGCGGCAGGAAATTCGCCGTGATATGTCTTCCGTCAAGCACCAGGACCTGGCGGGCTCCAATATCGGTGATGACCACAAGGAATATTTCTCTGGCGACAATGCCTTGTTGGCAGGTGGGAAAGACAATACGATGAATCAGTTCTAACAACAGATCCATCGAAAAGGGCGCAGCAATCGAAAGCTCCGCCCTTTTTTGTTTCGGCTCCGCGTTTACGGTAACAGCACCCGGCACGTCATTCCGCAAGCGCCTGGATAAACAACGATTTATGAATGTTACCGCCGCTAAGAATTGAAGCAACGCGTCGACCCTTGTTGATCTGGTGTTCCTTCAGAATCGCGGCAGTTGCTGCAGCGCCCGCACCTTCTGCGACGTTATGGGTATCGACAAACAAAGTCTGAATTGCCTGGAGTATTTCTTTCTCAGAGACCGCGACAATACGTGACACATTGGCAAGTATCAGCTCCAGGGCTTCCGCATTGGGGATTCTCACAGCCAGCCCATCAGCCAGCGTATTCGCTGAGTCCGTACTGGTGACTGTGCCAGAGGTGAAGGACAGCTGGTAGGCATTCGCATTTTCGCTAACGACGCCCACAATCTCCGTCGTCAAACCCAGTGCATTTCTGGCGCTGATAGTCCCGCAAATGCCTGATCCCAGACCAATAGGAACGTAAACCCGATCAAGGTTCGGGAGGGCTTCGAATAATTCCAGGGCATAGCTTCCAACCCCAAGCATCAGGTCTTTGTGAAATGACGGCATCAGATGCAGTCCGCGGTCTGCCGCAAGTTGTTTCGCCAATTCAACAGACTCATCAAAATCACGGCCCGCTGTGACGACCTCTGCACCCAACGACGCCATTGCCCTGTTCTTGTCTGGGCTATTACCCTCCGGCACTACGACAACAGAGGCGAGACCCAGACGTGACGCTGCGTAGGCGACACTTTGACCAAAATTACCACGGGTTGCAGCGATAACGCCTTCAACTCCAGGTTGTGCTTTCTTCAAATTAGAAAAGTAAATCAGGCCACCGCGTACTTTGAACGAACCGGTCGGATTGTGGTTTTCGTGCTTCAACCAAACCTCGCAACCTGCTCGCCGGCTCAACAACGGCCATTGAATTTGAGGGGTTGGACTTATAACCTGATAGACCTGCTCGGCCCGCTGTTTTAGCTGTTGAAGACTCACTGTTGCCATTGGCTGCATTTCCCGGCATCTCCTAGCGTGTGTTTGGTGGCAATAGTGCAGCCCCTCTGTGAATCACACAAGAAATTACTTATTCTCACAGGGTTTTATCAATGGGAATAAACAAACATGTCCGATTTCTATGAACCCAGAAGTAATCCCGATGGGAGCTACGACACCCTCATTATCAAGAAAGAAGGCGCTATCGACTGGGTCACCCTGAACAGGCCCGAGTCGCTCAATTCCATGAGCCGCACCATGATGCTCGAGCTACAGCATTACTTTGGTGCGCTCTATACAGACAACAGTGTCAGGGTCGTGCTGTTAACAGGCGCAGGGCGTGGTTTTTGTGCAGGCCTTGACCTGAAGGAAGACCGCAAAGACGAGGCCATGGGACCTGTCACCGGCATGAGGGTACAGCGCCGGGTGAGTGAAATCATGATGCGAATGCGGCGTGCGCCCCAACCCATCATATCTTTGCTCAATGGACCGACCTCAGGTGGTGGCTTTGGTCTTGCGCTCGCCTCCGACATTCGAATTGCTGCGCCTGGCATCAAGATGAATGCCGCATTTATCCGAATAGGGCTTTCCGCCTGTGATGTCGGCGTCAGCTATTTTTTACCACGACTGGTAGGAAGTTCCCTGGCATCAGAATTGCTCCTCACGGGCAATTTTATTACGTCAGAAAGAGCGCTGCAGCGCGGTCTAGTATCCGACGTCGTACCTCGTGAAGAACTGGCCAATACTGGCCTGGAAATGGCGAACAATATTATTCGCAATTCACCCCTTGGCGTCAGGCTGACGAAAGAGTGCCTCAATATCAGCGTCGACGCGCCCAGCCTTGAAGCTGTGGTTGCCATGGAAGACAGACAACAGATTTTAATTGCACAGACAGGCGATATGCGTGAAGGCGTCTCCGCTTTTATGGAGAAAAGAGCACCGGACTACCAGGACAAATGAGCCTATTGATCGAGGCTATTGATCGAGGCTATTGATCAATGAAGCTTCTCAGTCGTTCTGAACGCGCAGGATGCCTCAGTTTACGAAGCGCTTTAGCTTCGATCTGGCGAATCCGCTCTCGAGTCACTGAAAACTGTCGGCCAACTTCTTCCAGCGTATGGTCGGTATTCATATCAATACCGAAACGCATGCGTAAGACCTTCGCTTCTCGTTCCGTCAGCGCCGTCAAAACACTGGTGGTGGTTTCCTTCAACCCCTTGTCAGTTGCGTGGTCCATTGGTGATTCGGCAGATGTATCGCTCACCAGATTCCACATGGTGGAATCATCATCTTCTCCCACAGGCGTTTCGAGTGAGATAGGTTGCTTGGCGACATCAATGGCCTTGAGGACTTTCTCCTCCGGCAAGTCCATCTTGATACTCAATTCTTCGATCGTAGGCGATCGTCCAAGCTCCTGAATGAGTTGGCGAGTCAGGCGGTTGAGTTTATTAACGGTTTCCATCATGTGAACCGGAACTCGAATTGTTCTCGCCAAATCGGAAATCGACCGGGTAATCGCCTGCCGGATCCACCAGGTCGCGTAGGTAGAGAATTTGAAACCTCGTCGGTACTCAAATTTATCCACCGCTTTCATTAGCCCAATGTTGCCTTCCTGTATGAGGTCAAGAAAATGCAACCCGCGGTTCGTGTACTTTTTGGCAATAGAGATAACCAGGCGGAGGTTGGCTTCGATCATCTCCCGTTTTGCAGATCGTGTATTGCCTACCGCCACAAACAAGCGACGATTGATATCTTTTATTTCAGATATTTCCAACTGGGTGCGATCAGCAATCCGATTAATAATCTTGTGGGCATGACGCAGCGATATACGGTACCGAATCAGGTTTTCCGCAAAGGGCTCGTCGCTCGCAATTAATTCATCAACCCAGTTGATGTCGGTTTCTCGACCGACAAATCCGGCCAGGAATTTATCCTTCGGCATTTTTGACTTGGAAACCAGTAGATCCCGAATAACCTTTTCCTGTTTTCGAATCTGTCTCATATCAAAACGGACAAATTCCAGTAAGGGGTCCATTTGAGCCGGGATTAACTTCATAAGTGAAAACGCTTCTGCCAACTCTTCTTGCGCCTTAACAACTTTGTTGTCTCTGCGACTGTGCTGTGCAATTAACTTATTGACCTTGTCACGATACTTAACAATTGCCCTGAATCGGGCATGGGCCAGTTCTTCATCCAGGCCTTTCTTCTCTTCGTTCTCATCTTCTGTGTAATTACCGGACGATTTTGCTTTGGCAACCGCAGACATGTCGGGGATCTGGTCTTCGACATCGAGGAAACCACAAATGATGGCACCGAGATCGCCTTCTTCTTCGCAAACCGCTTCATACTCGGCGACTATTCTGTTAACGACACCCGGATAACGGGAAAGGATAGCCATAGTTTCACGAATACCATCCTCTATACGTTTGGCAATCGTGATTTCACCTTCCCGAGTCAACAAAGGAACCGTGCCCATTTCGCGCATGTACATGCGCACTGGATCTATAGTCTTGCCGACAACAGATTCAGCTGTTGCCAGGGCAACATTTTCTGGGCTGATTTCGTCACCTGTGGCATCTTTTAGATCCGTTATGACGGGTGCCTGGTCATAGACGCTGATGCCCATCTCTTCAAACATTTGAACGATGTTTTCAAACTCATCGGACTCGGTGACATTTTTTGGCAGAGATTCTGTCAACTGATCATAGGTGAGGTAACCCTGGGATTTTCCCTTGTCGATTAAAACCTTGATTCGGGATTCTTCTGAATCATCCTCAGAATCATCTTCATTGAGGAATCCAGTATTTTCCGAGAGCGCCTCGAGGGCTTCAAGGTTCTCTGTGGAACCATCAAGAGAATCATCTTCAAGGATAGAATCAAAATCTCCTTCGCGGTTACTAGTCATAAGGCAGTTGCTCCATTCAGTGATTTGATACAGTCGATGTTTATGAAATGAGGAAAAACCAGGTCTGCTTTATCACGAGCTCCCATAACAGGAGTTTCAACCAGACTAAGAGTTTCAACAATTAACAGCTTATCCATAATCAAGGGCTTCCTATATCCAAGATATTCCATACTTCGCAGTTTCCAGAGCTTCTATACATCAGAGCTATATGCAGGCAAATTCCCAGTTTTAAAGGGTTAACTCAACACAATCCTGTACACTTTGAGTTTTGCGCTCTATAATTGGCTAGCCATAAGCTATGTCCATAGCTTGAATCCCATATTTCGCCATTATCTTTTTCAGATTGCGTATTGTCCATAACTAATTCAATAAAAAGGAAAATTAGACCTTTGGGTACTAAAAACTGACCGCCTGTCCGGCATATTTTTTTCAACCCAGGTCGTTTGGTCGGAATTCGGTTGTTTTTTGCACAATTGTCAGATTTGCCCAACATAGTCATTGATGTGATCAATTGACACGATACTCACAAAGCACTCACAAGCACTCCAAGTCGATCAATTTACGTGCCATAACAAGAATTTCTTCGAAGAATATTTTTCACTTTCAGAATTTCGATCAGTTCAAAAGATTTTTCTTCGCGATTTCATAACCTTAGCTTTCTTTTCTAAATGTCAAGGAAATACCTGTGTAGGATTCTCCATTTTTCAACCCTTTTCTTTGAATTCGAATGTAGGTATATTTATCCCCTCGCTAGCCTAAGCTGTATGAATATACAGTGTTCTCCTCGGCAGGAAGGATGCGCGTACAGCTTGGCTAGCTGAGACCACTTTTTATAAAACAGCTGAAGGCTCTCCCCCTTTGTAAGAACAGCTGAAGGCTCTCTCCCTTTGTAAGAACAGCTGAAGGCTCTCTCCCTAAACAAGAGCAGCTGAAGGCTCTCTCCCTAAACAAGAGCAGCTGAAGGCTCTCTCCCTAAACAAGAGCAGCTGAAGGCTCTGAAACAAAATGATGAAGGCGCTTATTCAATACCGCTGGGAGTGCTCCCACTCTGGTTCATCTTACAAACTGCTTGTGGCTTTTTCCTGCAGGCACTAGTTCGTCAGCAGATGTGTGAAATAGTTCCTTGCTGCAAGCTTTTCCGAGGATTTATATATCGCGAGCGAGATCGACAGGCAAGCGTTTAGAAATATTGCCAGGAACCACTATTTAAAAGCCGCAAGTGTGTTAGGGATCGTTGGTCAGTATTACTGTTCCTCCAGCGGCAAACATTCCGCCGACGCCATGACAAACGCTGATTTTTGCATCGGCAACCTGGGCAGGAGCAGTTCCCCTCATTTGCCTGACGCTTTCCTGTAGTGCATACATTCCATACATGCCGGAATGCATGTAACTTAAACCACCACCATTAGTGTTTAGTGGCAATTTGCCGCCAATGGCAGTATTGCGCTCCGAGATAAAAGGTCCTGCTTCTCCTTTCTCGCAAAAACCCAGGTCTTCCAATCCATAAAATGGCAGGTGTGCGAAAGCGTCGTAGATCATCAGGTGATCAACATCGTCATGTTTGATCCCGGCTTCATCAAACGCCTTTTTGCCCGCAACCCGGAAGGCCCTGGAACTTGTGAAGTCTTCCATTTGACTGATCATTGGCGTTTCTACACTTTCACCGCTGCCTACTATGAAGACCGGTGTTTGAGGCAAGTCTTTTGCCCGTTCGGCACTTGTCAGAATCAATGCTCCACCACCATCGGTCACAAGGCAACATTCAGACTTCGTAAACGGGTAAGCGATCATCCTGTCATTCATCACATCGTCCACTGTTACAGGATCACGCAATGTGGCCCGGGGATTCAGGCCAGCCCACTCTCGCTGAACAACCGCCACCATCGCCAGCTGTTCCAGTGTGGTTCCGGTTTCCTTCATATAGCGTAAAAACGGTAGCGTAAAAGAAGTTGTTGGGCCCATACCGCCGTAGGGTGCTTCAAACTGGCCCGCCAATGTGCTCCGACCACCACCTCCTCGGAACCCTCCTCGCCCTACATTCGAGCGGCCACTCTCGCCGTGGGTAATTAACACCGTGTTACACAAGCCTTCATTGATGGCTGCAGCAGCGTGCCGCACATGTAACATAAACGAACATCCACCGACAGATGTTCCATCGACCCATGTTGGGGTTAAACCAAGATAATGCGCGACGCCGGTCGGAGACTCCCCGGCGGTTGCAACACCATCAATGTCAGACAACTTTAAACCTGCATCAGCCAGGGTGTTTAATGCGGCTTCTGCATGAAGCTGTATTTGACTGGTATCGGGTAATCTGCCGAGTTCTGTTGTTTCTGCGGCGCCAACGATAGCAACTGTATTCGATTTCATCGGTTAGGCTCCTGTCGCGGATGGTTGAAAATACGGCAAAGAAATCTCTTCAGACATTTCTTCAAAAATTACTTCAACGGACATATCCAATTGCAAAGCCTCGGGTGTCTGGGGACAGTTGATGATGTTGGTCATCATCCTGGGGCCTTCATCCAGGCTTACCACTGCGATGCTGTAGGGATTATCGTGAGCTGGATGTGGCCGGTGATTAATAACATAACTGTACAAGGTGCCTCTTCCACTCGCAGTAAATACTTCAACTGACCTTGAAGCACAGGAGGGGCAAAACGGCCTTGGCGGAAAATAGACGTGACTGCAGTCACCACACTTTTGTAATTTCAATTCTGCTTGCTTCGCACCTTTCCAAAAATGTTCCGTTTCCGGCGTTGGCATCGGCAAAGATACTTTTGACTTGTCAGCCATTTATTGCACCCCATTGTTTATGTTAGGCAGTTATGTCAGATGGATTTGTCAGATGATTTCTTTAGGACTTGCTTACGGTTTCCAATCTGTTCGGCCAGTCAAAATCCGGATCCGCAAAGACATAGAAAAACGGATTCAAGATATTGTCTTTGGTGTTGTACTGCAACGGATTGAAATAAGCATCTACCACCGATCCCCCTGCTGCCTCGACGACTGCTTGAGCCGCCCCTGTATCCCATTCAGAAGTAGGCGCGAGGCGAGGATATAAATCCGCCTGGCCTTCTGCGATTAAACAGAATTTTAATGAGCTGCCAATATTCCTGGTTTCCAGGGTAAAGGCCTCCTCGAGAACCTGAACGCATTCTTCCATTACACCACTGCCGTGTCGTCTGCTGGCAACGATCGTTAAGGTGTCCTGACGGGTTGATCTATCTCTCATCGACCGGGTTGATATTGGTGTCTGCTGACCATCGCGTTCAACAGTGGCGCTTTTTTTGTCACCCTGCACGGTGCCTGTATAAAGTACATCTTGCACCGGTACATAGACGACACCCAGAATGGGCCTGTTTTCATCAATCAATGCGACATTGACGGTGAACTCACCATTTCGATTAATGAATTCCTTGGTCCCGTCAAGGGGGTCCACAAGAAAATACCTGGACCATTGCTGCCTGGTCTCGAAAGATATCAGTTCTGATTCTTCAGACAGTACAGGGATATCAGGCGCCAGGGTGTGGAGACCGGCAACAATTATCTTTTGCGCTGCGAGGTCGGCTGCGGTCAGCGGTGACTGATCAGACTTTATTTCGATGCCAAAGTCATCACGATCATAGACCTCAAGAATTGCCTGACCGGCTTCACGACAAATCGAAGAGATACCTTCCAGTAATTTTTCCATGATCAGGTTAGAATACCTCGTCGTAATATATGCTTAAGAAAGTGAATAATTTGCGGATACCAGTGTAGTTCGCCTCAGCCTGACACGATCTTCATACCGTCGATGGTACCTTGCTGCACCAGACCGATGACAGCTATTTCTAGAATGAATATGCACCTATTAGAAATTGTACTATGAACGAACTTCAAAAAGTCAGGCTAGATAAATGGCTCTGGGCTGCCCGGTTTTTTAAAACCCGGGCGAAAGCAAAACAAGCCATTGATGGTGGTAAAATTCACATTGACGGCGTCCGTGGCAAGGCGGGTAAAGAACTCCGCCTGGGAGATCAGCTCAAGATCAGGCAGGGCTGGGATGAAAAAACTGTCGTGGTGATGGGGTTGTCAGAAAAACGTGGTGGAGCCCCGGATGCGGAACGCCTGTATCGTGAAACACCGGAAAGCACCGAATTACGTTTGCGAATCACAGAACAGAGGCGCTCAGCGGGTAATATTCATGTTGCGCGTCGTCCGAGTAAGAAAGACCGCCGACTTATCCATCGGTTCCACGAGCGTAACCTCGATTAACACGCGCCGCCCTGGCCGGGTGCCTGCTACGCTGAACAGTCGGTTTAATTCCGGCAAAAACTAATAACGACCGGTAACACTTTGAATGACACAGAACACTGAATACAAAAAGAGCCTCGAGGCACTCCTCACTGTCGACCCACAAGCACTGTTGTTCAACCATGGCATTGAGCGGGAGTCCCTCAGGGTTGATGACCACGGTAACCTGGCCCGGGCTCCTCATCCCTCTTTCCTCGGTTCCAAGCTCAGCCATCCCACCATCACGACGGATTTCTCAGAGGCCCAACTCGAGCTCATTACTCCCGTCTCACAATCAGTCAGTGAGACTCTGCAAACACTTACCGATATCCACCGATTCGTCTACTCCGGCCTGAAAGATGAATCACTCTGGTCTGCCAGCATGCCGTGTGTACTGCAGGGTGAATCCAAAATTCCTCTCGCCTACTATGGCACGTCCAACCTGGGCAAACTAAAAACCACCTACCGCAACGGCCTGGGTAATCGCTATGGCCGATCCATGCAGACCATATGTGCCGTCCATTATAACTTCTCTTTTACCGGGAAACTCTGGGAAGAAATGGCGCGAATCGAGAACACAGAGAACACCACTGACTATCGCAATCAACGCTACTTTGATGTGATGAGAAATTTCCGTCGTTTTTCCTGGCTTGCTGTTTACCTCAGCGGCGCATCTCCGGCCGTTTGTAACAGCTTTGTTAAGGGGCGTGAACACAACCTCGACCCGTTCGACGAAGGCAGCCTTTACAAAGCCGGGGCGACCTCGCTAAGAAACGGTAATCTGGGTTACCAGAGCGATGCCCAGTCCGACCTGATGAACATCTGCTACAACAGCCTGGACAACTATGTCGGTAACATCGCCAGGGCTGTGATCACGCCTTTTGGTTCTTATACCGATATCGGCAGCCGCAAAGACGGCGAGTACCTACAGGTCAACGACTGTATATTGCAGTCAGAAGCTGAGTTTTACACCACGGTTCGTGCCAAACGAGTGCCTGCCAAAGGCGCCAATTTTCTACAAACCCTGCTGGACGAAGGAGTGGAGTACATTGAGGTCCGTCTTCTGGATGTTAACCCCTATCAGCCCCTGGGAATTGACGATGAAACAATTCACTTTCTCAATACGTTCCTGTTGTACTGCCTGTTGATAGACAGCCCCAGCCATGATGACGACTTGTGCCAAAGTGTGAAGTCAAACGTTAACCAGGTGGTACACCAGGGACGTGACCCCTCCACCTTGCTGAATGATCAGGGCAGGCAGCGGACAATTTCTCAATGGGGCCAGGAAATTCTAACCGATCTGTTACCGTTGGCCGCACGACTCGACGCCGTCGCAAAAAACGGATCTGATGCTCATCAACAAAGTATTCTCAGGCAGCAGCAGAAACTACGAAATCCGGACCTCACCCCAAGCGGACGAATCCTGCAGGACATGCAATCAGAGTCGGTACCGTTTTTTCGATTTGCCATGAATCAGACGCTAGCACACAAGACGTATTTCCAGGAACAGCCATTATCGAAGGCCGAGCTGGAATATTTCACGCACATAGCCAGCCAATCCATCGCGGACCAGAACCAGATCGAGCAGCTTGATGAGGATGACTTTGACACTTACCTCAATAAAATCCGTGAGCAGTACCTGGCTATTGTCAGTTAACCTGAGCATAGCCAACCACGGACGATGAATCACCTCGCTCATTTCTATCTTTCTCACCCCCACGAGGAACTTATGGTAGGGGGCTTTCTGGGAGATTTTGTCAAAGGGAGGTTAGCAGGCAAGCATCCCGACCGAATCGAGCTCGGCATCCGCCTGCACCGTGCTATTGACGCTTACACGGACCGACATCCGCTTGTTAAACAGAGCCAGCATCGCATGGATCCGGAATTTCGCCGCTACTCGGGCATCATCACCGATATCGTCTATGATCACTTCCTTGCTCAAAACTGGCAGATTTGGTCGCCCGTTTCCCTGGAAGAATTCAGTGAAAACGCTTGTAAGCTTGTCATTAAAGCGAAACCTTTCCTGCCACAAAACGCACTGGATACCATCCTGTGGATGCAGTCTTCAGCATCCCTTGTGCGATACAAAAACGAGGCCTTTATCGATCAGGCTTTGAAAAACATCTCCCGCCGCCTCAGCCGGAATAACCCGCTGGCTAACGGTTTTCAACAGTTTGAGCAAAACAGATCAGCCCTGGAAGATGATTTCCTGAACTTTCTCCCCGAATTAAAATCCTTCGCAGAGCAGTGGATAGCTGATTCCTCCTGAGGCTGTCTACACGAGCCGCTCAGGGCTGTCTGCTAAGAGCCGCTCAGGGCTGTCTACTAAGAGCCGCTCAGGGCTGTCTACTAAGAGCCGCTCAGGGCTGTCTACTAAGAGCCGCTCAGGGCTGTCTACTAAGAGCCGCTCAGGGCTGTCATAATGGGCGTGATTTCAGTCCAGAAGCTCGTATTGATGGTACTTCCAAATTCCCGCGTTATTTTTCTTATCGTCTTCCTGGGGTGTGTTGGCTTAATGTGCGTCGCACTGTACATGCAACATGTCCTGGATCTTGAACCCTGCAATCTTTGCATCCTGCAACGCGTAATGGTGATTGTTGTCGCATTGATTGCGCTGATCGCTGCGATTCATGGTTCGAAAGATCTCGGGATTAAAGTCTATGCTTCCCTGATTGCTCTCTCAGCAACGATCGGCGCTGGCATATCATCTAGGCAGCTGTGGTTACAAAGTCTTCCTGAGGACCAGGTACCGGCCTGTGGGGCCAGTCTGGACTACCTCCTCGATGTCTTTTCCCTGACCGAAGCGCTGTCCATGGTGCTGGCTGGTGACGGCGAGTGTGCAAAAGTTCTCTGGCTTTTTCTCGGCATCAGCATTCCCGGCTGGACCCTGGTTGGTTTTATTGGACTGACAATCATCGGCCTGTTCCAGCTAACGCGTCCCAAATGCTAATTTTTCACACCAGTATTCTTATCCACTAGCGCTTTGCGGCCATCGACCGTCTCCTGCATATTGTTAACACTGTCCATCATTTCAGCGATCTTATCTGGTGAAACTGAGGTCAAACCGTGTGGGGTAGCAGGCAGACCGGACGCAGAACCCTGCACACCACCTGCTTTGTCAGCCGCTACCGATACTGCGGGTATTGTGTTGATTTTGCCATCCAATTCCATTACCTCAACATGCTCACCCTCGACCGGCTCACCCGAGAACTGCCAGATGCCATTTTCATCCTTCCATTTGTAGACCCTGATGGGCTCGCCCGGTGTATTTAACAGTTCCGCTGTTTCAGGGTTAAGGTCAGGCAACTTCAAGATCGGTTCACCACTGGGGCCGTCAACAAAAAAGAGCCCGACAAAAGCAGCAATCAAGCCCAATATCATCACTTTTATTATCATTATCTGTTCACGTCTCTGTTAATCGCAGTTGCACCGATCTGATTGAGTTTACGACAAATTCAAACCTGATGAAGTGCAACCACCGCCAACGGTGTCTGCTCTGTTACAATAGGTCTACTTACCAAATTTCCCCTATCAGTATTCCTCGATGTTCTCTTTTAACCAGATTGCTCTACGGCGTGGCACCGAACTTCTGTTCGAGAATGTCTCTTTCACTATCCACCAGGGTCGCAAGGTAGGCCTGATTGGAGCCAACGGCGCTGGCAAGACCAGTTTGTTCAAGTTGATCATCGGAGAACTTGAGGCGGACCAGGGCGACCTGGATTATCCCGCGACCATCAAGATTGCCCATCTCGAACAGGAAGTTGCTGCGACCGATGAGACAGCCCTGGAATATGTCCTGGGCGGTGACACCGAATGGGTCAAAGTTCATAGCAGCCTGGAAACTGCCGAGCAGTCCGGTGAATATGACCAGATTGGAGTCCTGCACGAACGTATGGACAGCATTGACGGCTACACCGCGAAGCCCAGGGCCGAGCAGCTCCTCGCGGGTTTGGGATTTAGCGTTGAGGAAAACAGCAAATCACTGGCGGAGTTTTCCGGCGGCTGGCGAATCAGGCTGAATTTAGCCCGTACGCTGATGACGCCGTCTGACTTGCTGCTTCTGGACGAACCAACCAACCATCTGGACCTGGACACAATCCTGTGGTTGTCAAACTGGATCAAACACTACCAGGGGACGATGGTCCTGATTTCCCATGACAGGGAGTTTCTTGATGAAACAGTCAATACCATCGCCTATTTACATCATCAGACCATCGAACTGTTTACCGGTAACTACTCCCAGTTTGAAATAGTAAAAGCGGCCCGGCTGGCGGAACAGCAGAGTAACTATGTGAAGCAACAACGCGATATAAAACATATGCAGGAATTTGTGCGTAGATTTCGCGCCCAGGCAACCAAGGCTCGCCAGGCTCAAAGTCGCATCAAGGCGCTGGAACGTATGGAGGTCATTGCCCCGGCGCATATTGATTCGCCATTTCGATTCCAGATACCTCCAGCAGAAAAGTCCTCTGACCCACTGCTTTCACTTGATCAGGCGGATCTCGGCTACTCGGATACCGTCCTCAGCAAGATTCGCATCAACATTCATCCCGGTGATCGAATCGGGTTGCTGGGTCACAATGGTGCCGGAAAATCGACACTGATAAAGAGCCTGAGTGGCGAACTACCCATGTTGGGTGGTGATCGACACGATGGCGCAAACCTCGTTCTGGGTTATTTTTCCCAGCACCAGGTCGACGACCTGGACCTGAACGATTCGAGTTTCCAGCATATACAACGACTTGATCGCGCCCTGCGAGAGCAGCAAATCAGAAATTTCCTGGGTGGTTTTGATTTCAGGGGAGATAAGGTCCACGAGCCTATTAAAACTTTCTCCGGGGGTGAGAAAACCCGTCTCGCCCTGGCAATGGTGGCATTTACCCAACCAAACCTGCTGCTTCTGGATGAACCAACCAATCACCTGGACATGGACATGCGCCAGGCACTTACCATTGCACTGCAGGATTTCGAGGGCGCTATTTTGCTGGTTTCCCATGATCGGCATCTGCTGGCCAATACCGTCGATGCCTTCCTGCTTGTAGAAAACGGGGCAGTGCAAATATTCGAGGGCGATCTCGAAGACTATCGCCTGCGGTTGCTGGGAAGAACCTCAAAAACCCCGGCTAAATCAATCAACAAGCCACCCGCAGCAAAAATAAAGAGGAATAACAAAGAAACCCGTCAACTCCGAGCCCGGTTAAAGACATTGGACACGTCGCTGGAACGACTACAGCGAAAACTGACCGAGGTGGATACAAAACTGGCCGATAATTCAACCTATGACGAAAATCAGGTAGGCGATTTGCAAAATCTGGTGCGCGATCAGCTAAGTCTGAAAGAAGAAATTGTGTCCGTCGAAGAGCAATGGCTGGAAGCGACCGAAACCCTCGAAGAGCTCGCGGGGGACAGTGTTCTCAATTGAGCATCCCCGTTTCACTCAATTACCTTACCGCGCTGTCAATCACTCCAACCCCGAAATTACGGAACCCTAAGAAGCCGCCTTGTTCGGATCCTCCTTGCCTTCAACAACTGAACGACCCAGCGCGGGGAAAGTCGGGATGTCTTCATCTGCCAATTGCGGCATGTACTGCTTTCGAGCCATGGCCGCCTCAATATAGGGTGCAAGTTCAACCTGTTTTTTGGCTTCTCGTTCTGCGGACCGCTCCTTAAACTCCGGCATGACTTCGGATGCGAACAATTCCAGTGATTCGCATATATGTTCATGCTTGTTCATACCGGCTTGCTGAATAAATGTAACCTGATCGACGCCGACTTCTTCAAACTTTCTCAAGTGCGCCCGCATGTCTTCAGGAGTCCCGATGCCGCCCCGGCCACCCGTAAGTGCTTCACCGATATTGATCGGATTTTCAGTCAGGTTTTTCTCTCTTTGTTCAACAAACTCAGCAAACAGATTTTCCCGGCCCGGTTTATGCTCACCAAAGCCATATAGTGAGCCGAGTGCATATCCAAAGAACTCGAAGCCCTCCAGGCCACGGCTAATGGCGACTTCTCGATCCTGGTGGAGCGAAAAACTGGTAACCATGCAGATGTTTGCGTTTACCGCGTGTCCAATCGGTACACATTGATCGCTCTTGATGATGTCATAGTACTCATCGACCCAATGCTTGGCTTCCAACGGGTCCACAAAGGCGAAGGTCAGGGCACCAATACCAAGACTCGCTGCCATCTTAATCGTTTCCCGGTTGGAACAGGCGACCCACAACGGCGGATGAGGTTTTTGTACAGACTTTGGCACAATGTTACGGCAGGGCATCTTGAAGTATTTGCCGTCAAACCCGGGGTAGGGATCCATGGCCAGCATGTTCGCGACCTGTTCAAGGGCCTCCAGGTATTGCTCGCGTTTCGACTCAACGGGAATGTCGAATCCACCCAGTTCAAGAATCGCTGACGATTCACCGGAACCAAAGTCAACACGGCCATTTGACACCAGATCCAGAGTCGCAATACATTCAGCCGTTCGCGCGGGATGATTGTAGTTCGCTATCACTTGTCTGATGCCGTGTCCCAATCGAATATTGCTGGTTCGCTGGGATGCGGCAGCAAGAAAAATCTCCGGCGCTGACGAATGGGAATACTCTTCCAGAAAGTGATGCTCCACTTCCCAGGCATAGTCGATACCCAGTCTATCTGCAAGCTCAACCTGATCCAGTGCATCGGAAAAGAGCTTCTGCTCGAGTCCTTCAGACCAGGGTTTGGGTAGTTGGTGTTCGTAAAAAATTCCAAATTTCATTCGTTTTTCCTTCCTGACAAGTTCCTTAGTTCTTAAGTATCAAGTTCAAACGGTAAGTTCAAGCGGCAAGATTGTTAAAGTCATCAATGAGGCCTGCACCATTGGGCGTTGCGAGAATCTTCTTTTTCAGTTCACTGCGGTTGTTTTCTCTATTCGCCTCATGCATCTCGACGGAATGCCAATGAACCATTTTTTCCCAGATGGGATCAAGAATACTGGCTCCGCTCACCTGTTCGCCGGACACCGTCTTGATAGTGAAACTTCGAAATTCAGATACGGCAGCGCGTAACCAGGCCACATGTATGTTCTCGTCCATGCGAATCCTGTTGACGAGTTGAACCGCCAGGGCTGCTTCTGCTCGTTTGTCGGTAAAGAGTTTTGCATTTCCAATCACTGATTCATAGAATCTGAAGGCCTGTTCCGCACGAACCTCGATCATCAGCAAATTCATCAAAAAGGACACAAGTGCCTCGTGTCCAGCGGGTAACTCCTCCATCTCTCTTTCATCTTTCTCACGTCCAATGCTCGCAGGAGGGGTTGGAATCGGGTATTTGTCTTTGCCAAAAATCAGGTCCCGGGTAACGAACCACATCAGATCGTGGCCGCCCTGCCCGGACCCGTCGCGTCCGCCCTCATCCCATCCGTGAGAGGTCATCAGGCCCTTATGCATATGACCGAGCGCCGTTGCGGAAATATCTTCGACAATAATCTCCTGGAAGTTCGGTGGATTGAGCTCCGCCAGCGCCTTACCCCGGGCTTCAATCAAGCCGGTGATGGTCAGTGAATCCCAAAAAGGTTGCTCAACACCATTTTTTATCAGGAATACCTGTTGCTCGACATTCGGAAAGTTCGGCTCAGTCAACAGTGCTGTCGTCGCTTCAATGATCTCTACCTGGTTGGCTTTGAGCTGTTCTGTCCACGCGTTAATGGCTTCCCATCGGTATTTTGTTCGGGGGGTTACATAGTTGCCATCCCCGTCAAATCCACCGTGGAGCTTCTCTCCAGACTCCATATGTGGTGTCGCGTAGTCAATTTCGGCTTCCAATTCATCTTTGGAATAAATTACTCGACTCATCTATTGCCCTCACTTAGCTAACTTGTTGTTTGTCCAGACCCAGGCCACGATCAATAAACAGGCTCAGGTCATCTGTCAATTTGTCCAGATCCAACTGCTTGCGAACCGAATAGGTCAATGCATGCCGTAACATGCCGCAAATCGCGTGGCTCACCATTTCAAGGTCATATTCACCCGAAACTTCCGGTGTGCTTTCGGCCAGGACCATCTTTACCATCGCTCCAAGGCGATCATACATCCGCCAGGCTTCATCATTATGCGGGGCTATCAAAACAGGGTCCAAAAACGCCGCATTGAGTATTCCCGGGTGCTCGAAACCAAAATTAATAATGGTTTCGATGACGACTCGCCATCGCGCGCGATGCCCCTGGACTCCTTCAAGATTCTCTGTCTGGCAGTCGATAAGCTCGGTCTGGGCCTGCTCTGCAAAATCCAGGAATGCACTATTTTTGTCATTGAAATGCAAATAGAACGTCCCGCTTGCAACCCCGGCATTGCGTGCAATGTCCTGGGGACGGGTGTCGTGATACCCGACCCTGACAAACAAATCCCGTGCAGAATCCCTCAACCGCTGCAATGTCTGGGAGGTTGTGGCGTGAGATCTGCTTATCGGAGAGCGGGATTTGTCAGGCCTGGGTCTGACCAATGATTCAACCATGTTGCTTCTAAGATTAGTTTCTAAAATGACAATCTGTCAGTAACTTACCCCCGCACTCACTCCCCTGTCAATGAAAATGACAATTTGTCATTTGACGTGCTCAAGCCAACACAATTTCTTCCACGAGGCCGGGTGGCCAGTGAAATCAATGTCAGATCCTGGTCCGCATCGGTATAATGCGCTCTCGTTTTCAATGAGTACCTGACCTATGGAAAGTCAATTTCCAGCAACCCGTATGCGGCGAATGCGGCGGGATGAGTTTTCCCGCCGATTAATGCGGGAAAACGAACTGACCGTGGCTGACTTGATCTATCCGGTTTTTGTCATAGAAGGCGAGGGCACCACCGAAGCCGTCCCCAGCATGCCCGGGGTCAAAAGGATGACCATTGATTTACTCAGGGAGGAAGCGAAGAAGGCCCAAAGGCTGGGAATTCCCATGATGGCAGTATTTCCCGTGGTCCCAATTGAAAAGAAAACCGACAATGGCGAAGAAAGCTACAACCCGGTCGGACTGGCACCCCAGGCCGTCAGGGCCATCAAGGAAGCAGCGCCTGAACTTGGCGTAATGACCGATGTTGCCCTTGACCCTTATACCCTCCATGGACAGGATGGCATTCTTGACGCCCAGGGCTACGTGAGCAATGACATTTCGGTCACTGCACTGGTTAAACAGGCCCTGGTGCAGGCGGAAGCAGGGGTTGATGTCGTGGCACCCTCAGACATGATGGACGGCCGGATCGGTGCCATTCGCACCGCACTGGAAGCCTCGGGATTCTCCAATACCCGAATTCTCGCCTATTCTGCCAAGTATGCTTCAGCCTACTATGGGCCGTTTCGTGACGCGGTAGGGTCCTCCGCCAATCTGGGCAAGGGCGATAAGGCAACCTATCAAATGGACCCGGCTAACAGTGACGAGGCCTTGCGAGAGGTAGCCCTGGACTTAAACGAAGGCGCCGATATGGTGATGGTAAAGCCCGGCATGCCTTACCTGGACATCGTCCGTCGAGTAAAAGACAGGTTCCAGGTACCGACAATGGTCTATCAGGTCAGCGGAGAATATGCCATGCAGATGGCGGCCATCGAGAACGGCTGGCTTGATGAAAAAGTGATTGTTGAATCGCTTTTAGCTATGAAACGTGCCGGTGCAGACGCGATCCTGACTTACTTTGCGATGCGCGTCGCCCAACAACTAAAAACCTGACTATTCCCTCGTTTATTGGTTGAGTAATTTCCATGTCCAGCATAGGATAGCGAACTTCTATCGAACAACCCATCCAGGAGCAAGTAAGTAATGGTCGACATTAGTCATGTAACAGATGACAGTTTTGAATCTGATGTAATAAATTCCGATGTGCCAGTCCTCGTAGATTACTGGGCCGAGTGGTGCGGACCATGCAAGGTCATCGCTCCTGTACTGGAAGAAATCGCCTCCGAATACGCCGGCAAAATGAAGATTTGCAAGCTTGATATTGATGCAAACGAGAATACTCCACCTAAATATGGTATTCGTGGCATACCCACTTTGATGTTATTCAAGAACGGTGCCGTTGAAGCGACAAAAGTTGGCGCATTGTCGAAATCACAGTTAACTGCTTTTCTGGATAGCAATATCTAGCGGAGTGTCCTGTACAGATGTGAGTCCTGAGCACGGCGGTAAGCCGTGCCCACATCCACCCGTTTTACCGATTGCACCGGTTATTTCGGTAACGAATTTTTCCCGTTGGGAAATTAGGGGTTGACAATTGACCCAAAAAAAGACATTTTAAATATAGTCAAACTTTAAACAGCGGCAAAAGCTCAAAACAGAGCTAGAGTTCAAACAAATGGCGCAGCAATTTCAGCGTTCTTTGGACTGATCCGCATCACTAACTAATCCTCTTCTCGTTTTTTCCCAAACTAATCTATCGCGTTGGCGCGAATCCTTAATCATCTAATCAACGACATGACCTATGAATCTAACTGACCTCAAATCCAAACCAATCCCCGAACTTTTAGAAATCGCCCACGAAATGGGCATGGACAATCTGGGCCGCTCCAGAAAACAGGAAATAATCGCCAACGTGTTGCGCAAACATGCCAAGGGCGGTGAAGCAATATACGGTGATGGCACACTCGAAATACTACAGGACGGTTTCGGATTTTTGCGTTCAGCAGACAGTTCCTATTTGGCAGGACCGGATGACATTTACGTATCACCCAGCCAGATTCGCCGTTTCAATTTAAGAACCGGTGACAGCGTCTCGGGAAAGATAAGACCACCGAAAGACAGCGAGCGGTATTTTGCTCTTCTGAAAGTCGACCAGATCAACTTCACAGATCCTGGTGAATCCAAAAACAAGATCCTGTTCGAAAACCTGACACCACTATTCCCCGACGAACCTATGCATCTTGAAGCTGGAAACGGCAGTACCGAAGATCTGACTTCACGAATCATCGACCTGACCTCACCGATCGGTAAGGGCCAGCGGGGTTTGATCGTATCGCCGCCGAAAGCGGGAAAAACGCTTATACTGCAGAACATCGCCCAAGCCATCGCACGCAATAATCCCGAATGTCATCTCATCGTGCTGCTAATTGATGAACGCCCGGAAGAGGTAACAGAAATGCAGCGCTCAGTGCGTGGCGAAGTCGTCGCGAGCACCTTCGATGAACCGCCTTCGCGGCATGTTCAGGTGAGCGAGATGGTCATCGAAAAGGCGAAGCGTCTGGTGGAGCACAAGAGAGACGTCGTTATTCTGCTCGATTCTATTACCCGGCTGGCGCGCGCTTTCAACACGGTTATTCCAGCCTCCGGCAAGGTGTTAACCGGCGGTGTTGATGCCCACGCCCTGGAACGACCGAAACGTTTCTTTGGTGCGGCCAGAAACATCGAGGAAGGTGGTAGCCTGACAATTATTGCAACCTGCCTGATTGATACCGGATCGAAAATGGACGAAGTCATCTACGAAGAATTTAAAGGTACCGGTAACCAGGAACTTCACCTGGAAAGAAAGATCGCTGAAAAACGCGTTTACCCGGCTATCAATATACGTCGTTCAGGTACTCGTCGTGAGGACCTGTTGATGTCAGAGGAAGATCTGCAGAAAGCCTGGATCCTGCGCAAGATTCTGCATGAAATGGACGACCTCGCCGCAATCGAGTTTTTGCTTGAACGATTGAAGAAGACCAAATCCAACGAAGAATTCTTCGCCTCCATGAAGCGAAAGTAGAGACATAGTTTTTCAATTGAAAACACTACGTTGTTCAATAGATTCCATTGAATTTTACAATCACGATACCCGCCAGATATTCCTCAACATCCCGGCAGGTGAATCCATAAACTACCGCGCCGGGCAATATCTGGAGATGTTGTTGCCCGACCGGAAGTGTCCTTTCTCAATTGCATCTGCCCCTTCACTTAAAAACCAGATTGAGCTGCATGTCAGGCCGACGCCAGACTCGGAAGACTCTGATGCTATAGAAAAACTACTGGATAGGGCTGACTATTTAGACATCGAAATTCCTAAAGGGGACTGCTTCCTTAACCGTGCGCCCACCGGTCCGTTACTGCTGATGGCAGCCAGTACAGGCATAACGCAGATGAAGAGCATTATTGAAGAGATCATCCCGGGAGGCCTTCCGCATCCTGTCTACCTGTATTGGGGGGTAGTATCAGACAGAGACCTGTATCTCAACGAATTGTGCGAATCCTGGGTCAGGGAACACGAAAATTTTCACTATATTCCTGTCGTTAGTGACCCTGATACTTCACCTGACTGGAACGGTAAAACAGGTCTGGTGGGTGAAATCGCGTTGCAGGATTTCAAAGATGTTTCGCGCCTCACTGCTTACGTCAGTGGCGGCCCGGGTATGGTTTACGCCACCCTGGATAAGTTTGTCGAAAAGGGGATGCCAGAAAAAAACATGTTCTCGGATATATTCTCCTACGCACCCAGGGAACCTCTGATTAAGTAGATATTTGGTGCGGCATACCGACCTTGATCAGAGGTTCCCAAGAGAACAGTAAACACCGGAGAAACCCCTGGAAGAAAAGCTGATTCGCCAAATACAGGAAGCTCGGGAACGTGCAATACAGGTTCCCCAGGCTCCCGGCGCCCATCAACTCCACGCGAGAGAACGTCTTGCACACCTGCTAGATCCGGCGAGCCTGGTCGAATATGGCATTCTAGCCGGCGCCAGTTCCCGTGAAGAAGACGAGTCAACTGCAGATGGTCTTATCGCCGGTGCCGGGTGCATCGCCGGGCAACCAGTGGTCGCCGCATCCTATGATCATACGGTAGCAAAGGGCACCCAGAGCGAAAGGAACCAACGCAAACTCGGGCGCCTGATTTACCTTGCCAACAAACATCGCTGGCCACTGATTCTTTTCGTCGACGGGGAGGGTGCTCGACCGGGAGACCCCCAACCCGTGCCTCCGATTGTTATCGCACCAAGGGGTCGCTGGGATGTCTACGACGGGCTTGCAGAGTTGTCAGGTTGGGCACCGACTATTGCGATTATCAGCGGTCGCGCTCTCGACGGAAATGCAGGAATTGCCATGTTGTCCGATTTCGTGATTGCGACTCGCACTTCTACCATCGGTTCCAGGACTACGACCGGGACTGTAGAGCGACCGGTGCAGGACTATGCAAAAACCGGTAATATCGATCTGATAGTAGATGACGAGATGGCAGCGATCACCGCGGCGCAACAATACCTGTCGTATTATCATCAAAATCCAACTGAAGGCAAAGCCTCCACCAACCATGACAAAATCGCTTCGATCATCCCGGAAAACAGGCGCCGCCCCTACGACATGAGAAAAGTCATAACCGCCGTTGCCGATGCCGACAGTGTGCTGGAACTGGGAGCAAGTTGGGGCCGGTCCATGCTGACGGTCTTTGCTCGTTTGAAAGGAAGATCCGTCGGTATCTTCGCCAATCAACCCAAGTCACCCCTGGCGGGAGCCATCGATTCAGAGGCTGCAGACAAGGCTGCCAGGTTTGTTGAACTCTGCGACAGCTATGAGTTTCCACTGATTTCCTTTATCGACAATCCAGGCTACATGGTTGGTCCGCAGGCAGAGCGTGAGGGCATGGCAAGGCATCACGCCCGACCTCTGGCGGCATTGCATCACCGCACCGTACCCCTCTGCTCGGTGCAAATACGCAAGGCCTATGGCCTGGGCCCTTATGCGATGTCGGGCTGGGGGTCAGGTAGATCTGTTCCTGAGTTACGCCTCGCATGGCCCACGGTAGAATCCGGTGGAATGTCCCTTGAAGGCGCCGCTTACCTGGTGAAACGCAAAGAGATTCTTGCTGCGAAAAACAAAGCCGACGCGATGGCGATCCGTGACGCTTACGCGGACAAAATGCGCGACCAGACCTCAGGCTTGCGGGCTGGTAGAAGCTTCATGTTCGACGACATTATTCACCCGCGGGAAACCCGGGATTGCATCAGTGCCATTCTTGAACGTATTCCAAGAATATTCGGGGAAACAAAAAAACACCCCGTCGATCCTCACTAAAACGACAATCAACCCCATGGACAAAAAACTCATCGAGGATCTTGACGCAGCACGGGGAACAAGATCCGATTCCTCCCGTGTGGACGCAGTTACCCAGGTACACCTGAGCGGCAGAATGACCGCCAGGGAACGACTCAAGCTACTCCTCGATGAAGACTCGATGGTCGAGTATGGATCAATTGCCGGGCAAACATCGGACGGTAAATGGGTGGCAGAGACTGGTGGGGTTGACTTCGTTGGCACTATTAACGGCCAGGTGGTTGTCGCCTCATCAACGGACTATACGGACCGGGGTGGCGGTTATGGCGCCGGGCGTTTAGGTCGGTTATTCGCACTGGCCCATGAACACCGATGGCCATTGGTGTTTTTCGTTGATGGTGGCGGCAGCCGGGCCAGGCATCCAAGATCAGGATTGGGTCATATCGAATTCAGTGGACCCGTGGGCCGTTTTACCATCATCGATGGAAACGCTGAACTTTCGGGATGGGTACCCACCATCGCGATTGTCTCTGGCCCTTCCTTTGCAGGACACGCCAGCCTGGCGGCCTTTTCCGACTTCTTAATCGCAACAAAGGATTCCTCCATCGGGCTTGGCGGCCCTCCCATGGTTGAGGCTGCACTCGGTGTCAGGCTCAGTGCGACAGAACTTGCGGGGGTAGACATGCACGAGGTCACCGGCGGGATTGATCTGTTGGTCGAGGACGATACCGCAGCAATCAACGCCGCCCGCAGTTACCTGGCCTATTACGAAGACCATGAATCGGGAAGAGCTGCTGAGACTGCAGACCGGATTGATGGCCTGGTTCCGAACGAGGGCGCCTACGATATGCGTCAGGTTATTCAGGCATTGGTGGATGCGGACAGTGTGTTCGAGCTGCGGCCCCGATTCGCCACCTCTCTGATTACCTCGCTGGCCCGAATAAATGGGCGAACCGTTGGCGTGCTGGCCAATCAGCCGCTCGTTGACGATGGCGCCATTGATACCGATGCGGCAACCAAGATTTCAAGGTTCATCGAATTATGCGATTCTTACGAGTATCCCATCGTCTCGCTCATCGATACACCGGGATGCGTATCAACCTGGCAACCCAAGGGTGAAAGCGAGATCACACAACCTATCATCACCCGTTGGCACACCCGGCCGATCATGGCTCACCAGCATCGAACAGTGCCTCTTTTTAGTATCATAGTGCGGCGAGGATACGGACTGGGCCTGACCTTGATGACGGGATATTCCAGCGCCCGGGGCGTCCCCCCACTCTGTCTTGCCTGGCCCACTATGGAGGTTGGCCATTTCGATGGCTTCTCAACAATGCGATACAGTGATGCCATAGACGATGTAATCGCTCCGTCTGAATCCAGGGAGAAAATCAGCAGGCTGCTGCGTCACCTTAAACGCGACCTCAACCGGCCTGCCAAGAAGCATCCGATCGACACCTGGTAGATGCTGGCGATTACTCGCTCAAAGCCAATCGCAGGTATTCATTGCTTTTTTCGAAGTCGCCATCAAAGGCCAGGAGATTCGCCAGGTGGTGACTGGCGTGGGTTGTGTTGCCATTTTCGATACTCTTCTCGTACGCTTTCTTGGCGTTTTCCCGATCTCCCGATGCTTCGTAAAGCTGACCAAGACAGAGATGCAAAAAAGGATCGTCCGGGTGGAACTTCTGCCATCCTTCGGCCGCCTTTAACCGGCGCTTCAGAGTTTCTTTTCCCAGTGAGCCATAGGCTTCAACCAGGGCACCTCGCCAGGATTTTTTCAGGGCGCTGCGCAGAATGGCTTCTGATTCTTTTTCATCGTTGATTGCACCGCAGAGAGTGAGGATAACCTGCTCGTCCTGGCGCAAGATTTCAGGCCCTTTTTTGAATATCGCTAATCGTCGTTGATCGTCAAGGCCTGTTTCATTCAGCCGTTGGAGCAAGACCTGTTTCTCAATATCATCCATCGGGGAACCCTGCCCAAGTTTTCTAATCCTGGGAATCAGTTGCGCCAGAGCATCCCAATCCTGTAATTGAATCAGGGCATCTTTTTTTAACATCATTGTAGCGAGATTGTCCTTGTTTTCGGCCAGGTAGTCGATGCATGCCTGCCATTCACCACGCGCCAGGGCCATTTCGGCCGATGCCTTGGCAACGGCACCCTGCACACCTGGTTCGACTGAGAGGGCCTGGCGCAAATAAGCTTCCCGGGCTTCACTATCTCCTCGTACATCCGCTGTTTTTGCCGCGGCAATATAATTGATGGTGGGAGATGCGTGATTCTTTGCTCCACTGACAAGAAATTTCTCAGCCCGTTCGAAATCACCCTCCTGAAAGTAGATGAGCCCCCTGGTGGTAAGTTGGCTCGCCTTGAGCCGCTTACGCTCACCGCCCCAATTCCTGAATCGCCCTGTGGCCCCCCGGAGTGTATTGCTCAGACGCATCAAATAGTAGATTGTCAGCCCAGCAACCGTAAGCATCGCCAGCATGACCCATAACCCGGTTTGCAGCGTTGCACCGTTATAAGAAATCAACACGTAGCCAGGGTCGCGGGCCACCAATGTCCCTATCCAACCCGCGAACACGACGACGATCAGTAAAAAAAGCAGTGACCGTTTCATTACTCTATCCCGAGCGGTTCTATGACAGGAGCCCGGGTTTTAGGGGCATTGGTTTCAGGAGCACTAGTTTCAGGAGCTTCTGATTCAACAGGTACAGTACGGCGACTATTCTTTTCATGAAATCTGGCCAGCAACCTCCGTACTTCGCGAGATGACTTGGAGACATCCGGCATCTGCCGCGACACACTCAGTTCCTTTAGTTTCGAGACTGAAGCGATCATGGCAACGGTCGCTGGATGTTCAGGGTCAAAGTAGCGAACAATCCACTCCTGGGTTTCATTCAAACTACTGCTGAAAATCTGCTGGTTGGCACGTAACAGCCCCAACTGTGCAATTTGCAGTTGCATCACCAGGTTCTGACGCAAGTAATATTCTTCTTTCAACGGAAGGATCGGTGTCACAACGCTGCCTTCAGCACGGTAATCGACCAACCGTCCAAGTCTTTCCAGACCGGATGAAACCAGGGCGACCAAACGACCCCACAGACCTTCTGTATCGCTGACCTGTACCCGAAGGTCCTCAGTGACAAATTTCAGTTCATGCTGCTTCAACCCTTCAACCTGGTCGACCAGGGCGGCAAGCTGAACAAATATGCCATCTACATCAAGATCCGAGACACTCTTTAAGGCAGCGATATCTTTTGCTAAAGCCTGCCGCAGGTCAAAAGCCGAGATGCCCACTGCGTCCCGAATGATCACATCGGCCGATTCAAATAGCGCAACGGCTCCCTGGGCGTCTCCTTCCATCATGACTCGCTGGCTGCCGAGGCGAATCAGGTACTCTGCTTCTGCGAGCAACCAGTCTTCACTGGAGGTGCCTATATCTTTCTGCACATCCGACAATGACTGATCCAGTCTGTCCTTGAGTTGTTGCTCGAATTGCTGCGCTGACAATTGCTGTGACCGAGAAAACTCATCTAACCGGTTACTAATACCAGATTGCGCATCTGCTGAGCTTTGCCTTGTTTGTTCAAGCTCCTGCCTCAGTGCGGCAATTTTCTGATCAACTTCAGCGCTGCTGACCATTTCAACCGGCTCTAGGGTTTTTAGCTGATAGGTGTTAAACGCGGCATAGCTGGCGATTCCAATAGCAATCAATCCCGTCAGAACACCAACGATACCACCTGTGCCCGAGCTGTTAGACTGCTGGATTTTTCCATCTCTTTTTTGCGCTTCAAACTGTTCTTGAGACTTACCTTCAGACTTTTCTTGAGACTTTTCTTGAGACATAGCCGCACCAGACTCCGGCAATTCCTGGGCCTGCTCCAGTCTTTCAAAGGCATCATTTAACTCTACCGATAACCTCTCGGTTTTCTCTGTCATCTCAGCAATTCGCCTCTAATCACTCGCATTGTTTACTACCCTGAGCACAGCCTCCAACATAGATTCATTCTGTTGATTCGCCGCAAGCCAGACTTTATCAAAACCACTCTTAATTGCCATCATTTGTAGTCGTCTTGAAGGTACAATGAGTTTCAGTTGAGAATAGTCCGGCACCAACTCCATCAACCTGTCTATGGCCTCACCACTATACACCGGCACTATCACCTCCGCCTGTAAATCGCGGTTAAAATGACCCCCATAGTCAATCGCTTCACGTCTGTACACTTCCAGGTAGTCAACCGTCGCTCCACGTTTGGTCAACGTTTCCCTGAGTAACTCCCGGCCCCCCACACCACGCACAATCAAAACCTTGCCTACCTGCCCGGAGAGGAGTGGTAGTGCCAGTAACCCCTCTGATGACGCCAGTTGAGGCTGCTGGCTTTCAATGCCGTTGTCTCTCAACCTCTTTGCCGTGGCAGGGCCGACAGCGTACCAGGACAATGACAGTGGCCATTGCGGCCAATAGTCGTTCAGTCCCGGCAATCCATATTTAACCGCATTCTGGCTGATAAAGACGATATGATCGTACCGGTCCAGCTCGAGGATTTTCCGTTTCGATGCTTCTGATAACTTCACTGTGACAGGATTTAACAGGGTCCTGCTAACCACACCGGTGTCGTCAGGCAAGTCCAGCGAGCGTCTTAAACAGGATTCAAAGACCGCATTCTGATTGTCGCTTCGGGTCAACAGAATCGTTCGGTCCATATTAGCTCCGCGGCTTTTCTTGTATTCCTTATCAGGAATGCGAATCAATTAATTTATCGGCACCCTGGGCTATCATTTGGATGGTGAGAGATTTCGCCATCTCACGCGCGTCTGATCTGGGTCCTTCAGCGGCGAGTTTAATAGTCACCCCGCCTGTCGTATCGCTGACGTAAGTATTCAGCTGTATATTAGCGCCGACGATTTCTGCGAACGCCGCAACCGGCAGATTGCAGTTCGCACCCAGCCCGATCGACACTTCTCGTTCACAGGTGACGCAATCGTATGTTTCAGGGTCATTAATCGCATCGAGTAAGGCAATCAAGTCTGCACTGTCCGCCCTGCATTCGATGCCAACAGCGCCCTGTCCGGCAGCAGGAATACTAACAGTGGTGGAGATCGCCTGGCTAATTCTGTCACCCAGCTGCAAACGCTTGAGGCCTGCGGCGGCGAGGATTATCGCGTCATAGTGATCCTCGTCCAGTTTACGCAATCGGGTATCGACATTGCCCCTCAATTCTTCGTAAACGAGGTCTTCTCTGGCGAGTTTCAATTGTAACCGCCGCCTCAGGCTAGAGGAGCCGATTTTAGCCCCTGCTGGAAGCTCCTCCAGGTTGTCATATTTGTTGCAGACCAGAGCATCACGTGGGTCTTCTCGCTCGCACATGGCGCTGATGGTGAGTTCCGGTGGAAGTACCGATGGGACATCTTTCATCGAATGCACCGCGATGTCAGCCCTGCCATCGAGTAGTGCAACCTCAAGCTCCTTGACGAACACGCCCTTGCCACCGATCTGGCTGAGCGGTGAACGTTTATTTCGGTCACCTTCGGTTGTCATTCCAAGGATCGTAACTTCAAGCCCTGGATGCGCTGTTTCTATTTGTTGTTTGACGTGATGTGCCTGCCACAGGGCAAGTGCGCTTTGACGTGTCGCAATCCTCAGTGAATCAACCATAATGCATTACACACAAAAAAGGCGGCATTATAGCCACCTTTATGGTCTTTCATGTAAATTAAACCGTTAGTTTTACAGGGATTGCACCAGACGTCTCAACCCTGAAACGTGCCTTCGACTGACGTCCAGTCGATCTTCAACACCCTTCATCCTGACGCGATAATGACCGCGGGTGTCTCGCTCCAATCCTTCGAGGTGATCCGTCATCACCAGTGCGTTTCGATGGATTCTGACGAGTCGATCACCAAATTCGTCTTCAAGGTCACGCAGCGTATCGTCAATCAAAACCTCACCGCCTTCATGGCGAACGGTGACGTATTTGTGATCCGCCTGGAAAAAGCGCACTTCCGTCAGCGCAATAAGCTCAATTCCACGCCGGGTCTTGGCGCTGATATGTGTTCGGGCTTTCTGTTTTGGCATCTCTTCGCCGGTGACGGACAGCGCCTGAACCTTGTTTACGCGACCTATCTTGCCCAGGGTAGCGACCAGGGTCTCTCTGCGAACAGGCTTCAACAGGTAACCGGCAGCATTGACATCAAATGCTTCGACGGCGTGCTCACCAAAAGCGGTGCAGTAAACCACTGCTGGTGGGGATGGTAAATCAGCAAGTTGATGACCCGCCTCGATTCCATCAGTTCCCGGCATTCGAATGTCCAGCAACACAATATCCGGCTCAACTTCAATGGTCTTGCGTATGGCTTCATCACCGGACGCTGCTTCACCAATTACGTCGTAGGCATCTAAAGTACCAATCATGCGCACTAATCGTTCCCGCGCTAATTTTTCGTCGTCAACTACCAGCACTTTCATGTATGAGAAAACCTCGCTAATAAATTTTACAACTCACTGGTCGAAATCGACCGCTATGAAACAGCAATTTACCCTTTTTATTCAATAAAACTGCGACCCACTGCACATTATTGAACAGAAATGCTCGACCAGGTCTGTTTTGTGACGCAGTTCACACTCATGACACTCAATCGCCCATTCGTCCGAAAACTGAATCTGCCTGTTCCCGGACAAAAGTTAGCCTGATTCCGATAAAGGGTAGCTTATTTTTGTTTTAAATTCCGTTTCACCTGATTCATTAGTCAGGCTCGACTCTTCCCCATATATGGCGTCCAGCCTGCTACGAATATTGTCCAGCGCCATCCGATTACCCCGCTCATGGGAGATGTCCCCTACTGGTAGCGGGTTCGTAATCGTAATTAGAAGATTGTCATCGTGCTCGATAATCGTCACCGTAACCACACCACCTTCCAACCTGGGCTGTATGCCATGATAAATGGCATTTTCCAACAGGGGCTGGAGTGTCAGCATCGGAATCCGCACCTTCTCGGGATCAACCGCAATTTTCCATTCGACCTGGAGCCTGTCATCCAGCCGAAGGCTCTCGATATGGACATACTTCTCGCATAACTCCAGTTCTTCGCTCAATGTGACCGGTTTATTACTCGAATCGTTAAGTGACGCCCGGAACAAAACAGACAGGTCTTCTACCACCTCTTCTGCAGTTTTCGGGTCAATGCTGATCAGACTGGCAATAATGTTCATTGAATTGAACAGGAAATGAGGCCGGATACGGGATTGCAAAGCCTGGATACGCGAATTCAGCTCGGCCTGCTCCTGCCTGCGCAGCTGGTGAGTTAAGAAAAAGTATCGAAAAGCGATACCTGTCATCACCGCCGCAACAATCAGGTTCCGGCTGATCATGCCTATTTCTTCTATACGCCACTCGGCAAATTCACTCTCCGTCAACCATACTGCAAGTATGCTGAAAATCAGGGTCAAGGATAGAATCAGCACATAACCGGTCGCGGTTGCGGCAGCGACCGTCATGTTCATCAGTATCGGTCGTAAATTGCACAGGATTCCGGCAGACAGGAGTACGATCCACTGCACAAACAGTGAAGTTAAACCCAACTCCACCCAGTCGAAGTCCACCAGGCTGGAATTGGCCAGAACCAGCACCAGCACCAGCAACTCAGTAACCAGCACCAGGAAAATAATACTCTGAGCCTGACAGAGATCAGGCAGGAAAAAATCTACTTCTCTTTCGTCTTGTTGTTGCGCCACTGATTCTCCAATTCATCCTACGCCCATTTTGATTAGCGGGCAGAGGGACCTAGTACTCCGTCTACACTAAATTGACGGATCAGAGCTTAGCAGATGATTCAAGATGGGGCGCAAGCCGAACACAGGGTTTGCAACTCCGGCTTGGATCATCTGGTAAGCTCCCTACTGGCCCATCAATTTAGTATAGACGGAGTATTAGTATAGCCCGATGCTGCTACAATCCGCTCCAACTTGAACTAATTAGATAGTCACGGCGCGTTAACCCGAACTGTGGCAGGACTGAATAGCTGGGATAGCCAGGTAAAATGTCAACTGAGAACGATAAAAAGCTCTGGGACGGCAGATTCAACGAAGCAACAGATGCGTTCGTCGAGGAGTTTACGGCATCCGTCGGTTTCGACCGGGTTCTCGCCATTTACGATATTACCGGTTCTGTTGCCCACGCGACCATGCTCGTACAGGCCAAGGTCCTGACCAGCAACGAACTTGAGTTGATCAAATCAGGGTTGGAAGAGATTCGCGCGGATATTCTCAGCGGATCCTTTACCTGGTCTGTGGGTCTTGAAGATGTACATATGAACATCGAAAAAGCACTGACAGACAAAATTGGTGAGGTGGGTAAAACGCTGCATACCGGCAGATCAAGAAACGATCAGGTGGCAACAGACATTCGTCTCTACCTTCGCGACAAGATAGACGACATCGAACAGTTGATAACCCGACTGCAAATTGGCCTGATCGATCTTGCGGAACGTGAGGCTGAGACTATTCTGCCTGGCATGACGCACTTGCAGGTCGCTCAGCCCATTACGTTTGGCCACCATATGATGGCCTGGAACGAGATGCTGGAGCGGGATGTTGGTCGATTATCTGATTGTCGCAAAAGAACCAACGTCATGCCTCTCGGTGCAGCTGCGCTGGCGGGAACAACGTTCCCAATCAAAAGAGAGATCACCGCTCAACTTCTCGGTTTCGAGGCTATCAGCGAGAATTCGCTGGATGCTGTCAGTGACCGGGATTTCGCCATCGAATTTTCAGCATTCGCCAGCACACTGATGATGCACCTTTCTCGCTGGTCCGAAGAAATGATCCTGTGGTCTTCATCTCAATTCGAGTTTATCGAACTTCCGGATCGTTTTTGCACTGGCTCATCCATTATGCCGCAGAAGAAAAACCCCGATGTGCCGGAACTGGTCAGGGGTAAGTCGGCCCGGGTTTTTGGCGCCCTGACAACACTATTGACCTTGATGAAATCACAACCCCTGGCTTACAACAAAGATAACCAGGAAGACAAGGAGCCATTGTTCGATGTGGTTAAAACCGTCAAGGATTCCCTCACGGCCTTTGCTGACATGGTTCCCGCGATCATCACGCGACCGGTAAATATGCGCAATGCGACCATGAAAGGTTATGCAACAGCGACGGATCTCGCGGATTATCTGGTTAAGAAAGGACTGCCATTTCGGGACGCACATGATGTCGTGGGTAAACTTGTTGCTGTCGCGATTGAAAAAAAAATCGACCTTTCCGAACTCGAGCTCACGACTTTGCAACAGGCTTCGGTACTGATCGAGGCTGACGTTTTCGACGTGCTTACCCTCGAAGGGTCCATCAATGCCCGTGACCACTACGGTGGCACGAGTCCAAACCAGGTCAGACAGGCGATTGCCAGGGCAAGAGAAAAGTTACGCAAACGTGATGCTGGTAATTAAAGAGCCTCTGATTAAGTAGATATTTCCTCCGCGCAAGGAAGGGATAAATGGAGAAAAGTCAGGCTTGGGACAGCAGCGTTACCGGTTGGTGCAACTGCTCGGTAAACACCCTGCCTAACATTTCAGGCAGTGCTTCTGACGTTGTCTGGCAAAACCACCGGGAATCGGCATAGCGTAAGTGGAAACCACCAGAGCGGGCGGCGATCCAGATTTCATGGCTCGCGATCTGGCGACTCAGGATAAACGCTGAGCCATCCGGAAAATTTACGGTGAGAAGACCAGCAGACGATTCAATATCAAGGTCCGCATCCAATTCATCGAGTTCATCTTCAACCAGCTCGATAATTTCATCGACCCGATCGTTAAATTCCATATCATCCATTGCCCACTCCCGTTTCCTGCCCGGCAGGACCAGGGTTTCACGCCAAATGCACAAGGAGTATACTTGGCGGCGTTTAAAATGGCGTCAAAAAAATGCGGTTACTTCCCATTACAATACTACTGTTGTTGCTGCTGACCGGCTGTGGGCAGAAGGGGCCTCTATACCTGCCAGCAGAAGAGCCACCTCAGGCGCCGCCAGAGTCAGGGCACGCTGAATCTGATCAGCTGTAGATCATCGCCAATGAATTATTTTGCAGTCCAAAACGCCGAGTTGTGGGTGGAAGACGTGCCCCTTACCCGGATCGCATCCGAATACGGAACGCCCACGTTCGTCTATTCAAGGGCAGCCATTGAAGACGCCTACCGACGCTTCGACAAGGCTTTTGCATCCCACCCGCATCGTACCTGCTACTCCGTCAAGGCCAACTCAAACCTCGGCGTACTGAGCTTGCTGAAGTCTCTGGGTTCCGGGTTTGATATTGTCTCCGGAGGTGAACTTGAACGTGTGTTAAGGGCGGGAGCCAGTGCTGATAGTGTCGTCTTTTCCGGCGTAGGGAAGCAGGGCTGGGAAGTTCGGTTAGCAATTGAAGCGGGAATCGCGTGTTTTAACATAGAATCCATTGCTGAACTAAGGCAGATTGACACAATTGCAACAGAGCTTGGTTGTGTTGCACCCATCTCAATCCGTGTTAATCCGGACGTCGATGCAAAAACCCACCCTTATATTGCCACTGGACTGAAGCAGAACAAATTTGGCGTTTCGTCATCCGTCGCGCGACAAATGTACCGTGAGGCAGAGGCACTTCCGCATATCAAAGTCGTTGGCATCGACTGCCATATTGGCTCCCAGATAACGGAACTTGAGCCTTTTATCGAGGCGATGCGTCGCCTGGTTGAGATTGTTGACGATCTTGAAGCCGAGGGTATTGTGCTGGAACATATCGATCTGGGGGGCGGTATCGGCGTTAGATATCAGGATGAAACTCCCATTGAAGTGGCGGAATATGCAGCGGCAATCCTCCAGACACTAGGGCATCGCAAGCAATCATTGATGTTTGAACCCGGTCGTTACATCGTCGCAAACGCCGGTATTCTGCTGTCGAGGGTCATTAATCTGAAGGAAAATGAAGGCAGGCATTTTGCCGTGATCGATGCGGCCATGAATGACCTGATCAGACCTGCTCTGTATCAGTCCTGGCAGCAAGTGTCGGTGGTAAAAACGGCGAACCCAAGCCCGAAATCCTATGAGCTCGTCGGGCCGATTTGTGAAACCGGGGATTTTATTGCCCGCAACAGGCGTCTCGCCCTGGATGAGGGAGATCTGGTCGCGATCCATTCTGCTGGTGCTTATGGCTTTGTGATGAGTTCCAACTACAACAGCCGTAACCGTGCCGCCGAGGTTATCGTTAGCCAAAGCAACAGTCAGTCAGTTCGAGAAAGAGAGACTATTGAAGACCAGCTCAGACTCGAACGAATATACAAATGCTGAGTTGGCGATAGTTTGCTACTCTTTCAGTAGCACGGCATTTTAAGAGCATGGCCACGTCATTAGTTGCATTAAGTTATCGCCGGGGTAATCTAGTGTGGTGTCCTGCATAGGTACAGTTACCGTATAGGTAGCTCTTTACGCAAGACGGGATCAATACAATGTTGCTTCGATTTACCAAGATGCACGGGTTAGGCAATGACTTCGTGTTCCTGGATCTGATTAGCCAAAGCGTCACTATTCACCGTGAGCAAATAAAATTGCTTGGAGACCGGCGCCTGGGCGTTGGTTTTGATCAGTTACTAACCGTCGAACCGCCGGACGATCCTGAAGTCGATTTCAAGTACCGGATTTACAATGCAGACGGCACCGAAGCCGAGCAATGCGGTAACGGTGCCCGGTGCTTTCTACGATTTGTCCGGGACCGGGGTCTGACGACCAAAACCTGCATAAAACTCCAGACCAATACTGGCATTATCAGCTGCAAGTTGGAGAAGGACGGCAACATCACCGTTGATATGGGTCCACCTGTTTTACAACCAGAGGGAATTCCCTTCATCACGGATCGCGCCCAGATACTTTATCCGCTGGAGGTTAACCTGCCCCTCTGCAGTACCATCAGTCATGTTGATGTTACGACCGTCAATATGGGTAATCCCCATGCTGTCATCGTTGTAGACGATGTAGAGACCGCGCCCGTCGTGCAACTCGGAACTATCATCGAAAAACATGATCGGTTTCCGGAACGGGTTAACGTTGGATTTATGCAAATCCAGTCCCGTGGGAGTATTAGCCTGCGAGTATTTGAGCGCGGTGTCGGTGAAACCCAGGCTTGCGGCAGCGGTGCCTGTGCTGCCGTAGTCGCCGGCCGGTTGCAGGGATTATTGGACGAATCAGTCGACGTTTCTCTTCCGGGGGGAAATCTTAGAATCGAATGGCAAGGAGATGACGCAAACGTTAAGATGACGGGACCTGCGAGCCGGGTCTACGAGGGGCGTTTACACATATAACTATTTGACCAGAACTATTGTACAAGAGTATCGGACCAGAGCTCGCTCGCGAAAGACAAAAAAGCAAAACAAACCTGGCACCAAGACAAACATGAACAAAGAAGCAAAAATGACAACCAGTGAACTAGATGAGAACCTGGTTGCTGACTATCTGGACAAACATCCGGATTTTTTTACCAATCAAGATAAACTGATTCTTCAAATGAATCTGCCGCACCAGCAAGGCGGAGCGGTTTCGCTGGTGGAGAAACAGGTTGCTCTGTTGCGGGAACGCAATCGTGACGACAAGAAAAAGCTGGATAGTTTTATCCAGGCAGCTAAAGACAACGACGCGATCTTCACTAACTGTAAGAAATTAATACTTTCACTGGTTGACGCCAAAGATTCAGAAGAATTTTTTGCAGCCCTGGAACAGAGCTTTCGAAACGATTTCAAGTGCAGCGCTTACAGCCTTATTGCATTCGAACAGAGCCCCCGCAAGCTGAATCATTTCACCTCGGCTGTGCCTGAAGACGAAGCACGGAAATATGTGGGCACATTGATGAAAAGTAAAAAACCCACGCTTGGCGTGCTGCGACCCACGGAGCAGGAATTCCTGTTTCACAATCAAAGCACCCGGGTAAAATCAGCTGCCGTTATGCCCGTAAAGCGGGACAGGCAACAATTGGCTTTACTCGCCATTGGCAGCGGTGATCCACAGTACTTTCAACCTGGCATGGGAACTCTGTTTGTCGGTTTCATTGCGGATACCCTGTCTCGATTACTACCGCGGTTTGTTGACCTGAGTTAGGTGTCAGATGAACTCCAAACCATTGCCAGAACCGGTATCTACTTTTCTGGCTCACCTCACTCATGAACGTGGCTTATCCCCCAACACCATTAAAAGCTACCGGCATGACCTGGCTCACCTCGTGGAGTATTTGCAAGCCCAGGAGATTCAGAGCTGGGCAGCATTTACCAGCCATCAACTTCGTCACTATGTTGCCCAGAACCACCGCCAGGGCATATCCGGCAAAAGCCAGCAGAGACGACTATCTGCACTCAGAACTTTTTATCACTACCTGATTGCTGAAGGTCTCGTCAGGAAAAACCCGGCCCTGGAGATAACAGCGCCCAAGTCCTCAAAAAAACTTCCCAAAACACTCGACACCGACCAGGTCTCTCAACTGTTGAACACCACTTCGACCATTCACGGCAAAACAGGTCTGATAAAGACAAAGTGGCATAGCCTTCGGGACCACGCCATGCTGGAGTTGTTTTATTCTTCCGGCTTGAGGCTTAGCGAGCTCGTTGGGACCGACCTGCACAGTGTCGACTGGCATGACGGAACCATACGTGTTCTGGGAAAGGGAAGTAAAGAGCGTCTGGTACCGGTAGGCTCAGCTGCACTACAGGCGCTTAAAAACTGGTTGTCCATAAGGGAAGATTTACCCACAAACAACAAAACCATTGATGATTCGTTAGCACTGTTTATCAGCGAAAGGGGTAAGCGGATTAACCCCCGTACTGTTCAGCGACGCGTGAGTAAATGGGCGACAATGCAGGGGATTCAAGGCAAGTTACACCCACACATGCTTAGGCATTCATTTGCCAGCCATTTACTGGAGTCCAGCCAGGATCTCCGCGCTGTACAGGAACTGTTAGGTCATACAGATATCTCGACTACCCAGATCTATACACATCTGGACTTCCAGCATCTGACAGAAGTTTATGACAAGGCTCACCCAAGGGCACAAAAAAGACCAGTCGATGATATTCCATGATTAAGATAATCGGGTTTGACCTGGATGACACCTTGTGGGACGTTGCCCCTGTTATTCGCCATGCAGAAGCGCAACTCAATTTATGGTTGGCAAACGAGGTGCCTGCTCTTAAATACAGCGTAGAAACCATGCGTGCGCTACGCAAGCAGGTACTCGATGAAAATCCAGGCCTCGTCAAACAAATTACCGAATTCCGGCGCTGTATCATCGAACGCGCGTTGCGCTTAAGCCATATTGCTTCGCCCAGGGCGATAGACCTGTCGCACCAGGCAATGGAAGTGTTTCTGCACGCACGCAATCAGATCGAATTATTCGACGGCACCTGGGAAGTGCTCCAGGACCTCTCTCGCCATTACACGCTGGCGGCCCTAACCAATGGCAACGCCGACATCCAACGCCTCGGCCTCGACCAGCTGTTCAGTTTTGGATTTACAGCCGAAGAAGTCGGTGCACCTAAACCGGAACCGCACCTGTTTTCTGCCGCCTTACAACACGCCGGGGTGGATCCCCATGAAATGATCTATGTTGGTGACGATCCAAAATTGGATGTCGACGCTGCTAAAAACGCCGGTTTGCATGCAATCTGGATGGACAGGGGCACCAAAACGCCTGGAGAGCATCAGGCAGATGTAACGATCACCGATATTTCTCAACTTCCAGATGCGGTTGCAAAGATCCATTGACGCTGGAAATCGGGGTGTTTTTGTAACATCATAACGCTTTGATATCTATCCTCGACGTCAGATTCTGCGGTCTGGTACTCCTGATTCGCAATAAGGAACAACACCATGAAATCTCGAACACAAGGCCTTAGCGCCATGACTCCGCTTCTATTCAGCGCATTTCTGTTAACTGCCTGCGGTCAACAGGCAACCGAAGAAGCAGCAGAAGCCTCTGCGACCCCTGCAGTTGTAGCGCAGAAGGCGCAGGTTCTGGAGGATATTATCGGCATGCAGGTTGATGACTTCCAATTGCTGGACCATAGGGGTGCTGCCCATAGCCTGAGCTACTACAGCAATGCGTCAGCCATTGTCCTCATGACCCAGGGCAATGGCTGTCCGATCGTTCGCAACGCCATGCCAGCCCTGCGTGTCGTGCGAGATGAATATGCGGACAAAGGTGTTAAGTTTTTTCTGCTGAATTCCAATATTCAGGATAACGCCGCCAGCATCACAGCCGAGGTTGAGGAGTTTGGCTTCGATATGCAGGTATTGGTCGACGAGTATCAGCTGGTGGGAGAATCCCTGAATGTCACGCGTACCGCAGAGATATTTGTTATCGATCCCTCCAGTCGGCGGGTTGTCTACCACGGTCCTGTCGATGATCGCCTGACTTACGAAAATCAGAAGGCAGAGGCAGAACATAAATACCTGGTTGATGCCCTGGATGCAGTGATTAACGGTGTACAGATCACAGTCGCCCAGGTAGACGCACCAGGCTGCCTGATTAACTTCCCGGAACGCGGGCAGCAGGCACAACACGCAAATATTTCCTACCACGATACCATCGCACCCATCCTGGAAGAAAACTGCGTCAGCTGTCACCAGGAAGGGGGTATCGGTCCCTGGGCGATGAACAGCTATGCAATGGTCACGGGTTTCGCTCCCATGATTCGTGAAGTCATTCGTACCGACCGCATGCCTCCATGGCATTCAGACCCTAACATCGGCCACTTTATTGGCGATCGAAGCCTTGATGCCGAGGAAATCAAAACCCTGGTACATTGGATTGAAGCCGGTGCCCCGCGTGGCGAGGGTTCAGATCCACTGGCGGAGCCGCGCGAGCCAATTCAGGACTGGCCCCTTGGCCAACCCGACATCGTCCTGGATATCCCTGCGTTCGAGGTTCCTGCGACGGGTATCGTTGATTACCAGCGGCCAGTGATTGCCAATCCACTCACAGAACCCAGGTGGTTACGTGCCAGCACCGTCAAAGTAGGCTCCCGGGAATCAGTACATCATGTGCTCACTGGACATATGAAAGAGATACCCGAGAATGGGAAAAGCAGTGAATCTCGTTGGGGTGCATCAGTGGGGGGTTATGCTGTCGGTGCCGAGTCTTTTATTTCCCGGGACAATGTCGGGACGCTGATCCCGGTGGGTGGCGTTATCGGCCTCCAAATACACTACACGCCCTTTGGAAAGTCCGTCACAGATCGCTCCCAGATTGGCCTGTATTTCTACAAGGACGACGAATTGCCAGGCCTGATGCAACGTGCCACCGTGATCCTGGATGCATCAATTGATATTCCACCGGAAACTGCCCGTCACAAGGAAACTGCCTACGTGGAATTTCCCCGCGATGCACTGCTCTATTACGCATTTCCCCATGCGCATTACCGGGGGCAGTCTTCGACCCTTTCGATTCGTTATCCGGATGGCTCCGAGGAAATGCTGCTTTCACTGCCCAGATACGACTTTAACTGGCAACGTGCCTATGGATTTGAAGAGCCCATTGATATCCCAGCTGGTTCAAAACTGGTAGCTCGATATGAATACGACAATTCGGCCCAGAACTTTGCCAATCCCGACCCGTCTCTGCGTATAACCTGGGGCGAGCAGTCACATGAAGAAATGTTGTTCACCGCGCTCAGTTATCGATGGAAGGAAGAGACAACCGATAGTCTTAAACCTGAGTTCGCGAAGATGCTGAATTCAACCCGACTGTTTGGCATGTTGGATGACAACCTCGACGATATCCTCCAGAAGAGCGAATTAAAAGGTCGGCCAGGTAAACGCCTGGCACAAAATTTCGACAAACTCGATCGCAATGGCGATGGTGGCCTGACTCGCGAGGAATACTCTGCCATCTTTGTTGCCAGCAGCCGAGCTGACTAGGTTGACCAGGAGGCTGACTGAGAATAGATAACCTGCTGCGGAGAGGGTGGAAGGTCCCTGGTTCACCCACTCGTTTCAATCAGTAATTTGATTTCAGCGACATGGGCATCAAGTAGTTTCTTTCTTGTGGGCAGCCCTTTTAACGCCTCCAGGGTTGGATGCGTAATAGCAGACCCCGGCAGGGCATTTGCCATGACATCCTCGAATTTGGCTGGATGCGCCGTAGACAGAGCAAGTAACGGTACGGTGTCATCCCGGAATCGTGCCGCCACCGCCAATCCAACGGCTGTGTGCGGATCAACCACATACTGGTGGCTGTCAAAGTAGCGCTTAATCGTATTTCTGGTTTCTTCATCACTTACCGATGCTGCTCGGAAGACCGGATCGAACCTGCTTGAGTTGAACCGCATTTCAGCTCGGCCGGTATCTGCAAAACCCTGCATAAACTCGCTCAGCTTGGTCGGGTTTTCATCACACTTGTAGTACAGGTATCGCTCAAAATTACTTGAGACCTGAATATCCATGGCCGGGCTGTGGGTAAAATTCACAGGGCCTCGTTCATACACACCGGAATTAAAGAATCGCGCCAAAATATCATTGCTGTTAGTCGCAAGTATCAAACGGCGAATCGGCAAGCCCATCTTCCTGGCCAGGAACCCGGCCAGTATGTTTCCAAAATTCCCCGTAGGAACACAAACATCAAAATGCAGCGGACTCCCTATCTGAAAGTAGCCGGAAAAGTAGTAAACAATCTGGGCGAGGACGCGCGTCCAGTTAACCGAATTAACGGCAGCCAGGTTATGGGACTGCTTGAATTCCAGGTCACTAAAGACTGATTTCATCAATGACTGGCAGTCATCGAAACTGCCGTTGATTGCAATATTGTGAACATTATTGTCCAGAACAGAGGTCATCTGCTGTTCCTGGATCGTACTGGTCTTGCCCTCAGGAAACATGATGTAAATATTGATGTTTGACTTACCGCGAATCCCGGCGATAGCAGCGCTGCCGGTATCCCCACTGGTTGCCCCGAGGATATTCACGGTGGTTTGTCGCTCAGTCAGGATGTGTTCGAAAATATTGCCAAGGAATTGTAACGCAACATCTTTGAAAGCCAGGGTTGGTCCGTGAAAAAGCTCAAGGATATGAACATCACCCACATTGCGAACAGGCGTTACTAGTTCATGGTCAAAAGTAGCGTAGCTCCGTTCGATAATCTCCCTGAGTGTTTCCGGGTCAATGTCATCGATATAGTATGACATCACTTCATACGCCAGTTCCGCGTAGCCAAGGTTCTGCCATTGCACCAATTCTTCTGCGACATCGGGTATCTGCTCCGGGAGCAGCAATCCGCCGTCCGGTGCCAATCCCATGATAACGGCATCCCTGAACGTAACATTAGTCACACCGCCTCTCGTGCTCTTGTATCTCATTAAGTCAATGCTGCTCTGCAAGAAATTACTATTATTATAGAGAGGTTACTACGCCGATAAAGTCCCGATTATGCACATCGTGTTATCACCCATGAATACAACCTGGTGGTACGCATAAAAAACGGGAAAAAAAGGGACGTAAAACGTCCCTTTCTGTGCGAAAAACCTGAAACTGGCCGGTGACAGCCCCCCAGGTAAATTCAAGTCGTCAGATGTTAGACAGCCTCGCCGCCGGTCTCACCCGTGCGAATCCGAATAACATCTTCAAGCGTCGTGATGAATATTTTTCCATCGCCAACCTTACCGGTATTCGCCGCCCCGGTAATCGCTTCGATTACCGCATCAAGAGACTCATCTGAAATCGCGACTTCAATCTTAACCTTCGGTAGAAAATCAATAACGTATTCGGCGCCACGATAGAGCTCTGTATGGCCTTTCTGACGACCAAAACCCTTAACCTCAGTGACCGTCATACCTTGAACGGAAATTTCTGATAGCGCTTCTCTGACATCGTCAAGCTTGAAGGGCTTAATGATTGCTGTGACTAATTTCATGTATTTCTCCTATTCAGGATGCCTTTATTATTTATCTGGCAAATGTAACTAAATTACAAACTCTTTCCAATGGCTAAAACAAATCTTGACTCACAAATTTCAGAACCGCCAAAACATTCTGTCTTCGATAAATCGGTATCGTACCAGGTAAGCGATACATCAATTTCAGCAATACTCTTGCTCAGCCCTATTGAATACTCAAGATAATCAACTGTCCCAAATTGAGTATTTTCATCGATCTGTTGACTGCCGATGTGAAATCCGAGTCCAAAATCATTCGGCAGTCCCAGTTCATAATCAACGTAAACATAGGTTGCAGCGCCCGTTTCAAAGAAGAAGTCGGGAGAGTAGGCTAGACCCAGTGTAAAGTCCTTAAATGAAAGACTGCCATAAATCTCGTTGAAGCTGCTATCCGGATTTCCACCTTGACCATCATCTGGATATATGTATGCCAGGACGCCGATATCATAACCAAAATCTTCGCTGAAACTCCCACCGAAACCAGCATAAACATCAATCTCGACACTGCCATCGAATGAAACGTTGGATGCCCAGGTACCCGCGTAAAAACCGGATTCACTTTCAAAATCAAATCCACCCTGGATGGTTGGATTCTCGTTTGTCTGGGAAATACCACGATATACATAGTCGGAACCCAGGCTCACGTTCCCACTTATCTCAGCGTCGGCGTTTGTAGCTCCAAGTAACAAAGTACTTCCCAGCAGTAACATTTTTAGTTTATTCATTGTTTCCCCCATCTATTTAGTAATTCGAACCACTCAAATAATTCAGTTGAAATCGACAGATGACTGACTACAGTGGTTTGATATGTCCTTGGCATAGAGCATTGAACATGCCAAGTTCTCAAAACCCTTAAAAAACAGTCGGTTAGCCGCCACGACGACAAAAACCGTGAAAATAGAAGGCCCTGTTATGGTGCATACCTAAGCCCCGTGAGCCAGCCGGGTGCACTTTTTTGGGGAATAATGATGATGAATCTCTATTAAATATCCCACAGGAATATCCGCTTCCTCCTACAAACTCGTCGTCAGTTTTTTGTGAAACTACGGTGACTCAAAAAGGACCGCGAATGACCGTCGCTATCACCTACTCTCGAGCACAAATCGGTATCGACGCACCGCTGGTCACCGTCGAGGCTGATATTTCAGCGGGATTGCCGCAGATTCTGATCGTCGGCTTACCAGAAACCGCTGTTAAGGAGAGCAAAGACCGGGTCAAGGCTGCGATCCAGAATTCCGGTTTCAAAATGCCCTTGAGACGCGTGACCGTTAATCTCGCCCCGGCAGATTTACCCAAACAGAGTGGTCGCTACGACCTGGCTATTGCCGTGGCGATCCTGGGCGCAAACGGCCAGCTTCCGGTAGACAGACTATCTCGATTCGAACTGCTGGGTGAGCTGGCGCTGGATGGTCGCCTGCGTTCTATCCAGGGTGTCCTGCCTGCCACTGTCAAAAATGTCACCAGCAAGAGACAGCTCATCGTACCCGGTATCAACGCCAATGAAGCGGCTTTAGCTGACAACACTGAAGTTTTGACTGCCACCAGTCTTTTCGACACGGTGGAATTCCTGAACAATAAAAGTCAGCTTACCCGGGCCATCCAGGATTTCGACGTGCCACCGGTTACGCCAACCAGATTACTATCCGATGTCAGGGGACAACATCTCGCAAAACGTGCGCTTGTAATTGCTGCAGCCGGTGCTCACAACATCCTCTTCGTCGGACCTCCCGGTACCGGAAAGACCATGTTAGCCAGCCGTCTCGCCAGTTTGCTGCCACCCATGAACACGCCAGAGTCATTGGAAGTTGCGTCTATTCAATCCATATCAAAGTACTCTTTTGACCTTGCCGCCTGGGGAAGACGACCATTTCGCGCTCCACATCATACCGCTTCCGGGATTGCCCTGGTCGGTGGCAGCAGCCCCCCGAAGCCTGGTGAAATTTCTCTGGCTCATCTCGGGGTGTTGTTCCTGGATGAACTGCCGGAGTTCTCACGACAGGTGCTTGAGGTCCTGAGGGAACCTTTGGAATCAGGAAAAATTGTCATCAGTCGAGCCCGTCATCAAGTGACTTACCCCGCCAGGTTCCAACTGGTGTCTGCAATGAACCCCTGCCCTTGCGGTTATTTCGGCGACAATTCAGGTCGCTGTAACTGCACCATGGATCGCGTAGAAAGATATCGGGGTAAGGTTTCCGGGCCGCTCATGGATAGAATCGACATGCACGTCGATGTTCCTGCCCTGCCAAAAGGCGCACTTTCAGACCCTGGCTTAAAACCGGATGAGAAGGAACATTACGACGCAACAGAATTAGTCGATGCGTCCCGGAGACGGATGCGGCAGCGTTCAGGAAAGTTAAACGCCTATCTCACCAGCAGAGAAACTGGCAGAAGCTGTGCGTTGCAGAAAAGTGACCAACAAGTGCTGGACAACGCAATGGATAAACTGGGATTGTCCGCCAGGGGCTATTACAAGATACTGAAGATCGCCCGCACCATTGCAGACCTGGCAGACGAAGAGTGGATCGGTACGAATCATCTCGCCGAGGCGCTGAGTTTCAGGAAGCGGGACCAATATCAAATGCCCTAATTTTTGTACCGGAGTTAACCAGTCCGTTGCTCTACTTTGTGGAATCAACCATGTAATCAACAATGGCTTTAAGGTCATCGTCTGAGCAGGTAAAACACATTCCCTTGGCAGGCATGCCAGGGGGCATACCATTGATGACGCTACTGTACAAAACCCCCATACCCTTTGCGATTCTCGGCGCCCAGGAAGCCACGTCACCCAGCTTTGGAGCCCCGGCCACCCCAATTGCGTGACAGGTTGAGCAGGTTTTCTTGTAGTTTGCTTCTGCACCACCGCCACTGACCGCAACAACTGACGCCCCGTTGCTCGACCCGGCAGCACAACTATCGCCTTCGATACAGACGGAACCTACCTTGTGAATACGCTCTATGATACTGGCTTCTACTGTATCGGCGAACACAACATCTGCGGTCAATATGTTTACCCATGTGGCAATCAATAGCATCCCGATTTTTTTCACGACAACTTTTCCTGATTGTTAGGGAACCTCTGGTTAAGGTCTATTTTCGCCATGTCGGCGTTCTGGCACTCGTTCCCGCAAGTCCAGCAAGTTAAAAACGACGCGCATTGTAACCTAAACCCTCAGTCCGAACCATATTCGCCTTAGATGGGATTCCCCCAACTGGAATCTTCAATTTCCCGGTTGGCGTTGAACTTAAACACGGTCGATGTTCCCCCCTCAACGACGGACTGTTCAGATACCAGAGTCAGTACCGCACGATCCCTGAATTCTGACAAGGTGTCCGAGCCTACGTTTACCATCGTCCCGCGTAACTTGTACAGCGTGGTACTCAGCACATCGGCGAGGGGGCCAACAAGCGGGACGTAGGCATCGACTCCTTCTTCGAATACGAGTTTTCTGGAATTCATCCCATCATCGTAACGTTGCCAGTTCTGGGCACGCACGGTCCCTTCGCCCCAGTAGGGTTTATATATCTGCCCATTTATTGAAGTCTTCGGTGTGGGGCTCTCTTCCGTCATGGCAAAGTACCGACCCATCATGACGAAGTCAGCCCCCATCGCGAGCGCAATTACAATCTGAGTATCATTCGCCAGGCCACCATCTGAGCACAAGGGGATATAACGGCCGGTTTCGGTATGGTATTCGTCTCGACGTTTTGCGACTTCCAACAACGCAGACGCCTGACCTCTGCCAACCCCTTTTTGCTCGCGGGTAATGCAAATAGATCCACCGCCCATGCCGACCTTGATAAAATCAACACCGCCTTCTTCCACCAGAAAATCGAATCCCTCTGCGGAGATGACATTGCCGCCTCCAATAACGACGTCCGGGCCAGAATTCTCGCGAATCCAGCGAATGCCTTCCAACTGGTATTCCGTAAAACCATCAGATGAGTCAAAACACAGGGCATCAGCACCGGCCTCAAGCAACACAGGAACGCGCTCCTGGTAATCATGGGTGTTAATACCAGCCCCGACACACAAACGCTTGGACTCATCCAGCATTTCCTGTGGATGTCGGCGGTGATCTTCATAGTCTTTTTTGAACACGAGAGCCGTCAGGCAATCATCCTTGTCCACAATCGGCAGACAGTCTTTTTTGTGTTTATGCAGCAACTGGTTGGCCTCTTTGAGGCTTATTCCCTCCCGCCCATGAATGACATCTTTGAAATAGGTCATATGCTCGCCAACACTTCGACCCAGGTCGTCCTCAAATTCCCAGAAATCCTGATCGGTAATGATTCCCAGCATTTGCCCGGTCGAAGTCCCATCCGAAGTTACCGGAACCGTCGAGTGGCCAGTGTGCGTCATCAGTTCGATGACCTCCGCCAGGGTTGTATCCGTTCTGGCATTCGAATCACTCTGTACAAATCCGGCTTTGTGATCCTTTACCTGGCGTATCATCTCCGCCTGTTTTTCAATGGGTTGAGAACAGAATATGAATCCCAGACCACCTTGCCGGGCAAGGGCGATAGACAACTGAGAACCTGACACGGACTGCATGCAGGCCGAGACAACTGGCGCGTTGATTTTTAATCGGGGCAAGCTGTTTTGCTCGACAGCAGCTATAGGTGTTCCAAGATCAACCAGATCAGGGCTTTGGTTTTTTCGCGTGAGCCTTGGAATCAACAGGTATTCCGAGAAAGTTCGGGAAGTGTCTTCAAGTATGGTCGCCATTGTTAACTCCAGTTATTGAAACAGTGCGTTTCGATTTTCTTTGCGATGTCGTTGCAGTAATTTTGCAAGGTATCCATGCAAGAGGGTCTGCAGGGATCATTGAACAGGCGAACAGGAAGCGCGGATCTGGAACACGGATCTGGAAAAGTGGGGAGTAAAACTGAGATGGGGTCTGATTTCGCCATGGCGAATTCTAGTTGAATCATGTAGCTGATTCAACGCAGTTGTACAGTTTTATCGAGCTCATGCCCTGCTATTTCAAACTTATCAAGGCATCTATTAATTAAACACATTAATTTTTGAAGTTAAACTATTGATATTAGTAAATATTTTCGTATGATATACAAATAGGTTCGCAGTTTGGCTAACGCCATTTGGAAATATGAACAAGTCTGAACTCATCAAGCGTATGTCCGATAGACTGGATCAGCTCACCAGTCGAGACGTCGATCTCGCGGTCCATACGATTATCGAAATCATGTCCAACAGCCTGGCGTCAGGCGACAGGATAGAAATCCGTGGATTCGGAACCTTTTCTAACCACTACCGGAAACCACGAAGTGTAAGGAACCCAAAGACAGGTGAAGTGGGTATCCACAAGGCGGGTAAATTTGTCCCACACTTTAAACCAGGAAAAGAGCTCAAACGGCGAGTCGATGAATCACGAGGCCTCGATGAACCTAACCCCCCAGAGACACTGACGGATTTGCCTTTTACTTCGTCCTAGTCGTATTTCCTCGTGGCCGCTGTTTCATCTTTGCTGAACAACCTGTAACGATCATCGATTGACCGTAATCAGTTGTCAGGATCCCGCTTTTGCTTTTCGTTCTTGCTCAATCAAATAGGTTGCGATCCTGAGCATATCGGCGTTACTCCCTGCCATACCACTTTCAATCCGGTACTTGCCATTAACAATCAGCGCAGGCACGCCGCCAGATCGATAAGCTTTCCCTTTTGAGTCAGCCTGTTGCAAGCTCGCCCGTACACCGAACGAGCTATATGTCTTGGCAAAATCTTCCGGTTCAATGCCAAAGTCTGCAAAAAAACCTGCCATCAATTGTGGTGTATTAAGTCTTCGCTGCTCTTTGTGCATTGCATTGAATATCTGCGTATGGACCCTGTCGAGGACCTTTAACGCGACCGCCGTGTAATACGTCTGCGCATAAACCTGGTAATCCTTATTCCAAACTGCCGGTGTACGCGTAAAGATTACGTCGTCTTCCAGAGCCTGTGTCCAGGCACTGATCATCGGTTCGAATTGAAAACAATGTGGGCATCCATAAGAAAAGTACTCTGCGACTTCGATCTTATCCGGATTACGAGTCCTAATTGGAATTTGCAACTCAACGTAGTGGGTCCCTTCCTCGTACAGCATCGTTTCTGCTGAGGCGCCCAGTGGAACCAAACAACTCGTCAGTAAAATTACGGCTACTGAAACCATCGACCTTAATCTCATAATTACCCTTACAGTTTCCCGGTACTAGTTATTTGTGCTGTTCTTCATTTAGTTTGCCAATTTACCCACGTCAGGGCGCTAAAGGCAAAAAAAGGGCGTCAAACCGCCCTTTCTGCCGATCAAGTCTTCATTATTATTTTAATCCGTAGATGTAGCTCGCCACGGCAGCAATCTCATCATCTGAGAGATCCATCGCGGTAACTCGCATCATTTTTGCATCACCGTCGTTGTGCCGGTCACCCTGGCGAAAAGCCCTGAGTTGTGCCTCTGTATACTCCGGCCATTGCCCCGCAAGCGAAGGGAATCCTGCCAGGTTATTGCCTTCACCAGATGGCAGGTGACAGGCTGTACAGGCGGCTATCTCTTTACGTTTGACCCCGGCCCGATACACCGCTTCGCCAAGCTCCACCAGGTCAGGGTTGGCTGCGCCCACTTTTGCTTTTTGACCAGCATAATACGCAGCAAGGTCTTCAAGATCCGTATCCGACATGGCATCTAACTGGCCTAGCATCAGGGGTGCATCCCGTTCGCCGCTCTTCATATCTCTTAATTGTTTCAGTAAATACTTGGAATGTTGGCCTGCAATATTTGGAAAAGCGCCTGCCAGGCTATTGCCGTCCTCGCCATGACAGGTGGCACATAATCGAGTCAGGCCTTTACCTCGGCCAGCGTCACCGGCTGCGAAGACCATAAAGGAGGATAACAAGAATACGATGGTGATAATGAATCTATACATGCGGTTCCTTATTAATGCATTGGCATGCAGTGCTAAAATAATCGGCGCATTATATACTTTTAGAACTCGCTATGGCTAACACCCGTCCAACACTTTCTTTCGAGCAAGCTGCCTTCCTCAAGAGTGCTGCCAAATTGTCCCAATGTCCCCTTGATGTTGGCGGTGAAGTCGCATTCTGCGGCCGCTCCAATGCCGGAAAATCCAGTGCTATCAATTGCCTGACCACGCAGCGAAAGCTTGCTCGAACCAGTAAGACACCGGGCCGAACCCAACTGATTAATTTCTTTGCGCTGACGGATTCGACAAGACTGGTAGATTTACCAGGGTACGGCTACGCAAAAGTACCCGAGGCAGTGAAAAGGGACTGGCACAGAAATATCGATGATTACCTGCAAAACCGCCACTCACTCAAAGGTCTGATACTGGTCACGGATATTCGACATCCATTGAAGGAATTCGACGAGATGATGCTCGACTGGTCTTCACGCTCCAGGGTACCCATCCACATCCTCTTGACCAAGGCAGACAAGCTTAAACGAGGAGCCCGACAATCAACCTTTTTTAACGTAAAGCAGAAGGTAAGCGATGCGGTGACTCTGCAAGTATTTTCTTCAACCACCGGTATTGGCAAAGACATTCTGGTGCAACGGCTTTCGCAATGGTTGGATGAATGACGAGAACCAACTTTTGCCAGCAACGAGCGCGCAAAAAAAACCCCGGTCACGCATTGGGGAGGAATGTGACCAGGGCCAGGTTCTTCGGCTTCTTTGGGGGATAAATTCACCGAAATTACACTGTCGAAATTTAGCTTCTACATATGTGACTGCGCGACCCGGGTAAAGTTCCATGTTTTGAAATATTTAGGGGGAAATTCTTTCAAACACAGGCCAAAGGCTAAAAAGGCTAATGTGCCGCATCCCAGTCACTGCCAACACCACATTCAACCGTCAACGGGATCAACAGGTCAGCTGCCTCGCACATGATTCCTGAGACTTCGACAACAACATTGTCCACCGCCGCATGTGTTGCTTCCAGTACCAGTTCATCATGGACTTGCATGATCATGCGCGCTTCGATCTGTTCACTTTCTAACCACTCATCGACTCGAATCATTGCCAGTTTGATAATGTCTGCGGCACTGCCCTGCATTGGTGCATTAATTGCCGTCCTTTCCGCTGCTTGCCGACGCTGAAAATTACTGGCATTAATCTCCGGCAGATAAAGTCTTCGACCAAAGATCGTCTCTACAAAACCCTGTTCAGCCGCCAGTTTTCGCGTTTCGTCCATATACCGCCTAACGCCTGGATAACGCTCAAAGTACAAATCAATGTACTCCTGGGCATCTTTTCGTCCGATATTCAGTTGGCGTGACAAACCAAAAGCAGACATGCCGTATATCAAGCCAAAGTTAATCGCTTTTGCGCTCCGGCGCTGAGAGTCCTTAACGGCTGCTTTGTCGACGCCAAACACTTCTGATGCAGTCGCTTTGTGAATATCCTCACCGGCCCTGAATGCCGTCACTAGACCCTCGTCTTCTGACAGGTGCGCCATGATCCGAAGTTCAATCTGTGAGTAGTCCACAGCAACGAGCTGGCAGCCTTCCGGGGCAATGAATGCTTTCCTGACCCGGCGGCCTTCTTCGGTTCGAATTGGGATATTCTGCAGGTTAGGGTTCTGGCTGGAGAGGCGCCCGGTTGCGGCGACAGCCTGGTGGTACGAAGTATGAACCCGATGGGTTGAGGCGTGGACCTGCAGCGGTAGCTGGTCCGTGTAGGTCGACTTCAGCTTACTCAGGCCGCGATACTCCATAATTACCTTTGGTAAGGGGTAGTCCAGGGCTAATTCCTGCAACACTGGTTCGGCTGTTGATGGCTGGCCCTTTGGCGTCTTTTTAATGATTGGCAGGTTCAACTTATCAAAGAAAATAGTCTGCAGCTGTTTTGGAGAGCCGAGATTAAATTCTTCGCCTGCGAGGGAATAGGCATCTTCTGCAAGCTCGGACATGCGTTGTTTCAGTTCTGCGCTTTGCTGCTGCAGCAGACTGGAATCCAGCAGCACACCCGTTCGTTCAATCTTGGCGAGCACGGGCATGGAAGGCAATTCAATATCTTCGAAGACACTTTTCAGAGTAGGTTCTGCTTCAAGTTTCGCCCACAGGACTTCATGGAGGCGAAGCGTAATATCAGCATCCTCGGCGGCGTACTCGCCAGCAATCGCCAGTTCGATCTGGTCAAAAGTCTTCTGCTTTGCTCCCTTTCCGGCTATGTCCTCGAAATGGATTGTGCTCTGGCCAAGGTATTTCAACGCCAGATCATCCATGTTGTGGCGCGACGCGATAGAATTAAGAACATAAGACTCAAGCATGGTATCGAACCCGATACCGTTAATTACGACGCCGTATCGAGACATGATGTGCATGTCATATTTCAGGTTCTGGCCAATTTTCTTAATACGGGAGTCTTCCAGAATGGGTTTTAACTGGCTCACCAGGTCAGCACGATCAAGCTGCCTGGGCGCACCTTCGTAAGTATGGGCGACAGGTACGTAAGCTGCGTGACCAACCGTAACGGCAAAGGAGACACCGACCAGTTCAGCCTCCATGTAATCAAGGCTGGTGGTTTCGGTGTCAAACGCAAACTGATCGGAGCGGCGCAAGAGGTCCAGCCAATAGTCCAGGCGTTCCTGGGTCAGGACAACTTCATAGTTGGTTGATTTTTCTTCGGTTTCTGCAGAACTGTCGGCGCTGCCGAGCTCATCTATCCATTGCCTGAACTCGTATTCGGTATAAAGTTCTCGCAACCTCTCTTCATCCGGCCTGGTTATTACCAGCTCAGAGATCTCACATGCCAGTTCAACGTCGAGTTTTATCGTTGCAAGTTGATACGATAAGGGTAAAAACTCGATACTTTCCCGTAAATATTCGCCGACCTTACCCTTAACCGAGTCGGCGTTATCTATAACACCCTGCAATGTTTCATGCGCTGCTAACCATTTGACGGCCGTTTTCGGACCGCACTTTGGAACACCGGGTATATTGTCCGACGTGTCGCCCACAAGCGCGAGGTAGTCGATTATCTGGTCCGGTCTGACGCCAAACTTTTCCACCACACCAGCATTGTCCATCAGGGTATCCGTCATGGTGTTGATCAACGTGACATTTGCATTGACCAGCTGCGCCATGTCCTTGTCACCGGTGGACACCAGGACAGGCTGCTTTTTCTCTGTGGCAAGTCTCGCCAGGGTTCCAATCACATCATCTGCTTCTACGCCCTCGACAATAACAAGTGGCAGTCCCATCTTCTCTATTATTTCCTGTATGGGTGCGATCTGTTCCCTCAGATCGTCCGGCATCCTGGCCCGGTTAGCCTTGTATTCCGGGTAAAGATCATTTCTGAAAGTCTTTCCCTTGGCATCGAACACCACGGCAATATTGCTGTCGTGATTGTCCTTCATCAGCTTCTTGATCATGCTGATCACACCCTTGATTGCACCGGTATGGGCACCCTTGGTGCTCATCAGCTTTGGTAGTGCATGAAAGGCACGAAACAGGTAGGATGAACCGTCTATAAGTACCAGTGGTTTCAGGTCGTTCATTGGTAGCTCACTTCTTCAAATTTTGTCGTTCCGACTTGAGGCAAGAATATTTCCAGGAGGCTGACCGAGAACAGAAACGATACTGTGAACCGGACTGCTTTTTCAATGATTCGAGTAATAATTTTTCTTGTCGGTGTCCTATCGGTGCTGCCTGCTTCGGCAAGCGAAATTTATATTCCCTCCCGGGAAGAAATTGCCGAAGGCGATGTCGAGATCGTTGCTGGTGAAGATCAGATCGTTTATGAATATCGGGTCGGTGGACGATTGATGATGATCAAGGTTGTTCCAAAAGTCGGCATCTCATACTACATGGTTCCGGCGGATGGTTCTGCACACTACAAAGGTCTGGAGCTAAAGCAAAAACTCTACCCCCAGTTTGTTATAATCGAGTGGTAACAGCAGTACCAGTGTAGGACACTATACTGGTAGTCCTTTAAGGTGAACCAGCACCCAACTATTCTATGGCAGTCTTTACCACTTTCAAATCGGAATCCCTGGCTCGGCATCTGATAATGTACGATCAGGGTGAGCTCGGCCAGTTTAAGCCCATCGACAGCGGCATTGAGAACTCCAATTATTTTGTCTCACTAATAAATGAACAGGGCGGTCAGTCTGAATTCGTCCTGACGATCACAGAGAATATCTCATTTGATGAAATGCCTTTTTTTAATAGTCTAATGTCACATCTATTTCACTACGGTTTACCGGTACCCAATCCGCAGTCAACCCTGGATGGAATGACCGGCACCAGTTTCTGCGGCAAACCGACTGTTTTGGTTCCAAAATTGCCGGGTGATCATCCGGTTACTCTTACCACCGAGCAGTGCCACACCATCGGCATCAAGCTTGCCGAACTTCACGAGGCTGCTCAGGGTGTCCGGTACCACCGTTCGAACCCCTATTCATCCCAATGGGTAAACAGCAGCCTGGATGATGTGCAAGATCGGTTAACCGACAAAGATCGGTCTTTGTTGCAGCAGATCGCAACGCAGTATGCCGAGCTCGAATCAGCCGAACAGAAAGATCTACCCAGGGGTATTATTCATGGTGATTTGTTTAGAGATAATGCGTTGTTCGTTGGAGAGAAACTGACCGGTATCATCGACTTCTACCATGCCTGTGAGGATTTTCTTGTCCAGGATATCGCCATTACCATCAACGACTGGTGCACCTCGCCTGAAGGTGACTTCGATGCGGAACGACAGGATGCCTTGTTGAAAGGGTATCATCGTGTGCGGGAACTGACGAAGAAAGAAAAGGAGCAACTGCCTGGCTTCCAGCAGTTCGCTGCACTCAGATTCATACTAACAAGGCTACTCAGCGGCGGTGATAACGATCCCCTGAAAGACCCGGAAGAAATTTTACGCATAGCACGGCAGCTATATAAGCAATGACAATAAATACCAAGCTTGTATAGGCGTTGGCAAAGATGATGCAGATTAATGTCAGATCAAGGCTAGCTTAGGTAAAAAATACCGAACCAGTTCTTGTCATCGGTCCAGAATTCGCAGTTTTGGTAACCCGCCTTTTGCGCCATTTGAGCGAATTCATCCCTGGAATACTTGTAAGAATTCTCCGTATGGATTCTTTCACCTTTCTTTATGGAAAACTGTTCACGGGCAACAGAAATCACCTGGTCCTGCTTGCTTTCAAGAAACATCTGAATACATCCAAGTTCTGCATTGTAACCTGCATGATGTTCAAACAGATCCAGGTTAAAGGTTGCTTCATATGCTTGGTTAAGGTGTGATAGCGCATTGAGATTGAACTTTGCAGTAACACCCAGTCCATCGTTGTAAGCCCGATTAAGTACCTGATGATCCTTTTTTAAATCTACCCCTATGAGAAGACCACCCCTGTGACCGAGTTGTGCCTTAACACGCCCCAGGAACTCCATCGCTGAGTCAGGATCAAAATTACCTATGCTCGAACCCGGGAAAAACCCGGTTGTATTCCTGATCAAGCTAAATGGCAGGTCAAATTCCTGAGAATAATCTACACAAGTGGCCCGAACCTCGAGCCACGGGTAATCAACAGCGATTGTATTTGCTGATTCGTCCAGGTATTCCCTGGAAATATCCAGTGGCGCGTAAATACGCGGTTTTACATAGTCCAGCAGTATCCTGATCTTTTCACTGCTACCGCTGCCATACTCCACGAGCAAGCAATCTTCACCAATACACCGGGCCATCTCTCCGCCAAACATCCTCAACAGTCCAATCTCAGTCCGGGTGGGATAATACTCTTGTGTCTGGGTGATCTCGGCAAACAATTGAGACCCTTTAGCATCATAGAAAAACTTGGGGGAAATACGCTTTTCGTCACGCCTCAAACCATCGATTAACTGGGCAGCAACATCTTCAGGTTCAGCGGGTTGATCATAAAACTTGTATGGTAGTGTAGAAGCCAAATCTTATTCCTTTTTTTAACAGTCGCACTATTGATTGTTGACCAGTCGGATGCCACTAAACTGCCATTGATCTTTCGGGTAGAAAAAATTCCGATAGCTCCTGCGAATATGATTCGCCGGTGTTACACAGGAACCACCCCTTAGAACCAGCTGATTAGCCATAAACTTGCCGTTGTATTCACCCAGCTTGCCGGGAAAGTGCTTGAAGCCAGGATACGGACCATAGCTGCTCGAAGTCCACTCCCAAACGTCGCCAAAGACTTGTCCCGGCAACCGGCCTGATGCGATTGTCTTAAAACATGTCGGATGAAACAGGCCAGAATCTGCAAAGTTGCCCTGTAAAGGAACATCCGTAGCCATTATTTCCCACTCCTGTTCCGTCGGTAATCTACAATCCCGCCAACGTGCAAACGCATCCGCCTCGTATCCACTGACATGACACAAGGGTTGATCCAATTGCAATGGTCTGAGCCCGCCAAGGGTATATTCAAACCACTCTGAATCAATCAGTTGCCAGTACAAGGGAGAGCCCGGTTTATTACCTTGCTTATTCAATGCCCAGGCATCAGACAACCATAACTCTGGCCTGGTATAGCCATCATCATGAATGAACTGTAAGTACTCTCGATTGCTCGTCAGCCGATCCGCAATCTCAAAATCCCTGACCAGTACTTCATGCCGGGGTGACTCATTATCAAAAACAAAAACAGAGTGTGTGGGTGCCTGGGCGCCTATTTCGTATATTCCGCCTTTAAACGCAACAAACCCAAGGCTAGATTCATGTTGCACGCTGCCCTTGTCAATCGACGCTTCGATTGAAATATAGGCTGGTTTCAACGGGTTGTGGCCCAGGTTGTACTTAATATCCGTTAGCAACAGTTCCTGGTGTTGTTGTTCGTGGTGCAGCCCCAGCGTAATCTTGAAAACGAGATCATCACTGAGTTCCCGCTGCAACAACAACCCCATCGCCTCATCAACATACTGTCGATAGGATTTGATTTCCTTGACCGTAGGGCGGGAAAGATGTCCCCTGTTGGGCCGCGGAAACTGCTCCCCGACACCGTTATAGTAAGAATTAAACAGTACTTCATAGGCCGTATTAAAGGGTTTGTACCCAGGCACATGAGGTTTCAGTAAAAACGTTTCAAAGAACCAGGTTACGTGGGCAATATGCCACTTGGGCGGGCTGGCATCTTCCATCGGCTGGACGAGATAGTCCTCAATCTCCAATGAGCTGCATATCGCCAGCGTCCTGCCCCGAACTTCGGTGTAGTTCTGAATCAACGTCTTATCGTCGCTGATCACGGGTTGGTTTCCATCGGAATGACGGGTGATTTTCTGGGTAGAGTCTGCGACAAAACTTAGACTAGCCATTCTTATAGTTAATCAACACATTTTAGGAGGTTAAAATAGGAATAAACAAGTCACTAAGAGAAATAATAGATATTCGAACCATGCTAACGAACCCTATCAGCCGTGCTTTCCACCCGATGAGCGTTTGATCTGTCGCACGATCGATGCTTTGTTAAAGCCACCTAAGGGGAATCGACGAGCAGCAGGCGGCTAGAGCATTAGAGTATTTAGTATCTGGGAAATATTCCTGGTCTGGTGGGGAGCCTTGATGATTCCGGCATAACGGCCCTCGGGATCTACTACGGCGATGCTGACAGAGTGATCGACAGTATAAGTTTCCGGTTCCCTGCCAGGCACTCTTCCGAATGCTACATTTAATTGTGTGGCCAGACTGACAACCTGTTGGTATTCACCGGTATAGCCAATGAATTCTTTGTTAAAACTAGGTACATAACGCGACAATCGTGCAACCGTATCGAAATCCGGATCTACAGAAACCATAATCACCTGTGGTTTATGCTCAACCTCTTGCATCGCTCGATTGAGGACACCCAGTGTGGTTGGACAAAATTCAGGACAGGACGTAAATCCAAAGAAAATCAATGACCAGGTGCCTCTCAATTGTTCGAGGGTGACCATTTCACCCGTGTGGTTCACCAGCTCAAATTCAGAAATCTCCCGGCTGGGTTGAAATCCATAATAGCCAAGACTTCTGAGTTTTTCCTCAGAGAGCGCCCTGGGTGTAAGAAAACTATATAGGAACACCCCGACGATCAGGGCGATGAATCCCAATATCCAGATCAGGGTATTTTGAATGCCTGTTTGCTGGGTTTCTGTTCGTTCCATTAGTTAATTCCTGTCCTGGTTTCGCAAGTTGCTTATACAGCACCCACAGGTAACAGGTAATGGTCCGCCAGCAGTGCCAGAAATAGCAACATCAGGTAGCTTATGGAATATCTGAACGTTTTCATGGGCGCCTGTCGATTTGTCCCCTTTAACAGGACCACACTCCAATAGAGAAATCCCATCCCAAGCACAATCGCCGAACCCAGGTAGAGGAGGTTACTCATACCGGTAAAATAGGGTAACAGTGTCACCAGGAACAGTACGATGGTGTAGAGCAGTATATGCAGCTTGGTGTATTCGACGCCATGGGTGACCGGTAGCATGGGCACATTCACTTTCGCGTACTCTTCTTTTCGCTCGATCGCCAACGCCCAGAAATGTGGTGGTGTCCAGGCAAATATAATCAACACAAGCAGGAGTCCACCACCATCCACGCTATTGGTCACCGCCGTCCAGCCAAATAGTGGAGGCGCCGCACCAAATAAGCCGCCAATCACAATATTCTGTGGTGTGGCCCGCTTCAAATAAACAGTATAAACAACGCCGTAACCTATCCATGACGCCAGATTTAGCCAAGCCGTCAACGGATTCACCAGAATTGCCAACATCGCAATACCAGTTACACCCGTAACCGCAATAAAAGTCGCTGCTTGAACATTTGTCACTCGCCCCTGGGCAATCGGCCTGGCTTTGGTGCGAGCCATATTGGCGTCAATCCTGGAATCAACAAGATGGTTCAAAGCCGCCGCGGAACCTGCCACGAGGGCGATCCCGAGATTACCAAACAGCAGGATATCCCAGGGCACCATTGCCGGTGTGGCCAGGAACATACCGACCATGGAACACAACAGCATCAGCAGCACAACCCGGGGTTTGCACATCTCCAGGTAGTCCCTCCAACTCGTAACGGCCGGTATAGTCGCCAACTTGTTCGGATGAGGTTCTTGTGAGATATCTAGATTTGCCACAGTAAAGTCACTTTGGTTGGTAGCTGTTGCCTGCAAAGAGGAAGCGCATCTTACCTAAAATCACGCGCTCATCCAATATTGGAAAGTTTCAGCAGGTGCTTGAGATCCTTCAGCAGGGGACCACCCATCTTTTCCAGGGTATAGACCATCATGACATTGCCATGGGGATCCATCAGGAAAATGTAGTTACCCGATACAGAATCTGGCACCACATCTCTAAATGTGTCTCTTAGCAGGCTTTCATCCAACTGTATCTGACCCATGTCAGGGTATTCACGCAACAAATCGCTGATCTGAATTTCAGGCGTTTGTTGCGTGGTAAGCAAGATCCGTTTGACTCTTTCCGACTCCTTCCCCAGTGCTACATTGGTCTGCCGGGCCAGGTAAAATCTCTGTTTGCAATCAGGGTCGCAGGTCTGGCCCACAGGCATCAAAAGTGACCACTTACTATCAGCAAGAGATAGATCCAATCGTGTATTAGATATTGGCGGGATAATCAATCTGCCCTGATTGGTCGTTTCTGTGGGGAGAAGCTGAGGGAAGTTTACATAAACGATAAAGGCAATAAACACAGGCATTAGACCTATGCCGAATAGCAGACTCAGATGGATTCTGTTCCTGGAAATATTTCTTTGCCTATCGGGTTCGAGTTCAGTCATCTTCTTTGATTCAAAGTATTGGTTCGAAAAGTAAAAACCACGAACGCTATTGCGACGGTCACGGCCATCAAGAACCAGGTCAACGCATAACCATAATGTCGTTCTGGTAGCATCGTAACAAAGGGCCAGTGCCGCGGCAGCGCGTTATCATTCAGCTCTGCCAACCTGACAACATGAGGAAACAGCTTCTGCTGCAGAACCTCGGCAATGACCCCAGTATCGAGGGATTGCACGACATAGTGTGTCTGCACACCCGATGACCCGTTACCAAGCTTTGCAATAGCCTGGACTATTTTATGGGTCTCTACGCCCGAATCGGGAACATAAATGTTACCGGTCAAACTGCCGCTGAACTCACTGAGTGGCGGGATCTTAGGCTTATCCAACCGGGTTCTGCCCTGGGGGACGAAACCCCTGTTGATCAAAACGACCCTGCCAGACCTGTCGCGAAAAGGTACCAGGACCTCAAATCCGACCTCGCCATGCAATACCCGGTTATCCAACAGGAACAAAACCCCATCCTCATAGCTACCCTGCAACTGCACCGGTTGGCCATTAAGTCGCTTTAGTTCATTGGCGCTGTCAGGAAGCTCGATCAGGCTAATGCCTGGCTGGAGTCGTCGCTGTTTGTCTGCTTCTATCCAGGCAACTTTTTGCACACCTCTTTCCAGTTGCCAGGAACCCAGGTAAATAAAGACAAACAGGAACAAGATACTAAAGACCAATAGTTTCCAATTGAGTGATATCCGTTTCATTGATAATGCATATCCTGGTTCCGGTCCGGATGGGTAGGGACAATTATTCGATGTCAATGGATTGCTGTATGGAGGCCAGTATAATCCTGTGAGAATTTGTTCGGACGACTTCTATGTGGCTGAAAATATGTGGCTGAAAATAATTATTGTTATCTTGTTTATCGGTAACATCGCGGCCCTGGGTTCCGCGTTCCATACCCTGGTATCTGATGAGGGACAGGACAGTAAACGGACAGCCAACAGGTTACTTATCAGGGTCGTAATGGCAGCCTTGTTGCTGCTTGCCATTGTCTATGGCCTCTGGTCAGGCGAACTGGGTATCGCGGCCCCCTGGTATTCGCCCGGCTAACATACTGTTTTGTGATCCTTTATAGGCAGCCTTTGGGAAAAGCCGGTTAACTGCCCAGGATGTAAACAAAGATGAACAAGCCCATCCACACCACATCAACAAAATGCCAATACCAGGCGGCAGCTTCGAACCCAAAGCAGTCATCTGCGGTAAAATGACCTTTGAAAGCTCGACCCAGCATCACCATCAGCATGAATGTCCCCAGGGTCACGTGTGCACCATGAAAACCTGTCAACATGAAGAAGGTCGTACCGTAGATACCGGCATTTAGTTTCAGTCCCAGTTCCGTATAGGCTTCATGATATTCGAGTACCTGGAAGGCCAAAAAGGCGACACCCAGCGCAACCGTGATACTCAGCCACAGGGTAAGCTTTTTCCTGTTGCCTTCCTTGATACCGTGGTGAGCCCAGTTCACCGTAAAGCTGGAACTAAACAGCAGTATCGTATTAATCAATGGTAAACCGAACCACCCCATCGAGTGCTCGGCGCCGGGAAATCTTGCCGGATCCGGTGTGTTCAGCAGAGGCCATTCCGGCACATAATCAGGCCAGAGCAAGTTACTGGGGCCCCGATCGCCCACGCCACCGATCCAGTCAACGACAAATATGCGGACATAGAAAAGTGCACCAAAAAAAGCCGCAAAGAAGAAAATTTCTGAAAGAATGAACCAGCTCATGCTCCACACAAACGACCGGTTCATTTGTGCGCTATACATATTGGCATGATTTTCCCTGATCACTGTGCTGAACCAGATAAACAGGGTAAACCCCAATACAAGACCGCCAGCCATCAATATCCAGGCACCCACGGTGTGTTCTGCACCCGCCTGCATATCAACCAGAATATTTCCCATGCCAAAGACAGTCAGGAAGATGCCCAACGACGCAAATATGGGTAGTTTGCTCTGGAGCGGTACGTAGTACTCCTCGTAGATTTCTTCACTCGTTGTTGACATATCTTCTCTCCATCAAAACTTGTAGCCCTGGTAGGCCGCCAATTCGTCGTTAACCGGTTGAGTGATATCGTACAGCGTGTACGACAGGGTTATGGTAGTAATATCTTCTGGCAAATCACGATCGATAATAAATCGAAGTGGCATATCTAACGATTCACCGCTGGCGAGTCGTTGTTGTTCAAAACAAAAACACTCTGTCTTGTGTAAATACCGGGCCGCCCTGGAAGGTGTAACACTAGGTACTGCCTGAGCTGTGATCGTCATACTGGCGATGTTCCTGGCGTAGAAGGTCGTCATGTTCAATTTCCCAGGCTGAACTTTCAGGGTGCGGCTCGCTGGCCGGAACTCCCATGGCATGCTTGCATTATTACTGGCAAGAAACTGGATGGTCACCTGTCGATCGTCATCAAAGCCAGGCTCTTCCTGGTCCCGTACAAGTTGTTCCTGTATTGCCTGTCCCTGAAGATAGGCTGCCCCTGAGGTCTTTCCGGAGGTCTTTCCGTTCAGACCCGTAACGTCACAGATAACGTCATAGAGAGGCACAAGGGCAAAACCAAATACGAACATTCCACAGGCCACAGACAGCAGTTTTATGGCTGTCCTGTTCGCTTTGTTTTTTTGTTCACTCACGTCCTGCTAACCTTTTCTCTATCCGTGGGCTTCTTGCCGATCAAGTCTCGGTGGCGTTGAGAAGGTGTGATATGGCGCCGGTGAGGGAATCGTCCATTCCAATCCATGCGCCCCTTCCCAAACCCGGTCAGTTGCTTTCTTACCGCCCTTAATGCACTTAATCACGATGAAGACAAATAACAATTGCGAGAAGCCAAACAAAAACGCGCCAACGCTGGACATCATGTTGTAATCCGCAAACTGCAAGGCGTAATCAGGAATTCGTCGCGGCATGCCTGCCAGACCAACAAAATGTTGTGGGAAGAACAGCACATTGATACCGATAAACGACAACCAGAAATGCGTCTTACCGAGAGTTTCGTCGTACATGTTACCCGTCCACTTCGGCAACCAGTAATACACAGCCGCCATGATCGAGAAGACCGATCCCGGCACCAGAACGTAGTGGAAATGTGCCACCACGAAATAAGTGTCGTGGTACTGGAAATCTGCAGGGACAATTGCCAGCATTAATCCGGAAAAGCCACCAATGGTGAATAAAATCACGAATGCGATAGCAAACAGCATGGGGGTTTCAAACGTCATCGCCCCTTGCCACATGGTCGCAATCCAGTTGAATACCTTCACCCCTGTTGGGATAGCAATCAGCATCGTGGCGTACATGAAGTACAGCTCACCCGCGATAGGAATTCCAACGGTGAACATATGGTGCGCCCAGACGATAAATGACAGGAACGCGATGGATGCGGTGGCATACACCATCGACGGATAACCAAACAAACGCTTCCGGGCAAAGGTAGGAATAATTGCAGATACGACGCCGAAGGCGGGCAAAATCATAATATAGACTTCCGGGTGACCAAAGAACCAGAAGACATGCTGGAACAACACCGGGTCACCACCACCACCGGCGTTAAAAAATGCCGTACCAAAATGAATATCCATCAACATCATCGTCACGACACCCGCCAGTACTGGCATCACGGCAATCAAAAGAAATGCTGTAATCAGCCAGGTCCATACAAACAGTGGCATCTGCATCAGTGTCATGCCCGGTGCCCGCAGGTTCAGGATCGTCACAATAATGTTGATTGAACCCATAATCGAAGAGATGCCCATCAAGTGGACCGCAAAAATAAAGAACGTGGTACTGGGCGGTCCCTGGTCCGTCGACAAAGGTGCATAGAAAGTCCAGCCGAAGTTAGGAGCGCCGCCATCCATCAGCAGGGTGCTTGCCAGCATGGCAAACGCGAACGGCAGGATCCAGAAACTATAGTTGTTCATTCTGGGTAAGGCCATATCCGGCGCACCGATCATCATCGGTACCAGCCAGTTGGCCAGGCCAACAAACGCTGGCATGACTGCTCCAAAAACCATCACCAGCCCATGCAATGTGATCATCTGGTTAAAAAACTCAGGCTCTATTATCTGTAGTCCGGGTTGAAACAGCTCTGCTCGAATAACCAGAGCAAAACACCCGCCCAGTAAAAACATGGACAGACTAAGCCAGAGGTAAAGAGTGCCGATATCTTTGTGGTTAGTGGTAAATACCCATCGCATCAAACCCTTCGCAGGGCCATGGTGATGATCGTCGTGATGATGTACTTCAATGACCGCGCTCATCCTACTGGCCCCCTATCATTTCGTGAATCTTCTTCGGCTGTATCGACTCGCCTTTGTTACCCCACGAATTTCGTTCATAGGTAATCACCGCCGCGAGTTGGGCAGCATTGAGCTGGCTGCTGAAAGCCTGCATAGCAGACCCTGGTTTACCGTTCAGAACAACGTCCACGTGCGCGTCAAGAGGGCCGATGCTCAAACCTTGACCGGCGAGTGCAGGAAATGCTGGTGGCAACCCCTGCCCGTTGGGTTGATGGCAAACGGCACAGGTCTGGCTGTAAACCTTTTCACCTTCCGCCATAAGTTCTTCTTCTGACCATTGCTTGCCGACAATTTCGAATACTGACGCTGCTTCTGCCTGTTTCTCTACAACCCAGTCGTTGTATTCTGCTTCTTCCACAGCCCTGACAACGATTGGCATAAAGCCATGATCCTTGCCGCACAACTCCGCGCAGTTTCCGCGATAGATGCCTGTCTGCTCCACGACGGTCCATGCTTCATGTATAAACCCGGGAATAGCGTCCTTCTTAACGGCAAAATCCGGAACCCACCAGGCGTGAATTACATCAGCGGACGTAATCAGAAACCGAACCCGTTTGTTGATTGGAATAACGAGCTCATTGTCGACATCCAAAAGATAGTGCTCTCTCTTTGGTGCCCGATTGTATATTTCTTCTTCAGGTGTGAGCAGCGAACTGATAAAGCTAATTTCTTTTGCGGGATCATCGTTTAAATAGGTGTATTGCCACTTCCACTGCAGGCCACGGACTTCGATATCTATGTCGGAATCGCTGGCATCATACATCGCGTTCAGGGTAGTGGTGGCTGGAACTGCGAGGATCACCAAAATCACGATGGGTGCCAGCGTCCATCCAATCTCGATCGCAGTGCTGTCATGAAACGTTGCCGGTACAACTCCCAAAGACTTTCGGTGCATCAGCATCGAAACTATCATTGTGCCAAAAACAAAAATACCGATGACAACACAGACGCCCAACATGATCATATGAAGGCCATAAACCTGTCGGCTTATCTCCGTTACCCCTTCTCTCATATTCAACGCTGACCAGTCAGCACTCGCCACACTGACGAACACTAACAGCGGCAAAGCAAATAGCCACTTACACTGCTTCGCTGTATTCATTCCAAGAACTCCAATATTTATATCAATCCGAACCCGACGGTGTTGCCGACGAGATTTTAAATCCAAATAACAATCCCCAGTTGGGGAAGATGCGACCTTTGAGAATTTATATAATCAAAATGACCAAATCCAAAAACCTTACGTGAACCTGGTGCAAAGACCCAATGATTGGCTCTCCTAAAATTGGGGCGCAATTATAGCAATGCCGCGTGGATTCACAACCAGCCAGCACTTATTAGCGAAGGCCTGGAGAATTTTTTCGCGAGTCTGATTACGGCGGTATCACCGCGGCTTATCTGCCCCTGTATTTTGCCGGTGAATAATTGATCTAACTCAAGGTATTTTCGCGCCGGTCGTAGTAATCAACCATGCACCAACTCAGTCAAACCCCAGACCAGGTTATAGAATTCCATCTTGTTTCAAGAGCGCTTCGATTTTCGGCTCCCGTCCCCGGAAGGAAACAAACAACTCCATGGCATCAACTGAGCCGCCTGGTTCAAGAATCGACGCTAGAAATTTTTCACCGGTCTGGCGATTGAATATCCCTTCCTCCTGGAACTTCGCAAATGCGTCCGCAGAAAGTACCTCAGCCCATTTATAGCTGTAGTAACCTGCCGCGTAACCACCGCCAAAAATATGCGAAAAACCATGCTGGAACCGGTTGAACGACGGCGCTGCGAGTACTGCGACTTCTGACCGAACACGATCGAGGACGGCCTGAATCTGGTCATCATTGCCTGGTTCAAATTCCATGTGTAATCGGAAATCGAACATTGCAAACTCCAGTTGCCTTACGGTGGTCATCGCTGATTGAAAGTTCTTCGCCGCCAACATTTTCTCCAACATCTTAACGGGCAACGTTTCTCCGGTTTGATAATGGCCGGAGATAAGTTCCAGCGCCTCTGCCTGCCAGCACCAGTTCTCCATAAACTGACTCGGTAATTCTACAGCGTCCCAGGCGACGCCATTGATGCCGGAGACATTGGCACAGTTCACCTTCGTCATCATATGGTGTAACCCATGACCGAATTCATGGAACAAGGTGACCACCTCATCGTGGGTGAGCAATGCGGGATCCTGCCCCACCGGTGCCGTAAAATTGCAGGTCAGATAGGCGACGGGTAATTGCAAATCACCATTAGCTTTCACCCTGCGGACCCTGCAATCATCCATCCACGCACCACCCCTTTTGTTGGATCGGGCATAGGGGTCCAGATAGAACCTGGCGATCTCAGAACCCTCTTTCTTTACATTGTAGGTCGTTACATCCTCGTGCCAGGTTTCAATATCATGGGTCTCTTCAATCTCAATGTCGTAGAGACGGCGCACCACTTCAAACATTCCCGCAAGTACTTTTGGGGCGGGAAAATACGGCCGAAGTTCTTCTTCAGAAATGTCGAACTTCTGCTCCTTCAGTTTCTCTGCGTAAAAACTGATATCCCAGGCGTTGAGTTCTGTTGTCCCGAACTCCGTCCGGGCAAATTCACAGATCTCAGCAAACTCCTTTTCAGCAGACGGTTTCGATTTTTCCGCCAGGTCCTGCAAAAATACAATTACCTGATCCGTGTTCTGCGCCATCTTCGTTGCCAGTGAACGTTGTGCAAAGTTTTCGTACCCCAGCAGTAAGGCGAGTTCTTTTCTGAGCTGAAGAATTTCCAGCATGGTCCCAGAGTTGTCCCACTTACCCGCATGGGGTCCCTGATCCGAGGCTCTGGTCGTGTACGCCTCATACATTTCATGTCGGAGCGTCTCGTTTTCACAATAAGTTACTACGGGAAAATAGCTTGGGAAATCGAGAGTAAACAGATAGCCCTCTTCCTCCCGTTGCTCTGCCGTTTGTCTGGCCAGTGCCAGTGCACTCTCTGGCAAACCCTTCAACTCTCCGACGTCGATAATGACTTTGCTCCACGCCATCGTCGCATCCAGTACATTGTCGCTGAACCTGCTTGATAACTCAGACAGTCGTTTCGAGACCTCCGCATAACGAGCCTGCTTATCTTTCGGTAGATCGATGCCTGACAATTTGAAATCGCGGATCGCGTTTTCGATGGTTTTTTTCTCAGCCTGTCCAAGCGCCGGATACTCAACACTATCAGCAATAGTCTGATAGGCACCATACAGGGACTTGTTCTGACCCATCTCAGTTTGGTACTCAGAGAGTTTGGGTAAACTCGCATTGTAGGCATCACGCAGTTCTGGCGTGTTAACCACTGAATTCATATGGCTTACCGGAGAAAATGATTGGCTCAGAAGGTCATCCATTTCTTCGATGACCCGCACCAGACTATCCCAATTGGCATCTCCTGATACCGCGACCTTTTCCAGCAATTCATCAATGACCTGGCGATTTGAGCTCAACAATTGATCGATGGCCGGAATGACATGTTTTGCCTCAATCGCCCTGAAGGGTGGCAATTGATGAACCTCTAACAACGGATTACTCATTTTTATTCCTCAATATCCCCAATGTCGACGCGTTGGAACTTGCTGCACTAACTAAAACGAACCTAACTAAAGCGTACCGCGCACCTGCTTGATCACCTTGCTGGTTGCCACGACTTGTCCAAACCAGATTTGAAATGCCAAAGCAGCTTGCTCAACCAACATCCCAAGCCCGTCACAGTACTCTCTGGCACCATTGCGCCGGCACCAGCGAAGAAAAGGTGTGAGTTCTCTGGCATAAATCATGTCGTAACTACGGGTATTTGTACCGATAATCTCACCTGGTAACTCAATCGCCTGAGAACCAGTCTCTAACCCGGCTGAAGAACCGCTGATGACCAGGTCATAGGCTGTACCCAGTTCGTGCAGGTGTCTCGCCCGCAATCGATCATCGTTTTCGCGTATCATAATATCGATTGCTCTTTGGTGGGTGCGGTTAACGATATCTATCGTTGCCGGACCTTTAGCCAGTAAACTGGCAGCAACACCCTGCACAGCCCCGCCAGCACCGACAACCAGAACCCGTTTGTCTGCCAGTGACCAGCCCAGATTGACTGTGATGTCGGTGACAAGTCCTGGGCCATCGGTGTTGTGCCCCACTAAACGTCCATCCGCCAAATGCTGTACCGTATTCACCGCCTGGGCCTTCTGTGCCATTTCCGTTACCTGGTCACAGAACCGAAAAGCATCATTTTTGTTAGGCACGGTGATGTTGAAACCTACCGCTCCCGAGGCAAGCAGCTTTCTTGCCGTATCATCAAACCTGCCTTTGGGCACCCGTATTTTCCGGTAGTCAATTTCCAGGCCGCAGGCTGTTGCGAAGGCCTGGTGTATTTCAGGAGATCGACTGTGAGAGACCGGGTTCCCCAGCACCGCCAACAGTTTCATCGCGTAGCGCTCCGAATTACATCGCCTGAGAGGAGATCTCGAATTTCGCTGGCGCCGGAAACACCACCCAGTTTCCCCGGGAAAAAATAGTCTATCCCCTGAGGAAAATACTGCCTGACCCGCAAGGCACTGGTGGCAGCGACTTTTCCCGATGGGTTCGCCGAGGTAGAAACCAGGGGTCCCTCGACTTGTTTGCAGATTGCCCGTACCACAGGATGGTCTGACACCCTGACGGCAACAGTGTCGTGCTGTCCGGCGATATAATCAGGTGTATCACTTGATCTTGGCAACAGGTAGGTTACCGGTCCCGGCCAGGCGGCTTTCAGCATTTTCAGTTGATCTTCAGACAGACGCTGTGAGTAAGGCAGTATCTGTGCGATTTCGGATGCCACCAGTATCAGACCCTGTTTCCAGGAACGCCTCTTGAGTATCAGGATCCGCTGCACTGCCGCTTCACTTGCCGCCAGGCAACCTAATCCCCAAACGCCTTCCGTCGGATAAGCAATCACTGCTTCCTCGAATAAGTACCTCGCCGCCAGTTTCACCCGCCATTTAAATGGCTGCATGGTCACAGGCTACACGTTGAGAGTTTTGTTCTTATCTCGAATAGCCTGGGCGTTCGCCTCTCTTTCTGCGATCAGCTTTTCCTTAACCGAAGCATCAGTTACTGCAATTATCTGGGTAGCCAGATATCCGGCATTTTTCGCGCCTGCCTTGCCAATCGCAACCGTGGCGACCGGGATGCCTCCCGGCATTTGCACCGTCGACAGCAACGCATCCATTCCCTGCAGCGGACCCGCATCGATAGGTACACCAATAACCGGCGTTAACGTACTGGCTGCCACTGCACCGGCCAGATGCGCCGCCAGCCCGGCTGCTGCTATAAAAGCTGCACAACCCCGGGAATCTGCACTCTCGACAAATTCTTTCGTATCTTGAGGCGTCCGGTGAGCGCTGGTAATTCGGACTTCGTAGGGAATTTCAAACTTTTTCAGGATATCAAAAGTTGCCTGCATGACCGGTAAATCCGAATCCGAACCCACCACTATTGCTACAAAAGGAGATGTCATTGCCCGCTCCGCCAAAAAAGGAAAAGCAAGTTACCCTAGTCCCCTCCCTCTTTCAAGATTGTTCTTGCGAATAGTTAGTGCGACAGGACATAGCCATGCTGGCTGGACAGGATAAAACCGTTGAGTTCAAGCTGGACCAGGGCAACGAGTATGTCAGAAATGGGGATTGAGGTTAATTCAAACAATTCATCAGCCGATAGGGGAGATGCGCCCAGGTGTTGTAAAATATCCTGATATTTGGTCACTTGTTCCGACAGCAACTGGTTTTCCTGCTGTTGTTTTTGCTTAAACACGTATCCCGGCAATTCTTCGACAATATCTTCGACACTTTGGGTGAGTTTGGCACCATCTTTGATAAGCCGGTGACAACCGGCACTTTGCAAACTATATATAGATCCAGGTACGGCAAAGACTTCTCGCGACTGCTCCATCGCCAGTCGGGCGGATATCAATGACCCACTCCTCAAGGCTGCTTCGACAATCAGCGTTCCCATCGTCAGACCTGTCACAATCCTGTTCCGCTGAGGGAAATTGGATGGAAACGCCCCTGTTCCCAATGGATATTCAGAGATTATCAATCCACGTTCAAGAATTCGCAGTGCCAGGCGCTCATGATGCCGGGGGTAAATCAAGTCACAACCAGTACCAAGAACTGCCAGGGTTTTGCCCGAACGGTTGAGTGCGCCGGTATGAGCCGCAGCATCAATACCAAACGCCAGGCCACTGGTAACGACAAGACCCTGGTCAGACAAATCAGCTGCAAATTTCGCTGCGACCTTGAGGCCCAGGGCTGTCGGTTTCCGGCTCCCTACAATGGCAATCTGGTCACTGTTAATCATCGTCTTACTGCCATTAAGATACAGGCACAATGGTGGATCATGAATTTGCTTTAAGAGATACGGGTAGGCTTCATCGAATATGCTAATGAGTGCATGGTTGCTCGCTTCCAGCCACAACAAGTCCAGCTCAACCCTCCGCCTTAACTCACCGGCCGCACCATTTCTCGCCTGGAGTATTTTCGCCGCTACCTTAGGGGGTATGTTTGCAGATTGTTCTGTCTGGTTGAATGGGAACTCGGCCATGAATTGCAACGCACCCGACGCTGCCTGAAGTATCCAATTACCCATTTGCGGGTGCCCGGACGTAAGACGATTCAGCGTTAACAGGGCTTCGATTTCTGAATTTGGGAATGCCAACAGATTGGTCCTTTCAGGCCAAAAAGCAACAGCCTAAAAGTCTTACATCGATCTACCTATGGCAAATCTCTAAGGGTTTTGTACGATATCGCCAACCCTGAGCGGTTCTTCTGTCTCCAGTACCAGACCATAGGACATCTTTTCGAAGGCTCGGAAGATCATCAAGATACCTGCTCTCTCGGAAGGTAGCTGAACCCTGTCCCGGTAGACCTCATCCCTGACAATAGCCCCGCGTTTGTGAATGGCCAGCACATTACCCACGTCCAGATCATCCTGCAGTCCCCGATTGATCGCCACTACATCGTACCGACCAACCTGTGTGACGCCACCCATGACAGTCATTATCACGCCTTTGGTTTCCCTGGCAGGCGAGGATGGGAAAAAGGTTGACTCAAGACGACGTTCTTCGGTCGGCAGGAGCCTGTCGCCGATCCTGACATCTTCCTTAACGGCAGTCAGGGTAAGGGTATAGAGATCATCCTCCCTCTTGTCGACCGCAGCTGTGCCAACTTCTCTTGCCTCATAGCCCAATATTTCCCCGGTCTCGGGGTCTACATACACTTCACCCTTACGGTAAATCCCAAAAACTGACGGCTGCTCTTCAGGCCAGTCGCCACGCGCATAGAAGCCGTCACCAGGACCAAAAATCAAGCGATCAGACTTACCTGCCAACAAATGTGGCGCATTTTCCAGGGTATCTCGCTCAACGATGCGACCAGTCGTTAACAGGCTTGATATCGCATCCAGCGGTATCGCAGAAATCGCGCTATTTAAGTTACTGCTACGTATATTGGGTTGTACCTTAACGTCACGGCCCTCGCCCCGTTCCGGTTGGGGACTGAGTTTGACGGTCCTTGCCTCATCCCCCCGGTCGACTATCAATTGAGGCTTGCCATCGACAAATCTCAAGATGATCACATCACCGGGAAATATCAGATGGGGATTTTCAATATCGGGATTAATATGCCAGATTTCCGGCCAAAGCCAGGCATCGGCTAGGAACATCGATGAGATATCCCACAAGGTGTCACCTTTCTTAACGGTGTATCGGTCCGGGTGATCCGGCCGAAGGATGCTGGTAGCCGCCAGCGTAGACTGAATAACAACCAGAACAAACACGACGGCTAGAAGAATTTTCCTCATGGGGCGAATCCCGGCAATAAAAAGAGTACAATACTTGCGTTAAAGATCAAACCTCTAACCACCAATATATTCAACACGATCATCATCTTAGCAGCACAACTTACCCCATTACTAGAGGTTTCAGACGAAGCTGTATGGCTTTACTAGATATATTAAGATTTCCGGATCCAAAATTGCGCACTAAAGCCGTACCTGTGGAGGCAATAACCGGTAAGTTGGTAGAGCTTGCAGACAAGATGCTGGAAACCATGTACCTTGCACCGGGCATCGGTCTGGCGGCTAGCCAGGTCAATGTGCACCAGCGTTTGGTCGTTCTCGACATATCCGAGGAGAAGGATCAGCCGTTGATCCTGTTCAATCCCCTGATTATCACGCAGGACGGTGAAATCGAATCCAGCGAAGGTTGCCTGTCCGTGCCGGGATTCTATGAACCGGTGACTCGATCATCACAAATACAGGTAAACGCCATCAACCGGGCGGGGGAGGAAATTACCTTCGAGGCTGAGGATCTGCTCGCTGTCTGTATCCAGCATGAAATGGACCATCTTGAGGGAAAGTTGTTCGTCGATTACTTATCTAACACCAAACGACAATTGATTCGTAAAAAGCTTCTCAAGCTGCTGAAGCAAAGAGCCTAACCAGTGACCTATCTCAGGTACTACCATTGAAAATTCTCTTTGCCGGTACACCCCGGTTTGCGGCCCAGCATCTCTCGGGTCTTCTATCCCACGCACGACGACACGGTGACTCTGACAACATCGAAATAGTCGGCGTTATTACGCAGCCGGACAAACCCGGGAAAAGGGGAAAGAGTCCGGTACCAAGCGAAACCAAGCGCGTGGCCCAGCAACACCAGATACCCGTCATCCAGCCTGAAAAACTGACCGCGGAACACCTGCGACCGTTCAATGCCGATCTCTTAATCGTGGTGGCTTACGGTCAAATACTAAAACCCGATGTTCTACGCCTGCCTGCCTACGGATGTATTAATGTGCACGGATCCCTTCTACCCAGATGGCGCGGCGCGGCGCCAATCCAACGGGCTATCCTGGCGGGTGATGAGCAGACAGGGATCTGTGTTATTCAGATGGACCAGGGGCTGGATACCGGTAGTATCCTCGCAACTCGCTCAATACCGCTCGAGAATGCGGATACCACAGCAAGCCTGAGCGACAAACTGTCAGAACTTGGAATTGCCGGGTTGATTGAGGTTTGTAACAAGATCCACCTGGGTCTTACAGAGCCTGTCGTACAATCAGAAGAAGGCACCTGTTACGCCCATAAAATCAGTAAAGAGGAGGCAAATATGGACTGGGATGCGTCGAGCATCACTGTGGGCCGGTCAATTCGAGCTTTTTATCCTGATCCGGTTTGTTATACGTTTCTTGGTTCAATGCGTGTCAAGTTGCTGAAAGCGTCAATGTCCCACCCAGACGGTATTCAGAGCGCTCCGGGTAAAGTCCTGGAGGTCTCGAAACGGGGAGTCGATGTTGCCTGTGGCACCGGGTCAATCCTGCTGGAGCAGGTCCAGTTACCCATTGGAAAAGGCAGTGTCCTGACCGGCGCAGATATACTCAATGCTCGTTCGGAACTGATATTCGCCGGAGTAACATTTACCAGATTGGCTGCTGAAATCTAATGCAGGAATATCGTTCAGCGGTTCGCATCCTGACATTAGTCATATCGAAAGGAAAAAGCCTGGATGCCTGTATGACCCAGGAAGACTCTCCACTCGCCCGACAAATTTGTTATGGCGTACTGAGAAATTACTACCACTTGTCAGCGCTGTTGCAACTCCTGCTGAACAAGCCCCTTGCTGCGAAACACACTGACCTGCATGTTCTGTTACTGGCAGGGCTCTACAGCGTAGATCACCTGAACAGGCCGGTACACGCCAGTGTCAATGCGGTCGTGGAAACATCCATAAGCCTAAAGAAAAACTGGGCCAAAGGCCTGATCAACGGTGTACTAAGAAATTACCTCCGAAATCAATCAGCCTTGAACCTCCAAATCAACAAAGACCCGGAAGCCAGCAGCAACCACCCGATGTGGCTGCTCGACAGAATACAAACAGCCTATCCGGATAGATCTAACGAGATTGTCGAAGCTAACAACACCCGTCCGCCAATGACTTTGCGAGTTAACCTCTCAAAGACAACAAGGCAAGCATACCAGCAACAACTCTCAGAAAAGCAAATACAATCGACCGCGGGCAACCTGGCCCCGGGTGCTCTTTACCTTGCCAAACCCCTCTCGATTGATCAGATACCCGGCTTCGAACAGGGTTTAGTGAGTGTTCAGGACGAGGCCTCACAATTAGCTGCCATGTTGATGGACCTGGGTCCAGGGCTCAGAGTTCTCGACGCGTGTGCGGCACCCGGTGGTAAGACCTGCCATATGCTGGAAACCGAGCCGGGCATATCGCTGGTCGCCATTGACAAGGACGGGCATCGACTCAAACGGGTACAGGAAAACCTGGCCCGGCTAAACACTTCCTGCGAATTGGTCGCCAGCGACTTTACCGAATATGAACCAGTACAACTTTTTGATCGCATTCTACTGGACGCACCCTGTTCGGCCACAGGTATTATTCGTCGACATCCGGATATTAAATTACTGCGCAGGGATACAGATATTGTTAAGCTTGCGGCCACACAACTAGAATTGTTAGCCAAGGCCTGGTCGTTGCTTAAGGAAAACGGTGAGCTAGTGTATTCAACCTGTTCGATTCTACCAACAGAAAATGAACAGGTTCTCGAAGCTTTCAAGAACCAACAAGAATCTGTAGTCAGTATGCCGATCGAAGTGAATTGGGGTGAACAGACCAGTACCGGTCGTCAGCTGCTTCCGGCGATAGGTTTCACCGATGGTTTTTTCTACGCCAGATTGAAGAAGTATTCCGTATGAAGATTATCATTCTTGGGGCAGGTAAAGTTGGCGCCAACCTCGCTCAAAACCTGACAAAAGAAGCCAGCGATATCACCGTCATCGACAGCAATGTCGAGAAACTGCGTGAAATACAGGATCGATTCGATATTCGTACAGTCCGTGGTCTCGCCTCACATCCTGACATTCTGCGAGCCGCGGGTGCTGAAGATGCCGATATGCTCATCGCTGTTACCAACAGTGATGAAATTAATATGGTGGCTTGCCAGGTTGCTTATACCGTGTTTCATACACCGACTAAAATTGCCCGAATAAGATCCACAGCTTATCTGGATCACGCTGGTATTTTTCGCAATGACGCCATGTCGGTGGACTTCATCGTAAACCCGGAACACATAGTAGTAGAAGATATTCGACGCCTGGTAGACAACCCTGGTGCGCTGCAAATCCTGGAATTCGCCTCGGGCCAGGTACAACTGGTGGGTACCAAAGCCTACTACGGGGGACCATTGGTGGACCAGGAACTCCGTTATCTGAAACAGCATATGCCGACCGTCGATACCCGGGTCGCCGCCATTTTTCGTCGTGGTCGTTCAATTATTCCGAAAGGAGACACCGTCATAGAAGCGGATGATGAAGTGTTTTTTATCGCCGCCACCAAGGATATCCAGGCAGTGATGAGTGAGATGCGCCGGACCGAACGCCCGAATAAACGCCTGATTATTGCCGGGGGAGGTCATATCGGAGAAGGTCTGGCTCGAGTACTGGAACCCAAGTATGGTGTGCGAATCATCGATCGTGATCGAGAACGTTGCTACGCGCTGTCAGAAACGCTTGATCGCGCCATCGTCCTGTCAGGAAACGCGTCTGACCGGGAACTGTTAGTCGAAGAGAATGTCGAGGAAGCAGATGTTTTCTGCGCGGTCACCAATGATGATGAAGCAAACATCATGTCATCCATGCTCGCGAAAAGCCTCGGGGCCCGTAAGGTCATTACACTAATCAACAACCCTGCCTATGTCGATCTTATCGAGGGGAGCGAAATAGATATTGTCATTTCACCGCAGCAGGCAACCCTCGGATCGATACTAACCCACATCAGGCGAGGCGATGTTGTACGCGTGCATTCACTACGACGTGGCGCGGCGGAGGCAATTGAAGCCATTGCTCACGGCGACAGTAAAAGTTCCAAGGTAATAGGACGGACACTGGAACAAATTGAACTCCCGCCTGGTACTAACATTGGTGCAATAGTTAGAGGCAATGACGTGATTATTGCTCATGACGATGTCACGGTTGAATCCGATGACCACCTCATTTTATTCCTTGTGGACAAGAGTCGTGTTCCAGAAGTTGAAAAGATGTTCCAGGCACCACTGAGTTTTTTCTAGACGATTATGCATCCTCAGATTGCCTTCAGGATTATTGGTAGCTTATTGATGATGTTTAGTATCACTATGCTATCTCCTGCATTAGTCTCCTGGTTGTTTAACGATGGCGTTACCGTCATTTTTATCAATGCATTTTTCATCACTCTTGGTTCGGGATTTTTTCTGTGGATATTGTTCCGCCGGAACCGCGCTGAAATGCGTACTAAAGACGGCTTTTTGGTTACTTTTCTGTTTTACATCGCACTCGGTACAGTGGGCGCTATCCCTTTTGCGCAAGAAGCGGGTATCGGCTTGAGTTGGCCGAATGCTCTGTTTGAATCCTTTTCAGGTCTTACCACCACTGGTGCCACGGTTATCACCCAAATAGATGAACTGCCGCAGTCGATACTGTTTTATCGGCAGCAACTGCAGTGGTTTGGCGGCATGGGGATTATCGTGCTGGCAGTCGCCATTTTGCCTATGCTCGGAATCGGCGGCATGCAATTGTATCGCGCCGAAACACCTGGCCCGGTAAAAGACAGCAAATTAACGCCACGTATCCGGGAAACCGCGATCGCCCTGTGGAAAATCTACCTGGGCCTCACATCTGCCTGTGCCGTCGCTTACTGGGCAGCAGGCATGTCAGCTTTTGACGCCATCTGCCACAGCTTTTCTACCGTTGCGATCGGTGGCTTTTCTACCCATGATGCCAGTATAGGGTTCTTCGATTCCGCCCTGGTCGAATCAGTCGCTATCATTTTCATGGTTATCTCAGGTATCAATTTCGGTTTGCATTTTTTTGCCTTCAGGGAGAAAACCGTACTTCATTACTTCCAGGATGATGAAGTGGTGTTCTACCTGAAGATCCTCGGATCTGCCATCTTCATCGTTGCTGTTGTTCTCGTTAGTTATGAGTTTTATGACATTCCCACTGCGATCCGTATGGCCGCATTCGAGGTGGTATCAATATTCACGACCACAGGCTTCGCGACGGCTGATTTCAGCGCCTGGCCCAGCATGTTGCCTTACCTGATTTTTTTTGGTGCTTTTACCGGTGCCTGTGCGGGATCGACTGGTGGCGGCATGAAAGTGATACGGGTCATGTTGATCTATCGCCAGGGCTTGCGCGAAATTCATCGCCTGATTCACCCGAATGCTATTTTCCCGATCAAGATCAATCGGCGTCCTGTTTCAAACGGTGTTGTTGAGGCTGTGTGGGGGTTTTTCTCATTTTACGTGATCGCATTTTTGTTCTTGCTGTTAGCTATGGTCGCTTCCGGCATGGATTTTGTGACTGCATTTTCGGCAGTGGGTGCCGCCATCAATAATTTAGGCCCCGGTCTGGGCGATGTCGCTTATCACTATAATGGCATCAGTGATCCTGCCAAACTAATTCTCTGCTTCGCGATGATGTTGGGCCGGTTGGAAATCTTTACCCTGCTGGTACTATTCACTCCGATGTTCTGGCGAAAGTAATCGGGAATTTAAGGCCCAGAGCCAGTTTTATTCATGGAATAGATCAGCTTCATCATTGAACTTGTATAGTTTTTTCATTCCCACAGGTCGTTCCCTGAAGCGTTTGTAGTCCCATTGATATTGCTCCAGCTGATCAGCAATGCAACCCTCGATGCTGGAATTTAGCGCCCCAAGGGACTCCATCAATTGAGAAGAATATATCGCCTCTTCGACTCTGGAGAATCTGACTTTAAATCCTCTGTTTTGCCTTATCACCACACAGCAGACAGCGGCGGCGCCTGTCTTTTTCAGCAGGCGGCTCACCAGCACGTCCGTCAGCGCGTCATGGCCAAAAAAAGGAACAAATTCACCGCTGGCAGGAACCTGGTCAGGCAACACCGTGACGATCTGCCCTTGCTCGAGACATCGATACAACCTTGCCAAACCCTTGACGTTGGTAGCTACCAGTTCATTGCCAAATTTCTCCCGAACCCCCTGCATCAGGGGTTTAAGCAGATCCTGGCGCGGTGGCTGATACAACGCAGTCATCTTACCCCGGCTCGCAAAATAAGCGTTAAACATCTCCCAGTTGCCATGATGGGGTAAGAGGACAAGCACACCTCGCCCCTGGTTGATGGCCTCATCCAACAGGTGTTCATTTTCAACCCCTAGAATCCACCCTTGCACGCGTTCAAAGTTCCCGAGCCAGACAGCAGGAATTTCCATCATCGTCTGCCCGGTATGGATCAGTGAGCACTTTTCAAGCGACACGCGTTCTTTTACTGAAAGTGCAGGAAAACACAGTGCCAGATTATCGTGGGTAACCCTGGCGGCACGGGTACCCAGCAAATGATTGGTCTTTCCAATGACTTCACCGATCCATCTGCTGACACCCAAAGGCAGGCTTGCAAACAGATGTAAAGCGCCTTCAAGTAGTTTTCGAGTGATGCGTTCCATAAACTTTCGCTAGCGCTGTTTTATCAGCTTGTTTTTACTGGCACTGCTTTCTGGCACTCAACGTGGCGGTAACATGCCAGAACATGATCATTCACCATGCCGGTCGCCTGCATAAACGCATAGCAAATCGTTGAACCGACAAAATTGAAACCAGCTTTTTTTAATGTTTTGGCCATCAGATCCGAAGTGTCACTGTTACTCGGGACATCTGCCAGTGTTTTGAAATTGTTCTGCACGGTTTTACCCTCCACGAAATCCCAGATATATTCCGAGAAGGAACCCCGGGACTGGATATCAAGATATCGCTGGGCATTATTGATCGCACTTTTAACCTTGAGTTTATTGCGAATAATGCCTGGGTTCTGCAGCAGCAGTCGTTTCTCCTTCTCGCCATAACGGGCAATCTTGCTGGCATCAAACTGATCGAAAGCCAGTCGATAGTTTTCTCGCTTGCGTAGCACAGTAATCCAGCTTAGTCCTGCCTGCGCCCCTTCGAGTAACAGAAACTCAAAAAGTTTCTGGTCATCGTACAGTGGTGAGCCCCATTCTTTGTCATGGTACTCAAGGTACAGGTCGTCCCCCAGACACCAACCGCATCGGGTTACATTATTACTGTTATCGGAAGACACTAGCTACTCCTTGTTCAGGTATACTTACGCACTTTTTTTGCAGAGGTTGGCTCTGATGAGCGGTCGAACATTCCAGGACCTAATTTTGACACTTCAAAATTATTGGGCAAGTCAGGGATGTGTTTTGATGCAGCCCTACGACATGGAAGTAGGTGCTGGTACATTTCATCCGGCCACATTTCTGCGTTCTATCGGCCCCGAGAGCTGGAGCAGTGCCTATGTGCAGCCCTGCAGAAGACCAACGGACGGCCGGTATGGCGAAAATCCGAACCGATACCAGTACTACTATCAGTTTCAGGTCGTCCTTAAACCGTCCCCGGACAATATACAGGAACTCTATCTGGATTCATTGCGGCTCCTGGGAATAGATCCCCTGGTGCACGATATCCGATTTGTCGAAGACAACTGGGAGTCTCCTACTTTAGGTGCCTGGGGTCTGGGCTGGGAGGTCTGGATGGATGGTATGGAAATCAGCCAGTTCACCTACTTCCAGCAAGTGGGCGGTCTACCTTGCTACCCTGTAACCGGTGAGATCACCTACGGGCTCGAACGCCTGGCCTTGTATATACAGGGCGTAGAGGACTTTAAGCAACTTGTATGGAGCAATACCGTAAACCAGACCGTCACCTATGCTGACGTATTCCATCAGTACGAGGTCGAGATGTCAGCCTACAATTTCGACTATTCAAATGTCGATGCACTATTTGATCAATTCAATTTTTTTGAATCAGAAACCGGTAGATTACTGGAAGCCAATCTACCCTTGGCAGCCTATGAGTTTGTTATGAAAGCATCCCACGCCTTTAATCTGCTGGACGCCCGACATGCGGTTTCAGTCACTGAGCGCCAGCGGTACATTCTAAGGGTCAGGGCACTTTCCCGGGGTGTTGCCCAGGCTTACCTCGACTCGCGACGGGAACTTGGTTTCCCATTGGCGGAGGAGTCCATCAGGACAACCTATATGGCGGAGCTTGCGAATGACAAGTAGCACCAAAAAAGAAGTTCTGTTGATCGAGATTGGCACTGAAGAACTACCACCAAAGACACTCGGCAGAATGATGCGGAGTTTTGCTGCTTCCTTTGAACAGGCCCTTATTGAAGCGCAATTTGGGTTTGGGTCGATCACGAGCTATGCCACACCAAGACGACTGGCCTTAAAGGTCTCAAAACTATCAAATGCCCAGGCCACACAAACTACCGAGAAGCGTGGTCCGTCCCTGAAAGCGGCTCATGACAAAGACGGCAATCCAAGCAAAGCAGCACTGGGATTTATGCGATCTTGTGGTCTTGACGAAATGAGCAAACTGGAGACACTCGAGACACCCAAAGGCGCGTGGCTCGTATATCGTGAAGAAAAGCCTGGCGCCCCGTTGTCTGAACTCATATCCGGCCTGATAGATAAGAGCCTGGAGAGTCTGCCAATAGAAAGGAAAATGCGTTGGGGAGCTTCACGAATGGAGTTTGTCCGGCCCGTACACTGGCTGGTCGCACTCTACGGCGCAGAGGTGTTACCGGCAAACATTCTGGGGGTGAGAGCCGGTCGTCATTCGATGGGTCATAGATTCATGTCCACTGGACCCGTTATCCTTAAACACAGCGACGACTATGAAGATGCGCTGCAACAAGCCCATGTTGTTGTTAACTTTGAAAAAAGAAAGCAGACAATACGCGAACAGTTAGAAAATATTGCCAGTGCGATCGGCTCCCGGGTAGTTATCGATGACAGCCTGCTGGACGAGGTTACTGCCCTGGTCGAATGGCCAGTGGCTCTCGCTGGCAGTTTCGATCCCGAATTTCTAACGGTACCCGAAGAGGCATTGATTTCAGCAATGAAGTCCCACCAGCGCTACTTCCATATGGTGGATGGCAAGAATCACCTGCTGCCGAAGTTTATCACCGTCGCTAATATCGAGAGCAAAAATCCCAAAGTGGTTGTTACCGGCAACGAGAGGGTGATCAGGCCGAGGTTATCCGACGCCCGGTTCTTTTACAGCCAAGACAAGAAATCCAGCCTGGAGACTAAACTGTCCCGACTTGAGGACGTTGTCTTCCACTCAAAGCTGGGCAGTTACCGCAACAAAGTTGATCGAGTTTCAACTCTGGCCGGTGTCATTGCGGGTCAACTCGAAGCAGATGTTGAGGTGGCTGAGCGAGCGGGTTTACTCTGCAAATCAGACCTTGTCTCGGATATGGTGAACGAGTTTCCAGAGCTTCAGGGGATTATGGGAGGCTACTACGCGAATCACGACGGCGAAAAAGATTCTGTCGGCACGGCAATCGCAAACCACTACAAACCAACAAGTTCAGGTGGCGATTTACCCGTGACGGCAGAATCCCAGTCTGTTGCCATTGCCGACAAACTCGACACCCTCACCGGTTTGTTTGGCATCGGTCAACCACCGTCCGGTTCTCGTGATCCATTTGCACTTCGGCGCCAAACCCTTGGAGTCATCAGAATGTGCGTTGAAAACAAACTGCCGCTGAATATACCCGATCTTCTTCTGCGAGCCACGGAGCTGCACAATCAGGGTTTTGACGCGAAAAAAACAGTCGCTGAAGTTAACACCTATCTGCTGGAAAGGTTGGGTTCCTGGTACCAGGATTCCGGTGTGAATGTTGATACCTATAGTGCCGTCCGGCAAAGCAGCGACCCTATAGCAAATCTTGCGGATGCAGACCTTAGAGTGCGTACCCTGGAAACTTTCAGAACACATCCCCAGGCAGTCCACCTGATTGCAGCCAACAAACGAATTGCCAATATTCTAAAGAAAGTAGATACCGGCGCTTTGGTGGAAGTTTCTGCCGCCCTATTTCAGGAAGAGTCAGAACGTCGCTTGTTCGCAACCCTCGAACAAACGACTGAACTGATGAACAGGACGTTAAACTACGAAGACAAGTTTCTGGCACTCGCCGGTTTGCAAACAGTTATCGATTCTTACTTTGATGATGTTATGGTAATGTCAAATGACGAAGAACAGAGGAACAACCGATTAGCAACAATTTACCAGGTGCGGACACTGTTCCTTTCCGTTGCTGACTTATCGGTTTTGCAGTAAATCATGAAGGTCGTTATCCTGGATCGAGACGGCGTTATCAACGTCGACTCTCGAGACTATATAAAATCGCCGGATGAATGGAAGCCAATACCCGGTAGTATCGAAGCAATCTCACTTCTTGCCAACAACGGTATCAAGGTATACGTCGCAACCAACCAGGCTGGCGTAGCAAGAGGTTTATTTTCATCGGCAACCCTGGACGCCATGCATCAGAAAATGCACCAACTGGTCCGGGCTGCTGGTGGTGAAATCCAGGGGGTCTTCTACTGTCCTCATCATCCGAAAGACCGCTGCTACTGCAGGAAACCGAATATCGGATTACTGGTCCAGATAGCTGACGATTTTGGCGAGTCGCTGAGTAATCAACCATTTGTAGGCGATTCAGTCAAAGACATTGAAGCGGCCAAAAAGATGGGATGTCGGCCCGTGCTGGTAAAAACAGGTAATGGGCAGGATACCCTACAGACTCTTGGCGGTTCGGTCGAGTGCTACGACGACCTGTTAAGCTTTGCCAGGTCCGCTATCCGCGAACTCGGCTCCAGCAGCCAACCTTGATCCGACACCAAATTTCATAGCACTATTTGGCACCACTTAAGTTCTCTTGTTAGCCGTTACACGTCCAGGTTCGCTACCATGAGTGCATTTTCCACAATAAAATTCTTCCTGGGTTCGACCTGATCACCCATTAGCGTATTAAACATATGGTCCGCAGCGATGGCATCTTCGATAGTCACCCGAAGCATTGTCCGTTTGTCAGGGTCCATGGTTGTGTCCCACAGTTGATCTGGGTTCATTTCCCCGAGCCCTTTGTAACGTTGACGCGATTGCCCTCGCATGGCTTCTTTTTGCAGCCACGAAAATGCATCTTCCAGCTTCGCAATCGGCTCTTGTTTTTCACCTTTCATAATCCTGGCATCATCCTTGATGAGTTCTGACATTCGCCGTCCAAAGTTCGTGAACCTTGCATAATCGTTTGAGAGAAAGAAATCCTGGGTGAACACATATTCCCTCTCGACACCATGGTTGGTGACTGTGACTCTGGGAAGGGAGAGACCTCGTTCCCGATCTTCTATAATATCATAGTAATACTTCTTTTGAGGGGAGTTGTAATTTACCGTTTTAGCCTCCAGGTCTGTTACCCATTGCCTTACCTCAGCCTCATTTCTTAGATTTTCGATACCCAGTTTTGGCAGGTAGAGCAGGCTCTCCATTATTTCAATTGGATAGACCCTTTTGAGCTTTCCAATCTGTTCTTGAATTGAATAGTACTCTTCAGCGATTGATCGTAATTCAGTACCACTTATCGTAGTTGCGCCTTCGGAAGGTATCAGTTGAGCTTCTTCCAAAGCTGATTCGAGAAGATAGCTGGTGAGCTCTCCTTCATCCTTAATATATCGCTCTCTTTTGCCTCGAGTCATTTTGTAAAGTGGCGGTTGGGCAATCAGTACATGCCCCCGCTCTATGAGTTCTGGCATATGCCTGAAAAAGAAGGTCAGTAACAGTGTTTTAATATGAGCACCATCGACATCAGCATCCGTCATAATGATGATTTTGTGGTAACGCAGTTTATTAGCGTCGAATTCGTCCCTGCCAATACCGCAGCCCAGCGCTGTTATCAAGGTACCGACCTCCTGGGAGGACAACATTTTGTCAAACCTGGCCTTTTCGACATTCAATATTTTTCCTTTGAGAGGTAATATCGCCTGGTTTTTTCGATCACGACCCTGCTTTGCCGAACCCCCTGCAGAATCACCCTCGACCAGATAAACTTCTGATTTCGCCGGGTCTTTCTCCTGGCAATCAGCCAGCTTGCCTGGCAGTCCGGCAATATCCAGAGCGCCTTTACGTCGTGTCATTTCTCTCGCTTTTCGTGCGGCTTCCCTTGCCCGGGCCGCATCAATCATTTTTTGAACAATTGCCTTGGCTTCTGCAGGATTTTCCAGCAGATATTCAGACAGGTGACTCCCCATCTCCTGCTCCACCGCAGCTTTTACTTCCGATGAGACCAGTTTCTCTTTGGTCTGGGATGAAAATTTCGGATCGGGCACCTTAACCGAGATGATGGCGGTTAATCCTTCTCTGGCATCATCACCTGTCGTATTTACCTGGGCCTTTTTACTCATCCCTTCTTTTTCCAGATAATGATTCAGGGATCGCGTCAGGGCCGCGCGAAAACCCTGTAAGTGAGTACCACCGTCACTCTGGGGTATATTATTCGTGTACGCCAGTAACGTCTCCTGGTAGGAATCGTTCCACTGTAATGCGACTTCGACTGTTATTCCGTCCTGTCTTTCCGACGAAAAATAGAAAATACTGTTTAGGGCGGTCTTGTTTTCGTTGAGATACTCAATAAAGCTCTTTAGTCCGCCATCGTATAGAAAATCTTCTTCTTTACCCGTTCTTTCATCTTTCAATGAAATTCTGATGCCGGAATTCAGAAAAGACAGTTCTCTCAGCCGTTTGGCCAGTATGTCGTAATGGAACTCTATATTGCTAAACGTCTCCGGGGACGGCCTGAAACGGCATTTTGTACCGGTTTGGTCAGTTTGACCCACAATTGCCATCGGAGCATCGGGTACACCGTGTTGATATATCTGCTCCCAAACGTGACCTTCTCTCCATATGGTAAGTTTAAGCTCTTCCGACAACGCATTAACCACGGACACACCCACACCGTGGAGGCCGCCAGACACCTTGTAGTTACTATCGTCGAATTTACCACCGGCATGTAGCACCGTCATAATGACCTCGGCAGCTGACACCTGTTCTTCTTCATGAACATCGGTCGGTATTCCCCGCCCGTTGTCTGTGACAGTCACCGATTCATCGGGGTGGATGATGACTTTAATTTCTGAACAGTATCCCTCCAGAGCCTCATCAATTGAGTTATCAACCAGTTCCTGCACCATATGATGTAGACCGGTGCCATCATCAGTATCTCCAATGTACATACCGGGACGTTTTCTCACGGCTTCGAGTCCTTTTAGGACTTTTATGCTGCTCGAATCATATGATTTATCATCTGTCATTTTAATTTTCCTCTTCCGTAAAGTGGCCACGTTCCACGTGAAACACCTTAGCGGTTGCTTTGTTCCAACAGGCTTTCAAAACTTCCCTATCCAGACCTGTGGCCAATACCTGGCCCTCTTTTTTCATCAGAAATTGGCAAATTCGTTTTCGGTGAGCTTCATCCAGCTCAGAGACCAGGTCATCGACAAGAAAAATCAATTGTCTACCCGTCACTCTAGAGAACAGTTCGGCCTGACTGAGCACCAAAGCCCACGCAAGTACTTTTAGCTCTCCTCTGGAACACACCGTTGCCACAGGATGACCCGCTACCGAGATCTTTAGATCAGCACGATGAAGCCCGCTCTGAGTAAAACCACGATGTAAATCAGAATCCAATTGATCTTCAAGTACAGCCTTCAGGTCACGTTTCGCGTCCCACCCCCGGGAATAGTCACATTTTACTTCCTGCAACCCGGATAGAGAGCTACTGATAGCAGTAAAAACCGCAGATAGTCTATTGCAGTACAATTCCCGGTGTGTATGAACCAATTCAGATAGATCGACCAACCGCGTCGTCCAGATGTCTAATTCAGTCGTCCGACTGCCCTGCCGCTTCAACAATTCATTTCTTTGCTTTAAGGTCCTGTTTACACTCGCCCAGGTATCAGAGAAATCAGGTTCCATATGAAACACACCCCAGTTCAGAAACCTTCTTCGTGTCGATGGTGTACTCAGCAGCAAATCGACAGTTTCAGGACCCAGTACCAGAACCGGCATTTCCCTTGCAAGCACCGATGCCTTACCCTGGACTTGACCAGCTACTCTAATTTCCCGAGACCCATTTAGCCCGCGATGTACTCCTATTTTAATGTCCCTGGCACCACTATTAACCACGCCGAAAACCGTGCAGTCCGACTGCTGATGTTTGATAATTGGTTCTAGCTGAAGGCTGCGGAAACTACGCGCTGACCCCAAAAAATAGACCGCCTCAAGCAAACTGGTCTTTCCACTACCATTGCTACCCACAAACAGATTGAGTTTCCTATCAAGGTCCAGACTGACCGAAGATATATTCCTGATGTTCTGTAACTCAAGCCGAACCAGGCTCATGGTGGCAACTTAAAGTTTCATAGGCATAATCACGTAAACTGAATCGTCATCTTCTGGCTCTTCCAGTAGCGCACTACTGTTTGCATCATGCAACGTGAGTCTTACCTTGTCACTTTCCAACACACCGAGTACATCCTGTAGATAAACCACATTAAAACCAACTTCCAGTGAGTCACCTTCATAATCAACAGTCACCACCTCTTCGGCTTCTTCCTGTTCCGGGTTATTGGCTGTCAACTGTAATGCGCCTGAAGACAAATTAACGCGAATACCGCGATATTTCTCGTTAGACAGTATCGCTGTACGGTTTAACGCCTGACGAAGCTCAAGCCGGTCAGCCAGAACGACTTTATCACCATCATTCGGGATAACACGGTCGTATTCCGGAAAACGGCCATCTACCAACTTGGTGGTCAAAGTAAATTCACTGCCTTCTGCACACAAATGATTGGATCCAACGGTAATCTTAACATCTCCACTGACTTCATTGAGCAAACGCTGGAGCTCCAACACACCCTTACGCGGCACAATGACCTGTTGACTACTATTATCCTCTGACTCGTTCTGCAGCTGGTAACTACTCATAGCCAAACGATGTCCATCTGTGGCCACGGTGCGGACACTATCCCCGGACAATTGAATCAACAGGCCATTAAGAAAATACCGGACATCCTGTTGGGCCATCGCGAAACTGGTACGATCAATAAGGCGCTTAAAGGATTTGCTGTCAACCGACAGAGTCATCTCTGAAGCAGACTGATCGACCGACGGAAAGTCACTGGCGGGTAACGTCGACAACGCAGACCTGAAGCGACCAGATTGAATTGTGAGACGTTGTTCCTCCAGCCCGAATTCTATCTCCGCGTTTTCGGGCAACTCCCGGCAAATATCCATTAACTTTCTGGCAGGTACGGTAATATTCCCCGGCTCCGCGCCGTCGAGCGCGATCCGACCGACTAATTTAACCTCAAGGTCGGTACCCGTCAATTCGAGTTGTTGATTGCTCACCTGAAACAGGACATTTGAAAGTACCGGCAAGGTTTGACGACGCTCGACAACGCCCGTGACCTGTTGCAGTGGCCTCAACAAGGTTTCCCGATTTACCGTGAATTTCATTGTACTTCCAAGTTTGTTAGCACTTACTTACCCATCGATCCATGCTATATCATAGCATCATTGGGCTCACGACAAAACGCGACATGCTATCTTCTGGGTCTGTTATCAGTGCAGCGCTATTCGAATCGCTTAACGTCATAACGACCTTTTCTCCCTGGAGCGTCGAGAGTACATCAATCAAGTAACTTACATTAAATCCGATTTCCAGATCATCACCATCGTAATCGACTGTAACCGTTTCTTCTGCCTCCTCCTGCTGCGGATTATTGGCATTTAGCTGGAGCTTATCCTTCGACAAAAGCAATTTTACATTTCTGTACATTTCATTTGACAATATTGCTATTCGGCTCAGTGCTTCCCGCACTTCCCGCCGATCAATCCGCACCAGCTTACTACCACCTTCCGGGATGGCACGATGGTAATCCGGGTATGTACCGTCAATTAACTTGGTCGTTAAGCTCGCGCCTCCACTAGACACCTTCAAGTGGTTGCTGGACGCCATTAACTGTACATCGCTTTGCCCGGCATCTTTAATCACTCGCGCGAGCTCAATGACACCTTTTCTGGGTATGATAAATTGGCTCTTGCCATCCATACCGGCACCGGCGTCAAATTCACTGGTCGCGAGTCGCTGTCCATTAGTTGCGACCGTACGAACCGTATTCCCGTCAATTTCCAGTAACATACCGTTAAAAAAATACCGTACATCCTGCTGTGCCATCGCAAAGCTGGTTTTGTCCAGAAGACCAGTGAGCTCATCTCCCCCGATAGTCAGGCTAACCGCAGCATCTTCCATCTCACTACGGGGGAAATCTACTGCAGGTAACGTCGCCAGGTGAGATTTAAATCGCCCGCTCTGGATACTGACTCGATTCTCTTCCAGAGCAAACTTAACTTCGGCACCCGGGGGCAAGCTACGGCATATATCAACGAGCTTACGCGCCGGTATAGTGACCTCTCCTGCCGCCATGTCAGTAATAGCCTCTGTAATAGCCGACAGCTCTACCTCCTGATCCGTCCCTGTCAGGGTTAATTGGCCAGTTTCGACTGAACACAACAGATTTGAAAGTACCGGTAGTGTTTGTCGCCTTTCCACAACACTGGAAACCAGTTGCAGGGGCTCGAGTAGATCCTCTCGGTTAATCGAAAACTTCATTCAAACATCCTCTGGAGCACCTTCCACCGCATCGACGCTAGGAAGTCAAAATACGTATTAAGTTGTTATAATCCTCTCGAATATCACGATCACTTTCACGCAGTTCCTCTATCTTTCTGCAGGCATGCAATACGGTCGTATGGTCTCTGCCTCCAAAAGCATCGCCTATTTCGGGCAAACTGTGATTCGTTAACTCCTTTGCCAATGCCATAGCTACCTGCCTGGGTCTGGCTACTGAACGTGTCCTGCGTTTGGAATGCATATCCGCTAGCTTGATCTTGTAGTAGTCGGCGGCTGTTCTCTGGATATTCTCTATGCCTACCTGCCTGTCCTGAATCGCCAACAGGTCCTTCAGCGCATCTTTCACCTGGTTCAGGCTAATTGCACGACCCGTGAATTCTGCGTTGGCGATGACTCGCTTCAATGCGCCTTCCAGCTCCCTGACGTTGGAACGAATTTTTTCTGCGATAAAGAATGCCACTTCATGGGACACGGTCGCACCATCGAGCTCGGCCTTTTTTAACAATATTGCAACCCTGGTTTCTAACTCCGGTGGCTCGATGGGCGCAGTCATACCCCAGACAAAGCGACTCTTTAATCGCTCCTCAAGACCTTTAATTTCTTTTGGGTAGCGATCACAGGTAAGTACTATCTGACTGCCGTTCTCCTGTAACCTATTGAAAACGTAGAAAAATTCCTCCTGAGACTTCACTCCTTTTGCCAGGAACTGAATATCATCCATTAAAAGAACGTCGACGCTTCGATAATATTGGGTGAAATCACTCATCGCCCCTCGCTCAATCGCCCTGACCATGTCTTCCATAAAACGCTGGGAATACATGTAAGCCACCTTGATCTGCGGATGCCGGTCAAGGATTTCATTACCTACTGCGTGCATGAGATGGGTTTTCCCAAGTCCCACCCCCCCGTACAACAGCAGGCACTTGGAAGATTTACCCACATTGTCGCAGACCTGGAGCGCGGCGGCCCTGGCGAACTCATTCGAACTACCCTCGACGAAGGTACTAAAGGTGAATTCCCTGTTCAGGTCCAACAGCGGATAGAAATTACCGCTATCCAGTGACGACGCATTATTTGAACGAGACTTCCCCTTCATGATCGGGCCACGGGATGAACCAATTTTCAGGCTGACGTTAGTTAAACCATTGGCATAAGCCAGTTCCCGAATCCGGGACATAAACAAGTCATTCACCTGATCGCGAATATATTTATTGGGCGCAAGTAACTTGACTTCTTTTAACGACGATTCAGCCTGCAGTGGGCGAATCCAGGTACTAAATTGCTGTGAAGATAATTCATCTTCTAGACTCGAGAGACATTTCTGCCATACGTTTGCGCCCACAGGACCTCCGTAGGATGCGGTAATAGATAACTTGAGTAGATTTCGACTTTACTGGTTTGTTATTTTTTTCGGATTCGGGTACCAATCATCCAACAACGCCCGTATCCTTGACTGGAATAGTAACCCCATTTAGGCCGTCAAGCCAACTCCCTGTGACAAATTATCGTAATTAAAATCACTTGTTTTTCAATGGTTTATCGTAATAACCAGTCAATAAGGTCTGATTAACTTGTGGGTAACTTGTTGATAAAACTCGAAGGTGTCCGCAGCCAGTTACGATACTGTATAAGTAGTGCTTTTTTACCCAGGCTATACACAACTTTCAAACAGCTCCGAAGGTTCATAAACACCGGTTTAGACAGACGCTAAGGTATTGATACCAAGGGGAATTTTGCATTAACTAACAAGATAGGTGACTATAATAATAAATAATAATAACAAGTTCTTTTATATAATACATTTCTATTAAACAGGCTCCAATACGCGGGCGGCCCCTTTTCTGATGAAATTAATTGTCTTTCAAATTGACTGTCTAGACCATCTTTATTAGAATCCCCGCTCTTTTTAGCCCCACCGCATATCGGTACATTCAACATGAAAAGAACATTTCAACCCAGTGTAATCAAACGCAAGCGAGCCCACGGTTTTCGCGCTCGCATGGCAACGAAAAATGGTCGATTGGTCTTGAAGAGACGTCGCGCTAAGGGCCGTAAGGTACTGTCTGCTTAAACAACATCGCCCACCTCCTGGTATGGCCCACCAGGGATTTTCTTCCAGTCGCCGAATTCTACATTCAAAAGAGTTTGATGCTGTTTTTAAAGATTCGCGGTATCGTGTCAGTTCTGCAGAATTCTTGATTCTGGCCATAGAAAGCAGATTCCCCACGAGTAGAATTGGCATGGTTGTCGGTAAAAAAAACACTCCCCACGCTGTAGATCGCAATCATATAAAACGTCGAATCAGAGAGTCGTTTCGAACCTCATTCAATGTTGACGTTTGCGTGGATATTGTCATTGTCTCCCGCTCTGGTGTGAATCGCGTTCAAGGCGCTGAGTTAACGCGAGTGTTGACAGTGCTTTGGGCTAAACTTGGGAAGAAAATTTTGGCGACTGCACATGTTTAAACGGCTTGTTCTGCTATTTATCCGTACCTATCAACTGTCTTTCAGTGTGCTCATGGGTCCTCGCTGCAGGTTCTATCCAAGCTGTTCGGAGTACGCCAAAGAAGCCATTGAGGTTCACGGCGTCGCTAAAGGCGTAGTACTTGCGACAGCGCGAATATGTAAATGCCATCCCTTTCATCCTGGCGGTGTAGACCCTGTTCCAGCTAACGAACAAATCAAGGTGTAACTTGCCATGGACTATCAACGTATTATTATACTGTTAGGCCTTGCGGTTACTTCCTATCTGCTCATTCTCGCTTGGAATGAAGACTACAAACAAGGCGCTTTGAAGGAGTCGGTTTCTGAACAGGTTAGTCAATCTGATCCTGGAAGCTCTGCAGGGATTGATGAAATCGATTTAAACCTTGTTTCGGATGAACCGGGACCTGACATTGTACCGACAATTGATCCTGCAGAAACTTCTGAGATGGTTTCGGTGCCTGTCATCCAATCCGTGTCAGACCCCAATAACATTATCACTGTTTCAACTGATGTTTTCGAAATTCAGATAAGCAAGCTGGGAGGGGACATTGTTCAGGGGGCGTTGCCGAAATTTCCGGCGAGCCTGGAGTCGCTCGACATCCCGTTTCTTTTAGTGGACCCTGCAAACACCTATACCGCTCAGAGCGGATTAATTGGTAAAAATGGTACCGATACTTCCAGTGGTCGGCCTGTTTTTGTCAGTCAGAAGAGCCACTACGAGATGGGTGAAAGTGATGAACTCATCCTGGACCTGACCCTTCCTGAGGAAAACGGTGTAAGAATAACCAAACGCTATATTTTTAAGCGTTCCGATTACCTGATAACCCTTGAATATATTATCAACAACCAATCGTCGGAGATCTGGCAGGCTTCCCTGTTTGCTCAGATAAAACGAGACAGTGGTGATCCGGTGATGTCTGATACCTCGGGAATGGGTATGCAACCTTTCACTGGCGGCGCAACCTTCAATAGTGATTCACCTTATACAAAACTGGCTTTTGATGATATCGAAGAGGAATCATACAAAGCGAAAGTCGAAGGTGGGTATATGGCGATGGTTCAACATTACTTTGTCACTGCCTGGGTGCCGATGGACCAACAAACTTACACCTACCAGGCACGCAAACTTCGAAACCAGGATGTTTATCTGTATGGTTTCACCGGACCGGCCTGGCAGGTTAAAGCCGGTCAGTTAGATAGCCTTACCGCCGGGTTCTACATGGGCCCAAAGGACCAGTATCGGCTCGAAGAAATATCCCCAGGACTAAACCTGACGGTTGATTACGGATTTCTCTGGTGGCTGGCCCAACCTTTGTTTGATCTTCTGACGTTTATACACACGTATGTAAACAACTGGGGTCTGTCCATCATCCTGCTTACCATTATTGTCAAGTCCCTGCTCTACCCTTTGTCTGCGGCAAGTTTTAAGTCCATGGCAAAAATGCGCAAGCTGCAGCCTGAAATGGCTCGCCTGAAAGATCGATATGGAGATGACAAGCAACAATTTTCACAGGCAATGATGGATCTGTACAAAAAGGAAGGGGCAAATCCGTTAGGTGGGTGTTTACCAATGCTGCTGCAAATGCCTGTATTTCTAGCGTTATATTGGTCACTAATGGAAAGTGTCGAGCTAAGACAAGCACCCTTTATTTTATGGATTCATGATTTGTCGGCGATGGATCCCTATTTCGTTTTGCCGATACTCATGGGCCTCTCCATGTTTGCCACTCAAATGATGCAACCAGAACCTCCTGATCCTGTGCAGGCAAAAGTGTTCAAGATGATGCCCATCATGTTCACTTTCTTTTTTCTATGGTTCCCCTCTGGGCTGGTGCTGTATTGGCTGATAAACAATTTGTTGTCGATCTTGCAGCAATGGTACGTGACCCGGCAGCTAGATAAGAAGACTTGATCAACAGATTACCCGGTAGCTTCGGGAGAAGCGGAAATTCAGAATACAGATACAATTGCCGCGATAGCGACTCCGTCTGGTCGGGGCGGGGTTGGCATTGTTCGAATTTCTGGCGAGCTCGTTACGGCTATCGCCTCAGTTTTGTTTACCCATATCCCCGAAGCCAGAGTGGCGACCTATAGCAACTTTAAGGCTGCAGACGGTACAACGATCGATCAGGGTATTGCTCTTTTTTTCCCGGCACCCCATTCGTTCACCGGTGAAGACGTTCTGGAATTACAAGGTCATGGTGGTCCCGTAGTGATGAACATGTTGCTGATGCGCATAGTTGAATTAGGCGCACGCATAGCTCAACCGGGGGAATTTTCCCAGAGAGCCTTTCTCAATGACAAGATTGACCTGTCACAAGCGGAGGCTATCGCTGATTTGATTGACAGCGTCAGTCAGCAGGCTGCCCAAGGCGCAATGAGATCATTGCAGGGTGAGTTTTCGAAAAAGATCAAACAGCTTAACGAGAGGCTGATCAATCAACGGATGTACATAGAAGCAGCTATTGACTTTCCCGAAGAGGAAGTTGACTTTTTGTCCGATGGGAGAATTGCCAGGAATCTCGACGAACTGGAGTGTGCGCTGAAGGAGGTTCTACAACAAGCGAACGAAGGTGCGTTGTTGAGGGAGGGAATAACCCTGGTACTGGCGGGCAGAACCAATGCGGGAAAATCCAGCTTAATGAATCAGTTATCGGGCCGTGATTCATCCATAGTCGCAACAATCCCAGGTACCACCCGTGATCTCATCAACGAGTTTATTCACCTCGATGGCATACCACTTAAATTGGTGGATACCGCAGGTATTCGTAATGCGGGAGACGAGGTCGAACAGGAAGGTGTTCGGCGGGCGCTGGTGGAAATAGAAAATGCGGACGGCATGTTAGTCCTTGTTGATTTACAGTCGACCAAAGATTGGCAGGAAGACCTAACCTCACTTATCCGCGAGCTACCTGATAAAGAAAAATTGCTCGTAGTACTCAACAAGATTGATGTTGCATCCAGACAACCAGAGATTCCGAAACACTTCGACTATCCCGTCACCTGTATTTCTGCAAAGCTCGGCACCGGCATGTCGGACTTAAAATCCTTGATAAAGGCAGCCTTTTCACTCGATCTCTCAGAAGAGGGATCCTTTATCGCCCGGGCGAGGCATGTGGAGGCATTGACTCGCGGTTTGGATCATCTGCAAGTGGGCAGGGATCAATTGTTGTCCCGGGGCGCCGGTGAGTTGCTGGCAGAAGAATTGAGGCTTTGCCATGAATCTCTGAGTGAAATCACAGGGGAATTCAGTAGCGACGATTTACTGGGGCTTATTTTTTCAAACTTTTGTATCGGAAAGTAATTCCGCCACCGGTTCAGCAAGACACTTCATAGACAAAGGGCTGCCTATCTGTATACTTGCCCCCCCAAATTTCCTATTCCGCAAAAACAATGGACTATCCCAAACAATTTGACGTAATTGTTGTCGGTGGCGGTCATGCTGGTACTGAAGCGGCGATGGCTGCCGCTCGCATGGGTACATCCACATTGCTGGTGACCCAGAACATTGACACCCTTGGCCAGATGTCCTGTAACCCGGCTATTGGCGGTATTGGAAAAAGTCACCTGGTGAAAGAAATTGATGCATTGGGTGGCGTCATGGCATTGGCGGCAGACCAGGCGGGTATTCATTTTAGAACCTTGAATTCACGCAAGGGTCCAGCTGTCAGGGCGACCAGGGCACAGGCAGATCGTCAATTGTACAAGCAGGCGATTCGCGGGTATCTGGAAAACCAGCCAGGGTTGCAAATTTTCCAACAATCTGTGGATGACCTGATTGTCGAGAAAGATCGGGTGGCTGGAGTGGTCACTAATGCGGGCATTCGATTTAAAGGAAAAACCGTGATACTGACGGTAGGCACGTTTTTAGGCGGCATCATTCATGTGGGGATGCAGAAACATCCCGGTGGCCGGGCCGGTGATGCGCCATCGAATCGGCTCTCGGAACGATTGCGAGAACTGCCGTTCAAGGTGGATCGGTTGAAAACCGGGACACCGCCGCGAATAGATGCAAAAACAGTAAACTTTGAAGGTCTCGACGCTCAACCCGGGGAAAATCCCAGACCCGTGATGTCGTTTATGGGATCTCAAGAAGACCATCCTACGCAGGTTAATTGTCATATCACCCACACTAATGCGCGCACCCACGAGATTATTACCCGGGGATTGGACCGATCACCGTTGTTTACCGGTGAAATTGAAGGTGTTGGACCCCGTTATTGCCCCTCAATTGAAGACAAGGTAGTACGCTTTGCCGATAAAAATTCGCACCAGATCTTTATAGAACCGGAAGGCCTGAATTCATTGGAGTTGTATCCCAATGGCATCTCCACCAGTTTGCCATTTGATGTTCAGTTAGCGCTGGTACGCAGCATTAAGGGATTTGAGCAAGCGGAGATCACGCGTCCCGGTTACGCAATTGAATATGATTTCTTTGAACCCCGGGACCTGCATTCCTCATTAGAGACGAAGCATATGCCCGGACTCTATTTTGCGGGCCAGATTAACGGTACAACCGGATACGAGGAAGCGGGCGCGCAGGGGCTGATCGCAGGTATCAATGCGGCCAGGTATAGCCAGCAGCTAGAGCCCTGGTGTCCAGCCAGAAGTGAAGCTTACATCGGCGTATTGATCGATGATTTGATCACCATGGGAACCAAGGAACCCTATCGGATGTTCACCAGTCGTGCTGAGTACCGGCTCATACTGCGGCAGGACAATGCTGATCGACGGCTCACTGAAACAGGCCGGAACATGGGTCTCATCGATGATGCTCGATGGACCCGCTATGGTGAAAAAACCGAACTTATTGAAAGCAGAAAGCAAACACTGGCGTCATCCTGGTGTCAGCCGGGGAACACTGATGTTGAAACTTATCTCGGGCAACCCCTGAGCCGGGAATATAGTCTGTCCGAATTGCTGCGTCGGCCTAATGTTGACGTGTCGAGCCTGTTGCGCATCCTTGAACTGGAGTGGCCGGATGCAGAGGTTAATGAGCAGATTGAAATTGACCTTAAGTATGAGGGTTATATCGCGAGACAGGAGGATGAAATCGAACGGATTCGAGATCAGCAAGAAGCGAACATTCCCGACTCGGTGGACTATAACGAAATCCGCGGCTTGTCCAATGAAGTGAAACAGAAACTGCAGGATGTACAACCTGAAACTATCGGCCAGGCAGGGCGAATTCCAGGGCTGACACCTGCGGCTATCTCTCTATTATTGATTCACCTGAAGAAGGCGAAACAACTCATCCGAAGATCGGCATGAATTTGTCTGCATGAATGTGGCTACATGAATATAAATATGGCAATCGAGGATGGCCTGACGGAAATGGGTCTTCAGTTCGATAATCAGTTCGTCTGCGGATTGGCAGATTTACTCGAACAACTGGTCAAATGGAACAAGACGTACAACTTAACCGCTATTAGAGACCCGGCGCAGATTATTACCCATCACATTTTCGACTCCCTGTCGGTTCAGGCACATGTTAAGGGCGCGAATATCATTGATGTGGGTTCTGGTGCTGGATTCCCTGGTTTGCCGCTCGCATTGTACTTCCCTGAGAAAAACTTCACCCTGCTGGACAGTAATGGTAAAAAAACGCGCTTCCTGCAGCAAGTGAAGATAGTCCTGGGACTGAAAAATTGTCGGATTGTACAGTCAAGGGCCGAGGTGTACAGGGAGACTTTTGACCAGGTGATCTGCCGGGCATTTGCGTCGCTTGCAGATATCACCGAAAAGACGGCACACTTACTGTCATGTCATGGTGAGATACTTGCATTGAAGGGCAAGCTTGACGAGGCAGAAACCCGGTCGGATATTTCACCGTTTCAAATAACAACCACCCATCTGCTGGCGGTACCGCAGGTTGGAGCAGAGCGTCATCTCGTCATTTTGAAAAAGAAAAGCTAAGAGGCAAGGTAGTTGGGGACAATACTGGCAATCACAAATCAGAAAGGCGGGGTCGGTAAAACAACCACGAGCGTCAATTTGGCGGCTTCTCTGGCTGCGACGCACCGCAAAGTGTTATTGGTCGACCTGGATCCCCAGGGAAATGCCACCATGGGTAGCGGGACAGATAAAAGCGAACTGGATCTCTCAATTTATGATGTGCTGATTGATGATCGGGCAGTGTCAGAGGCCATCGTTGAAGCCGGGTGGCCTTCTCAAAGCGGACAGCAGGCTCCCGGCTACGATCTGCTGGCGGCCAATGTTGAGCTGACCGGGGCAGAATTAGAATTAATGGATCTGGACCGTCGTGAATACAGGTTGTCAGATGCGTTATCGGCGATACGTTCACAGTACGATTTTATCGTCATGGATTGCCCGCCATCATTGAGTCTGCTGACAATAAACGGTCTGGTGGCCGCCGATGCGGTTATTATCCCCATGCAGTGCGAGTACTATGCGCTCGAAGGTTTGTCCGCATTAATAAATACCGTCCAGAGAATTACCCAGCACTTGAATCCCGGGCTGCGAATAGAGGGCATCATTCGCACTATGTATGATCCCCGTAATAGATTGACCCGCGATGTATCTAATCAGTTACTGGACCACTTCGGTGATAAGGTCTACCGAACTGTTATTCCGCGGAATGTTCGTCTTGCCGAAGCACCCAGCTATGGTTTGCCGGTGCTCTACTATGACAAGCAATCCCGTGGCGCCCGGGCATACCTGGCTTTAGCGGGCGAAATCAACCGGCGCTATGATCAGGTCAGTGCGTCTGGCCCCACACAATCCGACCGGGCACAGCCAGGAGCACAATCTTAATGGTTGTAAAAAGACGAGGATTAGGCAGGGGTTTAGACGCCCTGCTGGGGTCAGAAAACAAGCAAAAATCTGTGGAATCATCGGCACCCAGCCTGGATGAAATTCCTTTGGAGTGGATAAGGCCTGGTAAGTACCAGCCTAGAACGGTAATCAATGATGAAGCGTTGCAGGAACTGGCTAACTCCATACGAGCCCAGGGTGTGATGCAACCCATCGTATTGCGATCTGTTTCGGAGAATCGCTACGAAATTATTGCTGGTGAAAGACGCTGGCGAGCTGCCCAGTTGGTCGGGTTGGACAAGATCCCGGCTGTTATCAAGGAAGTCAACGACGAATCCGCTGTCGCCATGTCTCTGATCGAGAATATTCAGCGTGAAGATCTTAACCCCATGGAAGAAGCCCTGGCTTTGCAGCGGTTAATTGAGGATTTTGATTTAACCCACCAGCAGGTAGCCGATGCAGTCGGTAAAAGTCGCGCTGCGGTGACTAACTTCCTGCGTTTGATTAACCTCAGCCCGGAAGTTGCCCAGATGCTGGTCCACGGGGATATAGAGATGGGCCACGCCCGGGCACTGTTAAGTCTTTCACCCGAACAACAAAGCAGTGTCGCTCGAGATGTGGCTGCTCATAACCTGAATGTGCGGCAGGCAGAAGCCATGGTTCGAAAACTGTTGTCTGGGCTAAATAATCGTAAACCAGCAAGGGTGGTGGATCCTGATACGCGTAATCTGGAGAATCGCTTGTCGACGACTATTGGTCAGCCGGTAATGATCCAGCACAGTTCGAGAGGTAAGGGCAAACTGGTTATCAAATATAGCAGCCTGGATGAGTTGGATGGCATATTGGATCGATTTGGTGACCTGGGGTAACCAGCCAATTCCCGAGTTCAGAGACTGGTCGTAAAAAAACCGGCTTTCCCAACAGATCAAGTTGAAGGAAACATGCTAAATCACTATACTCTGCACCCGCGAGAGTCAGGGCGAACTGACCGGTTATTATGGCGCTCTCTGGGACCATCGAAGTAAATGCTGGAAACCCCGATATACCGGATTGTTGTGGCGCAGTTTGTCGCCACGTTTATTGCAGCTACTTTGTATTTAATCGTAGGCTGGGTTGCTGCCTACTCAGTTCTGTTAGGTGGTTTGACCTGCGCAGTACCCAATGCACTATTGGCCTGGCGCCTGGGTCGAGTAGCAGATTCGAGTGGGGCGTTGAAGTCCCTGGTAAGAGGAGAGTTGGGCAAACTTGTTATGACCGCCGTGATTTTTGCAGCGGTTTTTTTCTGGGTAAAACCACTTGAAGTCATGTTCTACTTTGTTGCCCTTATTTTGGTGATGTTGTTTAACATGCTGGTGCCGCTGATTGAAGCGAAGAAAACAATAGCTGCCCGTGAGAGGCAGCTCGTGAAAGATAAGGCAACGATTTTTAACGAACATTGAGAAATTATGGCTGGCGAGACACCTTCCACTGCCGAGTATATTCAACATCATATAACCAACCTTACCTATGGTAAGCATCCTGATGGTACCTGGGGTTTCGCCCATTCCATGGCGGAAGAGTTGGAAATGGGTATGTGGACCATTCATGTAGACACGCTGTTCTGGTCAATTACACTGGGCATGGCTTTTTGTGGCATGTTTTACTGGGGTGCCCGTAATCTGACTGCCGGAGTGCCCGGTGCGTACCAGAACCTTTTGGAAGTTGCAGTCGAGTTTGTTGACAATAACGTCCAGCAGGTTTTTGGCAGCAGACCCAATGCCATCATCGGCCCCTTGTCTCTGACTATTCTGGTCTGGGTATTCCTGATGAACCTGATGGACCTGATTCCTGTTGATTTCATCCCTGAAGCGGTAAAACTGATGGGTGTTGATCATTTCAAAGTGGTAGCTACCACCGACCCCAATGCAACCCTGGGGATGTCAATCGGCGTTTTCTTCCTGGTTGTGTATTACAGCATCAAGTTGAACGGGCCCATTGGCTTCGTTGCCAGCAAATTCACCCATCCGATTGCGCATCCAGCGGCGTATCCATTCAACTTTGTGCTCGAGATGGTGGATCTCATTGCAAAACCCTTGTCCCATGGTCTTCGACTGTTCGGCAACATGTATGCTGGCGAGATGATCTTTATTCTAATTGCCGCATTGTTACCTTTTTATCTGCAATGGACACTCACTTTGCCCTGGGCAATATTCCATATTCTGATCATCAGTCTGCAGGCTTTCGTGTTTATGATCTTGACGATAGTTTATCTAACTCAGGCGCACGATACCGGCGAACATTGATCATAATGAATCTGTTAACCAACTATTTTGACGAGCAACACTAGGAGTAAGTCATGGAACAATCTTTAATCTATATCGCCGGTGGCATACTGATGGGTCTAGGAGCCATCGGTAGTGGTGTCGGTATTGGTATTTTAGGCGGCAAGTATCTTGAAGGTGTTGCCCGCCAGCCAGAACTACAGCCCATGCTGATGACGCAGTTGTTCATCTCCCTGGCGCTGGTTGACGCGATACCGATTATTGCAGTGGGTATCTCCCTGTATATGATCTTTGCGGTCTAAGACTGCAAAGCCAAGACCATTAGCCGAATTTCGAGGTGATGTGTGACTTTTAGTTTAGGAACGATGTTAGGCCAAATGATTTCATTCGTGCTGTTCGTTTTGTTCTGCATGAAGTTCGTTTGGCCACCACTGACGGCGATTATGCGTGAGCGTCAGAAAGCGCTCGCCGATGGGCTTGAAAAAGCAGCGGAAGCTGAAAAACAGCTCGAAGAAGCCAATGATGCTTCTGCACTGGAACTGGACGAAGCCAAGAAACAGGCCGCAGAACTCATTGCCCAGGCCAGGAATCGAGCCAGCCAGATTGTCGACGAGGCAAAAGGGCAAGCCCAGGAAGAAGCCGATCGTATCAAGACTGGGGCGCAGGCGGAGATTGATCAGGAAGTCAATCGGGCGAGAGAAGCATTAAGATCCCAGGTCAGTGCACTGGCGATTGAAGGCGCAGAGAAAATTCTGGAACGAGACGTTGACAAGGCGACACACCAGGAAATGCTCACCAGGATAGCTGCCCAGCTTTAACTAAAAGACAGGAAACTAGACAGGAAAAGAATGGCAGAGTCAGAATTAACGACAATCGCAAGGCCCTATGCAAGGGCGGCTTTTTCACAAGCCCTCGATGAGGCGTCTGGTTTGGCGAACTGGTCAAGAATGCTTGGTTTACTCGCCAACGTTGTTCAGCAGCCTGGGGTAAGATCTGCGCTCGACAACCCGCTGCTTACAACCGAAGACGAAGCGAAGCTGGTGATTGTCGTCATGGGTGAAGAGCTTTCCCCGAAAGGGCAGAACTTTGTCACTGTATTAGCAGAAAATGGTCGAATCAGCTTAATGCCGAAGATTGCCGAATTATATGAATTGTTTCGATCGAACCATGAAAAAACCATGGACGTTCAGATTACCAGTGCTTATGAAGTTGACGAAGCGGATGAACAAAAACTGGCGGCAGCTTTAAAGCAGAGATTACAAAGAGAGATCAACCTGTCTTCGATTGTGGATCCGACGCTCCTGGGTGGCGTTGTGATCAAGGCCGAAGACACGGTGATAGATAATTCGGTGCGCGGCAAGCTGCAAAAGCTATCACGGGTACTTAGTTAGTTCCGCGGACAAGCACTAGTTAGTTCCTGTCCGGAACACGGATCTTAGCCCAGAGAAGAACCAGATAAATTAATTAACCATTCCTCGAGGAACGGAACATGCAACAACTGAACCCGTCCGAAATAAGCGAGATTATCAAGCAGCGGATTGAAAAGCTTGATATCTCATCGGAAGCTCGAAACGAAGGCACTATAGTCAGCGTCTCTGACGGTATCGTACGAATTCATGGGCTCGCAGACGTCCAAAACGGCGAGATGATTGAATTTGAGGGCAATGTATTCGGATTTGCCCTAAACCTTGAGCGAGACTCGGTTGGTGCGGTTGTCATGGGAGACTACAAGGCATTAAGGGAAGGCCAGACAGCGAAGTGTACGGGTCGCATTCTTGAAGTGCCGACAGGACCTGAATTGTTAGGCCGGGTGGTTGATGCCCTGGGTAATCCGATAGATGGCAAGGGCACTATCAATGCCAGCACATATTCCCCGGTAGAAAAAGTGGCTCCGGGCGTCATTGCTCGCCAGCACGTTGACCAGCCTGTACAGACGGGGCTGAAATGTATTGACTCAATGATTCCGATTGGCCGAGGCCAGAGAGAGTTGATCATTGGTGACCGCCAGACGGGTAAGACCGCAATCGCCATCGATACAATTATCAATCAGCAGAAATCGGGCATTAAGTGTGTTTATGTGGCCATTGGGCAAAAGTACTCGTCGGTTGCGAATGTTGTCCGGACGCTGGAAGAATATGGTGCCATGGATAATACGATCGTGGTTGTCGCTGGTGCATCCGACCCGGCGCCAATGCAGTACATGTCTGCGTATTCCGGTTGCACCATGGGTGAGTATTTTCGGGACCAGGGCGAAGACGCACTGATCATATATGATGATTTAACCAAACAAGCCTGGGCTTATCGTCAAATTTCATTGCTGTTACGTCGCCCGCCAGGCCGTGAAGCCTATCCCGGTGACGTATTCTATTTGCATTCTCGTTTGTTGGAACGTGCGGCTCGAGTCAACGCAGAATACGTTGATAAGTTCACCAATGGAGAAGTGAAGGGTAAAACCGGATCACTGACAGCACTGCCCATTATTGAGACCCAGGCAGGGGACGTATCAGCCTTTGTGCCGACCAACGTTATTTCCATTACCGATGGACAGATCTTCCTGGAGTCGGACAAGTTTAATGCCGGTGAACGGCCTGCGATGAACCCGGGCATATCTGTTTCTCGGGTGGGAAGTGACGCGCAGGTTAAGTTTATGGCGAAGATCTCCGGTGGTATCAAGCTGGCGTTAGCTCAATTTCGCGAACTGGCCGCCTTCTCTCAATTTGCTTCAGATCTTGATGATGCCACTCGACGGCAGCTGGAGCATGGTGAGCGAATTAACGAACTCATGAAACAAAAGCAGTATGCACCGATGACCGTTGCTGAAATGGGCGTCGTATTATTTGCCGCCGGTGAAGGTTACCTGGAAGATGTAGAAGTCAATAAGGTACTCGATTTTGAAGCGGCGTTGATCTCCTATATGAACGCAGAACATGCAGACTTTATGGCAGAAGTTAACGTCAATGGTGCTTACACAGACGACGTCATCGAGACAATGAAGAGCGCTTTGGATACCTTCAAGTCTACCCAGACCTGGTAACCATGCCCGCGTGATTAATGAGCGCAACTAACGAGCGCACTTAACGAGGATGTTATGGCGAACGCCAAAGAACTTCGAAAACAGATAGGCAGTATTAAGAACACGCAGAAAATTACCAGCGCGATGCAAATGGTTGCTGCCAGTAAGATGCGTAAGGCCCAGGAGCGTATGTCCCGTGGCCGACCCTATTCGGATCATATAAGAGACGTGATCAGTCATATAGCGAAAGCATCCCCAGAGTTTCGACATGAGTTCATGGTCGAAAGAGAGGTCAGGCGAATTGGTTACATTATCATCACCACAGACAAGGGTTTGTGTGGTGGTTTGAATATCAATCTACTCAAGGCAACCGTAAAAGACATTAAAAAATGGGTTGAAGACGGTATTGAAGTCGATCTGTGTTTAATCGGTAACAAAGGCGCACAGTTTTTCAAAAGTTATGGTGGAAATGTCGTTGCTGCGAGTAGCCATGTGAGTGAATCACCGGCAATGGATGACTTGATTGGTAGCATCAAGGTGATGTTGGATTCGTTTACCACTGGCAACATAGACAAAATCTACCTTTCTAATAATGTCTTCGTAAACACGATGACTCAAATGCCAACGATCAAGCAGCTAGTACCCCTGGATCCCGAAGACGATGAACCCGAGAAGCGACGATGGGATTACATATATGAGCCGGATGCACGGCAGCTGATTGAGGGGTTGATTACCCGGTACATTGAGTCCCAGGTCTATCAGGCCGTGGTGGAAAACGTTGCCTGCGAACAGGCAGCCAAGATGATAGCGATGAAAAGCGCGACTGATAATGCGGGTGACCTGGTTGATGAGCTGGAACTCATTATGAATAACGCACGGCAAGCTGCCATTACGCAGGAATTGTCAGAGATTGTCAGTGGCGCGGCGGCGGTATAAAGCACCGCGGCCGATAGACAGAAGTTTTTTTGAAGCGAAACATTAATGTTAGAGATCAAGAGGAAAGAGCAATGAGCAGCGGACGTATCGTATCGATTATTGGTGCGGTCATTGATGTTGAGTTTCCACGGGATGAAGTCCCCAAGGTATATGACGCACTCAATGTCGATGAAAAAGACCTGACGCTAGAAGTGCAGCAGCAGCTCGGTGATGGTGTTGTTAGAACCATTGCAATGGGTAGCTCGGAAGGCGTTAGCCGTGGCCTTGCGGTAAGCAATACCAATACGCCTATTTCTGTACCGGTAGGTGAAGAAACCCTGGGTCGAATCATGGACGTTCTGGGTAACCCCATCGATGAAAAGGGGCCGATCGGTGAAAAGTCCCGTATGCCAATTCACCGGGCTCCCCCTACTTATGAGGAACAGGCTGGTGGCCGCGATCTGCTTGAAACCGGCGTAAAAGTCATCGATCTTATTTGCCCTTTCGCGAAAGGGGGTAAGGTGGGTTTGTTTGGTGGCGCCGGTGTTGGCAAGACGGTAACGATGCTTGAACTGATCAACAATATTGCGACAGAACATGAGGGTTTGTCAGTCTTTGCAGGGGTTGGGGAAAGAACCCGTGAAGGTAACGATTTCTATCACGAAATGCACGATGCCGGTGTACTCGATAAAATATCCATGGTTTTTGGCCAGATGAATGAACCACCGGGAAACAGACTGCGAGTCGCCCTGTCTGGTCTAACCATGGCTGAAAAGTTTCGTGACGACGGCAAGGATGTGTTGTTCTTTGTCGACAACATCTACCGCTACACACTGGCAGGCACCGAGGTCTCTGCCTTGTTGGGTCGTATGCCGTCAGCAGTGGGGTATCAGCCAACCCTGGCTGAAGAAATGGGTGTGCTGCAGGAACGCATTACCACCACCAAGTCAGGTTCCATTACATCAATCCAGGCAGTTTACGTCCCGGCTGATGACCTGACCGACCCATCTCCGGCGACGACATTTGCACACCTGGATTCAACGGTAACATTGTCGCGGGACATCGCATCGCTGGGTATTTATCCGGCGGTAGATCCGCTTGATTCAACGTCACGACAATTGGATCCACTGGTGGTTGGTGACGAACACTATGACGTTGCTCAAGGCGTCCAGAGTGTATTGCAGAAGTACAAAGAACTGAAAGACATCATCGCGATTCTGGGTATGGACGAACTCTCCGAGGAAGACAAGCTGACGGTTTACCGCGCTCGTAAAGTTTCCCAGTTCTTCTCCCAGCCGATGCACGTGGCAGAGGTGTTTACGGGTCAGCCGGGTGTTTATGTACCTCTGGCGGACACGATACGCAGTTTTAAGGGCATCCTCGACGGCGAATACGATGATCTGCCAGAGGCTGCTTTTAGCATGGTGGGCAGTATTGAACAGGCAATTGAAAAGGCCAAGACCTTATAGGGTTTAATTAAAGGGGTAAGACTCACATGGCAGCAACCGTACATTGCAGTATTGTCAGCGCTGAAGAGGAAATATTCTCGGGCCAGGTGGAGATGGTAGTTGCTACTGGCACCATTGGCGAATTGGGCATATTTCCTGGCCACACTCCCTTGCTGACCGGTGTAAAACCGGGTCCGGTGAGATTGAAGCTGGAGGGTAGCGAAGAAGAGATCTTTTATGCCTCCGGTGGTTATATCGAGATACAGCCAACGTCTATTACGATTCTCGCCGATACCGCTTTACGAGCGGATGACATGGATGAAGTTGCAGCGGTGGCGGCTCAACGAAAAGCAGAACAGGAACTGGCAGACAATAAGGCTGATATCGATTTTGGCCGGGTGACAGCAGATATACAGGAAACTGCCGCCATGTTACGCACCATCAGAAAGTATCGGCAGTAGTTTTAGCCCAACAAAAAACCAAAGGCGGTGCTACCTTGGTATGACCGCCTTTTTTTTGCCCGCCAATAACGTAACCCGTGTGTTGTCGGGCATATCCACCGCGTTTGTGAAAGGGTAAACTCCTCACAATGCAAAACGTGACACCAAGCCAAATTGAGATTTGTATCCTGGCGGCGGGTATGGGTACGCGGATGAAATCCGACAAGCCCAAAGTGCTTCATCCCATCGGCGGCAAGCCCATGCTTGCCCACCTGCTTGACACCGCTGCCGAACTCAATCCCAAACGAGTGCATGTGGTTATTGGCAGTGGTGCTGACCAGGTAAGATCAACGTTTTGTGATCACGACGTAAATTGGGTGATGCAATCAGAGCAAAAGGGCACAGGCCATGCCGTCATGCAGGCCCTGCCGGACATAGACCCGTCCTCCAGAGTACTCATTCTCCCGGGTGATGGGCCGCTACTCGAACTTCAGACTATTAGAAAGTTGCTTGATGAAGTGTGTGATCTTGGTGTCCTCACGGTAGATCAACCCCACCCTTTCAATTATGGCCGCATCATCAAGGACGGTGATCAACTTATCCAGATTGTTGAGGAACGGGATGCCAATGAGCGGCAAAAAGAAATCAGTGAAATCAATGCCAGCGTGATGATCGCCAGCGCGTCCAGTTTAGATCGTTGGCTATCCAGGATAACGACCGGGAATGCCCAGCAAGAGTATTTACTAACTGATATCGTCGCGATGGCGAACAATGACAAGGCCATTGTCAGGGCAATCAAAACAGTGAATCCGAATGAAGTTCAAGGTGTAAACACCTTTGAACAACTGGCTGCACTAGAAAGCTATTATCAACGAAACATCGCCCGTGGTCTTATGGAAGACGGTGTTCATCTGGTCGATCCACAGCGCATTAATCTTCGCGGGAGCCTCAGCACGGGCCGTGATGTCTCGATTGATGTTAACTGCATTTTTGAGGGCGACGTGGTCCTGGGCAACAATGTGATGATCGGTGCCAACTGCACTATTTCCAGTACCCGTATTGGTAACAATGCCGTCATCAAACCGAACACGATGATCGATGGCGCCGTCATCGCAGACGATTGCTCTGTCGGACCGTTTGCCCGTATTCGACCCGGGACAACCCTTGCCGAGCAGGTGGCCGTGGGTAACTTCGTTGAAATCAAGAAATCCTCACTAGGCAAAGGAACAAAATCAAGTCACCTGACCTACCTGGGTGATGCCATTATTGGCAGTGAAGTGAATATTGGTGCGGGCACTATTACCTGTAATTATGACGGTGTACTTAAACATATCACCGAAATAGGCGACCAGGTTTTTGTCGGCTCCAATTCCTCCCTGGTTGCACCGGTGACCATTGGTGAAGGATCAACCATCGCCGCGGGATCAACAATCACTAGGGAAGTATCTGGTAAGTCACTGGCTATCGCCCGTGGCCGCCAAAAAAACCTGACCAACTGGAAAGGACCTAGAGACAAGTAATGTGCGGGATCGTAGGTGCAGTCACAAGAAGAAAAGCCAGCAGGATATTGCTGGAAGGTCTACAGCGTTTGGAGTATCGCGGCTATGATTCTGCGGGCCTGGCTGTTTTCGGTCAGGACAAGCAAATCCAGCGCTTGCGTCGGGTCGGCAAGGTAAAAGAACTCAGGAACGCTTTGGGAGATAGCAAGGTTGAGGGCAGTGTCGGAATCGCCCACACTCGCTGGGCGACGCATGGCAAACCGACGGAACTAAATGCACATCCCCACGCCTCCAGTGACGAAGTCGCCGTTGTTCACAACGGCATCATCGAGAATCACGAAGAGCTGAGAGCGCAATTGCTCGAAAATGGCTACCGGTTCGAATCAGAAACAGATACAGAAGTGATTGCGCACCTGATTCATCAGGAAGTATGCAACTGCGGTCAGTTTCGTCAAGGCGTTAGTGAAGCACTGAGTAAACTTCAGGGAGCCTATGCCATTGCTGTTGTACACAAGGACTTTGCCGACAGTATCATAGCGGCACGGGTAGGGAGCCCGCTGGTTGTCGGTCTTGGTATTGGTGAAAATTTTATTGCCTCCGATCCCCAGGCGCTACGACCGGTAACAGATCGGTTTATCTTTCTCGAAGAAGGTGAAATTGTTGAAGTATCGGCAGATGAAGTCTCTATTTTTGGTTTAAATGACGAATCTATCGAGAGCCGCGCCGTCAAGTTGGACGATCATCAAGATGCTGCAGACAAGGGAAACTACCGTCACTTCATGATGAAGGAAATCCACGAGCAACCCGAAACCATTCGGGCGACCCTTGAAGGAAGAGTGACCGACAAACATGTGCTGGTGAATGCCTTCGGTTCCGGTGCAAACGAACTATTCAGGCAAACCAGGGCAGTTCAGATCGTTGCTTGTGGCAGTAGCTTTTATACCGGCCAGGTTGCCAAGTACTGGTTTGAGGAAATCGCCGGGGTGCCATGTAACGTCGAGATCGCCAGCGAATTCAGGTATCGCCGGGTTGCGAAGGTAGCAGACACGCTGTTTGTAACAATTTCACAGTCCGGGGAAACTGCCGATACCCTGGCTGCACTAAGAGATTCCAAAAACCAGGATTATTTGGCGAGTTTGTGTTTGTGCAATGTGCCTAACAGTTCACTGGTCCGGGAGTCTGACCTGACTCTGCTGATTAAGGCAGGACCGGAAATTTGCGTGGCCTCGACCAAGGCATTTACGACCCAGTTAGCAGATCTGTTGATGCTGGTCATCGCGATCGGCAGGCACAACGACGTTACCCAGGAAAAAGAACAGGAACTGGTCCAGGCACTGAAGAGTGTTCCGGAATTGATTTCTCAGGTCCTTGCCGATGATCACAAAATTGAGCAGCTAGCAGAACGCTTCGTTGAGAAGCAGCATGCGTTGTTCCTGGGCCGTGGAACGCACTACCCTGTTGCTATGGAAGGTGCATTAAAACTAAAAGAAATCTCATATATTCATGCAGAGGGTTATCCTGCGGGAGAACTGAAACACGGCCCACTGGCGCTGGTTGATGATAAAATGCCCGTTGTGGCTGTCGCGCCCAGTGATGAACTTTTGGATAAGGTAAAATCAAATCTGCAGGAAGTAAAAGCCCGGGGTGGACAGTTGTTGGTCTTTGGAGACAAGGCGCGGTTTACTGACGCTAAGGACACGGAGGTACATCTTATGCCAGATTGTCACCCCGTGGTTTCTCCCATTATTTATACCATCCCGATGCAGCTGCTTGCCTACCATGTCGCGATCCTGAAAGGCACGGACGTCGATCAGCCTAGAAATCTGGCGAAGTCGGTGACTGTGGAGTAGAACATAACAGTGAATTAGAATGAATGCATTATGACACTTTTTAGATTCTTTCTTTTTTTAATTGCCCTAAGCGTGATTGGATATACAATCCCGGTTATTCAGAGCGAGGGCATATTAGCTTTACTTCCAGCCTTTTTTGCAGAAATGAGCAACTTAAACTGGCAAGGACAATTTAATTTAGACTTTTTCACCTTTCTTCTAATATCTGGACTTTGGACTGCGTGGAGAAATAAGTTTTCTTTACAAGGAAATCTTTTAGGAATTGGAGCAGTTTTTCTCGGCGCCCCATATTTAGCAATCTATCTAATCTACTTAAGTTTTGTCTGTGAGGGAGATATTAAATTAATGCTCCTTGGAGAAAGATAATGATTATGAGGATTGGTAATTTCTTATTCTCTGTTTCAATATACTCTGTAACCGTGGGATAGATGGACGTATCGCATATTCTGGACGGCCTGAACGATGCGCAACGTCAGGCGGTAGCGTCGCCTGCGGGTAGTTACCTGATTCTGGCAGGTGCCGGTAGCGGTAAAACACGAGTCCTCACACATCGAATTGCCTGGCTTATCCAGACAGAAGACGTTTCGCCATACAGCGTGCTTGCGGTGACTTTTACGAATAAAGCCGCGGCTGAGATGCGATCCAGAATCGAGACGTTACTGGCGATGCCGATTCGAGGCATGTGGGTCGGGACCTTCCATGGCATTGCCCATCGACTGTTAAGAATCCATTGGCAGGAAGCCAAACTGCCCCAGAACTTCCAGATCCTTGATGCAGATGACCAGCTCCGGTTGGTAAAACGGATCATCAGCAACCTGGACCTTGATGAAAAGAAATGGCCTGCCCGGCAGGCAGTCTGGTTTATTAATTCCCAGAAAGATGAAGGTCTGCGGCCACACAATATTGAGGACTATGGTGACTTGTATGTAAAAACCCACCTGGAAATATACCGGGCCTATGAGGAAGCCTGTCAGCGTGGTGGTATGGTCGATTTTGCCGAGATATTGTTGCGGGCCCATGAGCTGATGCTGAACAATTCCAGGCTGCTCGAACACTACCGGCAAAGGTTCAGTCACATTCTGGTGGATGAGTTCCAGGACACAAACAGCATTCAGTATGCCTGGATCCGAGTTTTGGCGGGGGACCGTGACAATACACTGGTGGTTGGTGATGACGATCAGTCAATTTACGGTTGGCGGGGTGCCAAAATTGAGAATATCCAGAAATTTACCCGTGATTTTCCAAACGCCACAACCATTAAGCTGGAGCAGAATTACCGTTCAACAGGTTCAATCCTAAAAGCCGCCAATAGCCTTATCGAACAAAACCCGGACCGACTCGGCAAGGAATTATGGACCGAGAGCGGTGACGGTGCACTGATTAATCTCTATGCAGGTTTTAACGAGATAGATGAGGCGCGATACATTGTTTCTCGTATCAAGGACTGGTCCAACCAGGGCAACAGTTACTCCGAGGCGGCTATACTGTATCGCTCCAATGCCCAGTCACGTGTGCTCGAGGAGGCTTTGCTGCGGTCACAGATACCTTATCGGATCTATGGCGGGCAACGTTTTTTTGAACGTGCCGAGATTAGAAACGTACTCGCCTATCTGAGGTTGATTAGCCATCGAGATGCTGATGCGTCTTTTGAGCGAGTGGTTAACACACCGACCCGTGGCATTGGTGACAAATCGGTTGCAGTAATACGCGACCTCGCTCGAAGCAGCAATATATCCATGTGGCGTGCAGCCGAGCGCCTGGTTGCTTCCGGTGAGCAAAACGCCAGGACTAAAAATGCGATACAGGCGTTTATCCAACTGATTGAAACCATGGACAAAGCGACCCAGGACAGTGATCTGCCCGAACTTTGTGAAATTGTTATCGAACAAACCGGACTCAAGGCTTACCACGAAAAAGAAAAAGGCGAGCGCGGCCAGGCTCGTCTGGAGAATCTAGAAGAGTTGATTACCGCGGCAAGAACGTTTGACCCTGAGGAAGCATTCTTGTTCGACTTTGGCGGGGAAGCGGGAGAAACTGACTCACAAGAGGAGGAACCGCAAACCATTCTGGATGAGTTCCTGAGCCACGCTGCCCTGGAAGCCGGTGAAGGGCAAGGCGATCCACACCAGGACTGTGTTCAAATGATGACCCTGCATAGCGCAAAAGGTCTGGAGTTTCCCCTGGTGTTCCTCGGAGGCATGGAAGAGGGTTTGTTCCCCCACATGATGTCATTGGAGGAACCTGGTCGCCTGGAAGAAGAACGCAGGCTTTGTTACGTTGGTATTACCCGTGCAATGAAACAACTCTATTTTACCTATGCAGAATCCCGTCGCATCAACGGCTCTGAGACCTACAATCGGGTTTCCAGGTTTGTTAATGAAATCCCGACTGACCTGCTACAGGAAGTTCGCCTAAGTAATGTGGTGACGAGACCGGTGGCTTTAAACAAAAGTTATAATCGCAGCTTTTTGAAAGCGGAAGTTGACGGTACAGAGTTCACGCTGGGCCAACGGGTTAACCATAAAAAATTTGGTGACGGTATTGTGCTTAATTATGAAGGGCAGGGAAAGCAAGCCAGGGTTCAGGTAAATTTTAACAACGAAGGAAGTAAATGGCTGATGTTGGCCTATGCCAATTTGCAAGCCTTATAGTAATTGTTAGTAGAGTAAAAAAATGAAATGTCAACGGATTACTCCAGTCGCATTCGCGCTGGTGCTGGGTTTATTGGCTGGGTGTGGGGGTGAAAACACACCAGCGAATGTCGATGAAACGGTCGTTACGCAGAAGACCTTTAAATGGCGGATGGTAACTACCTGGCCGAAGAATCTGCCGGGCATGGGACTGGCTCCCGAAACATTTGCCAACATGATCAATACGATGAGCAATGGCAGGATCCAGGTGAAGGTTTACGGTGCCGGTGAAATCGTCCCCGCCCTTGGTGTTTTTGACGCCGTTTCACTGGGCACGGTGGAAATGGGCCACGGTGCCGCCTACTACTGGAAGGGTAAAGTGCCCGTCGCCCAGTTCTTTACTGCCGTGCCGTTCGGATTGACGGCAATTGAAATGAATGGCTGGCTTTATCACGGTGGCGGCCTGGCGCTGTGGGAAGAGCTCTACGCCCGGTATGATCTGGTCCCTATCCCCGGTGGCAATACCGGGGTACAGATGGCGGGCTGGTTCAATAAGGAAATAAACAGTCTTGATGATATCAAGGGAATGAAGATGAGGATTCCTGGTCTTGGCGGCGAAGTATTTGAAAGAGCGGGAGGCACCGCGATCAATCTACCCGGTGGAGAGATATTCACCAGCTTGCAGACCGGTGTTATTGATGCCACTGAATGGGTTGGGCCTTATAATGACCTGGTGTTCGGCTTGTACCAGGTGGCGAAGTATTACTACTACCCCGGATGGCAGGAGCCGGGTCCCACGCTGGAATTTATTATCAACAAGCATGCCCATGATGAACTACCCGATGACTTGAAGGAAATTGTGAGGGTTGCAGCCAAAGCGATTAATGAGGATTTACTGGCGGAATATACGGCCCGTAATAATGCAGCATTGAGGGAACTCGTGGACGTGCACAATGTGCAACTCCGTCGTCTACCGGATGATGTGTTAACGGAGCTGCATATCATTGCCGATGAAATGATTGCCGAGATTCCGGGTGATGATCCCCTGGCGCAAAGGATCTACGAGTCATATATTAGCTATCGTGATGATGTACTGAGTTACCAGGAGATATCGGAACGGGCCTACATTAATGCCCGGTCTAATACTATGAAACAACTAAAATAGTACTGAAGGTAACCAGGTTGCAAGGGTCGGCTGCCAGGCCAGCAATAGCAACATCAACAACTGCATGATGATAAACGGCACCACTCCTTTGTAGATATCCCAGGTACGTACCGTGTCTGGCGCAACGCCTCGCAGGTAAAACAGGGCGAAACCAAAGGGCGGGGTGAGAAAAGAGGTCTGCAGGTTTATTGCTATCATCACTCCCAGCCAGACCGGGTCGAGACCCATGGCCAGTAGTACGGGGCCCACAATGGGTACGACCACAAATGTAATCTCAATAAAATCCAGAATAAAACCCAGCAGGAATATAATCAGCATCACCAGTAGCATGGCAGCGACCACGCCACCGCCGAGCTGCGCAAATATGTCCTGAACGAGGACGTCGCCGTTAAAACCGCGAAACACCAGTGAGAAGATTGAGGCACCAATCAAAATGAAAAACACCATTGAAGTGGTGGTCGCTGTAGATTTACCCGCTTCAAACAATTGTTTGAAGTCTATGGCGCCGTAAAAAAACGCCAACAGCATCGCACCTGACGCGCCCACCGCAGCAGCTTCTGTCGGCGTTGCTATGCCGCTCAGAATCGAACCGAGTACCGCTCCGATGAGGATCAGGGGCGGCGCCATGCTTTGAATGATCTCTGTAAATGAAACTGAAGATTCGTCGTCTTGTACCGGTGGTGCTAACTCTGGCTTGATGATTGAAATTGCCAGGAGGTAAGACAGGTAAAATCCTACCAGAATAAGACCCGGTATCATTGCACCGGCGAACAGGTCCCCGATGGACACCGTTTTTGGATTAAAGATGCCCATGTTGAGCTGGGCCTGCTGGTAGGCATTGGACAAAACGTCACCGAGTAGTACCAGGGCAATTGATGGAGGGATTATCTGTCCGAGCGTACCGGTCGCGCAGATTGTTCCGGTGGCCAGAGCGGGACTGTAATTGGATTTCAACATAATGGGCAATGACATCAACCCCATTGTCACGACCGTCGCACCGACGATACCGGTGCTTGCTGCCATAAGCATTCCGACGATGGTGACTGAAATACCCAGCCCGCCCGGTACCTTACCAAATAACCGGCTCATGGCATCCAGTAAACGTTCCGCGATGTGGGAGCGCTCCAGGATGACGCCCATAAGAACAAACAACGGCACCGCCATGAGGGTTTGATTGGTGATAATGCCGAATAACCGACTGGGGGTCGCCAGGAGAAAAGAAGGCTCGAATGTCCCGGTGAGAATACCGACACCAGCCGCCATCAATGCGGTGCCGCCAAGGGTCAGCGCAACCGGGTACCCTAGCAGCAGAAAGATGAATGCCACGGCAAACATAATCAGGGCGGCGTATTCTGACATCTAGTGTAGTGTCCTATACAAAACGCACATTAAGCAAATCACGAAATGGCCAGATGGTAGCCGGTTCGAGAAGCCCTGAAGCTATAACATACGATAACATGTGTACGATCACTGCTGTCCATTTAGTGAATCTAGTGCTTGCCTTGCAGCAGGGTTTCGAGGTTTCTTAACAATTCGGCGATCCCCTGTAAAAGTAACAATATGGCCATGACCGGAATAAGGGTTTTCAAAAGATAAACAAACGGCAGGCCACCGGGTTCCGGAGAACCTTCTTTCAGGGACCAGGAAAAAGAAACATAGTCGAGGCTGGTCCAGATGAGGAAGATTGCGACTGGAAAAAGAAACACCAGGGTCCCGAACAGGTTCACTACAGCCCGAGTTTTCAGAGACAGTCTCTGGTAGACAATGTCTACGCTAACATGGCCGGACTGTCGCAAGGTGTAGGCTATGCCTAACATAAAGACAATACCATGAAGATAGATCACCGTTTCCTGGATGGAAGTGGCACCAACATTGAACAGGTACCTGGCGGCTACGACGATGCAAGTGAGCAACATCATGATCAATGTCAACGGTGCGATGATGGTGCCGACACAATCCGACAACAGATCGATAAGATGAGTGATCTTTTTCAAATTTCCCCTTTTTTACCAAGAAAAAAACATCCGCTTAAAGCGTCGATTCTAACCCGAGGTCATTGGACCGCGCTGGCTACAGGTCAATCGCAGGTTCGATTCTGTTATCATGGATCAGCTGCGCAAATGCGGTTTCCAATCGGCGAAATATATCCCGTTTTGGGGGCAGTTGCCTACCGGCGACTGAAGCAACCGGAATGAGCTCAGCACCCGTGCCCGTTAAAAAACACTCATCTGCCGTATAAAGATCGTAGACGGATAACAAGGCCTGTTCACAGACAATCCCCAGACCTGCCGCGATTTCAATGATGACTGATCGGGTAATCCCATCGAGTGGGCCTTCTGATGTGGGTGGTGTCAACAGGTGACTATTTTTGACGATAAAGATGTTGTCTGCTGTACCCTCTGCGACTCTACCCGCCTGATTTAGCAGGATCGCCTCATCAGCTCCGGCGGCGGAAGCCTCCTGTTTTGCCGAAATCTGGTTCAGGTAATTCAGCGTCTTGACCCGAGGATCCAACTGGTCGGCGTTGAGCCTTCTGGTTGATGCAATAATTACATTAACGCCCCGTTGACGGGATTCCGGTGACACCATGGCCAGTTCATCAGCGATGATAATAGTCCTCGCCTGTATACAACTTGCTGGATCCAGGCCAAGGGAACCTTCGCCACGGGTCACCACGAGCCGAATATATCCGTCTGAAAGGCCGGACGCTTTGATCGTTCGCTCAATTGCCTGCTTCATATCAGCCTTCGACATCGGTAGTTCGAGTCCGATGGCTATCGCAGAGTCCCTGAGTCTGTCCAGGTGCTGGTCGACGCGGAAACTCCGATGGGCATAAAAACGTAAACCTTCAAACACGCCGTCGCCGTAAAGCAACCCGTGGTCCATAACAGAAATGGTCGCCTCTTCGGCTCTGCGTGGTACGCCATCAATGGTACAAGCGCGCATGATTGTCTCCTCCTGCTAGTAGTCCTACTAGGCTTCGGCGTTGAATACATCCCTCAATTTTTCATAATTCGCACCAAACCGGGCCAACATCTCTTTGTTCAGGAACCGGGTCACCTTGGTGATGTACACATCATGTTTTATATAGTCTTCTGCGACCGTCACAAAGGCCTGGGTTTTTGACCAGGCAGCGTCAATCGACCCGATTTTCCGGAAGTTGGCAATCAGAACAACCTGGCTGTCTGCCACCAGAGTCAGACCTCTGCCGCCCTTCTCTTCATAGAGCGTCTTTTCAACGGGATGGTGATAAGTTGCACCAATGGTTTGGGTCGGAGGTCCAAAGTGCACCAGGGCAATTTTTGCTCCCTGGTTTTCTGCCTCCCGAAGATCCTGTTCAAGCCAGGAAAGCTCTTCTGGCCAGCATGAGACCAACAGACTGGATCGAGTCTGGCGGATCATTTCACTTGCTTTGGCGACGATCTGACCGCGAGTGGTGAGAGGCCAGATATAATCTCCGCCGGGTGAATCATGAACGAGCTCAAGCAGTGGCAGCAACTCCCTGGTTTGAGACAACGCCGTTTCCTGAATCTGCCGGGAAAAGTCCTCCGGGCTGAGTGCTACATAATGCTGACCCCGTTTGCCTGATGACTGTTTTGTTTCAGATGATGTGGGTTGAACCACGCCTTTCGATACCAGTTTGTTGAGGGTTTCGTAGATCTTTGAAGTCGGCACCGTTGATCTTTTTGCGACCTCGTAAGCACTGGCAGGTTGACATGACAGTAAGCCAAGGTAGGCCTTGGCCTCGTAAGCGGTAAATCCCATCTGCTGAATTAATGCAATTGTTTTGTCCGTTAGCACTGAAGAATCCTGAAGTTAGCTGTAAATATAGTAACTACAAAGGTAGTTACTAACAATTTGAAGTGTAAACCGCCGGATTAGTGCTAATCAAGCTCAATTTCTATCATTGTTTGAAGTTCAGGTGTCGATAGTGATCCAGAAATGGAACAACACACCGGTAAAAATAGATAAACCGGCCCAGTGATTACTCCGAAAAGCACGAAGACAGTTAAGGCGTTCACGATCCCTGATCAGCACTTGCTGGTACAGAAATAGCGCGGATGTCACTGCTAGACCCAGATAGTATGGCCAGCTGAGGTCTACCAAACGCACGAGCAGCAACATGGTGAAAATAAACAAAATCTGGAGTAATCCGATCATCAGCTTATCCATATCCGCGAAGAGAATAGCAGTAGATTTAAGCCCGATCCTAAGATCATCGTCACGATCGACCATGGCGTACTGGGTATCGTAAGCCACGGTCCAGACCACATTGGCAGCTAACAGTAACCAGGCGATGTTGGGAACCATGTCTAAGGTGGCTGCAAACGCCATGGGGATTCCAAATGAAAAGGCGACCCCAAGGACCACCTGGGGCATATGGGTGAAGCGCTTTGTATAAGGGTAGATGGCGGCAATCCCGGCGGCAATCCCGGCGAGGCCCACAGTCAGCCAATTCGTGGTGAGCACAAGAATTAGTGAAATAAACAACAGGATGGTCATGAAAGCGACCGCTTCAAACAGGGCGAGATCACCCGTAGCCAGGGGTCTGTTTTTGGTACGTTTGACTAAAAGGTCAAACTTGCGATCTGCGATATCATTAATGATGCAACCGGCTGATCGCGTCAGCACCGTGCCGAGGGTGAAGACGATAAAAAGATGCCAACCCGGAAAACCCTCCGCAGCGAACCAGAGCCCCCACAAAGTTGGCCAGAGTAGTAGATAGATCCCGATGGGATTGTTCAGGCGAGCCAGGACGACAAAATGCCTTATTTTTGGGTAATGCTGAAGAAAATCTTGTTGAAAGTTGTTGATCATAGAAATTGCGGGCAATTTTTTCCTGGATTACAGTTTGATGTTGTAGCTACTCTCATTCTAACGGTTTTCAGCGCCGGATTATTTACTGGAGAAAAAGCGCGTGGAATGGTCAGGGCTGTAATCCATAGTAAGTAGTCTCATGAATTCTTAAAAAACATGACTTTAACGTCAGGAAATAGTTAGAATCCGTCGCTTCGTTTGTCTTTTAGTATCACGGGGACGAGTCAATACAATACGCAAATCAGGAAATTAGTAATTACATGAAAAAGTGGCAGTGCATAGTTTGTGGTTTCATTTATGATGAAGCAGAAGGACTTGAAGAAGAGGGCCTGGCGCCCGGGACGGCGTGGGATGATATTCCAGATGACTGGGTCTGTCCTGAATGTGGCGTCAGTAAGGAAGATTTTGAAATGGTGGAAATCTAATCGTTTTTTTTGTAATTAAACAGGAAGCCTGATGCAACAAACCAACCTCACTAGAAATATCCTGATTGGGATGGTTCTCGGCATTGTTCTCGGTTCTGCAGCGTATGACGGTGACTCTATTCTTCCCGGGGTGCTGGGGGAAATAGCCGGTTGGACGGGTCTGTCGGAAGACAATTTTCTCAGGGTCTACCTGATTGAAGGCTTGTTCGATATTGGCGGCAAGATATTTATTATCAGCCTGAAGCTTCTTGTGGTGCCACTGGTATTTGTCTCTTTGGTCTGTGGCGCCAGTAATCTGGGTGACGGGTCAAGTATGGGGCGGATAGGTCTGAAGACCATGGCACTTTATCTGTTTACGACAGCGGTCGCGATCAGCATCGCATTGTTTGTCGCCACACTCATTAATCCGGGTAATGGGATTAACCTCACCAGTGCGGCTGAGTTTGTGTCGAAGGAGAGCCCGCCCCTGAAAGAAGTTATAATCAACATAGTCCCATCCAACCCGATAAGGGCCATGTCCGAGGGCAACATGTTGCAGGTGATCGTATTCGCGATCCTGATTGGCATCTCGATTACCAAATGTGGAGAAGCCGGGCGTAGAATCAAAAGCCATTTGGAAGATTGGAATGAAGTGGTCATGCGCCTGGTGTTGATGCTGATGTCAGTGGCGCCCTTCGGCGTTTTTTGCCTGTTGATCACATTGTTTTCCAACATGGGATTTACAACCATTGCTGACCTGCTTAAGTACTTCCTCACGGTAGCCGGAGTGTTGGTTATTCACTTCCTGATAACCTATGGATTAATGGTCAGGTTCATCGCGAGGCTGGACCCGAGAATCTTTGTTTCCCACATGTGGCCAGTGATGGTATATGCGTTTAGTACTTCATCAAGTAACGCGACCCTGCCGGTGACCCTGAGAACTGTAGAAGGAAAAATAGGCGTCAAGAATGAGGTAGCGTCGTTTACGGTACCTCTGGGCGCTACCATTAACATGGATGGTACTGCGATTATGCAAGGTGTTGCGACGGTCTTCATAGCCCAGGCATTCAATGTTGAAATTGGAATGACGGGCTACCTGATGGTGATACTTACGGCAACGCTAGCCTCGATTGGTACCGCCGGTGTGCCGGGTGTTGGGTTGATTACCCTGGCGCTGGTGTTGCAGCAGGTGGGATTACCGGTGGAAGGTATCGCCTTGATCATTGGTGTTGATCGTCTGTTGGATATGATGCGCACCGCAGTTAATGTCACAGGAGACGCGACGGTGTCGGCCATTGTTGCCAGGAGTGAAGATAAGTTTAATCTTGATGTGTTTCTGTCCAGCGGGGAACATCAACCTGTTAAGGGAACTTAAACCTGGGCTAGTTTTTCAGGCGCGGTTAACCAGCGATCCATTATCGCTTGTGCCATTTCCCGATCGCTGACAAGTAGTTTGTCAGCGAGTCTGCGAACGTCATGCAACATATGGTTGTCGCGCAATAAGTCGGCGACTTTAAACTGCACAGCACCTGACTGACGGCTGCCGAAGAGTTCCCCGGGGCCTCTGATTTCAAGGTCTTTCTCTGCAATAAAGAAACCGTCCTGGCTTTCTCGCATGACATTCAACCGTTGTCTGGAAATCTGTCCCATGGGTGGGTGATACAGCAGGATACAGTAACTCTTTGCACTGCCACGACCGATTCGACCCCGTAATTGGTGTAACTGTGCCAGGCCAAGCCTTTCCGGATTTTCGATGACCATCAGGCTTGCATTGGGAACATCAACGCCGACTTCTATCACGGTAGTTGCCACCAGCAGATTGATATTACCAGCCTTAAAATCAGCCATTACCTTTGTTTTGTTGTTAGCTGTCATTCTGCCGTGAATCAAGCCGACGTTTAGTGACGGCAAGAATTCTTTTAGTTGCACAGCGGTGGATTCTGCTGCCTGGCATTGCAGAACTTCTGAATCCTCAATAAGCGTACATACCCAATAGGCCTGGGCCTGGTTTTGACAGGCAGATTCAATTCGTTGCATGATTTCGTCCCGTCGATCATCGGGAATCACGGAGGTTGTGATGGGGGATCGTCCGGGGGGCAGTTCGTCGATCACTGAACAGTCCATATCCGCGTACAAGCTCATGGTCAGAGTGCGGGGAATAGGCGTGGCGGTCATCACCAGTTGATGCGGAAGCATTCCGTCGAGCTCGCCCTTTTCCCGCAGCGCCAGGCGCTGATGGACGCCAAATCGATGTTGCTCGTCCACCACAACCAGGCCCAGGTTGTGGAATACAACATCCTGCTGAAACAAGGCATGGGTACCAATCACAATATCAGCCTGGCCGCTTTCGATTAATGCCAACTGCTCAGCTCTTTTTTTACCCTTCACTTTGCCGGACAACCAGGCTGTGGTGAGACCCAATGGGGCGAACCAGGCAGCGAAGTTAATCAGGTGCTGTTCCGCCAGGATTTCTGTTGGTGCCATAATTGCGGTCTGCAGCCTATTCTCGGCTGCATGAGCACTGGCCAGTGCAGCGATGACTGTTTTACCCGAACCCACATCACCTTGTAGTAGTCTCAACATCGGCAATGGTTTACTCATATCAGTACAGATTTCATCAGCGACTCTTAATTGGGCGGTAGTCAGTTGAAACCCGAAGCCGATCTTTAGATTGCCGTAGATTTGGGCGGGGGCTGCAAGCGCGGCTGCCTTGAGGCTCTGCATTTCCTCTCTGATCAACCGCATACTGGTATGGTGAGCCAACAGTTCTTCAAAGGCGAGGCGCTGCTGTGCTGGGTGAGTACCTTGCTGCAACTGCATTAATCCTATACCCGGCGAAGGATTATGAACCAGTTTGATGGCAGCGTTGATATTGATGGCATTGAGCTCTGGATATTGAGATCCCAGATCCTGCAGGACCCGGTCTTGTTCCATGAGTGTTAATACCTGTTTAACAATGCTGCGATATCGTTGTTGTGTCACGCCTTGAGTACTCGGGTAAACAGGGGTGAGATTTTCTTCGAGGCTGTCTCGTTTGGTTGAATATTCCGGATGGTACATTTCGAATCCAGCAGCCCCGCGCCTGACCTCCCCGACACATCGCAAGGCCGTGGCTTTTTTTAGATTAGCCTGTTGTGCTTTTGAAAAGTGATAGAACCTCAGGGCGATCGTTCCCGTGTTGTCCCTGACATGTACCAATAGGCTTCGACGTCTGCCGAATGCGACGTCGCTGGATAAAACCTTGCCTTCGATTACGATGATTGAACCTGATTCAGCGGCTGCGATGGGAGTTATGTGGGTTCGATCTTCGTATCGCAGCGGCAGGTGAAACAAGACATCTTGCAGGGATGTGATACCAATTCTGGCCAGTTTTTCTGCCAATGATGGACCGACACCTTTAAGGGATTGAATATTTTCCTGGTCCAGCCACCTTGTCTCGATCCGGGTCAACGAGCAGGATTTCCCTGGTCGCCTAAATCAACAATGGCATCTATTTCAACCAGTACCTCTTTAGGCAGGCGACTCACTTCGACCACTGCGCGGGCCGGAAACGGTGGTTTCAGGAGGGTTTGCATGGTTTTGTTAACAATAGGAAAGTCGCCGAGGTTAGTTAAGTACACTGTGAACTTGATGGTGTTGTCCAGGGTGGTTTTGGCTGCGTTGCAAACTGCCGCCAGATTAGCAAAGACCTGGCTAATTTGACCCTGAATTTCATCAGCCGTCACTTCCATGGAGGTCGGATTCAATGGTATCTGGCCGCTGATATAGAGAGTATTGCCGTGGCACACAGCCTGGGAGTAAGTGCCGATGGCCGCAGGTGCACTGTCTGTCGCGATAAATTTCCTCACTAGCCTCTTGTCCTGGTAATTTTTGTCACGCTGCGAATGGTTCTAAGCCGCTTAATCACGCTGGCCAAGTGTACTCGGTCACGAACACTAAAAACGATAGTAAGGGTCGATAGTTTTGCATCACGCTCGACCATATTGATACGCTCAATATTGGCATCCGCATTGGTGATGGTTGATGCCAATACGGCGACCATACCCTTTTGTTGTTCCAGTTCAATCCGGAGTTCAACAGAAAATTCCTGAGAGACATCCGCATCCCATCGAACTGCCATGGTTTCCTCTGGCTTTTCTCGCAGTTCGTGCATGTTTCGGCAGGAGTCAGAGTGAATGACGATGCCTTTACCGGCACTGATGTGACCGATAATGGGATCACCAGGAATGGGTCTGCAGCACTTTGCGTAGGTCACTACCAACCCTTCTGTTCCCATGATGGAGAAAGGCTGCTGATTCAATAACTGTTCCTTTACCTCGTCCCGACTTGCCAGCAGTGCCCGGGTAATGACATAGGCCATCTGGTTCCCGAGACCGATTTCTTCCAATAGTTGATCGAGGGTTTCAAATTTTCGTTTCTCGAGAACTTCCTTTATCTGTGCCGGGTCAATCTCGTCCAGTGTCGAGTTTTCGACTTTAAGTGTCCGTTCCAGTAATCGACGCCCCAGTGAAATGGACTCGTTCTGTTGCTGGTTCTTAAGAGCATGCCGGATGCTGCTACGGGCCTTACCCGTGATGACGAAGCTTAGCCAGGCAGGATTAGGCTGTGCACCGGGTGCGGTCACTATCTCTACGGTTTGACCGCTTTCAAGGGTGGCGCTTAATGGCGCCAGTCGCCGGTTGATTCGGCAGGCTACGCAGGTATTACCGATATCTGTGTGGACCGCATAGGCAAAATCTACTGGCGTGGCACCCTGGGCAAGATCATAAATTTCACCCATCGGGGTGAAAACATAGACTTCATCCGGGAACAGGTCGATCTTGACGTTCTCAATAAACTCCAGGGAGTTTCCTGCACTCTGCTGAATTTCCAGCAGGCCTTTCATCCATTCCCGGGCACGCTTGTGTGATCCCGAAGACGTATTATCATTTGATTTGTACAGCCAGTGTCCGGCGATACCGTTGTTGGCGACCATATCCATTTCAAATGTACGAATCTGAATTTCGATCGGGATGCCATGCATTCCAAACAAGGTCGTGTGCAAAGATTGATAGCCATTTGCCTTCGGAATGGCGATGTAGTCCTTGAATCGACCGGCCACGGGTTTATAGAGGTTGTGAATGGAGCCAAGGGTGCGGTAACAGTTGTCAACAGACTCAACGATAATTCTGAAGGCGTACACGTCCATGATCTCGGAAAATGAGAGACGCTTGCTGCGCATCTTGTCGTAAATACTGTACAGGTGCTTTTCGCGCCCGAACACGTCCGCCTCAAGGCCATCTCGAGTGAGGCAAGCCTCTATCGAGGCGAGGATCTGGCTTACCAGTTCTTTGCGGTTACCGCGCGCTTTGAGTACCGCTTTTTCGATCATACTGGACCGTAGCGGATACATTGCTTTGAAGCCCAGCTCTTCAAATTCAACGCGAACGTTGTTCATACCCAGGCGGTTGGCGATTGGGGCATAAATTTCGAGGGTTTCTTTCGCGATCCTGCGGCGTTTGTCCGGTGATAAATGCCCCAGTGTGCGCATGTTGTGCAGACGGTCGGCAATCTTTATCATGATAACCCTCAGATCTCGCGCCATCGCAAGGGTCATTTTCTGGAAATTCTCGGCCTGTGCCTCTGCCCGGCTATGGAACATGCTTTTTAGCTTGCTCACACCGTCCACGAGGTCTGCGACTTCAGAACTGAATGTCTTGGCGATGATGTGTTTGGGTACACCAGTGTCTTCGATAACATCATGCAACAGCGCTGCCATCAGGCACTGATGGTCCATATGCATGTCAGCCAGGATCCCGGCTACGGCTAAAGGGTGGGTAATGTAATCTTCGCCTGACTCTCGTTTTTGACCTTGATGGGCATCTTTCGCAAACAAATAGGCATTGCTGACTTGCGTGATCTGGGCTTCGTCCAGATAATCGCCGAGTTCGACGGCGAGTGAATCAATCGTCAGCAAGAACTTCTCCCTGGCTCAGATTGAATCACATGGAAGCGATTAGGCTTTTCTGCCCTAGAAATCTGGATTGGACTGTTCAATTCCATCATAAGGTGTGTCAATCAGCAACGCTTCAGGTTCTTCTGGTTTCAATGACTCGTCGAGAATGCTGGGGCCAATGAGACCTTCGGCGATTTCTCGAAGAGCTAAAACCGTTGGCTTGTCGTTTTCGATAGGAACCAGTGGCTCTTTGCCTCCAGTCGCAATTTGCCGTGCGCGCTTGCTGCTGACCATCACCAACTCAAATCGGTTTGCTACATTTTCCAGACAATCTTCTACGGTCACTCGTGCCATTAGTTTCTCCAAATCAGGTGGAACAACCCAATCGCTCACCGGGTCGTATCGAGCCGCGCAGTTTACCGAAAAATGTGCACTAAAAACAATAGCATAGCCTTTTTCATGGTAATAATTCTGCCAGCAGGGTCGACAACCGGTCTTTTTGACGACTAATTGCCAGCTCTGTTGCCTGATTCTGCACAATTGCCTCAATTTGACGCAGAGCCGTATCAAAATCATCATTCACCAACAGATAATCAAATTCATGGTAGTGAGAAATTTCACTGATGGCTTCTGCCATGCGACTCTCGATAGTTTCCTGATTATCCTGGCCTCTTTTCATCAGCCGATCTCTGAGGCTCTGCATTGAAGGGGGAAGGATAAATATAGATTGGGCTTCTGGCATTCGCTGCTTAACCTGTTGAACGCCTTGCCAGTCAATTTCGAGTATCAGGTGTTTACCCGAGACCAGCAGTTGATCGACGGTTTGCCTGTGAGTGCCATATCGATTCTTAAAGACCTGGGCAGATTCGAGAAATCCTTGTTGTTCGGTAATTTTCTCGAATTCGGAAACGGTGACAAAGTGATAATTAACACCATTCACCTCATCCGGCCGCATGGCACGAGTGGTGTAAGAGATTGAAACCTGGATATTATCGGATTGATCTACCAATGCCTTGACCAGACTGGTTTTACCCGCGCCCGATGGCGCGGCTATAACAAACAACCTTGCTTTTTTAAGGTTCTGCTTGTTCACTGCCTAGTCACTCTATGTTTTGCACCTGCTCGCGCATCTGTTCAATAATGACTTTCAAGTCTACTGCCTGGATCGAAGTGTTGGCGGCAGTTGCTTTGGATGACAGGGTGTTCGCCTCCCGATTGAGTTCCTGCATGAGGAAATCAAGTCGCCGACCCACAGCCCCTTTCTGTTTGAGTGCTGTTCGAACTTCTTCAACATGTGTGTCAAGTCGATCCAGTTCTTCAACGATGTCACTTTTTTGAGCCAGATAGACCAGTTCCTGCTCCAGGCGATTGTTGTCGATATCCCCCCGCAGGTCTTCCAGTCTGGTCATGAGCTTCTGTTTTTGTCGCAAGATGATTTTTGGCGCTTCTTCACGAACCAGACGGACGATTTCTTCAACTTCGGTTAGTTTGGCGAGGATTATTCTCTTTAACTCTGCCCCCTCCCGTTTTCTCATCTCCAACAGGGAGGACAATGCTTTCTCGAAAGTGCTTTTGATTCTCTGTTCCAGCTCTGACTGGTCATGTTGGTCTCCCTGCAGTACCCCCGGCCAACGAAGAACGTCCAGGGGGTTTAGGGTAGATTCGTTAGAATTCAACATGGTGTCTTTCATCACGTTGCGCGTTTTGTTCACCGCGCCGAGCAGCTGCTTCAGGATGTCTTCGTTAACGGCTAATTGACTGCTATCACTGGGTTCCTGGTCAACCCTGAGCAAACACTCCAGCTTGCCTCGATCGAGCTGTTGACGGAGGGTTGAGCGCAAACCTGGTTCAAAACCTCGATATCCCTCGGGAATTTTGAAAGTCGCATCCATATAGCGATGATTGACGGAACGAACCTCCCAGGCAACATTGCCAGATTCGACCCGCGCAAACGCGGTCATACTTTTTGTCATAATGTGATAGGTCTTTGGGTTTATTGTGCTGTGCTTAGTATAATGAAGTTTCTAGAATAATTCGTTTGATTATAGGAGATTCAATGGGTTTTGAGCGGTCAGGCGGTCGTCAGTTAGATCAAATGCGATCAATTAAGATCGAAAGAGGCTTTACCAAACATGCCGAGGGCTCGGTCCTGGTCACATTTGGCGACACCAAAGTAATTTGCACGGCAAGTATTGACACCGGAGTCCCTGGGTTTCTTCGCGGCAAGGGACAAGGCTGGATAACTTCCGAGTATGGGATGCTGCCCCGTTCTACCCATACTCGTATGGACCGGGAGGCGGCTCGCGGCAAACAAGGAGGGCGTACTGTCGAGATTCAACGCTTGATTGGTCGTTCGTTACGGACTTGTGTAGACATGAAGCAACTCGGTGAAAACACCATTCGAATTGACTGTGATGTTATCCAGGCAGACGGCGGCACTCGCACCGCTTCGATTACCGGGGCCTGCGTTGCTCTCTATGATGCCGTCGCCAGTCGCGAGCTTACCAGTGCGTTCCGACAATTTGTCGCAGCGATATCTGTCGGTGTGGTGGAAGGTGCGGCCGTTCTGGATCTTGAATATATTGAAGATGCTAACGCGGAAACTGATATGAATGTCGTGATGGCTGACGATGGCAGATTTATCGAAGTTCAGGGTACTGCCGAAAGGGCACCCTTCAGCCGATCTGAACTGGATGAGATGCTAACCCTGGCCGAAAAGGGGGTCCGCGAGCTGGTACGGATGCAGAAGTCGGTAGTGGGGATCAGCTAGTGCTGGCAGATTACCAAACTGCCTTTATTGAATTTGCGATTCAACATGATGTATTGCAATTTGGCGAATTTGAACTCAAAAGCGGCCGGATCAGCCCGTATTTTCTTAATGCCGGTTTGTTCAATACAGGTCGTGCACTGGCACGAATCGGCCAGTTTTACGCGGATGCGCTGTTGGACTCAGGTGTGGAATTTGACTTGCTGTTCGGTCCAGCCTACAAAGGCATCCCCCTTGTTTGTGGTACGGCGATTGCCTTGGCTGCCCATCACGAAACCGTCGTACCCTATGTGTTTAACCGCAAGGAAGCCAAAACCCATGGCGAAGGTGGTAATCTGGTGGGTGCAGCGCTTGAAGGTCGGGTGGTAATCGTGGACGACGTGATAACGGCGGGTACTGCTATTCGCGAGGTGATGGAATTAGTGGAGGGAACCGAGGCCATGCCTGCAGGTATACTGGTGGCAATAGATCGACAGGAACGTGGTAAAGGTGAACTATCAGCTATCGAGGAGGTTGAACGTGACTTCGGCGTTGCCGTGATCAGTGTCATAAAGTTAGCGCATATCGTTGAGTATCTGCATTTGAGAGAAACCCATCCGGCAGAGCTTAAACTGATTGAGCGATATCAGAAAGAGTATGGGATTGAATATAGACTATGAGTCGCGCTTGCTTTCAACGGAAATCCGGATCTGCCCTGGCGGCTATTGTCCTGCTGGTGGGTGTGTTGTTTGCCGGCTCTGTGACGGCCGAGGAACTCTACAGATACATCAACGAAGATGGTGTGACTGTGTTGGACAATCATGTGCCTGCCCGGTATGTGGATAATGGTTACACCGTACTGTCGCTTACCGGCCAAGTGTTAGAAGTTGTACCTCGTGCCTTGTCTGAAAGTGAAATTCAGGAACGTAATGATAAGGCTGTAGAACAGCAGCATCGAGAAAAGACCGAACGGGAACAGAAAATTGCCGACCAGAATCTGCTTCGGATTTACAGTACGCCGGACGATGTGATCAGGGCCAGGGATGCCAAAATTGCCAGCATTGAAGGGTTTATCGAAGATAGCAGATCCAGTTTGGGTCGAATGAATTCGCAAAAACGATTGATAGAATCCCAGTATGCGGATATTGAAAGATCAGGCGGAAACATTACAGATAAGCAGATCAACCAGATTCGTGCGCTTGAAAACCGAATTAGTCAAAACCGGAGCGGAATCGAGCTGAAACTGTCGGAGATCGACGTAGTCCGAGGCTCCTTTGCGACGGCTCTGAAACGTGTGCAGGAGCTCTACGGGTTACCGGCGAGCGACCTGTAACTTCATGTCACCAGGTCTGCATAGCAGACGGCAGGGTACGACACTAGAAAATAGCCTGACGAACTGCCTGCCACTGTTCGTCCCAGTGCTCCGTTGGTCGTCTGGCGAAATCGCTTCTGACGAACTGGCAGATGCGCCCTTCTGCCGCAGCCAGCATCAGGTTGGCTGCAATGGTGGTTTCAATCCTGGGAACGGTGCCTTCACGCAATTCTGACTCCCTTAGCATTTGCCGAAGCTGAGTCTCGAACCGGTCAAAAAACTGCGCGACTCGAATCCGTAAACGATCTGATTCCCCGGCCAGGGGATCACCCGTCAAAATCCGTGTGATGCCCGGGTTACGTTCGGTAAATGTCAGCAACAGGTGCAACGTGTTTTTGCATTTCGACTCTGTGTTAGTCTGGTCGGCAAGAATAATGTTGATGCGAGAAAATATCGTGTTTTCGATAAATTCAATGAGACTATCGAATATTTTTGCCTTGCTGGGAAAATGACGATACAGAGCCGCTTCGGATACTCCCACATGTTTTGCCAGCCCGGCGGTAGTAATTCGGCCCCCCGGTGTTTGTTCCAGCATCTCGGCAAGGGCCTGCAGTATTTGTTGTTTGCGAGGCTGTTTGCCAGACACCTGCGATCCCGTGTTCTTTGATTCTGCAGGTGTAGAGGGTGGGTTTTGCATTGTCATCGTGGTTCCTCTTTGCCTTAATCCATTGTGTCGCGTGTGATCATGGTCCCTACCCCTTCATCGGTGAGCAGCTCCAGCAGGACTGCATGCGAGACCCGACCATCAATGATTTGAGCACTGTTGACACCATGATTAACTGCAGTGAGCGCACAATTGATCTTCGGTAGCATGCCACCCGTGATCGTATTGTCTTCGATGAGCTCAGCGACTTTTGAGGGACTCAACCTGGAAATCAGGTTATTCTTTTTATCCTGCAATCCTTGTACATCCGTCAACAGGATGAGCTTTTCCGCGCCCAGTTCCGCGGCAACCCTGCCCGCAACCAGGTCTGCGTTGATGTTGTATGTTGTACCATCCTCGTCAACGCCAATGGGAGCAATAACCGGAATAATGTCACTTTGCGTCAGCATATCCAGCAACTCTCGATTAATCGCAACAACCTCCCCCACGTGACCGATATCGATGATCTCAGGCGTGGTGACATCAGGTGTCGATCGCTCTATCACCATCCTTTTTGCTCTGATCAGGTTTGCATCTTTACCGGTGAGGCCAACTGCTTTACCGCCGCTTTTGTTGATCAGGGAAACGATGTCCTGGTTAACCAGCCCCCCCAGAACCATCTGCACCACATCCATGGTCTTGCTGTCTGTGACGCGCATACCATCGACGAATCGTGATTCGATATTGAGCTGTGACAGGAGATTACTAATCTGGGGTCCACCGCCGTGAACAATAATCGGATTTAGCCCTACCAGTTTCATTAACACGACGTCCCGGGCGAAATCGTGTTTCAATGACTCTTCAACCATGGCATTACCACCATACTTGATAACAATTGTCCTGTTGGTGAAACGCTGAATATATGGCAGGGCTTCAGTCAGCACGTTTGCAATATTCATGGCCGAATCTCGACTTAACGTCATATTTTACTTCCTCGATTCCAGTGACCAACACTTACCCGACTGGCTTGTGGAGCTAGCCCCCAAATAGCATAACCCGGACAGGAACTAGCTAGTGCTTATCCATAAATAGGTAAATTTCGACTTCAGCACCCTACTTTGCCCATATTGAGTCTATTTTAATAGCACAAAACGTGACTGGAAAAGCACACATAATCATTTATGGATAGGCACTAGCTAGTTCTTTGTCCGTGAACAGATTGGTGAGTGCTATACCTCGGCGACCCCTTGATCTGTGCGAAAAACTAGCTAGAAAGACAGATTCTTGTTTATTGATGCCAGTTTCTCCCTAAATAAATCCTGGATTCGATCAAGGCTTCGTTCATCATCTGCTTCGAAACGCAGGGTCAGGCAAGGATTGGTGTTTGAGGCTCGAACCAATCCCCAACTGTCAGTAAAGTCGACCCTTAAACCGTCAATCGTCGTGATAGTTGCCTCTTCGAGACCTGATGTGTCATTCATCAGCTTTTCAATAATTTTGAACTTAACCAGGTCCGGTACCGGAATTTGAATCTCTGGCGTGGTGAAGCTAACCGGAAATTCACCGATGAGTTGCGCAAGACCGCCGGATTGAGAACCAACAATTTCCAACAGACGGGCTGCTGCATAGAGACCGTCATCGAACCCGAACCAGCGCTCCTTAAAACAAATATGACCGGACATCTCCCCACCCAGCATGGCATCGGTTTCTTTCATTTTTTCTTTTATAAATGAGTGGCCGCTTCGGCAAATAATGGGTCGCCCGCCAAACCCACTGATGACACTATTCAGGTGCCGGGTACACTTAACATCGTAGACGACATCCGAGCCAGGGTTACGTGAAACAACATCCTTGGAGAACAGCATCAGCAAGCGATCCGGCCAGATCACATGCCCTTCCTTTGTTACGGCAACCAGTCGATCTGCATCGCCGTCCAGGGCCAGGCCAATATCGGCGTCCTGTGATTTTACCGTTAAGATGAGGTCTTCAAGATTGGCGGGGTCTATTGGGTCGGGATGGTGATTGGGAAAGTTACCGTCAACTTCACAGTAAAGCGGAATGACTTCACAGCCGAGACTACTGAGTAGCTCAGGTGCGTAATCTCCGCCAATGCCGTTGCCGCAATCAACTACAACCTTGAGAGGTTGCGCCACCACTACATCGTCGGTAATCGCGTTGATGTAATCTTCTCGAATATCCATTTCACTGAGCTGGCCTTCTCCGGAAGAAAAATCTTCGCTCAAATAACGATTGTACAGTTTCTGGATACCATCAGCGGTCAGTGTTTTGCCATCCAGAACTACTTTAAGACCGTTGTACTCAGCCGGGTTATGACTGCCGGTAATCATTACTCCGCTTGTAGTTTCCAAGTTGTGCGTCGCGTAATAAAGTACCGGTGTTGGAACGAAACCCAGATCAACAACGTCCCTGCCCGACGCGATTAATCCTTTGATTAGTGAGCTTAGAAGCTCGGGACTGGAGAGTCTTCCATCTGCGCCGACCACCAGAGTCTGCTGGCCAAGTTCACCAGCTTCTGTTCCTATGGCAAGACCAATCTTCCTTACGACTTTGTTTGTCAGTGTTTCACCGACGACACCTCTGATATCATAAGCCCGGAATATACCGGTGATATCAACTGTCTTTTCATCTTCCTCATCGGGTTCTTCCTCTACGGGTTCTTCTTCCGCGGATTCCTCTTCTTCAGACTTTTCTTCTCCAGAGAAGGCATCATCTTCTTCGAATACTGCTTCTTCATCCTCGAATATCTCGTCTTCGTCTATGACGAAGGTTTCATCGTCACTCATCTCGATTTCAACATCACTTTTTTGGTTGGTCGTTTCCGGTTGTGGTGCGGCCTTTTGTGACGCCTTGGTTCTTCTTCCCATCTTGCTTAGATGGGTATCGAGCTCCAGAAACTCGTTAAATTGATAGGCATCCGAGGGAAGAAAAATGCCGCTTGTTACATCCGTCATCTGATCTCGCAGATGGGCAGTATCTGAACGAAGGCCCTTGAGGGTGTTTTGTAAACCTAGCAGTACTGCTCCCAGGGCAATAACAAACGCAGCGATTGCAGGTACTAATATGAGAGGAAACCTGGTATCGGTGATTCTCGGAAAATCCCCCGGTGGGGAATACACGATCTTCCAGTGATGATTGTTCAGGGTGCGACTGATTTGGACGTCGCTGCCGCTCGCTCCAAGGCTTAGAAACTCCATGTCAGGCGTGTTTGGGAATGACTGGATGATCCTCACCTGCCCGCGCAGTTCCTCTGAGAGTTGGCTACGAAATACGTTGGCGTCGAGATACACGAAAATAGATCCGTGAATAGTTGCCTCTGACGGCATCTTGATGGGTGCCGCCAGGCTCACGAGCCAGTTGCCGTTGACTTTTATCGCTTCCAGGAAAACGACTTCACCTTGCTCAACGCGATTGATGATATCAAGGGAAGCAAAGGTAAAAGGTGGATCGATACTTCGCTCTACCTTTGCCTGACCTTTTTTGAAAAGTCGAATCTTTATTGCATTCGGCATCATCTGGGCGAGGCGGGCTTCTTCCGTTGATCGTTCTTCCGGGTCGTCACGGGCGACGAGATTAGAGAGTCGAATATTTGTTGCTATATGATTTATCTGCCGGGTCAGCCTGGCCTGACGTTGATTGATACGCAGTTGCAGATCATCTGCCACCTGGTCAGCCAGTTGATCCTGATGCTTTTTTTCAATGTAGTACTGGGAGATGTACAGGCTCATTAGCACGGCGACGAGAAACCCCAGCACCACACCTGACAGTGGAATCAATCCTGTTTTCAACGACAGGTTACTTCTCTTCTTCTCTTTGCTCACTTATGCTCTCACCTTCGTGTTACTAGCTATTTCCGGATGATCCAAACCCGCCAACGCCGCGTTCAGTTTGTTTGAATTCATCTACGATGTTAAAAGATGCCTGAATCACAGGTATGATAATCAACTGAGCAACCCTGTCGCCTTGCTGGATTGTGAATGCTGTGCTGCCGCGATTCCAACAGGAAATCATCAATTCACCCTGGTAGTCGGAATCGATCAAACCTACTAGATTCCCCAGTACAATACCGTGTTTGTGACCCAGGCCAGATCGCGGCAAAATTAACGCAGCGTACTGAGGGTCTTCCAGATAAATCGCAAGACCGGTAGGAATTAACACAGTCTTTGCAGGTGCTATTGTTAGCGGCTCTTCAATGCAGGCGCGTAGATCCATACCCGCACTACCGGTGGTCGAGTAGACGGGCAGTGGAATCGTTTTACCAACGATTGGGTTGATAATCTTAACTTGTAACTCTTTCATCGTTTAAACCGGATATCCTCGAAAAAGGGGTGGGTATTATTCTTGAGTGGCAGGCTGATTTAATCTCTCGGCAATTATGTCAATGATCCTTGCCGATACATTCTGCTTTGACATCAAAGGAAGCGTCAGCTGGCCGTCTTTCCAAAGAATGGTGGTTGCATTGTCGTTGCTGTCGAAGCCAATTGCGCCATCAGATACATCGTTCGCGACAATCATATCCAGGTTTTTTTTCTCCAGCTTTGATTTTGCATACCGCAACAGGTTTTCTGTCTCTGCCGCGAAACCGACCGTGAAAAGTTCTGGTTGAGATTTTGATACCGAGGCAATGATGTCAGGGTTCTGAACCAGTTCAATACTCATGACCTGGTTCGAGGACGCCGTTGTTTTCTTGATTTTTTGATCGGACACAATCATAGGTTTGAAATCGGCGACAGCAGCTACGCCAATAAAAATATCGCAATCTTCAATCTCGGCCATGGCAGCACTGAACATATCGTCGGCACTAACGACGTTAATGGTTTTAACACGTTCCGGTGGGAGTAGATTGGTGGGTCCGGAGATCAGGACCACTTCTGCCCCGGCTTCCAGTGCTGCTTCTGCCAGCGCGTAACCTTGTTTACCGGAGCTGTGGTTACTGATATACCGGACAGGGTCTATCGCCTCCCTGGTTGGACCGGCTGTTATCAACACCTTGCGTCCGGTGAGTTTGGTTGACGGAAACAGGGCCGTCATTTGTTCAACTATTGCATCAACGTCCAGCAATCTCCCCTGGCCCACTTCACCGCAGGCCTGAAGACCCTCTTCCGGACCGAAAAGATGCACAGCCGATTGCTGCAGGTATTGGATATTGATCTGGGTTTGTTCGTTTTGCCACATGGCCTGATTCATGGCCGGTGCAATGACGATTTTGCACTCGGCGGCCAGACAGAGGGTTGTCAGCAGGTCATCGCCATGCCCACCACAGTATCGGGCAATGAAGTTCGCGCTGGCAGGCGCGATAAGCACCACGTCAGCCCACCGGGCTAACTCGATATGGCCCATCACAGATTCAGTTTCTGTATCGAGAATGTCAACGTGAACGGGATGCCCGGATAGGGCCTGCATGGTTAATGTTGTAATAAATTCCGTCGCGGCGGGTGTCATCACGACCCGGACGTCAGCACCTTGGTCCTGCAGGCGCCGCAGCAACTCTGCCGCCTTGTATGCGGCAATCCCGCCGGTTATCCCGAGGAGGATCCGTTTGTTGGAGAGACATTTTGTCTTTGAAGCAGGCATGTAAGCGTTATGAATCCATCGATTAGGTTAGTTCCTACAGGCGCCATCGGTTTTGGATGGCAGACCCGGCATGGTTGGTTCCGCAGGATATGATGTTAAAGATACCATCGAACCATATGGCGTGTAAGTGATTATTCACTTGTCCCTCGCGCGTAGAATACAAAGTAACCCAAAACTCCGATCAGAGGTCATTATGTCCTTAGCCACATGGCCAAAACTTGAACGTCCTCGAGAAAAGCTATTGAAACTTGGTGCTGGCGCTCTGTCCGACGCTGAGTTGTTGGCAATTTTCCTTCGAACGGGTACCCGCGGCAAGCCTGTTATGGAACTGGCGAGGGAACTGATGGATGAATTTGGGGGAATACGCGGCCTGCTCGAAGCTGATCAGGAACTATTGATGAAAGCACGGGGCCTGGGGATTGCAAAATGTGCCCAGCTGAAATCGATTCTGGAGCTTTCCGAGAGATACCTGCAGAAGGGCATTGAACGTGGAGATGCGATATCTGACCCTGGTTCGACGCGACGTTACCTTAAAAGTAAGCTGCGAGGTTATACCCGAGAGGTGTTCGCCTGCATGTACCTGGACAACCAGCATCGGCTTATCAAGTATGAGGAACTGTTTTTTGGCACCATTGATGGTGCCAGCGTCCATCCCAGGGAGGTGGTGAAAAGGGTCCTGCACTATAATGCAGCAGCAGTTATCTTTGCTCACAACCACCCGTCCGGGCTTGCCGAACCGAGCCAGGCAGACCAGCGGATCACCGAGCGTCTGAAGTCGGCGTTACAGCTGGTGGACGTTCGGGTTCTGGACCATATGATTGTGGGTGACTGCGAGGTGCTTTCTTTCGCTGAGAGGGGGTTGCTATAGAGATCTTTATTGAAGTTAGGAGGTCGTTCTGGTATAAAGCACGGCTCTCGAAGGCACCCCATAACTTTTGGGTTGTCAGTCTGAAATTATCTAGCGAAAAACAAGGCAATCGACATGTCCAAGGTATGTCAGGTAACAGGAAAACGTCCCGTTGCTGGTAACAATGTTTCACACGCCAATAACAGAACCCGGCGTCGTTTCTTACCCAACATTCATGACCACAAATTCTGGATTGAGAGTGAACGAAGATTTGTAAAACTTCGAGTATCTGCAAAGGGTATGCGAATTATTGATAAGAAAGGCATTGAGCAGGTAGTTTCTGAAATACGCGCTCGCGGCGATAAATTGTAGGGCCAGGGCCTAAAGAGGGAAATGTCATGAGAGAGAAGATAAAACTGGTTTCGTCTGCAGGTACGGGGCACTACTACACCACAACCAAGAACAAGCGGACTATGCCTGACAAGCTGGAGATCAAGAAATTCGATCCGGTTATACGAAAGCATGTCATTTACAAAGAGTCCAAGATTAAATAGTCGTTCGTAATGTTGCTCAAGGCTGTTATTTATTAGAGCAAGCTCAAGGCTGTTATTTATTAGAGCAAGCTCAAGGCTGTTATTTATTAGAGCAAGCTCAAGGCTGTTCCAACAGCAAATTTCCGTACTTATCAGCTGAGACCTGCCAACCAGGTTTGATGTAGGTGGTTGCATGGTCTTCCAGTATCAAAGCAGGGCCCTGGAGTTGCGAATCAGTGACGAGAGAAGATCTCTGGTAAATCTTGATTCCGTTGTGTGTTCCTGTTGGATTCGCTGATAGTGTTTGGGGCAGGGGCTTCCAGTCTGGTAGTCTAATTTCGTCTCGCCGCGCCTCAACATGGACTCGATAGTTCAACAGTTCCACCGGGAGGTCCATATGATGGCCATATTGTTGTTCGTGGGCCGTATGGAATGATGCTTCGGTCTTCAACAGGCTTCCTTCGTAAGGCAGGTTAATTGTATAGGTCTGACCACGATAGCGGAGATCAAGGCTGCGCATCAGCACTGTTTCGCTGACATTCTCTTTTTTGAGCTCTTCATTCGCCTGCTGTTCAATCATACTGAACAGATCGTCGATAACGGTATCATTCAAGTCTTTAACCAATCGCTGGTAAGTACGAACCAGTTCCCGCCCCGGTTTGGTTGTCAGCATACCCAGGGCTGACAGGACACCGGCATGGATTGGTACAATGGCCGATTTCATCTCCAGGGATTCGGCGAGATCGCACAGATGTAACCCTCCGGCTCCCCCAAAGCAGGCGAGGCTGAATTCTCTGGGGTCGTGTCCACGTTGAACAGAGATTACCCTGAGCGCCTGGGTCATATGTTCGTTTGCAAGGTTGATAATACCCAGCGCAACCTGATCAACAGAAGTAGACAGTGCTTCTGCCAGGGGTGCGAGTGCTTCCAATGCCGCGCCGCGATTGAGAGCCAAGCGGCCTGCCAGAAGTGGATCGGGTCCCAGACGACCCAGGATCAGGTTTGCATCGGTGACTGTTGCCTGGGTACCTCCCTGACCGTAACAGGCGGGGCCAGGTTTTGCGCCAGCTGACTGTGGACCGACCTGGAGTAATCCGCCAGAATCAATAGTGGCGATCGAACCGCCACCGGCGCCGATTGTGTGGATGTCCGCCATGGGCACACTCACGGGATAACCTCCAATGCGACCGCTGTTGGTAAGCTTGAAACGATGCTCAATGAGAGCGACATCGGACGAGGTACCACCCATATCAAACGTGATGAGCTTGTCCTTTCGCAGCAATTGCCCGATATATTGCGCTGCTACCAGCCCACCAGCCGGACCTGAGAGCAAAAGGTTAACGGCGCGGGTCGATGCCAGTGTTGCGTCAATGGTTAACCCAGATGATTGCATGATCGACAGGGGCGCAGGTTCGACATGGTGCCGCAGGGACATCATGTAGTCCCTGATAATTGGCCCGATCCAGGCATTCAACCAGGTAGTCATGCCACGTTCATACTCACGATATTCCGGCAGAACGGTCGATGATCGTGAGACGAAATAATCATCCTCGAATAGTTGTTCCAGGGCCTGCTCGTGGGTTGGGGACAAAAACGAAAACAGCAAATTAATTGCAACAGATTCGGGTGCGAGAGCGTCTACCCTTGCTTTTAGTGAGTCGAGCTCTCCTGGTTCGAAGTCGCTGATTTCTTCTCCGCTGGCGTTCGTCCGGGCTGATACTTCCAGCATCAACTCGGCACCGAACGGACTTTCAACAGGGGTAGGTGTGAGATTGTAAAGTTGCTGCCGGGTTTGGCGACCAATGGTAAGAACGTCCTTCAGGCCCTGGTTGGTAATGTAAACTGTTTTGACACCTTTACCTTCCAGGGTGGCATTGGTCGCGACAGTGGTACCGTGGATGATGGCAATCCCCCCCTTCGACAACTCCGAGGAGAGGCCCATCTCCTTGATGCCTTGTAGAACAGCCTGCTGAGGGAAGTCGGGAGTCGATAGCACCTTGTGGACAACGAGCCCGGATTCGCTGAGATAAACGAAATCGGTAAATGTACCGCCAGTGTCCACACCCAGGAATTTGATCCTCATGGTCACAACCGTAGCTCACTCATTTGAAAAATACCAATGCCGTAGCTGTTACCATGGTTATAAATCTGCTGTGTAAATTTTCAATGCCAGAACTTCCTGAAGTAGAAACCACCAGACGAGGAATTGAGCCACATATTGTGGGACGACGGGTAAAACTGGTCCTCGTTCGCCAACCCAGGCTGAGATGGCCCGTATCTGTTGAACTGGCCCAGGCGCTTACCGGGCAGGTGATAGAGTCAGTCGGCCGTCGCGGAAAATATCTGCTGATTGGAACCCAGGCTGGCAGGGTGATGATTCATCTGGGGATGTCCGGTAACTTACGAATTCTCCCGGCTACCGCTGTGGTTGAGAAGCACGATCATGTGGACTTTGTTCTTGAGGATCACACGCTGCTCCGTTATCACGACCCGCGACGCTTTGGCTCAATTTTCTGGCTACCTCAGAGTGACGGCCACAAATTAATTGACAATTTAGGCCCGGAGCCGCTGGAAGAGGACTTTAATCCGGACTATCTGTATTTTGAGTCCCGGGGTAAAAAAGTTGCCGTCAAACTGCTGGTTATGAATAGCCACATTGTTGTTGGGGTTGGGAACATCTATGCCAACGAAGCCCTGTTCCAGTCGGGAATTCGACCGGATCGGCCCGCGGGTAGTATTTCCAGGGATCGATACCGGAAATTGGTGTCAGCCATCAAGAACATTCTTGCTCGAGCCATTAGATCCGGTGGCACCACGTTAAAAGATTTCGTCCGTGAGGATGGCCAGCCTGGGTATTTCAGTCAGTCCCTTGCGGTGTACGGTCGTGCCGGACAAGCCTGTATTAACTGCCAGCGATCCTTGAAGGAAGCGAGGTTAGGACAACGTACCACCGTATTCTGTACCCGGTGCCAGCGCTAGGAGGCTCTACCAGGTATCGAGCTCAGCGGGTGTATTGCCCTCTTCAGCGGAAACTATTTGAATTCCCCGGTAAATACGCTTAGGCTTGCGGCGTATTGATATGTAATCTCTTTATAATTAAGAAGTTAGCTTTGATATTTAATGCGAAATTTATATAAAATGCAGGACACTCTTCGATCTGGCGCACGCCTGAAGAGTACCTAACAATTTAGCATTGTGACGACAGGAGTCGAGGTTATGAAAAACCAACTGTTAACGTTTCTACTCGTTACTCTATTGGGGGTGTTCTCCGCTACAGCACAAGCTGGGCGCGTCGAAGAGAATCCGGGTGGATTTGTAATGGCGGGTGATTTGCTGGTTGCGCGACCGATTGGGCTGGTCGTTTTTGCCCTTGGGTCGGTTGCTTTTGTAGTCAGCCTGCCGTTCTCGGCACTAGGGGGAAATATTGGCGATGCGGGTAAGACCCTGGTGGTTGCTCCGGCGAGAGAAGTGTTCGTCCGATGCCTTGGTTGTCGCAGTACCGGTAGAAAAGCGAAAATCAGTAACTAGTGCTTATCCATAAACAGGTAAATTTCGACTCCAGCATCCTACTTTGCGTATATTGACCCTAACCCTTTAAGATATATCCCCGTTCGACAGGGCATCGGCGACCACTGGATGAACGAACTGTGAGATATCACCGCCTAAACTGGCTATTTGCCGCACCAGCGTAGATGATATGTACGAAAACTTTTCTGAAGGCGCTAAAAATATGGTTTCAAGCCCTGGTTGTAGTGCCCTGTTCATGTTCAGCATCTGAAATTCATACTCGAAATCAGACATGGTGCGGATGCCCTTCAGGATGACGCCCGCGCCTACTTCACGCGCAAAATCAACGGTCAGTTTTTCGAATCCCATGACCTCGGCATTGTCGATATGCAACAAAGCCTGATTGGCCAGATCGATTCGCAGCTTTAAATCACCTGGACTCTTGTGTGGGCTAGTGGCAATTCCGAGGATTACGCTGTCAAAAATCAGTGCCGCTCGCTCAACCAGGTCGGCATGTCCATTGTGGATGGGGTTAAACGTGCCAGGATATAATACTGTTGTCATTGCTCATGCTTCGTGATTCGTCGAGGCGCCAATCATACATGACCCGCAGTTTACTGCCACTCTTCAGCCGCTGTCTCGAGTTGGCTTGTGGTCTGCCTGGCGGCAAAGGCAATAGTGAACATTTGAGGCTTGTTTACTCCGCAGAATTTCCCATGCAATGGGTAAATCATGCCTGGACAATTCCCTGGGAGTTTCTATATAAACGAGACCATCGTTTTTCAACAGCCGCCGATTGGAAACAATAGGTAGAACGACGGCCAATTCATCGCCAGCAAAAGGTGGATCCAGGAAAATGATGTCCCAGGCGGCCTGGGACTGTTGTTCGATCCAGACCCCAGCGTCTGCCTGGATGCATTGATAACGTGTTGTGCTGGCGTCAAGTGCTCGCAAGCTGTTTCGGATCCCTTGAGTTGTTGACGAGGACTGATCGACAATGGTGACATGTTCAGCGCCCCTTGAGAGAGCTTCGATGCTGAGAATACCACTTCCCGCATAGAGCTCCAGGCAATGGGCACCCTGAATATGCGGCTGTAGCCAATTAAACAGGGTTTCCCTGACTCTGTCAGGGGTTGGCCTGATAGCGCCATCGTTTGTGAATGCGACCTTGCGGCTGCGCCAATGACCGCCAATGATGCGGATTGTTCCTTTATCTTTACTGGCCATATTGGGGTTTTGCTGAATCGTACCTTGGAACAGGAATATGTCGTAATGTAACCCGATATGGGTACAAACCAAATGTTAACTGCAGACATCTAGCCTGGATAATTCGTGAAGGGACCCGCCCTAAAACCGATCAGGCGCAGACTGTAGTTTCAGATGGAAGTGTTTTACACAGTAACTCGTTGATATAAATGATGTTAACAATGTCCCGTGCCGCCTTCATGAATTATCCGGGCTAATGCTAGGAGGCTGCTACTTATCGCTACGGTTTCTATTCTCGGCCAGCCTCCTGGTTGGTTTCTCAAGACAAACTGTTCCAGAGACAAGAAGTAAAAAGGCCAAAACCGAAAGAATCTTTGCGGCCGTGGATGAATCACACGATAATTCATACAAGGACAGTCCGGGGCGTCAATCTGCACCCCGGTTTGTTCTGGTGAGTATAGGTTATTGGCGAGACAGTCAGGTGTGGTGCATATGAAAGAAAAAGAGCCCGAGGATAGAACCGGTTTCTTTTCACGAGTCAAAACAGGTTTGTCACGCACACGATCCAGGTTATCGGATGGTGTTGGGCGAGTGTTCCTTGGCGAGAAAACGATTGATGAGGAACTCTTTGAGGAACTCGAGACGATGTTGATTACCTCGGATGTCGGGGTCGAGGCGACAGACCAGATCATGAAGTCCCTGACGCAAAAGGTCGCGCGGAAAGAGTTGTCGAATACTGAAGCGCTGCTTACTCATCTCAAAGAACAGCTGACTCTGTTGTTACAAGCTGTTGAGCGTCCGCTGGAGATTCCAGACAGTGAAAATCCGTTTGTAATCTTAATGGTTGGTGTCAATGGCGCCGGAAAAACCACAACCATCGGCAAGCTGGCCAAGCGTCTTCAGCGATCTGGTAAATCAGTGCTGCTTGCAGCTGGAGATACTTACCGTGCCGCTGCGGTAGAACAGCTCAAGGTCTGGGGGGAGCGCAACAATGTACCCGTTGTGGCGCAAGGTAATGGAGCCGATAGCGCGTCGGTCATTTACGATGCCCTGGCAGCGGCCAAAGCACGAAATATTGATGTTCTTATTGCCGACACAGCAGGGCGACTTCAGAGTAAAGCAAACCTGATGGAGGAGCTGAGCAAGATTCGTCGTGTGTTAGCCAAGTTTGACGCCACTGCGCCACATGAAGTGATGCTGGTTCTGGATGCCGGGACAGGACAGAATGCAATATCGCAGGCTACGCAGTTTTCTGAAACCGTTGAAGTCTCGGGACTAACGCTCTCAAAACTGGATGGAACAGCGAAAGGTGGGGTAATCTTTGCAATTGCCAAGCAATTGGAACTGCCCATTCGATTCATAGGGGTAGGCGAACAAATTGATGATTTACAACCGTTCGTTGCGAGGGAATTTGTTCAGGCGCTTTTTGATTAGCGCCCTAATTTTTTAAAGGTGATGACCAAATTCAATGATAAAGTTTGATCAGGTAAGCAAACGCTATGCAGGTGGGAAGGAAGCTTTGTCAGGCATCAATCTTGAACTTGCCGATGCGGAGATGGCCTTTTTAACAGGCCATTCCGGCGCTGGTAAAAGCACCCTGATGAAGTTGATCATTATGATGGAGAGGCCAAGCCAGGGTCAGGTGTTCGTCGATGGGGCAAATCTAAACCGCCTCGGGCGCCGCGACATACCGGGAATACGCCGCAATGTGGGTGTTGTATTCCAGAATCACCAGTTACTGTTTGATCGCACCGTGTACGACAATGTTGCACTGCCTCTAACAATAGCGGGGTACCAGTCTCGAGAGATTGGGCGCAGGGTTCGCGCTGCTCTATCAAAGGTAGGACTTGAATCAAAGGAAAAACAGTTCCCTGTCGCATTGTCAGGCGGCGAACAGCAAAGGGTGGGAATCGCGCGAGCAGTAGTTAACAAACCCCTGTTGTTGTTGGCCGATGAGCCGACCGGAAACCTGGACCCGGAACTCTCGCAGGAAATCATGAACCTTTTCAGTCAGTTTAACCAGGTGGGTGTGACCGTGATGATAGCGACCCATGATCTCGATCTTGTGCGGAAGATGGGCCATCGACAGATTGTCCTTTCCAAAGGCAGGTTGGTAGCTTAATGTCAGGCGCGACGAACCGGACAACCCCCCCCAGGACAGTGACAAGGCCCAGACCAAAAAGCACCGGGGCAAGCGCTCACTCACTTGGAATGCTTGGGAAAATGGGCGCTTATCTTAAGCACCATCGGCAGGTTGGTTTTGAAACCCTGAGAAATTTGTTTTCGACGTTGTTGACCAGCTTAATGACCTGGATGGTGATCGGCATTGCGTTGGCCCTGCCCGCCATGCTCTATATTTTGCTAACCAACCTTGGCAATCTGGGTGGAGAGTGGGATGGCAAACCACGGTTGAGTCTGTACCTGAAAGCTGGAACGAGTGAAAAGGCGGGTATTGCCTTGAGTGAGAATCTGTTCAGCGATCCTGATGTTGCCATGGCCAGCTATATTACATCAGACAGTGCCCTGGCCGAGTTCCAGAAGAATAGTGGCTTTGAAGATGTGCTGGCGTCCCTGCCGAACAACCCGTTACCGGCAGTGATAGAAATCGAGCTGGAGGCGCTTTCGCCCGCTGAAACCAAACTCAAGGTAACCCAGGTGGAATCGTGGCCAGAGGTTGAGTCAATTTCGGTCGATCTGGAGTGGATCGAGCGACTGTTTGTGATACTCGCGCTGGGAGAGAGGTTTGTGATGGCTTTATCCATGTTTCTTGGCCTGGGGGTGCTATTGTCCATCGGGAACACGATTCGCCTCGCGATTGAAAATCGTCGTGCGGAAATAGAGGTGGTGAAACTGGTGGGCGGCACCGATGGATTCGTTCGTCGCCCGTTTCTCTATCTTGGATTCTGGTATGGGCTTGGTGGTGCTGTTGGCGCCTGGCTTATGGTTCAGGCAAGTTTGTTGTTTCTCTCTGAGCCCATTGAACGGTTACTCCTTTCTTACCAGGAAGAGTTCACCTTAATCGGTCTCGGAGCCTCCGAGACCGCAGTTTTACTGGGGATCGGATGTATTCTGGGCGTTCTGGGCGCGGCTTTGGCCGTGGGCAGGCATCTACATCGGATTGAACCGCAATAGCCAGCGTGTTGTCCAATTAGCACTTACACGTAGGGAATGCTAAACTCCGCAGCCCGCCAAATAGAGCAGCCTATGAGCACAGATATCCGACCGATTGACCTTTTGTCCCCAGGGGGAAACTTGGAGGCTTATGTTCAGGCGGTTAACGGTATTGCCTTGCTGAGTGTCGAGCAAGAGAAGCAATTGGCAGAAAAATTATTCTATGAAGACGATCTGGATGCTGCACGCCAGATGGTTATGGCTCACCTGAGATTCGTGGTCTACGTGGCCCGTTCCTATTCTGGTTACGGTTTGTCCGAGGCAGATCTGATTCAAGAGGGTAATGTTGGCTTGATGAAAGCGGTTCGACGGTTTAATCCAGAATTTGGTGTGCGTCTGGTTTCGTTCGCCGTTCACTGGATAAAAGCCGAAATGCACGAGTTCATTTTGAAGAACTGGCGCATTGTGAAGGTGGCAACAACCAAGGCGCAACGCAAATTGTTTTTTAACCTGCGAAGTTCAAAGAAACGCCTGGGATGGATGAACGAACAGGAAGTAAAGTTTATTGCTGGTGAATTGGGTGTTGAACCGCACCATGTTCGCCAGATGGAGGGTCGGCTCTCTTCCCAGGACGAGGCTTTCGACACATCCGGTGACGACGACGATGATTTTTTGAGTCCCTCAAGATATCTTGAAGATGCTGAAAGCAATCCTGCCGATATTGTTGAATATCAGCGACAAGTCATGGGTGACCAGAAGCAATTACGGGACGCGTTTTCCTTGCTTGACGAAAGGGCGCAGGAAATCCTGCGGCGGCGATGGTTGTCTGACCGTAAGTCAACTTTACATGAACTCGCCGGAGAGTTTGGTGTCTCGGCGGAACGCATTCGCCAGCTCGAACAGAATGCAATTAAAAAACTCCGCAAACATATCATTCCATAACCCACCGTTTCGAAACCCTTCCCGTGAACAAACAGCGTGATCAAATAACGTGACTAAATTTTTTTTCATCTTCGCTGGCTTAAGTGGGCTGACAGGTGTGTTGATGGGAGCGTTCGGTGCTCATGCATTAAGGTCCAGCCTGGACGAGCGTGCTATGCATGCGTTTGAAACGGGGGTCAATTATCAGTTAACCCATACCGTCGTGCTGCTTATCTGTTGCTTTATGATTGAGCAATGGGGTCGCCAATTGTACCTGGAGTATGCGGCTTATGGGTTTACGGGAGGGATTCTTCTCTTCTCGGGCAGCCTGTACCTGATCGCTGTCACCCCAATGAAATGGTTGGGACCTGTTACGCCATTGGGAGGATTGTGTTTTATCCTCGGCTGGGTGTTCCTTACTATCGCGATATGGCGGCGTCTTAGCTAGTGTAGTGCCCTATACAAAACGCACATTAAGCAAATCAGCGACAAATTTGAGAACCACTTATGCTTTTTGTATAGGACACTACACTAGATGGTGCATAAACGAGAAATCAAAAGTTATGTGATTCGTGATGGACGAATCACACCTGGTCAGATTAAGGCACTGCAACATTTCTGGCCTGCAATGGGGCTGGAGGTTCAGGATGGTTTGCTTGATTGCCGGTCTGAATTTATCAATGGGAAACCCCTGGTGCTGGAGATTGGATTCGGCATGGGGGACAGCCTGTTTGAGATGGTACAGAGTGAAATAGAGACCAATTTCATCGGGGTGGAGGTCCATCGTCCAGGCGTTGGACATCTCCTTCGACTAGCGGGTAAGGCAGGATTGACCAATTTGAGGATTTATCGGGCTGACTCCATTGATGTCATCCAGAACTGTTTACCCAAAGCCAGTCTCGACAAGGTCCAGATTTTCTTCCCTGATCCCTGGCATAAAAAGAAGCATCACAAGCGGCGCCTGATTAATCCGGGTTTCATCGGCTTGTTGGCTCCATGCCTGAAACCCGGGGCTGTTGTGCATATTGCAACGGATTGGGCACCCTATGCCAAGGTCATAGAAGAGGTGATGAAGGATTGGGTGAGAGTAAAAGCGCCTCAAAGACCTGCAACAAAATACGAAAAGCGTGGCTTGGAATTGGATCATGAAGTGTTTGATCTGGCCTTCAGCAACAGTACCCCAGCCTCCTAGACCAGGGCCAGTAGGTCATTCAGATATTGCATTCCCAGAGCCGTAGGTGCGATATGTTGATCATTCATCGCAATCAAGTTTCGCTGGATTGCTTTTTTTAGGAACGGTTGTAAAACAACAGTGTCCAGACCGGTTCGCTGGGAAAACAAACTCAAATCAAATCCGTGGTTTAAACGCAGGGAATTCATCAGGAATTCGAGCGCGAGCTCATCTTCACTAACGGTAGTTTCTGTCACTCTCTGTCCGGCCAGATAATCTCTGGGCAATCGGGTTTTTGCGCGTCTGTGTACCTTACCATCAACGGTAAGTTTGCCATGAGCACCGGCGCCAATACCCAGATAATCACCAAATTCCCAATAGTTCAGGTTGTGCCTGGAGCGTCGGCCAGGTTGGCTAAAGGCGGAGACCTCGTATTGTTCGTAGCCGTGCTGGTAGAGTAACTCGATACCCGATGCATAGATTTTCCAGAGGTCGTCTTCGCTCGGCAGACGGGGTGGATTCTTGTAAAACAGCGTATTGGGTTCAATGGTGAGTTGATACCAGGATATATGAGCAGGATCAAGATCGATGGCCTGCTGTAAATCGAACAGTCCGTCCTGGACCGATTGTTGTTCGAGGCCGTGCATCAAATCAAGATTGATGTTGGTAAAACCAGCCTCGCAAGCCGTCGCGAAAGCGCGATGGGCGTCATCTTTTGAGTGAATTCTTCCGAGCATATTCAGTTGCCTGTCGGTAAAACTTTGAACGCCGATGCTCAGCCGATTTACACCCGCTGCGAAATACCCTGCAAACTTGCCGTAGTCCGTGGTACCGGGGTTCGCCTCCAGGGTTATTTCAATGTCGTCGCTGAAGACAAGGTGTTTTTTCAAACGAGACAACAGTTCTTCAATTGATTCGGGTGAAAACAGGCTCGGTGTGCCGCCACCGAGGAATATTGACTTGATCTCACGACCGTGTACGTATGTTAGCTCACGCTGCAGATCTGCTTCCAAGGCATTGATGTACTGCTCCTGCGGTAGCACATCGTCAGCCTCATGGGAATTAAAATCGCAGTAGGGACATTTCCTGACGCACCAGGGGAAATGGACATAGAGAGATAGTGGAATCACTGGCTGTTAATCAATTTTTGTAGCCGAGTGATGGCTTGCCCACGATGACTCAACTTATTCTTATGTTGCGGGGTCAGTTGTGCAGCAGAAATGCCCAGTTCCGGAACCAGGAACAACGGATCATATCCGAAACCGTTGTGGCCCTGATTGCGGGTTAAAATCTCACCTTCCCAGGTTCCCGTGGCAACCACCGGCATGGGATCAAGCTCGTGTCGGAGCATAACGATAACGCAACGAAATCGACCGGTACGATGTTCCTTCTTCACGCCTTCTAGTTCCGCCAGCAGTTTGTGATTGTTTTCGGCGTCAGTTGCCAGGACACCGGCGTAGCGAGAGGAATAGATTCCCGGTGCCCCTTTCAGGTAGTCTACTTCCAAACCTGAATCGTCAGCGATAGCGGCAAGACCGGTCACCCTGCATGCATGTCGTGCCTTGATGATTGCATTCTCGACGAATGTTGTGCCTGTCTCTGCTGGTGAGTCGAGGTTGAAATCGGAACCCGGCAGCAGTTCAAATGATGGTGGTAATGAGTGGCGTAACTCATTTAGTTTCTTCTGGTTGTTGCTGGCGACAACGACTTTCCGGATTGCTTCTTCTCCCATGGCCATTGATCAAAGCCCCCTAGTGATACTGTCTGATAAATTTCAGATGAAATGTATCAGCGTGATCTGTGGGTTGAATGTCAATGTTAAACACCAGTCTGTCGCGTTCATCAACGAGCTGGTTTGACAGGTAATAGATTGCCCCTGCCTCGGTTACCTCGCTGAATTCCATCCTGGATAGCTGACTCAAAAGGTTTACCGCCGTACCGCTCAATTTTGCGGTGACGGACCGGTCTCCCTTACGAACCGCGATGTTTGTAATTATCCTGCGCTTTGATCGAACGATTCCATGGGCCAAAGCGACCTCATTGGGGATAAGCATACTGTTCAGCGTGGTGTAGTGGATATCGAAACCCTGCCAGTAGACGACTTCCGCTTTATAGGTCGGACCCAGGAGCAAAACAGCGATGATCGCAAATAGACGTTTCCCTGTCATCGGGTGATGAACCCGGGAAGGGCGATCGGATTGACGATTCTCAAGATCTTTGTTGACCGATTCTCACTTTTCAGGATCGTAATTCTTGATGGACTGACAGCAAAGACGTTTGCCAGGTATCTGATAAGGTGTTTATTGGCCTTGCCATCGGTCGGCGGTGTGGTGATTTTCTACAATCCAAGTATGAGCTGACCTGGTACACCAAACGCTGTTGCCAGGGGAGTGATCACCAGATAGTTATCGATGATATTGATGAATACAAATACAAGAATTATGGAAAAATCTATGCCCCCCATGGGCGGTAACAATTTACGCGCGGGGGCACAGACAGGTTCAATAATCTGCTGCACCAGATTTAACGCAGGGTGTGAAGAGAAAGGTGCAATCCAACTGGCGATGACCGAAATCAGCAATGCAAAGAAGTAGATATCAAATATAATCGCGAGCAAGCCCAGCGACACCCAGGCAACATAAATAATATGGAAGAACAGTTGGTCGTACAGCGTCATAATAAGCATGACCGAAACCAGTTGAACCGTGAAGGCAACAGCCAGGGTCGCGAAATCAACACCAAAAACTGTCGGCAGGATTTTTCGAAATGGCCGAATAGGTGGATCAGTCAGCTTTACGATTGTCTGGCTGATAGGGTTGTAGTAGTCAGCCCTTGAAATCTGCATCAGAAACCGTAACATCAAAATAATAGTATAGAGACCAAAAAACGTCTGTATAAGATATACACCTGCGTTAGCGAAATTCTGCTCCATAAAATTGTCCTGCCCTGTGAAACCTGATTATAGCGAGTTTGCGTGGCCGAAACAGAATTGTGAGTACTCTACCTGGATTGGGATACCTCAAGAATTCCGTGCGGCCTCATGAATTATCCGAGCTAGCAGCCTGCTGGATCATGTCTGGGACAGTTCTCTTGATTTATCCCAGGCGGCATTGACCGCATCGGAAATTGTGCTCGGCAGGCCAGCCTGCAGCATTTTTTCTAACGCTGCCTGGGTAGTGCCGCCGGGAGAAGTGACGTTGATCCGCAGTTGTTCAGTTGACAGATCAGATTCAAGAGCCATTTGAGCAGCACCAAGAGTGGTTTGTACGACCAGCTTTCGGCTTACTTCCGGCGGAAGACCCAATGCCACACCGGCTTTCTGCATGGATTCCATGATCAAAAAGTAATATGCCGGACCACTGCCGGAAATTGCGGTGACCACATCCAGACTCGCCTCATCTTCGAACCAGTGATATTCGCCAACAGAGCCAAGAATTTTCTCAGCCACAGTGCGCTGCTCGGATGAGACGTTTTCATTGGCGTGAAGACCGGTCATGCCCTGCTGGACCAGGGCCGGGGTGTTTGGCATTGAACGGATAATCGCCGAGCCTTGACCCAGCCATGTGACCAGGGATTCGACAGTAATTCCCGCAGCAACGCTGATAAATAATTTGCCACGGCTGTGATCTGCCAGGTTTCGGCAGATATCGGCCATCATATTGGGTTTGACGCACAGTACGACGACATCGGCATGCTGAATAGCCGACTGATTGTCCTGGCTGCGTTCAATGGACGCAGGCAGCTTCTGCAATTGAACCAGGACAGGATCTGATGCGATGATTCGACCCGGCTTGGTCTGAAGGTAGCCCCCCATCAGGGCCTGGGCGATGTTACCGGCACCTATAAATGTCGTTGTTATCATAATTTTCCCGTAGAAAGCTAAGCTCTGGCTCCAAATATTGCAGTGCCAATGCGTACAATTGTTGCACCCTCGGCGATTGCGGTTTCAAGATCCGATGACATACCCATGGATAGTTGATCGAAATGGTCGATGCTGAAATCCTGGTTAACTGATTTCAACAAACCGCTCAATCGACTGAATGCATCTTGTTGCACGTGATGGTCATCACTGCGCGTCGGTATTGCCATCAATCCCCGCAAGCAGATTCTATTCAATGATAGCAATGGTTCAATGATCGAGTGAACTTCTTCGACCAGTAAACCGCTTTTTGATGTTTCATCATCAATGTTTACCTGTAGCAGGACTTGCAGCGGATCGCGATCAGTAGGACGTTGATTATTCAAACGGCGCGCGATCTTTTCACTCGCAACTGTGTGGACCCAATCAAACGACTCCGCTATCTGGCGGGTTTTGTTGGACTGAATTGCGCCGATGAAATGCCAGATGACGTCAGGATTGGTGACTTTGGGGATTTTCTTGAGGGCATCCTGCAGATAATTCTCGCCGAAATGATATTGGCAGCAGTTAAGCGCAATTTCGATCATTTCTACGGGTTTGGTCTTACTCACTGCCAACAGGTTGACGGAATTCGGGTCTCGCCCGCTTTGTCGACAAGCCTGCTCGATTCTGGTTCTCACCTTGATAAGATTGGGTTCTATTGGTTCTCGCAAATCCTACGCTCGTCATGAAACAGTGGTTAATTGCTTTATTCTAAAATAACATGCGGCTGATTCGGTGTCTTTCTGTCAAACAAAGCCCCGATTCAACTTCGAATTTTTAAGTAGAAGGTCAGCCAAATGGATATTACTGAATTGCTAGCGTTTAGCGAAAAGCAAGGCGCATCAGATTTGCACCTGTCAGCTGGCTTACCGCCGATGATTCGCGTCGATGGGGATATTCGGCGGATTAATTTACCTGCACTTGACCACAAGGAAGTGCATTCACTGATTTATGAAATCATGAATGACAAGCAGCGAAAGGACTACGAAGAATTTTTTGAAACTGATTTCTCGTTCGAGGTGCCGGGTGTTGCCCGTTTTCGCGTCAATGCCTTTAATCACAACCGTGGGGCAGGCGGAGTGTTTCGGACCATACCCTCCAAAGTACTGACCATGGAGGATCTGGGGATGGGAGAGGTATTCCGTAGTCTTGCAGAAACCCCCCGTGGGCTGATTACCGTCACCGGGCCGACCGGCTCAGGGAAAAGCACGACGTTGGCTGCAATGATGGATTACATCAATGACAATCGTTACCAGCACATCCTAACGGTTGAGGACCCTATCGAATTTGTCCATGAGTCCAAAAAGTGTCTCGTTAACCAGCGGGAGGTACACAGGGATACCCTGGGGTTCAATGAAGCGCTTCGTTCAGCATTGAGAGAGGATCCGGATATTATTCTTGTAGGCGAAATGCGTGACCTTGAAACCATACGTTTGGCGCTGGAGGCTGCAGAGACAGGACATATGGTGTTTGGTACCTTGCATACCTCGTCTGCTGCAAAAACGATCGACAGAGTTATCGATGTGTTCCCCGCCTCCGAGAAAGATATGGTTCGGTCCATGTTGTCTGAATCCCTTTCATCAGTTATCTCACAATGTTTAATGAAAAAAATTGGCGGTGGGCGGGTCGCTGCTCATGAGATCATGATCTGTACACCAGCGATACGTAACCTGATTCGCGAATCCAAGATTGCACAAATGTACTCTGCGATTCAGACTGGTGGGTCCATTGGCATGGTCACTCTGGATCAAACTCTGCGAATGTTGGTAGATAAAAACCTGGTCAGCTTAGAGGCTGCCCGTGACAAGGCGAAAATTCCCGATGACTTTACTTAAAAGCCGACAGTTTTTATTCTCGATCGGATTCCTGGGAGCGCACACAGATGATTGATTTCGATAAATTGCTCAAGGTCGTCGTTGATCAGGGAGCTTCAGACCTTTTTGTGACTGCTGGATTACCACCATCGATCAAGGTGTCCGGCAGAATGATGCCCATGTCGAAAACGCCTCTAACGCCCGAACAGGCGCGGGAGATGGTTCACAGTACGATGACTGAAGCCCAGGCACAGGAATATGAAACGGATCGTGAGTGTAATTTTGCGATTCACAGCCCCACTGCTGGTCGATTCAGGGTCAGTGCTTTCTACCAGCGCAACTTTGCCGGTATGGTCTTACGAAGAATTGAGAGTGTCATTCCTACTTGCGACGAGTTATTGCTGCCCGAGTCGGTAAAAAAGCTCTCAATGTCCAAACGTGGATTGATTATTTTTGTCGGAGCCACGGGTACCGGTAAGTCAACCTCCCTGGCGTCCATCATCGGGCACCGGAACATGAGTACCGAGGGGCATATCATCACAATTGAGGACCCCATTGAGTTTATTCACGAGCACCAGGGTTGCATGGTAACCCAGCGTGAAGTTGGTGTAGACACTCCAAGTTTTGAAATAGCACTCAAAAATACTTTACGTCAGGCACCTGATGTCATCATGATTGGTGAGATTAGAACCAGGGAAACCATGGACTATGCCGTGACGTTTGCTGAAACAGGACATCTTTGTCTTGCAACGCTACACGCGAACAATGCCAACCAGGCTCTGGACCGGATTATTAACTTCTTTCCGGCTGATCGGCAAAATCAGGTCTGGATGGATTTGTCACTAAATTTACGTGCCATGATTGCGCAACAACTCATTCCCACCATCGATGGTGAGGGGCGGCGCGCTGCCATAGAAATCCTAATTAATACCCCGCTGGTTGCAGATAAAATTCGTAAGGGTGAAGTGCATGAAATCAAGAAAATCATGACGGATTCAACTGAACAGGGAATGCAGACATTTGATCAATCGCTGTTCAGACTCTACACTGATGGCGAAGTTACCTACGAGAGCGCGCTGGCGGCAGCTGATTCTGCGAATGATCTCCGTCTAATGATTAAACTGGCGGGCAGTGCGCCAGCAACAACCTCCGCGGCTGTTACGGGACTCTCCCTGGAGCCCAATGAAGACGATTTAGGTATGGGTCGCTGATGGCTGAAGCCTGCTAGCGCTGTCTGAAGTAGGTTTCCAGAATAAGTTTCGCCGCGATCGCATCTACGGGCTGATTGTCGTTGGCATAGTCACGTGCTTCAAAACTGCTAAGCCGTTCGTCGACTGTCGAATGCTCGATATTGAAGCGTCCGGTTAGTCGCCGGGCAAATTTCTCTGCTTTGACAGACATCTCGCTAGGGCTGTCGTCCATGTTGAGCGGTAAGCCAACCACGATGTGTGCAGGTTGCCACTGTCTGATCAGCTTTTCTACTTCCAGCCAGTCCGGAACACCGTCTTTTGCCGACAGAATCGTCAATGGGCTGGCAGTTCCTGTAATGGATTGGCCAACAGCGACGCCAATTTTTTTCATTCCATAATCGAAAGCCATAACGAGAGAAACGGTTGCCATCAATCATGGCCTGCTTCGGGTGAAATGAGATTGAGATCAACGCCCATTAGTCCGGCTGCCTCTGAAGCTCTTTTTTCATAAGGTTCGTCAAATACGATGCGACCATTCGCGGGCGTGAGTAACCAGACATTTTCTATCAGTTCATGCTCCAGCTGCTCAGAACCCCAACCTGCATAACCGAGTAGCGCGATCGTTTTCGATGGTGCGCTTCCCTGTTTCATGGCCTCTACAAAGTCAGCCGAGGTGGTAAGGGAAATCTCATCGCTTACTTCTAACGTCGCATCGAACTGTTCACCCTTCGGATGTAAGAAGAATATTCGATCCTGTTGTACCGGGCCACCGAGCAGTACAGGGCAATTGAATAGCCCGAGGTCAGGTAGTATATCGCTGATTTTATTTTCCAGGGGGTGGTTGATAACAAGCCCAAATGCACCTTCTGCATTGTGATCAACGAGCAATGAAATGGAATTCTGGAAGTAATCTCCCCGCAAGGCGGGAAGTGAAACCAGGAATTGGTTTTTGAAACTCTGCTCCAGTGACATGAGCCTAGTAACTTCTAACGGAATGGTTCTTTCGGAACTGCCATGTTCGAATGATCTCCAGGACATCAGTTGACTTGCGCAAGTCTTCGGGAAAGGGCGCAAATGGCGACGCCAATCTAACGATTCGAATGGCTGCGGCATCCAGCACCCGGTGCCCGGAAGACTCCAGCAACTCAACTTCTCTCAGACTGCCATCTGGCAAGATAGCAACCATCAGGCGCAAACTGCCGTAGAGTTTCTGGCGTCGTGCTTCCGCCGGGTAGTTCAGGTTGCCAATTCTTTCTATCTTGCGACGCCAGGAATTGAGGTAATAGGCATCCGTGCTGGATGCCGTTGAAAGGCTGGTTATGCGTTTGATTCTCGGACGTTTGGCGTAAATCTGACGCTGTTGATCGAGTCGAGCCTCTAAACTGGCTATCTCAAGGCTACGTTCCAGTAGCGATTTCTCGCCTTTGGTCGGAAATTCTGAAGGCACTTTTTCAATCGATTTTGTCTCTACTGCCGCTTTTGTGGTGGATTGATTGATGGTCGTGACCACAGGACTTTGCTTTTGGATAACCTCCGGAGACGAAACCACCTGCTGTACGGGAGAGGTTTCGCGAACCACCGTGTCATGGAATTGAGCATCATTGGGTGAAGTGGTTAGCGAGCGCTCTTTCAGCGTACCGCTGCCAGCCTGATTAAACTGGGCGAGAAAATCAGCCTTTTTGGGCTGATTCCGGCTTCGATGTTGAGCCAGGGTAACCTCCATGGTGTGGGTCGAGGGACCTTTTTTCGAAAATGTAAAAGTCACACCTAAAATAATAATCGCGTGAATCGTAATAGCGAGAAATACCGTAAAACTGAGCCTGTCAGTGGGGGTAATGCCAGGGTTGATTGTTGCCATCAGCCAATCAGGGTCTCGATGAAAGTTATGTAATCGCCTGCAATATCCAGCTCGTAGGCCTTGTCAATTTCGCGAAGACAGGTTGGGCAGGTGACGTTAATTTCTGTCAGGAAATCCCCAATCACGTCAATTCCGACGAAATACAGCCCCTTTTGTCGCAATGTGGCGCCCACCTGCTCACAAATCCAGAGATCGCGATCGTTCAACGGTCTGGCTACTCCTTCGCCACCTGCGGCAAGATTACCCCGAGTTTCACCTTTTGCTGGAATTCTCGCCAGGCCATAAGGAATGGGTTCTCCGTTGATTAACAATATACGCGTATCACCATCACTTATTTCGGGAATGAACTTTTGGGCCATAATCTGCCGATTGCCGTTATCGGTCAGGGTTTCAATAATCACTGATAGATTGGGATCATCATGCTTGATCCGGAATATGGATGTGCCCCCCATGCCATCCAGGGGTTTAAAAATCACGTCCTGGTGGTTTTTATGGAAAGAACGGAGTATTTCGTCGTCCCGACTGACAATATGCGGTGGACAACACTGGGGAAATTGCAGGGCGAACAGCTTTTCGTTGCAATCCCTGATACTGCCGGGGCGATTCAATACAAGAACACCCTCTTTCTCTGCCATCTCAAGCAGATAGGTACTGTAGATGTATTCCATATCAAAAGGCGGGTCTTTGCGCATCAGCACGGCGTCCAGGTCTCTGACTGGGCCGGTTAGCTCAGAGCAAACCTCGAACCAGTCAGAACTGCCCTCTTTCACCCTGATTTCGACCTGCCGGGCAAGTACTGAGCCATCAGAAACGAACAAACCGGCCTGTTGGATGGTGAAAATGTCCCATCCCCGGCTTTGGGCGGCAGTCATCATGGCCAGAGTACTGTCTTTTTTATAGTTGATGGATTCAAGGGAATCCATAACAACACCAAGTTTTAGGCTCAAGACTAATTCTCTCCGTCTTCGGTTAATTTACTGTCTCATTGTAAACTACATGGCCCGTTTTGTGACGCTCTTGGCAGAGCAGGATCGTACATATGGAATGAGTTTACAAACTGTGTTAAAAAACGCGTGTAAAGTACGGACAGAAAATACAATTTTGCTTTTTTTCATGTACCTGATTGAACAAGTTCGGTCAACATAGGGTAGTAGATATGGACGACAATTTTGATGGCATCAAGGTTCTGGTCATCGATGATAGTAAGACTATTCGACGGACAGCCGAAACGCTGCTGACGAAAGCTGGATGCGAGGTTGTTACCGCGATCGACGGGTTTGATGCCCTGGCCAAGATTGCGGATACCCTGCCATCAATTATTTTCGTCGATATCATGATGCCAAGGCTCGATGGATACCAGACCTGCGCTCTGATAAAGAACAGTAGCGCCTTCCAGGGTACCCCGGTAATCATGCTCTCCAGTAAAGATGGACTATTCGACCGCGCCAAAGGGAGGATCGTAGGCTCGGATCAATATTTAACTAAACCATTTAGTAAAGATGAGCTGCTTAGTGCAATTCGTGATCACGTCAAGGTGACGGGTTAGCGTTAGGGATTTGAAATGAGAAAAGTACTAGTTGTTGATGACTCGCCCACAGAAATATACCGGCTGAAAGGTATGTTGGAAGGCCTTGGGTACGAAGTTATAACCGCCGAAAATGGTGCCGACGGGGTAGCAAAGGCGAGTATTGAACAGCCTGACTGCGTCTTGATGGACGTCGTAATGCCCGATATGAATGGGTTCCAGGCAACCAGAGCGATTAGTCAGGGAGAGCTGACTTCCCATATACCAGTCATCATTGTCAGCGGTAAGGACCAGGAAACAGATAAGGTTTGGGGTAAGAGACAAGGGGCGAAGGGTTATGTCACTAAACCCGTTGACGGGCTTGAACTGGACTCTGTGATGAAGGGAGTGATGGTATGAATCGTAGAACTTGCCGCAAGCACCAACACCAGGGGCTTGTGTGAGCAATCAGAGCCCTTTTTCCATACTCGCCGGTCTGGCCGAACGCAGTCGGCAGGTAGCCACAGAACTACCCGCGATAGAAAACACGCAAACGCTGTGGAATGGCCTGGGATTCACTTTGCTGGGTAACCAGTTTGTTGCCCCCATGAGTGAAGTGGGTGAGCTGATGCGAGTGCCACCGGCTACCCGCCTACCGGGGGTAAAGCCCTTTGTACTGGGAATTGCAAATGTACGGGGCAGGTTGATGGCAATCCTGGATCTGGCGACGTTCTTTGGCAGCAAGACGTCTCCTTCACGGTCACTACGGCGGGTACTGACGGTTGAAGACGAAGAACAATGTTTCGGATTTGTTATCGACGAATCTCTTGGCATGCAGCATTTCCCCCAGGAGGCATTCGAGGAAGGTATCGAGGTAGATTCGATGTTTCAGCCTTTTGTAAAAGGGGGGTTTCGGGTTGGTACCAGTCAATGGCCAATACTTAGCCTGACGGCGCTGGCGGCAGATCCCGATTTGGAAAAACTGGATCGATAAAATAGATTCAGTTGGCGCCAGGCGCCAACTAAAACAAGTTATACAGAGGAATATTTTGGATGGCAGATAAAAAAACTGGCGTTGTAGGCCGGACTCTCAGAAAACCGCTGAATTTATGCTTGATCCTGATGCTAATGCTGTTCATTGCGGGATATTCTGGCAATTTCTATTTTGGGCAGCTGCAAGCCAGGTCCGGTGAAGCATACATTCGCAATATAAATGAATTAAAAATTAGCAGTCAGGAAATTGCTAAGAATGGCGCCGCTGCTGCTGCCTCAGATGGCCAGAAAGCAATCTTCGAAGTTTTATCAGGTAACAAGAGCAATTTCAGTACCCACCTGGGATATCTGACAGGCGGGAATCCGGCGCAAGTTATTCCCGTAGCATCTGCGGCGGCTCAAACTGAGCTGGTGAAAATTGCAGCACTCTGGAAAGATACGAAAAATCAAATTGATACTATTATGGATAATCGGGCCACACTGGTTTTTCTGAATGGGATCCATGATGACATGGACATTACCATGTCTGCGATTCAGCAACAGAACAGCAAAATTGTTGTATCAATGTTGCGGCTGAACCTTCCCGCAAACCAGGTTGCACTGGCCCAGCGACAGAATCTGCTGGTCGAAAGAATGACTCGCAGCATTGACAAGATTATTGAGTTGGGTTCGTCCAATAGCCTGTTGGACAATTTCAATCGTGACAGCAGTAATTTTAGACAGGTATTGCGTGGGTTAACTGAAGGCGACAGGAAATTATTGTTGTCTGCAGTCAGAAATGCGGAAGTTCAGGCCAGCCTTACAAGGATCAACGAGTTGTTCCGTACGGTGTCTAGTCGCATGGACGAAATTTCTACTCGCTCGCAAAATGTCGTTGACTCAAAGCGAGCGGCGGTGGCGCTACGCCTTGGATCGGGTGAATATGTCGATCTGTCGAATCGACTGCTCGATATCTACAACGGCAGTATTTTGCTAAGACCAGGCTCGCCGTTCATTGGCGTCGCCTTTGCCGCTGGCGCGTTGCTGATTATCTTCCTGTTGAGTTTCTTCGTTTACTACGGAGTCAGGCGAACAGCTGCCGAGAACGAGGGTCAAAATGAACTAAACCAGGAAGCGATTCTACAATTGTTGGATGAAATGGCAGACCTGGCAGATGGTGATCTGCGGGTTCAAGCGACAGTTACCGAGAGTTTCACCGGAGCGATAGCAGATTCCATTAACTTCTCTATTGACCATTTGCGTTCTCTTGTTTCAAAAATTAACCAGGCAGCCAGTATGGTATCAACTGCCACTGAACAAACTCGAACCTCCCTGGGTCAGCTTTCAAATGCGTCGAAACGTCAGGCAGCGGAAATCGCTGATGTCTCTGAGGCGGTAAATGAAATGGCCGTTTCCATTGACAAGGTTTCGTTTAACGCGGCGGAATCTTCATCTGTTGCGGAACGATCAGTGAACATCGCTAATAAGGGAGCATCCGTTGTACAGAACACTATTGGGGGGATGGAAAATATCCGAGGACAGATTCAGGAAACTGCAAAAAGAATCAAACGTCTTGGTGAAAGCTCCCAGGAGATTGGTGATATCGTTTCGCTGATTAACGACATTGCGGACCAAACCAACATCCTGTCGTTGAACGCGGCGATTCAGGCATCCATGGCTGGGGATGCAGGCAAGGGTTTCGCGGTCGTTGCAGATGAGGTGCAAAGACTTGCGGAACGGTCCGGTGCTGCGGCGAAGCAGATATCCGCCCTCGTAAAAACAATTCAAAGTGATACTAACGAAGCAGTAATGTCAATGGAACAGACCACAGCGGAGGTTGTGCAGGGAACCAGGCTTGCGCAGGATGCTGGAGTTGCACTGGGCGAAATTGATTCCGTATCTAAGTCTCTGGCTGAAATCATTGAAAATATTTCAGATGCGGCAAGAGAACAGGCAGTTTCTGCCGGAAAAATTTCAAAAACTATGAAAAGCATTGAAGAGATTACGTCCCAAACTAACGAAGGAACTCAGGCGACTGTTGTGGCGGTTGGCAACCTCGCGGATATTACCAACGAGCTTCGATCTTCAGTAACCGGATTTAAATTACCAGAATGAAGATGCCATGAACAAAAATGATCAACGGGCAAGATAAATGAGCGCAAGTCAAGATTTCGTTGCGCTGGATTGGGTTAAGGCGGACATTTCCGAAACACTGAACCAGGCGCAGAATGCACTTGAGGCCGTTGCGGAATCTGCTGATGATTCCAGTCAGATGCGGAACTGCCTTACGGCAATTCACCAGGTGCATGGCACCTTGTTGATGCTGCAGATTGAGGGCCCGATACTTATTGCCCTGGAAATGGAAGAAGTCGCGCAGGCACTAATGAACGATGCAGTACCCGACATTGAGACTGCCCAGGAAATATTGATGCAGTCGATTCTGCAAATGCCGGGTTATCTCAACCGAATTCAGCGGGAACAAAAGGACAGCCCTGCGTTTTTCAACCCGATTGTTAACAACTTGAGAATTGCCCGCGGTGAGGAACGGCTTGGAGATTCAACTGATGGTGCTTCTACTGCGGATGCTGAGTCGGGGTTACTGTCGCAGCCTGTAACGAAAGATGTTGTCCAGGCTTACAAGGCCGCAAAAGGACCTGCCACTGTTCGTAAACTCCGACAGTATTATAAACAGGCACTTGCGGCTCTGCTGAAAAAATCGAACATGAAACAAAACCTGGGTATGATGGCAAAAGTCTTATCCAGGCTGGAAAGATTGTGCGGAGAGTCTCCCGTTGGGCATCTTTCGGTAATGTCCTTGGCGCTGGTTGAAGGTGTCGTTACTGGTGCTATCAAACTTGATGCTTCTGTCGCAAAACAACTGAAAGCAATCGATGGCACCTTAAAATTACTGGCCGAAGGTGATGAGACACAATTGTCTGCACCGTTGCCTGCAGAAATTGGGCAGGACTTGCTTGCGAAGTTACGAACCGCAACCAGGGAAACTACCAAAATTACGGCGGTTCTGTCCCGTTACAACTCCGCAGAAACCGTTACAGAAATTGAAACTGAAAAAGTCGAATTCGGGCCTGACGATGATACCCTGGCCGCAGTGTCCCAAATCCTGACAGAAGAGATCACTGGCATTGTAGATAAGCTCGATCTCTACGTGCGTTCCAGCGAGAGGAACAAACAGGACCTGCTTGGCCTTTTACCGCTGATGGAGCAGTCAGCGAGTACCCTTTCCGTGGTTGGTTTACCGAATCACCAGGAAAGCCTGGAGAAACAGATAGGCGTTATCAGGTCGCTGGAATTAGAAGATCCAACCGAAAATCAGCTCCTTGATATTGCCGGTGCGCTGCTGCAGATACAATCAGACCTGAACCGAGTTGGTGGAACTAACGATGAAGGTGAGGCAGACACATTTGGTGATCTAAACGAGGCGCAAGCAACAGTTATACGAGAGACGCGTAATGGGTTGGCAAAGTGTAAAGATTCAATCGTAGAGTACATAAGTACCGACTATGAACCAGAAAAACTTGAGTCGCTACCGGAAGAACTGAATGATCTTCGTGGTGGACTGCTGATCGTAAACCAACAACGATCAGCTGATGTGCTTGGTGCCTGTTCTCTATACATCGAGTCACTGCAACGCAAGCAAGATAGCCAGCCAGAATTGTCCTCCCTGGATGATTTAGCGGACGCACTGACGAGCATCGATTACTATCTTGAGAGATTTCTGGATAACGCGTCTGAGCCTTACCTTAGAATGCTCGAAGTAGCCGAATCATCGATTGAAAAATTAGGCAGCGACGCTTTAGAACGGATCACGCCGGAAGTCGATGAAGTTGTTGTGGAGCCATCAGCCGATAAAGAGCCAACAGTTGATACAGCGCCAACAGTTGATACAGCGCCATCAGTTGATACAGCGCCAACAGTTGATACAGAGCCATCAGCCGATAAAGAGCCAACAGTTGATACAGCGCCAACAGTTGATACAGAGCCAACAGTTGATACAGAGCCATCAGTTGATGAAGAACCATCAGCTAGTAAAGAGCCTTCACCGCAAGAAGAACTTGTCGTCGAAGATCTCACGGTTGCTGAAGATGATAGTGACGATGACCTGATCGATGACGAGATTATCGAGACTTTTGTCGAAGAAGCAGAAGAGGTCGCGGAATCCATAGCCGAATACTTGCCCAGGTGGCAGCAAGATACAGGAGACATGGAGGCGTTAACTGAAATTCGACGTGCCTTTCACACCCTGAAAGGTAGTGGTCGAATGGTCGGAGCCACCGTGATGGTTGAACTTGCGTGGGCTGTTGAGAGTCTCTTGAATCGCATTCTGGAGAAGTTGATTCAGGTGACGCCGCGAATTCAAGCGATGGTCGGTGAAGTAGCGGCTATTATACCTGATGGTGTCGAAGCTTTTAGCGCAAAGCACCAAGAGACTTTCGAAATTGATGATCTTCTAATTAAGATCGACGCGCTTGCGGAACCAGGCGCAGTGTCTGGGGTAAACCTTGAGCTTATAGTCGAAGAGCCAGACATTGAACCTGAAATTGAACTGGAAGATCTCACACTTGAAGCACTTACTATAGGAAAGTCCGAACCTTCCAGCGCCCTGGACGAAATTGGCCTCGATGATTTTGATATTGACCTGGCAGAGCTGGAACCTGAGCCCGTGTTAGATGAAGAACTTTCAGTAGATGAAGAGCCTACAGTTATAGAAGAGCCTTCAGTCATAGAAGAGCCCCTGGTTGAAGAAAAGCCTGCACCTCTGACTAAAATGCCGCCGAAATTACAGGTTGCTGAGGGTCCTGGTGGTAGCAAAGGGCAGGATGAGTCTTATGACCCTGAGCTTGATGAAATATTTAGTGAAGAAGCAATGGAAAATATTCAGGTCATTCGCGCGTATCTTGAGGTCAAAGGTCCCGTCAATGCCGATATCGTTGCCGCCTACCACACTTTAAAAGGCAGCGCAGGTATGGCGAGAATTTCCACGATTGCAAAGATTGCAGCGCCGATGGAAAGTATCAGCAGCCAGTTCTATCACGGGAAAGCCAACGCTGATCAAGGCTATCTTGATCTGGCGGAAACCAGTATCACCATGATAGAGAAGGTGCTTGGGGATCTGACTAGTTTTCGTAATCGGTTAGCTGACCTGGACTTATTCCTGAGTCGGGCAGAACATGTTGAGTCGCAAACGGACGGAGCTGAATTACTTCCGCAGCTCGACTTTTCGATGATCGATGTTCTGACCGGACCTCGTGAGATTATCGAGACCTGGCAATCCGAAGGTATTGTGAAAATAGTTTTTGAACTGGAACAGGTGCTGGTCCAGTCAGAAGCGACGCAACATACACCGTTGAGCGAGTTGATACGGGAGCTTTTACAGGTTTACCGACGATTTAAGGATAAGCCTGAGAGCCCAATCATTGAGGCCGTTCTCAGAGCCCATGAAAACCTGATGTCGATATTCGATCAACTTGCGTCCAGTCAGGAAGTGGATGCGAAAAAAACAAACGTCGTCAGTGAATTACGGGATCTTTCTGTTGAAACCGAGGAAGTTGCAGATTCTGGTGAAACGGCAGCCATTGAAACGGCGGAGACTTCCGACACCGTTGTCCTGCCAGAAGACAATATTGACGATGATGTACTTGGAATTTTCATTGAGGAAGCCGAAGAACTCCTCGAAGCCATCGATGAAAGCATTCTGTCGTGGAGTGAAGACACCGGTTCGACAGAACAACTGGATAATCTGTTAAGGCACTTGCACACACTTAAAGGTGGCGCAAGATTAGCGGGTTGCAATTCCCTTGGAGAATACACACATAATTTCGAAACCTTCCTGACCAAAGTCCGACAGAATCCGGTTGACTTTGACCATCAGTTCTTTGGTTTGCTGAATCAACATCAGGATGAAATTGTTCGTCGAGTGGCCATCTACCAAAAACTGGTGGCCGGTGATGCGACAGAGTCAGAATTGCAGTCGCTGCGATCTGTTCCTGGTGCCAGGCCGCCTGTTGTACAGCAAGATGATATTACTGCCGACGTACCTGATGATCACGAGGCTGTTTCTGGTGAAGCCGAGGTCACCGACCAGATTGATGAAGAGATTCTAGCGATATTTATTGACGAAGCCGATGAACTGATTGAATCGATAGACCAGTGTATTTTGGAATGGAGTTCCGAACCGAACGCGACGGAACATCACGACAATTTACTTCGACACCTGCATACCATGAAAGGTGGCTCCCGTCTTGCCGGGTGTAATCGTCTGGGTGAGTACACCCATAATTTTGAGACCTATTTGATTGATATTCAGTCTAACCCTGTGCCGTTCGACGATACCTTCTTTGCCTCACTAAATCAGCGGCAGGATGAAATTACACGTCGGGTGGGTGTCTACAGGAAATTGGTTCAGGGTGAGGCGAGTGAAGAAGAGCTGTCTTCATTAACGGGCACTCAGGAAATAAAGCCGGTTGCGGCCGTAGCGGTGGCACAAGACAGAAGCACCGACGTCGGCGAATCAAAAGCTGAGTCCGGGGAAGCCAAGGCAGATGCGGCACCGGCAACGCAAGGCCAGACCCAGGAAATGGTCCGCGTTTCAGCGGAATTGTTAGAGGAATTGATCAGCCTTTCCGGAGAATCTAACATCACCCGAGGTCGAATCGAACAACAGATTACCGATTTTGGTGATTTCATCGTCGAGATGGAGGAAACAATCAGTCGTATCAGGGACCAGGTACGACGTCTGGAAATTGAGACAGAGTCCAGTGAGACCGTTTTCAGGCAAACACAAGGCGAAACTGACTCATCATTTGATGCGTTGGAGATGGATCGCTACACCATGTTGCAGGAAATCTCGCGAACCCTGAACGAAGGTTCTTCGGATATGCTGGACTTGAAAGATTCTCTGGCGAACAAGAGCCGCGATGCCGAAACGTTGCTACACCAGCAGGCACGAATAGGCAGTGAGTTGCAGGAAGGGCTAACGAGAACACGGATGGTTCCCTTTGCTCGCCTGATTCCACGGCTTAGAAGAATTGTTAGACAAATCAGCAGCGAAGTAGGTAAATCCGTTCGGTTTGATGCGTTTAATGTCGAGGGTGAGCTGGACAGAAGTGTCCTGGAAAGAATCGTTGCGCCCCTGGAGCATATGCTCCGTAATGCGGTGGATCATGGCATCGAGTCCACCGAACAGCGTAAGGCTGCTAAAAAACCCGAAACAGGCAGCATTAGCTTACGGTTGTCGAGGCAGGGTGGCTACGTTGTGCTTTCGATCAGCGATGATGGCGGTGGTATTGATATCGACGCTGTGCGTAAGAAAGCAGTGGAACGAGGGCTCATCAAGGCAGATTCCAAGATTTCAGACCACGAAGTCAGGCAGTTCATTATGGCTGCCGGTTTTAGTACGGCGCAAAAGTTAACCCAGATCTCGGGTCGCGGTGTTGGCATGGACGTGGTGAACAGCGAGATCAAACAATTAGGCGGCTCGGTTTCAATTGATTCGACCTACGGTGTTGGGACCGAGTTTTCAATTCGCATACCTTTCACCGTATCGATTAATCGGGCTTTGATGGTTGTTGTGCGGGAGGAAGTATACGCAATCCCGTTAAATACTATCGAAGGGATAGTCAGAGTGAGTCCTTATGAACTTGAAGCATACTATCAACCCGATGCACCCATGTTCGAGTATGCCGGTCAGCCCTATCGATTGGCATATATTGGGAAAATGTTAGGCAAAGCGGAAGAGCCGGACCTGGAAGGACAGGTCGCGCCACTGCCTGTTATCTTAGCCCGTAGTGGCGATGATTCCATTGCACTACAAGTTGACCAGGTGATTGGTAGCAGAGAAGTCGTCGTAAAGACCCTTGGCCCACAGTTTAACGAAGTCAGCGGAGTTGCAGGCGCGACGGTGCTTGGCGATGGTCGCGTGGTTATTATTCTTGACCTGATGGCGCTCGTGGGAAGCTCAAGTTTTGAATTCGAAACAGTTGATGTCAAAGAAGAAGTCGTAGAGCCTGCTAACAAGGTTGCGAAGGTGATGATCGTTGATGATTCCGTCACTGTCCGCAAGGTAACAACACGATTGATGGAGCGTCACGGTTGGGAGGTGACGACTGCCAAGGATGGTATAGACGCGATGCAGCAATTACAGGAAGTCTTCCCGGATGTCATGTTGCTTGATATCGAGATGCCGAAAATGGATGGATTTGAAGTGCTTCGCAGCGTTCGGCGAGACCCGAGGTTGGAGAAGTTACCAATAATAATGATTACCTCCCGGACCGGGGAGAAACATAAGAAACAGGCGCTGGAGCTTGGTGTCAACCGTTACCTTGGTAAGCCCTTTCAGGAAGCTAATTTGATCAGCACCATTGAGGAAGTAATTGCAGAGGCGCTCAGCTAATGGCAGAAAGTGAAGTAGTGGTGTCGACATACGTCGTACCCTTGCAAAAGAGTAGTATTTTAATACCTGATGAGATGGTGGCTGAGATTATTCCTTATGAGCCATTGCAAAGAATACAGGATTCGCCAGACTGGTTTCTGGGGTTTCTTGGATGGCGTGGAGTCCAGGTTCCCGTAGCTTCTTTTGAAATGCTTACTATTGAAAAAGCCAGTTTCTCCCTGGTGAGCGTTTCTTCGGCGGGCCTGGTCGTGCTACAGGCGTTGGGTAATCAGGACGATTTCAGTTATTTTGCTATCGTTGCGCAGGCCACACCTCAGCTGACTGAAATTACAGAGTCTCAGTTGTTTGAGACTGAAGAACCGATTGAGAAGACTGAACTCGCGAAAGCGCGTTTGGTAGCTGACAATGTCTCGATTCCGGATTTCGACCTTATTGAGTGGGAAATAAGCCGCGTCGCATTCTAACTGGGGCTTTTCAGTAGCTTGCCAGGGATAGTTGCAAGCCCCTTGTTAATGCAGGTCCCCCCATCGCGATTGAACCAGGGACAATAATGTAATTGCCGCTGTTTCTGTTCGCAAAGTTCTCGGTCCCAGACTAATTGAGATAAATCCATTTGCACCTGCCATAGAGAGTTCGTCCTGGGTAAACCCTCCCTCGGGGCCAATGGCAATTGCAATGCTTCGTGGATCTACCTGAATACCTTGCCGTGAGTCCCGCAGTGAGTGTTCTGCCAATGGGTTTGCAATGAGCTTAAGATCCGCGTCGACAGTCTTAACCCACTCGGGAAAAGCGACCACCGGGCCGATATCGGGGGGCAAGTTTAAGCCACATTGTTCACATGCGCCGTGGCTGATTTGCTGCCAGTGACCGAGCTTTCTCGGCAGCCCATTTGTGTTTACTGATGTGTTAGCGCTAATCAATGGCTGGATCTTGCGAGCATTCAGTTCGGTGGATTTCTGGATCACCAGATCCATCGCATCCCTTTTTATTAATGACAGCCCTGTTTCCACTGCCAGGCTCGATTGGCGATTGATCCCAAAAAATTCACCCGTGTGGATCACAACATCCGAGCGACTGGTTTGAGAAACCAGTGCCGTGAATTCTCCACCCTTGCCGTTAAACATAATCAAGGGATCGCCTGGCTTTAATCGAAGCACAGTGCGAATGTAGTGTGCTAGCGGACCTTCGAGGTGAATATCCTCGTCAACATGAAGTGACCGGTTGATATAAAAACGAGAGACTCGCATACGGCGCTATGCGGTTTGCGCAGACAGGTTATAAACCAAGGTTATGCCAGAGCCTGATGGTGGGTAAAGACTGATTCAGCGTATAAATATGCAAACCGGGTGCACCACCTGCCAACAGTTGTTCACAGAGTCGTGTGACGACTTCTTCTCCAAATGATTTCAGGGATTCAGGATCATCCTGGTAGTCTTCGAGTTGCTTTCGAATCCAGCGAGGAATGTCCGCACCGCAAGTGTCGGAAAACCGGACCAGCCCCTTGAAATTGGTGATTGGCATAATGCCAGGAATAATAGGCAAATCGATGCCAAGCTTCTCACAGGCGTCGATATACCGGAAATAAGCCTCGGCATTGTAAAAATACTGGGTGATAGCGCTATTAGCTCCTGCATCGACCTTGGCCTTGAAGTACTTGAGATCGGACTCGACACTGTTGGAATCCGGGTGAACTTCAGGATATGCGGCGACTTTGATATGGAAATGGTCCCCGGTTTTCTCCCGAATGAAGCTGACCAGTTCATTGGCATAGGTCAACTTCACTGAGGCGCCAATGCCAGAGGGCATATCGCCTCTCAAGGCAACCAGCCGCCGGACACCGGCATTTTTGTAATCGATAAGAAGCTTCTCGATCTTATCGGGTGAATCGCCACCGAAAGACAAATGTGGAGCAACCGCGGACCCCGATTCGTTGATATCGAGTACCGCCTGCCTGGTACCGTCCTTGGTTGAACCGCCAGCGCCGTAGGTCACGGAGAAAAAATGTGGATCGAACTGAGTCAGGCGATCGTGCACGCGGATCAGTTTTCGAATAGCCTCCTCCGATTTGGGAGCAGAGAACTCGAAGCTGAAATGTTTGGGGAATTTCTTTTGATTAGCCATGCTTTCAACCTATTTAAGCGCCTCAGCCAGTTCTTCTGCGCGGTCTGTTTTTTCCCACGTAAAGTTTTCTTCTTCCCGCCCGAAATGCCCGTAGGCAGCCGTCGCCAGGAATATGGGTCGCTTCAGGTCGAGCATGGAGATCAGCGCCTTGGGCCGCAGATCAAAATGTTTGCGAACCAATGCTTCAATTGCATCGTCTGACAATTTACCGGTACCGAAGGTATCAATGCTGATAGAGGTCGGCTCGGCGACGCCGATGGCGTACGAAACCTGGATTTCGCACCGGTCAGCCAGACCCGCGGCGACGATATTCTTTGCTACGTATCGCCCGGCGTATGCGGCACTGCGGTCAACCTTGGATGGGTCCTTGCCAGAGAAGGCGCCACCACCGTGTCTTGCCATTCCGCCGTATGTGTCGACGATTATCTTCCTGCCGGTGAGGCCGCAGTCGCCCACTGGACCGCCAATAATGAACTGACCGGTTGGATTGATATGATATTTGGTTTCCTTGTGAAGCCAATTAGAAGGTAGTACGGGTTTGATGATCTCTTCCATCACAGCTTCCTGCAGGTCCTTTAAGGAAACCGATGGATCGTGTTGGGTTGAGAGCACCACGGCATCGATACCGCTGGGAACACCATTTTCGTCATAGGTGAAGGTGACCTGGCTCTTGGCGTCGGGCCGCAGGAATGACAGCTTACCGGATTTTCTGACCAGGGCTTGTTGCTTGACCAGGCGATGTGAGTAATCGATGGGCGCTGGCATTAAAACGTCTGTTTCGTTCGTGGCATAACCGAACATAAGCCCCTGGTCACCGGCGCCCTGCTCGTGGTCAGCTGCTTCATCGACACCCATGGCAATGTCCGATGATTGCTTGCCGATCGCGTTGAGGATGGCACAGGAAGCCCCATCGAAGCCGACTTCGGAGCTATTGTAGCCAATATCAAGTATTACCCGGCGACACACTTCTTCCAGGTCAACCCAGGCATCTGTCGTGATTTCCCCAGCGACGACGACCATACCGGTTTTGACCATGGTCTCGCACGCCACTCGTGCTTCCTTGTCCTCCGTGAGGATGGCGTCGAGGATGGCGTCTGAAATCTGATCGGCCATTTTGTCTGGATGACCTTCAGAAACGGATTCGGAAGTAAAAGTACGGTTCGCCATAATATTTTCTTAGTATTTCCAAAAGCGGGCATTCTACCGTTTGATGCCGTGATTTCCCAAGTAATTCAGGTGACATTGTTTCAAGATGATACGTAGCTCTATTCATGGAGAATTTCACCGGAATTACATAATAGAGTTTCATGGCGAAACCCATAATAAGTTGAAACAGAAAATTGAGGTGGAAATTACCAATGAAATTGAATTTACGTTTGATGTCACTCACTGGCTAAGGGAAAATAGCGGCCAGATAAAAAAGGTCCAGGTAGGTTTACCAATGAGTTCACATCGACAACGCGCGAATGCGATTCGGGCGCTAGCCATGGATGCAGTTCAAAAAGCGAAATCAGGTCACCCTGGTGCTCCCATGGGCATGGCAGATATCGCCGAGGTTCTCTGGACTTCGTTTCTGAACCACAATCCGAGCAATCCTGGCTGGAAGAACCGGGATCGGTTTGTACTTTCGAACGGCCATGGGTCAATGTTGATTTATTCGCTCTTGCATTTGACCGGATATGATTTACCCATGGACCAACTACAGGAATTTCGCCAGTTGGGTTCAAAAACACCAGGGCATCCAGAGTATGGCTACACTCCAGGTGTTGAAACCACCACCGGCCCTCTTGGTCAGGGGCTCGCTAATGCCGTCGGTATGGCGCTGGCAGAAAAATTGCTCGCCGCCAGGTTCAATCAGTCAAAAGATAACAGGGACTACAAAATAGTTGATCACCAGACTTATGTGTTTGTCGGCGACGGTTGCCTGATGGAAGGTATTTCCCATGAAGTTGCGTCACTTGCGGGTACGTTAAAACTGGGGAAATTAGTTTGTATCTATGACGACAACGGCATCTCGATTGATGGCAAGATCGAGGGCTGGTTTAACGATGACACACCAAAACGGTTTGAAGCCTATGGTTGGCATGTCATAAGGAATGTCGATGGCCACGATGCGGAAGCGATTGCTGTTGCGATCGAATCTGCCAGGGCGAACGCCGAACAGCCAACTATCATATGTTGTAAAACCGAAATCGGGTTTGGTTCACCCAACAAGGCTGGCACTGCAGCAAGTCACGGTTCACCACTGGGTGAAGATGAAGTCGGCGCGACCCGGCAGCAACTGGATTGGGCGCATGAACCATTTACAATTCCCGAAGACGTTTACGAAGGTTGGGACTGCAGGCAAAAAGGTAACGCACTGGATAACGCCTGGCAGCAATCATTTGCAGAGTATGCCCAGGAATTCCCGAAGCTTGCGTCTGAATTTGAACGTCGGCTACGGGGTGATTTGCCGGACAATTGGGCCACCGCAATGGACGCGCTACTGAAGGACACTGACGCCCAGGGAACGTCCATGGCATCGCGCCAGGCCTCTGCAAGTGTGATTGCATCCATTGCCAGGTTGCTCCCGGAGCTGGTGGGTGGGTCAGCAGACTTGACCGGATCCAACAACACCAACTGGCCAGAAATGACGGTGGTCGACGATACGGGTGCCGAAGGTAACTATATTCACTATGGTGTCCGGGAATTTGGCATGACGGCTATTGCGAATGGTCTCGCTCTGCATGGCGGGATACTGCCGTTTACCGGCACGTTCCTGATATTCATGGAGTACGCTCGCAATGCAGTACGGATGTCTGCCTTGATGGGCATTCAAAACATTCATGTCTATACTCATGATTCCATTGGCCAGGGTGAAGATGGCCCGACTCACCAACCCGTTGAACAACTGGCTAACCTGCGGGGCACGCCGAACATGTCGGTATGGCGTCCCTGTGACTCGGTGGAAACGGTGGTGGCGTGGCGTTCGGCGGTTGAACGCAAGGATGGACCTACTGCATTAGTCTATTCCCGTCAGAGTTTGCCCCATATTGAGCGGGATGAGCCACAGTTGTCGGCTATTGCCAGGGGTGCCTATGTGCTGCGGGACTCTGCCGAACCTGCCAGTATTGTCCTTATTGCGACGGGTTCCGAGGTCAATATTGCTGTTTCGGCCTTCGAGAAACTTGCCGAAGAAGGGGTATCTGCCCGGGTGGTATCCATGCCGAGTGCCGATGTATTTGAGTCGCAGGATGAAGATTACCGGGAGTTGGTGCTACCGGCTGCACAAAGAAACCGTCTGGCCATTGAAGCTGCGCACCCGGATTATTGGAGAAAATGGGTCGGTCTCGATGGCCGGGTCATCGGTCTGCCGACATTTGGCGAATCGGGCCCAGGTGCTGATGTGATGCATCACTTTGGTTTCAGTGTCGATAACATTGTCGAAGTTGCCAGAGCAATGGCGTGAAGGTCATTGATGTCCGGGAGCTGGACCTGAAAGGTAAACGAGTTCTCTTAAGGGAAGATCTTAATGTGCCCGTAAAGGACGGAATGGTGACTTCTGATGCTAGAATTCGCGCCGCATTACCCTCTATTAAATATTTACTGGACGCCGGTGCAAAGTTGATGGTGATGTCACACCTTGGGCGACCGACAGAAGGCAAATCCATTGCAGACCAACCCGAGGCTAGCATTGGGCCGGTCGGCAAGCAACTGGCGAAGCTGCTGGATAAAAAGGTTCGTCTGGTTGAAGACTATCTTGATGGATTTGAGTTTGCTGATGAAGACCTTGTCCTGTTTGAAAATGTGCGGGTTAACGCTGGTGAGAAAAAGAATGATAAGACTTTATCCAAAAGGCTGGCAGAGCTCTGCGATATCTTTGTTATGGACGCGTTTGGCACGGCTCACAGGGCGCAGGCGACAACGGAAGGTGTGGCAAGATATGCGCCGGTTGCTTGCGCTGGTCCGTTGTTGGTCAAAGAGTTAGAGGCACTTGAGCGTGCTGTTGCCAACCCCGACAAGCCGGTGGTAGCTGTCGTCGGTGGAAGCAAAGTATCTACCAAACTGGAAGTACTGGACGCCCTGTCGAACAAGGTCGATACACTGATCGTGGGTGGTGGGATTGCTAATACATTTCTCGCAGCGACCGGGGTCGAAGTTGGTAAATCACTCTATGAACCCGGCCTGGTGGACAATGCCAGAGTGTTATTGCAAAAAGTGAACATTCCTGTTCCGACGGATGTCGTCACGGCAAAAGGAATCGACCAACCGGACACTGCCGAAACCAAGTCTGCCGACAATATCCTGCCGGATGATCTGGTACTGGATATTGGCCCACAATCAAGGCGGGAGGTGGCAAGGATTCTGAAACAGGCAGGCACCATCATCTGGAACGGCCCCGTTGGCGTGTTTGAAGAAGAGGCCTTTGCCGAGGGTACCCGCTCCCTGGCCATGAACATCGCCAACAATGCGGGATTCTCTATAGCCGGTGGTGGCGATACACTTGCCGCTATCGATAAATACGGGGTGGCAGAGTCTATTTCCTACATCTCGACAGGCGGAGGTGCCTTCCTGGAGTTTGTCGAAGGCAAGACCTTACCGGCGGTCGCGGTTCTGGAAAAGAGGGCATCTGAAACAACCTGACGAAACATCATCTTTAACGAAGTATATAATTATCTTTTTCAAAGACAGGAGCAAAAAATGGCACTCGTTAGCATGAGGCAACTGTTGGACCATGCCGCAGAAAATGACTATGGCGTTCCTGCATTTAACGTTAACAATCTGGAACAGATGCGGGCAATCATGGAGGGCGCTGAAGAAACAGATAGCCCAGTGATTGTACAGGCTTCCGCTGGCGCGCGAAAATATGCCGGTCCAAATTTTCTGCGTCACTTAATCCTTGCAGCGATTGAAGAATTTCCGGACATTCCCGTTGTCATGCATCAGGATCATGGTGCCACCCCGGATGTTTGTCAGCGTTCGATTCAATATGGATTTTCATCAGTGATGATGGATGGCTCATTACTGGCTGACCAAAAAACCCCGGCGGACTATGAATACAATGTTGATGTTACTCGCAGAACGACAGAAATGGCCCATGCATGCGGAGTCACTGTCGAAGGCGAATTAGGTTGTCTGGGATCACTGGAAACCGGTGAAGCCGGTGAAGAAGATGGTGTCGGCGCTGCAGGCACATTATCCATGGATCAGTTACTGACCGATCCTGACGAAGCAGTCGATTTTGTCAAGCGAACTCAAGTGGATGCCCTCGCCATTGCCATCGGCACCAGCCACGGTGCCTACAAATTTACCCGGCCCCCGACCGGAGACATATTGGATATTGCACGTATCAAGGAAATCCATCAACGATTACCCAACACCCATCTGGTGATGCATGGTTCTTCAAGCGTGCCCCAGGAATGGCTCGCGGTTATCAACGAGTTCGGTGGTGAAATTCCGGAAACCTATGGTGTACCGGTTGAAGAAATCCAGGAAGGTATCAAACACGGTGTGCGCAAGGTGAATATCGATACAGATTTACGCTTGGCGTCCACCGGGGCAGTCCGGCGTTTTCTTGCTAACAACAAGTCAGAGTTTGACCCCAGAAAATTTCTCACCGAAACTTTAATGGCGATGAAAGAAATTGTCATTCACCGATACAATGCTTTCGGTACGGCAGGTAACGCTTCGAAGATAAAGCCTGTCTCACTCGATATAATGTCAGAACGATATTTGTCAGGTGAGCTCGATCCACGGCTCTGATTCTGTTGTTTATAGTTAACCGGCTTTGTTGAGGAAAAATAAGTTGGATGGACTCATCGATGCATTAACCAGGATCGTCGGTGCCGAAAATCTTGCGGATGATTCACTCTCCAAAGACAAATACGGCCTTGACTGGACTCGATTCTATTCAGCAGATCCTGAAATAATAGTCTTCCCTCGTAGCATAGAAATGGTTCAGCAATTGGTAAAATTTGCCAACGAGAACGATCTGCCGTTGGTGCCGTCCGGCGGGCGTACCGGACTTAGCGGCGGTGCCGTAGCCACCAACAGGGAAATTGTCGTTTCGTTTGAAAAGATGAACAGGATCCTGGAATTTGACCGTATTGATGATTGTGTCACCGTTGAACCTGGGGTGATTACCCAGCAACTCCAGGCGTTCGCGGAGGATAAGGGTTTGTTTTATCCGGTGGATTTCGCGTCTTCAGGTTCCAGTCAGATCGGTGGCAACATCGCCACGAATGCCGGTGGTATCAAGGTCGTTCGTTACGGGTTAACCCGGGATTGGGTTGTTGGGCTGAAAGTGGTAACCGGTAGTGGCGAATTGCTCAACCTCAACAGGGGCCTGGTAAAAAATGCCACCGGGTACGACTTGCGCCACTTGTTCATTGGCTCTGAAGGAACCCTTGGGTTAGTGGTTGAAGCAACGATGAAGTTAACCTCGATACCGCAGGATCTGACGGTGGTGCTGCTTGAGGTACCGAGGATGAGCGACATTATCGCTGTCCTGCAGACCTTCAGGGAAGCGATTCAACTCAGCGCCTTTGAATTTTTCTCCGAGGCGGCACTGCAACATGTGCTCAATCATAGTAAATCGACTCATCCTTTTACCGCAGCAACTCAGTACTATGCGTTGCTGGAATTTGAAAACGAATCGGCAGAGACCATGAAGCAGGCGATGAAGGCTTTCGAAACCTGCGTGGAACAAGGTTGGGTGATTGACGGTGTGGTGAGCAAAAGTGAACAGCAGCGGCGGGATATGTGGGCTTACCGAGAGCGCATTTCAGAGGCGATCACACCGTTCACCCCTTACAAGAATGACATCGCCGTAAGGGTCTCACAGGTTCCCCGGTTTCTGCTGGCGGTTGAACAGAAGGTGCTCGATGAGTATCCAGCCTTTGAGATTGTCTGGTTTGGTCATATTGGAGATGGAAATCTACACCTTAATATTCTGAAGCCGGGTGGTTGGGATATTGACGATTTCAAGCACAAATGTGAAAAAGTAAGCAACAAAATTCTGGCGATAGTCGAACAATTTGGAGGGAGCATCTCCGCAGAACATGGAGTGGGGCTGCTAAAGCGTGGTCAACTGGGGTTCAGTAAATCGGCTGCTGAAATTGCCCTGATGAAATCTGTGAAGCAGGTGTTTGACCCCAAAGGCATCATGAATCCCGGGAAGCTGCTGGCACCCTGAACCTCCTACACTAGCCTTTTCGTTCGACACCATTAGGCGTGCTGACCAGTAGAATGTCAGCAGGTTTGCGGGCAAACAGCCCGTTCGTAACCACTCCCACAATATTGTTGATGGCTGCCTCCAACGCTTGCGCGTCTTTGATCTCAAGATCGTGCACATCAAGAATAAGGTTGCCGTTATCGGTCACAAAATCATCCCGGTAAACAGGTCGACCGCCAAGGTTCACCAGTTGTCTTGCGACTGCGGAGCGGGCCATGGGAACAACCTCGACTGGTAAAGGGTATTTCCCCAGGGTCCGGACCAGTTTGGATTGATCAACAATACAAATAAACTGATCGGCAACCGAGGCTACAATCTTTTCCCGTGTCAAGGCGCCACCACCACCTTTGATCAGTTCGAGCTTGTCGTTGGTTTCATCCGCACCGTCAATATAGAACATCATCTGCTTGACACTGTTGAGTTCATAGACAGGGATGCCGTGAGACCTGAGTCTTTCTTCTGAGGCAACTGAACTGGCGACAGTCCCGTCGAACTTGTGCTTCAGGGTGGCTAGTTCATCGATGAAGAAGTTTGCAGTTGAGCCAGTGCCGACGCCAATAACTGAATCGCTGCCCAGATAAGGGTCAATATACCCGGCGGCGGCTTTTGCGACTTGTTGTTTCAGGGTGTTCTGGTCTGGCTTGGGTATCGATGATGCCATAAATGGTGCCATAAGAGGTTGAGGTGTTAACACGGTAGCGTCAGTCTATACTAAGCAAATGAACAAGAGCTACGCAAACAAGTACGTTAAGAAAATACTACAAGCAGATGTTTATGAGGTGGCCGAGCAGACTCCGCTGGAGTCTGCGGACAATTTGTCTGACAGACTGGCCAATCGGATTTTATTCAAACGCGAAGACCTGCAACCGGTGTTTAGTTTCAAATTGCGCGGTGCTTACAACAAGATCAGGCGATTGACAGAAACTGAAAGAAAGGCGGGTGTTATCACCGCGTCTGCTGGCAATCACGCCCAGGGCGTAGCCCTGGCTGCGCGCAAACTGGGCATCAAAGCAGTGATTGTGATGGGTAAGAACACACCCGAAATCAAAGTCGATGCGGTAAGACGATTGGGTGCACAGGTGGTTCTATTTGGCGATAGTTACGACGATGCAACGGACCATGCGAACCAACTGGTAAAAGATAAAGGATACGTCTACGTACATGCCTTCGACGATGTCGACGTGATTGCCGGGCAAGGCACCATCGGTATGGAAATATTGCGACAACAACCCGGTAACCTGGATGCGGTGTTTGTCCCGGTTGGTGGCGGCGGGTTGATCGGCGGTATTGGCGCGTATATTAAGTACCTGCGACCCGAAGTAAAAATCATCGGTGTTGAGGCAGAAGGTTCTGCCTGTATGTCAGCTGCGCTGGCTGCGGGCAGAAGGGTCACGCTCAAGGCAGATGAGATAGACCAGTTTGCAGATGGTACAGCAGTACGTCAGGTGGGAATGGAGAACTTCCGATTAGCCAGGGAAACTGTTGACGAAGTATTGACTGTTTCTATCGACGAGATCTGTGCAGGGATCAAAGACATATTCGAAGATACCCGCAGTATCTCCGAGCCATCCGGCGCACTCGCCGTAGCAGGTATCAAGCAATATATCACTCGAACCGGGCTGCGCGACCAGACTTACGTCGCAATCCTCAGTGGCGCGAATATGAATTTTGACCGATTACGACATATTTCCGAGCGCACCGAGATAGGAGAAAAACGAGAAGTGTTGTTGAGCGTTGCTATTCCCGAGCAGCAGGGCAGTTTCAGGAAATTCTGTTCCGTAGTTGGTAAGCGAAATATCACAGAATTCAACTATCGATATGCGAGCCAGGACGGTGCCCAGGTTCTGGTGGGCGTGCAAACCCGTGTGGACTCGGCAGACCGAAATGATTTTCTGAAGAAACTGCAAAAGAACTACGAAGTCGTCGATCTGTCTGACAATGAGGTTGCCGTACTGCACGTTCGCCATATGGTTGGAGGCCCGGTTAAAGGGCTGATCAATGAACGTTTGTTTCGGTTTGAATTTCCGGAGCAACCCGGTGCGCTAATGAAATTTCTCAACGTGCTGGGAAATTTCAATATTTCCATGTTTCACTATCGCAACCATGGATCTGCTTATGGGCGAGTGTTGGTGGGGATTCAGATTCCGAATAATTCGATGGGTAATTTCAGGAGAGGCCTGGACAAAATTGGTTACCGGTTCTGGGAAGAGACGGACAACCCGGCTTATCAGTTATTCCTTCGATAGAAGAAGCACGGTCCATCGTTATTCTCCCGATGGCGGATCTCCCAGCTGGAACAACTGATATTCTTTTTCAAAGGCAAACAGCTTCATATCACTGATACGATCGACATATAATTCGCCCTGCAGGTGGTCAAATTCGTGTTGAAAGACTGTTGCAAGAAAACCAGTGACTTCCATTGAGCGTGGCTTGTTTTGCTGGTCAAGATATTCAACCAGGATGTGTTGCGGACGTTTTACATAGCCCATCATCCCCGGTATTGACAGGCACCCCTCCCAGTATCCAGCAGCATTATTTTCGATGACGGTGATTTTTGGATTCACGAAGACGCTGAACGGAAGCGTTTCAATTTCTCCATAACGTGTTCTCGACTCCACTATCTCGATGACGACGACCTGGTATAAGACATCGATTTGTGGTGCCGCGAGACCAATTCCTCCAGCGGCGTGTAATGTCTCGCGCATATCTTCAACGAGGATATTGAACTCTGCCATACCAATATCGTTAGTCGGATAGGGTAAAGCCAGCTTCCGTAATGTTGGATGCCCCATCCTGATAACTTCTCTTACTGTCATGGTTTATTCCATTTTGTTTCACTTTAATTCACTTATTTATACGTAATGAAACCAGTTTCATACTGTCAATGAGAACCTGTCGACATTTATTGAAAATAATTTCGCATAATCGCTATCAATATTTGATTAATATCAGCATTGGTTATATCTTAATTAACTCATTCGTTAAAAGGGATTTTCATTTCAGGAAATTGGCATGAACAAGAAACCAGATTTGATTTTCATCATATTCGTCCTTTTCGGGCTCGGCATCGCAGTTAATGCTGTTGGCCAGGTGCTTGGGCTATAAGCACAAATACCCCGTTCGGACGTCTGCTCAATCCCCCTTGGTTCACTCTTAGTTAGCTCCCTTTAAGTTACCCAGACTCTAATAGCCACACCTGAATTACTCGCACTGACTTTAATTGCACAGTTACAGCTTACTAGGTCGCGCCACGCTGGTCCTGTTTTGCTGCGTCGGAACAGCTGTATCGGAACAATAGATGACTTCCCTTTCGGTGACGATAGCTTGCAAAGGTATGTCCCAGGCATTGGATGACAATTCGGCACATTCCTGAATGGAGTAGGCAATTCCCACCAGTCTCGGTTTGTGCCAGGCTTTATGCCGGTTCTCGAACGTTCGGTCATAATAGCCCTTACCCATTCCAAGACGATTCCCCTGACGATCAAAGCCCACCAGTGGCACGAGTACGACATCGAGCATCAGCGGGTCCAGGTGAAATCGAGGGTTATAACATGGTTCAATTATTCCGTACGTGTTCAGGGCCGTTCGATCTGGGTCAAATAGCTGAAAAAATAGCCGCTGGTTCTCCCATCGACGGAGTGAATCACTGATTTGTGGCAGATACCAGGCGGTATCATCGGCCAGCGTTAGCCCGGAGATGTCTGCCTCACCATCTGTCGGCCAGTAAAGCCCGACATTGCGAGCCTTGATAAAGAATATCTGCCGATAAAGTTGCCGGATGATATCCCGGCTGGACTGTGCCTGATGCGAGGTGGGGAGAGATCGTCTTCGAGCACGCAGTTCTTTGCGGAGTTTCTTTCGTGCTGAGCTATTCACTGGGCGTGTCATTGGGCGTGTCACACGCCAGGGGCCCAATGACTATTAAACCCTGACGTAAAACGTTCCCCAAATTGCCGCTGTTCTGATAGGCCCTTGAACCCAGCGGTTCAAGGCGGTGGTCCCTAACCGGCATTAGGCTTTCCGAATTCGGACATGCACATCAACCATGATAAAAGACCTCCTGGGCGTCGCATAAAGGGTCGAGGACATATCGACTGGCAAACAACCCAGGGAACATTAGCTGATTATATATGAATCTCTTTCCGCTGCACGCCTCTGGTCAGCGTTTTTCTGCCTTTAGTCGGTTAATGGTCTGCTCCAGCTTGGTAGACAGAGTCTGAATTTCATTGATCTGAGTCTCAATCACATCGCTATTTGACTGTGATTGCTCAAGATAATCATTGGCAATGTTTAATGCGGCCATGACAGCTATACGATCAAGACCTAGAATACTCGCGTTGCTCTTTACGTCTCGCATCTTGATGTCGACATATTCGGCAGATTTTTTTAGAGCACTCACCTCGTCGGGTTCGCAGGTAACCTGGTAGTCCTTTTCCAATATGGACACGGTCACAGTTTCAATGTCGGCAGTCATAAGTCGTTCCCTATTCTTGCTCCAGGGCCTTCAAGCGCATAATCATGGCTTCTATTTTGCTTTTGGCGAGCTCGTTTTTTTCCAGTAAGTGAGTGCGTTCCTGCCGCCAGTTTTCTTTGTCGGCCACCATAAGTGTCTGCTTTTTTTCCAGCTCATCACATATTTCAATGAGCTCATCTATCTTTCTTTCCAGGTCATGTAGTTCCACTATAGATCACCAACAACTTTTGTGTCAGGTACTATAAGTCTACCCTTCTACAAAGGTCAAACCCACTAGCGTAAGATAGCCGGTTTTAGATACGAGTGTTAAGACACATGAATTTTGCCATTTTGGATGAGCAATTAAGCCAAAGAAAACCCTCATCTACCGCGTCAGAATTTCACGGCTTGCTGACTGGTTGGTTCTCTGCGGGGTCGACCTGGACCGTTGATGAACAAAAGGGCGTGCTGTCGAAGTGGATTGGCGATGAACCGGTGAGTGAAACACTCACCGGTCTGGTTTCGACACTCGCGTCAGAAACCCTCGCTGTGCTCGCGGACGACGACTATGGGTTTCAACTACTGGTCCCGGAAGATAACATCGCGATCAATACCAGGAGCCGTGCCGTGAGCCAGTGGTGTGAAGGGTTTTTATTGGGGTTTGGTATGACAGGTCGATTCCAGCAAAGTGATCTCGGCGAAGAAGCCGCTGAAATTATCAGCGACCTCGCCCGAATTGCGAGTCTCGATGAGGAGATCCCGGACTCCGAAGAAAACGAAACTGACTTGATGGAAATTAACGAGTATGTGCGAGTGTCGGTTCTGCTGGTGTATACGGAATGCGGCAAACAATCGGTTCGCTAGTTTGATCAGGCTAGTTACGACCAGTAATTTTAAAATAAGGTGATTTTTACAACAGGGCAATCCCGTGAATATGACGACAGTAAAAATAGGCTTGAAGGAGTTTGCGCAACGGCGCAGGGAACTGATGGCGCTGATGGAAGTAAACAGCATTGCGATCCTGCCGAGTGCTGGTTTGATGCGCCGAAATAACGATGTTGAGTTTCAATTTCGCCAGGATAGTGACTTTCATTATCTCACCGGTTTCGATGAGCCGGAATCAGTTTTTGTGCTGATACCGGGTCGGGAGCATGGCGAGTGTATTCTGTTCTGCCGGGAAAGGGACGCCAGCATGGAACAGTGGCATGGGAAAATAGTTGGCCCGGAAAGGGCAATGCAACTCTATGGTATTGACGATGCCTTCCCGATTGCAGACATCGACGACATATTGCCCGGCCTGATCGAAGCGAAATCAAAGTTGTATTACGGCATGGGCTCACATGCGGAGTTTGACGGTCGAATCATTGCATGGGTTAACAGTATAAGCACCAATCAACAGACCGGTACCCGGCCACCTGGAGAATTCGTTCAGCTTGGTCAATATTTGCATGAATTGCGATTGTTCAAGAGCAAACAGGAAGTTGCGGTGATAAAACGTGCTGCTGAAATTACCGCAATGGGGCACAAACGGCTTCTCGCCAACACCACGGCTGGTATGTATGAATACCAGCTCGAAGGAGAACTACTGCACACGTTTATGATGAACGGTGCGAGATCACCTGCTTATCCGTCGATTGTTGGTTCCGGCCACAACGGCTGTATCCTGCACTATATCCAGAATGACGATCAGATTAAGAAAGGAGACCTGGTACTGGTAGATGCAGGATGTGAATACGAGTATTACGCGACAGATGTGACGCGCACATTCCCCGTCAGTGGCAAGTTTTCTAAAGCACAAAAAGAAATATACAGCATCGTCCTGGCGGCGCAGCAAGCTGCGATTGAGACCATTAAACCGGGTAACCACTGGAACCAACCTCATGAAGCAGCCGTACAGGTGATCACCAGTGGTCTGGTCGAGTTAGGACTATTGGAAGGTGAGGTAGAAGAGCTGATTACATCTGAAGCTTACAAGAAATTCTATATGCATCGGACCGGCCACTGGATGGGTCTGGATGTGCACGACGTCGGGGAATACAAAATTGCCAATACCTGGCGCATGTTCGAAGCGGGTATGGTGACCACTATTGAACCGGGCATCTACATTTCGGAGGACCTGGATGACGTACCTGCTAAATATCGTGGGATCGGCATCCGTTTAGAAGATGATGTGCTGGTAACCAGGCAAGGGCATGAAATTCTCACTGCATCAATTCCGAAAACCATCGACGAGGTTGAAGGTTACATGACTAATACCGTTGTGGATGTTGCCTGAGGCGGGAACCAGATGGCTTCGAACTTCGAAACAATTAATTCTGAGGGCTATTTTGATGTTGTGATTTGCGGTGGCGGTCTGGTGGGTCTTGCGCTGGCAAATGCTCTAAAAGAAAGTGATCTGAAAATCGCCATCATCGACGCCCAGGGGCGACCGGCAGATTTCACTCAAAACAGCCCGGAATCTGGAAACTACACTCTGTCCGGTTTCGACCTCGACTCCGGCTATGCGCCGCGGGTGAGCGCCTTGAATGCCGCCACCATTAAAATGCTCAAGCGGTTGGGTGCATGGCAGGATGTGACTCGATCTTGCGCCATTAAAAAAATGTCAGTCAGGGACTCCACGGGTAGTGCCTCTATTGATTTCGACGCCAGTGAGGCCAACCTGGATTCCCTGGGTTACATTGTTGAGAACCGAGAGGTGCTTTCTGGGCTCGCAAATCAGCTCGACAAAGATGACCATGTCCAGCAATTTTGGAACACCCGTCTGGAATCATTGGAGCAAAGCGGTTCGGGCTATTCACTCCAACTGGCCAGTGACAGGCAATTGGACTGTCAGTTACTCATAGGGGCTGATGGCGGCAACTCCCGGATCCGACAGCTGAACCACTTGCAGACTGTACGCTGGAACTATGGTCAGGATGCAGTGGTAAGCACCATCACAACCGAGAAGGAACATGACGGCGTAGCGAGACAGTGGTTTACCCCTGAAGGTCCGCTGGCATTTCTGCCCCTGGAGGATTCTCGTCTTTGTTCCATCGTCTGGTCGACCCACGATGCTGATTCGTTGATGGGCACGGAATCAGGTGTGGATGCCGTCAGCGAAGCGTTGTGCTGCAGACTGTCTGAAGCCAGCGAAGGAGAGTTGGGTGATGTACTGGGGATTGACCAGCGTTTTAGTTTTCCGCTGGTGCAGCAACATTCACTCCGTTATGTGAAAAGCAACCTGGCGTTAATTGGAGATGCCGCACACACCATACACCCCCTGGCGGGGCAGGGCGCTAATCTGGGGTTTGCGGATGCCGCTGCACTGGCCAGTGAATTGATGCAGAGTCGTTTCTCGGACGCAAATATTGGCGATCTGAGTTTGCTGCGAAGCTACGAAAGAGCCCGGCAACCGCAGAATCTGTTAATGACCTCGCTCATGGAAGCGTTTAAACGTTTGTACGCAACGGATGATCCCGGGGTGAATTGGCTGCGCAATACCGGGATGAAATTTGTCAACGACAGCAAGCTGCTGAAGTCTCTGGTAGTCCGTATGGCAAGTGGTCTGTGAGATTTTCTCCCTTGCGGCAACAAATCAAATTCATATTCAATTGAACCTGCTTCACTGTTCCCAAGAAAGCTAAGACGGTAGAATGTCGACCGATTTTTTCTGAATTTTCTTAGTATTGAAGGTTTCGTGACACGATGGGCCAAAGAACGCCAATTTACAATCTGCATATAGAAGCCGGGGCCAGGATGGTTGATTTCGGCGGCTGGGATATGCCGGTCAACTACGGCTCTCAAATCGAAGAACATCATATTGTCAGGACATCTGTCGGAGTCTGTGACGTGTCGCATATGACGGTTGTCGATGTGGCAGGTCCCGGCAGCAAGGCGTTTCTTCGCAAGCTGCTGGCAAACGATGTTGAGAAACTTAGTCAACCAGGCAGAGCGCTTTACAGTGCAATGTTGAATCAGCAGGGCGGTGTACTGGATGACCTCATTGTTTACCTCACCGAAGATGGCTATCGCCTGGTGGTGAATTGTGCGACCCGGGAAAAAGACCTGGCGTGGATGAACCAACAGATTGCGGGGTTCGATTGCCAGTTAACAGAAAAACCGGAATTTGCCATATTGGCAGTTCAGGGACCTGATTCCCTTGCTGCGGTGAAGACCGTTGCAGGTAAAATCAGGGCTGCCTTGATTGACGCACTAAAACCGTTTATGGGTTCGTTTAACCATGGCTGGTTTATTGCCAGGACAGGTTATACCGGTGAAAAAGGTGTCGAGGTGATCCTGCCTAATGCTGATGCAGTGCAATTGTGGCAGGATCTATTAGCCAACGGCGTAAGACCCATCGGCCTCGGCGCCCGGGATACGCTGCGTCTGGAGGCAGGGATGAACCTGTATGGCAGCGATATGGATGAATCAGTGACGCCTTTTGAATCCAATATGGCCATCACGGTTGTGATGGATACAGATAGAGACTTTATTGGTAAAGCAAGCTTAAGAGACCAGTTGACGCGCGGTGTCGAAGCAGAACTCGTCGGACTGGTGATGCAACAACGCGGTGTGCTACGGGCGCATTACCCGGTATATTCCGCGTCGGAGCTGGTGGGCGAAATTACCAGTGGTGCATTTTCACCTACCCTGCAGCACTCAATCGCATTGGCGAGAATCAAGCGGGAGGCTTCAAACCTTGAAGTTGAAATTCGAGGCAAAAGATTACCTGTTGCGAAAGTGAATCCACCCTTTGCCCGCAACGGGAAACAGGTGTACAAGTTATAAGGGAACTTAAACGTTCCAAACGACCAGAGTTACAGATAAGGATTGGAAAATGGCAGAGTTTCCGGGTGAACTACGATATGCACAAAGCCATGAGTGGGCTCGAATGGAAGACGACGGTACCATAACCGTGGGTATTTCAGATCATGCCCAGGACTCACTGGGGGATGTTGTTTTTGTTGAATTACCAGAGGTTGGTACTGATGTCGAAGCCCAGGGTGAGGCTGGTGTCGTGGAGTCGGTAAAAGCCGCCTCGGATATCTATGCACCGGTGTCCGGTACCATCGTCGCCATCAATGAAGCACTTGAAGACGCGCCGGAAATAGTCAACGAATCTCCTTTCGACAAAGGCTGGTTTTTTAAGTTACAACCCGGTGACAAAACTGAACTGGAAAGTTTGCTTGATGCCAACGCATACCAGGAATTTTGCGAACAGGAAGATCATTAAAAGCTTAACGGCCAGTTCACCGACCGCAATACAATCCATGAGACATTCAATGAGGTAATGCCATGCCCTTTGTGCCGCATACGTCACAAGATGAACAGTTGATGTTGGACGTCATTGGCGTTGATAAACTCGAAGATCTGTTTGATGAAATTCCCGGAGAATTGCGAGCGGGGGTGCTCGCGAACACACCGAAAGCGATCACGGAAAAAGAACTGCTTCGTCTGATGAGTGATCGGGCGAAATTGGACGAAGTCAAACTGTCCTTTCTGGGTGCTGGCGCCTACGAACACCACATACCCAGTGCGATTTGGGATATTGTGACCCGGGGTGAATTTATGACGGCCTATACCCCTTACCAGGCAGAGGCAAGCCAGGGCACCTTGCAACTCATTTACGAATTTCAATCCATGATCACTCGTCTGACAGCGATGGAGGTGGCGAACGCGTCTGTCTATGACGGTGCATCGGCTCTGGCAGAGGCAGTACTCATGTCTGTACGGGCTAACCGCGGTTCGAAATCACGCCGCGTATTGATGGCAGGGAATGTCCATCCGAAGTACAGGCAAGCCTGTGAAAATATTATCCGTAGTCAGAAAATAGAAATTGAAACCCTCGATTGGGATGACGAAACCGGTGTAATTAATCATCAGCAGCTGAAAGCCCACGAAGGTGAGGATTATGCAGCCCTCGTGATTGCCTACCCATCTTTTTTTGGTGGGCTGGAAGATGCAGCACGGTTAACGGATTGGGCCCATGCGCAAAATCAACTCGTGATTGGGGTTGTCAATCCAACCGCGATGGGACTTATCCAACCACCGGGTGAGTGGGGCGAAACGGGTGCTGACATTGTTGTGGGTGAAGGCCAGCCGCTGGGTATCCCGATTGCTTCAGGTGGGCCATACCTGGGGTTCATGTGTTGTCGGCAGGCCTTTGTACGACAAATGCCTGGCCGAATTATCGGCAAGACCGTGGACACGGAAGGCAAAACAGGGTTTGCACTAACGCTACAGGCACGAGAACAGCATATTCGACGAGCCAAGGCGACGTCCAATATTTGCACGAACCAGGGATTATTAGTGACAGCCGCCACCATCTATATGAGTTTGGTCGGTGATGAGGGTTTACGTTCTATTGCCAGCCAGTGCCACAATGGCATGGTAAAACTGATACAGGGGCTGGTCAAAATCCCTGGCGCGGGGCGTCGGTTTTCAGCACCAGTATTTCACGAAGTCGTGATCCAGCTGGCTCAACCTGCCAAGGCGGTACTCGCTAAAATGGCTTCCGATGGCATCCTTGGGGGGTATGACCTCGGTGAAGTCGATCCGTCACTTGCGGATTGCCTGCTGACCAATATCACGGAAACAAAGAACGATGCGGACATCGAGATGTTCCTGTCAAGCCTGGCACGAGCGCTGGAGGTAGAATCATGTTGATCTACGAAATCAGTTACGAAGGTCGCAGCGCACGCGCCCAGTATGAGAAAACCGAACTGACCAATAGCGAGATACCTGCTGCTCACCTGCGGCAGTCGGCGACGGGCTTGCCTGCGGTTTCAGAGTTACAGGTGGTTCGTCACTTCACCAACCTTTCCAAGAAGAACTTCTCTATCGATGGTGAATTTTATCCCCTTGGATCCTGCACCATGAAATATAACCCCCGGGGTGCCCACAAGGCGGCGAGTATGCCTGGTTTTCTGGCTCGTCATCCGCTGGCACCTGAATCAGTCAGCCAGGGTTTTTTAAGTTGCTTGTACGAACTTCAGGAATATCTTAAGGATGTCACCGGCATGCGGGCTGTCTCGTTGACGCCAATGGCGGGCGCACAAGGTGAATTTGCCGGAGTATCCATGATCCGGGCTTATCATGATAAGAATAAGGATGTTGATCGGAACGAGATTCTCATTCCAACTGCCGCCCATGGCACTAATCCAGCAACCGCGGTGATGTGTGGCTACAAAGTTCGTGAAGTCGCCGTAACCAAAGATGGAGATGTCGATGTAGAAGCGCTTCGATCAGCAGCAGGACCACAAACAGCCGGGCTGATGATGACCAACCCGTCGACCTGCGGTGTATTTGAGCGCCAGATTCAGGAGATTGCAAAAATCGTCCACGAAGCGGGCGGTTTGCTTTACTACGATGGTGCGAACCTGAATGCCATTTTAGGCAAGGTGAAACCCGGTGACATGGGTTTCGATGTTCTGCATATGAATTTACATAAGACCTTTGCCACACCCCATGGAGGAGGCGGACCTGGCGCCGGTCCGGTGGGGGTTGGACCCAGACTTGAACCGTTTCTGCCGACGCCGATGGTTGGAAAACGCCAGTCCGGTGAAGATGCCCGATACTACTGGCTTGACGATACGCAAGTCCCGGATTCGATTGGCAACCTGTCGGCTTTTATGGGAAATGCTGGCATCCTGCTCAGGGCATACGCGTACGCGAGATTGTTAGGCGAAGACGGCATGCATCGTGTTGGAGAGTACGCAACCTTAAACGCTAATTATATGGCGAGGAAAATGCAGCAGGCGGGATTTAATCTGGCTTATCCTGACAGACGGGCCACCCATGAGTTTATTGTAACCCTGTCCAGGGAAGCGAAGGAGCTCGGCGTCAACGCGATGGATTTTGCAAAACGCCTGCTGGACTACGGCTACCATGCGCCAACAACCTATTTTCCGTTGCTGGTTCCCGAATGTTTGCTGATTGAACCGACAGAAACAGAAAGTCGCGAAGAGATCGATGGATTTGTCGAAGCGATGAGCAACATTCTCACTGAAGCCAAAGAATCGCCGGAGATTGTAAAGACAGCCCCTTCAACTATGCCAGTCAAACGTCTTGATGATGTCAAAGCCGCAAGGGATCTCGATCTTGCCTGGAGCGAACAGGTCTAGCCCGGTCGGCTAAAAATTGACTGTGTCGACCAGTCTTTCTATGAGCGCGGCACCCACCCAGGTCAGGGGTGGAATAAAGAGGTAAAAAAGTAGTCGGTAGAAAGCAGGCGAATCAAATGGCCACTCGGCCACCCGTTGAATTTCTCGTCGGTAGTCGAATAACGGTTGTAGTTGTGACAAGGTCTCTGTGCTTTCGAGCAAACTAGATTGCGCCTGGGTGACCCGGTTGATTCGCTCTTGTATAGCCTCTAACTCCAGATTCTTACCTGCCTTGATGCGTTTCCTTATTGGTAACATCGGGACGAGAAAAATAAACACCATGGAAACTAGTATCGCGATAGCACCTGGCACCACGGTTAAATAGTTGGTGTTGTCGCCTGTCATCAGTAGTGGGAAGCTCGCCAGCGTACCAATCAGAAGCAGTGTTGAGTAGACAGCAACCCGGGAGAATCCCCTCAGGTTTGTTGTATTTAACAGATTAATCTCGACATTTGCTGCCAGACGCGCAACCACCCAGACGTTAGCTGCCAAAAAACCAATAACGTTTATGATTAGACACCAGATGACGAATGTCACAAGTATGAAGGAGCCGTTCAGGAGGTCCAGTAGCTGCATGGATTCCATAAACCCGCGTTGCGCTGTCATTAGCAGGTAGTTGTGACCGCCGCCAGCAACAAGCCCAATAACCAGCGTGAGTATTTGAGTTCTGGCGGTGGCACCGGCCAGTGAGGATCGAATATTCACGATTTCAGCGATACTCAGGTTCAGGCCTGGCGCAATGTTGTCAAATGCAGCCAGATTCTGATAACAGATATAGTGGGAGGCCGGAACGATGTAGGCAATGATGAAACAGAAAAACAACGGTATTGGTAAATCTAGAATGCGGTCGAGGGAACCGGTGGTGAAATAGAAGAGCAAAAAGAGAATTGCAAACAAAACCATGAACGTAATCCAGCGTCCATAAGCGATATCAGGTACCAGTCGATGGGGCCACAGGGGATAGAACATCGATTTGGATTTGTTCTCGCTGCGCTGAAATTGCATGGTACGTGACTCTTTCCCTGGTTGTTTAAACGAACGTCACATCTTGGTCTATCCCCGCAGTGAAATGACCGGCCATTGGTTCTTGAGCGCGATCTCTTCAAGGGTGGGGTCAGGATCAACCGCAACAGGGTGATCAACCAGTTGTAGTAATGGTAGATCGTTGGCGGAATCTGAATAGAAGTAACTCCCCGCCATGGACAGACCTTCATCGATCGTTTGTTCTGCCAGCCATTGATTGAGCCTGGTGACTTTTCCTCCCCTGAAGCTGGGTATCCCATCGAGTTCGCCGGTGAACTGGCCGTTTATCTGCTCGGGAATCGGCGCAATCAGGTTGTCGATTCCCATTATCTGGGCAATGGGTTGGGTAATGAATTCTATGGTGGCTGTCACCACCAATAGCGTATCGCCTTTTTGTTTGTGTGATTCGACCAGTTCAAATGCCTTCGGCAATAAAAGCGGCTGGATTCTCTCGTTCATGAATCGTCGTCGATGGATTAACAATTCGTCCAGGGTTCGGCTTGCCAGAAGGGCGCAGGAAAATCGCATGTATGCATCAATATCGAGCTCGCCACGCTGGTAATCCTCATAAAACGTCTGGTTCTGCTGACGATAGGTTGCGGCTTCAACCAGATTATTGTCCACCGCGTATTCGCCCCAGGCGTGGTCGCTGTCTGCTGAAATCAGCGTTTCATCCAGATCAAATATCGCTAACGCCAAAGGTTTACTGCTCCGGTTTGTTAAAGTTACCAGTCTACGGGGTTTTTCTATCAAAATTTAGTCTGATTGCCCCCACAGGCAGTTTCAGGGAGAATGGCACAAAAGTGATGGTATGGTTGGGTTTTGATTGACGCGGATGGTTTTAGACCGAATGTAGGTATTATTGTTGCAAATGATCAAGGGCATGTGCTTTGGGCGCGAAGAGTGGGGCAGGATGCCTGGCAATTTCCCCAGGGCGGCATTAACGCAGGTGAATCGGCAGAAGATGCCCTATATCGTGAACTCAATGAAGAGATCGGGTTGTCCGCTGCCCATGTTGAGATTATAAATAGTACCGCGGGGTGGCTTAGGTATAAGTTACCTAAGCGTTTTCTGCGGCAAAACAAGACGGCGTTTATTGGGCAGAAGCAAAAGTGGTTTTTACTAAGGATGTTGGCCGAAGACCAGGCAGTTAATTTCGATCAATCGCCGACGCCGGAGTTCGACTATTGGCGCTGGGTCAGCTATTGGTATCCGCTGGGACAGGTTGTTGCATTTAAGAAAGATGTATATCGTCAGGCAATGAAGGAACTCGCGCCAGGACTATCCAGGTGCTTTCCACACTAAGTTAACAACAAAGGACTCACCGTCTATGCTGGACGTGTTGCGACGGGTTATTCAAGAAGTTAATGCCGCGCATGACTTGAACAGCGCATTGGATATTATCGTTGATCGGGTGCAGAGCGCGATGGGGACACAGGTCTGTTCTGTTTACCTGTTAGATGAAGAAAACAAGCAATATGTGTTTATGGCTACCCGTGGCCTGAATGCCAAGATGCTGGGCCAGGTGACACTTGAACTTGGGGAAGGACTGGTTGGTCTCGTCGGCGAAAGGGCTGAGCCGATCAACCTGCACAATGCAGATAAACACCCCAGTTACCACTATGTTAGTGAACTGGGTGAGGAAGAATTCCAGTCATTCCTGGGCGTACCGATCATCCATTCCCGCAAGGTTCTGGGTGTGATTGTCGTCCAGCAGGCGAAACAACGTCGCTATGATGAAAGTGAAGAAGCCTTTTTAATCACTCTGTCGGCGCAACTCGCTGGTGTCATTGCCCATGCCCGGGCAACCGGCGCGCTGTCGATTTCTGATTCTATCAGCGACTTACCCGCCAGTCGTTTTTCTGGTAAGGCAGGTGCTCCCGGGGTCGCTATAGGTACCTCGGTTGTTATCTTTCCAGAGGCGGATCTGAGTCAGGTACCGGAACGTACCACCACCAGTGTCAAATCAGAAATAAAGCTATTTCGGGCCGCCGTCGAAGAATCGCGAACCGAAATCAAGGACATGGGTAAGAAACTGGCGGATCGATTGCAGCCTGAAGAGCTTGCCCTGTTCGACGCTTATCTGCATATGTTGGACGACTCGGCGATTACCGGGGAAGTGATTGAGCTGATTGAAGAAGGCATCTGGTCCCAAACTGCGTTGCGAAGAGTGATCGAATCCCATGTTGCCAACTTTGAAGCCATGGAAGATGAGTACTTACGCGAAACCGGTTCTGACGTGTTGGATCTTGGGCGGCGAGTACTCGCTAAATTACAGAGTAAGGAAGGGAAAAGGCGCTCTTACCCGAAAGGTACAATCCTGGTGGCGGAGGAGCTGACTCCGGCGATGCTGGCTGACGTACCACGAACAAAATTAACCGGACTGGTTGCGGTAAAAGGCTCAAGCAACTCTCATGTAGCGATTCTGGCCAAGGCAATGGGCGTACCGACGGTAATGGGTGTTGAAGACTTGCCGTTGACCCTGCTTGAAGATAAGCCGGTTATCGTCGATGGCTTCGACGGTGCCGTTATTACCTATCCTAATGACGAACAGTTATCGGTTTACCGCCGCATCATTAAAGAGGAAGCAGCCTTCAATAAAGATCTCGAAGTGCTCAAAGATGAAAAATCTGAAACCCTGGACGGTCAACCGGTAACGTTGTGGGTGAATACTGGCTTGATGACAGACGTTGCCAGATCGTTAGATCGCGGTGCGAAAGGGGTTGGTCTGTATCGAACTGAAATCCACTTTATGGTGAATGATCGTTTTCCCACTGAGCAGGAACAGCGATTGATTTACCGCAAACACCTCAAGGCATTCTCACCCTACCCGGTTACCATGCGAACGCTGGACATTGGGGGTGATAAGTCTTTGAGTTACTTCCCTATCGAAGAAGAAAATCCGTTCCTGGGTTGGCGTGGAATTCGGGTGACTCTGGATCATCCGGAAATATTTCTAGGTCAGGTCAGGGCCATGATTCAGGCCAACGAAGGCATAGACGCCTATTTACGCATTATGTTGCCCATGGTGAGCAGTGTCGCAGAAGTAGATGAAGCCCAACGGCTCATTAGTCAATGTTACCGGGAGCTTGTTGAAGAGGGGGTAGAAGTCGAAATGCCAGATGTCGGCGTGATGATTGAGGTGCCTGCAGCGGTCTATCAGGCACGGGATATTGTGAAGCGTGTTGACTTTCTCTCGGTGGGTAGTAATGACCTGATTCAATATATGTTGGCGGTAGATCGAAATAACTCACGAGTAGCAGAGCTCTATCAGGAGTTTCACCCGGCGGTTTTACACGCACTGAAACAAGTCGTGGATGCCGCGCTGGCAGAAAAGAAAGGTGTCAGTATTTGCGGCGAAATGGCTGGAAACCCATCAGCCGCCATATTGCTGGCAGCAATGGGCTTCCAGATACTGTCGATGAACTCGAGTAACCTGTTAACGGTGAAGTGGGCGATACGCAGCTTCGAAATGTCCAAGGCGAAGCGAATCCTGGCAAAGGTGCTGAAAATGGACAATGCCTTTTTGATTAAGAAGTACGTCGAGGAAGAAATGCTCAAGGCAGGACTCGGCCAGCTCATACACTCGCGACAGTCTTCCAGTTGATTATCTGGATTCGAGCGTATTGATACCTTTAGGGAACCTCTGATTAAGTTCTATTTCCGCCATGTCGACGTCAGGGCAGAATTCTTTTCTCCATTCCACCCTTCCTTGCCCTGACGAAAATATCTACTTAATCAGAGGTTCCCTGGTTGAGTTGGTATTGAGCGCTTGATGCCAGCGAGCCATCGACAGCAAAATTTCGCTCTTCAAAATATGTCCCCTTGCCTGTCATCTTCACAACCGTCCCGGCACAGGTGCCATACTGTTCGCCGAGGATAAAGCGAGCACTAAAGTCGGCACCGTCGCCACGGCAGGCAAGCAACTCAAACAAAGCATCCGGGTCGAACTGGCAGGCTTCGAGTTCCTGCAGGTGCTGCCGCCCTGAAATAACCTTGGGCCAGTTGCAGTCCAGCACCTGATTACTCAAGCCATAAAAGCCCGGAGACAACGAACGGAATTCCCGGGTCCGATTGCCATAGTAGTAAACCTGCCTGCCGTCAGAGATCAACAGATTAAAACCGCGGTATTCCTCAGCGCGTTCATCAACCTGGCGTAAATAGGATTCGCAATCCAGAGAACCCTTCAGGAATTGACTGGTCAATTCGCCACGTGAACGGGGTGGCAATGGGTCGGGTGGCACTTCCGCAAAGTTCGTGACGGCGGCAAACCGGCCTGTCTTTGTCACCCCAAGCCAGGTACCCCCTGCCTGCAGGTCTCGTCCGCCCAGCACGTTATTGTCATCCTGCCAAAACGTGGCGGTTTGAGTAGGTCTGGCGTGTTGTTCATCGCGATTGGCGGCTACAACAAGATGATGTTGGTCATCCGGGGATATAGCAAAGAGTATCAGGCACATGGATTGTGGGTCGTATTAAAAAAGTCAGTTTATCATTTCGCGAACTTAACGGATAATAGCGGTATACACCTGATTGGCAATCATAGCCCTCACTTATGTGGAACTATCCTCAAATTGATCCCGTAGCGATTAGTCTTGGACCGATCGCCATACATTGGTACGCCTTGAGTTACCTGGTAGGGATTTCAATGGTGTGGTGGCATCTGACGCGTCGATCAAAAGTTTATGGATCAAAAACTCCCGCATTGAAAGGAGGCCCAATACAGCTGAACGATGAGCAAATCTCCGACATGATTTTTTACGGTGTGCTGGGAGTCATCCTGGGTGGCCGGGTTGGTTACATGCTGTTTTACGGCCAACAGGAATTAATCCAAAATCCGTTATCAATCTTTACTGTCTGGAAGGGTGGTATGTCGTTCCACGGTGGCATGCTCGGGGTTTTTATCGCAGCCTTTCTTTTCGCCCGGAAACAGAACACGACCTTTTTCCATATCACCGATTTTATTGCACCGAGCATTCCCATTGCACTTGGCATGGGCCGGATTGGCAATTTTGTTAATGCGGAATTGCCCGGCCGACTCACCGACGTGCCCTGGGCCGTAATCTATCCGGGTGATGTGGTTGCGCGACATCCGTCGAGCTTGTACCAGGCTATGTTGGAAGGACCGATCCTGTTTTTGATACTGTGGCTGTTTACTCGCCAACCCCGACCGCTGGTTTCGGTGTCTGGCATGTTCATGGTGGGGTATGGTTGCCTGCGATTCACCTCGGAGTTTTTTCGGGAGCCAGATCTGCATCTGGGTTTTATTGCTTTTGACTGGCTGACGACAGGACAACTACTGTGCATGCCAATGGTATTGTTCGGGCTGGCATTGCTGGTATACAGCTACAATAACCGCGACCAGGGTCTTTTCCCCGACAAAAAAGTTAGCACCCACCAGAAACACTGATTAAATAGTAATGTGGTATTCGGACCTTTTTCAAAGATGCCCCGGGTGAATGGGATAAAAGCCAAACGCGATCTACAAAGATGAAAGAGAACATCGAATATGATTATCAAGCCAAGAATAAAAGGTTTCCTTTGCACCACCGCGCATCCTGCGGGTTGTGAGTTGGATGTTCAGCAACAGATCGCCCACGTCGAATCCCAGGACCCGTTGACCAATGGACCCAAAAAGGTACTGGTCATTGGCGCATCCGGTGGCTATGGATTAGCCACAAGGATTAGTGCGGCATTCGGTTCGGGGGCTGCAACCATCGGTGTGTTCTTTGAACGCCCTGCGGTGAAAAAACGCACGGCCTCGGCGGGTTGGTACAAGTCTGCAGCGTTCACGCGCTTAGCCCAAGCCGCGGGATTGTATGCAACTAACATAAATGGTGATGCCTTCTCCGCTGAATTAAAGCAAGCCACCATTGATCTAATAAAAAAAGACCTGGGCAAAGTAGATATGGTGGTTTACTCACTCGCCGCGCCTGCAAGGCAATTGGCTGATGGGTCTGTGGTTAAGAACACGTTGAAACCCATCGGCGAACCTTTTGAAGGCGCAACGGTTGATTTTAACACCGCAACATTGCGACCCATTAGCCTTATGCCCGCTTCGGAGGAAGAGATTGCAGAAACAGTGCAGGTTATGGGGGGTGACGATTGGGAGCAGTGGATCAAAGAGCTGCTGGCTGCTGATGTTCTTGCGGATGGTTGTATCACCACGAATTATACTTACCTGGGTGGTGAGGCGACCTGGCCGATTTATTATCACGGCACTATTGGCCGCGCCAAGGAAGATCTGGACCGAGCAGCCAAAGCACTGGCTGAGCCCATGGCCGGTATCAACGGCAAGGCTTATGTGGCAGTTATGAAAGGTTTGTTGACCCAGGCGTCTTCCGCTATCCCCGGTATGGCGATCTACCTGTCGCTGCTGTTTAAGATTATGAAAGAGAAAGGCACCCATGAAGGAAGTATTGAACAAACCACCCGGTTGTTCACGACGCGGCTGTTTAGCGGCAGCGCGCTCGGCGACAAAGCGGGAGACCTGGATGAGCAGGGCAGAATCCGTCTGGATGACTGGGAGTTGCGTGATGAGATCCAGGATTTTGTGAAACAGCGCTGGTCCAGCGTGTCGGATGAAAATTTGACTGAAATTTCGGATTTTGAAGGTTACCGGGCGGCTTTTTTACAGATGCATGGGTTTGACTTTGATGGCGTTGATTACGAGTTAGAGGTAGAGCAGGTCGTGCCAATGGACGTTGTTGAGTTTTAGCCACGGGTTGCTACGGGTAAAAGTCTCACAAAAGCTGCCGCGACATTCTCACAACCAACCCGGTCGGATCTGATTTCGGAGCAACACAGCATCATACAAACTGCATGCATGCCGATTCAAGACCTGAAGACAGACCATTTTCATTATCTGGTAAAAACCCTGTACCGACCGCGGATTGCAGCATTCGGGTTGACGGTTTTAATCACCCTGAGTCAGTACCCGGGTGAGATGCAGCTTTCCTTGCCGATATTGTCACTGGTAACTCTGCTGACTTGTTACCCTCACCTGATTTACTGGGTGACGGGGTTACGGTTCAACTCCGCCACTGGTGCGAGGTTCAGTTTATGCGCTGACAGTTTGCTGGTTGGCTGCCTGATTATTGCAAACGGGTTTTATCTGTTTGCCTCGTTGAGTTTTCTTATTCCCCTCGCACTTAGCACGCTCATTATTGCCCACCCGCGAGTCCTCGCGATTAACCTGCTTATCGTCGTGCTCGTTGCGGTGACGGGCTGGTTGCTGGGTGCCGACGCCCAATACTCTGGATCTGCATTAACCAATAGTTTGTGCGCCTTCCTCTTGTTTTGCCATAGTTGCATGGTGGGATTCATGGGCTTCAGATTCACCGCCAATATGGACAAGTCTCGTCGTACCGCAAGCCAGCAACATGAAAAGCTGGCGGGTCTAACGGATTACTTAAAGCGTTATGTAGCGCCCCAGGTTTTCTCTTCTATCGAGACCAGTCGACAGAATATGCAGACCAATCGACGGCGTCTAACCGTATTCTTTTCTGATATTGAAGGCTTTACATCACTCATGGACGACCTTGAAGAAGAAACTGTTACTGCCATTCTGAATGAATACCTTAACACCATGGCACAGATCGCGATCGAACACGGCGGCACGGTCGATAAGTTCATGGGAGATGGCATCATGGTCTTTTTTGGTGACCATGAATCCCTGGGAACCAGGAAAGATGCGCTTTGTTGTGTCCGCATGGCACTGGAAATGCGACGCAGCCTGAATTGCCTGCGTATTAAATGGAGGCAGGACGGGATATTCAGTGACCTGCATATTCGTATTGGCATCCATACCGGCTATTGCGCGGTGGGTAATTTCGGTTCTGAAGATCGCATGGACTATACGGCGATCGGCAGTACCGTAAATATTGCCAGCCGCCTTGAAGGCAAGGCATGCAGGGATGGTATATTAATATCACTTAACACCTTTAGGTTGATTTCGGATCAGTTGCGATGTGCTGAGCAGGTACCGGTAGAAGTTAAAGGAATCAAACGACCCATAGAAAATTACCTGGTAGTGGGAGAAAGAGCAGAATCACCATTTTGTTTTTTGGAGCAGGGTATCAAAGGCTTACAGGTGAGTATGAACCCTGCATTGATTGACATTGAAAAAGCACGCGAGCTAATAGCCAAAGTTGAAACATCTATTTATAAGCTTGAGCTAAAACAAAAAGAATCCGCAGCATAAGACAGTCTGTTGCTGTGACCGTTGATGTATAATATATGGTTTTCATTATTGCGTAACAGCGACGAGTCCCATGAACGAAGAACTGCAAAACTCCACATTTCTGAAAGCTTGCCGGGGTGAAAAAACTGACTACACCCCCATTTGGCTGAATCGGCAAGCCGGCCGGTATATGCCTGAATATCATGCCGTTAAGGGAGACACCAGTAGTCTGGATTTCTTCAAGACGCCTGAACTTGCTGCCAGGGCGACGCTTGATGCACAGAGAATTCTCGGCGTGGATGCTGCCATTATGTTTGCCGACCTGTTGCCTATTCTTGAGCCCATGGGCTTGTTGCTGGATTACATCCCGGGTGTTGGACCCAATATCGAAAACCCTGTGCGAAGCCATGATGCTATCGACGCCATGCGAATTGTACCCGCAGCCGACGCGATGCCATACATCGGTGATGTCATTCGGCTGATTCGAAATGAATTACCTGGTGATATTCCCCTGATTGGTTTTGGTGGAGCACCGTTCACGCTGGCTTCGTATGCCATCGAAGGAAAGGGCTCCCGCAACTATGTGTTCGTCAAACAGATGATGTATGGGGACACAGGTGCCTGGCATACATTGATGGAAAAGATCACCACCTGTGTGATCGACTACATGAACTACCAGATCGAATCTGGCGTACAGGCGGTGCAACTGTTTGATAGCTGGGTTGGCTGCCTCTCCCCCAATGATTACAAGGAGTATGTTATGCCTCATACAGCGCGACTGATGCAGGCGATTAGCGGCACGGTGCCTGTGATTCATTTTGGTACTGGCAACCCGCAACTGACAGGATTAATGGCGAAGGCTGGCGGTGATGTACTGGGCTTGGATTGGCGATCGCCTTTAACTAAAACCTGGGACGAAGTTGGCATTACCGCTGTGCAGGGCAATTTAGACCCGATTGTGTTATGTGCGACAAGGGAGGCTGTCAAGACGAAAGCCCGCGTGCTGCTTGACGAAGTGAGTGGCCGCAGTGGTCATATCTTTAATCTCGGCCACGGGATTATTCCCGAGACACCCGTCGATAATGTAAAAACGCTAGTTGATTTTGTGCATGAGTATTCATCCATCTGAACAAAGAGTGGTCACTTGAATTGATTCGCTAGATCGTCCGGGCTCGGAAAAATATCCTCCAATGGGCTTCGAACCATATGCCCGCCGCGCTTAAGCACATGGGTATAAATTTCAGTCGTTTCCACGGAAGAATGCCCTAGTTGTTGTTGTACAGTACGGATATCCATCCCATTCTGCAGAGCATGAGTTGCAAAAGAATGCCGTAGCGTATGTGCGCTGGCAGGTTTTGTAATATTCGAAGCAATCACTGCACGGCGAATGGCTTTCTGGAAGGCGCTCGCATCGATGTGATGGCGTCTTATTTCTCCTGAGCGAGGATCGGTGCTGATCTTAGATGCCGGGAAAACGTATTGCCATTTCCATTCTTTAGCTGCTCTGGGATACTTTCTTGTTAATGCGGTGGGTAGGTAAACGCTGCCTAATGCTTTTTCCAGGTCAGCGGTATGAAGCATTTGTGTGCGGTGTAGGTGACTTGAGATTGTTTGGTGAAGCTGCACTGGAAGCGTAACGATTCTGTCTTTAGCGCCTTTTCCATCATGAACATGAAGGCAATGGTAGTGAAAGTCGATATCCTTTACTCTCAAACGTAAACATTCCATCAGTCGAAGACCCGATCCGTACAGGAGTGCCGCGATGATCAGGTGGATGCCTTGCAATCGAATCAATAGCGTTTTGACCTCTTCCTGGCTTAGCACAACTGGCAGCTTCTGAGGTTTCTTGGCTCTGGCATCGGCGGATATATCTCCAAGAGGGCTGTCGATAACGTTCTTGTACAGGAACACGAGAGCATTGAGCGCCTGGTTTTGAGTGTTAGCTGCGACATTTCAATTTACCGCCAGATGTGTAAGGTACTCAACTACCTCCGTATCATGCATGTCTTTCGGGTGACGCTTATTGTGAAACAAGATGATTCGTTTTGCCCATTGCACATAGGCTTGTTCGGTTCTGATACTGTAGTTACGAACGCGAATGGTATGACGTAGCTGATCAAGTAATTTGGAATTCATGAGAATAGTGTGATCGAATGGTGGCTGAGTAATCAGCATCTAAAGGCCATTAAGTTCGTGCGAGATCATATTTTGATGAGTGAGGTTAGTAAGATAGGCGGCAGGATATCCGTGCTTATCCAGAGTAGACTGCGACAACGCCGCGTTTACTTCCAGATAGGCGGCCAAAAATAGCAAGATAAGACCAGAGAGCTTTTTAAATGATTGAGACTACAACAGAAATCAAGGAATTCCGGAGTATACTGATTTTTTTCCAGCTACTATCTTGTTAGGCAACAAACTATGTCATTAGAAGATCTGGGCAACATAGGGGAATTTATCGCATCTATCGGAGTGGTCTTCTCCCTCATCTACTTGGCTTTTCAAGTAAGAGACAACTCACGCTTCATACAAGAAAACACCGCCTTTTTGAGAGCTACAAACGAAATCACTTCAAATGACCATGTGACGGTTACTAGGCAAATTTTATTTGATCATCCTGATCTTATTGAGATTCAACGGAAAGGTAATAAGGGGCTAGACCTTGACCCTCAAGAATCCACAAAGTATGAGATTTTGACTCGTTCGGCTTTTGAAGGCCACTATACATATTTTGTTCAAAACCAAAGAGGACTTACTGGGAGTGAAATATGGGACTATTGGAGTAACTTTTTTGATCACTACTGTATGTCTCCGGGGGTAATTAAATGGTGGGACAATGCAAAAAGCGACTTCCATCCAGATTAGCAAAAATATATTGATCAAAAAATTGGTAATGCCTAACATGACAATCAAGCCGCTCGTTTCACTCGCTCGGACGCTCCGCAGCAAAGCTGCTCCGCGCCGCTTATTGTGGTGTTATGTGCATAATAGCGTTTGCTGAATAGTTTCACTTTCTCCTACGAGTTACTTATGAGAAGGCCACAAGGACATGAAATTGCTGCGGCTGATTCAAAAAGAATTGGACTGGGGCAGAATGTATTAGATTTGTATTTTCGACCCAAGAGCATTGAAAAATGGAAAGATGGAAAAATTTATGAGTTTCTCGGAGTCGGGATGTTCAGGAAAGCTGTTGTGGGTTTTGGACACTTTTTTGGACTAGAAAACAATAAGGGAAATAACTACTTTATTTGTGACACAAGCACGGAAGGGCTAAGAGTCTTTGAGAAGAAAACGAGAAGAAATGAAGCTATGCATTTCCCGGTAGCAATTTTGTTGACATACGGGATTATTGTAGCTTTAGTCGAAGGTAGGTATGCAACAGTTTATGTCGGAGCTTTCGTTTGGTTTTTTAACGCTTATCCAGCCATGCTCCAAAGATATAACCGCGTAAGAATAGAAAATATTATCTGTAGGGTGAAGTCGAGAAGGACAACTGTTGTGGCAAGTGAATGAACGCACATAACAAACAAATCAAGGAGATGCGCTACGCGCACTCTTTATTAAAGACGTTATAAGCCTTGAACGCTGAGACTGACTACTTGGAAGGTCTTAGAGAGATAGCCTCTACACGTTCAAAATGCGCAGCTTCTTTTTGGAAATCTACGGGTGCGTGGATGGGAGTGAACATTGCTTTGGTCACTATCTATCCAAATCCCTACCTATTTGGTATCAATCTAGTTACATTCGGCTTACTGGGTAGCTGGCTAGCTCAAACTCATGGGAAACTGGTGTGTCCGAGATGTGGTGAACATTTCTTAAAACCGATTTCTACCTGGTGGTTCGGTGTTAAAGGTTGGTACCCTCCAACTTGGCAGGCACCACAACAGTGCCAAAATTGCGGTTTGAGTCTTACACTGCTACAAGGAAAATGGACTGTGCGAAAGGAATGGCCACAATGAAGACAGTTTATAACAAGCCGCTGAAATCGCCTTCGGCCGGGACGCTTCGCAGCGAAGCTGCTATGCGCCCTTTAGCGGAACGTTATGCACCTGAGGCGACATGACCCCAACAGTTTTTAGAGAGAAAGGGTACAAGTTTTTCTTCTTTTCGCTTGAAGAATCACGCATGCATGTTCATGTGAGATCACCAGACGGTGAAGCCAAGCTATGGCTTGAGCCACAGATCGAAATTGCAAGAAATTATCGACTTTCAGATGTACAATTACATGAAGTCCAACGAATCGTAACGGTACACAGCGATGAGCTCATCACAGCGTGGAAAAAACACTTCGGTGATCGCGGTAACTGATATCTCCCCAGATGGGATATGGGTACTAGCAAGCGATGAAGAACACTTCCTCCCATTTGATCAATTCCCTTGGTTCAAGAAAGGCACTGTAGAGCAGATCCTAAATGTAATTGAAGAACATCCTGGTAGCTATCATTGGCCAGATCTCGATATCGACTTGGGCTTAGATTCGATCACCAATCCTGAACGTTACCCACTAAAAGCTAATGTCGATATCTGAATGTGCGTCACTGTAGGTCGCATAACATGGCATTGAAGTCGTTCGCATTCGCTCACTGCGACCACCCATTTGCCGCTTCGCGTCAAATCGGCGGCGCCTTAACGCTGTGTTATGCCTCTTTCCATTCCGGTAGCAAGCAAACACTTGTAATATCTAAACTTACAAATTTTGAGGTCAACAATGACCAAGATTGACGAAAGGGTCGAAGAGCTACTCGCTAAACATCCTAGTCTAACGAAACTTGAGGCGATGAAGATCGTAACTGAAAAAAATGAACGAAAGAAGAAAAAGAGAGCGGAAAAAGCAGATAGAAGTAACGCCAAAAAACTTAAGTACGAGGCAAACCGACTCGAGCGTCGGTGAGAGCATTGCTTGGCGCTAAGTTCTCGCTGCAATGAGTTTGGTTCAGGTGTAGTGGCATAGTTAATTTGGCCACCTAATTGGAGGTGATATTATCATCTCAAGGACAACTAGGTGACAGTATGAACAAACGTATCAGAAGACGCTTTGATCCAGATTTCAGGTTAGAAACGGATCAGGAGCAGCTACCGGATCATGCAGGGGTCGCATTCCACCCGCCAGTTA
>DUAT01000079.1 GCA_012960755.1 Gammaproteobacteria bacterium
GGTGAATGCGGAATAATTTCGTTATGAGATCACCTTTGAACGACAGAATAGGATATCTCCGGGGCAGATTGAACCTCTAATCCAAAGGATCTCCAGTACGTTTCCAACCGTGACGTTCAACCCAGCTTTCTAACTCTTCCAGTCGTCCATAAGCACGTTGACGTTTCCTGATGCTGGCAACCTGTCGAAACCAGGCAGCTTGATCATCCGTCAGATTAGCAGCAGGGGGTAGACTGAGCATGCGCAGATGGCTGATGTAATCAGACAGCGACATTAGTTGCGTCGATGAACTTCCAGTTAATCCGGATACCAACGGTTCGAGCAACTTTTGCAGTTGTTCTGGTGATTTTTCCAGGTGCTGTAATCGTTTGTAGATTGAGGTATGTTGATAGCCATCAATGGTGTCACAGATTTTGGCACGAACCGGGTTAAGGTCAACATATGCCATCGTCGCCAGTACAGCTCGCTCGCTGAGCAAAGCACCGGAATAGAATCGACTCTCGAAAAAGTGACCCGTGCATTTGTCCTCACGGTTTGCCCGCCATGCAATGGGTTGTTTGAGGTGTTTCATGAAGGCAGAGAGAGACCCTAAGGTTAACCGCGCCTTTTCCAACAGCAACGGATCATTCATAATATTTTCCCGGCGGATCTCTTGCTGTGCAGCATCATCCTGGTGTTGAGACAGCTTAGGCGGAAATGCTTCCGTCCAGCGTCTGGCAACTTCAGCGTCATCCCATTGGTGGCAGGCCAGCGGATCATAGTAAACCACCAGGTGGAAGTGATTGGAGAGAATGGCAAAGGCGTCAATTTCAATCGCAAAGCACTTCGCCAGATGAAAAAGACGTTGTTCTAACCATGACTTACGATGGTCGTATTTCCTGCGGCTAGGTTTATCGAATCCACACAGCCAACTTCGTCGCACACAGCGGGACATCAGGTGATAGTGCAGGGCAATTTCGTTATCAACCAATTGGGATCGGGGTGTCGTCATGTGGCTATGATGCCGGGTTCAGACATACGCTATCTGGCGGGTAAAGTCGTCAGTGGTTGTGCGATATTCTGGTTTTTCTTTGTGAGCTATCTCTGAGAGGGTTGCAGTTGAAAAAGAGTGTGTGTCCCCCTATCCTAGTTGAAAAAGAGTGTGTGTCTCTGTCAGATGTCTGAGAGGTTTGCAGTTGAAAAAGAGTGTGTGTCCCCCTATCCTATCTTCAATCGCAAAGCACTTCGCCAGATGAAAAAGACGTTGTTCTAACCATGACTTACGATGGTCGTATTTCCTGCGGCTAGGTTTATCAAATCCATTCCATAATATATTCACCATCGTTCCAAACCAAAACGACGTGGCCTGCGTCATACCTGTTAATTGTAGTTAGTCTCCCTGGGAATTCACGTGAAAGGAATTTTGATAAAGCTGGTCGCCCCGGTGGCCATTGTTGCGGCAGGTGTTGGTGCGTTTGTATTGCTTGAAGCTGGTAAACCTGAACCGGAAAAGAAAACTGAACCGTCTCGACCGTTGAGTGTGTATGTTGAACGGGCAGAACAGACTGATGTGTCACTGCTGGTTTCGACAGAAGGTGAAGTTCGGGCGCGTACTGAAGTCAATCTGGTCGCGCAGGTAGCCGGGCGTGTCATCGCCGTCTCTCCGGAATTCACTGAAGGGGGAATCGTCCTGCCGGGTGTGACCCTGATCAGCATCGAGGACACCGATTTCCAACTTGCACTGTCCCAGGCGCAAGCCGTGGTGGCAGAGGCAGAAGTTGGTGTGCAGGAGGCTTTGGCCATAGCAGACGTTGCTCGCAAGCAACTACGAAACGCAGATAAAGCCTCGCCCCTGGCACTGAAGAAACCCCAGGTTGCACAAGCCCGGGCGAGACTCGAAGCTGCCCTGGCGTCAATGGAACTGGCCAGGCTCGAACTGGTCCGTCTCGACGCCGCCATCGATAGTCAGACCCGTACCCTATTTGGTCAGGTGGAGATCAAGTCCCCCTACGAGGACAATGTTTCCCAAAATGGCATGCCTCTGGCTGTCGGGCTCTATGTGAAGGCCGAAATTGCCGGGCGTCGTATTGAGAATGCAACCGTCATTCCACGCAATGCCCTGCGGGCCGGTAACAATGTATTTGTGGTCAACAGCGAAGATCGTCTGGGAGTTCGTCACGTCGGCGTTGTTCATAGTTCATCCACAGAAGCGGTAATAGGCAGCGGCATCAAGCCTTTTGAACGGGTGATCGTCTCTTCAATCCGGAATCCAATACCCGGCATGAGGCTCTCGGCACTGGAAAGCAGCCTCAGGCATTCCGTTGTTACAGGTGGAGGTGGACTCTAGTGGAACGATTAATTTCCTGGTGGGTTCACAACCCGGTTGCGTCCAACCTGTTGATGGCTGGCATTCTGCTGGCCGGGGTCCTGGGTTTTTTATCCATGGAAAGAGAAACTTTTCCATCCTTCAAACCGAGCCAGGTAAAGATAGAGATTGTTTGGCCTGGAGCTGCACCCCAGGAGGTTGAAGAACAAATCATCATCCGCATGGAAGAAGCTTTGAGTGGCCTGGACAATGTCTATCGCATTTATTCCTCCGCAGCGGAGAACTATGGTGAGTTGGAAATTGTCACCTACCCGACGGTCAACATGGAAGAATTTCTTAATGAAGTGAAAGGTATTGTTGACTCGGTTAACAGTCTGCCGAGGGATATGGAAAAACCAAAAGTTCGCCGCACCGTATATCGTCAGGAAGTATTCCGGGTGGCTGTGCATGGCGACCTGGATGAGCGAACGCTTAAGAACCTGGCTGAAGACATCAGGGATGAAATCGTGGCGTTGCCTTATATATCCATCGTGGAATTGTTTGGTGCCCGTCGTGAAGAAGTGACTATAGAGGTCTCAGAAGCCTCTTTACGCAAGTATGGTTTGAACTTTGCCGATGTTGCCAGTGCGATTCGCAACAGTTCAATTAACCTGTCATCTGGTCGAATACGAACGGAAACCGGTGATGTTCTGCTCAGGGCCCGCAACCTGGCGAACTCAGAACGTGAATTCAGGGAAATCATCGTTCGCCAGAACGAAAACGGCGGCATTGTGCGCGTTCAGGATGTTGCGACGGTTGTCGATGGGTTTGAAGATGAAGAAATTCTGGCGACGCTCGATGGTGAACCTGCAGTGCTGGTACAGATCATGTCGACGGATACGATGCAGATAGTAAAACTGAGTGATTCCGTTAGGGGATGGATGGCCGAACGACAAAAAACCTTACCTGATGGCGTAAGCCTGTCGGTTTGGATTGACGACGCAGATACGTATAAATCCCGAATGAACACGATCGGCAGTTCAGCGGGCCTCGGGTTGTTTTTAGTCTTTCTGGTACTGTTCCTGTCGTTGCGCCCCATGGTCGCCATGTGGGTAACCGCGGGCATCGCCGTCGCCTTTATGGGCACCTTTGCCATATTGCCTGCGAATGATGTATCGCTCAACATCCTCTCAACCTTCGCGTTTTTGTTGGTTCTTGGCATTGTTGTCGATGATGCGATTGTGGTGGGTGAAAGTATTCATGATCACAGCCACCGGTATAGTGGCCCAGATGCTGCGGTTAAAGGAGCCAGCACGGTATCCAAACCGGTTATCTTTGCCGTACTGACGACGATCGTGGCATTCGCACCCTGGTTTTTCCTCACGGGTGAAGATGCCCAGATGACAAGGCAGCTATCAATCGTCATCACCGCTGCATTGGCTATATCCCTGGTCGAAGCGTTTTTTATTCTTCCCGCTCACCTGTCACGCCTGAAGCACAGAGAAGAATTAGGCAGGTTTGCACAGTGGCAGAAAAATATTGAGCAGAGCATCGTGAAATTTTCCCGCAGTGTCTATTTTAAATGGGTGAGTTTAGCGGTCGCTCATCGATATATTACCGGCAGTATCTTTTTCACCACGCTCATTATCAGTGTCGGCGTATTCAGCAATGGCTGGGTTAAGTTTAATTTTATGCCAGAGGTAGAGGCAGAAATTATCTATCTCAACGTCACCCTGCCAACAGGCACACCTTATACACGAGCCCTGGAAGTACTGGATCAGCTTCAGCAGGCGGAACTGAAGCTGATCGACGAAGTGGAAGCCCAGGCGAAGCTGGACGGTGGCTCGGGCAAGCTCATTCAGGGCTGGTACACGCGATCCCGTCGAGACAGTGTGATTGCAATCATCAGCCTGGCGCCGCCAGAGGAGCGGGACCTTTCGGCCAAGGAGGCAGCAACGCGACTCAGAGAATTAGTTGGCGATGTGCCCGATGCCGACGAAATTGAAATAAACTACACCATGAATAACTCGACGCCGCGAGTGAGCTACACGTTAAAACATCGAAATATGGAACTGTTGCAGGCGGCAGCAAACGATCTGAAAGGCAAGCTGCACGAATATGAAGGCACGTTTTATGTGCGCGACAATATGCGCGGTGAAACCTACGAGCTGCATATGGAATTGCTGCCTGGTGCCGAAAAGCTGGGAGTCAGCCTGGCGACAGTTTCACGCCAGGTTCGCCAGGCATACTACGGTGAAGAGGTTCAACGTCTGCCCCGCGAAAATGGCGACGTGAAAGTGATGGTGCGATACCCGAAGGAATCCCGCTACAGCCTCGAAAGCCTGAATAGCTTTCACGTGCACACACCTGATGGTCGGCAAATTCCGTTACTGTCTATTGTTGATGTTGAACTTGTCGCAGGGGTCCAGCGCATTCAGCGTCAGGATGGTGAACGCATGGTACGGGTAACGGCCGATGTCATCGGTGATTTGATGAGTGATATCAATGATGATGTGGTTAAAAATTTCCTGCCGACCCTCGAAAGCCGCTACCCCGAGCTGGTCATCAGGCACAGTGGCCAGGCACAGGTGGAGGAAGACTTCCTCAACGAGTTGGTTGCGTTGTATGCGATCGCACTTTTTGTGATGTACGCCTTGATTGCCGTCGCATTCAGATCTTACTTTTTACCCCTGCTGGTCATGACCGCGATTCCGTTTGGCTTCATGGGCGCCGTCTACGGCCACCTGGCGTTTGGTGTTTCCATGGCGATGTTCTCGTTTTTTGGCATTGGTGCGGCAGCAGGCGTTGTCGTTAACGACAACCTGGTGCTGGTGGATTATGTTGAACGCCTGCGTAAAAAAGGTGTGAACGCGGCGGATGCGGTGATTGAGGCAGGTGTCGCAAGGTTTCGGCCGATTCTACTCACCACGGTGACGACGTTTGTGGGTCTGATACCTATCATGGTGGCACGTTCAACGGACGCACAATTTCTTAAGCCTGCGGTGATCGCCCTGGCCTTTGGTGTTCTGTTTGCGTTGTTCGTCACCCTGTTCCTGGTGCCTTCACTTTATTGCATTGGCGATGATGTCCAGGCACTGTTGAGAAAGGCCCGAGAGAATGTGCGTGGATTAATACCTGGGAAATCACTGGTTCTATCCAGTGAGCTAGTCGCTGTAAAACAACCTGAATAATGTGACTTCCAGTTTTGCCTGTTTAATCAGTTAAAACAGCCGGAACCTCTTTTTGCATCAGCCCTGTTAACCTGAAGAAAAGATAGCCGCCAATAGCACCAGCGAGCCCCTGGGACAACAGCCCCATCACTGTTCTTGTGGCGGCAATACCGGTCAAACCCAGCACAGCTTTCATCACCAGGTGAATTGTCACCAGTCCTACTGCACCCGCGAGCACATAGCCAACCAGCCGCAGGTTGGGAACGAACTTGATAATGCCAGCGGCGACGGGCAATGAGATAAGAAAGCTGATGCCAATAACAGGCAGGTAAATTACGCTGAGACCACCTACATCATGCAGGGTAGCTGAAAACCGGTCTGCAAAAGTCACTGTCATGCCCATATCCTGCAGGTTACCCAGGATGAACTGCGTCGCGAAAATACTCCCCAACACAAACGTAACCAGAACAGCGGCAAAATAGGCGCCAATGACTTTAATAGCTTTCACGATGCAGTATCCCCACGCGCTAAACGCTTAAGAAAAAAAGTGTGGCCGGAGCATACAACAGATTTGACATTTAAGCCTGTGGTGCTGGCATAATTCGCAATCATACTGAGCGGATACCAGCCATGAAAATATTTCTTTCGGTGACTTTGTTGCTAGCCATGACTCTGCCTGCCTCCCAAGCCAGCGGGGCCGGGTACAAGCTGGAAACGGTTGCGGACGACCTGGCATACCCCTGGTCCGTGGCGTTTCTACCAGCTGGTGAACTATTGTTGGCTGAACGTGGCGGCAATTTACGGATAATATCCGCCAATGGCAGCGTGGGGGAGGCCCTGCAGGGTGTACCTGAAAGTTACGTTGAGAGCCAGGGGGGGTTTCATGATGTGGTGTTGCATCCTGATTTTGACGATAACCAGCTTGTCTATCTGGCCTTTGCCCATGGTCGGCCCGACGCAAACGGGACCCGAATCATACGTGGCCGTTTAACAGACAATGCCCTTGTTGATGTAGAGGTGATTTTTACGGTTGAACCGCTTAAAGCTACAGCGGTTCACTACGGTGGCAAACTGCAGTTTTTACCCGATGGCAAGCTTCTTCTTACCACGGGTGATGGCTTTGATTACCGTGAGGAAGCCCAGAACAAGGACAGTATGCTGGGTAAGACCATTCGAATTAACGATGATGGCAGTGTACCGGCAGATAACCCGTTTGTCGGTCAGGAGGGCAACGACAAGATATTTACCTGGGGGCATCGCAATTCCCAGGGGCTCACCCTGGACACTGTCACAGGCACAATCTACCTGCATGAGCATGGCCCAAGAGGTGGTGATGAGGTCAATAAGCTGGAGGCAGGCAAAAACTACGGCTGGCCAGCTATCACCTACGGGATAAATTACAGCGGCGCCTACGTCTCACCATTCACAGAACACCCGTCCATGGAGCAACCGCTGAAGTACTGGGTACCCAGCATTGCACCTTCCGGGCTGGCCTATTACAACGGGGACGCATTTCCTCAGTGGAAAGGTGACCTGTTTGTAGGTGCGTTGGTCAACAAGGATGTCCGCAGACTTGATATGGAAAACGGTCAGGTGGTGGGCGAGGAGATACTGTTTGCCGAAATGGGTGAACGCATCCGGGATATTCGCGTAGGACCCGATGGGTTTATTTATATTCTGACCGACAGCAGCAGCGGAAAAATTGTTCGCGTGATTCCTGCGGACTTACCTTGAGCTCTAACCAGTACCAGTATTTTTACGGGTAGAAATTATTTCTGGTTAAAATGAGATATTTCTTGTTTCTGTCTCATAAACGAGACAGAATTGCGATCTGTTTCATTTGACTGGAATCCTACACATGGAAGATAAAATTTATGCCAGGCCGGATCGCCTCCTGGCACTTGCCGAGGGCCCAAGAGCCCTGTCGGAAATCGCCTCGCTGATGTCAACAGCGCCATTTCTGGTCAATGCCCGGCGTGGCGACGGCCATCCTGTGCTGGTGATGCCGGGATTCGGTGCCAGCGACAGGTCAACCGGCGTGCTGCGGGGTTTTCTGAACTCGCGTGGATATGAGGCTCAACCCTGGAAGCTCGGTACTAATTTAGGCCCCGCAATGCCGGAACTGGCGGTTCGATTGGGTGGACGTCTCGATGAGGTTTTTGAAGAAAATAATGGCCGCAAAGTCAGTCTGGTAGGCTGGAGCCTTGGCGGTGTCTACAGTCGCCTGCTGGCGCAGCTCTATCCAGACAAGGTACGCCAGGTCATCACCCTTGGCAGTCCGTTTGGTGGTAGCCCACGTTCTACCAATGCCTATCGATTTATAAAAATGATGAGTGATACGCCGATTGAACAAATGCCGTCAAATCATTTGCGACTACTGGCCGGTGAAGCACTGAACAACATTCCCAGTACTGCAATATTCAGCAAGACCGATGGCATCGTGCCCTGGCAAATCGCCACGCAACCACCGTCGGACATCGCCGAGAACATTGAGGTTTATACCAGCCATCTCGGTTTGGGTATCAATTCCGCTGTTTTGTATGCCGTTGCTGATCGCCTGGGTAATCCTGAAGATGACTGGCAACCGTTTAAACGAACGGGCTGGAAGCGATTTGTTTACGGCCCGGCGCGACTGGACTCAACCGGGCGATCAAGGTCCGGGCGATCAAGGTCACAGGCTTCGACCAACAAGACCTGCCAGCCAACATGAGACGAAGAACCTGGCATAGCTGCCAACCGATGGACTTACACAGTCTGGCAAGGCAGTGGTTCGTTACCGATAAACGCATTGAACTGCAAAAGCTTGCCCGGGAACTGGGAATATCGCGTGCCACGGCCTATCGGTGGGCGGGCAGTGCCGAGCAACTGGTTGGCATGGTGCTGGCTTCGATGGTCGATGATACGTTTGCCCGTATCCTCACAAGAATCACCAGCACCGGTAGTGAACGTGTACTGGAAGTGCTCGAACGCGGTATGCACAATGCCTACAAGTTCAGGCCATTGCGAAAGTTCCTCGCCAAAGACGCGCAGGCAGGACTAAGAATAGTTGCATCGAATCACAGCCCGGTGCAGGCCAGAACGGCTGCTAACCTGCGGGGTTTGATAGAAGAAGAGGTCAGCGCGGGGCGCATGAATATTCCTGTTGATGCTGAGGTGATGGCGTACGCCCTGACGCGCATTGTTGAGTCTTTTCTTTATGCGGATTTGATTACCGGTGCGGAGCCGGACCTTGAAAACGCATCAAAAATCCTCCGTCTCATGCTCAGGCAGGAATCCTGAGCAGCTCAATCCACGAAGTTTCACAACCTGCTGTTTGCAACACTAAAAGGAATTATTCCATGCTTAAAATTGGCGATACCGCACCCGACTTCGAACTGACTGACCAGTCTGGTTCTGTTATGAATTTGAACCAGCTCATTAGCAATGGTGAATTGATATTGTACTTCTACCCTGCTGATTTTACGCCATTGTGCACGGCGGAAGCCTGCGCTTTTCGTGACAGTTACGCGGGTGTTGCCGATATTGGCGCACAGATTGTCGGTGTCAGCCCTCAGAGTGTCGCCAGTCATGAGCGTTTCTCGAAGTCTTATTCAATACCGTTCCCGCTATTGGCGGACCAGCGTAAAAAGGTAATTCGAGCCTATGGCGTTGACGGGCCATTGGGCTTTGGGGTCCGGCGAGTCACGTTCCTGATCGATAAAAGTGGTGTGATCCAGAACCGCGTTGTCTCGGATCTGTTCGTTAACTCGCACCTGGACCTGCTCAAGAAAACACTGTCGCAACACCAGCCGACTTAAACCGGTAGGTGCAGGTGTCTATATCTTCTATACTCGAACGCGAAAAGAACAATGTTGAGAATAAGAGCAGGGGATAAGTATGATGCGGATAGCGTCGTTGTCGACTTCATTGACAACTTCATTAGCAAGAACGCTGCGCGGACCTGACGAGCCGGGGTTTCAATTGTTCAGCGGTTTTACCGAGCCTTCAATGGGTACCGCGTTGCTCGATGACGTGACAGCAATTGCCAGGGCGTCCGCCGCCGGTCAGGATGTGTCACCTGCTGTCGTCATGCCGGAAAACCAGGTTCTGCAAGGGAGCAACCCTGAAGACATCATCTCGAAAATTTTCAGGTTGCATCGGCGCCCGTTATTTCTTGAATTCCTTAACGATCAGCGCGTTTGCGACATCGTGTTATCGGCTATTGGGCAAGATGTAGATTGCTTTCTGTCCCAGTTTATCTTCAAAAATCCCGGTGCCTGGGGTCAACCCTGGCATCAGGATTCATATTACTTCCCGTTTGAGCCGGCCCGGCCCATCATCGGTCTGTGGCTGGCGATTACCGAGGCGACCCTCGAAAACGGCTGCCTGCACATCCTTCCCGGTAGCCAGCGAGAACCTGTTAAGCAGCATATTCCTGATCGGCGCGAAGGGGCTAATTACGGCTACGTCGAAATTGTTGATCACGATATGAGCCAGAGCAATCCATGTTTGTTACAAGCTGGTGATCTGATGGTGTTTGACAGCCACCTGATGCACAGGTCAACTGACAATATTTCAAAGGGGATTCGAGCGGCCATGGTCTGGCACTTTGCCGCTGCGGGCACGAAAGATCCAGGAATTAAAAATCGCAGTGGACAACAAATTAAAAACCCGATCAATGACTGGATGCCTTATATCCGTCAAGGCAGATTGCTGCTTTGATTTCCATGCGAAGGACAATAGTAAGCAGTGGAATGCTGCTACTGATGTCCCTTTCTCTTTACACAAAAAGCTACGCAGGGCCACCCCTGGTCACTGATGACCCTGGAATATTGAACCCGGGTCAGTGGGAAATAAACGTAGCCGTCGATGTCGTGGATACCGATGCCATTGAAACCTACGACTTTCCACTATTGGATGTGTCCTACGGACTGACGGTTAACACCCAGATATCCGTGTTTTTTTCAAGGCAACATGTTGATCTGCCCTATGAATCAACACGTTCAGATTTTGGCTATGGTGAGATCGGTTGGAAATGGCGCTTTTTCCAGAACGAGACAGTAGAAATCGCGTTTGCGCCCAGCTACTCAGTTCCGTTAAGTAATAACGCTACGATCCGCGGGGTTATCGAAGATACCAGGTTACTCAATCTGCCCATTCTTGCAGGATTTACGAAAGACAAATGGACTTTTAACGGCCAGCTAGCCTACGCCACATCCACATCAGACATTAATGCCGTTAATTATGGTCTTGCTGCCGGGTATCAACTCACGCAACGACTACAAATACTGGCAGAACTGTACGGCTTTACCACCACTCGCACGTCAACCACAGACATGAACTACAGCTTAGGATTTGACTACAGCTTCAACGATTCGTTGCACCTGCACCTCTCAGGTCGCAGCAAACTGGTCTCCGACCTGCCTGATGCTGATCACCTGAACCACGGCGCATATCTGGCGCTGCAGTGGTTTAAGTAGGCAGGGTTCTGAGTCGAAAGACACCTGCTTTGGGTTCGCAGTTAAGAGCGTTGAGTAGAAAAGAAGTGCTATTCCAGAGCATTGAGCCCGTGCCGAGTGCCCCTCGGGAGACCGAGGCTCACGAGCAAGTGAGGGGAGTCGCCTTTGCGACCACGGGCGTGCTCAGGAATAGCACTTCTTTTCTGCTCGACGCGGTTTGATCAAGATAAACCCCAGGTAAGCGCGTTTCGACTCGAAGTGTCAAAGAGGCAAAAAAATTAAAAACCCGTGACAAGAATAAACTCCAGCTGCGTCTTTTTTAGAACATTTAACCTAAACAAAATCCTTCATACCCATTAGCTACCACCTGCTCACACTGCTCTCTATATCGCGGATATCCCCCCACATAAGGCATAAAAATCCTAGCTTTGCCGGGCACATTCGACCCCAGATACCAGGAATTGCAACTGGGTGTGGTATACATGGTGCCTTCTGCAACCTCGTTTACATGGGCGACCCAATCCACTTCGGCCTCTGGTGTGGCTTCGATACTTTCAAGATTGTTATCACCAAGATACTTGATGCAATCACCAATCCAGTTTACGTGCTGCTCGATGGCCACCAGCATATTGCAAAGAACAGACGGGCTGCCGGGGCCGGTAATCGTGAACAGATTCGGAAAACCATGCATCTGTAAACCAAGATATGCCACGGGACCATCCTGCCACTTGTCTGCCAGCCGTTTGCCATCACGCCCCTGGATATTCGCCTTCAGTAATGCACCGGTCATGGCATCAAATCCCGTGGCATAAATCAGTACATCCAGATCGTAGTCTTTTTCGTTCGTGCGGATTCCGTCCCTGGTGATCGTCTCGATCGGTGTATCGATGACGTCAACCAGGGTGACGTCATCGCGGTTGAACGTATCGTAATAATCCCGGTCCAGAACCTGGCGCTTGCATCCCAGACCGTAGGTCGTTGGTGATAATCGCGCACTCACCTCAGGGTCGTCGATCATGTTGCCGAGTGCCTGGCGAAAGGTCTCGTTGGCCGCTTCGTTTGCCTCGGTGTTGTTATACACGTCACGAAACGACAACAGCGTATTCAGACCACGTTCGGTTACCATCTCCAGACGCTCCTCCGGCGTTAAACTCAGGATAGCGTTCGGCGCCTGGGCGACAGACGATAAAGAAGAGGCAGGCAACGACGTGCTGGGAATTGCGGTGATGGGTTCTTGCCTCACAGCGTTGTCACTGCGTGGGCGCCTGAGACTGCGCACCGGTCGAAAATTAGAAACCCCGCCCGCGTTTTTCTGTTGCATCTCTCTGATGTCGTCATAGTTGTCGCGAAACTCCTGCTGCACCGCGGCTCGCATCGCCTTGCGATTGGCAGGCACCGTATAGACGGGTGTGCGCTGAAACACGGTCAGGTGTTCGGCCTGTTTGGCGAGTTCGGGAATAGCCTGCACGCCGGACGAACCGGTGCCGATGATGCCAACCCGCTTGCCTGTTAGATCAACCGGCTCCTTCGGCCAAAGGCCGGTATGCAGGACGGTGCCGGTGAAGCTATCCGCACCGGGTAATACTGGCTTGTTGGGTACCGACAGGCAGCCGGTGGCCATGACGCAGAATTGGGCTTCTATTTGCGCTGCCGGTTCGCTCTGCTCCTTACTTTCGGCTGTGTGCTCAATCGTCGCTCGCCAGCGGTTGTCTGTTTCCATGTATTCCAGTGCCACAAGCCGGGTGTTGAACTGTATGTGCTGACGTAAATCAAATCGGTCGGCAACGTGATTGGCATACTTCAGGATGTCGGGTTGTGCTGAAAATACCTCGGGCCAGTCCCAATCCTGCTCCAGGGATTTTGAAAAACCGTAGGAGTATTCAAGGCTCGGTACATCACAACGTGCACCAGGATAACGATTCCAGAACCAGGTGCCACCGACATCAGAACCGGCTTCAATCACGGTGACGTTGAAACCGAGGTTGCGGTATCGATACAGGGCATACATACCGGCAAATCCGGCACCTACAATGAGTACATCGGGGCGGTTCGTCATCTACTGGTTACCTCGGGTCGTCGTTTATTTGCTCATCATGCCATTACCCGCCTCAAATTTCGAATCGAATCCCGCCCCTGGCCATGCCCCCGGCAACGCCAATCGGGGTGCCGTCAGCTCGCCAGCAGGATGCACCTATCAGGTCGTCCCCATCAAAGGCAATCATACCCATACCGCCGCCAATCACTTTTAATTCCTCGATGTGATGGCCCCGGTCTGCCAATCCTGTGTGAATATCAGCGCCATAGCCCTTTTCCATTTCAAGCGCTTCACCCAGGGTCCAGATTCGCGGCGCTTCTACTGCTTCCTGTGGACGCATGCCGTGATCAATCAGGTTGACTATCGCCTGCAGGGCGCTGGGGAATATACGGGTGCCACCCACAAGGCCCAGCGCGAATACGGGCTTGCCATTCTTTTCAACAATAATGGGCGACATGCTGCTGGTTACCCGTTTACCAGGCTCGATAGAGTTGGCGGTGCCCGGGTGCGGGTCGAAAATATTCATTGTATTGTTGAGCAACATACCTGTACCAGGCACCGTTACCTTGGATCCAAAAGCGGCGTGGATTGTATGCGTTGCTGCAATAACATTGCCCTCATCATCAGCCGCCGTTAGATGGGTCGTATGATTAGACTCGCGTTGGTAGGCAGTGTTGAAAACACCGGCTGATGCCATATTGATTTCCAGCCGACGTTTATGGGCGAATTCTTTGTCGATAAGCATGGCAATGGGGACATCCACGAAAGCCGGATCACCGGTATATTGATTTCGATCTTCAAAGCCAATCTTCAGCACCTCTGCCAACAGATGTACCGAGTCAACACTGCCAAAACCCATAGCGGTTAAATCGTATGCCTCAAGGATATTCAGCATTTCAACCACATGCACTCCGCCAGCTGTTGGAGGTGGTGGCGCAACGAGATCATAATCCCGATAGTTGCCCCGGATGACGTCTGCCGAAACCGTCCGATAGTCGAGCAGATCCTGCTGGGTAATAATGCCACCGGTTTGTTGAATATGCTCGACAGCCACACTGCCCAGTTCTCCGTTGTAGAGGACTGCCGGACCCTGTTTTGCGATCAGCCTTAAGGTGTCTGCATATTCGGACGGAATCACACGATCGCCGGGTTTGAGTCGTTGCCCATCGGGAATAAACGTTTTTGCGGTTTCTGCATTACCGGCTATATCGGGTTCGATCCGGCGAATGATTTCGCACAAATAAGGCGTTGCCACGTATCCCCTTGTCGCATAGCGGATCGCGGGCTGCATGACATCCTCGAGAGACAGGCTGCCGAATTTTGCCAGGGTCTCGCACCAGCCCTTGAGGTTACCTGGCACACCCACTGCCAGGGGTCCAATGTCGTTGGCGCGATTCTCAACCACCTGGTAGTCAGGCCATTCATCGGACAGTGTTTTGTACATGTCCGGTGTTGCGGCGCCCGGCGCCACGCTGTAATTGTTGATGGTGCTATGCTCACCACTGGCTTGCCGGATGGTTGACATGCCCGCACCAAAGACCCCGACCATCATCGGTTCAACCACGGTGAGTGCAAACAGGGAGGCGATGGCGGCGTCAATCGCATTGCCCCCGGCAGCAAACATTTCTGCGCCAGCAGCGGAACCTAGCGGATTGTTGGTTACTATCATGCCTTTCGACCCGATAGCCGATCGTTTTTCGGTACTAAAAACTGTACCCGCGTTATTTCGCCAGGACTTTTTCTGCATAAACTTTGCTGCTCCTAGTAATCGCCAATCTGTACACTTCTGGCGGCCTCGATAAGATCCTGAACGTGTGGGGATGTGAGTGATTGCAGGAATAATACCAGCTGACTGATTTCTATCCGGGTTAAATTCAGGGGTTTGATTTTGTCATCCAGTCCCTCATTGGGCACGCCGCCGTCGGCGTAGAATGAGATGACGTCCTCGAGAGAGGATAAGGATCCATCGTGCATATAGGGTGATGTCAGTGCGACGTTGCGTAAAGTTGGCGTGCGGTATTTCCATCTGTCCCCGGTGTGACCGGTCATTTCGTAGCGGCCAAGATCGTTCAGGTTGTCACCCTCAAAAGACTCTTCAGTTTGAATTGAGATTGTCTCTGCCAGTTTGATAATGCGTGTACCCCTGACCGGGTCTTGCATGGTACGAGCGAAGCCGATCCCGGTGTTGTGAAAATCATCGTCGGTAAACTGTCCCTGACTGGCGTCGACGGTGTGGCATTGGATACAACCATGCCGCATAAATAGCGCAAATCCGCTCTTTACCCCGTCACCGACTGCTGAATCCAATTTGCCAAAATACCACTGATCAAAGGGCGACCCGGCCGCGATGAGTGTTTGTTCGTAAGCGGCCAGTGCCGCACCAATGTTACCGGCGGTGATATCTTCGCCATAGACTTGTCGGAACACGCTGGCGTAGTCATCGAGCTGTTGCAAGCGGGCGATCACCGAGCCGATGGAAACATTCCCCATCTCCCTGGCGCTGAGCAGGGGAGACCAGACCTGGTCATGCAGGGTGAATTCGCGCCCGTCAAAGAACAGTACCTGGCGGTAGGCGACATTGAGCAGCGTGGGTGAGTTTCTTTTCACGCTGCGTCCCTTGAAGCCCACGGGTGTTGCCATCTGGTTCTGGGTGAAACCCTGTTCCGGAATATGGCACATGGCGCACGACAGTGTGCCGTTTACCGACAGACGCCGATCGAAAAACAGTCTTTTGCCGAGCTCCGCTTCGATTTTATCCAGCTTCGGTGCTGTTCGCATGCCGAGTTGTGGGTTTGCCGTCGATGTTGATGGCAGAACAAGCACTAAAAAAAATGCAATCACCAAGATAGTTGGGCGCTGGAACATATATGCCGGGCCGAATAACAAACTTGTTGATATGATAGTCTTTCGCCTTCATGATCAAAAGTAGGAGGATACAATGATGAGAAAAATAATCTTACTCGGCTTGTTGTTCAGTCTCAATGCGATGGCAGACGAAACTTGTATGTCCCCTTACATGGCTAAAATTACTGGCCAGGAGGATTTTGTTTACGTCTGGACCCTGGGCGCAGATGGTGTTGGTGACGAGCAGGATAAACTGGTTACCGTGTCTGTAAACCCGAACGTTGACACCTATGGCAAGGTGATCAACAGCCTGTCTATTGGTGGCCAGAATGAAGCGCATCATTCCGGCTTTACCGATGATCGGCGTTTTCTCTGGGCTTCTGGCCTGGACAGCAGCAAGATTTTTATCTTTGACGTACACAGCAACCCGGCCAAGCCTAAACTGCACAAGGTCATTGAAGATTTTGTCTCGAAATCCGGTGGTGTGGTTGGACCCCATACCTCATATGCCTTGCCCGGACGCATGTTGTTAACGGGTCTGTCTAACAACAAGGACCACGGCGGCCAGACCGGGATGGTGGAATACACCAATGGCGGTGACTATGTTGCGACTTACTGGATGCCAAAAGATGGTGCCCTCAACGGTGCTGAAAAAGCAGGCAAGTTTGCCGATGGCTATGGTTACGATGTGCGGGCGTTCCCCCGCCGTAACGTCATGGTGAGTTCGTCATTTACAGGCTGGAACAATTACATGATGAATATGGGCGCTATGATGGCGAGCCCTGAGGCTATGGCTAATTTTGGCAACACAGTGGTTATCTGGGATTTGCATGCCCGTAAGCCCAAGAAGATCCTCGATGTACCCGGCGCACCCCTGGAAATACGCTGTGCCTGGGGCTCGGAGCACGATTACTGCTTTACTACCACAGCGCTGACTTCCGAGATCTGGCTGATTTATGAAGATGACGACCTGGAGTGGCAGGCGAAAAAGGTAGCCAATATCGGCGATGCATCAAAGATCCCGTTGCCGGTGGATATATCAATCAGTGCCAATGACAACCTGTTATGGGTCGACACATGGAATGATGGCATGGCGAGGCTATTTGATATCTCTGACCCGCATAATCCGAAACAGATCTCGCAGGATAAAATCGGTGAACAGATCAACATGGTGTCCCAGAGTTGGGATGGTAAGCGAGTCTATTTCACCTCGTCTCTTCTGGCGAACTGGGACAAGTCGCAGTCCAGCGGTGCTGACCTGCAGTACTTCAAGGTTTATGATTTTGATGGCAAGAAACTGAAGCACAAGCTCACCATTGACTTCATTGCGGAGAAACTGGGATACCCTCACCAGATGCGATTTGGTGCCTATTCCCTGTACGGCGGTATTACTCCCCAAAGGCAGTCCGCCCTGACATCCCGTTAGATGAAATGGCTGTTGCTGGTGTTGGTATTTGTCACCAGCACTCCCGCAGCAGAGGTACTGGCTGCCCCGCACCATCAAAAGCAGGATGTCTTGCTGGCGCCCGGATACCAGAAACTGGGATTTACCCCACCTGCACCCGGTAGTTATCAGTTACCGGGTCTGGGGGTCGCTGCCGATGCGGAAGTGCTCGACAGTAAAGGTCGTGAGGTGAGTCTGCATGAACTCATGGCGGGTAAGTTCACAATTTTCAGCTTTATCTATACCACCTGTTCTGATGTTAACGGATGCCCATTGGCGTCCTATGTACTGGGGAAGGTCCAACGGCGTGTGATGGCAGACGACATACTGAAGGACCATGTTCGACTGGTCAGTTTCAGTTTTGACCCTGTGAATGACAGGCCGAAAGTGCTCGACACCTATGCCAGTAACTTCAGGGAACCGGGTTTCGACTGGCATTTCGTGACTTCCCGTTCTGATGAACAACTGGCAGCAACTCTCGAAGACTACAATCAGTTTGTTATCAGGGATTACAACGAGGATGGCAGCCTCGTGGGTTCAATTTCCCATATGTTGCGGGTTTACCTTGTCGACCATCGTCTGCAGATTCGAAATATCTATTCCGTTTCATTCCTGCATGCGGATACCATCATGAATGATGTTCGTACCGTTGTCGCCGAGAATGCATCCCGAGAGGCTATGGGGACCCGGTAACGACCGCCGGATGTTGTTACCAGCCGCGGTTCATATCGATAATTGATTGTGGTTTCAACCCCTGGTCTATGGTTGTTCGTCTTACACTGCCCAGATCATTGTTGATAGAATAGTTCAATAGGTCAATCTCGGAATGAAAAATACAGTCAATTACAGAAGATAGGGCGCCTTGCCCTTTACATCAGCTCGAGTGTCGCCTTCAGGGCGCATAATTCAGCCGTATCCGGTACCATCATCATTCTGATCACGAAAGCTCAACTTCACCATGAAAATAGCCCGATGGATCCTATCTGGCCTGTTAGTTGTTCTCCTCATCCTCGCCACCCTCGCAGGCGTGCTATTGAACTACCTGATGATATTCCTGCTTGCTTCCACTGTTGCAATGCTGGTGACATTCATCGTTGCAAGTGCAAAAAAACAGATCCCCTGGAACATATTTAAAGAACAATTATACGGCCACCATCTTGCCCAGCGCCTGTTAAGAAACGTAACCTGGATCACCTGTGGGTTTTGCGTCTACATCGCGGTCATACCCATCCAGTTTCAGTCTGCTGAATTTACTCAACTGATGCTCATGCTCTGGGGCTCGGTCATCGCACTTTGTGTTCTGGACTGGATGCCTCGAAAGCAAATAGGCAAGACATTCAATATTACCCTGTCGGTGTTTCTGGTTTTCCTGGGATATCAACTGGCGCTTGTATACTGGCCATCAGACAGTCGTGATGGGGTTGAACTTAAGTCCCCCTTCAAAGGCAACTGGTATGTTCTCCATGGTGGCAACAGTGCATTGATTAACCACCATCATTTTGCCGGGTCGCAAAAATACGCCATGGACATCCTTCTGCCAGCCGACGGCGCGCTGCCCTTGCAACAGGTAACAGATCTGCAGCAGTACGAGACGCACGGCCAGGCTTTGTATTCGCCCGTCGATGGTAAAGTTGTAGCAGTTGAAAATGTGCTTGAGGACCAACAGATCGGCAAAACCGATGTGAAGAATCTGGCGGGCAATCATATTGTGATCGAAACGCAATCCGGGCAATTCCTGTTACTGGCGCACCTGCAGCAGAACAGCGTCCAGGTGGCGGTGGGTGATGGGGTGAAAACAGGGCAGCAGATTGCGAACTTTGGTAATTCCGGCAATACCTCTCAGCCACATTTGCATATTCAAGCGATGACGCATATGGATTTTTTGGATGCAGAATCAAAGCCGATTCCGCTGTTCTTCAAGATAGGTGATGAGCCGCCAGCGAGCTTTAAGAGGAATGACATTCTGCCGGGTTTGTCGGACTAGAGAAGGCGTAAAGCTATGCTGCACCAAGTGAGCTCGGATAACTGGTGTTAAACTGCCTTCGATTTCCGATAAGCAAAGGTGTACGGCGATGAGAGACTTCAGTGGAAAGATTGCGGTGGTCACAGGCGGCGGCACCGGCATGGGCAGGGAATTAACTACTGGCAGAAGGTTGCCATGTGGCGACCTGCGATGTGATTGAAGAAAACCTGCAAGAAACCCCGTCGATTTGTCAGAAGGAAGCGCCCCAGGGAGTGCGGATGACAGCGCATATTTGCGATGTGGCGGAACAGGTGTCCAGGGCTATCCAGGGCTGGAGCAGATTTGCGGAACAAGCCGGAGTTAGCGAGGCAGACTGCCACCAACTATCACGGTGCTCTGTAGTTACCTGTTTTTCTTCTCTTTCATGGCATCACTGCCTCCCAAGCTGCGCCTGCACTATCTGTAATTCTTCCTGGGTAAAGCTGAATCTCAACAAGGTGACTGCAGAAAGGAAATAAAATGCCGCCGGGAACCAGGAATACATCCACAACATCCAGGTTTTGACTAACTCAGTTTGAGCAACACCCGGCACATACCCCACGTGCTCTAACACCTGTAGTGCCACAAAGCCGGTGATAGCGGCACCAAGTTTGGTGGTAAAGGCCCAGATGGCGAAATAGCTGCCTTCCCGTCGTTTGCTGGTTTCAACCTCATCCCAGTCAATCACGTCCGCTACCATGGAGGGCGGCAGGGCGAGAAAGTTGCCGAAAGCGAAACCGCCGAATACCAGAAGAACTGAGAAGAAGCCCACCGATCCATCATCCAGCCACCAGCATCCCGCACTGGTGATGGAAGAAATAACAATGGCGGCCAACCATGTGTTGCGCTTACCGATTCGTTGCGACAGTCTGTTCCAGAAAGGCAGGCTGATAATACCGGAGAGGAAATACAGTAACAGGTAATAGGACCAGGTGGGCAGCCAGCCAGGCACAGCATTAACCCACCAGTCCGGTGTGCCGATGATGTAGACGGATACATAAATTACCAGCACGGCGGGAACAGCCGCAGCAATCGAGCTGAACACAAACGCAATCAGTAGCCTTCGAAAGTGCGGGTTTGAGAAGGTTGCAATCCAACCGGCGTAGGGATTCATTGCGGGTCGCCCCTGGAACTCCCCCCTCTCTTTGCTGACCACCCCTGCGAAGATCAGGAATATAGCGACACCGCCGCCCAGGATCAGGCCCATAAAGGAATAACCCTGAATGCCGCCATAGACGTAAATCAGGTAGGCAGGCGATATGGTTGCTACCAGCAATCCAACCAGAGCGCAGGTTTCGCGGACTGCAATGACTTTAACCCGTTCGTGGTAGTCGTCGGTCAATTCTGCGCCAAGGCTGTAATAGGGGATCGCGCCGACCGTCCAGATGAAATAGGTCAATATGTATAGACTCATCATATAAAACAGCAGGTAACCCTGATTATTGGCGGGGTCTTCAAACGAGGGCGGGGTAAACAGAAAATAAAAGGCAATGGCTAGCGGGATGGCAGCGCCAATGATATAAGGTCTTCTTCGACCGAAGCGGGTATTGGTTCTGTCAGACAGGTAGCCCATCACAGGGTCGGTGATAGAGTCGAACAGCCTTGCAAACAATAACGACCAGGCAACCAGCCCGGCGGACAAACCGACAAAGTCGGTGTAGAAAAATTGCAGGTTTACCGCCACCACCAGACCCAGCAAAGCGAAACCGAAATTTCCGGCGCCGTAGCCGAGTATTGATGTGTTGGGCAACCCTTCGGTGCGGCTCGAACTACCTTGCACGGCAGACTCGTTTACGGTCACATGATCCCTCTTCTAAGGCAGATAGTAGAAACGTTCCCGGCACTATACGTGCAAAGCAATGCCCAAAGACACGCAAAGCAATACCCAAAGCGCCTCGAATAAGTCAGGATTGGCGCTGATCTGCCTATCCTCCATGCTCCTTTTTTAGGGCGTCTTTCATGAGACAGTCTTGTATCGTTTAAAAGCAGGGTTTATGGTACACCTACGTCTCATAAAACTGAAGAGGGTCCGGTGACGACACTACAAAAAAATACAAGAAGTGGCAGTTCAGCCGTTGGAGAAGGCGAGATCTTTGCCGTTTTCTGCTTATACAGACCCCGTTGTTCTCGAAGAGGAATCGACAAGCATCTTTTCCCGGGAATGGGTTTTCGTATGTATGGCCGGTGAGGTCAGTCAGCCTGGTGACTATTTCGCGATGATTGTTGCGAACGAACCGGTGTTTGTTCTACGTGGTGAGGATGGGGAACTTCGGGCGTTTGCAAACATCTGCCGGCATAGGGGTACGGTGATCCTTGATGATGGCTTTGGTCAGGTTGGCAAGTACATTACTTGCCCATACCACGCCTGGTCTTACTCCAGGGAAGGCGCAAAAGCTGTTAACGAGGATCGTCGGAGAATAGGCATTTATAAACCACATTTTCCGAAGAACGGTTATGCATGGTTATTGCTGATGTTCATTCAAGTTAACGCGTTTGGCCATGCATTTTGTGCTCAGCACGGCCGGACCTAGATAGAGGGAGACTTTACTATGCTTACCAACTGCGACGGACACCAAGCAACGCGTGGAGCGCGCGCCATGGTCGACGACTATCTGGCTGTTCAGGAGGGCGAGAACGTGCTCGTGACTGCCGATACGGCCTCGGACATGGTAGCAGCCGAGGCGATCCTGGCGGCGAGCGAGGCGGCGGGCGCCAAGGCGACCCTTGCGATCATCCCGCAGCTTCCGTTCCAGGGCACGCTGGCTGATCCCTACATCCCTGAGCCTCTGGCGGGCGCGGCCCAGAGCTGCGACGTATGGATTGATCTTTGCTTCCCTTATTTGGCAGGCTCCACGGTCTGTGACCAAGCGCTCAGAGCGGGCCGGGTGCGCTACCTGATGATCACCGGTATGTCCGGCGCTGGAATCGATCGTCTCTTTGCGGGTGCCGATCATGATCTCATGCACAAAGTGCAAGAAAGCATGTACGATATCTTTCAGACGGGAGCTGGCCGGGCTGGACACATCACCACTGACGATGGGACTGATGTCCATTTCACTCTGGCTGAGACAGGTCCGCGCAAGCCGCAACACATTCAGAAACCAGGCATGTACTTCCCTCCCGGATCAGTCGCGTTCACACCAGAAATCGAAAGTGTTCGAGGAATAATAGTACTCAAGTCAGTCTTTCATGAGTACTACGTCCCGCAACTCGAACCCCTGACGATCGAAGTTGATGGTCCTGTTATCGGTGTGAGTGGAGGCGGCGCCGAAGTATTCCCACTGGAGAGATCTCTGCTGCGAGCGGGAGGCGGTGAATACGGACACATCATCCATTTCACACACGGCCTGCATCCGGCTGCTCGCCCTGGCATGGGACTTCTGGAAGACATCAGAACCTGGGGCAACAACGCCATCGGTATGGGTAAACCTTTCTGGGTCCCTGGCGGTGGCGAAAATCATCCCGATGGATTGATCAATAAACAGTCATTGTGGATTGATGGAGAGAAGATTGTCGACAGCGGCGATATTGTCAGTCCACCGGAGCTGGCTCAACTCGCGAACGAACTGTCTCGTCAGTTCCACCCTGGCAGCTCGAAACAAAAGACAACGGGAGACTAGTATGGCAACAATCATTAAGCGGTCAGGGTTCAACGATAACATTGTTGAAACCAGGCGAGCACTTGACGAAGCGCGACACCTGCCGGGCTATATCTACAATTCACCGGAAGTATTTGCGCGGGAGAAAGAACGAATCTTTATGACCGATTGGTTGTGCATGGGTCGAGTCGAACAATTTTCTGAACCAGGTGACTACAGAACCTTCGATATTATGGGTGACCCGATAGCTGTCGTCCGTGGCGCTGATAACAAGTTTAACGCGTTTTCTAATTTGTGTGCTCATCGAGGCGTAGAGGTTGTACCGGATAAGGAAGGCAATACTGTGCGCTTCAAATGTCCTTACCACGCATGGACCTATGATCTCGAAGGAAAATTGCTGGGTGCACCTCGCATGAAGGAACACCCTCTCTTCGACCCCAAATCCTGCCGATTAGAACCACTCCAAATCGATACATGGGCGGGGTGGATCTTCGTCAACTTCGACATGGAAGCACCGGCACTGAATACTAAACTAGAAGAATTTGCCACTGACTTTGGGTTCCTGGATATGGAAAACCTGAAGCTGGGTCCGTCTGGTGAAGGGGAGGTCGGATGTAACTGGAAGTACTTCGTCGAAAACATCGCCGATGAGTATCACGTCGCTATCGCACACAAAGATACAATCGGTCGTTTTATGACAAACTCTTCGAAGTGGACACTCCGAGGCAACGGTGGCTACAAGTGGGAGTACGATGCAGGACCCTCGACACCGACTGGCAAACCTCTATTCAACCCACTTCCAGTACTAAAAGACGAAGACGAACGCTATTCCATTTCTGGTTTCGCACACCCTAACCTCACCCTCTTTGGCCGAATTGATTCGCTGAGCGTTCTTGTTACCTGGCCGATATCACCGGAGAAGACTCGCGTTGCAAGCTACTCTCTTTTCACTGAAGAACAACTGGCGGACCCGGAGTTCGAGGCAAAGATGGAAGCCCGTGGCGAGATCACGACACAAACATTCCAAGAAGATGTGTTCCTGATCGCATCGCTTCAAAGAGCATCCATGTCATCTCGTTTCAAGCCCGGCTACATGGCAAGTCCAGAGGTTGGCATACACCACCTCATCAACTACTACCTTGATCGAATGTCCGATGATAATGACGGATAACTGGTAAGACTTTACAACTCTCAACATCAAATAGGAGAATCAGCCATGCCCAGACTCAAGCAGGTACCAAGGTCTGAAGCGACGCCGGAGATGCTCGAGATTTATGATCACTACTTTGGTGATCGAGACCCGGTAGCAGAACCCGGCACGCCCACAGGGACACCTGGACATTGGTGGACTGTGACTGCAGTGGCACCCGAAATCTTCAATCACATCCTCGCGGGTATGGTCCTCCATAGCAGTCCGGATCGAAAACTGGATGAACAGCTCCGTGAATTGGGCATGACACGGGCTGGTTATCTCGTTGGCAGCAAATTTGTATTTTCTCAACACTGCAAAGTAGCCCGCCATGTTGGGCTCTCGGAAGAAAAAGTAAGTGCGCTACCCGCCTGGTCTTTGGCTACCTGTTACTCGCCTATCGAGCGTGCGGTGCTGGCCTATACGGATGAACTGGTATTGAGCCGTGGACGAGTCTCGGATGTCACGTTTGACAGCCTGCGCGAATCTCTTTCTGACGAAGAGATTATGGAGTTCACTTATGTGACACTCACCTACACGATGCACGCAACAATCTCTCGTGCCTTTCGCCTGGAATACGACGACATCGATGAACACGTTGTCGAAATCCCATCACCTACCGGGCAGGATTCAGAGAACGTCATGCAGGGCGTAAACGAATAAGGTTATTGATGCTTAGCACGTTGTACTAAATTTTTGCTTCTTCGACGTCCGTTTTAAGTGTTTTCGCTGCAAGAAAATAGTGAGCTGCGGACCAAATATTGATCAACGAGAAAATCATCAGCGTATACCGGAGTGATTCTTTTCCGTAGTCAGTTGCAAGTAAATCACTGACGATTCCCACACCCTGAGGTCCAAAACCGAGCCCGATAATGTTGAGCACGAACAGCAGTACGGCTGCGGCGACAGACCGCATTTCCGGGCGAACCAGACTCTGAATCATGGCTAAGGTTGGTGCAAAATAAAATCCAGCAAAAAAGGCTGGTACCAGATAGACGAACAATGCTGTCTTGATATCCTGGATCAGAAAGAACGCGACAAGAAATGGAACCAGCGCAGCGTTACTGATGGCAGCCAACCAGACAAACCAGCGCAGATCAAGACGACTGAGCAGATCGGCGACTCTTCCTGCAACAAAGGTACCCATTCCTCCAACTACACCGGCCATCACTGCGAGCGTAATACCCACGCCTGTCTGCGATAGCCCGTGGGAGCGAACAAAAAATGCAGGAAGCTGAGCCGCGCCAGGGTGCCCATGCGCCTCTGGCTTGCCTTGTGAGATAACCACCAAAGACCTTGTCAGCCAGCACTACGCGCTGGTGCCCGCCAACTGCCCCTGGTCCTTGAAAGCAACTACCATTCGCCCAGCAAGGGCCCATTTGGTATGTTCAACGCTGATCGATTCGGGTGGTTATCCTGCCTATTCGCAGGCCCCCGCTGGTTTCAAACCGCCGTCGTTCCACTACAGCATCACGTCGGTGGGCGGATGACCCGGGCCAGGCTAGTTCGCTTTTATGACCAGACCAACGATCGCGTGACGTTTGTTCGTGACCGGATGCGTAACACTGGGCGTCTCGTTGGCACCGGTGGCAAACTTGTGGCCAACAACCAGTGTCGCAGAGTGGATGTCGTAATTCGCACCATTCGTGAAACCATTGTTCACGACGTAAGTTCCACCACTCAGACCCACCCGCACTTTCTTCTCACTAAATTTTCCGCCAGCAATTGACGCCCTGCTGAGATCAGGCCGTTATCAAGCGTGCACGACTTCATCACCTGGCACACGCATCGTGCACCTTGCGCACGGCTCCCCGGCGCTGGCGAGTGCCGGCGTGACGTTCGGCCAAAAAGTTGTTCTGGTCGAACCCAAAGACGCTGAAATGGCTCTGTTCAAAGTGAACTCGGGGTGCCGAGATGGCGAAGTCTGCAACCTCCGTTGGGATTGGGAACAGGACGTTCCCGAACTCGGCGTGTCGGTCTTCGTCATTCCGGCGAGCTTCGTGAAGAACGCGCAGAAACGCCTCGTCGTGTTGAATCGCGTTGCGCGATCGGTTGTAGACGCTCAACGCGGACAACACGCTACGCACGTGTTCTCCTACAACGGTGCACCATTTGACCGGATGGGGAACAGCGGCTGGAAGCGGGCAGAGCTTCAGGGAGTTCGCGTACACGATCTCAAGTACACATTTGGCCGTCGCCTACGGGCGGCTGGAGTGAGTTTCGAGGACAGAAGTGGTCGGGTCTTCTAGACAACTCGGCAGCGAAAATAAGGTGTAGTCTGAATGAGTTTTGCTGCCTTCCTTTTTGGTCTCGCGTTCGCGAATTTCTATGAACAACCGTCAAGCTCGGCTCGTCGGCTGCGGAG
>DUAT01000080.1:0-631 GCA_012960755.1 Gammaproteobacteria bacterium
TAGCAACCCGATCGGCTTCCCAATGCTCAAGATGAACTGGCTTGACTTGCCGGCGATTCAGCTGAACCGCAAACCGTTTCGCGAGCATTGGCAAAGTAACAAAACCCTCTGGCCGATGACCCTCTGGGTAGCACCGCAGCAGATTACGGTCGACCGGGCTTATATCCGGTTCCGGAATTGGGCTACCATCACCCTCGTTCTTTAAGTGTAGTGTCACCCAGCCGTACATCGCTTCTCTCATTGGCTGATTGTAATCGTGATTGGAGTCGACAATGACATGCGTTACATTTTTGGGCTTGCCAACTTTGGCAAACACAACTTCGGCACCTGCCAGACTTTTTTTTGCTTCCACGACTGAAAACTGAATGCCGTCACGTGTCGCGTTTATCACCATCAGCGCCCGTGGCGCAACGAGCCCTAGCACGCCCCATTCTTCGGTAAACGTAAGAGCGCCTGGCACTAATTCACACATGCAACACGCTACGCCCAAATATGCCTGATAATTCCCGACACTGCAAACCGGTATGACCGCCTTGAATCGCTCTTCCAAAGCGCCGGCATACATCGTCTGATTACCGCCGCCACTTGTTCCGGTAATGGCCAGTTTCTCACCATCAACGTCCGTACGACT
>DUAT01000080.1:816-1067 GCA_012960755.1 Gammaproteobacteria bacterium
GAGACTGGACGGTCGGATCCTGCTTCGCACCCTTCCAGTGACCGTGCACACACAACACTGCTGGGAACGGACCCTCTCCATCAGGGCGATACACATTGGCTGTCAACTGCACGCCGGGAATCGTCTGAATGACAACTTTTTCAATGGTGTAACCTGTAAATTCCAATTTTCCCACGAGGGTCGGATCTAGATCACATTTATTGTCCGGAAAACCTCCCAGCGCTTTGACCAGTTTTTTGCGAATCTCCGTT
>DUAT01000080.1:1168-4382 GCA_012960755.1 Gammaproteobacteria bacterium
GAGTTGCCATTTGCTGAATCCTTTGTTGTTAGATGAAATAACCTGTTAGCATTATATGACAGGTTCACTAACAATGCACTTGAAAGATACGAGCAGACAACGCTATTGAAGATCTTAGCCACACTGGTCCGCTGGACCGCTGGAAAAGGAAAGCGGTACTCGGATTCCCTGGCAATCTAAACTTAGCTGCCTATATTGCGAACTAGCGGCTAGCTACTGAGGCAGAGGAGCAGCTTTTTCGGATAAATGAAGCATGAACCAATCTGAAATGATCTTCAGTTCATCGTCCTCGGACACCCATCCGTGACTGGCACCCTCCTTAACAATCAGTTGGTTAGGAATTTTTGCGGCATTCAGTTTTTTAATCAGAATTTGTGATTGCTGAAGCGGTACCAGCTTATCCGCGTCGCCATGCAGTAATAGCGTTGGAGCATCCCCCGGATCTACCTGATGAACAGGAGAGATCGAATTCAAATGCGCGTGGTGCCGTTTTTTGTCCGTCACGGGAATAAATGTCGTCGTACTGCGATTGAGTTCGCGTAGCTCAACCGCTCCCCAAAACGGATTGTTTCCCTCGGGATTTAGACCCCGTATCACCGTGTCAAAGTGCACCCCCGGAGCGCCATAATTCAAAAAGTCAGTGGGAGGAAAATAGGCAACCACCGCTTGTACATGATCACCGCCCTGTAAACCCTGCATCAACGATAGATGGCCGCCGGCTGAACCTCCTGCGACGCCAATTCGTAACGGATCAATGCGCCGCGCAGCAGCGGTGCTCCGAATATGGTTGATCGCAGCGGTAGTTTGTTCAATTGCCTCAGCTGCCGTGAAACGAGGCTGGGAACCGTGAATGACATAATATAATGTAAATCCACGATCCAGAAATACTCGCGTCATCCGCCCAAAAAATCCCTGATCAATCGACTTCAATGAATCGTGAGTCGAGTGCCAACCGCCACTGACCATGAATGCTATGGCCGCTCCATTTTGAACTCGCGGAGTTAAAATATCATAAGTTAAAGCAAACCCGTCCTTTTTCAGGTATATAACGTCGCGCGTACGCGTTGCTCCAAGTTTTAGAAAATTTGGCTGTTCAGCGCATGACGCCTCACTTAAACACAGAACAACGGCTATCAAAATCAGAATACGTTTCACGTAGATCTCCTTTAATTTAATACCCACCCATTATGCCAAAAACTCCGACTGCACGCACGCGATTTATCGAGTCGGTTGATGCCAAAAAGCACGACCGGAAGAAAAAAAATGGCCCATACCCCTGGGCGACACGGTTTATTGTGGTCGGGAAGCAACCGGTATTATCAAATATCACACGGCTGATTTAGTAGACGAACTGCCCACCAAAGGAGTACAGCAGGCCTTTGCGCGTCCGTCCTGCTTGGGCGTTGGCGACATCATTCTCGATAATGACCATCGCATAGAGTTCGAACGTTTCGGTGTATTGCCGCGACGCTTTGACGATGCCGCGTCGAGTGGTGACATCGTGTAGCGGGTCGCCGATCTGTTTGGGTATGAACTCACCGTAGTTCAACGCCCAGAGCCAAGTGTCGCTTTGGTAGTTGAGATTGAGATAGTAACCCACCCCAGTGATCGGTGTGTCGTCGGCAAAATTCTGATCGCGATAGTAGATGCTGCGTGGCCAAAACATTTCAAGCGGATCGAAGACCGGCCGACGAGCTCCGTACTCGTCATAGATGACTTCGCCGGAAAGGGTCCAAGATCCCCAGCGCCGCATCGCATCGATTCCGACATGGTTATTGTACTGCTTTTGGCCTTCGGAGCCGATGCGGTTCAAGCACTTGATCGAAGCGCCGAGAGCTCCGTTCTCGGTCTCGTAGCCAACACGGGCGATGAGTGATTTCATCGAGTTAGTATCCTGCCCTTTGCTTCCATTGACAATCGCGACGGTGTTCACCCAATTGCCGGGATCATGCTGCAGGACCAGTCCGGTTTCACGCCACAGGATGGACTCGGTTCGAATGAACGGTGCATCGTGGAAGTCGTTGCGATAGAGCGGGAAATACGTCCGGCCAAAGGGGGTCAGCATTTTTCCCAATGACAGCTTCCAATTATCCCTGCGAGCGGATAAGAACAATTGTGAGATCTCTAATGGATCAATCTCAAAATTGCTTCTGTAGGAGATACGCTCTGGTGTGTCGAGCAAAATATTTCGATCGTAGGGTTGGTTGAAGAAAAGTTCTGTTTCGACACTGATTTCCCAGTTTTCTTGCGTTCGCACAAACTTGCCGGCGAGGGCTCCTTCGACCGCAAACGTGGCCTCTTGGCCCGACCACTGCAACCGCTGGTCGTTGGCATAGTAGGTCCGCGCCAGCGCCTGCCAGCTAAGTTTGTTTTCCTTGGGGGCCATCCACTCTCGGAACTTGCCGCCGTCGGTGATGAGCTTAGTTGGCAGTATGGGTGAGGTGGACGATGGATTATCGTGCCACGCTACACGCTCGATGTCAGCTCGGCGTGTGACTTGCGGCGCGGCCTGAAGCCTCGGATAGACGGGCAGCATCGGTTGGATCTGCGGCACAGGGTTCGTCCAGGCACCTGAGAGCGTCGCGGTGCTGTCTTGAGCCCAAACGGCAACGCTGCTCGAAAACAGAATTGTAGCTACCAGTACCGAGGCAAAATTCACCCGAACATATCTCAGATTTGCCAGTCTCATCGCTTCCTCAGTTTAAGATGAGGGGTGAATTTGTATTACAGATGAGGGCTGTATGAAAATCGGCTAGAGTAATTCACCTATCCTATCCCCCGTTTCCATCTTCGGCAGTCTTAGGTGGTATCTTCAGTATATTCGGCACAACCGTCACAACTAACACATTACCAATACGAGGCCAGACAAGACAAAACTGAACCTCCCACTGAAGTTCTGACTCGTGCTCCGACAACCAACGCGAATCGGCAGGCCGCTTAACCCAAACCCTTGCACACGCCGCCTCAGGGGGCGAAGATGAGGGCTGCGTGAGAGAGTCTTATCCAAAAAACCTGCATCGTGGCTCTCCATTTATTCATATAACGACCTTTGATTCAGCTGGAGCCCCAATCTATGACCATCCGCCTATCCAATGCTATCCACTCTCTAGCTCGCCGAGACCTCATCTGTAAGGCCTGCGTAGCATTTGCGTTCTTGGCGCTCTGCAGTTTCGCTGCTCAAGCTGAGCCTTTTTCTGTGGTGTTGTTACCCGAC
>DUAT01000081.1:0-1472 GCA_012960755.1 Gammaproteobacteria bacterium
CGTCGTTTCATTCTCAACATCCTCTTCTCTATCGCTAGAGTATAGAATGTTGCATCGACCGGTTGCGTTCACCTTCCCAATGAAGACATCAATATTGAATTTAGCGGTCTCCGGTCTGGGGAAAAACTCTTTGAAGAATTATTGATCGAAGGGGAAGGTGTAATCGAGACGGAACATCCGTCGATCCGGGTTTTGTCATCCACTAGCAACGATTCGCTTCGCACCCAGAAGTTACTCGATGAGCTGGTAGTGCTCGGTCCAGAGGTTTCAGCGAAGGTGCTAGTTCAGCGAATGGGCGAAGTTGTTCCGGAATATGTGCATAGCGCTTCATTCTAGTACCATCTTGTATTTGATGCAGTCAGGACCTTGGCTGCTTTTCTTGAATGCAGCTCTTTTGTATTCATTACTAGTTAATTACTGCTAGCTGGTGATCGGATTTGTCTTTGTCGCGATGGCGATTATCGATGGATAATAAGATGCATCATGAACATCGCTTTCGGTCTCGGCACTTTTAATGTGCGATTTCATTTTTGACACATCTTTTACCTTGCTGCTATGAACATCACTTGTGAAATTCATGGGGTTCTCAGCTAGAATGCGAGCTTAAGCGACAAGAATCCTTTTAATCAAGACTTTAGACATACTATGAACCAAATGCAACCAGAGCTAACTTCACCTCTGCAAGTGGGAGTGGCGCCGATAAGTGATGAGATAGATTTGCTCCAATACTGGAATATTGTCTGGCGAGAAAAATGGGGCATTATTGGCCTGATTGTTACAGTTTTATTATTGACGATGGTGATCGTTAACAACATGACACCCATTTATAGTGCAGAAGCTACTCTGTTGATTGAAGCGAAAGAAGCCAATGTAGTGTCTATCGAAGAAGTCTATGGCATAGACTCATCGCGTCGTGAATATTTTTCCACCCAGTTTGAAATTCTTAATTCACGCCAGTTGGCGGAAGAGGTTGTTCGCCAGTTTAAACTCGACCGACATCCGGGATTAGATCCGCGTCTGCAGCGCCCTTTGTTTGACTGGCGACGTTATATTCCTTTTTTGCCGACGCCGAAACCACTTTCTGAAGCGCAGATTTGGCATTCGGTAGTCGCTAAATTTCAGGCTAATGTCTCTATTACGCCGGTCCGCAATACGCAGTTGGTGAAGATCACGTTTGAATCTGCTTATCCTGAATTGGCACGTAAAGTCGCCAACGCTATTGGGAATGCCTACATCGACAATAATTTGGAGTCGCGATTAGCGTTGACTCAGAAAGCAGCAGATTGGCTCGTTGGTCGTCTTAGTGGGATGCGCAAGGACCTGGAGTCCGCAGAGCGTAGCTTGCAGTCGTTTCGTGAGAGAGAAAACCTGGTAGATGTTTCAGGTGTTGCGACACTCACAGCGAACGAAATTGATGTGATCACAAAACGACTGGTTGGAGTGCGCAGAGAAACTTCTATAGCTAAAAGCCA
>DUAT01000081.1:1577-4275 GCA_012960755.1 Gammaproteobacteria bacterium
GCCGGGCGTGCTGAGCGATGCACTGGCACAACGCTTGAAGGAAAATGAGACACATGCCAGCAGTGAGCTCTCTGCGCTTGAACGCCGTTATGGGCCTAAGCATCCAATGTTGATTGCCGCCAAATCCAATTTTACTGAGGCGGAAGGGGCGTATCGTGCGCAAATACGTAAGGTCATTGCTGGATTTGAGAAAACTTATCGCCAGGCCCAGGCGGATCAAGTTGAGCTAGAACGTTCATTGGAGAAAAGCAAAGGCGATATCCAAAGTATTAATCGAAAGAAATACGAGTTGTCGCAACTGGAACGTGAAGTGCAAACCAGCCAGCAACTTTACAATTTGTTTTTTACGCGATTCAAAGAAACCAACACTGCTGATTTTGCAGCAGCTAATGCCCGGTTTGTGGATCAGGCAATACGGCCAATGGGCCCGGTGAAACCGCGAAAGTCGCGCATGCTTATGCTGGCTGCGATTATTGCTGGATTGTTCGGAATTGGGCTCGCCTTTTTAAGTGATGTGTTGGATAACACGGTTAAGTCAGCCAGTGAGATCGAAGCAAAGCTAAACCAGGCGGTGATAGGCGTCTTGCCGCGCTTGCAGGTTAAGGGTGATGCTAACCTGGTGGTATCTGAAGCGGTGTTGGATTCAGGTGACAAGACATTTGCAGAAGCGGTCAAGACCACGAGAACCGGTGTCGTGCTCTCTGGCATTGATACGCCATTGAAACGCCTGCTGGTGACCTCTTCGGTGCCCAGCGAGGGTAAGACGATAACATCGATGAACCTGGCGTTTGCTTTCGGGCAGATGGAGAAGGTCGTACTACTGGACGCTGATATGCGCCGCCCTTCAATTGCAGGTAACTGTCAGCTAGCGAATCGTTCCCCTGGATTATCAAATATCATCGCTGGAACCGATGAACTGGATACATGCACCTATCATTACAAAGGAATTGATGTCATTCCGGCGGGCATTGTTCCTCCAAACCCTCTTGAGCTGTTGTCATCCAAGCGCTTCGGTGAGTTGTTGAAGGTACTCTCCGATAAGTATGACCGCGTCATTATTGACTCTGCACCCACACAGGCAGTATCGGATTCCCTGGTGTTGTCGTCGCATGTTGATGGCGTGATCTATGTGATTAAGTCTGATGCCACGGCGACACAGGTGGCAGAGAGTGGGCTTAACAGGCTGCTTCGTGTCAACGCTAATGTTCTGGGTGTCGTGCTTAACCAATTTGATGCCTCTCATGCGGCCAGATACGGTGGTTATGGCAAGGGCTACTATGACTATTATGGTTATGGATCAGATAAGGCGTACTAGCGGTTCCAGTCACTATTCAGTCTTACTGAAATGTTGAAAGCGCCAACGTTGTATTCGGGGCTGTTTGTCCTGATCTTTCTTTTACCTTTTTCTATGGTTGCCAATGAGCTGGATGCCACTTTTGGTGGGTATCTATGTGCTGTCTGCGCTTTGGCTTATTCAATATCTGCGTCAAAAAGCGACGGTATCACGTTCATTTTATAGTGCCTGGCCGGTTTTGCTTTACCTCTGTTCTTGTGATTGATGCGGTGTTGATGGGGGCATTTTTTGGGAAAGACCAGTTGCAGCAACGTTTTGAGCAACTCAATGTCGGTGAGGATGGGCGGCTCTTCCTGTCCCAACGTACTTTACAAATGTTGGAGTCAGACTGGCTGACCGGCATTGGGGCTGGCGCTTTTTATTCCGTATACCCGCAGTTTAGGGATCATCGCATTGGTTCATACTTCGATCATGTCCACAATGATCTGTTGCAATTCCCTGCGGAGCTAGGCGTTATTGCTGCAGGTTTGCTTGGGGTGTTGCCGATTTTCATGCCCAACGCGGTTACGATGAAATGGCGAAATGGAATGTCGCAGGGCCCGACCTCACATCATGGCAGTACGCCGACGATGAGATTAACCAGTCAAAAAAGTCCCTTGCCAGGTCATTTGAGATACGCCCCTGTTGGGACTATACCTGGGCCGAGCTGGCCTATGTTAAATGGCTGTTGCGCGAGAAAGATGCCGAGTTTCTGTTAGCGCTAACGAGTGCGGTGACCTATGGCCCTTGGGAACCCGGGGTGGTTAATCTGGTTAACTTTATTGGCTTGCGTGAATATGCGCGTTTTGATGAGCTTCATCGTCAACTGGTCGTTGACAATATCGTGAGGGGTTTGCGCAGTCCGGTTCGTGGGCTCTTTAAAGACACCTTCGAAAGGATCAAAGACGATGAGCGCGTTAAGGCGCGCATTGCGATGGGGTTGTACCCGTTTTTGGGTGAGCAGCCTTGGCGACAATCGGTCCGGTATAACTTTTTTCGGTTGGCAGACTGGGGATGGGTAGCGTTGGATGGCGCGTAACAATCGGCGGTTATTGACCAGGCGATTTTGGTGATTCGTGAGCTAGGCACGCCTTACGCTTGGATTAGAAATGCCAGTAACGGTGAATTTAAGAAGGCGCTCTGTGACGGTGCTTTAGTTGAGAGTCCCCAGGATGTGAATTTGAAGGGGTGGTGTGGATAAGGGTGGAAGGAGCGATCTCTCCGCTTCGGTCGAGATGACGGGCGCTTCGGGCGAGATGACATAGTTCTTCGGTCGAGATGACCGGCGCTTCGGTGCAGTTACGTGGTCGGTGGTTGCGTCTTTGGTTTGTTAGAAGAAACTCTGTTCAATCGTTAGCACGTCAT
>DUAT01000082.1 GCA_012960755.1 Gammaproteobacteria bacterium
GGGGCCGCCTAGGTCGCAACCACCACCGATCAGACCTGCGACAGCAATCCAATCATGAAACATGCTCGGACAAACAAGCCAAATCACCTCTGCCCCACCTTTAAATCTCCTAAGTGATCAACCCACCATCAAAAGGATCACCATGTCACGTTGTCTTAAATTTGAACGATCATCAGCAATTACCATACATGACCGTTCTTCGGAAAATGTGGGTTGTAAGGCCTATCCTCATCATGGATGGCTGTGAAGCCTGCAATGAAGGAGTCAAACTGGATGATCAGGTCACCAACCAATTTGCAGTTCCTGAACAGATTGCCAGAAAATGGGGCTATCGGCTAACTCCGGCGCTTTCCGCCAACTTGATTCGATACCGCTTTACGGGCAATGTATGCGCACAAGAATCATAAGAAGTGCCGATGGATCGTCCTTTCCCAGCATATAAAGGTAGCGAACCTTACATCTTTGTGAGCTACTCTCACAAGGATTCGCTGACGGTTTACCAGGAACTTGATTGGCTGAAAGCCTCAGGTTTCAACATTTGGTATGACGAGGGCATTGAAGCAGGCACCGAATGGCGTGAAGAGTTGGGCAAAGCCATCGAAGATGCTGACCTTTTACTGTTTTTTGTGACCCATAACTCTGCGGAGTCGGAGAACTGCCGCAAGGAAGTGAGCTTCGCGGTGGATGAAAACATCCCGGTGATCTCAGTGCATCTTGAGGCCACAGTGCTCTCCGCGGGATTAAAGCTGACACTGTCCAATCGTCAGGCGATTCTAAAACACGACGCAACAGACCAGGCATACGCCAAGCATCTGTTGGATGGTATCGGCAAGTATGTTGCAGGCGGTCGATCGAATATGCCAGTTGTGATGCAACGGAGTTTGGGTCAACGGCTGTTACGCAGTCGTTCGCTGAAGGTGATTATCGGTTTTTTGATAGTCGCCACGATTCTGATGAACATCACCAACTCGAGAGTCTGGATCGTAGAGAAATTGGTGAGCGTTGTTTTTAGTGTCGCGGCGATAGTGTCTACAGACGAAATTGAAGTACTACCGGGTATCGCTGTCTTGCCCTTCGCCAACATGAGCAACGATCCGGACAATGAGTACTTTAGTGACGGCATTTCAGAAGAAATCTTGAACGCCCTGGTGAAAGCCAATCGCATTGATGTGATTGCTCGAACTTCATCTTTTGCCTTTAAGGGCCAGAATCTTGATATCAAGCAGATTGCACGAAGATTGGGTGTAACCCACGTCCTTGAGGGCAGTGTCCGCAAGATGAACAACAATGTAAGGATTACCGCACAGTTGATCGATGCATCAACGGGCGTGCACCTCTGGTCAGAGACTTACGATAGGGAGTTGCTTAATGTCTTCGCGATTCAGGACGAAATTGCAGCAAAGGTAGTTAATCAGATCGCCGAAAGAATATTGGGAGGCGAAACACCAGCTGCCGGGGTCGTTGGTTCCCGTGGTACATCTTCAAGCGATGCGTACGATCTTTACCTGCGGGCGATCCATCTGTCGAATTCCAGTAATCCTTTTGAGATTGAGCGAGCAATCCCTCTCTTTGAACAGGCGATAGCGTTTGATCAGGAATACGTCGACGCCTGGGTCGGGTTAGGGACAACCTATGCAATGCTCGCTTTGAGTCCTGAACATTTACAACAGCCAGTCGATCTCCATCCCCTGGGTGTTGATGCCTTAAGAAAAGCGTTGGATCTGGAGCCAGACAATGCCAGAGCGATGGGCTTGTTGGGTTGGCTCCTCATCGCTCAGGACTATAACTGGCAGGAAGGAGTTGCGATGATGCGGCGCGCTGTTGAGATGAACCCGCTTGATGCCCGGATGCAATCCTACTTCGGATACGTTCTTCACCATATGCGACAGGCTGAAGGAACTTCGATGATTGATAAGGCCTATCGGCTCAACCCTCTGGACTTTCGAATAATTCTTATCAAATGCGTACAGTTGCTTAACTCTGGGCACGTAATGGACGCCGCTGCGATGTCAGAAACATTGTTGATACGTGACCGCGAAGGATTTCAACCCAATGCCATGGCAGCTGTTTTCAACGCCGCATCAGGCAGGCCTGACATTGCTGAAGGCTATACAGCGAAAGCTCGGGCGATAGTCGGCGAGGATTATCCAATGATCAGAGTGCTTGATTGGATGATTACGGGAACACGAGGAAATTACGAACTCGCCGATGAAATTGCAACTGAGCTTTTTGAGCGAGCGCACGACGAGCCTGTGCCGCTTTTGCTGGAGATTGGTTGGGATAAGGAACGAATTGCGGAGGTATGGGACCTGGCAATCGAGAATCGTCACATTAATGTCATCTCCAAGGTTTTTGGAGCCAAACCGTTGCGGATGCGCGAAGCCGATTGGCAGCGAATTCAGAAACTGACCCGCACTGCTGACGCCGATCTCGGAGGCGACGAGAGCCCGGGATTTGGCCGCACAAATGAAGAACAGGTAGCGCTACAGTTAACGGCCGTCAGCCTGTCAGAAGATGAACTTAGGTTATATCCGGGTAAATACAAGGGGCAGGATCGTGACGATTTTTTTACAATCGTCAGGGAAGGAGATAGGCTGAACATGGTTGACCAGAGCGGTACCATTGTCGAGATGATACCCCAGGGCAACCACCGCTTTGACAGCTTGCAAATCAAGCTCACGGTGGCGTTCAGTGTCGAAAACGGCGAGGTGACGCAGGTGAAAATGCATTCAGGTCAAAGATCAGCTGTGTTCAATAGAAGCAACTAAGAGGAACAGATTTGTTGGCAGCGGCAAATGCGAGGAAGATAAGTAAAGTAGATCGTATTTTTGATGATCGGTTGAGTTCCGCAATTACGATATTCACTGCGATCTCATGCCTCCTTCGGTTCGATTCCGACCAAGTGTTCAATATTTAACCAACGTCAGCTGTCCCAGGTATTGCGGTCAGATAGTAAAGATCGATTTTTTGGCCACGCACGACTCCAAACGGCCAACAGTGGACGGACTAGTTTTGTTGTAGCAGTTAAGAAGTAGGTACGGATTAGTAGCAGCAGCTCACTAATTCGAGCCAATCTATTCGAAATTGAATTTAGTATATGTATCAATCTGTGATCCTGCTATATACGTAAACCACGTCTCCTTGTATTCGGGAGAGTCCAGTCGCTCGGCCCTTCACAATACTGAACTCCAATAGCTCCTTAAATTCCAACGCATGGAAGCGATGGCCACCACTGCTCGTGGGCACGTAAACGTAAACATCACCTTCTGGATAGAGTAATTCAAGTTGGTTGCCTTTCTGGCTCACCTTCAAACTCCAACCAATCTTAATTTCTTCATATTCACCGATATATTGTTTCATCAAATCATCAGGTATTATGGTTGCCTTGGAAAGAAGCTCATTTTGTTCATCTTTGGTTCTAACTAATCCAATATCGAGTGAACCCATTTGAACTTCAGAAACATTCGCAAACGTTCTAATTCTTTGCCATTCTGTTTCTGACAATATTCATAGGTTTGGGGCCGAACAGTGCACCAAGACTAAATGATCGAAGCTTCAACTGATTATTCCACACTTCAGTAAGTTGATTTTCTTCGTAAACCAAACCATCTAAGCCCACTATTGGCAGGTACTTACTCAGTAGGATCAAATTTTGGCGCATATGTTCAGCGGCTTCAACATCATTATCAATGTATTGTGCCTTGAATAATTCCAAGACTTTAACACCCGGATAATCAGGGCCAACAAGTAACTTGAGTTTCCTTAAACTTCTATTTGTGACATCGGCCCTTCTGGTTACGCTAGCTAGAATACCATTTACCAAGTTAGACAGAATTCCTTGTCGATTCGTTACTGCAAAAGATTGCATTAACGCAGCGGCGTCCAGCGTCTGGCCGAGCTGAAGCAGAAGAAGAACTTGTGAGAGATTAACTAGTGGGTCGAGCGGATTCAGCCGAAATGCTTTATTCAAAACAGACTCTGCTTGTGCTTGCCGAGTAGCTAAAAGCAACTGTCCGTATGCTGTCAGCAATCTGGCATCTTCAGGTCTTATAGCAACGGCACATTTGAAATCTTGTATTGCTACTGCGTTGCCAAGTGCACTCTACTTACTGACCCAGACATAATTCAGAAGATCCTGGATCACACAAGGGGCCGCCTAGGTCGCAACCACCACCGATCAGACCTGCGACAGCAATCCAATCATGAAACATGCTCGGACAAACAAGCCAAATCACCTCTGCCCCACC
>DUAT01000083.1:0-708 GCA_012960755.1 Gammaproteobacteria bacterium
CCGTAAGATTCTGATCAGTGAGCTGTCGGGCGGGTCTAATCTTCGCGCGAAACTGGCCAATCGATTTCCAGAACTGGAAGATTCCAAGGCAGTCAAATCGATACTCGAAGAGATCCAGCAGAAGGAGCATGCCGGATATTCCTTTGAGAATGCTGATGGTAGTTTTGATCTGGTGGTCCGCAGGCATGTTGGCAGGTACCAGCCCCAGTTCGACCCTCTGTACTATCGCATCTACAGCCCCTCGAATGAAGAACATCAGGATACAGACGGATTGATCGAAGCGTCTGTCAAGATTAAGGTCGATGGTGATATCAGATTGCGTGCAGCCGAAGGTAGTGGGCCCGTTGATGCGCTCAACAAGGCGCTGCGGCAGGCATTGTCGGACCGGTTCCCGGTACTTAAGGAATTGCACCTGACCGACTACAGCGTACGGGTGATCAACAGCAGCCAGGAAACCGCGGCCAAGGTTCGGGTTTATCTGGAGCATAGCTTCCAGGGAGAAATTTTTGGCACAGTCGGTGTCAACGTCGACATTATCAAGGCCAGCTGGAATGCCCTGATAGAAGCTTATCAATACGTGCTTATGCGTCACGCTGAATTCGTTGACGAAGTTGACGATTCAGCCCCGGCAACACAGGTCCCCTGATTGGCCACCCCCGCGCTGAGCGAAGGCAGTGTCATCCTGAACCTGGTGAAGGATCTTGCGCT
>DUAT01000083.1:718-4212 GCA_012960755.1 Gammaproteobacteria bacterium
ACTAGGAGGCTGACCGAGAATGACAAAATTTCTGCAGAAATTTTGTCATCCTGTATATGGACTCCCCCCTAATGGCAAGGAAAATCTAATCTTTGAACTAGGTTAAGAGCACCAGCGTATATCCGGTCTCTGTTGAGAGCGCTAACCCTCTGACCCCGATGTAAGTCGTGCTCCTTCTGTCCTGCTCGAATGCGCGGTATCCAGTACCGTCAGGATGACCAGGTTTCAGAAGGTATGTTCCCAACCCATTCTTTATCAGATTCCCCTTACCCAACCCTATTAAACGCTCTTGTGTACTTCTGACAAGGCTAATTCTCGTGGCACCACGAACTTGATCGACGGCCTCACATTTTGTGGCAAGGGTGTATGTCATTCTTTACTTTCGGCCTATGGTGACGACTCCTGGGAGCAAGCTAATCCAGTCCTATTTAAGACGAGACACGTGCGTATATTCGGTCTGTTGTTGAGAGCATTAATCACTCTCTGACCTGAGCGCAATTCGTGCACCTTCTGTCCTCAACGAACAAGCGGTATCGAGTACCGGCAGGATGAACAGGTTTTCAGAAGGTTGGTCTTACCGTTTTTGACCAGGTTCTCTTGGCTCCTAACAAAAAGGTTAATGATATCGCTATTGTTTTAGGGCAACGCCCCCGTTGTACTGCAGTGGATTAGGTTGCCTGATTCGGATGCGCACCAACCGGCACATATTCTTCACCCCGGGACAACATCGCCCAGGCGGTCCTGATGTTCTTGTTCACCAATGCCACTGCCGCGATACCTTCACCGCGGCGTTCGATAACCCGTTGCAGCCATTGGCCTTTCGCCGTGGTGCTCGGCTTGCGTTTACTATAAACCACTGACCTGGCACCCTGTATCAACAGGGCACGCATGTGTTTGTCGACACCCGTTTTGCGAATATGGCCAATATTGGCGATGCCAGCAGTACTATATTGCTGTGGTGTGACACCGATCAAAGCCGCGGCTCCGCGGCCGTTCTTGAACGCACTGCCATCACCGATCATGACATACAATGCCACCGCGTTCACCGGTCCAATACCTTCAAGTGCCGTCAAACGGCGACACGGATCCACGTCTTTAATCACCTGGCTTAGTTCCTGGTCCAATTCTTTCTCTTGCCTTTCTGCCTCCAGAAATGATTGGTAAAGACGATTAATGAGGTCACGTAATCGGTGCGATAAATCGTTTTCCGCATCCCCCAGAAGCACCAGCAGGTGGTCCTTGAGCGAGGCATAACCTTTCGGAATACGCACCCCAAACTCCAGTAAGTGACCACGGATCGCATTCGAGAGTTTGCGTTTATAACCAACGTAATTATCCCTCACCGACAGCAATGTCTGTAATTCGAGTTGGTTAGGCGTTTTCTTCACGGCTTCTTTTCGGTTTGGCCGTTTCGCCGCTTCCAGAATCGCCAGATTATCAGTGGCATCGGTTTTATGACCCTGGCGGTAAGCAACAACATGTTTCGGTGGTAAGAGAATCACTGTGTGGCCGAGACCTTCAGCGAACCAGGTCCACCAATGCGCGGTGCCACAAGATTCCATGGCAACCGTACTCGGCAACTGGTTTACCAGAAATTCTTTTGTTTTGTTAACTGACATGGCGCGGTTCTTGGTGACTTTACGCAGATGCAAGTCTTCGACCGCAACTTGGATGCTACTTTTTGCAAGATCAAGGGCTATTAGATTACGATGTGTCATTGTATGGGCTTCCTTATGGTTGGGGAACCTACAATCTTAATTCAAGATTGAGGGAGTCCATACATCGAACCTGGTGAAGGATCTTGCTCTTAAACTCTGCGACCTTAGATCCTTCGGCTTCGCCTCAGGATGACGGCCGGGGGCCAAATAATGTATGGTGGATGGCAGAAAATAACCAAGGCGAAAATAGCTATGAAAGTTGACTCTCATCTGACGTCGGACTGGCACAAAATACCTGATCATATTAAGAAGCTGGAAGCTGACGGGTATGACGGAACCGGTACGGCGGAAATGAACCACGATCCTTTTTTCCCATTGCTGCTTGCAGCGGAACACAGTGAAAGTATCCAGCTGAGCACAGGGATCGCCGTTGCTTTTGCACGTAGTCCGATGGTTTTGGCTAATCTTGGCCATGATCTTAATGCCTATTCGAAGGGCCGGTTTACAATGGGATTAGGTTCCCAGATACGCCCACATATCACCAAACGTTTCAGCATGCCCTGGGGTGCCCCTGCCAAACAAATGAAAGAACTGATTCTGGCCATGCGAGCCATCTGGGCTAACTGGTACCAGGAAGAACCTCTCCGTTTTGAAGGTGAATACTACAACCACACGTTGATGACACCAGCGTTCACACCGGAAAACAAGGAGTATGGCGCTCCAAGAGTCATCCTGGCGGCGGTTGGCCCGATCATGACACGAGTGGCTGGTGAGGTGGCTGACGGGCTGATTATTCATCCGTTCAGCAACGAGAAATATATTCGTGAAGTGACACTACCGGCTGTGCAGGAAGGATTGAAGCGTTCCGGTCGTTCCATGGATGACTTCGAAATTTCGTACACGCCATTTGTCATCTCCGGCAAGGATGAGGAAAGCTTCGAGACCAACAAGACCAACACCAGAAACAGAATTGCATTTTATGGTTCCACGCCTGCTTATAAACAGGTTCTCGGGATCCACGGCTGGGGAGACCTGCAGCCGGAACTGAACAGCATGTCCAAGCAGGGCAAGTGGAAGGAAATGGGTGAGCTCGTGACGGATGAGATGCTCAATACATTTGGTGTCATGGGAGAACCGGATACCCTTGTTGACGAAATCAAACGCCGTTTCAGTGATATTTCAGATCGTATGGATGGTGGGTTTCATTTTGTTGATAGTGACACCCGGCGGGAAATGGTCGCCAGGTTGCGAGCCTAATTCACCAGGAGTTCACTCAGGAATGATTGTGTACACATTGATTGTCTGACGACGTTATGGCCTCTACCCCTGATACTGAATTGTCCGGGACGCAGCTGCCTTTGTCATTGCGATGGCATGATGGTGTTCTTCAGTTGCTGGACCAGACCCGCCTGCCACTGGAAGAAACCGTTATTCACTGCCGGGATATTGAAAAGGTTTTTGAATGCATCGCATCGCTGCGGGTCAGGGGTGCTCCGGCCATTGGCGTGGCTGCAGCTTATGGTTTGATCGTCGGCCTGACCAGCAGGGTAAATATCGACACGCTGGAACGAAGAGGGCAGTATCTCATTTCTGCCAGACCCACTGCCGTGAACCTGCCCTGGGCTATAAACAGAATGCTCGAGATCGCAAGAAAGCAGAGTGAATCTGAAATTGATGTCAGCGTACTTGAGGCGGAAGCACGATTAATCCATCGAGAAGACATAAAGGCCTGCCGCGCGATAGGTCAGTTTGGTTTACCCATTGTCCGGCAAAACCCTCGTTTGCTTACCCATTGTAACGCGGGTGCCCTTGCGGTTTCTGAATCAGGGACCGCCC
>DUAT01000084.1:0-1773 GCA_012960755.1 Gammaproteobacteria bacterium
GGCCGGTGAGCGTCTTGAACATGCGGCGGTGGCGGGAAATCTTGGCGTGGCTGATCATTGGGGCTTCCTATGTTGGTTGTGCCTGCAGTATAGCACAGGTGATTCTATTACCGATAGGGTCTGATATGAATTCACCTCCTTCAATTTTAGTTTACAGTTCGCTTTACCCACCCCTGCCCCTCCAAGGAGGAGAATCGTACAGAAATCTCCTCCTTGGAGGGGCAGGGGTGGGTAAAAAGCGGACAAACTGTCAACAAATGGTCCGGCAATCCGGCTTGAGTGATTTTAAAAGTGCCAAATTTTTTAATCTTTTTTCCCTTTGAATCCTCCATAGCGCCCGCCACCGCCCCTCAGGCTGGGGTCAAGCAGGTCTCTGAGCGCGTCTCCGAGCATGTTGGTGCCCCAGACGACGATGCACAGGGAAAACCCGGGTCAGAGCGCCAGCGCCGGGACCCTCTCCATGTAGCGGCGTCCTTCCCAACTGAGCATCCCTCCCCAGCTGGCGACAGTAATGGGAAGCCCAAACCCGAGGAAGCTCAGGGAAGCTTCGGCAATGATCACGTCGCCAATGGTCACGGTGAAGATGACAATCATGGGCGTCATTTGGTGTATTCTGCGATGTCGCGATTCGTCGCAATACTGTGTCCTGATTTGTCGTCATACTAAACAGCCCACTCATAGTTGGATTGTCGGGCTGATCCCTTCAATCGGACTAGATGAAGTTCAATCAAATTATTCAAATCACGTTGCAATGTGCGTCGTGTCACCCCAGAGCAGATTTCTTCAACTTCTGAAATATGTATAGCCCCTTTCTTCATCAATAAATCCAATGCTTTTGCTTGTCTCTCATTCAAGCTGTGTTTCTGTACCAATACATCCCGTCGAATGACCTGTTCACCACGTTCCTTAATCTCAACCATCTGGGTTTGAAGACCGGTGATGAAGTAGTCGAGCCAGCCAGTCATGTCCATACCGTTTTCACGAACGCTTTGGATCGATTTGTAGAAGGTTGGCCGGTCACGATCATAATATTCACTGATAGTAAACAAGCGTTTGAAGTCGTATCCAGCCTTGTAGAGACAAAGCGTTGATAGCAACCGGGAGGTACGTCCATTACCATCCAAAAATGGATGAATATGAACCAACTGAAACTGAGCAATTCCACTTATCAGCACCGGATGAATTTCAAGACCTGAGTTGAGCCACTTAACCATCTCCGACATCATAATGGGAACTTCTACAGCTGATGGCGGAGTAAAAATCACTTCACCTGTGGCTGCATTGGCGACATAATTTTGAATGCGTCGGTAATCGCCCGGAGCAGCACTGCCTCCACGAACATCTTCCACCAATTTACGATGAATCTCACGAATCAACCCTTCCGTGATCGGGTCGCCACTGTCCAGGCATTCAGAAATGAACTCAAAAGCTGAGCGGTAATTCAACAGCTCTCGTGCATCATCTGGGTCGGCTTCTGGTACTGCCTCGCCTTTCCATAAGCGTTCAGCCTGATCCAGGGTCAATCGTGTCCCCTCGATGTGGGTTGTATGATGTGCCTCCTTGATGAGGGCTTGATTTCCCATATCCCGCACCCAGTCATCGGAAAGCCTTGCAGCTTCCAGAAATCCCCGCGCCCGTTCAATCTGAGTGATGGCAGCTGTCATGGTGTTGGTTATGGTGAATTTGGGATTGAATGCTGTCATGAATTACCTTCATCGATTACTACCCCAGCGTCCCGCAGAATGGCAATGATTTCTGGTTTTAGTTTACCAG
>DUAT01000084.1:1826-4203 GCA_012960755.1 Gammaproteobacteria bacterium
GTAACAACTGTAATTCTTGACGTTTTCGTTGTTTTAAGTCGTGAATACTCACAATATCAGTTCTGGTGGTTTTGATGTTGATTTCATGTTTATTGCTTCGTAATAGTGATATTTAAATAACACTGTTCACTCACCATTCCTGTTATATACCCGTTATACTTGATGGGACCGGCTTGGAGAAGGATATCGTCTTTACGAAAACTAATTCTACTAAAATGGGCCTCAACACTCGAATAACAAAGGGATTGAATGGTTTTTTGGTAATGGTGAGTGAACAGTGTTATTTTAATAGTACTAATTCGGATTAAAACTCACAATAGCAATTTTTGAAATCTAGGTGAAATCTGGGGACAGTTACTAATTAAAGGCTGCAATAATTTCCTCATCCACACGCTGCAAATCTTCCACACTGTTTTGGGTGGCGCAGCACATCTCCTCGACCCCTGCATTCGCAAACTCCCCGATCAAATCGATGTGGAAGTTTCGCGATCCGACCGTCCTTGCCGGATTTTCCTGGAGGATGCGTTCCCTTTCGGCATCGGTTTCGGCAAGTCTCAAGGGGTAGTGCACCGTCAATTTGATCTCTGCCGGATCCCGGCCGATGTCTTCGCAATGCCGTTCGAGCACGCCGAGTTTGTGCTTAAACACCTCCACATCCATCCCTGCCCAACCGTTGAAATTCCAGATATCGCCATAACGCGCCAAGGTGCGTAGTGTGTGGCGCTCCCCGTTTCCGCCAATCATGATCGGGACATGGGGCTTCTGATGACAACCGGGGGAGAGCGGGGCCCGCTCCAGTCGATAATACTGACCCTGGAAGTCGACAGGCTCTTCTGCTGTAAAAAGTTTGCGGATCAATTCACAGGCCTCCTCCAACCTGTCCTGCCGTTCTTTCATGGAGGGAAAATCCCAACCATAAGCCTGGTGTTCACGCTCGAACCAGCCTGCTCCAATCCCCAGGGTGAAGCGGCCTTTAGACGCCTGATCGAGTTCAGCAGCCATCTTGGCCACCAGGGCTGGATTGCGATAAGGGTTGCCCAAGACCAAACTGCCCAGCTTGAGCCTTTTCGTCATTCCTGCGACCACCGCGAGGGGGATAAACGCTTTTCGTAGGCCGGGTTGAGTTCATCCTGCTCAGCGGAAATGCTGCTCAGGGGGGTGGGGGGCAGGAAATGATCAGGAAACCAAATGCTGTGCCATCGTCCTGCTTCCATTGCCTGGATTTGGTCGTGCATCTCGTTCCATTGAGCACGGTAGACCTTGAGTTGTGAACCAAATTTCATACTTTCTCCTTTTTATTTCCACATTAATGAGGAGGCAGGTCTTTGATTCAATCGTGAATTAAAAAATCGCGACGATTTCTTCCTCCACGCGCTGAAAGGCTTCGACATCACCGACTGGAATATTGCCAAACATGATCTCATCGACGCCAGCGTCTATGAATTTGCCGATGCGATCGATGATTTCATTGAGAGGTCCTGTCATCGACCCGGCCCCGCGCAGTTGGTGGAATTCTTCCTGAGAGGCCTTGTCGTCGGTGACGTGCAAAGGGATCAGGAGGGTGTGCTTGATCTCTTTTGGATCGCGTCCCACATCTTCACAATGCCGCTCCAGTACCCCGATTTTGTGTTGATACACCTCGAAAGACATGCCCTGACCAGCCCAACCATCGAGATTGAAAATATCGCCATACATCGCCAGAGTCCGCAGAGTGCGACGTTCTCCAGTGCCTCCCACGAGAATGGGAATGTGTGGTTTTTGATAAGACCCTGGGGAAAGCGGGGCTTGGTCGAGCTTGTAATACTGGCCATTATAATCGACAGGGCCATCGGCGGTAAAGAGCTTGCGGATCAGTTCACAGGCTTCCTGAAAGCGGTCCTGTCGTTCCTTCATGGTTGGGAAAACCCAACCATAAGCTTCATGCTCACGCTGGAACCAACCGGCACCGAGCGATAAGGTAAAACGGCCCTCGGAGGCTTGATCAAGCGTGGTTGCCATCTTCGCCAGCAGGGCGGGATTGCGATAGGTGTTGCCCAGCACCAGGTGGCCGAGCTTGAGCCTTTTTGTCATACCGGCGGCCACCGCGATCAGGGTATACCCTTCGAATGCGGTGAGTTGCTCTATCTCTGGTGTTGGTTTTGATCCAGGAACGGGAGGCACAAAGTGATCAGCAAACCAGAGGCTATTCCAGCGCCCGGTTTCCATAGTTTCTATTGTGGTGCGGATCTTCTCCCACGTGGTTCGATAACAATTGACTTGGACTCCAAATTTCATACTTTCTCCTTTTCTTTGTATTTTATAAAAACGTTAGCCAGTAATATTTGAGTTATTTAAAATAATAAAATATTCATTTAATGAACTAACGTTCTCGCCCTTC
>DUAT01000085.1:0-9710 GCA_012960755.1 Gammaproteobacteria bacterium
TACGATTAGCTGTTGCCGAAGTGCAAGATTCTCAGCAGTTAGATAGGCGACGACATCAAGCTTGCCTGTAAGCCAATCGTGGAATATATGGATGAAACACAACATCACCAAACACTAATCTGGAAATGCCTGAAACGCAATGCCATCAACGTGTACGAATATTTGCGAAGGACAAGGTTTTAGGATTGGATAGCTGTTTCACTTTTAATCGGAGGCGGTTGGGACCTGGGCGACCCCCTTATGTGATCGAGGAACCTAACGGGCTGTATTGCGCTTCCAGTTTGCTACTATCCAGCTGTTCGAATAGTTCTGCATACAGATAACATTCATGATCATCGTCGAGTAGATCAAAAATATTGGCTGGAAATAACAGGCTTTGCTTGAACTCAATCGGACTCGACTTGAAGGGAGGGGGCAACGGGAAACCTTGCTGGTTTTGGTTTGGTCTATTTTAACAGAATAAGACTCTCAGCATGCGTTAGAATCTGACAAATTCAAGGCTGAGCAAATTTAGTCATTCTCGGTCAGCCACCTAGTCATGGTTCGCGTCGGTCTCGCTTGCTAAATTTTGGTGCGCAATATGAAGTAATCTGGTGAGAGCCTTTCGATCCACACCGCTCATTCCACCAGTTACAATGCGGCCGATTTCATCGGCAATATCTTGTAGTGGGCCTATCAGAGGCGTTACTTTCGGGGTCAGGAACACCCGTTTCGCCCGCCTATCCTTCTTGTCGTTCCTGCGCTCTACCCAGTCATCCTCCTCAAGTCGGTCAATCAGTTTGCCAAGTGGAGGCTTTGCAATGGACAAGGTCTCGGCAAGCTGTGTCTGTGTTTGGCCATCATCCTGATAGAGCAGATACAGTACTTGCCATTGGGAACGGGTCAACCCCACATTTTTGATTCGTCGATTGAAGATCCTGCTCATCATAAGACTTGTTTCATGAACCAAACCGAAAACGGTTTGCTCGCGGATTTGTATCGATTTGTTCGAAAGCGTTGGCATATTCCGTAGTCTATTATAAACTAACTACAGTTACTATAATCCTGATCATATAAACTGAGATTACTATGTCAGGCAACTCATCAACCAGCAAATGGTGACAGATGCTGTTAATCACCAATGATTCTGCAACTTCTTCGATTTACCGGCCCAGGTTCTTCGCATTCGTTTTCATTGCATTTTTTTCCCTGTTCCAGTCTGGCTGTGAACAGGAAAGTCAGGCTTTGGAGACTTCAGCCTTAAATAGCCTTCAAAACACTGCACCGACGACTGTTATTGCGTTGCACCCAACACTGACCGAGATCGTTGATCCCATCGTTATTACCGGCACAATTCTCGCTCACAAAACAACTGATCTCGTACCCCTGGTTGGTGGGTTGGTAGAAAAAATCATGGTCGGGGTGGGACAACGCGTTACGAAAGGTCAACCGCTGCTTCGAATGCGCCAGCAGGATTTCGCAATCCGGGTTGAACGACTCTCACAGGCCGTTCGTCTTGCGGTGGCGGAGCAACGGAACGCGCGGACTGATCTCGAAAATGCAGTGACCCTGGTGAAGCAAAGTGGCCTCTCGCAAGAGCAGTTGGATGATCGGAAAACTAGATACGAAGCCACCTCTGCTCGGCTCGGTATAGCGCGAGCAAACCTCGATGAGGCGAAGCTGGCGCTGGATGATGCCATAACCCGGGCACCCTATGATGGGGTTATTACACAACGCAACATTGACGAGGGTGCGTACGTTTCAACTTTCATGCGCACCAGCGAGCCCGTGATGCAGATTCAGAAAATCGACATCATGGTAGCTGTCGTTTTTGTGCCAGAGGTACACCTTGGCTCAATCAAACTGGGTACCCGGGGGAAGGTAACGATTCCTGGCTTGAAAAAGTCCTATGAGACAGAAGTGTACCTCATTAACGATCGGATAGACGCAGCTACCAGGAGTATCGATGTTCGTTTGGGTATTCAGAATACTGACTACGAGATCAAGCCAGGTCTGTTTATAGAGGTTGAACTCTATCCGGCGCCGCGCCTGGCACTGGTCTTACCAGCGGAAGTGATTCGCGGTCTTGGTGGGGACAAGTATGTGTTCGTAGTTAAAAACGGTTTTTCAAAACGTCGAGCCGTCCAACTTCGAGAGATGGAGAATGGGCGAGTGGAAATTCTGTCCGGGCTGGACACTGAGGATTTTATTATCCAGGGTCCGGATCTGCATCTCGTCCAGGATAATGTGAGAGTCACCGTCGGAGCCACAGGCTAATGTGGATTTCTGATCTCTGTATTCGACGCCCTGTATTGGCGCTGATGATGATCGCGAGTTTATTGGTGCTCGGGTTGATATCCATGGATCGCGTTGGCATCGACCTGTTTCCTAGTGTCGAATTTCCGTACATTTCCATCGAAACCACACTGGAGGGAGCAAGTCCTGGTACCGTCGAAACGGAGATAACCGATCCATTGGAGGAAGAGGTAGTAGCGATTTCCGGGATAGAGAGCCTACAGTCAGTAAGCAGCGAGGGTTACTCTCACCTCTACATCGAATTTGGGCTTGAGGAAAATGTCGACGTTAAAGCACAAGATGTGCGGGACAAGGTCAATCAGGCGACTGGAAATCTTCCCAAGGGCATTGACCTTCCCACGGTCAGCAAGCTTGATCCAGATTCGGAACCAATTCTAACAGTGATGTTATCCGGTCAACTCTCCATAAGAGAGTTGACCGGATTCGCCAAAGACCATGTGAAGGAGCGATTACAACGCGTACCCGGTGTTGGCGGAATAAAAATTGTCGGCGGACGTGAGCGTGAAATTCGCATCTGGTTGGATGCGTTAAAGCTGCGTGGGTTTGGCATTACAGTCGACGATGTTACTAACGCAATTCGCCTCGAGCACGCAGAGATACCAGGTGGGCGAATGGACTACAAGGGCGGTCTCTCGGAATACACAATCAAAACGAAAGGTGAATTGAGTCGGGTTTCGGATTTCGGGGACATCGTCGTCGCCCAGAAAAAACCTGGCTTTGTTCGTGTACGTGACGTTGCTCGTGTCGAGGATGGCCTTGAAGACGAACGTTCGTACGCCGAGTTGGATGGGATACCCGGCGTTAGCCTGGAAGTTCGTCGACAGTCGGGCACCAACACAGTTGAAGTCGCCAGGGCAATTAAGGCCGAGTTGGCAAACATTCGAAGTGAAGCCCCATCTTATATAAGGCTCATTGTGGCACGCGATGTTTCCCGATTTATCGAGTCTTCTGTGCGAGATGTCACTGACGACATTATTCTCGGCATCGGGCTCGTTGTTATCGTCACACTCGTTTTCCTGTTAAGCGTCCGCGCAACTCTAATTGTCGCAACCGCGATTCCTACTGCAATTATTGCAACATTTTTTGCTTTCTATGCACTCGATTTCACCATCAACATGATCACCATGGTGGCAATTTCCCTGACAGTAGGTTTGCTTGTTGATGATGCGATTGTGGTACTTGAATCAATACATCGGGAGGTAGAGGCCGGTGTTGACGTTAAGACTGCCGCTTCACGGGGAACCAGGAATGTGGCAACCGCCGTTATTGCAGCAACTCTATCGGTGATGGCTGTCTTCATACCAATTGCATTCATGAGCGGCATCATCGGCAGGTTTTTCTACCAGTACGGCCTTACCATTGCCGTGGCAGTGGCCATCTCATTATTTGTGTCGTTAACCTTAACCCCAATGCTGAGTTCCAGGCTTTTAAAACAACAATCGGGCGATGGATTTCTTTTTCGTGTCTTCAACGGTGGCTACGAAGCTTTAGAACGATTTTACAAAAATGCGCTCAAGCTATCTCTCCGCCTCCGTTGGCTTGTTCTGGTTATAGCGGCTGGTTCTGTTTATGTTGGTATTCATTTCGCTACTCAGATACCGATCGCTTTTCAATCAAAAACGGATAGGAGCGAATTTCTTGCCATCGTGGAACTTCCCCTGGGAACGGGAATTGTCGAAACCAAAAGAATTGGTACACGAGTCGGTAAAGCCATTCGTTCCCTCGATAATGTTGAATTAGTTTTTTTAAGTATCGGTGCTGATGCCCAGGGAAAGACCAATGAGATTAACTACTACATAGGCGTTACACCAAAAGCACAACGAGATATCAAACAAGAGGTCATCCTTGATCGTGTTCGAGAAGAGATCACTGCAATCGTCCCGGAAGCCAAGTATGTCGGTATGAAGGAAATTTCCTGGTCCAGTAGCAGCAACTTCTTCACTGCGGATGTCGAGGTCGCGATGACAGGCCCTGACCTGGAACAACTCAACAACTACGCCGAAAAGATGATGGATCAGATGAAACGCTCCGAGATGTATATGGACATCAAATCGACTTTCGAACTCGGAAAACCCGAAGTGCAGGTACTGATTGATCGAAGACGGGCATCTGATCTCGGCATCTCAATACGAAATATCGCATCAACTGTAAGAGCCACCATCGGCGGAACGGACGTGACAACCTTCGAGGAGTTCGGATCGCGATACAACGTCAGGGCACGAATGGAAGAATCCTATCGGGATGATCTCAGCAAGTTTGGATTACTTCAGATTCGTGCTGCGAATGGAACCCTCATCGATTTCAGGAGTGTTGCAGAGGTTGTAATCGCAAGTGGACCGGCGCAGATTGACCGTCTAAATCGATCAAGGAAGATCTCGGTTCTCGGTAACGCGCCTGCCGGGCTTGCGGTAGGTGATTTGATCAACAAGATGGATGAAATAATCTCTGATTTGGACCTTGCTTCTGGCTACGAAGCCTCCTACCAGGGCGCATCCGAGCAGATTGGGGAGACAATCAAAGCGATATTATTTGCTTTTGGGCTTGCACTGGTTGCGCTCTATATGATCCTCGCCGGACAGTTCAATAGTTTTTCCCAGCCGATCGTGATAATGGCGACTGCACCATTGTCATTTGTGGGTGCATTCACCTTGCTGGCGCTGACCGGTGCCGAACTCTCACTTTTTGCCCAGATTGGAATGGTCGCTCTAATGGGTTTAGTAATGAAAAATGGGATCCTGTTGGTCGATTATGCAAACCAGGCCGTTGAACGTGGTAAGACGCTGGAAGATGCCATGATTGAAGCTGGTCAACTAAGGCTCAGGCCAGTACTAATGACAGCATTCTCGACAATATTTGGAATGGTGCCAATTGCACTAGCGACTTCTGACGGTGCTGAATTTCGAACCGCCATGGGCATTATCGTGATCGGCGGATTACTTTCGTCGACTTTGCTAACCCTGTTTGTTGTTCCAACGGTCTACACATTATTTGGGGACGCCCAGTCGATGCCTGGGCGGATCAAGCAAAGAATTACCGGCCAGCGCTCGCATCATGCGCAAACTGAAACAGTTAAAGCATGAATTTTCTTCTCTGTCCGAGTCTTGAATTCATAGCGAGCCGCCTACCACCACCTTTCCCGGTCGGTAGGCGGTTTTTTTATCAAACATATATCGATATTAAACGATTAGCTGTATTTGGTATAGAACAGGCTTTTGTTATTCGGACAGTACCTGATATAGGCGTCTGGATGCCATAACTGTAATCCTGTCCTGTGCGATTTCCTAATTTAAGCTGCTACCGGGAGTTGATACAAGCCATTGCAACTTGATTCCCATCGATATTGATCCAGTGAAGCAACATTGTTGTCGGTGGAGTTTTCCTCGGCCATTCTTTTTGGTGTTTTCATATTTAGTGATGAATGAGTCCGATTGTCATTATAATATTTCTGAAAACGATCAAGTTTTTTCTGTAAATCACAACTATTGAAAAAGATAACGTGATCCAAATATTCTCTTCTGGTGGTGCCAATAACCCGTTCAATAAACGGATGTGATGTCGGAGTGCCAGGAACAGATTTCAATTCATGTATTTCAACAATCCGCAAATTGGCTTTCCAACGATGAAAGAGAAATAGCGGATCATTGTCGGAACTTAGGTATTTTGGTAATGATTTCCCGGAGATAATTTTATTAAACATCCGGCAATAAGCAACACCATCGCAATCACCAGCATGTACAGCAAAGCCAATAATCCTTCGCGTAAACTGATCAATGACGACCATCACCCAGTGAGATTTCAAGGTCGCCGATTCACATCGAAACAGATCTACTGCCCATAGGCTGTCCTTCACGTGACCGATGAACGTTAACCAGGACGGACCAACGCCAGAAGGCAAGGTGTGTTTGGTATTGCGCAATATTCTGCCAACCGCGAAACGACTGATAGTAATCCCAAAAGCTTCGAGTATCTGCATCGAAATACGACCATAGCCGAAAGATGGATTCCGCCTTTTCATTTCGACCACCAGATCAATCAAAACTTGGTCTCGTGCTTTTCGACCGGGAATTTTCTTAACCTTGTTCGAATAAAGTCTGCTGTATTTTCGTTTCACAAGTGCTTTATGGAAGGCAAGTATAGTGGCCGGTTTTACAATGACTGCCACCTTTTGGAGACGGCGTTCACCGATGAACAAAGTCAATATACCAAACAGAAATCGATCTCTTGTGATTAATGCGGGTGACCTTTTTTTACCACGATTCATGACAATGAGTTGATGCTTCATTGCGATCGATTCAGCCATCACCAGTTTCACTCCGCCTGGTTTCAGAAATTTGATTAGCGTGACAAAGCAGTGGGTTAGCAATTCGATGATTTCAAACATTCCTGCTATTTTATCACATGCCTGATACGCAACAGCTAAACTGTTGTTTCTATTTGAAAATTTGCATTTCGCACAGGACAGGCGCGCCAGTAGTCCGCGCCCCCTTGGTTCCGAAGCGGATCGAGTCACTTGGGCGGCGGTCACCTTAGTCGATCGTATCGATTCTCAGCCAGGCCAGTGCGTCGGACATCTCGCGGAATACTCGGACCTCATCTGGCCCATCACCGTTGAGCATCTCGAACATGCGTGCCAATCCGAAGAGCAGGTCGATGTCGCACACGACGGCCCGGCGGGCTCCTTTCTCAAAAGGATTATCCCGCACAAGTTGTCTCACGCAGGCGGTGGTCAGTTCCGCGGTGGTCACTTTGCGAAAGTCGAAGAGTTGACGAAATCCCGGATCGAATTCGGGATCAGCACTCAAACTTCGTTTGTGATCGAGCAAATCATCATCGATACAGGTGCCTGTCGCGACACTCAAAATCAGGTGGCGTGCTTTGTCGATTCGGTAGCTCGCGGGCATTTTTCCTCCAACAATTTTTACCATGATCGCGTTATAGTTTACCAATCTCCACATAAAATCAGGAAATAGGCCAGAGGATAGTAATTTTAAACCACTTTTACCCCGAATTTCAAAAGTACCCTAATTGGGACTTTTTTGCATATAAAAGTTTGAATGACAGTATTTTGGTAGAGGATGGTCAATGTCTGAATAGCTATTGATCTACTGTCTTACAGATGGCCGGGGTGATCACTTAGGAAATTTAAAGGTCGGACAGGGGTGATTTGGCTAAAATCAGGAAATAGGCCAGAGGAGTACTTTTGAAATCTCGGAAAACACTGTTTAAAATAACTATTCTCCCATTCATCGAGCGGATCATTGGAACTTCAAGAAGGGAATATTTAGACCAGCTTTTCTTTTTCAACACGATTGATTTACAGAACAAGCTCGATCATTTTCAAGAATATTACAATAACCATCGTGGTCATTCTTCTCTCGGGATGAAAACTCCGAGAAGAATGGCGGAGGAAAAGCCCACTGGTAAGAATGTTGTTTCACTGGATCACTATCGATGGGAATCACGCTGCAACGGTTTGTATCAACTGCCGGTTGCAGCTTAAGTTAGGAAATCGCACAGGACAGGCCGCAGAAGAACTGTCGGTGGCCAGGAAGATATGATTGAAGACCTGGCCCTGACTATGTCTAAAAACCGAGCGGTCCCTGAACTAGTCTCAGCAAGCTGAGTAAGGAGGTTACCAATCGATGTCAGAATCTGTTGATGTAAAATTTTTCTTTAATTTTCGCAGTCCGTATTGCTACATCGTATCCAAGCTGTTGCCTGGTATTTTTGATGATTACGACGTCAATCTGGTATGGCGTCCTCAGGGGGGGGTGGGACGGGCGCTCACCACCGGAACGTGCCAAGGTAAAAATTCCCCTGGTGCGTCAGGATATGGCGAGAATTACCCGCAAGATGGGCATTCCCATGAATCCTCCGCCACCCACCACCGAGCCCACAAAGGCTGCCGCAGGCTCCTTGCTAGCAGAGGAAAAAGGTGTGTTGCGACAATATATTGTCGCCATGATGGCCAGTGAGTGGGGCAGGGGACGGGACATTGGTGATGAGTCCGTTATCCTCAGCGTGGGCGAGTCAGTTGGCCTGGACCGAATTGAGTTGGCTGCGGCACTGGATGCACCGGAGCGCCTTGCGCTGCTGGCACAATACGGTGAGGAAGCAAAATCTCTGGGTGTAATTGGCGTACCAGCGTTTATCGTGGGCGAAGAGATCTTCTGGGGCAGCGATAGAGTCGAGTACCTGAAGGACCACCTCCGCGAACTACGGTGTGGCTGATGAGATCAGTGAAGCAGCAATCGGTCTACTTTTTGTTCTAGCCGATTAAAAGCTGAACTCCGACCGATATTTCATTAAAATTGGAGCAATCCCATCAAATCTTATTTGCAGATTCCTCACAATTGGGCGTTAATGGTTCATATACTCCAAAATTTCGAGTGGCCTTCTTCTGCTTTTACATATGTGTTCCGAGATCAGTTGTCGATTGAGTGAGGGTTTGTTGTAGATGTTCACATCATATGCATTGCTCGAAGGTAGCATTAGCCTGATCAAGTTCACCGAATCGTACAGTCGTGCTGAAGGAGACAATGCAGTCTTGGAGACCTTAAGGTGCCTGGGCGCTAAAAAATCATACCTTCTGTCAGCCATGATTTTCGATCTGCGCAATGTCACTGCGGTCGACTTGTATGACACCGACCGTTCTAGGCTCAATCGTTTTGAAAGCATGTTGCTTAATTTTTTAAGCATCCCCGGTAGAGATCCTCTGACGCATTTCAAGGCGGTTCGCCTTTACTCTATCCTGCCTCAGGATGAAGAACTTGAAGCAGTCTACCGGGAAAGGCTCAGTAGGTTAGATGTGTCAGGCCGAAGAACTAATACAAGCATGCTATGCGTCAGCCTAGAAGAGGCTCTTGAGGACATGGGACTTTCTCACGAGCGTGTCCGGTACGAGAATATCCTGTCGGGCCAGTTTCCTTGGCCTGTAATAACAAGCGGTTAGTCATCAATTGCCGAGAGAGGGATAAGAAAACGGAGTTACTGAGAATAGTAAAAACAAACCACATCTTCTGTGATTTAGCGTTGAACGGCCATGCCAAATTTAGCAGCTTAATGGTTCCTATACTGCAACCCCCGACGAAATAACGCCATGGTCAGGCTGACAGGAACCTAATGAGATTCCATCCATTTACTGGCTAATTCTTGCGCCTGGGAAACGGCTTCTGGAGTCATTTCTTTTGCCAGTAGGTCTCTATTTTTTCTTGCCGATTCATTGCCATTACCCGCTGAAATGTTGTACCACATATGGGCTTTTTCGTAATCCTGTGGCACACCCCTACCGTTGGCGTACATAAATCCCAGGTTGTACTGAGCGCTTGCAAAACCCAGATCTGCTGCTAACCGGTTCCACCTGACTGCTTCCTTGTCATCCTGTGGCACACCCCTACCGTTGGCGTACATAACCC
>DUAT01000085.1:9720-24541 GCA_012960755.1 Gammaproteobacteria bacterium
TCATCCTGTGGCATGTAAGTAATGGGGTCGGAGGAAAGTGCCGGAGTAAATCTTGTTAATCGTCTGTCGGGGTGGGAGAGTCACATGATGCTGATCTGCTGGCTTACACAACATAGGGTTGATCACTTAGGAGATTTAAGGGTCGGGCAGAGGTGATTTGGCTTGTTTATCCAAGCATGTTTTAGAAAATCACGGTGCAACAGTCTGTATCAGCTCCCGGTAGCTGACCATCTAAAGGATCACCACGTCAGGGGGTCGTAAATCTGACTGAACATCAGCAATTTCCGAAATTATTGCAACTAAGTTCTACCACCAATCTTCGGTAGTGACTCGTGGGAATTACCCACGATGAGGGCGAGAACGAAGCGTCTCTCGGCCTGTCACAAAAATCCCAATCAGGATACTTTTGAAATCTCGGAAAACACTGTTTAAAATAACGATTCACGAGGGCTTTCAGGGATTTATCAGTATAGTTAATTAAATATTCATTTTTCAGGACGAGTTCCTCGACGTTCACGTAATCGAACTCGAAAAGGATTAGTCTCCCACGTCGCCGATCATACACGCCATTGACATTGCCCGTAAGGACTGCAGTATGGGCGCATTATCACACGATAAACGCCGCGACCGGTCCGCCGGAGCAAGGACCCAAGCTCATGCACAGACTCCGCAGTATCTCTTGGCTCATCTCATCACTGCTGGTCGTCGGCTGCACGGCGATGACCGCCGTCGAGATGGAAAAACGCTTCGGCACGGCCGAGCCGCGCGAACGTGTGGTCGATGTGCTGCCGGCCGGCGCCGTCGACTACTGGCAGGACGTCAAGCCGATTGTCGAGGGTCGCTGTATCGTCTGCCATGCCTGTTACGATGCGCCGTGCCAGTTAAAGATGAGTTCGATCGAGGGCATCGAACGCGGTGCGAGCGAGGCCAAGGTCTACAACTCGATGCGGCTCAAGGCTGCACCCATGACGCGACTGTTCCAAGACGCCCACACCGTCTCCGCATGGCGCGAGAAAGGTTTCTTCCCGGTTCTGAACGAGTACGCGGACACACCGGAGGCCAATCGTGATGGTAGCGTCATGCACCAAATACTGCGGCTCAAGGAGCAGAACCCGCTACCGGACGGCAAGCAGTTGCCGAAGAGCTTCGACCTGTCGCTCGATCGCAAGCAATTTTGTGCGAAGCCCGAGACCTTCGACAAGTTTGCGAAAAAGCACCCGTTGTGGGGTATGCCGTATGCACTGCCCGGGCTCGACAAAGAAGAACAGGGCACGCTATTGAGCTGGCTGGAAACCGGCGCACCGTATACCGCACGCCCGCCGCTGGCTCCCGAGTTCGCCGAGGAAATCGCAATCTGGGAGGCATTTCTGAACGGCAATTCGCTGAAGGCACAGCTCGCAAGCCGCTACATTTTCGAGCACCTGTTCCTCGGCCACCTGTATTTCCCGGACATCAGCGACAAGCAGTTCTTCCGGATCGTCCGGTCGGCGACCCCGCCCCGCCAGCCGATCGAACTGATCGCGACGCGTCGGCCGTATAGTGATCCGGGCGTCGATCGCGTGTACTACCGGATCGATCGGCACGTCGGCACGATCGTCGCCAAGACGCATATGCCCTATGCGCTGGATGCGAAGCGGATGGCTCGCTGGCAGGAACTGTTTATCGATGCGGACTACACGATCGATGCGCTGCCATCCTACGCCGAGAATGATGCTTCGAATCCATTCCGAACCTTTGACGACATGCCGGTCAACACGCGCTATAAGTTCATGCTCGACGAGGCACAGTTCACGATCATGTCCTTTATCAAGGGCCCCGTGTGTCGCGGGCAGGCTGCGCTGAATGTCATCAACGATGACTTCTGGATATTCTTCATCAACCCGAATAGCCCAACGCTCGAGATCCTCGAAGACTTTCTGTCCGCTCAGGACAAGAAGCTCGAACTGCCGGCCAGCACCGAGAATATTTACCGGCCGATCAAGCATTGGCGTCACTATAGCGCACAGCAGAAAGCGCTGCTCGTGGAACTCGACGCCTACATGGCAAAACACTTCACCGACAGCGAAGTCATAAACCTGGACATGGTATGGGATGGTGACGGCACGAATGACAACGCCGCGCTGACCGTGCTCCGACATTTCGACAGCGCCACGGTCGAAAAGGGCATGGTCGGCAATCCGCCCAAGACAGCATGGATAATGGGCTATACGCTACTCGAACGCATCCATTATCTGCTCGTAGCCGGCTACGACGTGTACGGCAATGTCGGTCACCAGTTGCTGTCACGAGTCTATATGGACTTCCTGCGCATGGAGGGGGAGAAGACATTCCTGCTGATGCTGCCGCCGGAAGCGCGCAAGCGTGAGCGCGAGTTCTGGTACCGCGAGGCAGAGAAAGAAGTTACCGAATACATGATACTGCCGCGCTTCGAGAACAAATCGACACTCGGCATCGACTATCAGACCGACGATGAGAAGCTCGAGTTGTACGGCATGTTACGGCAGCACCTGGCGCCCGTCCTGCCCGACCGATACGCGATGACATCGATTCGCCGCGCCGCGGCACGCGCATCCCTCGAAAAACTGAACGGACTCACCGGCCTGCCCGCCAACCTGGTGCCGCAGAACTCGTTCATCGAGATCGCCGGCCCGTCGGGCAACTATTACGTCACGCTGATTCGGAATAATGGACACCTGAACATAACGTCGATTTTCGGCGAGAAAAAATTCCGCAAACTGGACGAAGACTCTCTGCTGATCGTGCCCGGCTTCCTCGGCGCGTACCCGAATGCGTTCTTTCTCGTCAACGAGATCGAACTCGACCAATTCGTCGAACGAATCGCGACACTGCGCACCGAGGGTGACTACTCACGACTGCTCGATGCGTACGGTATCCGTCGCACGAACCCAAATTTCTGGCGACAAAGCGATGCATTCCACTCGGCTGCCCGGGAACGACTGGGCTTCGAATTTGGACTGTTCGACTACGGGCGGTTCGAGAACCGCTGAACCGGAACGTGGTCCCCTGTCGTGCAAGCTCCCTGCCTTCGATATATAGATCATAAGCGACCAGATTATCAGTCGGTTTCACAGCCAATTGCTTCGCCGCGCCTTTGTCGATATTGACTTGCATCGCAGAAGCGATTTGAGTCGCCAGATCTGACTGAATAGTGAATATATCGTCTAACCGCCTGTCGTAGGATTCGGACCATAACTGCCATTCGTTATCGGTACTGATCAGTCGCACGTTGATACGCACCTGCTTTTTGTCGCGCCTTACACTTCCCGTGAGCAAATGGGTAATGCCCAGTTCTTTGCTGATGTCAGCAGGGCTCTTCCTGTTCTCTATGAACTTATTGGCGGTATTTCTGGCGATGACGCGAAGCCCGGGAATGCCGGAAACTTTATGCAACACATCCTCATACATACCAGCGGCGAAATAGGCATTTTCGTTGGTCGGGCTCAAGTCCTTGAAGGGCATAACCATGATGGTCGTTTCTCGCACGGAGTTGGAATCGATTTTCGTTTCAGCGGAAGGTAGTTCCTCTGGTACGGGTTGCCTGGGTTCCTTCACGGTCTGCCACTGCCATAAGGTGTATGCGGCAACCATGAGGATGAGAGCGGAAGTGGCGAAGACAACGTGATTGTGACTTCGTACCGGTGTCGATACGTTGGATGCGGCCGTCTGACCGGGCTGAACATTAAACGCGAGATCCTCCTCCGGGTCATCATGGCCGACCCTCGCAATTACGAGCATGAGGATTAATAGAGCAATTGTTATTTATCTTACTTGTCAATGAAATTAATTACTCATTGGTGTTGGCACGAACATCATTAGCTTGGTTGTTGATCGTCCGCATTGAGTCCGACAAAGAGAAACGTGCCATTCTTTGGACAATAGTTTGTGACAATAGTTTGGGACACCCAGCATTGAGATGTGAGCCTTTTACCAGTTACCTTGTAAGTAAACACGACTTGTTGGATGTCCTAGACTTCTTTTTTCCAGGGACACCTTCCGTAAGTCCTCGACTTTCACCAGTGATATTTCAATCGATCGAGCAGATCCACTCGTTGAAAGTCATGAGGGGTTTGCCTAACGATTACGTTATGTTTCGGTGTGTGTGGATCGCGGCTTTCCTCGCTACGATCTGTCAAGTCCGACAGGCTCCTAGACCATTCCAATTACCGGCAGAACTATTTTTTAGATTTTTTGCTTTTTTTAGATTTTTTGCTTTTTCCAGTCATGAGGCATTTTGTGCCGCGGTTCTCTTCGATGATCGTGCGGTCGGCTGAGTCCGTTAAGCCGTCGAAGTTAAAGTCATAAACGCTGGATAATCCCCACTGAGAACTAAACATTTTCCAATTCTTGATATCCTTTCCATTAACTACGAGATCGAGATTGCCGTCTCCCGGGCAGTCAGGTTGTGTGGCCAGTAACGCTTCGAGCTCGGCAGAGAGAGCATCGAAGTTGGCCCGCTCTTCCGGGGTTAAATCTTCCGGGGTTAAATCTTCTTCCAGCAAGTCAGTTCCTTCTGTATCCAGTCTTGGTATGGGAACATCCTCATTGATTTCATAAAACTCAGTCGTTGTCTCGTCTTCGCAGGCGTCTGTGTCTCTATTGAATTTGCGCGTTGAAGTCATGACCAGCTTGAAGTTTGTATTTCGGATCGCAGTCGAAACATCCGGCAATATGTCGTACGGTAACTCCCCCTGATCTAAACGGAAGCGGTTGACGTCGCAGCAAAGCTCTAAGCCTTCCGGTAGTGGAATTCCAACAGTGTTTTCATGATTAGCGCCCGCGCCCCACCAGATACCATTGTTGTCCCCACAAACCAACTTGCTTGTGGGGATCTGAGTACACGTGGTTTCCGAAATGATACAAGGACCGTTTCTCACACCATTGGCGGTGATGTTTACTCCCGACTGGGTGAAGTTAGAAGTTCGGATACTACCCTGGCTCGGATCCGTAAGGTACGGTAACATCGAGACCGAATCAATCATCCTGCGTACCTTCTTGTGTGCATCAATACCCGCGATCTCTGCAAACAGCTCGAACAGATCGGCAACATTGACCATCGAACTCACAATACGGTTCGGACTATTCACTAACGGTCCTGCAATAATTAATGGAACCCACACACCTGTCTGGTATGACGTGCCTTTGGCCCGTGTTGGATCAAACGGAAACTTCGTGTCAAATCCAATGGAACCGTTGTCTCCGAGAACGATAATCATGGTATTGGTAGTTTCAGGATGATAGTCCAGGTGGCCGGATGGGTGGCGCGTTGCCAATCCTGTTTCAACGAGCAAACGGCCGATTTCCGTATCCATGGCTTCGATCATTTGATTGCTGATAATTCTCTGATCGAGAGTTTCCGTACAGTCCAAGTCACTGCCGTCAATTGAAACTGGAGAAAGCAAATCCCGCGGGGGCTGCTGGTAAGGCGTATGGGCCGACGAGAAACTGACCGTTGCCATCCACCGCTTGTTCTGATGCCGCATGGAATTGATCCAATCTCTCGCCGCGTTCACTTCAACCGTTGTGCGGTACATTCGTGCACGCGGGTCTGTGGGAGGAACTTCCTCCAGCAGACCATTTTCGTGGTTAATCACGAGGGGTGAGACAAAATAGGCATTCAAGGTCTCGAAGTTCAGATTAGCCGGGGGTGTCGATTGGCAAGCCTGATTAGGAACAAACAGGCCTCCCTCCTCCATGCAAGTGCGGCCCGGCGCGACTCCGGCAAGTGTGTCATCGCACGGACGGTCATCAGCGAAGTAGCAGGCACCGCTCATCGCATCGTTGACAAACCCGCACGAATACGTACCGAGGTCCTCAGCGACCCCTCCAGCGGTTGAATCAACTGACGCAAGCAATCCGCCCACATAACCATAAAAGAAATCCCAGCCAAGCGCCTGAGGATTTGTGTTACCGAACAGATTATTCTCGGGACCTCCCAGATGAAATTTACCAAAAAGGCCACTGTTATAGTTGCGTTTCTTGAGCAGGAGGGGAATCGTGGTCTCGAAGGGAGATACGTGGGAGTTAGCCAGATCCAATGGACCGATTGCGCCGAGGATGTTGGTTCGGAACGGATAACGACCTGAAAAAAACACAGCCCGGCTTGGTGAGCACTCCGGCGTGGCCCATGTGTTCTTGAAGCGCACTCCAGCTTGCGCAATCGCCTCTATGCTGGGAAGCTGCGGCGGAGAGAATCCCCCGTATTCAAAGACCTGCATCTTGTCTATGCCTACATCATCCATAATTATGAACAAAATATTCGGATGTCGAGAAGAATCTTGTGCAGAAACAGAATTTGTTGTCAGACCAGAAAATATGGCCAGAATCAACACGCTTTGAGTTATGAACAGCCTAACTTTTACCGATCTAGTCATAATTCTCCACTTCGTTTTTCGAGGTTGTTTTGGACAATTCAGTATAGAAGATAAGTGAAATAAACCACATTTTCTGAAGAACGGTCAGAATCTTGCACTGCGCAAACAGCTAATTGTATTGAAGCGAACTCAGGGTCGCCCGAGTTTGAGAGCACGTGATCGAGTATTTTGGAAAGCCCTATCGCAGTTCTGGCCAAGTTGGCGAGGTTCCCTTTTCATCGTCCAGCCCGAGACTGTGATAGGTTGGTAAAGGAAGACCTTCAGGTTTTATTGGAGACGCAAATGCAGAGGCGTTAACCGTGGAAGGCCCAAACTAAGTCCGGAAATAAAATTACTTGTACTTAAACTATCGACAACCAATCCACTATGGGGCGCACCGAGGATACACGGCGAGTTATTGAAACTGGGTATTGAGATATCAGAGCTATCAGTGTCAGGGATCATTCGCCGAAATAATCCAAAACCGTCATCACAGACCTGGAAGACCTTTATCAAGAATCACATGCCAGACATGGTAGCTGTAGATTTTCCGGTGGTGCCGACAATTCGTTTTAAGATGTTATTCGTGTTTGTGGTTCTAAGCCATGACCGACGGCGTGTCGTTCACTTCAATGTCACTGCACATCCCACAGCACAATGGACTGCACAACAGATTACTGAAGCTTTTCCATGGGAGAGTTCACCGAGGTATTTACTCAGGGATAGAGACAAGATTTTCGGTAAGGTTTTTCAAAAACCCGTTAAAGCAATGGGTATCGAAGAAGTATTAACAGCACATCGAAGTCCTTGGCAAAATGCTTATGTTGAACGACTCAATGGCAGTACCTAGGTGGCCCCATCCCAAGAGAATGTACTGACCATGTCATTGTCTGGGATGAACGCCATCTAAAGAGCGTTCTCAAGAACTATTTTTATTACTACAATAGTGACAGAACTCATTTGGGACTAACAAAAGAGACGCCAATTGATCGCCAAGTATCTGAAAGGGCTTCAAGGGCAGATCAATTGGTAGAAAGTCCGAAAGTAGGTGGGCTTCACCATCGATATGAGTGGCGAGCAGCTGCTTGAATATCTCCGGATCAATAATTGCGAAGGACAGGTGGAATCGAACCACCGACACGGGGATTTTCAGACTGATTGGCCCACCTTGTGAAAGCGTCAAAGACCACGTATTCTGCATGTTGGAAGAAATTGTACGATTGATAGACAGCCAATTTTCCGAGATTCACACCTGCTCATCCTTATTTTTCTCAGAGCCTAGGCAGCCTTCTGACGAGCCTCCCATAAATCGAACTCAGCTTGCATTCGTACCCACATTTCTGCTGATGTATCTAGGACTGACTCAAGAATGATTGCGAAGGATGGTGAAATACCACGTTTTCCGTTAACTATTTCGTTTATTTTTCTCGGAGAACAATCGCAGAGTTTAGCGAGCGCAGATTGATTAAGGTCCATCTGATTCATGTAAATCTCAGATAGAACTTTTCCGGGATGCAATGGAAGTGGGTTGTCAATCATGTTTTACCTCAATGGTAGTTCTCAATTTTTACTTCAGAAAATTCGCCGTTTTTGTATTGAAAAGTAATGCACCAGGGTAGCTTGAGAGTAATACTCCAGTACGCTTTTCTATTTCCCTTTAGTTTGTGCAACCTGATATCAGGTGGTTCACCTTGAATTCTTAAATCATCAAGAGTTGATGTAGAGTGCATGATCGTTAGCAGTGCTTTTGCGCGAATCCAATACTCTCGAGGCAAGCTCTTTGACTGGTTGGTTTGCCAAATGTCTTTTGCAACTTTGCCAGAAAAGCCTACGATCATAAATGAACATGCTTATACATTATACCGTATAGTGTAATACTAATTGTATTTAGGGTCAACTCAGATGTAGGGTTTTATATCGGCTAGATACAGGCAACAGTTTATACAGTATCGGGTAATCTATCTCTAGCCGATTTACCTCGTTCCGACTATGGGAAAAATTCCAAAGGTGTCACTACCTGGCTCGGTGGAATAGCAATTTGGTCCACAACATTAATCCTCGGCACACCATGTCTTCCAAGCGGATCATTCGGATTTGAGAAGTCAGTGAAGGCATTTTCCAAATACCAGACACTACCATCACTATCCTGCATTAACGGCGTCCATATTCTTTTATGACAGACGACCGGGCCATTATAACAACCGAAGAAATATGGCCCTCTGAATATCATATCGGTACTAAAAGAATTGATGAATTGTAACTCTCTATCCGCTCGTACAGAAAGCCCTGCCTGATCGAAATAGAAGAGCTGATTTCGCATAAAGCCACTATTGTTTACCCAGCCAAAATAATTGAAGTAGTGCAAATCGCCATTCGCATCGTACTGTGATTTAAGGTGAGCATTCAGGCTGGAGTTCCAGAAGTTTCCAGGGTCTGCCTGAAAATTGTTAACTGCTGCAAAGTCAAAATTCGGGTCTTGTTTCACTGCCAGCCCATAAGTCCCAATCCTTGCACCAGTATCATTGTTAGTCAGATCATAAAATGCTCCCTGAACGCCATCGAGTTTATCCAACAACGTGATTTTCTGGGTGAGCGATTCATTTGAAGGGCTCTGATGGTCGATCGTCAACACACCAGCCGCTTCTGACCAGGAAAAGTTAACCCCCGAAATCTTGGCTCCACCATTACCACCCCCAAAACTCAGAAGATCTGTCGCAAGACCTTCACCCAGGGGATTAAACGGGAAGAATCCATTAACTCCCTGATCATAGAAAAAGCTAAATGCCCAACGCGAGCCCACTAAATTGCCGAACGCGATAGGGGTTATTTGAGATGAATCTCTCAAGCTACCTTCATTGGATTCAAGACCAAAGAAATCGGACAAAAACAGAAAACCGTCCGTTATTCCATCGCAATCATCATCAAGTACAATCTGATCGTAGGTCGTATGCTGATGACTGACCGTTGACACTTTTTCTTCAAGAACACCGTTTTGAATCAATACGATATCCCGTTGAAGTTCAGTGGTTCTCGATACTGGGCCGCCAGGTGGCGAACAAACTTTTACTTTTACCGTAAAAGAGAAACCCGCAAGGGTGGGTGTTGACCCGTATGTCAAAATGATTGACCGTAACCCGGATGACAATTTGCGTCGGCTTTGATTTAACCCTGTCATCGCCAGACCAGGGGTTCGCTGGATTATTGGTTATTTCATCAGCACCAAATCCTATCGAAAACACCAGGGTCACGCGCGAACGGGAAACCCAAATAGGCTGAATCTATCGCGCCGGGATAAGTTTCACCCAATAGTCTGTAAGCCAGCAGATCAGCATGGTGGCAGTCATTGACCATCTAAAGGATCACCACGTCAGGGGGTCGTAAATCTGACTGAACATCAGCAATTACCATACTTGACCGTTCTTCAGAAAATGTGGTTTATTTCCCTTATCTTCGTTCATGTTCGAGCCGGTGATATGGTTAAGAAAAGGCAGACATTAATCGAGCTAGAGAAAACGGACTTACAATCCAGAGTTTTACAAGCAGAGGCTAACACTCAATCGGTAAATGCCAGATTAAAGGAAGCTAAGCAATCGTTATCTCGATCAATTGAGCTCTCTAAAAAAGGCCTGCTTGCACAAGCCGACCTGGACAAAGCGCTGGCAAACCATGATAGCCTGGTTGCTGATCTATCAAACGCAAAGCAAGCGCTGAAAGAGGCGAACGCAGCACTAAGCTTTGCCACGGTAACAGCCCCCATTGATGGCCGCGTTATTGACCGCTTCGCAGAGCCGGGTGACACCGTACAGCCTGGCATCCAACTACTATCACTTTATAACCCGCTATCACTACGCGCTGAAGCTAATGTGCGAGAAAAACTTGCTTATTCCTTACAAACAGGCCAATCACTACAAGTTACAATTCCAACACTTGGAGAATCAATTCATTCGGAAATTGAGGAGATTGTGCCAGCTGGCAATGTGGGGTCACGGAGTTTTCTCATCAAAACACGCTTACAAGAATCCCGAGAACTCTTGCCAGGCATGTATGCTCAATTACACATACCCGCCGGGACCAAACAGCTGTTGTTAGTTCCCCGAGATCGTGTCGCCCATATAGGTCAGCTAGATATTGTTTGGTTAATCAATCAAACATCGGTAGAACGCCGCCTGGTAAGGACAGGAAAAACCTATCAGGATGGCATGATCGAAATAGTCTCTGGCTTAACGGAAAATGAAAGGGTCTTGGCGGTCGTGGAGTAACACGAGCTGGCGACTTTACGTTATTTAATCCCGCCTTTTCTATTCAAACAGATCACCAACAGCACCACTCCGAAATAGGGCAAGTGCGTTCCAGCTTAAAGGTTCACTGACCTACGTGGGTCCAATGCATCGCGTATGGCTTCGCCGGTAAAGATCAACAGAATCAACATAACCGCCAGGGTAAAAAATGTTGAAATACCAATCCATGGCGCCTGCAAATTGGCCTTGGCAGCTGACAACAAGCGGCCAAAAGATGGAGAGTCTGGCGGCAATCCAAACCCAAGAAAATCAAGCGCCGTCAAGAACCCAATTGAAGTTGTTAGTATAAATGGTAGAAATGTGAGCGTTGCTACCATAGCGTTAGGCAAAATATGCCTTGTCATTATAGTGGGATTATTTACTCCCAGGCTTTGCGCTGCCTTGACGAACTCAAAATTTCTTGCACGCAAAAATTCTGCCCGAACAACTCCTACCAGGGTCATCCAACTCAACAGCGACATAATGCCTAACAGCCAGAATACGTTTGGTTCTATCAGGCTCGCAAGAATCACCAGAATAAACAAGGCCGGGATACCAGACCAAACTTCAACCATTCTTTGCCCGATCAAATCGACTAGACCACCAAAATATCCTTGAATGGCACCAACAGCAATACCCATGGTAGAGGTGATGATGGTCAGGCTGATGCCAAAAATGATTGATAACCGGAAGGCGTATAACAATTTTGCAAATACATCGGCATTGCCACCATCTGTGCCTAACCAGTGTTCAGCATCTGGCGGATGCGGAAAAGGTGGTTCAAGATCCCAGTCAATCGTTTCAAAGCTATACGGAACTGGCGGCCAAATGGCCCAACCGTTTTTCTCTATAAGATCCAATACAAACGGATCAAGATAATTGGCTTCAGTCTCCATCACACCACCAAGCTCAACCTCTGCATAGCTAAACCAGACAGGTAGAAAAATATCACCATCAATCGAAAGTATGATGGGTTTGTCATTGGCAATAAATTCTGCGAAGAGCGAAACGAAAAACAACAAGGCAAAGATACGTACAGAAAAGTAACCGCGTTTATTGGCTTTAAAGTTGGCCCAACGACGTTGATTAATTGGGCTCATAGCTACCCCTTAGCCTCAAAATCAATGCGCGGATCAACAAGCACATAGGTAAGGTCACCGATTAACTGCATCACCAGTCCAATGAGTGTGAAACAGAACATCGTGCCAAACAGTATTGGATAGTCGCGTTTCACAATCGCCTCGAAGCCAAGTAAACCTATGCCGTCAAGGGAGAAAATAACTTCTATAAGCAATGATCCAGTAAACAAAATGCCAATGAAGGCCGCCGGGAAACCTGCAATCACAATTAACATGGCATTTCTGAATATGTGGCCATACAAGACGCGCCTTTCTGTTAAACCCTTCGCCCGTGCAGTCAGCACAAACTGTTTGTTTAGCTCTTCAAGAAAACTGTTTTTGGTTAACATTGTCAGTGTTGCAAAGCCGCCGATGGTCAATGCACACAAAGGCAAGGCAAGATGCCACAGATAGTCTTTCGCCTGGCCAAAAAATGAAAGTGACTCGAAGTTTTCCGATACAAGGCCACGCAATGGGAACAAATCCAGGTACGAGCCACCAGCAAATATGACAATAAGAACAATCGCGAACAGAAAGCCGGGAATGGCATAGGCAGTAAAAATAACCACACTCGACCAGATGTCGAATGCCTTGCCATTATGTACCGCCTTGGCGATACCAAGAGGCACAGAGATGCTATATATCAGTAAGAGAGACCAAAGCCCCAGGGATATGGATACCGGTAGCCGCTCTACGACCAGGTCAAACACCGGTCTGTCCTGAAAATAACTATGGCCAAAATCGAAGGTTAAGTAGTTGCCTATCATGGTAAAAAAACGTTCATGGGCGGGTTTATCGAAACCAAACTGTTTCTCTAGTTGCGCTACCATATCCGGATCAAGACCGGACGCGCCTTGATAACCACTATCATCTGCCACGCCCATGGATTCCGCAGATGAAACAGAAGCCGTACCCGAGAAACTGCCAAACCCACTGGCTTCTGCCAATGCCTGCTCTACCGGTCCGCCAGGTGCAAATTGAATGATGATAAAGTTGATCAACATGATGCCAAACAGGGTTGGCAAAATAAGCAGAATGCGTTTGAGCAGATACCCTGCCATCAGTTATTACCACCTGTGAATTTATCAGTCGCATCGGCGCGTTTTTGATCCCACCACCAGGTATCTGCGATAGCCAGCCTTAATAATCGACCATGTTCAGGAATACCAAACTTGTCCCAATAAGCGACAGCATGGCGTGTTTTAGACGACATAGGTAACCAGTAATAATTCAATAACATCACCCTGTCGAAGGCACGAATGGCCGCAACATAGTCTTCCCAGGTGGTGGCAATTGCAATTTCATCGATGAGGGCATCGATTGCAGGATCCTTTAAATTAGTCCAATTACTACCATAGGTTTTACCCGCTTCCTGACTGCCAAAGCTGTTTTTTATGAGCAGAGTTGGTGTGTTGTTTGGCAAAAACCAGACAGCACCACCGTCGAAGTCTCCTGACTGCATGCGAAACAACCAATTAGAGATCTCAGGCGATTTGATGGTTGACGTAATACCCAGACGTTTTAGCACCTGGGAATAGGGAACAAAGGCAGCTGCAAGCGCTGGTGATACTGCAACAAAACGGATGTGAAAAGGCTCGCCGGTCTTGCCATGTACGAGGCGTTTATCCCTGATCACCCAGCCAGCCTCTTTGAGCAATCGGGCGGCCTCCAGTAGATTTTTTCTCGACCAACCGTCACCGGTATTGGGTTGCGGTTCATACGGCTGTGTAAAAACACTTTCGGGTATTTGTCCTCGTAATGGTTCTAACAATGCAAGTTCGCGTTCGCCTGCTAAACCGCGGGAGGCCAATTCTGACTCATGGAAAAAACTGGTCGCATGATCAAAAAAGTTATAGTTGAGTTTTTGGTACCATGGCATGTCCCGAATCAGCCAGAGCGCCTTTCTCACCCTGATATCCTGGAATCTAGGTTGTGACATATTCCAGAAAATTGGCCACCACATGCCACTGGGTCGTGTAAGTTTGAACATTTCTTTCTTCAAATAACCTGCATCAAAGGCCGGGGTTTTATATTTGGACTCCCAGGTTCTGGGCACATTTTCGATCATGATATCCACAACATTACCTTTCACAGCTTCAGTCTGAATTTGATCATCTCGAAAGTAGTCATACTTAATGACATCAAAATTGAATCGGCCACGGTAAACAGGCAGGTCTGCAGCCCAATAGTCTTTTACCCGTTCGTACTCAATCCACCGCCCAAGTGAAAACTTGCCTATTCGATACGGACCAGAACCCAGGGGTGGTTCAACAGTCGACTTACTGATGTCATGGTCCTGCCAATAGTGCCTGGGCATAATAGGCATCGTTCCGAGAATAAAAACCACCGAAGGATCATCTCGCCGGTATGCTGCAATGTGAATTCTAAATTCCGATTGGCTAATCACTTCGATATCGAACGGCCTAAAAGACGAACGGGTCGATGGAGACGCATCATTCTTGAAGGCCGCCAGGCTAAAGACAACATCATCAACGGTGATTTGTTTGCCGTCGTGCCATCTTGCCGCTTTTCTCAACTTAAATGCGACCCAGGAACGGTCATCGGCAACAGCTACGCCCTCTGCCAACAATCCATAAGCTGTTGCCGGTTCATCGAGCGAAGAAACTAATAATGAGTCCCATAGTAGATTTCGGTCACTTGCCCAGAAACCTAACCCTTCTGCATCGCGCCCTTTTGCAGCAACAGGGTTAAAACTATCATACGTGCCCATGGCAGGCAGACGAATTTTACCCCCTTTGGGGGCGGCAGGATTGACGAAATTAAAATGGGTGAAGTCAGGCTTGTATGCAGGTGTTGAAAGAAAGGCGTAACCATGTTGATAGTTAATTTCTTCCGCCTTTATGGTCGTCGCAATCATTAGCAACATGGCCAGTGGCAGGAAAGTAACACTTTTAGCGTACGCACATCTCAACGGCTGCACTCATTAACTATCAGGGTTATGGGAACTACTGTTGTTAACAATACACGCTTTCTCTGAAGTCCTGCTATTTTTTATCATGAACACGAAAAGTAATGGGGTCGGAAGTAATGGGGT
>DUAT01000086.1:0-11555 GCA_012960755.1 Gammaproteobacteria bacterium
CGTAAATCTGACTGAACATCAGCAATTACCATACTTGACCGTTCTTCAGAAAATGTGGTTTATTTCCCTTATCTTCAGGCAGCAAGTTTGTCTCGCGACAATCGTTTTTTGAGTATGGCTTTACCTGTACTTTCTGGACTTCCTAAGCAAACTTGCTGCGCTGGTACCTGGACCCCGACATAATCTTGTTCGATATCATGGCATACTCGCTCCTAATGCGAAGATTAGAAAACCCATCGTCCCCAAAAAGAGTATCAGGTCGATTAAGAAATTGAAGAACAAAAAGGGATGACAGAAGACACAAAATGGCTGAAGAAGCTGTGAGTCGGAATGATCCTATCGCCCCCCTAACCTGGGCTCAACGACTCAAACGAGTCTTCAATATGATGGGGCCGCCTTCGGATTACGCTATGCCCACTGTGCGGCGGCACCATGCGTGTCATCGCCGATATTACTGATCCAGGCATAATTCAAAAGATTCTCGATCACACAAGGGAGCCGCCTAGGCCGCAACCACCGCCCATTTAAAGCGCTGCGACAGCAAGTCAATGCTAAAACGCTTGGGTTAACAAACAGAATCACCCTGCCTGGTCAGCAAACCTTCTCAGTGATCAACCCTGCCGCTTGTATGCCTAAAGATCAGTACGCAGTCAGACATTGGCCATTCAGCGTATACAGCTGCCTTCCGAAAATAATTACTTCGGAATTTCTTGAACGGGATACTTCTACAATCTTAGGAAAAAGTGGTTTAAAATAACTATTCTCCATCGTGGGGCGTGGTTTTTCTCCTATGCCGGAGCTCTTCACTTGCTTGTTGGGAGAAAACTCGATTGCTCAGAAACGGAATCCATACAGCCCGGAGCGAAGAAGAAAAGGAAGCCGTCTACCGCTTTCGCTACCAGATCTACGTCTCGGAAATGGGACGTTATACCGGAGTTGCGGATCACGAAAATCGGCGCTTCCGTGAACCCGAAGACAACACGGCACGCATCTTCTACGCGGCCTCCGAGGGACAAGTCATAGCGACTTCTCGAATGAGCTGGGGCGGCGACGCGCCGTTCACCGACCGTCTCGTCGATCACTACCGCCTCGAGCCCTTTCTGGCTGAAATTCCCCAGGAGGCAATGGCCGTTGGCGAGCGGGGAATGGTCAAACCTGAACTTCGCGGGAGCACGATCTTTTCAGAACTGGGCGAGACGTCCTCGAAATTCATCAGCGACAAGCGAGTCCAGCTGATTTTCGGCGCTTGCGAGCCTCACCTCCTGAGTCGCTATGTCGGCGAGGGCAGTCGAACTTTTGCTTCAAAGAATATCAACAGTCCCGACTCGGGCTATCTCATCCCGATCGTCAACGTCATTGAAGATATCGAGTATCTGCGCCGTATCGGCTCGCCCATGGCTGAAACGAGCCACGACTGGGGGAAAGACGCGCGCATTCCCGAATGCCTGGAGAGACTGCTCGCCAACGAGGGCAACGTGATGAGCCAGCGGCTCGTCGACTCGGGCCTCTACCTCGGAGAGGTCGACGAGGCGCTGGATGATCTCTCCGAGAACCAGGTCTCGGCCCTGGAAGGACTGACCCACGAAGAAGTTCTCGGCGTGTTGCACAAGAGCAACATCATTGACTGTGAGGCGGGCGACCACGTGATCAAGAAGGGGGGCACCGCCCGGAACATGTTTGTCATTCTCGAGGGCCATCTCGAGGTGCGAGACGGGAACGCACTGCTCGGCGTGTTTGGCCCAGGGGATGTTTTTGGAGCCATGGCTTTTCTGCTTGAACGACCGCGGGTCATCGACATGTATGCAGCGACGGATTGCCGGATCCTGAGTCTCAGCGAAGGGACCGTGAGGAAAGCGATCGATTCGGATGCTCGGGGCGCTGCCCACCTGATGCTGAACATCGCGAAGATCCTCTGCTTGAGGCTCTTGCAGACTCGCTAGCGATCGGGTCCGATCGGTGCGGTCACGTGTTCGGGGAGCCCGCTGAGCTGCTCACACACTTCGCGACTGAATTAACAGGTCAAAATCGCCCTGCTCGGCTTAAAAATCTTCTCAGCGATCAACCCAATAGTCTGTAAGCCAGCAGATCAGCATCGTGGCAGTCATTGACCATCTAACTTTTGATGACTGCGACGCCCCGTTTTGTCACCACTGGCTGAAGACTCGGATGCCATCTCTTCGGTGAGAAAACCAATCTGCCGCTTGCTTATCAATGTGCTGGGTGCTCCAGCCAGTGGGTGCTGATGATTTGTGTAACATCTCGCGATGCACCGGTGTCAGCCTGGTACTTACCGTTTCGTCCAACAGCTTCAGGAAGTTTCGTTTAAGGCGCAGTGACGGTCCCAGTTCTGACTCTTCGTTTTTAATCAGCTCATCCAAACCATCATGATCCAGATCAATCACCGTCGCCATGAAGTCGAGCTTCTCCCGTTGATGCGGATCGATGACGACATATTTCTTAAGCAGTTCACCGATTTCTTTCTTGAGGGGTTTCAGTTCGGTGCGAAACCCGGTTTCACCGGATTCTCCGATCCAGGTTTTCGAATCAGCGCCATCGACCGTCGCTGCTACTCGTCTGGCGGCATTGAACTGTGTGAGCAGGTCTGCGCCGTTCCCGGGTCGCGCCACCCGGTCTTCGGACAGACAACGCAGCAGCAGATCATTAAGCGCCTGCGGCAGGGACGTCACAGTTACTTCGGGTCGGCAAAACGTTCCGTCGGCAGATGACCGGTCAGCATACGATAAGCCACTACACCAATGGCATAAACGTCATCCCTGGCATCCACGTGTTTTGCGCTCTCACGCTGCTCCGGCGCCATATAGTGACGGGAGCCCATTGCCAATTGTGACATTGTCGAATCCGCACCATCCGGCGCCTTGGCAATACCAAAGTCCACGATGCGAACCTGGTTATTTTCGCTGAGCATGATGTTGGAAGGCTTGATGTCCCGATGAACCAGGCCCTTATCGTGGGCGGCCGCCAAGCCCTTCAGGGTCTGAGACAGATATTCAAGCACTGTCGGCAATGCCAATGATCGCGGCCGCTCGGTTTCGGTCAGCTCTTCAACGGCTTCGGCATCAAACACATCCCTGCCTAACAGGTTTGCAAGACTGCGCGGCAGGTACGGCATTACATAGTAAGGAGCGCCTTCTGCGTACGGAAAGCCATCCGCGACAGTTCCGGACCAAGATCATGGGTCATGCAGTCCGGTACGGTGATGGCGTCGTCGAGGCCCTGGGCCAGAACATCAATCCCTGTCCTTCGATAGCACGCCCTTGATCAGCACAGCACCATCGCGTCGAAGTGCCTCGGATTCTTCTTCAGTTACACATCGGGTAGGTTTTTCTCTCACGGTAGTGTCATCCTCGTCTGAACCATAAAGGCGATAAAAAAAGACAGACTAAGACCTGTCAAGTTCGGTCAGCCTCCTGGCCAAGCAGACAAAACAGTATCATCCGAATTGACTTTTATGGCAGTACCCAATTGTGCTCATTATTCTTGCACATTTATCTGGGAAGATTTTGATGAAGATCAAGTGAAACATTTTTATTTTGAAAGGGGTCCCAGGCGTTAGCCATTGAACTCCTGACTTTCCGTTCTAAAATAGTTCACTTTGATCTGAGTATCAAGGTCGGGGGATTTCGAGCCAAAAAAGGTCCGGGGTACTCTTTGTTTGCTTTAGTTATCTCCATGCGGTTTATGGTTGATAACGAAGTCTTCCTTGTAACGAACCGAGCAGGCAGGGCAGACGAAGTCATCAGGCAAGTCAGCAAATGGCATGCCGGGCGGGTAGCCCTCGTGATCGTCACCAAGTTTTTCGTCATAGCTGTAACCGCAGCCGGGACAAAGATGCTCAGCCATTTGTCTGACCGTATTTTGCATATAGTCTGACTCGGGCATCCGGGTCAATATTGATTCTGTCAAGGTTGCCCGCTATGTGTGGCAGACGCAGCAACCGGGCGTCCAGGATTTTGTACCAGAGCCAGGGAATGTAGGCAATGATGTACATGCCGTAATAACCACTGGGTAGATTCGGTAGATCGTCAAAGTGCCGCAGGCTCTGGTATCTTCTCGTTGGATTGGCGTGGTGATCAGAGTGCCGTTGCAGGTGAAATAACAACAGGTTCGAGTACTTGTGATTGGCGTTCCAACTGTGGTGTGGCTGGCAACGTTCGTATTTGCCATCGGCCTGCTTCAGTCGTAACAACCCATAATGTTCAATGTAGTTTGCGCTCGTGAGCACCCACCAGGAAAAGAAATTGTGGATGATAAGAAAGGGAAGCATGATCCACCCGAAGATTGCGATCAGCCCGATTTGCATGACAAAAGTCAGCACATAACTCTGCAATATTTCGTTGTGAATGCCCCATATGGATACAACTTTACGACCGAGCCGGTTTTTCTCGATAATCCAGGCGCGGTGGAAAGCGCCCGGAATTTCACGCCGTGCGAATTTGTAAATACTCTCTCCCATGCGGGCGCTGGCTGGATCCTCAGGCGTCGCTACATCGCGATGATGGCCTCGGTTATGTTCAATCCAGAAGTGCCCGTACGCAGGCACGGCGAGTACAATTTTCGCCAGTGTCGTTTCCAGCCTGGTTCGCTTGTGACCCAGTTCATGGCCTGTGTTAATTGCGAAGCCGTCAGCAAAGCCCACGGCAATGGTCAGGGCAAGAAAGCTCCACCAGTGTAAGTTCTGGGTGCCCACCCAAATAGCGCAGCCAAAAAATACGATGAAATGCAAGGGCACCGTTAAATAAGTCAGTACACGGTAGTAGGTATCTTTCTCAAGTTGAGGGACAAGTACTTCTGGAGGATTATTTTCATCTTCACCAAATACCCAGTCGAACAATGGGCCCAATGCAAACATGAGACCCAGTGGCACCAACAGCCAGAGTTCACTGCCTGTTGTCCATTGACCGGCAATACCCACGAAGGGGATAAGGGGGTTGACCAGGGAGAGCAACCAGAACCAGCGTTTTTTGTCTTGGTAGGTCACCAGACCATTGTCGGAGGTTTCAATCGCGTAGGTCTGCACTACCAGATACCTGTCGGCATTTAAATGTTAAGAAATTGTAACATGATCGTTAAATCGCTGATCAGTCCTCCGACTCCGACCCGAATGACACTTACTTAAAGGGTATTTTGGGACAAATCGCCCGTCAAATAAAGGCAATGCCTCTTAGTTAAGAATCAATTCATTAATTGATGATAGAAGGGGTAACCTAGAGTGAGGAGGAGAGACAATGCCGTCAATGGTCCTAGAACCACTAAGGATGCCTTATCCCTCCTCGCTCTAGATCAGCTTTGCAACAGCTCCTATAACGGGCCGTGTGTCGAATCACCTTTAACCAATATGAGAGGGCAGCAAAGCTTCACTTGGTAAAGGATATCGCAGCAATGAAGAAACACCAAACGATAATAAATAGTCAAAGTATCGGCACAGATGTGAGCAAGGCAATGCTTGATATCAGTGCCTATTTTGGAGAAGGCCAGTTCATCCACAGCGTCGAGTCTCATCACGTACAGGGTCGGCGAAACGCAGTATGTCGCCGTTGTGGTTGGCATGATGAATAATCACATACGCGACATCACCCGGCACTACAGACAATGGAGTTCGACCAAAGGCGCCCCGGGAGATCGGGGCGGTGCCTCAATTTGGGTGTTTGCGTTGAAGTAAGCACCCTGACCCCAAGAACACCTGCCCGCCGAGATGAACAGATATTTTGGCATTAAATATTCTCTGCAATACTCAACCGATGAATCAGGATTGCTGCCCGTTGTATTAGCAGCGGCAGAGTCGCAAGATCAATACTCTCTTCAGGTGTATGCGCGCCATTCCCCTCGGCCCCTATTCCATCAATGGCGTCGACGTATTGAGCCACGAAAGAAACGTCCGCTGCACCACGCTTGCCGGGATCATAGGCTTCAATTTCTCCATAACCCAGATCAACGCTCACCTTGCTGAGATGGGATAACAAAGCCTTATTACCCTCGGTCGGCGACATAGAGGGATACCCCTCAGCAAATGAGATTTTGGCCGAAGTCTGATTAAGATGATTGTTCTCAACGATTGCCCGCATATCTTCCCGTGCCTTTTGCTCCTGCTCAGCAGAAATAGTACGTAACCCGCCCTGCACCACCACGGTCTGTGCCACCACGTTACTTTTCCCAAAAACTTCACCTCGATTTAACGAAGGATTGTAATCAACCTGAGTCCCTCCAAGAATCGTACCCGGATTGAAGGTCAGGTAGGTTTCCCCGGTAAGCTCTTCATGAAACGCATTGAGTATTCTAGCTGCCTCGAATATTGCCCCACTACCCACTGACTGACTAAATATCCCTGAAGAATGGGCTCGTTTGCCGGTTACTTCCAGATACCAGCCACTGGACCCCCTTCTTGCCACAGTTGCAGCAGACAGGCTGGTGGCGATTTCAAAACCCAGGGCAATGTCGCATCGTTTCGCCGCCTCCACCAGGTGATATCGGCTGACTGATTTTGGTCTGCCTGATTTTTCTTCGTCTCCGATCAGGGCGACAATGACATTGATATCTTCCAGCAGACCGGCTGCTTTTAGTGCACGTAACGCGTAGACGATGACCACGTTGCCACCTTTCATATCGTTGACACCGGGGCCTGTCGCGAAGTCTCCCTCTCGATCGAACACCTGGAAGGGGCTATCTGATTCGAATACGGTATCAAGGTGGCCTATGAGTAACTGACAACGTCCCGAACCTCGAGTTTCGGCAAAAAGGTGGCCACCCCGTTCTACCTCGCTCATATCATGCCATTGAGTATCCATACCGAGTGATTTGAACTCTCGTGCAAACACATCGCCGACCCGCTTCACACCGGCATGATTCATAGTCCCGCTATTAATATTGACGACTTCTTCCAGCAGGCCTATGGCATTTTCCTTGTGGTTAAGCGCAAAACTGGAAATGTCCTTTTCAATTGCTGACAATTCCGCCAGTGTCTCGAAAGCCAATAAGCTGGCTAGTGCCCCAACGACCCAATACTTCATCCGTTTTCTCTTTTTAAGACAGGTTTCCAATCCCGAGCGGGATCATCTGCGTACAAAAACAACAACAATTCAAATCACGATTAAAACACGCCACAAACCGGGACACACACTTTTCCCTGCCTCTGTATTGGGACCTTTGATGCCTTTGTATAGCACAAAGGTGATTCGGCGAACTCGACCATGTCGAGACTCAATCAAGCTAATGTTCCAACCCCCGATGTATTAGTTATCAAAATAAGTGAATTTTCGTGCAGTTTTGCGAAAAATGCACTAATTTAGCTCGCTAGCTGCTAGGAGTAGCTCTATTGCTAAACCCAAAAAGGAGAAGCCTATGAAAAGCGTCAAAATAGCACTTATGGTAAGTTCGATTATTGCAATAAGTCCCGCATTGTTATTCGCACAAGATTCTGGTCAAGACAGCGTTCTCGAGGAAGTTGTGGTGACGGCCACCAAACGTGCTTCAACCATTCAAGCCGTGCCATTCTCGATCAACGCGCAGACGGCCGAGGACATTGATCGCTCTGGTGCCACCAACCTGGAAGAACTGTCGCGTAACGTTGCCGGTCTGACCATTCAGAATCTCGGCCCCGGCCAAAGCCAGGTGGCAATTCGTGGGGTTTCAGCTGGACAGATCGTCCGTGACCAACCGGGTGTAAAAGAACAGGTAGGTGTGTATGTTGACGAGAGTGTTATTTCTTTATCCCTGTTCACACCGGACCTTGATCTGTTCGATCTTGATCGAGTGGAAACACTTAGAGGACCCCAGGGGACGCTATTTGGCTCTGGTTCCGTCGGTGGCACCATTCGATTTATTACCAACCAGCCCAACGTCATTGAGTTCGAAGGCTCTATTGAAGCTAACTTGCACACTCTGGCAGATGGTGAGGAGGGCGGGCACCTGAAAGGGGTGGTAAACCTGCCTATATCCGATACTTTTGCGCTTAGAGCTGTCGGTTATACGACTCAATATGCTGGATTTATCGATGCCCTGGGCGAAGGTGGGAGTAAGAAAAGTGATGTTAACAGTGGCGAACGCACAGGCGGCCGAGTATCACTAAACTGGCAGCCTAATGAAAATCTTTCCATCACGCCGCGCATCATTTTCCAGAGTATTGAAGCGGATGGTTTCAATCGCCAGGAAAACTTTAACCTGTATGCAAATCCATACACAACGACACGACCTGCTATTCAACTGGGGGATCGTGAACAATACCTGCTGTTAAACGAAGCGTTTGAGGACGACACGATGATCGCCGACCTCGTCGTGAACTGGAGCCTGGGTTCATTCGATGTCACCTATGCCGGCAGCTATATAGACCGCGAACTTCTGGTGAGCCGTGATGCCAGTGCCCTTACTGGCAGTGTCAGTGTTGATCTGGGCTACGATGATGCCGGAGTGCTACTGCCTTCCAACTTACGTGACACCACCGATCTGCAACAGGTCACTCACGAATTGCGGGTAAGCTCTAATACTGCCGGTTCGCTGCAATGGGTTGTCGGCGTCTACTTCTCAGATATGGAACGTGAGTATGCGCAACGTTTACCTACCCCGGGGTATGATGTATACACCGACCTGGCTCTGGGTGACGGCACTGCAGCTGCGACCACCGTGGCCGGTTTTCCTGCCGACTCCCCCTACGCCGCCGACCTGCCGTATGATATCGAACAGACCGCAATTTTCGGCGAATTCACGTATGACGTTACCGATCAACTGCATCTAACCCTGGGTGGCCGATGGTATGATTTTGAAGAACAGCGGGACTTTATCTCCAGCGGTCTATTTTCCAATGCCAATAGAGAGATAGCGGACAAGACCAGTTCCGATGGTTTCAACCCGCGCATCATGGCCAGCTACGATGTTAGCGACGAGGTCACATTAAATGCTCAGGCTTCCCAGGGTTTCCGCCTTGGCGGTGTCAACGACCCCCTCAACGCAACCTTGTGTAACGCTGGCGACCTGGTCACGTTTGGCAGTTTTCAACAATATGATGATGAAACCATGTGGAATTATGAGGCGGGTATGAAAACGCACTTTGGTGGAGTCGTGTTTAACGCTGCCGTTTTCTACACCGATATTGAAGATCTACAGGTCACGCTGGATGCTGGCTCCTGCTCATCGCGGATTTCTTTTAATGTGGAAGAAGCGCACACCTTTGGTGTTGAATTCGAGTTTACCGTGTCGCCTACCGACGGTCTGTTGCTGAGTTTGGCGGGCGTACTGCTGGAAGCTGAGTTCGATTCCACAGTACTCGACGATACCGGATCAATACTGGGTGGTGTCGAGGATGGCAATCGCCTGGCTTCCGTCCCTGAAATTCAACTCGCGGCCGCTGGCACCTACTCTTTTCCCATCCAGATGTTTGGCGCGAGTGAAGCCTATCTGACCGCCGTGTTCCAGTACACGGGGAATCGATACACCCAACCGAGTGATCAAATCAGTGGCGCTGGCGATTTCACCTCGGGCCTGGCGTTTGGCGGTGCATCCGGCACAGATGTTACCAGCCTGAACCTGAAGCTGGATGCTTACAACGAGGTCAATCTTCGAAGCGGCATCGTTTGGGACACCTGGGAGGCTATTCTGTATGTGAATAATCTCACCGATGAAAATGCTGATCTGTCATTTGACCGTGAACGTGGCGGCCGGGCGCGGCTCGCTTTCCGTACCAACCAACCGAGAACCATCGGAATGACCCTACGCAAGAGCTTCTAGAAAAGAACGAGGTTCGGAGACGCTCGGCACCTGCTGCCGGGCGTTTTGTTTGCAGGCCAACAAGAGCGGCCCAGCAAACACGTTTTCAGTCTTAAACATCTACAAAGATCTCTTCATGTCGCTGATTGTGGGTACTGACTTTTTCACTGTGGAAGTCTTGACACTTCGAGGACTCGTGACTTATTACGTTCTTTTCTTCATAAACCTTGAAAGCCGTGAAGTGAAGATTGCGGGAATGACGCCACACCCTAATGAGATTTGGATGAAACAGATCGCCAGAAATATCACCATGGAAGGATGGGGTTTCCTTAAAAATTGTAAGTATCTTATCCATGATCGCGATACGAAATTCACTGATTCGTTTCGTGCCATCATAAAAACATCGGATGTTGTGCCACTCAAACTTCCTGCCCGGAGCCCGAATTTGAATGCCTTCACAGAGCGCTGGGAAAGATCAGTAAAGGAAGACTGTTTATCCAAACTGATCCTGTTCAGCGAAGTGTCATCGAGACGTGTGTTACGTGAGTACTTAATCCACGATCACACTGAAAGAAATCATCAGGGTAAAAACAATGTGATATTGTTTCCAGACCCTCTACCAAAAGACAACGGCAAAGCGTCAATTGAGTGTAAGGAGAGCCTCGGTGGCGTGCTGAAATATTGCTATCGGAATGCCGCATGAGTTTTTTGACCATACGGGTATGAAAAATATTGCTTTCATTCATCGAGGTAAAAACAACAGTAACTACCAGCTCTAATTAAATCAGGCTAATTGGCTTAGCCTAATTGACTAAGCCTAATTGACGACCCCAACTGGACGATTAAAAACTAGATCTTTTTTTGCTATGTTCGCGATCCCCTCTCCCCTAAACGGACTAGCACATTAAAATTAGTCGTCAGAGCAGGTTTGCCAACACCGTCGCACTCGGCGCGCTGTTTTTGTCGGTATTGGCATGGGTTCCCGATGGATTAACAGCGCAAGCTCTTGTAACTGAACCAGGATCACAACAAGCGGGCAACTTCGACGCCCGAGTGGATTATAACCAGACGTTCGCGGCCACACCCCAACCCGGACAGCTGGAGGCCATCCGGGGAATGCGTGACTTGATTCCTGGGCTCGCCGTAACCTACGACAGGGCCACCGGCGCTACGCGGACTCTCCTCAGCCGTGACGGATATCTGACTGCGGGGGGGTCGACCGCCGATGCGTGGACCATCGCACAGGACTTCATCGTTGCGCATTACGAGCATATGGGCTTGACGGCAAAGGACCTTGCCGACTACGAGATTTCCGACGAAGCTTACTCGGCTGTAACCGGCGCTACGCACATCAACCTGCGCCAGATCTACCTGGGACTACCCGTTTACAACGGCCAGTTGCACATTAATATCAGTGGTGACGGCCAAATAATGGGCGTCAACAACACATGCATGCCGGACATCGCCGCGACAGCCGACTCAATCATCCCAGCGCTTTCCGCCGAGGGTGCCGTGGCAGCTGTGGCCAATCATCTGGGGATCCAGCTCAACCGGCCGCCGGAGATAATCTCCACGGATCTATCGCCGACCGGGGTCACAACGGTTCGCACCAATGACATCGTCAGGACGAACATTGAAGCACGTCTGATGTGGTTACCGATCCGGTCCGGTGAAGCGCGCCTGGTATGGAATTTCCAGGTGGCCACCCTCGACGACCGGCATGTCTATGACTTCACCGTCGACGCAGCCTCAGGCAAAATCTGGACCCGGTTTGATTGGGTGGTCAACGACAGCTACCGCGTCTTTCCCGCACCGCTCGAAAGCCCGAGTCACGCACCGAC
>DUAT01000086.1:11565-13898 GCA_012960755.1 Gammaproteobacteria bacterium
CTGCACGTGGCCCTGCAGGGCAGCCCGAGAGAGCGGCGCGAAGCCACTGTTGAACTCCGCTGGGTCGTTGGGGTCGGCGCCCTGCCTGAGCCGCCGCTGGACGGCCGGCAGATTGTTATCGACCCTGCGGACGCCCTTGCTTCGCCCTTCGGGTGGCATGACACCGACGGTATCCCGGGGGCCGAATTTACCATCCACCGGGGCAACAACGTCCACGCCTATCAAGACATTAATGATACTAATGGCGGTATTTGCACAAGCACTCCCAGACCCCCCACCGTGGAGGCGGACTGCGGTGGGTTGTTAGATTGCGACTTCAACTTCCCGATCGACTTCGCGACCCAGGATCCTCTCACCTACACCAGCAGCGCCGTCACCAACCTCTTCTACTGGAACAATTTGATGCATGATGTTCAGTATCAGTACGGCTTCGACGAGGCGAGTGGAAATTTCCAGGAAAACAACAATGGCAACGGTGGCCTCGGTGGCGACTACGTGCTTGCCGAGGCACAGGACGGCAGCACGATCAACAACGCCAACTTTTGCACTCCTCCCGACGGTGAACGGCCCAGAATGCAAATGTACCTCTGGAACCAAAGCGATCCGCGTCGCGACGGCGACTTCGACGCTGGCATTATCTTGCATGAATACGGCCACGGCATCTCGAACCGCCTGGTGGGCGGGGCTTCGAATGTGAGCTGTCTGGGCAATGCCCAGCAGCCGGGAGAGGGGTTGAGCGACTGGTGGGCACTGGTCTACACCGCCCAACTCGGCGACCTGGGCACCGACGGGCGCGGCATCGGCACCTACGCTTTCGGCCAGCCGCCCAGTGGTCTAGGAATCCGGACTCAGCGTTATAGCACCGATCCCGCAATCAACACCCACACCTACGAAAGCATCTCCGGAAAGGTCATCCCACACGGCGTCGGCGAGGTTTGGGCGCAGGCGGCTTGGGAGGTTTACTGGGCGCTGGTCGACCAGCACGGCTTCGACCCCAACCTCAAGAACGTCCTGGGCGGAAGCGGGAACCAGCGGGCGATGCTCTACGTCAACGAAGGGTTGAAGAACACCATCTGTTCGCCAACCTTTGTAGACGTGCGCGACGGCATCATCCAGGCCGCCGTCACCACCTTTGGTGGCCAGGATGTCTGTCTGCTTTGGGAGGCTTTTGCTGCGTTCGGCCTCGGCGTAGACGCGGTGAGCGGCGGACCCAACAGCACCACGCCGACCAACGGCTTCGAGGTGCCGCAGACCTGCCTTGGCCTGCCGATAGATACCACGCCGCCGACGGTGAGCGTACTCAATCCGGCCGGAGGCGCAACGGTTTCGGGTACGCTGACAATCGACGCGACGGCGTCAGATAACGTCGGTGTAACCCGGGTGGACTTTTTCGATGATGGAGTTCTTCTGAGTTCGGATACCACGTCGCCCTATTCCGCAACGTGGGATACGACAACGGTTGCCGATGGGTTGCATGCGCTGAGTGCCAGTGCATTAGACGCCGCGGGCAACCCAGGGACTTCAGCACCGGTGAACGTAACAGTTCAGAACGCGGCTCCTCCGACGACGACAACCACGTTTTCGGGTTCTCTCGAGAAGGGAGGAACCAACACGTTTAACCTCACAATCGAGGGGGCCGCACAGGTCGATGCAACGCTGACATACGATAGAAGTCGGGCGAATCCCGTCTTGACAGTCTTCGATCCAAACAACAACCCGATTGCCACTCAGGGAGGAATGTCCCCGATCCAGATCTCTTTCACGGCAACCATTACGGGGGTCTACGTGTTCGCGATCGACAACCAGAGCGATAAGAGAGACACCGACTTCACGCTGGAGATCACGCGCTCGACGGGTGGTTCAGACACGACTCCTCCGATCGCGAGTATCATCGGTCCGGCGGACGGCGCGACGGTGAGCGGATCCATCCCGATCTCGGCAACGGCATCCGATAACGTTGGGGTTACCCAGGTGCAGTTCTTCGTGGATGGCGTATTACTGAGTACGGATACGCTCGCGCCGTTTAACGCGTCGTGGGCTACCACAACGGGTACCGAAGGAGGGCACAGCCTGACGGCGCAGGCGTCAGATGCAGCCGGTAATTTGGGCATCTCGGCCGCCGTCAACGTAACGGTGGACAATACCGATCCGGCGGTGAGCATTACCGGTCCGGCCGATGGAGCGACTGTCAGCGCAACCGTCACGATCACGGCGGAGGCATCTGATTCCTCCGGAGTCACGCAGGTGCAGTTCCTCCTGGACGGTGTATTGCTGAGTACAGATTCCACTGCGCCCTACAGCGCTTCGTGGAATACGACCACGGTGGGTGACGG
>DUAT01000086.1:13994-24513 GCA_012960755.1 Gammaproteobacteria bacterium
GTTGCTGAGTACAGATTCCACTGCGCCCTACAGCGCTTCGTGGAATACGACCACGGTGGGTGACGGAGCGCACAGCCTGACGACCCGAGCGACGGACGGGCAGGGAAACGTCGGGACATCCGCCGTAGTAAACGTCTCGGTGAGTAACGTCGATGCGACGCCCCCGACAGTCAGCATCACGAGTCCGGTAAATGGAGCTACAGTCGGTGGAACCATCACTATCTCCGCAACGGCGTCGGATAACCAGGGCGTGACGCAGGTGCAGTTCTTCGTGGACGGCGCGTTGCTGAGTACAGATTCCACTGCGCCCTACAGCGCTTCGTGGAATACGACCACGGTGGGTGACGGAGCGCACAGCCTGATGACGCAGGCATCCGATGCCGCGGGGAACACGGGCACCTCCACGACCGTCAACGTGACAGTGGATAATTCGGTCCCACCCCCTACTCCACAAGGAACAGTGTCGATCAGCGGCCCTTCCTCGATTGATCGGGGAGATCGGACTTCAGTTACCGTGACACTGACGAATACGGGGAGTTCCACGATAACCGGGGCGGAGCTGAGCTTTACGGTGACTCCGACCAGTCTGCTCAAAAATGTCAGCCCAGGGAATACGGTCACAGTCGAAGACGTGCCTCCAGGAACCAGCGTGAGTCAGACCTGGAGTGTCCGCGGTGATAATGAAGGGTCGGGAACCGTGACAGGCGGAGCTTCTAGTGGAAGCACCAGCGTGGGTTCCGTCACACAGTCCCTGACGGTTATTAAATGACCTTCGAATAGTGAGGTGTTCAAATTGAGAAGTGTCCCTCGCAAATGTTGATCCGGAGAGATTCAAGCAGCTTCTTGCTACTGTCCGTCGCAAGTATTCGCACCCGTTGCAATCATTGCGTCTCAGGCATTTCCAGATTAGTGTTTGGTGATGTTGTTTTTCATCCTAAAACTCCTAAATTGGCTCAAACGCAAGCTTGATGTCTTGACTGCTGATAATCTTGCTTGCGCCAGCGGCTCATTACATCGAAGAGAAATCAGAGTCGTCCGAGTCTGACCGCGATGACTGGGGACGCTGGATCGATATTGACGGAGACTGCAAGCCAGCAGATCAGCATCGTGGCAGTCATTGACCATCTAAAGGATCACCACGTCAGGGGGTCGTAAATCTGACTGAACATCAGCAATTACCATACTTGACCGTTCTTCAGAAAATGTGGTTTATTTCCCTTATCTTCCTTATTATCCGCGGCACGCCATTTGCAATTCAGCTTGAGTTGTCAGCCCCTTCAGGGTTCTCTACCCCTTCGGGATTCTTTGCAACGATGTAAACCACATCTGAACCGCTGTAAAAAGGGCGGTAATAGACATCGTTGTAGACAAAGTAAACAACATCATCGACTGTCTGTGACGATGCTCCATCGGGAATATAGTCCACCTTGGCTCCCACCGGTGCCTCCACTGTCTTGAAGGAAGGTTGGCCACCTTTTTCTTCCGGCTTCTGAACCTCGTAGTATGCGCCATTGGAATAGCCATAGTTCTGTTCATTCACCGTGACATTGACGATCTGGTCCGGTGGTTGCTGAACCTCCACCCCGATCGGAGGTGCGGCGACGACGTACCCTCCAGTGGGTGCGGTTGTATAGTAAGAGCCATTCGCATAGTAATAGGAGGTCGTGCCAACGTAAACGGTTTCGTACCGTGGTGGCAACGAGGCGATGCTGGCACCGATGACCAGGCCAGCGGCAAACACCCACCCGTCATCATTATCGTGCCAATAGTCATGGTGGCCGTGATGGTAATCGCCCCAGTAATTGTCATAATTGTCGGCTCGATTGTCCGCCCGGTCCGACATCCCATCCTGACGGGAATCGGTGCGATCACTGCGCCCATCCTGGCGTTCTCCGGTGCGATCGGTACGCTCATTCTGGCGGTCACCACGGTCCTCGCTTCGGTTGTCTGTCCGGTCACTCTGCGTGTCAGCGCGGTTATCTGTCCGGTCTCCCCTGGTATCCGTACGGTCAGTCTGCCTGCCAGCAGCGTTATCAGTACGCTGGCTGCTGAGTGCTGTGGACTGCCCTCCATAGGTCGAACGGCTCCCTTGGGAGGAGCCTTTACTACTACCAATCTGGCCCGTGTTGGAAAATCCACCGCTGGAGTAACGGTTACTGGATTGACTTCGGGCCCAAGACTGGCTGCTACGCCCCGCAGAGGATGCGCCATAACGTCCCTGAACGGAGCCCGCTTTTTCGCCGCCGGAACGAGCCCCGCCACTGCGGCGATTGGCATCTGCCTGCGGGAGTGTACCCAATACCAGGATAACAACGGATGCGACTACCGCCCAACGTGGGAACTTGGGTTTACTGGTATGTAACATGATCATTTACCTCCTGCGGGCAGGAATTCAATGGAAATGGCATCTTCCGGGAGCTGGGCCTTGAACACGGCCGGCTCAATTTTCGTCTCGAGATTCCAGTCGCCGAAGGTCAATGACTGCTGAGGTGAACCCTCGACTTTCCAATACGTCAAGACCAGCTTGCGAATCAGGGGCGATTCACCGGCAGAGATCCATAGTTGCAAGTCGTGGTGTTCATCACGGAACAGCAGGTGATGACAGGGGTCACCCTCGGCATCGTGAATGCCAAGATGACTTGCGGTTGTAACGGATTCAAGATCTTCGACCAGGTTTTGCCGCAGCAGCGAAGCCAGTGGCAATACCATTCCGAGGTCCCGCGCCACCAGGTCAAGGGCCTCAGCGACAGTACCCTCAACAGCTGCCGTGGCATAAAAGTTACTGAGCGGATCCAGGAGTGTCAAGGTCTCGCCGTCATACCAGACACGCTTGGCGCTGAGATCATCCCCGTAATCCATGAACAGACCCAGGGGCCGATCAACCACAACATCCAATGCACCGCTGTATTCAACCTTGGTGCCGTCACTCAGAACCACGTCGAAGCGTTTTTCAACATGAACACTGAACGAAGACGCTTCCGACATATAGTCTTCTGCCTGGCGCAAAAGATCGTCTGGGTCCAGGGAAGATTCGGCAACGGCAGTTAGGGAGATCAGCAATAGGGCGGACAGCACGAATCTAGAATTTTGCAGCATGAGAAACCTCTCTTCCATTTGTTGTACCCAGCATTACCATACTTAACCGTTCTTCGGAAAATGTGGTTTATTTGCCCTCTACTCCACTGATGTAATTAAAATGAACATATTTAATCTTTTCGGACAAAATCAATCTTGAACTATCCTGGAATTGCTAATTTAAAAAAAAGAATCACATAAAACTAATCTAAAAAATAAAATCACGACTAATTTTAACAACTCATCCTCAATTTAACTATGCCACTGAGGGCTGTTCTCAAAGTAGATTAGATTTTAGTTAGTTGTTCTGTAGACTTCTAATGGTGTCGCCCCTTCAAATGTCTGGTGCGGGCGCTCGATATTGTAAAAATGGAAATACTTCCTCAATGACTTTCTCAGCGCGTCTGTCGTTGCATAGTCGTTCAGATAAATTTCCTCATATTTCACTGATCGCCATAAACGCTCAATGAAAATGTTATCCATGCATCTTCCTTTCCCGTCCATGCTGATGGAAATATCATGGTCTTTCAAAACGTCCGTAAAATCCTTGCTGGTAAATTGTGAACCTTGATCAGTGTTAAAGATCTCCGGTTTTGGGTAGAGGCGAAGAGCACGCTCTAAGGCGCTCACGCAGAAGCTATCGTCCATGCTCGCAGAGACCTCCCAGGATAGAACTTTGCGGCTATACCAGTCCATAATGGCAACCAGATAGACAAAGCCACCCGGCATCCGGACATAGGTGATATCAGTACACCACACCTGGTTTGCTCGATTGATTTCCAGACCATTGAGCAGATAGGGGTAAACCTTGTGCTCAAGGTGGGGCTTGCTGGTATTTGGGCCAGGTGCCACCGATTTAATGCCCATTTTCCGCATCAAACGTTGGATTCGTTTGCGATTGACCTGATGACTATTTCGACGCAGATAGTCACGCATTTTGCGGCTGCCATAAAATGGGTGGCGGGTATATTCTTCGTCAATTAAACGCATGAGGTGTAGATTTTCCTCTGACTCATCTGCCCAGTCGGTATCACGATAGTAAGTGGCACGGGACAAATTCAGTAACTCACATTGCCGTGCAATACTCAGTTCGTGGTGGTTGGGTTCAATCATGGCTATTTTCTCAGCATGGCCTAGTCGAGATAACCGGTCTTTTTTTAAGCCAATCCACCTCTACTTTCAGCCGACCAATCTGGCTGTAAAGTTTGTCTCGTTCCTCTTCGGTATTTTCAGCTTGTCGCTGCCTGCCTTTGCTGAAGATATCGCCGGATTCTTCCAGGAGTTGTTTTTTCCAGGTATTGATCTGACTCGGGTGAACATCAAATTCAGATGCCAGCTGGTTCACGGTTTGATGACCCTTCAGGGCTTCGATCGCAACCTTGGCCTTGAACTTCGATGTGAATTTCTTACGCTTCATAACTTCCTCTTAACACAGTGATTTGTATTCTAACTCGCTGTCTCAATTTGCGGGTCCACTATAATCTCGTCAGTACGCCACTATTCATGACTCGGGTGCATCGTCTGACGCGAGAGACATTTCGATTGCATCGAGGACCGCCTTCTCCTCGCAAGGTTTCTGCAAAATGGCAATATCTCCCAGCGACCGGGCCTCTTTCATGAACACCTCGCTGTCATGTGCGCTGATAAACACCGTCGGAACACTTCGACCTGATTCTTGCAGCGCGGCCATCAATTCCAAGCCATTCATGTCAGGCATCACGACGTCGAGGATCAGGCATGCGGGATTCAGATGAGGTTTTTCCAGATAGTCTTTGGCAGAGGCAAAGAGTTCGACCTTGAAGCCGAACGAAACGATCATGCGACCCAAAGCGCGCCGCACGGAGGCATCATCGTCAACAATACAGATTAGGCTGGAACCGTCACCCATGCCTGAATATTAAGGATTCGGCACGCAATAGCATATTGGACCTTAGTCCCATACCCACCTGCGCAGTAATTAGCGGCCTACGGAGCTTGTGCCGCTAACTCGGAGACATGGATCAACTCAGCCAGTGAGCGGGTCTGCAGCTTCTGCATGACACGCCCGCGATGGGTCTTGACGGTCTTCTCACTGATCCCCATTGTATAGGCAATCTGCTTGTTCAGCTGGCCCTTGACCACCAGTTCCATGACCTCAGTTTCGCGCGGTGTAAGCCTGACTATCTTCTCCTTTGCTGCCCCGCGCTGTGCATAGTGGTCCCGGGCCTGATGATCGATCTCAACGGCGCGGGCAATAACCCCCAGCAGTTTCTCGTCATCGACCGGCTTTTCCAGGAAATCCATCGCGCCCTGCCTCATTGCCGTTATGCCGGATTCGATGTCACCGGCACCAGTCATGAATATGATGGGCATGGTGTATTCGCGGTTATTGAGCTCGGTCTGCAGCTCAATGCCTGTTTTACCCGGCATGTGCAGATCCACCAGCAGGCAGCACCATCCGCCATAATGTTCGCACTGCAGGAATGCCTCTGCGGATGAAAATGTCTCGACCATATACCCAGCCGAGCGGAGCAACCGACTCAGGGCCTTGAGAACCGACGGGTCATCGTCCACGATGAAGATTTTTGTTTCGTCCAGCATTCGCTTTTTGGGCGCGTTCTCATCTTCGACCGAACGCTCGTTAGCCGCTTCAGCGCCCAATACCGGCAAGGTTATGGAGAATGACGCGCCCGCACCCTTGTTGTTCCGAGCCCGTAGTTCTCCCCCATGGTTCCTCATGACCGTCTGGGAAATGGCAAGTCCCATGCCCATTCCGCCTTTTTTGGTGGTGTAGAAAGTTTCCATAAGGTCCGCAAGTGGCGTCGTTTTGAAACCAATTCCGCTGTCCTGGACACGGATCTCAATATCTGTTGGCGTGGCAAGGCGCGAGCTGATCAGAAGCTTTCGATCGCCCTGGTCAACGGCTTCCATCGCCTCCAAAGCATTCACTACGAGGTTCAACAGGACCTGTTGCAACTGAATATGATTGCCCGATACAGCAGGCAGGTCGAGCGCAAGCTCCGTCTTGACTTCGACGTGATGTAAAAGCAGCTCACTTCTGAGCAGCTGCGCGATCTCGCCAATGATTTGAGTGATATTGAGCACCTCTCTTCGAGACTCTTGTGGCTTCATCAGGATTTTCAGCTCTTTAATCACCTCTCCCGCCCGTCGGGCATCGCTGATCAGGTCCGAGATTATCTCGTCCCCTCCTTCAGGGAATGGGGAATCGATATGGCATTGCCGCTTGAGTACCTGGGCGTTAGAGAGCATAGCGGTCAGAGGCTGATTGAGTTGGTGGGCCAACGAGGCCGAGACTTCTCCCAGGATGCCTATCCGATTCATGTGCTCGAGCTCGCCCCGCTGCTTTTGGACAGCGGACTCAATTTCTCTGAATCTGGTGATGTCGCTCAGACAAACCGTTAAGGTGACTTCACCCTGCGCCTCGATCCTGGAGATGGATGCACTTGCCGGAAACTGTGTGCCGTCTTTTTTCAAGCCCTGGATCTCAGTCCGCTGACCCATCAGCCGGTTGGGTTCCTTCGATTGGGAATAGCCTTCCACGAACTTGTTGTGTGTGCTTCTAGATGGCTGAGGTATGAGCATATCCAGCGGTTTTCCAATCACCTCCCGGGTTTCATATCCGAAAATCCGTTGCGCGCCCTGGTTGAAGAGCCTGATACATTGATCCTCATCAATTGAAATGATGGCATCGGCTGAGATATCCAGAATGTTGTCGAGCAGCGGGTCATGATTCGTCGCGAACGTGTTGCTCTCCAATTCACCCAAACGGCGCCGAAGAGAATCCAGCTCATCGATCAGTTGCTGCTTTGTCTTCCCAGCATCTACCTTTTTCGGGTGATAAGGCTTGGACATTAATTCCTCCACCGACAATGTAGATGCAACACGGGTATTACGCCCGAAACTGTCATCCTGTCCGACCCTTCATACTCGTATTTTAGCGTAATATTATCAAGTTGTTCAAACTCTGCCATTGCTGAGTAACGCTGGAACTTGGCAAAACTGAAAACTCATCCATGTGTTTTTCCCAAAACGTCTCGATAAGGCTACTTCTGCAATCTCGAAGAACACTCGCATCGGTTATACCCTGATCTCACCGTTGCCTCAACCATGGGACCAAAGGCCGATAGATCTCCCCTATTGTAGTTGTATACGCTCGTAAGCCGTACATGAGAGATCATTAATTTCAGTCACTGCTGTACCTTTTTTAAGCGGGGTGTACTGGTAATGATATTCAGATCCTTCGCCATAGAGCCAGTACGAACCAACATAGCCTTCTTCTGGATCCATGGTCTGGATGCACAAAATTGGGAGCGGTCCAGCAGATGAAACTAAATCATTCTTATCCATTGTGGATTTTTCTTCTGATCGCTGGCTGCACCACTATTAGTCGCACCATCGACACGCTTCAATTGGAACAACGCTATGGTAAACCCGAACCCAGCGACCGAAGGGTTGACAGCCTCACTGCAGATTCCGTCGACTATTGGGTTCAGGTCAAACCAATCATAGAAAAACGCTGCCTGGTCTGCCACGGCTGTTACGATGCACCCTGTCAACTGAAAATGAGTTCCATAGAAGGTATCGAGCGCGGCGCCAGCCTTACCAAAGTCTACAATCCAGCGAGAATCAAGGCTGCATCGCCAACTCGACTCTTCGTGGATGCACATTCAGTCGTCCAGTGGCGCGAAAAAGACTTTTTTCCCGTTCTAAATGAGTTCGCGGATTCACCAGAAGCCAATCGCGAAGCGGGTGTTTTCTATCGAATACTGCGGCTTAAGCAGGAAAACCCACTGCCAGATACGAAACTATTACCGGATAGCTTCGATTTAGCCCTTAACAGAAAACAGTTTTGCCCAAAGCCCGAGGAAATGGACATATTCTCTGCAAAACATCCCTTGTGGGGTATGCCCTTTGCACTCCCAGGGGTGCCACCAGAAGAGCAGGATGTGCTGATGAGCTGGATAGAGCAAGGTGCCCACTATACGCAGCGGTCTCCTCTACCTGGATCATTCAATGCGCACATCAGTAGCTGGGAAGCGTTTCTCAATGGCTCCTCACTCAAGGCACAGCTTGCAAGCCGCTATATATACGAACACCTTTCATACGCCCACCTGTATTTTTCGGAATTGGATGATCTCAGATTCTTCACTCTGGTTCGCTCAAAAACACCCCCTGGGCAACCGGTAGATCTGATCGCCACTCGCCTACCCTACACTGATCCCGGCGTCGAGCGAGTCTACTATCGAATCCAGGAATACGTGGGCAGTGTCGTGGACAAAACCCATATGCCCTACGCCCTGAATACAAGTCGTATAGAGATTTGGCGCAACCTATTTATTGATGCTGACTACACGGTGACAGAGCTGCCGACCTACGATAGGAAGGTATCTGCCAATCCCTTTAGTGTCTTTGCTGAATTACCGATCCGGTCTCGTTACAAATTCATGTTGGATGAAGCCCAGTTCACTATTAGCGCATTCATCAAAGGGTCGGTTTGCCGTGGAGAAGTTGCCCTGAGTGTCATTGATGATAACTTCTGGATATTTTTTACTGATCCGGATAATAGCAAGGAACTATTACTGGAGAATTTCTTAGCCAAGGAAGCTCAGGCACTTGAACTACCAGCCGGAACTAAGAATATCGACCGACCCTTCCATTATTGGCATCGGTATCGTGACCAGCAGGCAGATTTTTTAGCGAGAAAAGACCAGTTCCTGGACAAACACTTTACTGAGGCCGAGGATCTCACGCTCGATCTGATTTGGGATGGAGATGGTCACAATCAGAATGCCAGCCTGACTGTTTACCGTCATTTCGATAATGCTACCGTTGAAAAGGGCCTCCTCGGACAACCGCCGAAAACAGCCTGGTTGATTGGCTACTCACTGATGGAGCGGATCCATTACCTGCTGGTTGCGGGCTACGATGTGTATGGTAATCTCGGCCATCAACTCGACACCCGACTCTATATGGATTTCCTGCGCATGGAAGGCGAATCCAATTTCCTCACCTTGCTGCCAGAAGACGCACGAATTCGCGAACGAAACTTCTGGTATCGCAATGCCGACGAGAAGCTCAAGGCCTATATTTCCAATCCGCTATTCGAAGATCATTCGTCACCCGGAATTCCTTACCAAACCAATGACCAGAAGAACGAATTGTATACAATGCTCAAAGATCGGCTTCAAAGTGTTCTGCCGACAAAACACACAATGGCTTCCCTCAACAATCCCCGTACACGTCATGAGCTGGACAGGCTAAACAATCTTACTGGGGCACCTGTGAATCTCCTGCCGGAAACTGCATTTGTACAAATTTCTGGCGATGCAGGTGATGAATACGTCACTTTGGTCCACAATGATGCCTATGCAAATCTGTCTTCTGTATTTCGCGAAAAGAAAAATCGACTACCCGAAGAAGACACCCTCTCCGTAATCCCAGGGTTTATCGGTGCCTATCCAGTTGCCTTTTACAAAGTCAGTGAGCAGGGGATCAGCAATTTTGTTGATTCAATAAGCCAAATTGAAACGGAAGATGATTACGCCGAATTTCTGGATAGCTACGGCATCAGACGAACAGACATGAACTTCTGGCAGCACAGCGACAGAATTCATACTGCCTTTAGACAAGAAGGCGCGGTGGGCTTCGGTATGTTTGACTACAACCGACTGGAAAACCGCTAAATCACCGCCTCAACAAACTGCTTCCCAGACCTTTTAATCCAAAATTTCTCGGTTAGCATACTGTCTGAAGATGGGCATCAGACAACGGCTCGCTAAGTCCCGCGAAGGACTCTAAGTGAGATCAAAGGCACCCTTTATTCCTTCCGGCCTTCTGGATGACATCGCACTCGTCTTTATCCAGGTGATGGACAGGAGACTGATTGCCCTGCAACATATGAAAGCCAATGAGGAACACCAATATGCCGCCCGTAGTCTGGAACGCAGGTAAGGTGATACCGAACACACTAAAGATCACGACACTAGCCAGACAGAATAGCGTCACAATGAGGAAAGCCAAACCGCAGGAGCGAAGTGCAATGCGAGTAATGGCGGCCTGGTCTATTTCGGCTGTAAGGCTCAGGAATATTGGCACGTTGGCGATCGGGTTCATGATGGCGGAAAAACCCATGAAGACCGCCAATGTATGTGCAGTAATATCATTCAAAATATTCATCTGGCCTTTTTGGAGCCTCGACCGGGCTCGCCGAACACAATAATGCCGGGGAGCCCGTCCAGATTGTCTTTGGTACCCTTCTTTTCATGTTCGTGTCTTTTTTTCCTCTCGTGTCTGAAAACAACATCACTTAAGGAAAGAAACAGCACTCACAATTCTATTTCCTGACAAGAACCAGCTAGGGAACCTCTGATTAAGTAGATATTTTCGTCAGGGCAAGGAAGGGTGGAATGGAGAAAAGTTGTTAACATGCTGTATGTTAACAACT
>DUAT01000087.1 GCA_012960755.1 Gammaproteobacteria bacterium
AGCTTCTGTGACTGCATATCCTCCACGCTTAGTACAAATCGTGGGTGGGTTTAACTGTCTATAGACTAGGTGGTAGATAGAACCGGCTTTTACAGTAACTGGGGATTCAAACTCAAAAATAGGATAGACTTGATCTGCGATTTCAAGCGGAATGTACGGTTCTTTAATAACACCCAGTGCAGTCCCAGTAGGTAAATGTTGGCTTGAACCATCATCGGCATGAATTTCGACCGTTACTAATCCGCCATTACCTAGGGAGTAGCTGTTGGCAAGGTGATACCCGCATGTATATAGATCGAGGCCAGCAATTTTGCACTCGCACCAAATGTTGTTGTCGCGGCAACGCTTATCAATATTACTTTGAAGCAGTGTCCGATTATTGTGTCTAATAGCAGTTATTACGCCATCTCGCTCTACGCGGAAGCGACGTGATGCTTCATACCCAAATAGAATGCCATTGCCTGTCTGTTCTCCAAACAATGGATGTCCGTAGAATAGTCCACCCATTGGCAAATTGTCATCGGCTTCAGCGGGCCACTCACAACACGAAGCATTACCGATGTCTCTGTGTTGTGGGTTTGCTGGTGTGACAGTAATGCTAAAAAGTAGCAATAATACAGTGTAAATTATATACACAAGTGTGGATATCCTTGAGAGTAGGAGACATCAATGAAAATTCGTTTTGGCATTTTCTCATAACGGTTCTTGGCTTTACGACGTGGGTCAGTCCCGCAGGGTTGGCGCGGGGGTTGCCGAAGGCAAGCCTCGTGACAAAGACCCATGTGCCCAAAGGGCCGAGGGGCGCATGCCCCGAAGCGTATAAGCCGGTGTTACGCGTAGTTGAGTGTCTATAACTCCGTCTTGACATCAATCTTATAGGTCATTATGGTCTATATGACCATAATGGAGGTGCGAAATGTCTAAAAATATCTCAATCGCTGAGGCCAAGGCCCATCTTTCTGTTTGCGTCCGGGAAGCGGAGCAAGGAGAATCGATACTGATTACGAGGCATGGTAAACCCGTTGCTGCGCTCGTTGCTGTGACCCACCTAGAACAATTGGAACGACTGCGCAAAGCCGGACCTCAGCAGGGCTTGGCCAGTTTGGCTGGTGGGTGGGATGGTTCGGAAGAGTTGATTGAGCATCTTGAACAATCCCCACGTTCTGAAGCGCGACACATCGCCTCTTTAGACTGATCGTGGCTTTTCTCTTTGATACCGATGCCATTTCAGAGGTCTTACGCCCTAAGCCTCTAACAACATATATGGAGTGGCTACAAACCCTTCCACGTGATGAGCAATTTACTAGCTCTGTTGTGGTTGGAGAATTGTATAAAGGTGCGTATCGATCTCCTGCACAGGAGCGCCATTTAGATAACATCAAAAAGCGTATATTGCCTGCCGTAACGGTTTTACCATATGATGTGGCAACGGCGAATATTTATGGGCAGATCCGAGCGCAATTAGAAGAAACAGGACAGATGCTTGCTGATGCTGACCTCCAGATTGCAGCCACAGCACTTTATCATGGTTTAGATTTAGTTACAGGAAATTTGCGTCATTTCAGTCGTATCGACGGACTACGAATAAACAATATTCTATCCCAAGCACGCCGATCGCAATAAAGCTGCTTCTCAATTACGCGTAACGTTCAAGAGTGCCCGAATCGGCGCAGCCGGTTTGTCCGGAGCGAAGCGGAGGCGGGCACTCGGTGTTGTGCGCTGTGCCAGCCTGGGGCCTCAGCTCACCCCCGCGCGATATCCTATTCAGTCTCATTTCGTAGACATTGCAGCAATTCGTTCAAACGCCGACGGTGGCGGTCCATCTTCGAGCCGTCTGCGTATTACCTCGGCACACTCCTCTGGGCTGAGCAGGGAAGTGTCGACTTCAAGATCATAAATTCCAGGAATATGTACTTCGTGCTGCCATAGGCGAATCGGCCGGTTCTTAGGATCGTCTACTGAACCCGACGCGCCTCGCGTATTTCGTCGTCTTTCCATGATGACCTCGATGGGACAACGAACGCCCACAAGCAGAACGGGCAGTCCATTCAAACGCCGGGCACTATCGGCAAGTATCCCCTGTGGCGTCGAGTAGGCGTCATGGTGTCCGACATCAACGACGACGTTTAGACCTAATCGGCTGTGGGCAGCTATAGATTCATACATGGCTGCGTAGAGCAAGGCAATGAGCGGTTCGAGATCTGGACGCTCCCCGCCAGGTCGCAGTCCAATTGCGGGACTGTAACGCTTCGGCGTGATGTGCTCTTTGAAATTATCGACACCCAGGTTCATCCAAGGGCCATCAAAAGTTTCCTGGATCACTGCGACAATGCTCGACTTACCTGATCGTGGCACCCCGTTCAAAATGATGATCTGTCCAGTATTAGCTGTCTCTGCCATTACAGTCCTCATAACCGATCAACCGCAGACACCTGTCGGATAGTTCCTCCACCGACGATGTCGCATCTACATCGATGGCTCTCAATCCGAATCGTTTGACCATGTCCATCATATGCTCATTGTATTGATGGGCTCGGCCCATGAACTTTTGAATCATCATCTTCTCGCGGTCACTTGCTTCTGCAAACCGGCTCGCTTTTAAGATTCGTTCTTCAAGGAGTTTGTTGCTTGGTTTGAGCCAGATGGCAGCGACGTTATCAAGATTCAAAGTGACTACAGTTTCCGGCCATAGAGCCGATCCTTCGAGGACTAGAGGTTCGGCAGAGGGATCAGTGGCGTGAGAAGTGATCAGAGACTCGATGCCTGGCCACATACTCTGATAATGATGGACTACCCGTGCAAAGAGTTCATCAACTGACAATGTTAAATAGTGATCCGCAACGTGTTTAGGTATAGTCCCTTTATCTGTCCAAGGGCGCCCAGGATGACGTGCCCGTTGGACTTTATCTGTAGACGCGTGCCACCATCCGAGTTGGAATGCCAAAAATTGGGCGAGAGTCGACTTTCCGGCATTTGATGGCCCACCGATAAGGATAACTCTTACGTTCCAGTGAGTCTTTATCGTGTTCAACTCATCTCCCAATCAGTCGAACCAGAGGTGGCGTGCCTAATTTCTGTAGTCTGGTACACGGGCGATGCGTTTCATAAAAGATATCCTTTGATGGGGTGCCTACTATCAAGGACACCACTACTCGGCGAAGGGTTCATTCTGGAGACGCAAGGCATGGCGCACAACGTCCCGCCGGTTTGCGACGTCCCCTCGTCCCGTATAGGGCTGGCGCGGAGGTTGCCGAAGGCAAGATCCGTGACAGAGAGGGGATGTGCCCGCCAGGGCCAAGCCGCGTAGGCGGCGCAGTGCAAAACGTGCTGTTAGACGACGACGAAACTCTCCGACGTTCGTATTGACATTGTATATACGAATATTTATCTTCCCTGCATGGACACTCGTTATTCTCTCCAAGACATCCTCTTTGAATGGGATCGAACTAAGGCGACAGCCAACCTCAAAAAGCATAAAGTCCATTTTGAGACTGCCTGTGAAGCCTTCTTTGATCCCTTTGTCTACCTATTGGATGAGGAGCAAAACGGTGAGGAACAACGCGAAAAATTCATTGGCATGACTCTCGAATGGAATGTTCTCTGCGTCGTTTACACAGAACGCCAAGGAGATGTATTTCGAATTATTTCGGCCCGTCCTGCCACCTCGATAGAGAGAGGCTATTATGAAGAACAATGACTTGAAAAAACGCCTTCAAAAAAATCGCACGATGACTCCGGTCAGTATACGCATGCCTGACGATGTGGTAGCTGATCTCAAGCGCGTCGCCCCTCAATTAGGTTTTTCAGGTTATCAGCCCTTGATTCGCGCTTATGTAGGCCAGGGGCTACGCCAGGATCTTGCTCGCTTAGAAAACGTGCCGAATTTAGAGCCTTTTATTGAAAGTCTGCGTCGGCATGGCGTTAAAGAAGAGGCCATCGCTGGTGCCATAGCTGAAGTCCAATAAGCACATGCATTACCCTATTTAAAGGACGTATTCAACCTCGTGGTGAAGTGCCACGAGGTTGATCTTTTTTCGTTGTTGTCTAACTGGTTGTATACGAACAAAAGGTTCATATATATCACCAAAT
>DUAT01000088.1 GCA_012960755.1 Gammaproteobacteria bacterium
CCTATACAGGATGATGGGCAAGCTGGACTTACATAGAGAGAAATCCGGAGAAATTGCCCATTTATGGATGGGCACTAACTAGGAACACGAGCAACAGGCTGTTCAAAATGCAGATACCTGTTTCGCAACGAAGACCTGACCAGGATGACTGTTGCGATCAACATAGCCACCGCCGCGCAATACAGCCCTGCTGCAATTGACAGAATCTCGCCCAGCAGACCACCCGCCAGGGCACCAATGGGCAGAAACGAAAAAACGATGAACCGCCTGCTCGCGTTTACCCGTGACATCAACTCAACCGGTGTAACAGCCTGCCGAATACTGATCTGGTTGACGCTGAACAGGGGTGATCCGAGCCCAATCGACAACAGGCCCGCAGCTGCCATCGAAACCGAAATCAGTTGAGTACTACCGGCGATCAACAACATCCCCAATGTCGTGAACAGATTACCGATAACCAGGGTTCTCCCCATTCCAGTCACGCGGGTAATCCCTGGGACCATTGATGCGGCAGCAAGTGTTGCTACACTCCCCAGAGCGAGGAGTATGCCCAGGGATGAGGTATCAAGCATCAAATTCCGGGTCACTGCAATCACCAACAGCGCCTGGTAGATCCCCATGGCGAATGCCGACATACAAGAGCTCGTTACTAACGGCCGAAGTAACTCATCATGAAAAAGGATTCCGACGCCTTCCTTCATTTCCTGGACGAAGTTCGTAACGGGCCTGACCCCGGAGCTGGAAGTCGAATCAGAAGACCGGCTCAGTTCTCTTTGGGGTATAAAAAACAGCGCAACTGTTGAGGCCACCGATGCAAGAATACAGATCAACAATATCAACGGAGGAAAAAAGTACTTTGCCAGCAACCCGGCCAACGCGGGTGCCAGAATCTTGATACCCGCCGTCGTCACCTGGAGCCTGGCGTTACCAGCCACAAGATGATGCCGCTTGATTAGTTCCGGCAACAGACTCGTGTAGCAAAGATCAAGTACCAGTTTCGCGACACCAAGCGCCGCCGCAAACCCATACAGCAGATAAATTGATGAATGAAGATTCAGCAGAAACAGTGCAAAAATCAGTAACAGGGTCTGGACCAAAGAGACAAAAATTAACACCAGCCTCAAGTCACGTCTGTCCAGCCATACACCGACAAACAGACTAAGAAGAAACACCGGCAACTCCTGGAACACGACCAATAGGCCTGCCTGGATCGCTGTTGCATGGAGTACAACCACTGCAATAACAGCGAGTACAAACGTCGTCGTAACGGAGGCAAACATATAGAATGACTCTGGGATCCAGAATCTTAAGAAGGTTTGGCTGATGATCACCTTGTCAATCCGTTCCCGACTATACTCTCGAATCATCGCTTGTTTTACTTCATCTCTGTCAAGTTCAACCTATTTTTTGTATTGTACCTGTAGATCTACACCAGTTCAGGAAGCAGGTGTCCTATGACAACGATCGATCAGTTTGAAAGTGTTTTCAAATCTGCAATAAAGCCACTGTATCGACATAAACCAGATTCAATAAGCCACGCACTCATCGTTACTGACCTTACGCAAGATGCAGCGAGCCAGTTTACAAACCAGGTACAACAGCTTCTGGATCCCCAGCAGATTGTAAATTGGGAAGTTATCACAGGTGATCAGTACAGCAGTACAATGGACCTGCTGAATCTGCTCGACGGCAAGGCTGCAGATCTTATCTGCTGTTATCGAAACCTGCACAGTCAGGCATGGCAGCACCCGCACAGCCTGGGCTCGCACCTGGATGTGCTTATCCAGAAGACATCAGCCGCAATACTGATTCTACCCCACCCGGAAGCCGAATACGCTGACAACCATGCCTACGACCATGAACGTCGCGTACTTGCGATGACAGACCACATGACCGACGACAATAAACTGGTCAGCCTGGCAGCTGAATTCGCCGGATCACAGGGACACCTTTATCTGGCACATATCGAAGATGAAACCACATTCAAACGATATATGGATGCCATCAGCAAGATCGAGACTATCGACACAGCCAATGCAAGAACAACCATTAGACATCAATTGCTGAAATACCCGTCGGAGTACGCAGATTCCTGCCGCATGGCTTTAGCAGATGTGTTTCCTTCACTGTCGGTCGATACGATTGTGGCCTTTGGTCAGAGGCTATCGGACTACACAAAATATATCGACGAACTGAAAATCAACCTGCTGGTCATGCACGGCAAAGACGATGATCAGTTAGCGATGCATGGCTTGTCATATCCCTTGGCTATTGAAATCCGCCAAATCCCCTTGCTGATTATCTAGGGAAGCTCTGATTAAGTAGATATTTTCGTCAGGGCAGCGAAGGGAGGAATGAAGATAAGTTGTTAACATGCTTTACGTTATCAACTTTTTGGAATTCCGCCGTGACGCCGACATGGCGGAAATAAACCTTAATCTGAGATTTCTAACGGATTTACTATGGAACACGCCGCGCACGAAGTGAGTCAAGGGGTAACTGTTTTCTTTAGCATCATTTTATTTCTGATGGTTGTGTCACTGGCACTCGAAGAAAAAATTCATGCCCAAAAATCAGTGATCGTCAGCGTCTTCGCCGTCATCTGCCTGATAGCCAGCACAGCACTTGGGCTGCTCCCTTTTGGAGCTGTCACATTGCCCGATGGTCATCACATACCTATTCCTGTCTATATCCCGGCGGTTGATTGGGGTGTTATCGCAATCATTTTAGGATCCAGTATTTTTGTCGATGTGACTTCCCGCTCCGGGTTATTTTCCTGGGTCGCCATTAAGTTGACTAAAGCATCCGGCGGTGACTCCCTAAAATTATTGTGGTATTACGGCTTGTTAACAGTCGTTTTCTCAGCCCTACTGAACAATGTAACCGCGATGATCATCGTGGGTTCGTTAACCGCCGTGTCGTTGAAGAAACTGGGCCAGACCGACAAACTGCTTGGATTTCTGCTGATTGAAGGATTGTTGACCAATATCGGCGGTCTCATGACCCTGATAAGTTCGGTGCCGAATATTATTGTCGGCAACGCAGCGAAGATCACCTTCATAGAGTTTTTTATTACATCCAGCCCCTATGTGGTGGTCGCCACGATCGTAACCATCATCATGGGCGCAAAATTATTCTCTATAAAAAGCCCGACAAACGAAGCGGAAATAGCCGCATCTCGTGAACTTATTGAAACCTTTGATGAAAACGATGGTATTGAGAGTCAGGGGTTCTTCTGGTTTGGCGCAGGCATGTTGGTGTTGTTTATTCTCACAATAGCAACAACATCCATCTTGCCGGTCGCCAGGGAACTGGGCATGGGATTCGTTGCACTCTCATTCGCCGTTGTTATGCTGCTACGTTATAAATCATCGGTAGACCAGTTTTATCGGTCAATTGATTGGGATCTGCTCACCTTCTTTATCACCTTGTTTGTCGTCATTAACGTGATGGAACATGCCATGGTTCTTGACCTCATCGGCAAAGGCATTTCCCTGGTTGTGGGAAAGGAAGAATCCATGTTTGGTACCGGCGCACTACTGGTCCTATCGGCAGGTTTCAGCTCCGTCACCGACAACATTCCGCTCGCCGCCATGCTCGCAAAGATCCTCGGTGCTGCGAATACAAGCCCTGAATCTGCATTGTGGTGGGCCGTTGTATTCGGCGCAAACCTGGGGGGAAATCTGACACCGATTGGCAGTGCATCGACGCTGGTAGCCGTCACGATCATGCACAAAAACGACATAAAGTTAACGTTCGCCGGTTTTGTGAAGGTGGCCATCCCATTTGCCATCGTGCAAATACTGCTTGCATTGGCTTATGTGCTGTTTTTCCTCTACTAAGTACCTAGAAGAATCACTAGACCGGGCTTCTTTTGAAAAGATACCTCAAGACTGGAACCAGACTGTACGAACTGAGGATAAACAGCCGTAGTTATCTCTGATTTCTGTGTAGGAAACATCGAATATTTTCGAAGTAACCCAGACTCTATCGAGTAACAAAGTTATAATCTTCGTATGACGCAGGCTTTAAAAATTCTCAAAAACACCTTTGGCTTTGAGCAGTTTCGGACTCCACAAGATGATGTGATTGCCACGATAGTTGACGGTGGTGACGCGCTGGTACTGATGCCCACGGGAGGCGGGAAATCTCTTTGCTACCAGATCCCGGCTATGTTGCGTCACGGGTGCGGCGTAGTGATATCACCCTTGATCGCGCTGATGCAGGATCAGGTAAACGCACTACAGGAACTGGGGGTCCAGGCGGATTTTCTCAACTCGACACTGGACCACATCAAGGTACAGGATATCGAACATTCCCTGCGGGAGGGTGACCTTGACCTGTTGTATATTGCACCGGAGAGACTCATACAAGAGCGCACTCTCAACCTTCTGAAAGAACTGGACATCAGCCTCTTCGCCATTGATGAAGCCCATTGTGTTTCTCAGTGGGGTCACGACTTCAGGGCTGACTATCTCCGGCTTGATCTGTTGCATCGCGAATTTCCCAAAGTGCCGAGAATTGCATTGACCGCAACAGCCGATGCCAGAACGCGAAAAGAAATCGTCTCCCGGCTCGATCTGCACGAAGCAAGACAATTTTTCGTCGGCTTTGACCGCCCCAATATCCGCTACCAGATTACCCTTAAAAACAACCCGAGGAATCAACTGCACCGTTTTCTGCAAAATGAACACCCCAGGGACGCGGGTATTGTCTATTGTCTGTCCCGGAAGAAAACTGAAGAAACAGCAGGCTGGCTGGTCAGGCAAGGATTCCCAGCCTTGCCGTACCATGCAGGACTATCGGCAGATATCCGATCTGATCACCAGTCAAGGTTTCTCAGGGAGGAAGGCATTATTATTGTTGCCACCATCGCTTTCGGGATGGGGATCGACAAACCCGATGTTCGGTTCGTCGCCCATCTGGATCTGCCGAAAACCATTGAGGCCTACTACCAGGAAACCGGGCGCGCAGGCCGTGATGGATTGCCCGCTGACGCATGGATGGTGTATGGCCTGCAGGATGTCATCAAGCTACGTCAGTTGATGGATGGTTCCGAGGGTAGTGAGGAGCACAAACGTGCGGAGCAGCACCGGTTAAACGCAATGCTGGGCTTGTGTGAGGTCACGACCTGTCGTCGGCATGCCATGTTGCGTTACTTTGATGAAAATTCGCCGGAGCATTGTGGTAACTGCGACAATTGCCAGACGCCGGCGGAAACCTGGGATGGCACAGAGGCCGCGCGAAAGGCACTGAGCGCAATATACAGGACGGGGCAACGATTCGGGGTCAATCATCTGGTCGATGTTTTACGCGGCACGAGTACCGACAAAATTTTTCAATTCGACCATCATCAGTTGGCAATATATCACCTGGGACAGGATCTTGACGAGAATCAGTGGAAATCAGTTTTTAGACAATTGGTGGCACGGGGCTTTGTCAGCGTCGACCTTGATCGATTTGGTGCCTTGAAGCTGGAAGAAAAATGCCGCCCTCTGTTAAAGGGCCAGGAATCGGTTGAGTTAAGAAAAGATATAAAGCAGAAAACAGCCCGCAAACAAACCAAAACGCCATTACCCGATGACCTTGATATCGGCCTGTGGGAAGCCCTGAGAGAATGTCGGCGGACTATGGCGGAGGAACAGGGGGTGCCACCCTTTATTATCTTCCATGACAGCACGTTACATGCGATGGTCGAGATGATGCCAACCACCCTCGACGAATTCTCCCGGTTGTCCGGCGTCGGGGATCGAAAAAGGGATAAATATGGCCCGGCTTTTCTTGAGGTCCTGTCGGCGGGGCCTGGTTGATACTCTTCTACTGCTTCGAGAGATAATCCTCCAAAACCGGATTCAGGTATTCAAAAAACTTTTCCGGGTTTTCACTCATGGGGAAGTGTCCCATGCCATGCATTTTTTTAAAGTACGCACCCGGAATACGCTGCGCTATTTCTTCAGCACCTGCGGCGGGCGCCGACCAGTCGTACTCGCCGGAAAGCAAGTACACGGGACATTTTTTGGTATCAATGACAAGGGGCTGATTTCTTAGATCACCGTCATAAGCGTAGAAGTAAAGATCGCCCTTAAATACCCCAGGACCGCCAGAAGCATAGTGCCACAGGGTTTCCCAACGATGATTATCAGGGCTCTGAGGCGCAATTAATGCAGCCATCCAGGCAGCCGCAGAGTACCCCGCATGCACATCATGCCGATGAAAATGGCTGAACGCCTGGGGATCGTAATCATCCGCCCCGGCGTCCAATCCCGATTGCAGGCCAATGATTCCGCCAATTTTTTCCTGATGCTGCAATGCCAGGTGCAAGACCACTCGACCACCAATTGAACACCCCATCACCAGAGGTTGCCGCAATTCCAGTGCAGACATAAATGCGACGATGTAGCGGAGATAATCATCGGTGGACAATTGGTATTCTTTTTCCTGCCATCCGGCGGGTGGGGATGACTTGCCGTGCCATGGCATGTCGGGGACGATAACCCGATACTGTCGGGTGATGGATTCATTTCTGAGCACTTCGCGATACTGTCGACCATCAGCACCCGCAGTGTGCAGGCACAGTAATGGAATCCCGGTTCCTGCTTCCTCAAAATAGATGTTAACTGTCTCATCTGAAAGGGTCAGCTGTACATAGCGCCCCTTTACTTCATCAAATACGGCATTCATTGAGCGCTCCCCCGTTGATCCTCCCGCCAGATTTCAAGCAATCGGCGGACATACATAAAGTTACTCTCCATCGCCTGAATATCACCTTGTCGTTGCAAATGGCCGGAGGCCAGCAATGCACCCAGTTCGTGATATTCAGGGGGTGGAACCGGCTGACAAAATTTCGCCCAGGATTCAGGATCGGCAATGAGAGAAAACCCCTGTACTGCCGAATCATCGGTTTCGGCTTTTGATACCTGTCCCTTGTCAATATTGAAACGATACTCCATATCACCCGATACGATGGTGATTTGAGTTGAGTAATATTGGCCCTGGCGGAACAACACCTTATCTTTATTCAATCGTCCAACAAGCGCATCCATGTTCCTCAGCCTCCGGGAAATTTCAATCACCTGATGCTATCAGTGTCTCGGACGACAATAAAGCACTGCGACGCATCCAATCGATTGAAATTCTGCAACAGCAAGCGTCTAATGAATTTGCTCATCACCGGATCAGGACGAAAGTTGGCACCCAATGAAACTCGTCGAAATTGACAATGAAACGGAAGACACTTTCTTCAAGTGCCTTCATGACGAACTTCCAACTGACTCCCGGGTAATGAGTATGCGTCGTGAGTGGCGCGATCTGTACCGGCGCTGGTTGCCACCTCTGCATGATGGTCAGGGACGCCGTCGAAGATATCCCGGACGAGGTCGAACTGACCCAAATCTACGCCCACGAAAAAACTGACCTGCTTACGCAGGGTGAAAGTTTTGATGTTGTTTATATCGACGGCATTTCTTTTCGCCCTGATGGACCACCGGCGAACAAGGAAGAATTAAAACAGGCAATTCTTCAACGCCATAGTCAGAAAAATCTGAACTAGCTAGAAAGTAGTCTTTTTTACTGCGAGCAGTCTCGCGGACAGCATGCCTGCCAATAAACCAAACAGGTGGCCTTCCCAGGAGACAAATTTGTCTGTGGGCAAAATCCCCAGGATCATACCGCCGTAATAGACAACCGTGAAGGATGCAATGGCAAAAGTCGCGATACTCCGCTCGTAAATCGCCAGAGTAATCAGGAATCCAAAGAACCCAAATACGAGCCCACTGGCGCCAATGTGGTATGCAGGGCGACCAAACAACCATACACCAAGTCCTCCGATGACGAGAATCAGCAGGACGCTTTTAAAGAAGATCCACCAACCACGCAGCGCAACAAAAAATCCCATCACCAGCAATGGCGTCGTGTTCATAATTAAGTGGTGTATGCTGCCGTGCAAGAATGGCCAGAGCAAAATGCCTGGTAACGCTTCGACATTCCTCGGGTAAATACCATAGGCGCCGAGACGATGACCAAGAAAATTGTTGATGATCTCAATACCCCAGATCAATATCACAAGAGTCAAAATCAGTTTAAGCGCTGAGATCCAATTTTCGGCAACGTCCTGCATATGGTCTTGTTAGTCCTTTTCAGAGACACAGTGCTCGACAACCTTACCTTCAGGGATGCTGTCATGATTGACCATCAGGAAAATCGCACGACCAGTAACGATAGTATCAGAATTCGGGTTAGTGATAATCTTGTCCGACTGATCCACGTAACCCAGAGGTGTACCCAGACCTCTCATCACTATTCGAGCAGCTAGTTTCCCCCAGGGCTGTGCTTCGATCTGCAGTTCGTAGCGCCTTGGGTGAACCCCCTCGTGCTTAAACAGATCTTCCAGTATGGTCTCAGTACCTGGAGCTGCCATTGCGCGCACCATCAGTTCCGGATAAGCCCGCACAGGCCTTAACACTGCATCGGCACCATGGGCACGTAATCTGTCCCTGTTTTCATCCTGGACACATTCGGCGATAACATAAGCAGGCGTATCATATTGTTTCAGTTGATCCAATATATCCAAAGTTATGCTGTCGGAACGGTATTCTGAAACATCAACTGACAAGACAATGATGAAAGCAGCATGTCCAACATCAACCTCCGCCATTTCTGACCGTCCTTCCGGATGACCCTGGCGTAGCACTACCCCCAGGCTTGCCAACTCCTCAGGCAAGCCTTCAGGGAAGTTCCGGGAAAATATTTGAATGGGATATTCCTCGAGGCTGGTGGATTTACGAATCTGCTCCACCAGGGTCTGCAGATATCTCGACCCGTCCTTTTCCGGCGTGTTTATGATGACGATGTGATTTTTCATTTCCCAACTCCACAATCCTTTACGCATTTTTTCGCGTTGATATATTCTATAGTCAATTAACTCACCTGCTATTTGTGCCAACAGAAAGATGCCAATCAGGTACATCATCAGCACCGTCGACAATCGTCCGAGTGGCGATGCTGCGGACATATCACCGTAACCCACGGTGGTCATGGTGGTCATGGTAAGCCAGGCCGCGTCTCCCCAACTCAACCCTTCGAACACCTTCATGGCAATCACATGAACAACGCCAAGCCCAGCCAGGAGCGCAAAAAGTTCGAACAACTTTCGTTTTCTATTGGTTATTGAGAGGTGTGAGTACTGATTGTGACGTCGTCGACGCCAAAAGTCGGACCTGATTTTTATCATTTATTATTCGGTATCCCGGGTCTGATCCAGGTGTTGAATGAGTTTCTCTGCGGCAATCTGGCGAATCTTCAATCGGTCTGACGCATCTACACCGTACAAGTCAGCCAACATGGCAAAGTCATCGTGAGTCAAGGAGATGGAAAGTCGCGGCCGAACCGGTTTGCTGTTGACGGGTAAACCAAGAATCTCACGAATACGATCAGGAGGATTAATCCCTTTTTGAAGGGCTTCAAAGCGAATATGGTGGCTGAATTCCTGGCCCAGGTCAAAAGCGATTTGCACCGCTTTGACCGCTTTCTTCTCTTTTTCCCATTTGTCGCCAGTAGACATTGATAAATTCTAACTCTTCGAGTCCTTGGTAGAAGCGGGCCAAAGCTCCTTTATATCATCAATTGGTCGATACAGTGTCAACGAAACTTCAGTTTCCCCACCATCATAGACCTCTATTTCGATTCCATGATTACCGTCCCCACTTTCCAGATAATAGTAGTCGAAAGGTTCACCCAAACCTTCGAAAGCCGGTGGACGGCTGGCACGATAATCACTTTCGTAATGATAACCACGTTCTCCCCGGGATTCCTGATGGTAAGAATCTGCAAGCCAGGCTTCCATATCCAGGGTGTCGCGAGGAGAGAGTTGCGCCGGGTCATCACCATCAAATATGCAGGCAAATTCATCGAGATCGAATATCTGCTCGACGATCGATCGATCAATAGCGAGAGAAAAAGCAGCGGTTTCTCGACCACCATCTTTGTTGATAGTCAGGTCAATAAAATCGTTGTTAAGCCCCTCAAGGCTGAAGCTGGTCGAGAACTGGTGCTCAAATTGATAGGTCGAGATGCCGATGACTTTAAACGTCTGGTCTCTCAAGCGGGGTGGTAAGCCGAAGCCATCAGAGAGCCGGATCAGGTCCCCGATCAAAAGATCGGTGGGATGATCCAGCGCCCTGGCTTCAGGCTCCTTCTTTGTTCGACTCCAGATACCCTTTACGAAAGATTTCATGATTTATGACTGTTTCGCTTTAATTCTATCGAGTACTGAGCTGGCAGATGCAGACTGTGCTCCAATCCCTGCCTCCTGCATCCTTGCTTCAAGTCCCTTATCGGAACCCTCATCCTCTAGCTGCTCGGCTGCCTCCAGTCGGTCAAAGTTATCCTGCTGGCGTTTCTTAATCCGCTCAAGAGAATCCTTGGCTGACAATACCTTGGAACTGCTTGAAGCAAAATTGTCGGTAATCGCCGCACTCGCTTTTTGCACACTCTCGGTGGTTTTTACCATGCTCAGTTGACGCTGGTAATCCTTGATTAGTTTCTCGGATTTCCTTACGAGGTCTTTCAGCCGGGTAACATGACCAGTGAACGTAGACTCTACCTGTTGTTGCTCTGCCAGGTCTGTTTCCAGCCTGGAAATTTTCTCGGCAATTTCCAGTGCCAGCGTTTCATCACCTTTTTCCAGGGCCTGGACCGTATAACCTTCGTGTTCTGCAATATCACTGTTCAGACTCTTTACCTGCCGAGAGGCTTGCATTTGTTTGGCCATGACATCTGTCAAATCGTGCTTTGCCTTACGCATATGATGCTCAGCATCCTTGATTTCCTGCTCGAATATTCGCGTTCCATTTGCATCAACAACCAGTTCACCAACTTCCCGTGCACCGCCTCTTACCGCAGTCATGATTTTTCGCAATATACTCATCGTTCAAACTCCTCGCGAGTTAACTCGCCTAGACTAGATACACTTCCAACGCATCGATAGATTCAACGGCGTTTTCAGTCAATGTGATTATCTCGTGACATATGTCTTCGATACTCGAGCTGATAGACAAGGCACCAAAGACCACATATCGATCGCCTATTTTAGAAAAAGACGATAACGGCATGGGAATATTAAGCTCCAGCATTTCCTCAAGCAGGTCGCTACGACTCTCGGTTTTCACCTCATCTTCGGTAAACAGATAAGTAATACAAAGAATCTGGCTGTCGGTAACGGAAACAAAACAAGGTAACTCCTCGTATTCCCACAAGGTAATCTGTAGGACTTCCATTTCTCCCGGAATAGGCTGGCATTCAAACTCAAAACCTTCGAAACTCGACAAATCTGATATCCTTAGTGCCAAATCTCTTGTGTTCATTGCTAACTCCTTAGATGTTTACCAGTCACTGACATAATATGTCGACTAGTGGGCAGTTTAGTCTGTTGACATAATATGTCAACCCAATTTTCACCCCCCCCGAAAAAGCTGACGAAGTGTGGTGTTAGTCCTTGTAAATCCCCAGATCTCCACGCCATGCCTGGTCATGGTAGCGATAGATGGTATGTGAACCCAGGCGATTAGCTTCTATCGAATCCCTGGATTCAAAGTAATTATTTGGAAACTCAAAAGCCGCGATCAGCAAATCCCTCGTGAGCCATTGATGTTTAACGGGTAATTCGTCAAATTGGACAATCAACTGGCGAACAGGAATTGGCTGGTGAGTGGCGACAGTCCAGCCCCATTCACCGAATGTCGGGATGTTCTGCCGGTACTGCTCGACTTGCATGAATCCTGCCGCTTCAATCGTTTTGCCAATACTGATAAATGCGTCTTTCGCATGATAAGGACTGGTGGATTGAACCACCATTGCACCGCTGAATGCGAGCAGTTTGCTCAACCGAGCGTAAAAATTGTCCGAATAAAGGCGATCCAGATCTGGATGACTGGGATCAGGCAGATCAACAATGATGGCGTCAAATAGATCACCTGCCTCCAACAAGGTATTAATTTCCACGAATGCATCGCCATTAATCACTTCCACCCTGGAATCGCTGAATGCACGGTGGTTTAACGACACGAGTGTGCGTTGATAGTTCGGCATCGCTTCCGATTCCGTGAAAAGGGCCACCAGTTCCGCATCAAGGTCAATCAGCTTAACGGAACCCGGATCAAACCTCAGCACATCTCGTAGCGCCAATCCATCACCACCACCAATGATCAGCACGCGGTCTGGTCTGGCTGAAGCCAGCATCGCGGGGTAGACGAGCATGGCATGATAAATATGCTCGTCCTGGCTGGAAAATTGCAATCGACCATTAATGTAAAATCCATAGACTGGCTCCGGTCGACTGGAAATATGACGTTCGGTAATCGTGAAATGCTGGTAGTGACTTGAGCCGGTAAAAACCACCTCATCTTCAAACAGGAGATTGGACATGCGGGTCGACCAGTCATTGCCAAATTGGTAAACCACTAACGCAATCACCATTACAAAGCCATGCATTGCAATCAGGGCGACCACGCGATTGATTCTGGTTCGGTAATAAAAAAGGAATAGCAGACCCGCCACCAGGTTAGCCAGAGCTGTCAGTACCGCAGCTTTGGTAACATCTATCGACAACATGACCAGTACCCAAATCGCAGCCCCGACTCCGGCACCTAAATAGTCCGCTCCATAGATAGTGCCGGTATTGTGCTCCAGATGTTCGCCATAAACTGCTTCCCGAACCCGAGCAATCAGGGGTATCTCCATGCCGATCAGGAAACCGATCAAGGTCCCAAAAAAATAGGGCGTGTAGAACGATATCCTGTGCACCACAGCAATCAAACCGCCACGGGGCATCAAATCAGGAGGTAGGTTAAACGTCTCTGCAATCACTTCGGGTAGAACCGTACTAAACGATACGGCAGACGCGATCAACAGGATACAGGTGACACCCAGCAGGGCGATGATAGACTCCAACCAGGCAAAAGCAGTGAAGGGATCCTTGAGGGTTTTAGCAGCGAAGGAACCCAGACCCATGCTGACAATCATCAGGCCGATCATGATGTAAATAGTTGACTCAACTACCCCCAGAATACGGCCAGCATAGTGAGACAAAAGGTATTCATAGATCAGACCGCAGGCCGCCAATACTGCCATAATGCCGATGAGGACAATGTCATGGAGCAGCATGGAATTACGAGGTGACGCAATGTTCACCGGTGATTCTCTAAGGACCTGGCGGACAGAATGTGCCGTAACAGGCTGCTGAGACTGTTATGCAAATAACGCCGTAAAAAACAGACCGATCGAAATATAAATCGATGCTTCAATGGCAGCAACGCCAATATTATTCTGCTCATTAACTTCTTCGACCACGTTGACACCCATCAGAATGATACTTCTTGCGGCTATCGAAATCAGCGATACCAGTACGGCGAACAACAAGGTCACACCAGACCATAGCACCAGAGCCATCACCAGGTTTTCGACGTCATAAGCGATAACACCCGAAGCCGCCGTGATTGCGAGTGCAACACCAAGCAGGTGGCCAAAGTAACGAACGGCAAGTGCAACTTTACCCCGCTTGAATACTTCCTGGAGACTTTCACCGGATCTTCTCGCATAGACTACCAGGCGATATTTGGAAACAATGGCCAGCATAAACTGGGTAATGACGAACGATGCGAGGACCGCAAAAAGACCATTTAAGGTATCGCTCTCAACCCATAACATGACAGCTCGAAGCACCAGGCCCGTGGCAATGGTATTGCCAGCATCAACCAAAGCCGCTGCAAGATTGCCATTTTTTATTTCCTGCTGGATTTCAATCCCCGTAAACAGCAATTTATCCTGTGCAATTCTGCCGACCTTGATTAACACCAGTCCCAGAACACCGTAGGACAAAACACTAACCACTTCCTTGAGGTAGGTTGAGCCCGGTTCCCCGGACACCGCTCCGGTTAGCATCAATGCCAATGAAATCACTCCCGCCGCCATGGCAATGCCAAATGCATAGTTGTCACGGGACGCCAATTCCTCCGCACTGTCCACATTCGCCACCACACCGGAAATAAATCGCAAAGCTGAGATCATCAGCACCGCGATCACAAGATCGATTAACAGTATCTGGTAAATGTAGGTATCCACTTCACTAAAATTGAACAGATCCATCGATTTATTCCTTGTTATTTGCCTCTTGAGGTACCACGAGAAGTTCTAAAGCCACTGTTCCTGGTACTGCTTTGATATTTACTGGTTGATGCCGTACTCTTCGAATAAGGGCTCTTAAAAGCTGACTTCTGCTGGGCTGAACTTGCCTTGCTCATGCCGGTGGCACCGGTTCTTGATTTCGAATAGGGGCTCTTGAAATTGCCACTCGAACCGAACTGCTTCTTGGCCCTGCTCGCGACATCCCGCTGACCCGCCCTTTGTGAGCGGGAAGTGTAACTATTACGGCCAATGTCTGAATAGTAGGAATAGCCCCTGCGACCAGCCCAGTCATTGTAGTAGTAACGGTTATTGCCAAACATGCTGCCAAAAAAACGGTATTGGCCATACCAGGCCCAATATGAACCTCCGGAACCGTGAGACCAATGACCATAATGCGGGTTACCCATGTACTGGCTGCCTGCACCAAAATCTTTACTCTCGTTCATGGACAACTCAGTTTTTTTCGACACCGCATTAACGCGGGCCAGTTCACCCTTGGATAAGTCCGCAATGACATTTACCGTGTCTGAAAGGGCATCGTTGTAAGCGCCTAGGTCGGCCGCGGATTGAATCCGCTTTAATTCTTCAACTTTCTCCACCCAGGAATCAAAACTCTCTGTCTCATCCCTGATCACCTTGTAGCGATCCTGCAGGCTCTGGTAAAGAGGATTGCTGGTTGATGCTTCTTTTTCCAATTCAATGAGCAAAGGCTTCAATTCCGGACGACTTTTTTGTAACAGGCGGGAATATTGCTTGATCATGCTGGCATTTCTGAGGGAGCCACCTTCAATGGCACTGGTCAGATCCTTGAGACGTCTTTCGGTGGAAAACAGTTCCCCTTCCAGTTGCGCATCACCTGAACTACAAGCTGCCAGTATCGCAAGCAATGCTAGAACAAAGCATGTTTGATACTTTTTCTGTATTGGGTTCTGCATTATGCCCTCACTGACTGACCGGTCTCATGAATATTGACATAATATGTCGACGGTTCAAAAAACTCAACGCCTGATTCTTCTAATTGGTACTACCCACTATAACCCGCAAGACCATACAGCACATCGGAGTTTACTGCTAAACGAGTCTTCAGAAAGTTATAATGACCTTTATGGCTGATATTAACATCGAGAATTTTTACCGACACATTGCCCGGATTCTGAGCATTCTGTATACCAACTTCCCCACCAAGGCGGCGATTTATGTTGACGAGGTGGCGGGGGTTGATGAACCAGATGAATACGGCTTGCACAGTCCCACATACACCGCCGGTTTCTACACGCTGCTTTGGCTCGAAGAAGAAGGCTATATGAGATACGCAGATGTGATCCGGCAGGATGGCGTGGACCAGGCCAGCCTGACCAAGAAGGCATTTCTCAGACTGACGGAAGTCGCTAACCCCATCTACTCTGAACCCTCAATCGAGGTACAGGAGTCCAACAACATTATCAGTCTGCAGCCAATGGAAGAACCAAGCCCTTCAATCCTCGAGGAACGGATGCTGGTGATCAACCAATTACGAACGGCCCTTCGCAACGGTTCTTCGATCGCGATTACAAAGATCGTGCACCATGTTTTGCGGAACTGTTGATCAGGAATCAACAGGACACAAAACCGCATCCTCGTAACCAGTAATGACCTTGATATAGCCAGATAACGCCTGGTCCAGTTCGAGGTCCCCGGTATCCACTTTTAACTGGTTATGCAGACCCTCCAGCTTTGATTTACTGGCAATCACGATCAGGTTTTTCAATCCGACGTTTCTCAGGACTCGCGGGCTCAATTGCTGGTTGCCCCGACCCAATACATGACCCTGGCCGCCGATCACGGAAACAACAATGCAGCAGTCACCCTGGCGGGAATACTCGAACAGCTGGCGCTCATGCGCATCGCTCAGGAGTGACTTCTTATCCCGAATCACATCCACACCCAGCAGGGTATTCTCTAGACCCAGCTGATTCATGATACTCGCCGTAGTCGAGCCGGAACCAATAAAATAGGTCACATTCGGATGCATTTGCTCCATGATTTCCGCAGCAATGTCTTCCACCACCAGGGCTTCAACTTCTCTGCCGCCATCTTTCACCTGTTGCATATAACGCAATTCTTCCGGGACCAGAAGTTCACCGTAGTATCGGGTTCGCACGACACCTTCACGAAAAAAACCCTCGTCGATATCTCGAACCTCGCCCTGCATTACGGTGACAAGTTGGCCCCTGGCCATTTGCTGTATTATTTTTGCCGCACTTGCAGGGCTGTTGGCAAATACGCCGGAATGCATTTTTACGCCGCAAGGAATGCCGAGCACCGCCTGATCCTTGTCTGCCACATCAAACACATCCCGGGCTGTCCCGTCACCCCCGGCAAAGACCAGCAGATCGATTCCCAGTTGTTGCATCTGTCTGACTGCCTGGCGAGTATGCTCGGCCGTTGACCCTGGTTGGTCTTCACTGTCAGTCGGCAAGTCGATCTCAACTACTCTCGCTGACCAACCCAGCGCGCTGCAAACATCCGACCCCATTTTGCCTGTCACGGTTGTCAGCTCAACATTGTTTTTTACCGACTCCAGGGCCCGCAAAGTTATCTCTACCCGCTTTGCAACATTACTGACAGACCCCCTCGCCAGCGCTTGCTTAATAATCTGTTCACCGTCAGATCCTTTTAATCCCGCGGGGCCGCCAAGACCAGCGAGGGGATTAAGTACCAGAGCCAAACGTAAAACCATTAAGCAACAACTCCCAATATGCGTTGCTGCATGCGATTGCCAAAGCCCATGTTTTGGCAAAATTTACTGATCGCGCTCTCATCAACTCTGCCAGGGTGGACATCGTCTTGTTGCACTTCCATCGGCACATCACACTTGATCCCCGTGATGCGGCGGTAGAGTCGCAGTTTGTCCCCATGTTCAGTCAAGGTCGCTTGCAGCCTGACTGCGCCACGAATTTTAGTATCTGGAATTCGTGCCAGATTGTTGAGCAGGTTTTCCAGGCTGTGAAAATGCGACAGCAGTCTCGCCGCTGTTTTCGCGCCAATGCCCGGCGCGCCTGGTATGTTGTCGACAGTGTCACCGGCCAATGCGAGGAAATCGGCGATCTGTTCGCAGGAAACACCGAATTTATCAAATACACCAGCAGGATCCGTGTACTGATCAGCAGCAAAATCCCACATTACGTCACCGGGCTTCAGCAGCTGACCAAGGTCTTTGTCTCTCGAGATGATGACGACTGGTGATGTTTTAGCTAGTAGTTTCGCGAGAGTCCCAATGATGTCATCTGCCTCATAATGCTTTAAGCAGAGTGAATGGAAACCCAACAGTCGCGTAATTTCCTGACATTGAGAAAACTGAAACTTCAGGTTCGGGTCAGGAAGCTCCCGATTTGCCTTGTACGCCGGGTAGATATCATTCCGATAACAAGTCGTGAGGCTTTCATCAAAAGCAACGGAAACCAGTGCCGGTTTTTTCGACTCGATAAAATCAAGCAAGAAGCTGGTGTAACCATAGACAGCATTAACAAGATTTCCGTTGGGATCAAAGAAGTTCGCCGGGATCGAGTAGTAGGCCCGAAATACATAGATGGAAGCGTCAATCAGGTAAAGCGGTGTCTGGCTCATTTAACTTCTCAGGCGCTTCACGACGGAACTGAATGTCACCACTGTCTCATCCCCGACGAAAATCCTGCCGGTCAGAAAGACCATGGACCCTGTTTTTCGACTGACGTTCACATTACACTCTACAATCGCACCAATCTCGGCCGCCGAAACGAACTCGCAGCTGTAGCTGACAGTGATACAGCTTTCATCCTGGTAGTGGTCTGTCGCCTGCATGCATAAACAATAATCTGCGAATGTCATCAACACACCGCCATGCACAATACCGTGGGTATTGCAGTTATGTTGACTCGCCTCAAAAGCATAGTGCAGTTGATGGTTTTCATCGGTGAAATAGAAAGGCCCAATATGATCCTCAGCGGGATCAAATCCCGGATCAGTTTTATATTTGGCAGGTAGCATTAAACAGTTAACCCCTCATAGTGACGCCGCTGAGTGTAGTCCACCTCCAATCCGGCTAACGCGTTCGCGAATAATCTGGCTCTCGGTGGCAAGCCCTGCAGCAGAAATTTGTCCACGTGTCTCTTCACCTGGCGTCCAAAATCAGACAGATCGTGATCTTTCAATGTCAGATTGTCGGCACTAAGGCGAAACGAAACACCCGCCGCGACGCTGAATATCCATTCCAGCGCTTGCGGTCTGGCTTCCACAGCCTCAAACTTCAACTGATTTGCCTTGTCCCGATCAGCGCTATACCAGTATCCATAGTCGTTAACCGCTCTTCTCGATGGACCTGCAAGACACCAGTGCGACACTTCATGGAGCGCGCTGGCGACAAAATCTTCGCGGAAAAAAATCCCGTGTTCGTTCTCGCCACCGACACGGTAAAACGGTTCTGTCTCACCCCCTGTCAATGCGGTGATATGAGATTCCTGAAACAGGTCATTGAAGATAGAGACAACCCTGTCTGCCTTCACGTCACGACCCTCACGGGTCGGGTTCCAATTCAGAATCCGGCAGGCAAACTGTTCCAGCCAGTTGTTCTACATAATCAGCGGAAAGAAACTCACACCCGGACAAAAGATGATTTAGATACCAACTCGCCGGTTTTAAGCCTTCCTCGATAAAATCCGGGTTGGCAACATACACCCAAACATCAATGAACCCGTTGACTGTTTTCACCGGGGCGAGAACTCGATTGTAGCGGACTGGATAACCCTCGAACGGGTCCATTTTTGTAATCTGATGCCTGTCCGTCAGATGGTAGACTACCCCTTCAACATGACTGTCCCGGTGTTCGACAACATTCGCCGAAGCCGCGCCGGGGTATTTCACCGAACGTTTGTTGAATGCCAGCTTGTAACCGGACAAGGTACCGGACTCGCACAAGGTGTAACCCATTTTACGGCGCACAACCCTGGCGGGGTTCATATTGCTGCCATAGGCAAAATAGAAGTGACTCCTCACGCTGTTTTAGCCCTTACGAATCCAAAACCGGTATTCTTTTTCATCTTCTTCTTTGCACAGGAGTTCATGATTTAGAAATTTACAAAACTTCGGAAAATCCCAGGTCGTAGAAGGATCTGTGGCAACAACCTTTATCACCTGACCTGACGTCATATCCATCATTTTGTTCCGAACAATCATAAGAGGTTCGGGGCATCTGAGCCCTTTCGTATCCACAGTAACATCGACTTTCTTATCCATAGTGGTATTTTAATGACTTTTCATGAGGAATTTCCGATTTTTAGTCGAACATATTCCTAAAAGGTGATGATAGAACTTCACATTATCAGTGCCGTGAGTATAATTCGCTGCTATTTTTCAGCACAGCAACATCAGACATGATACGCGTACTTATAGAAAGAAACATCGCCGAAGGCCTGGAACACTACTACGACTGCACAATAAAGCGTACCGTGAGTACAGTAATCACTGCACCCGGGTGTATTTCTGGCGAGTCCCTGAGGGACCCAAGCAATACCAGCCGTCGGATCGTCATGTCCAAATGGGAATCCAGGGAAGACTGGGACAATTGGTTTCACTCTTTTGAACGCCGGAACGTGATTTCCGAAATCTCCCCCATGTTGGAAGGTAAGGAGAAGATCACGATGTTGGAGTTAACCAACTAGGTTTTTCGTCGAATAAGTCTGTACGGGTTTCCCGGCGGGAAACCTGAATCTTCAAGAATGTTGAGACGAGAAATGGTAGCCCTGGTCTCCCATTATTCGGCATCATCTTGCTGGACGGCCGAAAGTCAGGCCCCGCGGATGGGTGGGGACGCCGAGTCTCATGCCGGTACGGAAAGCACACACCCGACCAGGGAATCCGAACAGACTGTATTCGAACAGTACATTCTCAGTTATTTTTACCTTCGAGCCGACCAGTTAGTGAGCTTGCATGGATTCATCACAATGAGCCAACTACGCTCAGTGATACCGTAAATTAGTGCGCGAATGGAGGACAATAATACTATTATGAAATAAATATTGTCAGATCAAGCCTAGTTTCAATACAATCACTATCAGTTGTATCTTAAATCTTCCTTCAACCGGTGTGCCTCGGAAATAACATATCCCTGGATTGCGCTGACATCATAATCGGTCAGAACGTCCTTGAAGCCCACCATACCGTTGTCCTTCAGCAAACCATCAATAACGATTTCCTTAAATGCGAGGTGTTTCGCTGCTGGCATATGCCGCAGATCCGGCAATACACCGCCACCATGTAATCCGGGGCCATGACAAACGCCGCAATAGTTGTGATATACCGCCTTGCCGTGGGCGATCTGTTCAGCAGATGCCGTTAATTCCGGTGGTGCCGGTATTGGGCCCGATGGTGCAATCGGTGGCAGATGCTCGCTCCCCCCCAGCTTAAACGTCAGAATTCGACCGCGATTTTTCTGGTTTAACTTTTCTGCCGCGCCACCGGCTGCCAAAGCAAACGCGCCACCCCAACCTGCAACGACGGTGATGTACTGTTCTCCATCTACCGTAAAGGTCACGGGAGGTGCAATAACGCCCGTCTGCGCAGGTGCCGACCAGAGTTCTTCACCACTGTCCGCGCGATACGCTTTCACGTCACCCGCTGATGTACCCTGGAAAATCAGGTTACCCGCAGTAGAAAGCATGCCGCCATTCCAGGAACCCGCGTGCTGGATGCGCCAGACTTCCTCCTGTTTTACCGGGTCCCAGGCTGAAACATAGCCACGCAACATGCCGTCAATCCTGTTCTCAACGGCCCGGTCACCCACTGGTGCATTTAATTGCCAGTCAATTGAAAGATTCCAGCGACCTTCTTCATAATGAAATTGAGGTTCGTTGCCGTACGAAAACGGAATGTCCAGCGCGGGAATATAAACAAGCCCTGTGTCAGGACTATATGACATCGGATGCCAGTTATGACCGCCATAAGGAGAGGGTTTGGCAAACGCTGCTTCCAGTTGATCGTCACTCAATCCATTGATAGCGGCAATTTTTTCTTCATCGTTCATCGTCTGGAATGGATTGTTAGCCTGATAACGGGCATTTTCGGTTTCGACGGGACGGCCGGTTTCAGGGTCGATATGCGTCGCCCAGCTTATTGGAACATAGGGTTTTGCAGAGATGAATTCACCAGTGGCTCGATCCAGCACATAGAAGAAACCGTTTTTCGGTGCCTGCATGATGACCTTGCGGACCTCCCCATTGATGGTGAGTTCGGTCAGGATCATATGTTGAGTTGCTGTATAATCCCAGGTGTCACCAGGCGACGTCTGGTAATGCCAGACGTACTCGCCAGTATCAGGGTTCAGCGCAACAATGCTCGAAAGGTATAAATTGTCCCCTCCACCGGGGCTTCTTACCACGTGATTCCAGGGTGAACCATTGCCAACACCGACATAGAGTAAATTCAGCTCTGGATCAAAAGCAAATGAATCCCAAGCTGTACCACCGCCGCCCACCTTCCACCATTCACCGGTCCAGGTTTTTGCCGCAGCTTCCATCGCCGCATTTTCAAAGCCATCGGCAGGATTCCCCGGCACCGTATAAAAACGCCATGCCTGTTCACCGGTTTCAGCACTGTAGGCGGTTACATAACCTCGTACCCCGTATTCAGCCCCGCCATTCCCAATAATCACCTTGTCCTTGATCACCCGGGGTGCGCCGGTAATCGTATAGGGTCGAGTGCGATCAATGGTGTTGACGTCCCAGGCTTCTTCGCCGGTTGCGGCATCAATTGAAATCAACCTGCCATCAATCGTACCGACGTAAACCTTGCCTTTCCAGACTGCAACGCCGCGATTAACAACATCACAGCATGCATTAGCGCCCCAGGACCGGGGAACTTTCGGATCATACCTCCAGATCAGTTCACCGGTTTTCGCGTTGTGGGCAAATACCACGCTCCAGGAGGCAGTCGTATACATCACCCCATCAACAACAATCGGAGATGCCTCGAGGCCTCTGTTGGTTCCGGTATCGAAATACCACGCAAGACCCAGTTGATTGACATTGTCCGCATTGATCTTTGCGAGAGGGCTGTATCGGCTTTCATCGTAAGTTCGGCCATGGGCCAGCCAGTTACCCGGTTCTGTATCTGCGTTGTTAATTCGAGCACCATCTACGGTGCCCGTCACCTCCCGAATGTGGTCGGCAAAAGATGAGACTTCGACCACAGATTCCGGACCTGGGGCGACTTCTTTGTTGAACACAAAATAGGCGATTCCCCCGACAACTACTAACCCAATGAGAATGGCCACTGTCTTGTTCATATCGATCTCGCTTTTTTGTTGTTATTCGCTGAAACGGATGCTACTTCAGCGGGACAAGCCCTGCAAGCACAGCTATTGAGGGTCGCATCAGTTAAATTGAAGCGGAATATACGAGGGCTTATGACCTAACGATTTAACAATCCCATCATGCTTTTTGCAGTGTGTTGATCAAATTTGACACGATACTTAAGAAACACGCCTTTAGCGGTGTACTCACTGCCACTAAAGTCATCGTCCTTGAACCCGGTGAAGTTGTAACCCAATGACATCCAGATGTTTCTGGCCATGTTGTAGCCAACTGAGACGCCATAGGAATGGTCGGACATGTCTGAATTGTAAGTGTTGTACATGCTCCCCTGGAATCCGATGTCCCATTTGGATCCCATATCACGCCTGACTTCCATGCCATAGAGATCCGTTAAACCGCTATATTCATCACCATCGAAGTTGTCGATAACATACTTCAGACCATACTGAAATGCGACCTGGGTTTTGTCGCCCCACAGATAATTTGCGTTAAGGTTATTAATAATCTTCTGGCTGCGAACGTCAAAGCCTGAGCCCTGAATTGAGCTCTGTTGAAGATCCAATCGGTTAAACAAACTCCAGCGGCTTTTTTCCGGCCTGAGTGAATAACCCAGTTGGGTTATCGCAATTATCATAGAATTCTAATGAAGTATAATGCTTAACTGCTCTTTGCTCTATGGATAAGTCTGGCAGTCTCACTTTCCAAAACACGGAAGACCAGGAGAGCTCACCCATCGGATCAAAAATACGGGACGCAACTTCACCAATTGGTAATTATAGGAGTACGAAGGCGGAATGTTGCTTACATAGGATCAGCGGGTATTTATTGATGACAGGTGGCTTTCCTGGCTTGACCACTTTAAGTACTCACTAGCCCAGGCGAGTCACAGGTACTATCGAACAGGAATCGGTTTGTGAGTCAAATACAATAGCCACCTCATTTTTTTGTAGTTGATGGCGTACCTGTGTCACCTTTTCTGCCATCGAAATTTCATAGGTACCATATTCTGTCCCCTCCCGGCTGACAAAGTCCTCGATTACTCCACGCAGGGCATCATCCGATAGAGATTGCCAGGGGATTGTCATCTGCTGATCCATTTTCCCGTGCTCCACAACACTTCAGAACGCCTTATACGCTATGATATAAAGCAGTCACGCATTGTGCTTCTCAACCATTGCCCTGATAAACTAATGTCCGGTACAGGAATACCGCTTTTATGACGCAACAACCGACCAATTTACTGATAGTTGAAGATGAGCCTATAACCCGGGCGCAATTGGCAGCACATTTTGAAAAGGAAGGCTATCACGTATTTACGAAGGAAGATGCAAACGGGGTTGCGACGCTGGTATCTGAACAGGATATTGAATTGTGCCTGGTGGATATCAACCTGCCAGGCAAAGACGGATTGACGTTAACCCGCGAACTTCGCAGCAATTCAGATGTAGGTATTATCCTCGTCACCGGCAAGGATGAGCAAATCGATCGCATCGTCGGGCTTGAAAGTGGTGCTGATGATTATGTCACCAAACCTTGTGACATGAGGGAACTCTTGTCTCGGGTAAAAAACCTGATCCGGAGAGTTAGAGCCCAGGAAAAACAAAAACAAAAAAACTTCAACAGAGTATTCGACGGCTGGTCACTGGACTTGAACAAGCGAGAATTGATGACGCCAGAGGGTGAAATTCAGCCACTTTCTGCAGGTGAGTTCCATCTATTGCTGGCCCTGATTGAAAATGCCGGAAAAGTCCTCACCCGGGACGAGCTAATGAACAAGATCCGGAACCGGGAATGGTATCCGGACGACCGCTATATTGACGTGCTGGTTGGCCAGGTACGCAGGAAATTTCGCAAGCATGCACCGGACATAACGTTTATTAGTACGATTCATGGTACCGGATACCTGTTTGCACCGACCGTTCATTGATTTGTTGTCCTGATTTAGCTGTCGCCGGGTGTAATATGGCCCAATATCATTTCACTAGGCCAGTCTATGATTTCTGTTGCGGGTTACGGCAATCTGCATATTATCCACCAGAGCGCTGAAACAGTAGTCTATTCGGCGACACGTTCGGATGATGCGAAACCCGTCGTACTCAAGCAGTTACGCCCAGAGATCGCCTCACCTGATCTGGTAGCCAGCTATGGGAAAGAGTTCGAGTTTCTTGACTCACTGGATTCCGAACTGGTCATCAAAGTCTACGAGTTGATCGAGCACAACAGTACACCAATTCTGGTGATGGAAAACTCTGGTGGGCACTCTCTGCAGCAGCTTCTGGAGAAAAAACGTTTATCCATCCTTGAATCCGTGAAATTCACCTGGGCCATTGCAGACGCATTGGACTATCTGCACGCCAATAACATCATCCACAAGAATATTAACCAGTCCAACATTCTCTGCGACGACGATATGCAGCGGATAAAACTGATCGACTTCAGAATTGCCAGCTACCAGAGCACATCGGTGACCGCTGGCTCCGACAGAATCATGCAGGGTACGCTGGACTACATCTCGCCAGAACAAACAGGCCGAATGAATCGATCGGTCGACTATCGATCCGACCTGTATTCGCTTGGTGCACTATTCTATGAATTGCTCACGGGGCAACCCCCCTTTCCCACCAGGGATTCTCTGCAACTGGTTTACCATCATCTTGCGCGGCAACCGACTTCACCGAAGGAAATTAACCCGGATGTGCCTGATGCACTCTGCCGGGTAGTCCTGAAGCTTCTGGAGAAGATGCCAGAAGACAGATACCAGAGCACCTATTCCATTAGACAGGATTTATCTCTTTGCATTGGTGCGCTCGAGGATTCCAGCGCCGACAATGACAAAATAGATCGGCTACTTGATTTCGAGGTGGCGCTAGACGATATTCCGGAACAATTGAACATTTCCGAGCGTCTACTGGAGCGTGAGGATGCCCAGTTCGAACTTCGCCGGGCCCTGACAAATGTGAGTAAGGGTGGAGTTGAAGTTATTATTTGTACCGGTGACGCAGGCGTCGGGAAATCAGCCCTGATTCGTGAACTTCAAAAGGACGTATCTTCTCGCCGTGGCTATCTCGCCACTGGCCGCCATAATGTGATCAACGCCGAAGTTCCCTACAGTGGTTTATCGGCAGCTTTTGACGATCTGTCCAGGCAATTGTTAATCCAGGAAAATCTGCCCACCATCCGACAACGCCTCAGGGAGGCCCTTATAGGCAACCTTGGCCTTTTGACCACCATGGCGCCTGGCCTAAAGCGAATTGTTGGTGACATTCCGGCCAACGAACACCGGCCACGGACCCCCTTGGAAGTGAAAAACAGACTCGCCAAGAGCGTTGTGGATTTTATCAGTGCTCTGGCTCACGATGGCAAAGTTTTCGTCCTGTTTATCGACAATCTGCAATGGATCGATCAGGCATCACTCGAGTTATTTGAAGCCGTCCTGATACAACATAGGCCGACCCATTTCATGTTGATCTGCGCTTTTCGCAATCAGGAGCTGGCGGAAGATGATCCGACGTTAGTGATGTTCAGCCGTATCCGCGCGAAGATTCCGGAAATGAAGTTTATCAATATTCATAACCTTTCGGCTCCGAGCATCGCATCCATGTTATCGGACTCCCTGTTTCGATCTGTCGAGGAGTCCCTGGTGCTGGCTGAGGTGATTCATTCAAAAACCAACGGCAATCCCCTGGCGGTTCGGGAATTTCTAATGGACGTCAACCGCAAAGAACTGGTGTTTTTTGATCGGCAACACCGTGATTGGGATTGGGATATCGATCAGGTTTCAAGGGAACCTCCCACTGAAAATGTCAGCAGCGTGCTGGCAGAAAAAATAATTCACCTGGAACCTCCTACAGCCCAACTGTTGAAAATCGCCTCCTGCGTCGGCAACGAATTTGCTCTGGACACCGTAAAAAACGTATCGGGCTTGTCTTTTTCCGAGACTTCTACACGACTGTTGCAGGCGGTTCGTGAAGGCTATCTGCTCTACAGCCCATCATCGGGGCAGCAGGATAAAAGCGCCTATTACCAGTTCTCCCACGAAGGCATCCAGCAGGCAGCCTATTCTCTATTGAACAACGATGAGCGTCGCCAGATTCACACGGACATAGGACGAACGCTGCTTCAACATCAGCCTGGCGATCAACACTACAATGTGTTTGATATTGTAAACCAGTTAAACAATAGCCTTGAAAGTCCCGATCTCAACGAGCAGGACAAGAAAAGCCTGGCAGAATTGAACCTGGCGGCCGGTAAAAAAGCCAAACGCGCAGCAGCTTATCAGGCGTCATTTAGGTATTTTCGAACCGCCATCGCGTTGCATGGAATAAACGTTTGGGATCAATATGAGACCAGTCTGGAAATGCATCTCGAAGCCGCAGAAACAGCATATCTTTGTGGAGATCAGGAGCAACTGGATTTACTTCTGGAATCTACATTGCAACATGCCAGAGACCCCCTCGACCAAAGCCGTGCCTTCGAGATCCGGTTACGAGCACTGGTTGCCTACAACAACCTGGAGGAAGCTATTGGGCTCGGGCATGAAGTGCTTTCCCTGTTAGGCGTTCCCCTTACCCGGGACGTTAATTCCACCCATCGCTTTGGTTTGATGCTGAAACTTCTCTATCTGACAGTTCGAATGAATCGTGGTAAAGACCACAACACCGTTACGATGCATGATCCGGTTTTGCGCGCGGTAATGCGTACCCTGATGATACTCTGCGAGGCGGGGTATCTTACCGGGAGTGACCTCACTTCTATATTCGTTTTAAAAATGACGGAACTCTCCTTAAAACATGGAATGGCACCAGAGTCGTCATTTGCATACCCGATGTTTGGCGCTTTACTGATCACGACATTCGGCAGTATAGACTCGGGTTACCGATTTGGCATGTTGGCCAGTGATAACCTCAATGATTCGAACCATGATCTACACTGCAGAACCCTGACCCTGGTCAACAATTTTATACTGACGTGGAAACATCATATTAAGAAGTCCCTTGAGCCACTCGCCGAGGCACATCGCCTTGGAATGGACTCCGGTGACATTGAGTTTGCCCTGGTAGCGGCTATGACCCAATCCGCCATTGAATTTTTGTTGGGGCATGATCTAAATGCTCTCGATGCCAGCTTGACCAACTACAACCAGAAAGCTCACGAGCTTAACCAGACTCCAATGCTCAGCATGGGTTCCATCTACCAGCAAGCTATCAGGAATCTGTTAACACCCAATGCAGCACCCTGGTTACTCGAAGGTGATATCTACAACGAAAACGACCTGGTCGAGTTCCACTACAGCAGCGGAGATGAAACCAACATTGCCAATCTCTACATTCTCAAGCTATTTCTCGCTGTACTGTTCAGGCATACGGAAGGCGCCCTTTCTTTCGCTGAAGAAGCACGTACGCGGGTATATTCAGTCGTTTCATCTCCTGCGATCCCGTTTTTTGTCCTGTACGAAAGCCTGGCATGCATAGCCAGTTTTGAAACGGCAAGCCCGCTTAAACTATTGGCCCTGAAGCTGCGGGTGAAACTTAATCAGCGGCGACTACGGATCTGGGCAGATCATGCTCCGGAGAATATCCTCCATGCGTACCATCTTGTAAAAGCAGAGTTGGCCAGAGTGTCCAATCACTCATCATTGGCTATTGAAAATTATGAGCTCGCCATTCAATACGCTCGCCAGAACGGATACTTGAAGGAACATGGGTTGGCTTGTGAACTGACCGGACGTTTTTACAATGAATCTGAACGACGTGAACTCGGCTTTTTTTATTTACGTCAGGCGCGGGGGAGTTATATCCGATGGGGAGCACTCACCAAGGTCAAGTCTCTTGAACTTGAATTTATTGAACTGGCTGAAGATCAGTACATTGATACCTCCACCAGTCACCCGCGGCAGAACACCACGAACCAGGGGGAAGATTACGTCCGTTATGGGAACTTTTTGGACCTTGGGTCCATACTCAAGGCATCTCAAGTATTGTCAGGGGAAATTATCCTTAGCAATCTACTTGAGAAACTGATGCAGCTAGCCCTGGAAAACGCCGGAGCACACAATGCCAGTTTGATACTTAGCAGAGCAGATGAACATTACGTCGAAATAACCAGCCGCTTTACAGGTGCAACCACTAACCACAAATTGCAAAGTGTGCCCATCAGTGATGCCAAGGATCTGCCCATTTCAATCATCCAGTATGTGGCCCGAACCCAGGAGGATCTGGTACTCAATGATGCCTTGAACGAAGATATCTTCACCCAGGACGAATATCTGATCGCAACTCAACCCAAGTCTATCCTTTGCGTACCCATTCTGAGTAAGTCACACCTGACAGGCATACTATATCTTGAAAATATGCAAAGTACCCATGCTTTCACCCAGGATCGGGTCACCATTTTGCGACTTCTGGCCTCGCAATCAGCAATCGCCATAGAAAACGCAAAACTTTATCAACAACTCAATGATTCCAGAAACAAGTACCTGTCCCTTTACCAAAATGCAATCGAAGGTATTGTCGAGATCAACATGAATGGTGAGCTTGTCACTACCAATCCTGCGGCGACTCAGTTGATCGGTTTGAAACAACCAGTAGACGGACAAGCGCTTTTCCGGTTGGAACCCCGGGAAATCTTCGTCGACGAAGATGCGGGCCGCCAATTTCTGAAAACCTTATTTGACGATCAGCGCGTGGTAGGTTTTGAAGCACAAATTTATCGAACTGACCGAACAAAACTCTGGGTAGCACTATCCGCCCAGTTGATCACCGATGAAGACAGCTCCCCGCAGCACATTGAGGCGTCAATTATTGACATTACCGAGAGAAAACTACGGGAGCAGGCTGAACAGGCGAAACGACTGGCGGAATCCGCAACCGAGACAAAAAGTCAGTTCCTCGCCAATATGAGCCATGAAATTCGAACGCCAATGAATGCCATCATTGGTTATACAGAATTGGCACTACTAACGCCGCTTAGTGAAAAACAAAGCACCTATCTCAAGACTATCAAGAATTCTTCAAGTCATTTATTGCGCGTGGTCAACGACATTCTTGACATCTCAAAGGTCGAGTCCGGAAAGCTGGAACTGCAACGGGTACCCTTCCAGTTGCAGGACGTATTTAGTGATGTCAACAACCTGTTCAGTCTCGAAGCAAGAGAAAAGGGCATCGAGTTAATTATTCCCGAGACCAGCGATGGTACGGTGTTTCTCGGTGATCCTGTGAGAATTGGACAAATCATCATCAACCTGGTGGGCAATGCATTAAAATTTACCTACCAGGGGCAGATCGTCGTTGCCCTTGAAGAGTCGAAACTTAACACGGGAGACGTGTGTTTCAACTTTACTGTGTCAGATACCGGTATTGGCATTGATGAATCCAATCTCGAAATGATCTTTGAGTCGTTTACCCAGAGCGAAGCTGTGGCCAGTGACGGAGGTACCGGTCTTGGGCTCGCCATCTGTCGTAGCCTGGTTGAAATGATGCAGGGGCATATCCATGCCAGCAGTGAAAAAGGAAAAGGGAGTCGTTTCCATTTTTCTGTCATCGTAGCGGTATCCGACGAACTTCAAACCCAAAAATCACTACGGACCAAAACGGATAAGAAGGTCCAGGTTCCTGGCCGCTCCGGCCAACGATTGTTACTGGTAGAAGACAATTTCATCAACCAGGAACTCGCCCGGGAAGTGCTGACTTCTGCCGGGTACGAGATTGTCGTCGCAAACAACGGTCAGGAAGCAATAGACCTGCTGGCGCAGAAGGAGTTTGGTGCTGTCCTGATGGACCTGAGAATGCCAGTAATGGATGGCTTCAAAGCGATGAGGCTTATCCGCGCAAATCCAGCAATCCAGCACTTGCCAGTCATTGCCCTTTCGGCTGGAGTACTACAACGCGAGGTCGATAAGGCCCTGCAAATGGGCTTTGATCATTACATCAGCAAGCCCGTTGATTTCGACAACCTATTCGACCTGTTGGGTCAGGTTCTACCCCAGTCTCCCCCGCCCAAACTTAAAAAGACCGCCCAACCGGCGCAGCGGAACATACTGGGTGTGGATTTTGGCAGTGCACTTGAACAGCATGATAACGATGAAGCTTTCTTGCTCCGCCTGGTCGACGAATTTGTTCGAATTTACGCTGACGTGGATAAACAACTATTCGCCCTGCTGGAAGAAGAAAAGCTTGAGAAGGCTGAACGACTCATGCATAACATTGCTGGCGTCGTCGGCATCTTTGGCGCGAACGATCTAATGAAGGTTGCGCGGGTACTTGAGCGGATGTTAAAACGTGGCGAGGTGCCTATACAAGTCGACACAGAGAGTTTCAGCAGAGAACTGGAAAATTTCCTCAGGGCTATCGAACAGCTTCAGTCAGAAGCAGTCCCAGAAGCTGTACCCGAAGAGAAGGCTTCAACCGGTCGTCTTCTATAAGTTAGTGACAGCGAATCTTTTTGTCGCCTTGCCGGGACCAAAATCAAACAAGTCTGTATCCAACAGATGCGAAGGCACCACATCAGTCATCGCTCGAAAAATCGTTTCCAACCGCCCGGGAAATTGTGAGTCCCAGGATTGGAGCATTGCTTTTATCATCGGGCGCTGCAAATTCTCCTGGGAACCACAGAGATTGCAGGGAATAACAGGCATCTGCGTCAAGATGGAATATTGCTCAATATCTGCTTCCTTACAGTAGGCCAAAGGTCGAATCACGACATTTTCACCGTCATCCGATATCAGTTTTGGCGGCATGGTTTTCAATTTTCCACCGTGGAACATATTCAGAAACAAGGTTTCAATAATGTCGTCACGATGATGCCCCAGTGCTATTTTCGTGAATCTGTGCTGTTTGGCATAGCGGTACAAAATTCCGCGCCTGAATCGAGAACACCAACCACAGTAAGTCTTGCCCTCCGGGACCATCTCTTTCACCAGTGAATAGGTATCTTCCTCAACAATATCGTACTCAACTCCCAGCGATTCGAAATATTCGGGCAACGTGTCTTCAGGGAAACCTGGTTGTTTCTGGTCAAGATTAACCGCAACGAGGTCGAAGGTTATCGGTGCGTGTGCTTGCAAGTGTAACAAGATATCCAGCATAGTCAGGCTATCCTTACCACCGGATATACAGACCATGACCTTGTCACCCTCCTCGATCATTGAAAAATCGTGAATTGCCTTACCGGTCTCGCGCCTGAGGCGCTTGCAGAGCTTCTTCTTCTGATATTCTGCTTTCCACTCGTCAGACAGCTGGTTCTTGTCCATATATTTTAACAACACTAGCTACAATAAAAGAGCCGCAATTCTACACTCGCTGTTGCATAATCGTCGAACAATTTCGAAAGGTCCGGTACATACCCGAATATGTGGAAATACCATCATTCTGCTTTGTTATCTTTTCTATGCCCATGGCTGCTTTTATTCCACCAGCCGGTTGTGGCTCAGGAACCGGGCGGTGTCATCCTGCAATATCATCATGTGGACAGTACTACCCCGGTAGTCACCAGTATCTCTACTGAACATTTTCAACAACACCTGGATTATCTGGCAGACAACAACTTCCAGGTCTGGTCACTACAGCAATTTGCCTATGCGTTAAGGGACAAGACAGAAATTCCCGACAAGGTCATCAGTATTACCTTTGATGATGCTTACGCAAACGTCTATGACAACGCGTGGCCTTTGCTCAGGCAACACAATTTTCCGTCCACCCTCTTCGTAACAACCGAGCTGGTCGGCAATCGGTCTTACCTTAGCTGGGACCAGTTGCGGGAAATGAAAGCCCTGGGAGTTACTATCGCGAACCATTCCCACAGTCATCCCCACATGCTTCGAAGAGCCGAAGTCGAATCTGAAGACCAATGGCTAGCGAGAATTCGATGGGAGATTAACAAGGCGCAGGAGCTGCTCCAGGCCAATCTTGGTGATATACCGAAACTGTTCGCCTTTCCATATGGCGAGTACGACCTGCAGGTCCTCGAACTGGTTGAGTCGCTAGGATATATCGGATTCGGGCAACAAAGTGGAGCCGCGGGATATACATCCAGTCTTCTCACGTTACCCAGGTTTCCACTGTCCGGTAATTACAGCGATTTCGAGACATTTAAAATCAAGTCGATGACACTACCCATGCCGCTGTCAGCATCTGTGATCGACCCTGTTTTGACTGAAAAGAACTTACCACCGGCGCTGGTTCTGAACTTCCTACACGACGATTATAGTTTCCATGCGCTGGCTTGTTATGGCCCCGGCGGAATAACCCACCTGCAACAACAGTCCCCGACGACATTTGTTGCCACAAGCAAGACTGCGCTATCTGAAGGGCTCTCGAGATACAACTGCACCATGCCCGTTGCGGGAAGCAATCGATTCTATTGGTTTAGCCAGTTGTGGATTTTACAATAATGAAGATGGGACTGGTAATCCGTACTAGGCCACCTCTCGCAGCACAATAGTGGGTGGTGTTTTGACAACCTTGTAGGTAGCGGCGGTACCGATAATACCGATTAACACCGTGCCGACAACAGGGCCGAGCAACCACAGAACAGGATTCGCGGTGTAGTCCAGTTCGAAGACCTCAACTTCCAGTGCGTACACCGTAATTTCGGCGCCGATTGAGGCAAGAATACCCGCAAACAGTCCCAGTACACAAAACTCAACAATCAGGCTGCCCATGACCAGGCGCCGCCCGGCACCGAGAGTTCTCAATATGGCATGCTGTTTGAATCGTTCATCCATGCTCGCCTGGATGCTGGCGAGTAACACCAGGGCACCTGAAATCATGATGAGACCAAGCACCAATTCGATGGCCAGGGTAACCTGTGAAATGATGGTTTTGATTTGTTCGATAATTGCATCCACTTCGATAACTGTCATCGTCGGGTAGTTTCGAAGTAATGTGTTGAGAAACACCTTATTTTCCCGTTCGAGAAAAAAACTGGTCATAAAAGTCGAAGGGAAATCCTTCAGCGCGCCCGGGGACAGGATGATGTAAAAATTAGGCTGCATGTTGTCCCAACTGACCGAGCGAATACTACTTACAGTGGTTTCAAGTTCCCGGCCCTGGATGGTAAAAACCAGTTCGTCACCAACTTTCAAAGCATTGCTTTCCGCCAGGTCTTTCTCAAGCGAGACCAGCGCCTTGCCCTGGTAATCTTCAGGCCACCAGGTACCGGCAACCACCCGATTATCATCTGGCAATGTCGCTGCATAGGTAAGGTTCCGGGTCGAGCCTGACCTCGGCCCACGATTACCATCATTAGCCCTTGACTCACTGGTGCGCTTGTCTCGCGCCTTCGCCAATTCGTCGTTCACCCTGGTAATCCGTCCTAAAATCATCGGATAGATCGGCTGAGACTCGACGCCATTGTCGTTCAACAGATTACGAATCGGTTCGACATCCTCGGGAGATATATTCATTGCGAAATGGTTCGGGGCATCGACGGGTATTTGCGATTGCCATTCGTCAATTAGCGCAGTTCGTACCAGAAACAGGATCAGCAGCAACATGATGGCAAGTCCAAACACCAGTATCTGCATGGTGTTTTCCTGGCCGCGACGCTGCAATCCAGCAAGGGCCAGTCTCCAGATGCTACCCGCCTGCATACCCAACACGCGCCCGGATTTCAACAGGCCATATGCAATCACTGACAATACCAACACGGCGACGACACCACCGGAGAAGAGCAACAACGTCAAGGTCCAGTCACCGCTATACCAACGCATCAGCCCAACAGTGCCCAGGATACCCAAACCATAAGATAATCTACTCGACACATTGGCGTCTTCAAGGTCACGCCTGATGACCCGAACAGGTTCTGTCGATCTCAGTTTTAGCAACGGTGGCAAGGCAAAGGACAACAGACAAACAAACCCGGTAACCAGCCCCAGCCATATGGGTCGGGTGCCCGGTGCGGGCAGTTCAATGGGAATAAACGGTTGCAGCAGGCTCACGATGCCCATTTGAGTAACATAACCAATCGCGCTACCGGCAAAGGTCGCAAAAATTCCCATGACGATGAAAATCACAAGAAACAAGCTGTCAATGCCATTTGGCGTTGCACCCAGGGTTTTCAGTATTGCGACATGATCATAATGTCTTAACGCGTAGCGCTGCGCCGACAAAGCGATGGCAACACCAGCGAGTATCACACCCAGTAATCCGCCCAGGAGAAGAAACCGCTCCGCCCGATCCAGTGCATTGCCTATACCCGTGGCACCTTCCTTGACACCAAAGATCCGGCTGCCTTCCAGCAGTTTTGGTTTAGCCCAGGCTTCAAATTCGTTCAGCGCATTGGTCTCCCCGGCAAACAAATAGCGATAGGAGAGTCGACTGCCCGGCTGCACAACTTCAGTCAAAGGCACATCGGCCATGTTCATCAGCACCCTGGGTCCGGTGTTGCTGAAGCCTCCCCCCTTGTCAGGCTCTTTTATCAGGGCTTTGCTGACAACAAAGGTCGCTACCCCAATGTCGATCACATCACCCGCTTTGATGTCCAGGGAAGGCAGGAGGCGACTTTCCAGCCATACCTCACCCTGCCTCGGACCATGACGGACAATTTCACCGAACTTGAACGCTTCCTCAGAAATGATCAGCTCACCCCGCAACGGATAGTCCGCTGTGACTGCTTTTACAGATGCAAACTGGGCACGATCGGCAGAAAATACCATCGAAAGAAAATTCAGGGTTTCAGCCTGATCAAGGTGTAACTGGCTAGCTTTTTGGAGTATGGCGCTGTCGATCGGGTCATTGCTGGCAATCACCCGGTCTGCAGCCAAGAACGTTGCTGATTCTTGATACAACGCCTGCTGCAAACGATCTACAAAAAGTGTGATTGTCGTCACCGTACTGACTGCAATGACCAACGATGCCAGCAACAGGGTCAGTTCGCCGGAACGCCAGTCTCGCCACAGGAGTTTTATTGCCAACGGGAAATTCATTTAACCGGCCACACTGGATGAAGGCTCCAGGGAATTTTCGGGTTCAATCATCCCGGACGAAATCTGAATAGATCGGTCGCATCGTGCTGCTATTCTTTCATCATGGGTGACAAGTACAAGGGTCGTACCGAATTCTCTATTCAGGTCAAACAACAGATCGATAATACGAGCGCCGGTTTTGGTATCGAGATTACCAGTGGGTTCATCCGCAAACAGTATATCCGCCGATGAAGCAAACGCTCTGGCGATGGCAACTCGTTGCTGCTCTCCGCCGGACAATTGTCTTGGATAGTGTTTGGTGCGATGTTCAAGGCCAACCCGCCGGAGTAATTCCATCGCCTTCTTTTCAGCATCAGGATCATTCTTGAGCTCTGCTGGCAACATAACATTTTCAATGGCAGTCAAGCTGGCTAACAACTGGAAGGTTTGAAACACAAAACCAACCATCTCGCCTCGAACCTTTGCTCGCTGCTCTTCGTCCATTGCAGTGAGTTCCCTGTCAGCCAGATAAATTTCACCGCTGCTCGGGACATCAAGTCCCGCGATCAGGCTGAGCAGGGTTGTTTTACCAGATCCTGAGGCACCCACGATCGCCACGGTTTCAGATTTCTTGATTTCGAGATCAATCCCTCTCAATATAGTTAACTGCCCTTCCGAAGTATCTACAGTTTTACCGAGGTCTACAGTTTTGATCATAGTTTCCAAATTCACGCCCTTAAATTTCCTTTACACACTGCTCTTTCTGCTCGCAGTTAATCCTGTTTTAACTGCAATTGGCAAAGAGCCAACTATACTTGTATTCGGTGACAGCGTTAGCGCTGCCTACGGTATGGACCCGGAACAAGGCTGGGTACATCTGCTTTCCGAACAATTGAAGACGGGTACACAGCCTTCCATGCCATCCTACCTGGTCATCAATGCCAGCGTTAGTGGCGAAACCACCGGCGGCGGATTGGTAAGACTACCTAAAACGCTGGAGATTCACCAACCCGACATTCTGGTGCTGGAACTTGGCGGTAATGACGGGCTCAGGGGTTACCCCATTGATAAGATCGACAGCAACCTAAGGGCGATGACGGCAATGGCGCTAACCTCCGGCGCGAAAGTTCTGCTGATAGGCATGGTTCTGCCACCCAATTACGGTCGACGATACACAGAGGCCTTTGAGTCAGTATTTAGACAGGTTGCGGCGGAATTCGATATTCAGTTTCTCCCATTCTTCCTCCAGGGTGTGGCGACACCGGAAAGTTTGATCCAGGGTGACGGGATTCATCCCCGCGCGGAAGCACAAGCGATGTTACTCGAGGATGTCTGGCCCTATCTTGAAAAGCTGCTCTAGCTAGCAGGCTAGGGAACCATCCCTTTCTCGCCCTGACGAACATATCTACTTAATCAGAGGTTCCCTAGAACAACTGAAACTGACAGGGATGAGCCAGGTTCTTACCCAGCGCCTCTTCTGATTCGCGCCAATCAGCCATCGCACGATCCAACAACTCATAGAAAGCTCTATTATGAGAGAAGTGCCTGAGATGGCAGAGTTCATGCATGATCACAAAATCAATTACCCGGACCGAGTTCTGAACCAGTAGTGTGTTCAGGCACAATTCTCCAGATTTAGTGCAGCTACCCCAGCGCGCTTTCATCTTTCGCACTCTCAACCCAGCAGGTTCAACTGCAACCGGGAATCTTTTTACACAAAGATCCAGTCGTGATTCAAAAACAGGTAAGGATTCTTTTTTGTAAAATTTTTCGAGTTGCGCCCGAACCATTGACTGGTCGCGGGGGTCCTGACACCGCACCTTTAACCTAGCATTCACCCGCTCTACCTTTCCCCTGCCCTGTTGCAATTGCAGGGCGTGAGCCTCTCCGAGGAAAAAGTGCAATTCACCTGACGTGTAAGTCACTGTGGGCGGCGGCGGCTCTTTAGCCAGCTCTTGCATTGACTCGAAGATCCAACTTGTACGGGACGCAAGAAAGCCATCAATCTCACGCCAGGGGCACTTCATCGGAACTCGAAATTCCACAGGCTTATCGCCAGGGAAAACATGAATGGCAAGTGTCTTGCGCCGCTGACGAATGATGCTCAGCTGAACTACCTTGTCCTGGAAATACAGGAGTCGAAGATTTTTTTGCTTGCTCAAACCGCTGTTTTTTCCAGGCAACCTCAATCGGTTTTTTCACCCCCGTGACAGGGCGGTGAAAGTGGCACATCTCCATGTTTCTCAAACCACTCTGCACTGGTGTAGGTATGCATCGCGAGTGCGTGGACCGAGCCCGATAACTCTGCCGAGAGAACCTGATTGATTGTTCGATGACGCTGAATCAACCGCTGACCAGAAAAATCATCGGATACCAGGATAACCTTGAAATGACTCTCTGAGCCAGCAGGGACATTGTGGTTATCGCTCTCGTTGATCACCTGCAGATGCTGCAGATCGAGACTGCTTGCCAGTTTGTCTTCGATAGTTGATTGGGTGGTCATAGTTGATTTCCTGGTTACGAGATACTGGCTACAAAGAAATGTGGTCCCGGATAGTATATCCGAAGCCAGCAGCAATCAGTAAAGCCGGGCATCTATCCTCCAGAACTATTTTCGGGATCTTCAGGAAACGGTTTGTGGATTTTAACAAGTACAACTGAAATATTGTCCTTGCCACCATTGGCGTTTGCGAGATTTACCATGTGGCCCGCCGTTTCGGTGAGGCTGGCGTCAGGTTCTGTGATTATCGTTTCGAGATCGTCATCATCAACAAGGTCCGTTAGACCATCGGAGCACATAATATAAAGGTCACCGACTTTCACGCGATGCTCATGGACTTCAACATCTACCTCCAGTGCGACTCCCAGCGCCCTGGTAACGACATTCTTTTTACTTGAAGAACGTGCCTCTTCCCTGGTGTATAAACCTTTGTCTACCAGAACCTGAACGAAACTGTGATCCCTGGTGATTTGCAGGAGTTTGCCATGTCTAAAACGGTACAGTCGTGAATCACCGATATGGCCCACCGCAACCTTGTTGTCATAGAAGAGACTCACCAGGATCGTGGTTCCCATCCCTTGACGTAGTGGATCTTTTTGGGACATTTTAAAGACGGCGTCATTTGCATTCTCGATGGCACGCTGAACCACCTGAACCGGCACAGGCTCTGCGCTTTCGTCTGTTGCCCACTCGGTCGCCGATGGTGATGAATCACGCTGAAAGGATTGTAATTCATCCATCAGAAGTCCAACCGAGACAGAACTTGCAATCTCACCTGCGTTCGAGCCACCCAGGCCATCGGCCAATACGGCAAGCCCAAGATCCGTATCACTGCTCAGACAGTCTTCGTTGTGATCTTTTATCTTGCCGACATCTGTCTGACAGACGATTTCAAGCTGGCCCCTGAATTTCATGAGCGGTGCCTTCCATTCCCGGCCTCGTTTGCCTCCACCCTTGTTCGCATGGCACTTACCTTTTCCCTATGATTTTGCCTCTTCAGCCTGGGCATGTCTATTGGCTAGCAACTGGATTATTTTGCCACTTTGTCTGCTCGCACATGCGGTCTAAATTTAGTATTCTGAGCTGCTCCCATAACTAACGTTGGTTGTTGCATGCTCACTGTCATTTCGCCCGCGAAGACACTGGACTTCGACTCAGATGCATTAACCTTAAAAAGTTCTGATGTCAGTTATCTGCGCCAGTCCCGACAACTGGTGACTCTGATGCGCAAGCAGTCGCCAAAACAACTCTCAAAGCTCATGGGTATAAGCCCAAAGTTAGCGGAGCTGAACGCGCAACGATTTGAAGACTGGCGCCCACCCACCAGTGCTAACAGCGCCAAACAGGCCATCCTGGCATTCAAGGGGGACGTGTACATTGGGCTTTCAGTCGAAGACTATAGTGCCCGGGATTTTAATTTCGCACAGAAAAACCTTCGGATTCTGTCTGGTTTGTATGGCTTGTTGAAACCCCTGGATTTGATTCAGCCTTATCGGTTGGAAATGGGTACGAAAATCCGAAACGCAAACGGTAAGGATCTTTACGAGTTCTGGGGCAATGATATTACTGATGGTATCTGCTGTGATTTATCGTCACACCGTAACAAGACACTTATTAACCTGGCTTCAATCGAGTATTTCCAATCGGTTAAGCCGTATCTCTTGCCTGGCAAACTCATCACGCCCATATTTAAAGACTACAGCAACGGTCGATTTAAAATTCTCAGCTTTTTTGCAAAGAAAGCCCGGGGATATATGGCAAGTTATATTGTCAGGAACCGCCTCAACAAGCCGGAAGATATCAAATCATTCGATGTTGATGGCTACAAGTTCGACGACAACCTCTCCTCGGAATTCGATTGGGTGTTTACCCGAAAAGCATAGATTGCGCTCGCTCAACAATGCAGGAACACTTGTGAACCGTCTTGGTATCATCGTCAACCCAATGTCCGGTCGTGATGTGCGGCGCGTCGCCGCTAAGGCAAGTATCAGCGCGCATCATGACAAGCAGCAACAACTGACTCGGCTGGTGCTCGGTGCATTAGCCCATGGCGTGGATGAAATTTATCTGGCTAACGAGCCTTTCCGGATCAATGTCGGTGCTGTCGAAAATCTGCCGGACAGAAACAAGGTCAAGATCCTTGATTTCCCGCTGACCCATAGTGACAAGGATACTGCTCTGGTGACCACTAAAATGTGGGATGAAGGCTGTCGGGTGTTCATCGTCCTTGGCGGGGATGGTACCAATCGCATCGTTGCCAAGACGCGGCCTGACGCCATTGTTTTACCCTTGTCCACAGGCACAAATAATGTATTTCCACTGTTAATGGAAGCATCTGTCGCCGGTGCAGCGGCTGGCTTGATCGCATCGAAGAGGCTGAAATTTGAAAACCATTGTCTGCGATGTAAACAACTCCACATCTCTATCAACGGTGCCATCAAAGATGTAGCGATGATTGATGCAGTTCTGCTAAAAGATGATGCGCTGGGCAGCCTTCTGCCATTTGCGCCTGAAAAACTGTCACAATTATTCCTGACCCGGGCAGATCCCGCCTCGGTCGGCATGTCGCCCATAGGCGGCTACCTGATCCCCTGTTCAGCGGAGGACAATTTTGGCGTTAGAATATCTTGCGATCAAATTGAACAAAACCAATCTGTACGCGTACCGATTTCTCCTGGCTTATATGGCGATGTGCCCATATCCGATGTTGAGAAGATGGAAATAGGCCAAACCTATCAATGCCAGGCACCCGGTATTCTCGCTTTTGACGGTGACCGCTCGATAGCAGTCACCGAAGATGATCTCGTCGAGATTACGATTCGCAGAGACGGACCCTGGATAATTGATCCTGCGAAAATAATGTTAATCGCCGCACAACACGGACTGTTAGTCAGTCCTGTTGCTAGTAGTCCTTCAAGGTGAAATTGACGGTGTACCAGTTAGTTCATTGCATTTTGGCATGAATCATCTGCTAAACTCTGAATCTATTAAATTCAATCAGATGGAACGCTGAATAGTGTCCTGTTGTCCAAAGGTAAACTGGTGATGAACCGTAACACCGGACTCCCGGTCAGTCTCGTTCTTGCCCTTATCCTATGTATATTTATGCCACTATCCCCCTCGGTGGCAGACGCCGACGAATCGAATGCAGGTATCAGAACCCTGGTCTGGCCCGATGGCACCCATTATGTAGGCGGTGTCCTGAATGGTAAGCGCTCCGGTCATGGCACTATATTCTGGAAGGACGGGACACGCTTTGTAGGCACGTTCGCCAATGATCTGAGGAATGGCCCGGGTACCATGATTTTGCCCGACGGCACAGTTTACAACGGTTATTTCAAGGACGATGTATTGGTAGATGCACAAGCAGCCACTGATAAATCACTGCTTGACCAGGTTATCGCAATTACTGAACAGGAGTTGACACCCGATGATGCGATAAAAGACTATATTCGCAGAATTCACTCACCTGGAGACTACGAGACTGACAAGTCTTTCTCCGGTGCGCCGGACACATCCCAATCACCATCTACACCCAGCCTGATCGAAGATGCGGCTGCTACCACCTCGCTTGCAACCATTGAGAAAAGTCCAGCGACCGACACAACCAAGCTGACTGTTCCGGCAACGGACATCCAGCTAGTCTCACCCGAGTTAGGCAGCGTCGACATTACAGAACTCACAACCGAGGTTCAGACGGAAGTTGAATCGATGATTGATCTCTGGGCTGCCGCATGGTCCGACCAAAATGTCGTTCAGTATCTGGCATATTATTCTGATGACTTTGATATACCTGATCGCCAGTCGCGAACAACCTGGGAGAAACTTCGCCGCTCTCGAATAACCCGCCCGCGAACGATTAGTGTTTCAGTTGACTACGAAAAGCTTGAAGTCACACAGCCCAACGTTGTTAATGTTCAACTAAACCAAAAGTATCGGTCGAATTTGTACAAAGACCGCGCCCGGAAACAAATTATCGTCAAAAAAGAAGGTGAGTTCTGGCGCATAATTTCAGAAAAAAGCCTGTAATCCCGGGCGTTGCTGTAGTTATGGTTAGTTGTGGTTACAGCAAAGCTACATCTTTTCTTCGGACAATGAGTATCCCGCATTCGCGGGAATACATAAGTACTTATCCCCCTCCCGATCTTCTATCCATGGTAATACCGAAACGATCTCGCGCTCGTCGGCCATTTTAATAGCATTTGCTACCGTATTACTCTGAGCAAGCATTTCAATATTCAATCGGGTAGGGAAAATCACCGTATACTCGCCCGTGGTTGCTCCCTCTAAAGCAGCCTGGGGTGATATCCAGGTTGAATCTACGGATTCGTGCCCATCGTGAGCCGCGAGATGATCTGCAGGGGCTCGTGCAAGATAGAAGTGAGTATCAAACCGCTTCGGCATCATTTCCGGAGTAATCCAATGGGCATAGTAGTGCAATAAATCGCAAGCCAGTTCCAGCTTTTCATTTTCCAGGAACTCACCAATTGTCAGCTCACCCCTGGCCAGCGGGTCACGATAGCGCTCAAGTTCAGCCAGACGCGAGCCATCGATAATGTCATCTGAACCCACTTCCCGCGCCAACAGAATCCCGCATTCTTCGAAGGCTTCCCGAATGGCGCCAACCTGTAATGCCAGTTGAACATCGTTTTCACTGGCACCGGCACAACGATCCCTGACTTCATCATCACCGACCGCAACCTTTCCGCCAGGGAAAACCAACGCCCCGGAGGCAAAATCAATTTGATGATGGCGCACCACCATAAAAACTTCGAGCCCATCAGAACCGTCACGCAACATCAATATTGTGGCAGCAGGAACCGGGGTTGGGGAACTGGACATAACGAAACCTCAAACGAAAGAGGATATCAAAATCCAGTAATCACCGCGAGTGAACTTAGCGACCTTGGAATTCTGGTTTCCTTTTTTCCATAAACGCCAATGGTCCTTCCCGCGCGTCCAGTGAGCGTCCCGCAAATTTCTGGTGGTACAGTTCCAACTCCAGCTGAGAATCAAAGGTGCCCTCCAATCCCCGATACAGCTCCTTACGAGTTAAAGCTATGGCGATCGGAGCCGCGTTAGCAAGCGTCGTCGCCATGATACCAACTGCATCATCCAATTCCTCCGGTACGACAACCTGATTTACCAATCCCATGTCCAGCGCTTCCTCGGCGCCCACCTGGCGCCCCGTGTAAAGAATCTCCGCTGCTCTGGCGAGACCGATAATGCGAGGTAAATAAAAAGTCATGCAAGCCTCCGGGACCAGCCCAATACGCGAGAAGGCAGCCGCAAACTTACCAGCAGTTGACGCTATTCGAATGTCGCAACACAGGGCAATTCCAAAACCAAGCCCGGCAGCCGCCCCGTTTACCGAGGCAACGGCGGGTTTTGGCATGTCCCACAGTACCCGCGCGAAAGATTCCTGGAAACCATCTCGCGGAAGATAACTGTTGGGTTCAGCTTCCCTGGGCTCTTTACGAGAAAGTTTACGAGAACGTGCACCTGATGCCAGATCAGCACCTGCACAGAAGCCTCGCCCCTCGCCCCGGAAAACAACCACGCGAATATCGTCATCGACACTGGCATCTTTGACCGCATCAAGAATTTCCACTCGCATCGGATCGGTAAGTGCATTCAGGCGGTCTGGACGGTTAAAGCTTATCGTCGCAACCTTGCTGTCTTTACGGTAGATTATGTCCTGGTAGTCCATGCCTGCATCCTGTTTTTCGTTTTGCCGGATTTGTTGGGTGAAAACTACTACAGGTTCAGGCTGGTCACAACGATAAACGTAATACTTCAGAATGATAACTTTTTTGTATTGTGATTGGAAAATTGCACATCATTAATCCCGGCTGTAACATCAACACCATATTAAGCATGGTTTAAGTGTTTATAGTACTTGCAACACCAAAAGAGACGAAAGCCAATATCGAGACTATCGATGTATTCGTATCCTATGCGTCTGCGGATCTGGATCGTGTAAGACCACTTGTCGCGGTTTTTGAGGCGCAAGGCTGGAAGGTCTGGTGAGACAGGGAGCTCGTCGTTGGTCCCAGTTATGAAGATAAGATTGAAGAGGCACTTGAGGCGGCGCGTTGCGTCGTGGTGGTGTGGTCCAACCACTCCATAAAATCCCAGTGGGTGAGAACCGAGGCACATGAAGGCCTGGAAAGAAAAATATTGGTTCCACTCCTGCTTGATGATGTGAAACCGCCATTAGCATATCGCATACGCTCCCTGTCATTGCCCGAACGTCGTCCTTTCAGTTCAAGGGAAAGAATATGACGGTGCAGAAGATTGCCAGGGAACTCAATGTGACGCATATCCTTGAGGGTAGTGTCCGTAAAGCCCGTAACAGTGTCCGCATTACCGCACAGCTTATCGATGCGGAAACCGGCGTGCATCTATGGTCCAACACATATGACCGTGAGCTTGAAAATGTCTTTGCGGTACAGGATGAAATATCGAGAGCGACTGTTGCAGAAATAGATTCACTGGTTGGCGGGTCATCGTCTGTTCAGCATTTAGCAGACGGTCAGGGAGTAACGACTTTGAGGGTGGCGAACCAGCAGGCTTACGACATGTATTTACGGGCTTCCCAGCAAGAGCGACGCACCGACCCCAGTCACACGGAAGCTGTTTCCATGTTTCGGCAAGCGACTTTCCTGGACCCTGAGTTCGCCGATGCGTGGGTTGGATTGGCACTGGCACTGGAGGAACGCTTTGAGGGGAAAACACCGAAAGAGGTTTATCCCGAACAAATAACGGCACTTGAACGAGCGCTAAATCTAGAACCGCAACATGCGCTCGCCATGGCACATTTGGGATTTCTACGTGCGCACACTGGATATGAATGGCGAGCAGGTTATGAGCTGATGGAACAGGCCTATCAGTTGAATCCTCAAAATGCACAGGTACTAAGGATTCTTTCCGACCATCTGGCGTTTACCTCTAAACCTGAAAGCATAGCGATGATTGAGCAGGCTTACCGCCTGGATCCTCTCTCCCCTGATGTTGTGCTCGCGTACGCGGATGCTTTGCGAGTTTCCGGCAGGCAGCGTGATGCCCAGCAGCTCATCGAAGGGTTCATGGCCACAGGTAGCGGTGGATTGGATACGCGACAGGCATCCTTCTTCTTACAGGCGGGAGATTTAGACCTTGCACAGCAATATCAAACTAAATCCCAATTGATCTGGGGTGTTGACGATTCCCTGGTGCTGCAAAACGAGTATATGCTGGTTGGCCGCCAGGGAAATGAGGCAAGGGCGAAGGAAATTGAAACCATATTACTGGAAAGAATGGAGCATGAGCTGGTTATCTACAATTATTGGGGATCTACTGACACAATCAAAAGACGATTTGATCTGGCCTATGCACAGCGACAGCCACACTTTATCCAGTCGGTGAGAGCATCGGATCCAGCATCCGGGTTTAGTGAAGATGAGTGGCGGGAACTCCGGGGAAAAATGAATGTCCATGCGCTGGGTGATATCGGCCTGTTACCATTCAGGCAAAGAACCGACAATGTGATCGATAACCTCTTGACACACCCGGTCGAGGTTGACGTATCGTCACTCGATAAGTTTGTCGGCACCTATGAATCAAGCGGATTCACGACACTGACATTCGAGGTTAAGGAAGGGGATTTGTGGATTAGCACCTCTGAAGTATCCTCACTCAGAACCGTTGCGATAAGTTCATCAAGATTCGAACTGTTGGAATTCACAGGGTTCAACTACTATTTTGTCACGGATCCGAACCATGATCTCGTGGCCATGGACGGTCAGATTACGCGTTATTACAAGCGAGTAGTGGAACATTAATCAGATCGTCCAGTCAGTGATATCCGACGTCGATCGGAAACCGTCGCCGCGTAATTGTCGAGCGAATAAAATTACACTTGCCAAAAAGAGATGATGTAACATGTCTCAGACACATGAGCGGTTTTGACTAAGTGTCTTCGAAAAACAGCGGTACAAATTGTGGATATTCAAGACTTAGCAGCATGGGGTGAGTTCTTAGGTGGCATTGGTGGGCTCATTGCAGCCGTAGGTGTTGTTGGGTCCCTGATGTTTGTAGGCATCCAACTCCGCTCTTCCGTAAGGCAATCGAGTGTTGATAGCTACACCCAAATTACAGAACTATGGACGAACTTTACGAATGCCACGGCTGCAAATGCAGATGCCTAGGGAGTTTTTTATGAGGGGATGCGAGGTTATAGTTCGTTACCCCATGTTGACAAGGAACGGTTTAACTTCTTGATTGGGATGTATTTCGGAATCTTGGATACTATTATCGTTCACCGAGAAATGGGGGTCTGGAAGAATGAAGAGACTTTCGCTCGCAACATGGAGGAAGCTTACGCGGTGTTTCTCATGCCCGGTGTGCAGCAGTGGTGGCAAAAACACAAAGGTAGGGTCTTCGCCCCGCGTGTAGAAAGTTATCTCATATCCCGGATGGAATCGGAAGCGGCGCAAAAGATAAGCGGCTAGCTACTAGCCATCAACACCCTACCCACCAAAGTCATCTAAAAAGATATTATCCCGCTCGACACCCAGGTCTTCCAACATCTGAATCACAGCGGCGTTCATCACAGGCGGACCGCACATATAGTATTCACAATCCTCGGGCGCAGGATGATCCTTAAGGTAGTTATCAAACAGAACATTGTGGATAAACCCGGTGTATCCATCCCAGCCTTCGATATTCATATCTGACAGGGCAACATGCCACTCAAAGTTATCGTGATCTTTGGCCAGCTTGTCGTACTCATCGACATAAAACAGTTCTCGTTCATTCCGCCCACCGTACCAGAAGGTGATTTTACGATCAGTGTTGATTCGCAACAACTGGTCAAAAATATGTGCGCGCATGGGAGCCATACCAGCACCGCCACCAATGAAGACCATCTCGTTGCTGGTCTTTTTTGCAAAGAAGTCACCGAACGGTCCAAATATGGTGACCTTGTCGCCAGGCTTCAGAGAGAACAGGTAAGAAGACATCTTACCCGGTGGAAAATCTGTTCCGGGCGGTGGTGAGGCAATGCGAATATTGAACTTCATAATGCCTTTTTCATCGGGATAATTAGCCATCGAATAGGCACGGATGGTGACTTCATCAACTTTTGAAACATGATCAAACACACCAAACTTGTCCCAGTCTCCCCGGTACTCATCTTCAACATCTATCGTATGGTAATCAATCTCGTAAGGGGGTATCTCAAATTGTACGAAGCCACCGGCGCGAAAATCGACTTCTTCACCTTCAGGCAATTTCAGTACAAGCTCTTTGATAAAAGTGGCCACATTCCCGTTTGAAACCAACTCGCATTCCCAGCGTTTGACACCAAATATTTCAGCTGGCACCTCGATTTTCATATTTTGCTTAACCGCGGTCTGGCAGCTGAGTCGCCAGCCATCCCGGGCTTCACCGCGGGAGAAGTGGCCCTCTTCAGTTGACAGCATGGAACCACCGCCATCAGTCACCCTGCAACGACACTGGCCGCAGGTACCACCGCCGCCGCAGGCAGAGGACAGGAAAATCCCGGCATCCGCCAGGGTAGTCAGTAATTTGCCGCCAGCCTGGCTTCGCAACGCGTGGTCGGCATCACCGTTGATTTCGATCGATACGTCACCGGTACTGACCAACTGTTTTCTGGCAAACAGAATAACAAACACCAGCATCATAATGATGCCAGTAAACATCGAGACTCCAAGGATAATTTCAGTAGTCATATAAATTCTTAATCTAGCGCCTGCAACTTATAACGAAATCCCACCGAAGGACATGAAGCCCAACGACATCAAACCCACAGTGATAAAGGTTATACCCAATCCGCGAAGACCTTCAGGGACGTCGCTGTATTTCAGTTTTTCCCGGATACCCGCCAGGGTGACAATGGCAATAGCCCAACCGACTCCACTACCTATGCCATATACCGTACTCTCCATGAAGTTATAGTTGCGATTGACCATAAACAGGGAACCGCCAAGGATTGCGCAATTGACGGTAATCAAGGGCAGGAACACTCCCAGCGCGTTGTAAAGTGCAGGTACATACTTATCCAGGAACATTTCAAGAATCTGCACAATTGCGGCTATGACACCGATATAACTTAAGAACCCCAGGAAACTAAGATCAACATCCGGCAAACCTGCCCATGCTAATGCCCCATCATTGAGAAGATAGGTGAACAGCAGGTTGTTGACCGGCACGGTGATGGCTTGTACTACAACAACGGCAATACCCAGTCCAATGGCCGTTTCGATTTTTTTGGAGATGGCGATAAAGGTGCACATACCGAGAAAGAATACCAACGCCATGTTTTCTATGAAAACCGCGGTGACGAACAAGCTGAGGTAATATTCAAACATTAACTTCTCTCCGCCTACACCGACTGGGTCAGGGCGGTATGTCCGCCTATTTCATACTCAGGTTCTTCAACCTGTTCGGTTTTCCAGGATCTCAATCCCCAGATAAGCAATCCGATAATAAAAAACGCACTGGGAGGTAACAGCATCAGACCCATCGGGTTGTACCAGCCCCCATTTGTCACCAGTGGCAGAAGTTCAAAACCAAATACACTCCCTGAACCCATCAACTCCCTGATAAACGCGACCGTCATCAGAACTGCGCTGTATCCAAGACCATTGCCGATGCCATCAATAAAACTTAATCCCGGTGCGTTTTGCATTGCGAACGCCTCTGCTCGCCCCATCACAATACAGTTCGTAATGATCAGGCCGATAAACACGGTAAGCTGTTTACTCATATCGTAGGCGATAGCGCCTAAAACCTGGTCCACAACAATAACCAGTGAGGCGATGACGGTCATTTGAACGATAATCCTAATACTGGTTGGAATCCGATGGCGAATCATCGAGATAATCATACTGGAGAACGCAGTGACCAGTGTCAGGGCGATACACATCACCAGGGCCACACTCATTTTGGTGGTTACTGCCAGAGCGGAACAAATCCCCAGGATCTGCAATCCGATGGGATTATCATTAAGAATGGGGGTGAGTAATATTTCTTTTACGGTCGACATATTGTTTTATCCTTATCCCTGGCCTCTCAGGCTTTCAAGTACAGGGCCGAAACCGTCTGTTCCCAACCAGAACGCAATCAGGTTTTGAACGCCACGGCTCGTCAGGGAAGCCCCCGACAAGCCATCAATTTGATGCTCCGAATCACGGGAGGCTGGATCAACTGAACCCTTTATGACCCTAAGTGCGACACGCCCGTCGGCGCCATAAATCTGCTTTCCAACCCAACCATCTTTCCAGCGGGGGTTATCCACTTCACCACCCAACCCGGCAGTTTCCTGGTGCTCATAGAAAGTGATTCCCGACACGGTATTTAAGTCACTTTCCAGGGCAATAAAGCCATACAGGGTCGACCAGAGACCGTAGCCATGAACAGGTAAAACAATAGTCTCTACACTGCCTTGTTTCTTCAGTAGATAGGCAACACTGTACCTGGCTCTGCGACTGATGGAAGCGACATCCTGATCCCTGCTTAACTCAATAGATATGGAAGTGTCTTTGGCAGCTCTACGCTGATCGTACTGGTTGGTGTCGATCCCCAGGGCGGTCGTTTCATCATCCGTCAAAAATCTATTGCCTTCAAGATCAACCAGTCGGACTTCAAATTCTCTAAACAATTCATCGATCTTCGATTCAGCCGTTACGTTTTGTTCAAACAAACCTGCCGCTATCAAAATATTCTTGTTTCGGTCCAATGCCTTGTTTGCGAGTCTCAGGGGTTTTAGTACGACGGCTGATCCGGAAACAATAATTGCGCTGACCAGGCAAAGTGACAATGCAACAATCACCACATTCTTCATCGAATCTTTGTTGTTATCCACGAGCAAGCCTCCGTTTCACATTTGCCCGAACGACGAACCAGTCAATCAAGGGTGCGAACAGATTGGCAAACAGAATCGCGAGCATCATTCCCTCTGGAAACGCCGGGTTAATAACCCGAATCAGCACTACCATGACACCAATCAACGCACCAAACACCCACTTACCCGTGTCAGTCATCGATGCCGACACTGGATCAGTTGCCATATATACCATGCCGAAAGCAAAGCCTCCGACCACGAGATGCCAGTACCAGGGCATACCAAACATGAGGTTGGTTTCCGAGCCAATCACATTGAACAAGGTTGACATCGCTACCATGCCTAACATTAATCCCGCGATGATTCTCCAGGAGGCAATCTTGGTGAACAGCAGAATGACACCACCAATAAATATCGCAATGGTGGATGTCTCGCCCACCGACCCTTGCATGTTGCCAACAAAAGCATCCATCCAGGTCATTCCACTTGCCATCACGCCAGCCATCCCTTCAACAGCGGCGACGCCCAGTACCGTCGCACCACTAAAGCCATCTACCGCAGTCCAGATTGCATCACCGGACATTTGCGCAGGATAGGCAAAAAACAGGAATGCCCGGCCTGTTAGTGCCGGATTGAGGAAATTTTTACCGACGCCGCCGAATATTTCCTTACCAATCACCACGCCGAAAGAAATACCCAAAGCCACTTGCCATAGCGGGATGGTCGCTGGCAGGGTTAATGAGAAAAGAATGCTCGTAACGAAGAAACCCTCATTGATTTCGTGGCCACGTTTCACCGCAAAGATAACTTCCCAGATACCACCAACGACGAATGTCACCATGTAAATCGGGACATAGAAGACGGCACCATAAACCAGGCAGTCCCACCAGTTCGAGGCATCATAGCCTGCCACCAGTTCGAGGATCCAACCTCGCCAACCACCGAGGGAATCAACGCCAAACTGCTCCATCGAACCCAGTGCCTGCAAACCAACGTAGTACATTCCGGCAATCATCGGGAAGAATGCACACCACCACACAGTCGTCATTATTCGTTTGATTTCTACGGCGTCTCGAACATGGGACGCACCCGCCGTCACATTACCGGGTGAATAAAGTATCGTGTCTACAGCCTCGTAAACGGCAAACCAGTTTTCAAACTTGCCACCTGGTTCAAACTCAGGCCCTATCTTGTCTAGAAATCTTCTTAGCGCCATGCGCTTACTATCCCTCCGCCTCTATTTGAGTCAGCATTTCACGCAAATAGGGTCCATACTCATACTTGCCCGGACAAGCAAATGTACACAGAGCCAAATCTTCTTCATCCAGTTCAAGACAGCCAAGCGCAATGGCTGACTCTACATCACTAACCAGCAAAGCCCTTAAAAGCTGGGTGGGTAAAATATCCAGGGGCATCACTTCTTCATAAGTCCCAAGTGGAACCATCGCCCTTTCACTGCCTCCCCTGTTGGTTGTCAGCGCCATATTTCGGGTACCCAGCAAGCTGGATATAAAAAGACGGGTGAGAGAGAATTTTTTCACGCCTGGCATCACAAACCCAAGAAATTCCCGGTCGGTTCCTTCGGATAATACGGATACCTGATTGTGATATCTCCCCAAGTAGGCAGTAGGACCCGCAGCTTTTCGACCATCAAAAACAGAACCGGAAATTGTCCTTTGAACACCTTCATTCATTTCGCCAGCGGTCAATTCTTCCAGGTTTGCACCAGCTCTGGTTCGCATTAATCTCGGCCGTTCTATTCCCGGACCAGCCAGGGCTACCACCCTTTCAGCGTAAATTCGGCCCGTCAGGAACAGGTGACCAATCGCAACCAGGTTCTGGTACCCGATATGCCAGACCGATTTAGCCTGGCTCACCGATGAGAGGAAATGAATATGAGTACCGACCAGACCCGCCGGATGGGGGCCGGAAAATTCTTCAATCTGAACACTGGCATTGGAACTCACCGGCAAATCGGCTCCAATTGCGCTACAGACGTACACCGACCCTTCGGTCAGGGTCGCGATGACGTCCAGTCCCGTCAGGAAAGCTTCATGGTTCTCATCGATAAACTGTTTTGGATCTGCTGCCAGTGGCCGCGTATCAATGGCAGTAACAAAAAAATCAGCAGGCTTTGATTCGAGCGAGGGGACCTTGTTGTACGGTCTGTTTCTGATGCCTGTCCATTCTCCCGAATCAACGAGGATGCTGGTCACCTGTTCCCGGGTAATATTGCCTAAATCCGGGACTTCAAAGGTTAGTTCTTCTTCCCCTTCAACATCTATTACTATCGAAAGAAAGACGCGTTTGTTACCACGATTAACAGCATTTACCGTCCCGGATGCAGGTGATGTGTATTTGACACCCGGCGTCTTCTTATCGGTAAAGATCACCTGACCCTTGCGTACCTTGTCACCTGCCGTAACTTCCATGGTCGGTTTTAACCCGGGATAGTCGCTGCCAAGGATGGCAACGCTTCGAGCGGGTCGAGCATCCTCGATTGTTTGCACGGGACTGCCTGCAATCGGCAGGTCGAGTCCTCGTTTTGTCTTAATCATCAGTTACCTTGCAGCCAATTGTGATGCGAACGGCTCGGGGAAGTGGAGCGAAAATTCGCGGGCATTATAGATAGGTGCAGCTCATTAATCTACTCGAAGGCGTCCTCTGCGGCAGGGGTTTATACCCTATTATCGATACCTGTTATCGATTCCATTATCAATAAACACAAAAAAAGCCCGCCGCAGCGAGCTTTCTTCGTGTTTTCGAGCAGAATCAAATGTTTACTATGCGGTTCTCAGCCTTGGTTTCGCCGCTACAGAGTCGTCTTCCGGAGACACCTCAATATCGCCAGTAATGTACGGGTACTTGATTCCTGCCATTTTCTGGGAGAGTCGAACAACCTGACAGGTGTAGCCAAATTCGTTGTCATACCAGACATAGAGCACAAGCTGCTTGCCATCGACAATCGTCGCATGCGCATCGATCATCCCGGCATGCCGGTCACCAATAAAATCAGATGAAACCATCTCGGGCGATTCGGTGTAACCAATCTGGCGGTTTAGTTTTGAGTTTAACGACATATCCCGCAAATACTCATTAACTGCCTCACGGGTTGTCTCATGTTCAAGGGTCAGGTGCAGAATCGCCATTGACACGTTAGCCACGGGCACACGAATGGAGTTGCCCGTGAGCTTGCCTTTGAGTTCGGGTAGCAACTTTCCAACCGAACTGGTGGCATTGGATTCGGTTAACACCATATTTAACGGCGCGCTACGACCCCGTCTCTCTTTTGAGTGGATATTGTCGTGCAGGTTCTGGTCATCTGTATAAGCATGGACCGTTTCCATGTGTCCATGTTGAATGCCGAACTGCTCGTAAATGGACTTCAACACCGGAACGATCGCATTGGTGGTACAGGAAGCAGCGGCGACAAGATTGTCTGACGTGTCCAGGGTGTCAGAATTGACGCCATGGACGATATTTTTCATATCGCCTTTGCCAGAAGTCGTTAACAATACCTTATCCACACCTTTGGCCCTGAGATGCTGCGAAAGCCCGTCTATGTCTCTCCAGGCTCCCGAACTGTCAATAACCAGCGCATTGTCAATACCATAGGCAGTGTAATCAATGGCTGCGGGGTCAGAAGCATAGATAAAACGGATTGCGTTGCCATTGCAAACGAGCACCTGATTTTCTTCGTCAACCCTGATTGTGCCTCGAAAGCTACCGTGAATTGAATCCCGGCGAAGCAGGCTGGCACGACGATTAAAGTCCTTGACGGGATCTTTGGGGGGTCTAAGAACCACCGCTTTGGGCACCAGATTGTGACCACCGCCGGTCTTTTCAACCAGCAACCGTGTAACCAGTCGACCAATCCGGCCAAAACCGTAAATGACGACATCCCTCGGGTCATGGGACACTGGCTCATCGCCAATAATTTCAGCACAGGCTTGCTCGACATATTCCCTGTCTGAGAGTCCCTTGTCATCAGCCATAAAATTGGAGGTGAGTTTACCTATATCAATATGGGCGGGTGACAAATCCAACTGACACAAGGCCTCAAGCAGTGGATGAGTTTCAAATTCAGACATTTCGTTCTGAACGATCTGTCTTACCTTTCGGTGAGCTTTCATCAGATCAATCACCGACTGGTTAAACAGGGGTACGCCATAGATATAGATCACGACATTCCGTCGATATAGACCCCCGATCATTGGGATCATCGCCTCAGCGAGCGCTTCTCGTTCCTTCCAGTCAGCGAATACACTATCTAAACCCGGTTTTGCCACGGACAATGCCTCTCAAAGTTCGTTTTTGTGAATGGTCAGTTAGTTCCTGTCCGTAAAGTCGTGTCTTTCGGACAAATCATGAGATTACCCAACATTGTTAGTTTATAAATCAATCACTATCGAAGTGAAGGGGCCAACGAGGTATAACACTCACAATCCTATTTCCGGACCAGGAACCAGTTAAGTTGGATTCGTACTTGTTTTATTCAAGGATAAACCGCGACTTTTGATCAATTTACCCAGAACTCGCGGTTATTTCGCCGCTATTATCGAGTTTTGCCAATCCCAACGCAAACAGTTTCTATCGCCAAGGGTTGTTACCCCAACAGGCAACTATCTTTGATCCAGGATAAGCAGGTCACGGTTCTGATCAATATGAAAGTCATAATGACGAAGAAAATTCATGCCTAGCAGGCCCTCAACATTGTTTGGCATGTTCAGATTCAGTGAACCCACTGAAACATTGCCTAAGGACGCCTTACCCAGGCTGAGACTGTCAACGGTGACGACTGCCGCCTGCACGACGCCATTCGCGGTTGCAAAATACTCCTGCCTGCCGGATAAGTTGTAGCCGAGTTTTTCAAGAACCCTGGAATCAAGGACCGTCATGGCCGCACCCGTATCGATAAGCAGAGTGATCGCAAGGGTGTCATCAATGGTTGCCTCAACGAGAAACTGGCCAGCTTTTGAAACCAGCGGTAGTTCTTCCATGGCTTTAGTCACTGGAGATTCACTTTGCTCAATTTGGGCAATCAGACGACGAGCTTCAGCCCCCAATTGCGTATGATTGCTAATCTGGGCTAACGGCAGCAGTGCCGACTGGGGATTGCCCATTCTGATTCTTAAGTCGGCTAATTCCAGAAAATACTGGCCGAGTTGCGGCATTGACAACGTCAATCTCTCATATAGTTTATCCACGGCGCCAAATTGGTTCAGGGATATCAATTCACGGGCATAGTGGTCCACAAGTCGAGCGAGCTCAATCTCAAGCTCATCCTGCTGCACAATGTTATTCACCGCTATCCCTGATCTTAACAAAACTTCCAGTGCCTCCTCGAACTCGCCCTGACGCATTAATTCGCGACTCAGGCCGACAAGTACTTTGTAGCTATCGCCGAACTGAGCTAAATGCGCTCTCATTTCCGCGACCCGCACAGCTGTTGATTCGTTAGCGAGACGACGTAATAATTCCCCCGGTTCTACCACCGCGCTATTTGAAGGCTCAGTTGAAGGGTCAGCAGTCACTACAGATGGCACGACAATATTTGTGCGGACTCCCGGATCGACGCTACCGACCCGTGCCGGCATGTCATACAATCCGCGAACCCACCAGCCCAATAGCAGGCCTGCGATGAGACTGGCACCTGTGATGATGAGGGACTTGTTCAAATCCAGTCTCTGTTATTTTTGTGCTTGAAAGAGTAACCTTCGTACCCCTTCAGTTCGCTTGATAAGAAATCGACCATTATAAACATGACCTCCAAGGCCACCGTGATTAATTTAGGCGAACATCAACCACCGAAGCGAGCTACCGATCGCCGCCACTGGGGCAATTTGCCTGGCAGTGCCGAATCACTCGCAATTGCACAATCATTGATCGAAGGCGAAGAATTTGGTCTTGTCATCGCCGAGAATTCACAAGCTGCCGAGCGAATTTTCGATGAACTTCGCTTTTTTTTACCCGAACAGTTTCCTGTTTTGCTTTTTCGCGACTGGGAAACTTTGATCTACGATAGTTTTTCTCCACACCAGGATATTATTTCAGAGCGCCTGTCTATCCTAAACCAACTGCCTACCTTAACAACAGGTGCATTGGTTGTCCCCGCAACGACGATAATGCAAAAAATAGCCCCCCGCTCTTTCTCACTGGGTAGCAGCCTGGTGCTGGATATAGGGCAAAAATTCGACATTGCCGTGATGCGACGGAAACTGGAAGCAAGTGCATACAGGTGCGTTGAGACAGTTTTTGAACATGGAGAATTTGCGGTTCGCGGTTCGATTATGGACATTTTTCCAATGGGTTCGAATCTCCCTTACCGACTTGATCTGTTCGATGATGAAATTGAGTCACTCCGGACCTTTGATCCCGAAACACAACTATCCATTGAAAAGGTCGAAAAGGTAAACCTGTTACCGGCACGTGAGTTTCCATTAACCACGAGTGCTATTTCCCATTTCCAAGATTCCTGGCACCAGAAATTTCAGGTTGACCCCCGCAATTGCGCTGTCTATCAGGATGTTTCCCAGGGACTGTCTCCTGCCGGTGTTGAATACTACCTGCCATTGTTCTTCGACCAGCTGGAATCGTTGTTCGACTATCTTTCCGAGGACTCACTAGTCTTCGTCTGTAAAGTCGAAGACACCATTGGCAAGTACTGGCACGATGCACATCTGCGTTATGAAAACCTGCGCTACGATGTCCAGCGACCTATTCTGGCACCGGAAGATATTCTATTGCCAAAAGATCTGTTGTTCGCCGAGAGCAATAAACGGCGACGCATCGATCTCGTTACCGGACCGTCCCGTGGAGACAATCTTGAGTTTGCACCATTACCTGAGATCGCAATTAGTGAACGACAACAGCGACCACTCGCTCGACTACAGGGCTTTATTAAGGAAAATAGTGACACCGGAATTATCATCGTCACTGAATCGAAGGGCCGACGAGAAGTGGTTGACGAATTGCTGGCTCGAAATGGGATCAGTACCCGGCAGGTTGATAACTGGGAAACAGCCGTCAACACCGGCGTGGGCGTGTTGCTCATGGTTGCACCACTGGAACGGGGGTTTTACTTACCCGGCGAAAAACGCCTACTAATCACTGAGCAACAGTTGTTTGGCGAGCACGTCCTGCAACAACGGAGACGCGACAAGCAAAAAGACAATGCGGCCGAACTGGTGGTTAAGAGTTTGACGGAACTCAACGTTGGCTCCCCCGTGGTTCATATCGATCATGGTGTCGGCCGCTATCTGGGATTGGAAACCCTGGATATAGATGGTCAGCCAGCTGAATTCCTGAGTCTCGGTTATTTAGAAGACGCCAAGCTTTATGTTCCTGTGGCGTCCCTGCATCTGATATCCCGCTATGGGGGTGCGGACGAAACGGTTGCACCCTTGCATCGCCTGGGTGGTGATGTTTGGGAGAAGGCCAAACGAAAAGCTGCGGAACAGATTCATGATGTCGCAGCAGAATTACTCAATATCTATGCGAGAAGAGAAGCAAAAACAGGCTTTGCCTACCCGGAACCGGACGATGCCTACTATCAGTTCGCTGCTGCTTTTCCATTTGAAGAAACACCTGATCAGCAAACTGCTATCGCCAGGGTGATTACCGACATGGTGCAGGAGAAAACCATGGATCATCTTGTCTGTGGCGATGTGGGCTTCGGAAAAACCGAGGTTGCCATGCGGGCTACCTTCCTCGCGGTTCAATCAGGCAAGCAAGTGGCTATTTTGGTGCCGACAACTCTACTCGCCCAGCAACATACGAATACATTCAGAGATCGTTTCACGGAATGGCCAGTGAGTATCGAGTCTATATCACGTTTTAAAACCAGGAAAGAACAAAAACTGGTGATGGAAAAGCTGGAGGCCGGAACAGTGGATATTGTGATCGGCACCCACGGCCTGATTCAGGACGGCCTGTCCTTCAAGAACCTGGGCCTGGTCATTATTGATGAAGAACATCGATTCGGCGTCAGGCAAAAAGAGAAGCTCAAGTCCCTCCGCGCTGAAGTGGACATTCTGACCATGACCGCCACACCGATTCCCCGGACGCTTAATATGGCAATGTCCGGGATGCGTGACCTGACAATTATTGCGACACCCCCGGCGAAAAGACTGTCTATCAAAACGTTTGTACGACAGCATAACGACGGTCTGGTCAGGGAAGCCGTACAAAGAGAGCTCATGCGCGGCGGACAGGTTTATTATCTCCACAACGAAGTCAAGACTATTGAAAATACCGCCCAGAAGTTACAGGAACTGGTTCCCGAGGCACGAATCTCTATCGGACATGGCCAAATGCGGGAGAGAGAACTCGAACAGGTCATGTCTGACTTTTATCACAAACGCACCAACGTCCTGGTCTGCACGACTATAATCGAAACCGGCATCGACATTCCCAACGCCAATACCATTATTATGGATCGCGCCGACAAGTTTGGACTCGCGCAAATACACCAGCTGCGCGGCAGGGTCGGACGATCACACCACCAGGCATATGCCTACCTGCTCACACCTCACCCCAAGGTCCTGACCAGCGATGCGAAGAAACGACTGGAAGCCATCAGCGAAGCCGAGGATCTTGGCTCCGGGTTTATACTTGCGACCCATGACCTCGAGATCAGAGGTGCCGGTGAGTTACTGGGTGATGAACAAACCGGCAATATACAGACCGTTGGCTACTCGCTTTACATGGAAATGTTGGACCGTGCGGTTAAGGCGATCAAAGATGGTAAGACGCCCAACCTGGATCGACCTTTAAAAGACGGTACCGAGATTAATCTACGATTGCCCGCTTTGATTCCCGGAGACTATTTGCCCGATGTACACAGCCGACTGGTGTTGTACAAGCGAATTTCAAATGCCGAGGACAACGATCAATTAAGAAATCTTCAGGTAGAAATGATTGATCGCTTCGGTTTGTTGCCTGAAGCTGTAAAAACACTGTTCCGAATTACCAGTTTGAAACTAACCGCAGAGAAACTGGGAATCAAAAAAGTCGATGCTGGTGCCAGGAGTGGTAAACTTGAATTTCACCAGGACACATCCATTGATCCCTTCAAAATTGTCCGTCTGGTTCAATCTGAGCCACATCGGTATCGCCTTCCGAACGCAAATCAATTATCGTTCGAAGAGAATATGGAAAAACCCGAAACAAGGTTCCAAAAAATTGAGCGATTGTTTGAACGACTCGAAAGTAAGAACCTTGCAATTGCCGGTTAAATTTCTGTTCCTGTGCCTCCTGACTATCCCGCCCTGGGTGAATTCGAGAGCGGCTGAAACAAATCCTATTGATCAGTGGTACCAAGTGGAGCTCATTGTCTTTACCTTGACCAATCCCATGATCAGTGACGAAATCTGGCCTGTTGACGCGTTAAGTTATCCTGCCAATATGGTGAGTGTTTCTCCCCTGCGTGATAGTGCTATCACTCCCTATACATTAGCCCAACTGGAACAGGTACTTGCACTTGGTGAGCCCCGGCAGGCAGGTGGGTCTATGGAGAATAACAACACGCCGGACAGTGATTACATATTCAGCAGCCGGAGTCGTTTGAAACTCACTAAACCGCAATCAATCAAGCCAAGCGGCTCTTTGACCGAAGATGACCCGACCGGGGTTGTACATTTTGAGCCGGGCGATCTCGATGAACTCTTTGAGCAGGAACAACCAGACGCTTTTAGAAACATCAATACTAAAAACCGGCTACTGAACGGTATCGTGCGCAGTATCAACAGGTCGTCGCTGTTTAAGCTGATGCTACATCAATCCTGGCTCCAACCGGTGCTGACCCGTGACAAAGCGTTCCCCGTATTGGTGCAGACAGGCAAGCATTACGACGACAATTATGAAATTGACGGCACAATAAATATAAGCCGATCACGGTATTTACATGTTGACACGGATCTGTGGTACACAGAATTCGCCCCGAATTATTCGCAACAGCCTTCCCAATTGCCGCTGAACCTGACCGCGGATATGGCAAGCCAGTACCCAGCTGTGGTTACCTGGGAATCTGAAAGAGGAAACTATGTCCCTATACAGACACACAGATTGAAACAGTCAAGAAGAATGCGCAGCTCAACGCTGCACTACATCGATCACCCTTTTTTCGGCATCATCGTCAGGGTGGATGAGTTTACTATCGAAGAACCAGAAGATTAACCCTAGCTCGGAAAATTCATGAAGGCGGCACGGGAGCATTGTTAACATCATTTATATCAACGAGTTACTCGTGTAAAACACTTCCATCTGAAACTACAGTCTGCGCCTGATCTGTTTTGGGGCGGCCCCTTCACGAATTATCCAGGCTAGGAGGCTGATCTGACATAAGCATTGATAACGGCGGCAACCATAGACGTGCCACTGGCAATAGCGGTCGTGAGAGCATCCATATCAATCGCCTGGTCATCGATTCCTGCACCTGCATTCACTACGAAAGAAATCCCGGCATAGGCAATTCCTTTTTCCCGCGCAAGGGCGGCTTCCGGCATGGCTGTCATACCGACGATGGTACAACCATCGCGTTGCATACGTTTTACCTCCGCTGCAGTTTCCAGCCGGGGTCCCTGGGTGCAGCCGTAAACACCTCTCGAGCGGATAGTGCATTGCGGGATTGCTTTTGCCGCTGCCAACAATGAACGCCGAAGCGGTTGATCATAGGGATAAGTGAAATCGATGTGCTGGATTTCGTCTTTGTAGAAGGTGTGCTCACGACCAAACGTATAATCGATGATCTGGTCCGGGACCACCAGATCACAGACTTCCAATTCCGGATCAACACTGCCTACTGCAGTAGTAGAAATAATCCTTTCTACACCCAGATCAGACAATGACTGAATATTCGCTCGATAATTAACTTTGTGGGGTGGAAATTGAGGGGGGTTGCCATGTCTCGGCAGAAATATCACCGGTTCTTTGCCCAACAAACCCCTTTCAATATATGTCGAGCCGAATGGGGTTTGCAGAGTTTCTGCTTCAATATCCTGTAGATTCACAAACTGTGCAAATCCTGTCCCGCCGATGATCCCCAGCACGACTTACTTTCTTTTCTTCCTGGCTTGTGGCCTGACCGGTTCCCCGATGACCGATTTTTCGGGGACAGGTCTTTCGGCAGCTTCTTTTTTAGGGTTGGCTTTTTTGGCAGCTGCTTTCATTATCGCTGCTTTCTTGATGGCTGCTTCCTTGATGGCTGCTTCCTTAACGGCCGCTTTCTTAATGGCGAGTAGTTCGCCAGCTTTTTTCCCTTGGACCGCTGGGACAGCTTTGTCCGCTACCGCATTTTTGGCCATTCGATTGACCAGACTAGATATATTTCCAAGCGACATCAAGTGGCAATAGACCCAGGCCAGTTCGCCTGATTTGAAGAGTTCCAACGCCTGTTCATCTGATAATTGCAGAAGTCTTTTCTCATCAACAGCCAACAGCCCGGTCAGCGTAAATTCCTGGCCGTCGACCATGTGTATTTTTGCGTTGAGTGTCGTCAGCAAGTCGTTGTCTCTCAATCGATCGACAAACTTTTCGGTGCGCATGTATTGCCGCTGATATTCCTCCAGAAAATCCAGAGCATGCCTGAGAACCTTTGACGGTTCACCATCGACAAAAAGAGGCTCTCCCTCCTTGTTATTAAACCCGGCGTAACTCTCATCGATGCAAACCATACGCGTGGCGGGATCTTCTGAATTAGCCAGAACAAAGGGATAGCGTCGAATAAATGCTGGAATATAGCGTGCCGCCCAGCCACCGCTGGAGTTTATAAAAAGGTTTTCCTCATTTCTCAGCCCCAACAACGCAACAGGCACAATTGATTCACCTGACTGGGCAAAAACGACGGGATACTCTTTTGCCGCCTCGGTAAATTCTACCCCCGCAAGAATCACCGAATTCGTGTTTGACGCAAAACCAAAGCTATTTGCTTCAGGACGAATTTTTTTGTTCTTGTGAGCTGTTTTGTTAAGTGCAACGGGTTTGTCGTAAAAAAGCAGGCTGGCCATGTCTGTTCCTGTCTTCAATCGTGAGATATGAGCTGAGTCACTAATAGTGGATCTCGTCCCTGCCTGAGAGTAGTCTAATCAGACCAGCAGTATTAGTTCCTTCCTGAGAGGTTACCAGGCTTACTAGCGGCGGCTGAAAAGCCCCTGCTACGACCCCAGACTTCGAATCTCTGGCAAGTTCCGGAAAAAACCCTCGTAATCCATCCCATATCCAAACACATACTCATCAGAGCAGGTTAACCCGATGAGATCCGGCTTGTAGTGTTTCACTTTCCTGTTATGAATCTTATCCAGCAGTACAACCGACAGAACCTGCTGCGCGCCCCTGGAAACACAATATCTATCCAGCGCAGCCAGGGTCTCACCTTCATCAAAGATATCATCAACAAGCAGCACACGAGCGTTCTGCAATGAGGCAGAAGGTTCCAGTTGCCAGGTCAACTCGGCCCCCCGGGTTTTGTTGTGGTAGCGGCTTACGCGGATTAAATCCAGTTCCATTGAAATCTGCAACCGTCTCATCAGGTCGGCAGCGAGTACCAGGCCACCGGTAAGGACCGAGAGCATTAACCAGGAACCCTCACTGCACTTAACATTTACATGCTTCGCCAGCTCATCGACCGCATCGGAGATTGTTGATTGATCAAACAGTATTCTGGACTCGGGTAATTGCATAAGCGCTTCAGTCTGCTTCCGGCGCTACCGTCGATTCAATGTGGATAGTGGAAGTCGGGAATGCAACCTCGGCGCCATGAGACTCGATGATCGCGTAAATTTCCAGGAGAATCCTTTCTTTGATGCTGTGAAACTTCACCCAGTCCGTGGTTTTTGTGAATGTGTAAACAAAGAAGTCGACAGAGGACGGTGCGAATCCATTCAAGTTAACAATCAAAGTACGCTGCGGATCAATTTCCTCATGGTTCTGTAGCCGGCTGCGTACATCATCAACGATCTGTTTTACCTTACTGACATCAGCATACCGGACCCCGATCGTTTCATAAATCCTGCGATTCTGCATACGAGAAGGATTTTCCAGCGCAATACTCGCAAACACAGAATTGGGGATGTACAAAGGTCGACTATCAAATGTTCTAATGACGGTCAGGCGCCAGCCGATGAGCTCCACAGTGCCCTCAATTTCCCTGTCCGGGCTTCTGATCCAGTCGCCGACGGCAAAAGGCCGGTCGAGATAGATCATCAGTCCACCAAAGAAGTTAGCCAGAATATCCTTGGCGGCGAAGCCCACGGCTATCCCCCCGACACCACCAAACGCCAGGATTCCTGAAATGCTTATCCCCAGCGTCTGTAAAACAGTTAGAGCTGCTGTGATAAAAACCGAAATTCGAAGTAGTTTGCCAATGGCATGTGCCGTGGTCACGTCAGCGCCATTCTTTATAAATCCACTTTCGCATTCCTGAATAAATCGACTCAGGAAAAACGTAAACAACCCGACTACCGCTATGTACCGTACCGGGTCGATCATCACGGTCAGTGCCGAGTCAGTTTCAGCTTCCGCGGATATCAACTCTGCTGCCCATGAGAAACCCAACACCCATATCAATATTGCTAATGGCTTGCGGACAGAATTAAGCAGAGCATCATCCCAAACCGTCGGCGACTGTCGAGTGGACTGTTCCAGCCGATCAAAAAATTTCCGGGAAAAATAGTTAATCACCATCGTTGCCAACACGATGGTGAAGACCTCCAGAAGAACAGGGTTGGTGATTAAAGAGACGACTATTTTGAAGAAATCATCCATTTTTTAATTCAGCTAGGCAGTTCCGCAAAGTTTTGGCAAAGTGTTCAGCAATCCAGTTTCGCTGGACACTGAATATCTGAAAGAAGATCTAACCGGACTGTGACGACCCAGGGACTAATGGTCGGAGTCATCGTTAGTTAAGGCGCGAAGACTGGATTTTCTTCGGGTAATCTAGCCAGGTTATATCCCGATGGATTCGAGGTTTTCTTCGGCATATCGACCGACTGCTCTACAACCAACCTATCTTTTTCGTTTATAGGGGAAACCCCAGCCAGGTCGGCGAACTCGTAAATATCATCATCACTCTCGATATTCACCAGCCAGGCACTTTCAAACCCCATTTCTACAAGCATGGAACCTGTGATATCAATGTCACTTTGTTTTAACGGTCCCACTAACACACGATGTAAAACAGCACCGTCAACCAGGGCGGTTTCTCCGCGCACCGATGCAAAACTCGCTGACAACTGCCTTTCTATATCCAGCGCTTCTTCAACATCGAGATAGCTACCGGCAACATAAAAAAATTGACCTGATCCAGTGGGAACGACAGCGGCACTCGCTGGTACCGTATTATTTTCCTGGGCGACTGGTCGCGAAACGCTGGTTGAGTTTAGCGAAAGGAACCAGGGCTCGATATCCATGCTGGCGAATTGCTCTTTCGCCGACGTATCCATGTCCGCCTTGGTAACCAGGAGGCGATAGTAGTCAACACCCAATCGGGTGAACCCTGAAATCTCAATAGGCAAGCCTACCAGTGATGACAATCGATTGACTTCCATTACGGCACTTTGTTCTTTCGAAAAACTGCCTATCACCCAGTAGTCTGCCGCCAAAATTTGGCTGCTAAACAGGCATATTGTTAAAAGACTGTATATTGATCGATAACTCATAAAGACTAGAACACCACATATTATTCTTTCAGGCAAGCTTACTATTCTAGCATTTATTGCTGTACTTAGCCCATTTTCAGGGGATAGCAGCTTCGCGAGGCTATGAAGTAACAACCGGATTCCGATCGTAACCGTACATTCTTATATCCACAATCAAGCTTGCCCCTGGCGCATACCAGTCTGCATGCCGATACTCGAAGAGCAGATAAGCATATTTAATTCAACTACTTACGATTCCCTGGGCGTCAGCAAAGATACTACCTATCTGGTGTTTGATGGACAAGACCAACGGATGACGGCTAATTCATGGTTGTTAAATCATACAGCCTGTATATAATCACAGTTACTGTATATAAAAACATGCCTTCGCGCCCGCACTGGCACCACTCTGGCAGATAGCGAAGAACCGATAAAAAGGCTGATTTATTGGCATGAATCACCATTAACAAGAACAATAACAAGAGCAGCGTCGAGGAACGAAAATGATAAAACTGACCCCACGACAGACCGAAGTACTTCAGTTTATTAAAAGTTACATGAGTGAAACCGGCTATCCACCAACTCGCGCTGACATAGCGAAAGAGTTGGGGTTCAAGAGTGCGAACGCATCGGAAGAACATCTCAAAGCCCTGGCGAGAAAAGGTGCTATTGAAATGGTTCCAGGCACCTCCAGGGGCATAAAGCTCCCGAATGACGAAGGTTTACCTATTGTTGGGCGCGTTGCTGCCGGTAGCCCAATCCTCGCCCAGGAGCACATCGAGGATCATTGTGAAGTTCCAGCCACTTTCTTCCATCCTCCCGCAGATTATCTCCTAACCGTCCACGGCGATAGCATGATCGAATGTGGGATTCTTGATGGTGACTTGATAGCTGTACACAAAACTCAAAACGTCAACAGCGGAGATATCGTTGTTGCACGTATTGAAGACGAGGTTACCGTCAAGCGTTTGAAAAAGAACCGGAGTAAATATCAAATCACACTACTACCGGAAAATCGTGACTACTCGCCGATCGAAGTCGATTTAAGGAGTCAGGCGTTTACGATCGAAGGCGTAATGGTGGGAGTCATCAGACACTAGTAGAGTGTCCTGGTCCACTGGCCGCCCGTCAGGAGACCTTCTTTCGCCGGGTTTGCTTAACCTGCTCGACCCACTTGCCGTTAACATAGTCAGCACGCCAGCCTGACTGTTTACCATCTTCATTTTCAGAAGTGACGTATTGCTCTTTGGTCTTTCGTGCGAATCTGACCAGGGAACGACGCCCTTCAGGATCCTGCGCAGGCGCGCGCATCAGGAAGCTGTATTTAGGATCAATTTCGTTTTGGTGGGGAAGTAACTCATCAATATACGGCGCACGCGTTTCCCTGTTTTTCGGGAACTTACTTGCAGCGAGGAATATACCGGCAGCACCATCTCGCAGCACATAGTTGTCCTCCACTTTCCGACAGGCAAGTTCCGGCATGGGGACCGGATCCATTTTTGGCGGTGCGGCTTCTCCATTTCGCAACAGCTTCCGGGTATTTTTGCAATCATCTGCCGTGCAACCGAAATACTTTCCAAATCTACCGGACTTCAGTTGCATTTCAGCACCACACTTGTCGCACTCGAGAACAGGGCCGTCATACCCCTTTATCTTGAACTCACCGGCTTCAACCTCATAGCTGTCACAGTCCGGATTGTCGCCGCACAAATGAAGCTTGCGCTTTTCATCGATCAGGTAACTGTCCATGGCAGTCGCACACTTGACACACCGATGTTTCTTAATCAGTAAACGTGACTCCGCTTCGTCGTCGTCTCCATTAGCATCCACCACTTCATCCCCTGAAACCAGGTTAATGGTTTGTTTACACCGTTCCTTCGGTGGCAGGTTATAGCCTGAGCAACCCAGGAACACACCGGTACTGGCAGTGCGAACCTGCATTTTTCGGCCACAAAGTGGGCAATCGATATCCGTCATTGAAGGCTCGTTGGGGCGCATGCCACCTTCTTCACCGGCTTTGCTAATCTTTGACTCAAAATCCTCGTAGAATTTATCGAGTAATTCCTTCCATTCCACCTTGCCATTAGAAACCTCATCGAGGGATTCCTCCAGATCTGCGGTAAAACCATAATCCAGCAAGTCCTTGAAACTCTCGTCCAGCCTCTCTGTTACAAGCTGGCCAATTTTTTCGGCGTGGAATCGTTTGTTTTGCAAGGTGACGTAACCACGGTCCTGAATAGTTGTAATAATTGATGCGTAGGTCGAAGGTCGACCAATCCCGCGTTTTTCGAGTTCCTTTACCAGGCTCGCTTCACCGTACCGGGGCTTGGGTTTGGTGAAGTGCTGTGAAGGCAGCAGTTCTTTCAAATCAAGAACCTGCCCTTCCGCATACTCTGGTAGTGTCACCTCCTCTTCCTTTCTCCCCGACGTGGGTTGAACACGGGTATAACCATCAAACCTGACGATTCGACCTCGTACTCGCAACTCCATATCAGCGGCTTCAACAATCACCGTCGTACTCGTGTACTCCGCGTTGGGCATCTGACATGCAACGAACTGCCGCCAAATTAATTCATAGAGCCGTTCAGCATCCCGCTCCATACCAGCAATAGACGTTGTCTTGACTGTGACATCAGAAGGCCGAATGGCCTCATGGGCTTCCTGGGCGCCTTCTTTACTCGAATACGACCTCGGCTGGTCCGGCAGATATTTTTTACCGTAATCTGCTTCAATCAGATCTCTACAACTAGAAACCGCCTCAACGCTCAAATTGGTTGAGTCAGTTCGCATATAAGTGATGTAACCTGCTTCGTACAGTCGTTGGGCGAGCACCATCGTTTTCTTGACACCAAAGCCTAATCTGGTACTGGCTGCCTGTTGCAGTGTGGACGTAATATAGGGTGCCGTTGGTTTGGTTTGAGTCGGTCGATCATCGCGACTAAGTACTTTGAACGTCGCACTGCGTAGTTTCTCCAGAGCTTGATCGGTTTGTTCCTGGTTGATTGGGCGAAAATTTTTACCGGCGCTTTTTGACACCTGAAACTTAATCGTCCTGGCGGCATCCTCATCTTTTAATGCCAGATTCGCAAACACTTCCCAGTATTCTTCAGGAATAAAAGCTCTGATTTCCCGCTCACGCTCAACAATCAATTTCACTGCAACAGATTGAACTCTTCCCGCAGACAGGCCTCGTGCGATTTTTGACCAGAGCAAGGGAGACACCATAAAGCCGACGACTCGATCCAGAAATCTTCGTGCCTGTTGCGCATTCACTCGATCCATCATGAGTTCACCAGGATTCTCGAATGCTCCCTGGATTGCTTTTTTAGTAATCTCATTGAAAACCACTCGCCGATATCGACTTTCATCACCGCCAATGGCTTGCTGAAGATGCCAGGCGATTGCCTCACCTTCCCGGTCAAGGTCAGTGGCGAGGAATATCTCATCTGCATCCTTAGCAAATTTCCTCAATTCATTCACGACCTTTTCTTTGCCAGGTAAAATCTGGTAATCAGCTTTCCAGTCGTTGTCTGGATCCACCCCCATCCTGGCGATGAGTTGTTTTCGGGCTTTTGTTTTCTTGTAAGCAGCCTTTTTCCCGGGCGCCATTTTTCTTGTCTTGGCAGCCTCCTTCGCCCTGGCCTTGGGATCACTCTTACTACTGCCGCTCGTCGGTAAATCACGGATATGACCTACGCTCGATTTAACGACGTAGTCATTTCCCAGATACTTGTTGATCGTCTTCGCCTTCGCAGGTGACTCAACAATAACTAAAGATTTACCCATAATACTTACGACTCTTGTGTTCTGATCCGCTTGATCAGAATTCCTGACTATAAAAAAGCGACATATATAGTGGCTAACGTATTCGACGTCAAGCACAAACTAACATTCGTGTCGCCGGTTCTTTTTTTAGCTTAGACGATAAAATGGAGGTCTTGTCAACCTCTATATTATGGAAGGTCTGTATTTGGGGGGTCATCGGTCGCAACTGGAACAATGTTGGTTTCGGCACAACCTGTAAGAAAATCAATAGTTTCCTGCACTTCACCGGCTTCCTTCCAGTAGACAGATATGAGGAATTTTTTTTCCTCGACTCTCATCACATCATCAGGTAAAGCAGCCAGGTTTAAGACAATAAACTCATTTAGATCGTTAGAAATTTTTTTATCAAGCCGCCCGTCCCAGCGCCAGCCTTTGACCGGATCCTCGTCAGATTCAGCATTAACCCGGTTAACCGACCAGTCAATCGAAGGTAACTGTCTCCAATTTCCCGAACGCGGTCGCGGTATCCGGTAAGCCGCCACTGGACATTTTCTGTCCAGCGGTTTGCCTGTGTTCGATATGTAATCTTCCGGGTTCGGGTCAGGGTCTTCGATTTGTGTCAGGTCAATTCGAATATTTTCAGCCATGGCTTCCCTTCGCTTGGCCATCAGCGCTTTCTGCCTGGCACTGGGCAAAATTGCGATTATGGGCGCAATGATCAGTAATAGAACAAATCCAATAATGATATAAGCCATATCTATAGTACCTACGCATAATGATTAACAAAATCGATATTAAAAATACGACCTTGAGCTCGGGACTTTTACGTTGTACATTGCCGAAAATAAGCGTAATAAATGTAATGGTAACAATAACAAATACGTTGAGAGGTTAGCTAAATGGGTGAATATAAGCACATACTCACTGCGGTAGATTTAACCGAAGAATCACATGCGGTTGCTAAACGCGCGTGTGCCCTAAGGACAGTTTTCGACACAAAACTCAGCTGTCTCCACGTTATTGAGCCCCTGAGTCTCGCCTACGGCGGCGATATCCCGATGGATCTTTCAACAATTCAGGAGCAGATTCAAGACACGGCAAAAATGCATCTGGCAGAATTCGCCAGAGGCCTGAAAATCCCGGAGGAGGATCAACACCTGATTTTTGGGCGGCCGGAAACAGAAATCCACGCCCTGGCAAATCAGGTCGGTGCGGATCTTATCGTGGTTGGGAGCCACGGGCGGCACGGACTGGCTCTCTTATTGGGGTCAACGGCAAATGGCGTGTTACATGGTGCCCCGTGCGATGTCCTGGCGGTAAGAGTAGGAAACTAGATTATCGCCAAATGGGTAATGGTTTAGTTACAATTTCCGGACAAAAAATAGTTATTGCGGAGAAGGACATTCGAGTATTCTATGTTGGTGCGCCTAACACTAACCCAAACTCTGCTTGTCTTCTGCATCTGTTGTTGTAACAGCGGCTATGCCAGACCGGTTATAGCCAATGGCGGGTTTAACTTCGCCAGCCCGGATCCCGTATCCAGATTCGAACAACGCAAACTCTATAAAAATCTGATTTATCTCATTAAATCAAACCAGTATTCAAAATACCGAGCTGAAGAGAACAAACTCGCCAACTATCCACTCTACCCGTACCTGGAATACACCGAAAAAATAGTCAGTATGTCACGCCAGTCTGAAGCATCCATTAACGCGTTCGTTGACCAGTACCAGGACACGCCCCTCGCCAACAAGTTATTGCAAAATTGGCTCTACAGCCTTGCTAAACGCGGTGAATGGAAGACACTTATCCCCAATTACCAGACCACGGGCGCCACCGATACAAATACATGCCACTACGCCTATGCGCTTCACAAGGTCGACAGAACTGACGAGGCGATGGACCTTGCCGAGAAACTCTGGTCTGTCGGTTTTTCACAACCTGATGCCTGCAATCCCATATTCAAAATCTGGCGAGATGCTGGCTATCTAACCAGCTCGATAGCCTGGCAAAGATACAGCGCGGCGTTGACAACCAACAAAGTAACCCTATCGAACTACCTGGTCAGATTTTTAAGCAAAGAGGATAAGGCTCTGGCGAATAAATTTAAACTGGCTCATACCAGGCCCAAGTCGATGACAAAAACCAGTCGATATAGCCAAAAGGGAGACAAAACACGTTTGATTATCTCCCATGGGCTAAAGCGACTGGCCCGTATCGATGCGATAAAAGCGCTGGACACACTTGAAATTTACCGTACAACCCACGAATTTACCGAAGCTGAATTATTCGATGTTTATTTGTACATTGCCGTACGACTCGCCAGAAAGCCGGAGTCGATCCATGATCTTGATCGAATTCCCATTAACCTCGGCAAAAATCAAGAACTGATCGAATCAAAAATACTCACAGCACTCAGGCTACTCGACTGGAGTGATGCCCTTGTCCACATCCATCAACTGGATTCCGAGCCGCAGCGCAGCAGGCGATGGCAATACTGGAAAGCCAGAATCCTGGCGAGCTCCAGCGACCTTGTCGATCAGCAACGCGCAATCACTATATACGCGTCGCTCGCTCATGAGCGAGGATTTTACGGCTTTATGGCGGCAGATATCATCAGCCAGAAGTACGATTTTAAGGATCAACCTATTCTTGTTAGCAATGAGGAAATTCTATCCCTCGAGGCGACTCCTGGCATTCAACGGGCACTCGAACTGCTCACCCTTGATGAACTCACCCCGGCGCGCCGGGAATGGTATTTTACCACCCGTGACTTTTCCAACCGGGAACTGCAAATCGCGGCCAGGGTTGCACAGAAATGGGGATGGCATAAGCAAGCCATCCAGGCGATGATTGCGGCCAAGGCATGGAATGATCTGGATGTTCGGTTTCCCCTGGCGTTTCAGGATAGTTTTTTAGCTGGTGCAAGACGATCCGATATCCCGGTAGTGTGGAGTCTCGCCATTGCCCGCCAGGAAAGCGCATTTATGCCCGACGCCCGCTCTTCGGCTGGTGCCCTGGGTGTAATGCAGCTGATGCCAGCCACGGCGAAATACACAGCCCGTAAGGAAGGTCTGTCTTCTCCGTCCAAACGCGATCTTGCAGACCCACACACAAACATTCGAATCGGCTCAGCCTACCTTGGACAGATGCTAAGGAAGTTTGATCACAACCGAATACTTGCGTCTGCTGCTTACAATGCAGGCCCAAACAAGGTTCGGTCCTGGCTCGATGACACAATTCCACTGGATGTCTGGGTCGAAACGATTCCGTTTCAGGAAACTCGCTCATATGTGATGAACGTACTTGTATTTTCAGCCATTTATAGCCGAAGGCTAAACCAGAAGTCACCTTTGATTTACCAGCACGAGTTACAGAAATTTTCCAAGCAACAAATTACCTCTTCGACCCGGTCTTCGCCTGACAATTCCTGAAGCTTCACTTTCAGATACACTTACCTGCTTTTTGATAGTTAAGGAAGACCATGATGCTGATTGATATCGGCGCCAACCTGACCCACGACACGTTTACAGACGATTTCGACGAGGTTCTGTCACAGGCCCGGAATAAACACGTTAAAAAAATGATTGTGACAGGGGCATCTGTGCAAGGCAGCCAGGAAGCGGTAAATCTGGCGAAAGGCTACCCCGGATTACTGTTCGCCACAGCCGGGATTCACCCCCATCATGCCGAGCAAACCAACGAACAAAGTCTGGAGCTGTTACGGCTTCTATCCCAGTCGCCGGAGGTAAAAGCCATCGGGGAAACTGGACTCGACTTTTTCAGGGATTTCACACCCAGGGAAACGCAGATGAGGTCATTTGAGGCACATATTGAACTGGCGATAGACGCTAAACTGCCCATGTTTCTGCATGAACGGGACGCACACCCGGGCTTCAGAGATATTCTGGCACCACATCGACACCGGCTAGCAGGCGTGGTGGTGCATTGTTTTACGGGTGAAGCGGATGCTCTCGCTGCTTACATCGACCTGGATTGCCATATTGGTATTACCGGCTGGATTTGCGACGAACGCAGGGGTAAGCATCTGTTACCTTTAATCAAGGAAATTCCGGACAATCGCCTCTTGATTGAAACGGACGCCCCTTATCTGTTACCTCGCACGATTAAACCCAAACCTAAAACCCGACGTAACGAACCCAAATATCTGCCCTATGTTTGCCAGTTTATCGCTGACCTCCTAGAAACGTCCTTTGATGAGGTCGCCCAGCGAACCAGCCACAATGCCACAAACCTCTTTGACCTGTGAAGTTCCCGATGACATCAGCCACCGCAGAGCGGGCAAAACACCCGTGAAGGTCCTGCTTTACACAACCCTCGGCTGCCATTTATGTGAAGACGCGATGGATCTGCTGAAACAGTACCGTACCCAACAGGTGACAGAGCTGATGGCTGAAAATGCCGGGACAGAAGAGATCGAAATCGAGGAAATTGAGATTAGTGAGTCTGAATCGTTGGTCGAATCCTATGGTCTGAGAATACCCGTGATCAGCAAACTTCACACATCCGAAGAACTCAACTGGCCCTTCACACTTGATGAATTGACCCGCTACCTTTCACCTTCCAACCTTCTCTGAATATCCTGCAACCGCGCCTGTATCACAATACGGGCTCTTCCAACTAATCTAGGCAGAGGAAGTCGACAAGCGTCAAAAAATGTGCAGAATCCAGTGTGTTGCGCCTCTGTGCAACCTAACACTAATACCCAGGCCAGGACGCAGTCATGTCTCCGCTTTTTCAATGTCATCGCGTTACCCATTCAGTGGGGACAAAAAAACTCTTTGAATCGCTGGATCTCAGCATTGGTGAAAGAGATCGAATCGGCCTCGTGGGTCACAACGGTTCCGGCAAATCCACCTTACTGTCGATAATCAATAACTCAGTCGAACCTGACGATGGTGATGTATCCCGAAGTAAACAACTCCATATGGAGACCGTCGAACAGTTTATTGATCCTTCGCTCGCAGGATTGACCCTGGCGGGTGCACTGGCAGAAAAACTGGTTGATGAGGAAAAAGATTTCAGCCTGTACAAGGTTGAACAGCTCTTAAACCAGCTCGGATTTCAGACAAAGGAACACGGTTATCAGGTCGCCGATCTCAGTGGTGGGCAACAGAATCGGTTGATGTTCGCCCGGGCAGTTATCGATGAACCAAACCTGATCCTGTTTGACGAGCCGACGAATCACCTTGACCTTAAAACACTGATTTTCTTCGAGAATTTTCTTGCGACCATTGACGCCGGGTATCTGCTGATTTCCCACGACCGGCATTTTCTCGATGCTGTAACAAACCGGACGTTATTTCTCAGAGATCAGAAACTTTACAATTTCGCAATGCCCTATACCGCGGCAAAAGAGAAGCTTGATGCCCAGGATGAAGCGGCCGAGGCTCGATTAAAACAGGAAGAGAAGACCATCAGGGGGCTGGCCGAAAGCGCAAAACGGCTGGCAACCTGGGGTAAGGTTTATGACAACGAGAAGCTGGCGAAGAAAGCCAAAACGATGGAGAAACGAATTGAAAAGCTTGAAGAAAACAAGACATTCGTCAGCAAAGGTTCAAACCTGAACCTGACACTCGACGTGCAATCCTCCCGTGCCAATCGAATGCTGCATATTGAGGATCAGACCATCTACTCCCCGGGAAATGTACCCGCGAAACTTTTCTACATCGAGGAATTCTATATCCGCCCAGGAGACAGGGTCGCCCTGTTGGGGTTCAATGGTGTCGGTAAAACGACACTGATCAAGCAAATGATCGACAGATATGAAAATGACAAAGCGGGTGACACGTTTAAGTTTAACCCCCAATGCGATATCGGTTACTACGACCAGGAAATTAACGACCTCGATGCTGATCGCACGTTGATTGAAACGTTACGCGATCACTGTCATCGCGGTAGTGAAAATGAATACAAGACATCTCTCATCAAGGCGGGGTTCCCGTACCTCGATCTCGACAAGACAGTGGGGGTACTTTCAGGCGGCGAAAGAGCCAGGCTGTTATTCCTGATCATCAAGTTAAACCAGCCTAATTTTCTTATCCTTGACGAACCCACCAATCACATTGATATTCAGGGAAAAGAAGAACTGGAGCAACAGATTCTGGAAACCAACGCGACTGTGCTGATCACATCCCATGACCGACGGTTCGTCGATACTATCGCTGACAGATACATAGTAATCAATGGGGGAAAGCTGACAGAAATAAATAGCCCTGACTGGTTTTACAAGCTCAACCCACTTCAGCAGGCGATACCAGATGAGACCCACAGAGAACACGCTGATAGAAATACTTCAGGTGAGTCTTCAGTGGATGAAGAAAACATCCTATATCGTATCGTCGAACTGGAATCCCTGTTGGAGCAAGACCGGGCGCGTAAACGAAAATTTCAGAAACCGAAGCGCCAGCAATCCTGGGTGGAAGAGCTGGCTGAATTGAATGGACTGTTGGGGAGTGATGCGAAACCCGGCTAGCTGGTCTCGTCCAGCGCATTCAAAATCGTGCAGTGGACGGCCGATTTTTCTCCTCCGCAGCAAGCCTCAGTAATTTGCTCGAGGGCAGTTTTCATCAGGTTAAGTTCCTTAAGTTTCTTATCGATATCTATAAGTTTTTGCTCAGCCATTATTTTGACGTCGCCACAGGTACTGCTCTCCCTGTCAACCCGGAGCGACAACAGTTCAGCGACCTCTTTCAACGAAAACCCCATCCGTTTTGCGCGGACAATAAAGTTCACCTTCGATACGGCTTCCTCCGTGTAAAGGCGATATCCAGCATCACTCCGCCGCGGCTCATCCAGCAAACCCTTGGACTCGTAAAACCGCAGGGTTTCGTTATTGGTTTCTGTCCTCTTTGACAAGTCACCAATGCGCAGATATGACATTACACTCTCCTTATTAAATTTGGGTAAGTAGAAACTCGATTAGTGCTTGGTAGCGCTGCGGCTTGTCACAGCTAAACATCCAGCTCGCACTGATCTAAAAACCAACTTCTTATACTTAAAACCTTAGAGTCTACTACAAGCTCAATGGTTTGACCTCGCATCCTTTAAAAACCTCCACCAAATCTCAACTTAAACGCCTTTCAGTCATCAAGACTCCCCTTTAGTATCGACACTTTTCACCACAAAGATAAAAGTGAGCCAACTATCAACAAAGATATAAAAATAGCCGTCATCAATGGTGGAGACTCAGCAGAGGCTGAGGTGTCCAGGGTATCAGCCCAGGGTGTTATAAAAGCTCTGGAGGCGAACTACAAGCAGGTTCTCAATGTGGAACTGGATCAGAATATAACCAGCCAGCTTTCGCAATTTAGCCCGGATGTCGTTTTCCCCGTATTGCATGGACCTCCAGGCGAAGACGGCACCTTACAGGGCTTTCTGGAGATCCTCGGTTACCGCTATGTCGGCAGCGATGTTCATTCGAGTTCGGCTGCCATGGACAAGGTGCTCGCAAAACTCATATTCCGTGAAGCAAACCTGCCACTGGCAAAACAAGTCGTGATCGCTCGACAGGACGATCCAGCCTCCTCCGTTGGCAAAATCGTCAGCGAGTTGGGTTCTTATGTGGTGGTGAAACCGGTGTCCCAGGGAAGTGCCGTGGGTGTAACACTGGTCAACAACCAGAACGAGCTGGAAAAGGCCCTGACGTTAGCCGCTACTCTCGATGACTACTTACTGGTGGAAGAACGTATCGAGGGCAAAGAAATCACCGTCGGCATTATAGACACTGATGACGGTCCGGCGGCTTTCCCGGTAATCGACATCGTGACAGCTGAAGATGCCTGGTACGACTTCGAACATCGTTATACCAAAGGCCTCAGTGAACACATCATCCCGGCGGATTTATCAAAAGAACAGACCCGGCGGTTACAACAAATCGCAATCGAGGCACACGTTTGCCTTGGCTGCCGGGATTTGTCCCGGGCCGATTTTATTGTTCCGGACAGTGAGCATGAAATTCTCCTGGAAGTAAATACACTTCCCGGCATGACACCAACCAGCCTGTACCCGGATGGGGCGCTGACCTATGGCCTGGATTTTGAGGCGTTAGTCAGCTGCCTGGTGGAACGGGCTGCGCTTCGCTGATTATTGATCGTAGCCACGCTCATTGTGCTGATTAATATCCAGACCTTCGGTTTCATCATCGGCAGTCACCCTCAAACCCAGAACCGCATCCACTGCTTTCAGGATTACGAAGGTGGCGATCGCCGTATAAATACCCACCGACAAGACACCGGTGACCTGGACCAGCAATTGCGAGCCCATATCCATGCCTTCGTTGTACCCCTGCCCACTAAATACGCCGAGGCTGGCACTGGCAAATACCGCGACTAAAATAGTCCCCAGTGCGCCGCCAACACCGTGCACGGGGAACACATCCAGAGAATCATCGATCTTTAGTTTTAATTTCATAAAGTTCGTTGCGTTAAAGCAAACAAAGCCTGCGAGAATGCCAATCATCAATCCACCCGCAGGACCAACAAACCCGGAAGCCGGAGTAATCGTCCCCAGCCCGGCGACCATGCCGGTGACCGCTCCTAGGGCACTGGGCTTACCAAACTTGACCCACTCGCAGATCATCCAGGTCATTGCACCTGCAGACGCCGACATATGAGTGACTAACATCGCCATGCCTGCATCCCCATTGGCCGCCAGGGCACTACCGGCATTGAACCCAAACCAGCCGACCCAAAGCATTCCGGCACCAGTGATTGCCATTGTCATGTTGTGCGGCGGCATAGCTGTATGCGGAAATCCCTTCCGCTGACCCATGACCAGGGCGCACACCAGTGCCGAAACACCCGCGGTAATATGAACAACGGTGCCGCCTGCAAAATCAAGCAACCCCATGTTACCTAACCAGCCACCACCCCAAACCCAATGAGTTACCGGACCGTAGACAACAACAACCCAGATGCTGCTAAATAGCAGCATCGAGGAGAAACGCATTCTTTCAGCGAAAGCACCGACGATCAACGCAGGTGTAATGATTGCAAACGTTAGCTGGAACATTGCAAAAACACTTTCCGGAATGTCACCCGACATGGAATCTTCGTGGAGATTCGCCATAAAAAAGTTGGAGGTTCCACCGATCAAGTCATTACCTTCAGAGAAGGCGAGCGAATACACACCAACGATCCAAAGAATAGACACGACACAAGTAATTGCAAAACACTGCATCAGGATACTCAGTACGTTCTTAACACGCACCAGCCCACCATAGAACAACGACAACCCCGGGATTGTCATAAACAGCACCAGCGCAGTAGAAGTGAGTATCCACGATGTGTTACCTGAGCTGAGATCGGCTGCCAGAGCAGACTCACCGGTAAGTGCTAGAGCCATCAGGATCGTAAGCCTGGACATTACATTTTTCATTATTGTTTTCCCCTTTCATCGGAATCGCAGTGTGAAAATAGTGTACTCAACTAGCTTTTGCCCCACAATAAACCGTACCCACTGATTTCGCGCTAATTTGGTGCGGCAGCGTTCGAACCCGTCAGTGATAACTAACATTGTTATACCCAGTCAACCTAAAAAACCCCTAAGTTAGGTCGATAAGTTCATTCACATCACGCCCCCGGTAGTTTAATAATAGGGTTCGCCAACTGAATGCAAAGATGGTTAAGAAAATGGATACTGCTTCGACTATTGCTGTGTGGATAGCGTGGTACGAATAGCCGCATCCAGGAACAGTTATTGGTTCGAGAAGGAGTTTTTCCTTTATGAGAAGGCAAAAAAGAGATAAGAGCGACCGCGCTTACACTCGCGGCTATCAAATGGGCGTTCATGGAAAGTCAAAAGAACTCTGCCCCTATCACGACATTGACGCACGCCAGGCCTGGCTGAGTGGCTGGAGAACGGGTAGAGAGGACAACTGGGATGGTTACATCGGTACCGCTGGGGTTGGACGGTCCCCATCCGGGTAGCATAAATGCTCAATTCATAGGCTCCTATTCTGGAGCCTTTTACCTGTGTTTAATTGCCAACGCACTTTCCGTTATCAAATCTGGCCCTGCGTATATAAACCCGGTATAGATTTGCACCAGATCCGCGCCCAAGCGTATTTTCTCTGCAGCATCGTCTCCTGACATAATACCGCCTACACCGATAACTGCCATTTTCTTATTTACGTCTGCTGCAACCAGGCCCAGGACATGATTACTCTGATTTCGCAACGGATCACCACTCAGGCCACCGGTTTCATCGGAATATTTTTCACCCACCACGGCGCTTCTGGAAACTGTGGTGTTGCTAACGATGACCCCGTCGAGCTCGAACTCCAGTAAATGATGAATCACCTGGTGTATTTCATCGTCGTCCATATCCGGTGCGATTTTTACCAACAGGGGAACATTCCTGGCATATTTTAGCTTGAGTTCCTGGTGCACTTTCTTCAACCCCTCCAGCAACCTGGACAATTCTTCACCGTGTTGCAATGAACGCAATCCCTGGGTATTGGGTGAGGATATATTGAGGACAACGTAGGAGGCTTGTTTGTATACCTTTCGTAAACAGATGATGTAATCATCCAGTGTCGATTCGAGCGGAGTATCGGCGTTCTTTCCAATATTAATACCCAGCACGCCGCTAAATTTAGAGCGTCGAATGCGCTTCATCATGGCATCCACGCCTTCGTTGTTAAATCCCATTCGATTGATAAGCGCTTTGCGACTTTTGAGCCTAAATAACCTGGGTTTAGGATTGCCGGGCTGAGGTCTGGGTGTGACTGAACCGACTTCGAGAAAACCAAATCCTAACGATGCCAACCCTTCGATACACCTCGCATCTTTGTCTAAGCCAGCAGCCAACCCCACCCGGTTCGGAAATTTGATACCCATCACCTCCACCGGATCACTCACCATTTCCCGGGCAATCAAGGGTGTCAGCTTTAGCTGCTGCATGAGACCAATAGATTCTAAAGACAGATGGTGTGAGGTTTCAGTCGGGAGAAGAAACAGCAGATCCTGGAGTGTTTTGTATTTCATTGATCGCGGATTATACACATATCCAATAACTGCAGTTATGCGAGGGACCTTTATTCAAATACGAATGTAGCGTTCTAACCTGTCAGAATTTCTTGCTGGCGCCCTGGCTGGACTGGGCCAAATCCAGCAGCTCCCGAATGCCGACGGTAAACACTGCAGAATCCAGCACATTGGACAATTTCATTTGTGATTGTAACTTCATCCAGCGATCAACCTGAACCTGGTGTTCTTCTACCCACCTTGTGATCACTGCACTTGTAGAGCTTTTGTTTGGGTTAGCCGCAACAATCCCCAGACTCAGGGCAGCCTGCTGCCAGTTCAAATCATCCTGCAATGTCTCCCTTGCCAATGCCTGCCACTCGCTTGATGGTTCATATTCGTGGATTTTTCGACTGAACCAATTCAGTTGCAAGGCTTCGCCCAGTTCGAAGTAAATTTCAGCGATCCGTTGTGTGCTACAACCTGTTCGTGCCTTCACCTCAACAATTCCCATGGCCGAATATAAGTGGTGGGTTGCGGCAACAAAATTCGACAAGGCCAGCGGTACACCTGCCGCGTGAAAGCTATCTCGTTTTTCTGCCCAGTTCTCCAGTTCACTTCCGGCCAATAGATGTTCCCAGTTTCCGATTAACATCTCCTGGGTTTGCCTGAATTCGGGCGTTTCTTTTCCCAACTGCAAAGCTCGACGCCGATTTCTGATCAGCCACCGGGTCACCCTGCGGATGAGTCGGATCACATCCATCATCATCTTCTTCTGCACCTGATGATCAACCTGGTAATCAAGCTGGCAGATTTCATCCCAGCGTGCCGGTAAATCAAACACATCCCGGGCAACCACATAAGCCCGTGCCACCCTTTCTGTGTCCGCTCCGGTCGACTCCGTCATCCTTTTTACAAAATTTATTCCCATAAAGTTCACCATGCCATTGGTTAGCTGGGTAGCAACCAGTTCGCGACGTAGGCGGTGCTGTTTAAGCTCGGGGCCATATTTCTTTATGAGGATAGGGGGGAATGCCGCCAACATCTCCTGACTGATGTAGGCATCATCAACGAGGGCAGATGTGACCAATTCCTCTTTCACCGCACTCTTGACATAACTGGTTAAGACGGAAATTTCCGGGAGCGTTAGAAACTGTCCCCGGGACCTGCGTTCCTGTAGCTCCTCTTCGTCCGGTAAAAACTCCAGCTGGCGATTCAATTTACCCTGATCCTCCAGGGTGTGCAGCAATTGAGAATACTCTGTCGCCCGCTTCTCGGCCTGGTAACCCATCAAATCAACCGCCTGAGCTTGTCGATAGTTGTTTTCCAGTACAATGCCTGACACTTCATTAGTCATGCGTCGCAACAAAGACTTACGGTTGCCTGGCATCAGCTCACCTCTCTCCACCAGCTGATTCAGGAGTATTTTTATATTCACCTCGGCATCTGAACAGTTCACGCCACCTGCATTGTCGATGAAATCCGTGAAACAGGTTCCACCTTTTAGACAAAAGTCCACTCTGGCTAGCTGGGTCAGGCCCAGATTTCCTCCTTCACCGATAACCTGACAATTCAGGTCACTGGCGTTGACTCGAATATTGTCATTGGCCTTGTCAGCAACTTCCTGATGAGATTCTCGTCGACTTTTTACATAGGTGCCAATACCACCGTTCCAGAACAGATCCACTTTGGATTTGAGAATCAGGCTGATCAGCTGGTTCGGTGTTAACTGACTAGCGTTGATAGCAAACCTGTCGCTCATTTCCCGGGAAATGCGGATCGATTTCGCTGATCGGTCAAAGACACCACCCCCTGCTGAAATGAGTTTTTGGTCATAGTCAGACCAGGAAGACTGGGGTAGATCAAAGAGGCGCTGCCGCTCTTTAAAGCAACGCCTGGTATCAGGTTCCGGATCAACAAAAATGTGCATATGATTAAAAGCGGCAACCAGGCGAATATGATTGGAAAGCAACATTCCATTTCCAAAGACATCACCGGACATATCGCCCACACCAATAACAGTAAAGTCGGTTTTCTGTATATCCAGGTTGCGGTCACGAAAATGCTGCTGCACAGATTTCCAGGCTCCCCTGGCTGTAATTCCCATGGCCTTATGGTCGTAACCGACACTCCCACCGGACGCAAATGCATCGCCCAGCCAGAAGCCATTGTCCGCAGATATTCCATTGGCGATATCGGAAAAAGTAGCTGTGCCCTTGTCTGCGGCGACAACCAGATAGTAGTCCTCATCGTCGTAACAGATGACGCTGGCCGGAGGTACAACCTTCCCCTTAACCAAATTGTCTGTCAAATCCAGTAAACTCTGGATGAAAATTCTGTAACAGGCTATCCCCTCCTTCATTACCTCGTCTCGAGAGGCATGCTCGGGGATCTGTTTGGGAAGAAACCCGCCTTTCGCTCCCACCGGAACAATGACGGAGTTTTTTACCTGCTGAGCTTTGACGAGGCCCAGAATCTCTGTGCGATAATCCTCGGTTCGATCCGACCAGCGCAAGCCACCCCTGGCAATTTTCCCGTACCGAAGATGGACACCTTCAATTCGCGGAGAATAGACAAAAATCTCAAACGCCGGACAGGGTTTGGGCATCTCGGTAATAAGACCTGGCAGAAACTTGAAAGAAATATTTTCCTTAAACTCACCGTCTGCAGACAATTGGAAGTAGTTCGTTCGCTGGGTTGCCACAATCATCTCGACGAACCCTCGTAAAACCCGGTCGTCTGCAAGATTCACCACACTCTCGGCGATTTGTAAGAGTATTCTCTTTTCCAGACCTGCTGTTTTGTGCCGCTTCAGTTGCACTTCTTCGATAGGGCCCGGATCAAAGCGTTTTTCGAACAGGCCGTACAGCCGCCGGGTGATGTCCGGGTAACGGGTCACACAGTCGGCAATAAACTGCTGGCTGCTGCCATTTTGAAGCTGCCCATAATATCGAGCGTAAGCCCTGATCACAGAGACCTGCCGATGATCCAGGGTAGCGGTGGGTATCAGGCGATTAAAAGAATCATTCTCTCTTCCTCCTCGCCAGATTTCCATGAAGGCTGATTCGAAGATGGTTTTAAGAGAACCAATGCCTCCATCAGGGTGGGAAATCAGATCCAGCAGAAAATTGTGGATCCAGATCGAGTCCCCATCTCGTTTAATCTCATAAGGATGTTGCTCAATTGTTTTTGCACCCAGATTTTCGAGAATGGGAATAACATCTGACAATGGCAGCGCTCCCCCGGCGTGGCAGACCTTAAAGTGTATGGCTGGTCCAGCCTTCTCATAGAGATTCAGCCCCAGGGGCTTATCGACGCTTAATTGCTCCATAAGGTAAATATCTTCCAGCGCGCTGGCCACAGAAAAATCCGCCTGGTAACCCGTCGGGAACGCAGTCTTATAGTGCTGAAACAGACTGATCGGATCCGCTCCTGTACGGCTTTCAATCATGAGGTGCTGTAAATCATCATTCCAGGAACGTGTTAGTGCAGTTATTTGTTGTTCAAGTAATTCCACGTCGACTTCCATGGGGTGTTCTATTCGCATCACAAAGTGTGTTCGGGTCAACGCAGATTCTGAAAAATACGTTGAAAACTCCGCGTCGTGCGCATGAAAAGCACGCGTGAGTACTTCCTGAATCTGGATTCGCAACGATGTGTTGTAGGTATCCTTCGGGACGTAAACGATGCAGTTGGCAAAATAATGGTCCTGGCGAAATAACACCCGTACGATTCTCCGTTCCTGTAATGTGAAGATATTCATCGCCAGTCGATGCAGGTCTTCACTGGTCGCAAAGAACAGTTCTTCCCGGGGCAGGAGTTCGAATATGCGAATCAACTCCCTGCCACGGTGACTGGACTGAACAATTTCACCCCTGGCAAAGGAATCAATGATTTTCTGCCTCACTACCGGGATTTCGAATGGATTCTGGTTGTAGACCGTTGCAGTAAACAGACCGATAAATCGGCAGAGGCGGGTAACTTTACCTGCCTTTCGTTCACACACGGTGATGCTGTCGAGATAAACAGGCCGATGAACCCGACTTTTAACGGGTAGTTTTTCTATATTTAACACGCCCTCAGGTATATTTACCGGTATACCGTCTGCAGACTTGTTAGGCTGAGCTAACCCAAGCCGGGAGCCACGAACAATCTTCAGGCCGCCTTCCTTTTTTGGCAGGAACTCTTCGCAACCCAGAAACGTAAAGTGGTCGTCACAGAACCACTTCAACAATGCCATACTCTCAAGTACAGACGATTGAAGATCGGCTGTTTCACTACACGCCACCAGCCGCCCTCGCATCAGTGGAAAGTCCTCAACCACGCGGGATACAAGGTCCATAACTTCTGAAATGCTGGCTGTCAGGGTGGCGGGTGATATGGAAGTCTCGACTTCCATCCTGATCAGACTCTCATTGGCTTCCACCTCATCACTGATTGAGAGACTGCCTGACTTCCTCACCACGCCCATCAAACACTGGTGTACATCCAGCAGGACCAGGTCCGACTGATTGAGTTCGATTCGAATCGACTCCAGCAGGAATGGCTGATTGCTACTGGCCACTTCAATAACCAGATGGTTGCTAGCCGCTGGAACTATCCGGATCCGAGGTTCCAGCCCTTTAAACTTTTTGTAGAATTTCCAGCTGGATCGAACATTGTCCGTCACATCATCCCAGTGCCTCTGGTTGAGGACATTCAATGTGTGATCAGCAAAGAAATGACGCGCAAACTGCTGGATCGGATCGTCAATGCTGACTTCCAGCCGCCTGATTAATCCAGTCTGAAACTTCGCTTTGCTATCAACCTTGATAATCGCCATTGAACTTCTTCAATCATGAATAGGGTTACAAATCACCTGCAGCCGCTTTAAGCGGCTGAGTTTCCCTGGTTTAGAGTCCTGCACTAGCATTCCATTTGCTAAAAGTTTAGCCTATGGCCCCAAAGAGCTCAAAGCCAACCGGAAGCTCACTAACTAACAATGTGAACAAGATCGAAAAGCCGTGGTCTATATTATCCATAGAACAACACGGCCGGAAACATTTCCGTATAATCTATTTAAAATCAACCATTTAGAAATAAGCGAACTATGCAGCATCGCGAGCAGATACTCGAACTCGAACATTGGTTATCCGGACGGATAATCGGACAGGAAAAATTAGTCAACAGGCTCCTGATGGCACTTCTGGCAGATGGTCACCTTCTTGTGGAAGGTGCGCCCGGGCTGGCAAAAACTAAAGCTATCAAAACATTGGCTGATGGTGTTGAAGGTGACTTCCATCGAATCCAGTTTACCCCTGATCTGTTACCCTCTGATATTACCGGTACTGAAATCTATCGGGCTCAGGAGGGGACATTCGAGTTTCAGCAGGGGCCAATATTCCACAACCTGGTTCTGGCCGATGAAATCAACCGGGCACCCGCCAAGGTTCAGTCCGCGTTGCTGGAAGCAATGGCCGAAAGGCAAGTCAGCGTCGGCAGGCAGACATTTCCGCTAGCTGACCTGTTTCTGGTCATGGCAACCCAGAATCCGATTGAGCAGGAAGGCACCTATCCTTTGCCTGAAGCACAACTGGATCGGTTTCTGATGCATGTCAATATCGATTATCCCGACGCGACATCCGAGAGAAGCATTCTGCAACTGGTTCGAAATGAAGCCATGACTGCAAGAGACAACCACAAAGAAAATCCACCTACTCTAAGCCAACAGTCTATCTTTGATGCCCGCAAAGAAATCCTCTCACTCCACATGGCACCAGTGGTTGAGGAATACATGGTCCAGCTCACCATGGCAACCCGACAACCGGAAGTGTTCGGTGAAGACCTGGCGAACTGGCTGGACTATGGCGCATCCCCCCGGGGGACAATTTCATTGGATTTATGCGCACGAGCTAATGCATTTCTGCTGGGCAAGGACTTTGTTAGTCCTGACGATGTTCAGGCTGTGGTGCATGATGTTTTCCGGCACCGGATCATTATCAGTTTCGAGGCCGAAGCCATGGGAATAGATGCAGATCACATCATCGATACATTAGTTCAACGCGTCGCAGCAGGCTAGTACACGACCATGCGTCGTACAAGGGCTGCGATTAACCACAAATTTCAGACTCAAGGTGGCGCCTACACTGACGTCGCTGACCTGATTCGATTTCGCCATGCAGCGAAAGAAATCGATTCAGTCACTATCAACAAATCAAGTAACCCCCTGTCCGGTTTGCTGACTTCAAACTTTAAGGGCCGCGGTATCGACTTTGCCGAGGTTCGTGCCTACGAACCCGGAGATGATGTGCGAACCATCGACTGGCGCGTTACCGCAAGAACCCAGGTGCCACATACCAAACTCTTTCAGGAAGAAAAAGAACGCCCTGTGCTGATTTTAGCGGACCAGTCCCAATCAATGTTTTTTGGATCGAGGATCGCGTTCAAATCTGTCATCGCTGCGCAATTGGCTGCCTTAATCGCATGGATTTCCCTGGACAACGGCGACCGCGTCGGAGGTATCGTTTTTTCCGAGAGCCGCCATCGTGAAGTCAGGCCAAGGCGAAGCAAGCACGCTGTACTGCGACTGCTGCATGAAATAAATGACTTTAACCATGCACTGAGCAAGGAAGCGCGTTCCGAAGACGGGAATGATGAAAGCCAGCAGGCGCTGACAAGCGAATATTTGTCCGACGCACTGGTGAATGTCCGGCGTGTTGCCAAGCATGGCAGCACAATCTTCCTGATCAGCGACTTCCAAAACCTGAATGTAAGTGCGTTGCTTCATTTCCGCCAACTTTCGCAGCACAATGATATCATCGGCATCCACATATCAGACCCGTTGGAACACGATCTGCCAAGGCCGGATCTTTATACCATCACCAACGGCCAGCAGCGGATGCAGATTAACACCGCTGATGCTCGCCACCGCAAGGAATACCAGCGTGATTTTTATCACAACCTCGAAAACGTGAAAACCGAGTTCAACAAACTAAAATCGCCGTTATTTGAGCTGAGCACCGCCAGGGAGCCAGTCAATACCCTGGCCGAGGCATATAACAAATTCAGGATGGTCAATCGTTAATGGCTGCTAACACACCACAACTCGCTGATCCCGGTCAGGCCGACCCCCTGGCACAGTTACGCGATATTCATCTGCCGGGGCCGATCGAATCATGGCCGCCAGCACCAGGATGGTGGTTGCTGGCAATATTGGGACTCTGCGCCATCGCCTACGGGCTCTTTTTTTTATACAGGCAATGGCAGAAAAACCAGTATCGCCGCGAAGGTGTGAGAGCCCTGGGTGAACTACAGAACCAGTACCAGAGAAATCCAGAGACCGTTAACTACCTTGAACAATTCAGCCTGCTATTGAAGCGGGTCGCCCTGAGTCATTATTCACGCGAGCATGTGGCGAGCTTAACCGGTGAAGCCTGGGTTGCCTTTCTTGATAAATCCGGCGCGACCCATGATTTCGGTATGGGGCCAGGCCAGGTTCTAATTGAAGGAAACTACTCACGAGAGTCGCCTTTTGAGGTGGTTGAACTTCACAGAATCGGTACGCAGTGGATAAGGAATCACGGCGCAGTGGAGTCTTCTCGATGATCGAATTTCTTTGGCCCTGGGTATTTTATTTTCTGCCACTGCCCATCCTTGTCTACCTGCTCGTGCCCAGGTCCAAGAAGAAGGATGCAGCGCTGTATGTACCCTTTTACCAATCTGCCTCCGCCTATGACAGTTCAAAGAATCGGGAAAACACCCGCAACCTGCTACGACGCATAGCACTCATCCTGGTCTGGACGGGTCTCGTGATTGCTACCAGTCGTCCTCAATGGATCGGTGAGCCCGTCGAACTCCCCTCAACCGGGCGTGACCTGATGCTGGCCGTTGATATCTCGGGCTCCATGGGTACTGAAGATATGCAACTCGGCAATCAACCGGTGACCCGGTTGCAGGTGGTCAAAGAGGTTGTTGGGGATTTTGTAGAACGCCGCAGAGGGGATCGGCTCGGGCTCATTCTTTTTGGCACCCAGGCCTACCTGCAAACACCACTCACCTTTGACCGAAAAACCGTTCGCACTTTGTTAACAGAGACTCCACTGGGCATCGCAGGCGGCAAAACCGCAATTGGCGATGCGATTGGCCTTTCCGTGAAGCGATTGCATGACCGGCCCGCCGACAGCCGCATATTAATTTTACTGACAGACGGCCAAAACAACGTCGGTGAAGTATCGCCCATTCAGGCTGCCCAGATAGCAGCGAAGGAAGGAGTAAAAATTTACACTATCGGATTCGGCGCCGATGAACTGGTCGTTCCCGGGTTGTTGTTTAACCGCACCATAAACCCCTCGTCAGAACTGGATTCCGAAACCCTGATGCAGATAGCCGAGGTAACTGGCGGAATTTATCAAAGAGCACGGGACACTCGTGAACTCGAAGATATCTATGAAGAGCTGGATCGACTGGAACCTGTTGAACAGGATCTGGAAACCTACCGACCGGTTAAGTCCTTGTTTACCTGGCCATTGGGATTCGCCCTGGTAGCGAGCTTTCTGATTACATTGGCGCATCCGCAGGTCATGGTCTGGTTTACATCCCTGCCGACAGTCAGAGACTCTTCACTCACGCCATCAGCAGAACCATTGCACGAGCAATCAAGGGAGCCTCAACGTGAATAACGGGGCTTTTAAGGGCATTGCTGGCGACGGCGTCACAATGGATCTGTTGGAGAATTTTCATTTTCTTCGTCCGGAATGGTTTTATGCGGTAATTCCAGCGATTTTGCTTATTATCATTTTGCGTCTTCGGCAGGGAAGAGGATCCAGTTGGGAGCAAACCATAGACGCCAGCCTGTTGCCTTATCTGATCGATGACGTCACTGCAAAGCCTGTTAAGACCCTGATCTACTTTATTCTCTTCGCCTGGATTCTCGCGATCCTCGCCCTGGCGGGTCCGGTTTGGGAAAAGACCCCGCAGCCGATGCATGAACGTGAAGATGCGCTGGTTATCCTGTTCGACCTTACCCGTTCCATGTATGCGACGGATGTAAAACCCAATCGACTGGTTCGAGCCCGGAGAAAACTTTTAGACTTACTGGCAATGCGGTCCGAAGGTGTCACCGCGCTCGTGGTTTATGCAGGTGATGCCCACGGCGTATCTCCTTTAACCGATGATGCCAGAACCATTGCTGAAATGATCCCTGCAGTATCTCCGAATATTATGCCAGCGCCCGGCAGCCAGTTGGCACCGGCACTGCGACTCGCACACAGCTTGTTCGTAGACGCAAGTGTTGCCAGCGGTCGAATTCTGATTGTTACTGACGAGATTCGGGATGTTGCCGAGGCACAAAACGTGGCCCGACAATTCCGCTACGCCTATCCGGTATCAGTACTCGCCGTCGGCACAGCAGAAGGTGCTCCAATTCCTGGACAAGGTCCACGCCAAAGCGGCTTTATGAAAGACGCCAACGGCACACTGGTGATTCCGAAGGTAGACTTTTCTGCCCTGGCAGATTTTGCGTCAGTGGCAGGCGGCCGATACGCCAGGATCACGCTGACGGATGAGGATCTGGAATATTTGCTCGCCGATGAACCCCTGATCAACCCGGATGAGTACCGGGAACTGGAACGGGACTTTGATGTCTGGTTTGAAGAGGGACCCTGGTTACTGTTACTCCTGCTACCCCTGGCTGCCCTGAGTTTTCGAAGAGGATGGGTCTGGTCGGTGGTGCTGGTTTGCCTGTTGCCCATACCCGAGGCGGAGGCTTCCCTATGGGATGATTTATGGGAGAGTCGCGACAGACAGGCTGTCAAGGCCATGAATGACGGCGACGCCCTGCGGGCAGCAGAGCTTTTTCAGCACGAACAATGGAAAGGCACGGCTCAATACCGGGGTGAAGATTATGTCGGGTCTGCAGAGGCGTTTTCAGCGGCCAATACAGCCGATGGTCGATATAATCTGGGTAATTCTCTCGCCAGATTAGGCAAGTACACCGAAGCGATCGAGGCTTATGATGAGGCCCTGGTCATTAACGCCGGGCATGAGGATGCGAATTTTAATAAAGAACTAGTGCAAAAGTTGCTCGAATCCCAACAACAGCAGGAACAGCAGCAAAACAGTGACGACGACCAGAACCAGGATTCCGACGAAAGCGAGGATCAGCAACAAAGTAGTGATCAACAAGACCAGGATTCAGAAAATCAGTCTGACAGTGAACAAAAACAACAGGACGCCGATGAACAGAAATCCAACGAACGCGATGAGGCCGAACAGCAGCAACAGGATCAACGAGAAGCCGAAGACCAGCAACTCGCTGAAGCAGAACCCCTGAACGAAGAAGAAGAGCAAGCCTTGCAACAATGGCTACGCAGAGTGCCGGATGATCCAGGCGGCCTGCTAAGACGAAAGTTTGAAATGCAACACAATGACCGACTGAAGAGAGGCGAAAGGACACAAAATGACACGTCAAACTGGTAACTTCCTTCGTGCCTGTCTATTTGTAGTCACGAGCATCGCCTTTACAAGCATAACCAGCAGTGCGTTCGCACAACTGTCTGTAACAGTGGATCGCACACAAATCACAGAAGCTGATTTAGTGCGCCTGAACATCCGTGTCGACAATGTGACAACCTCATCGAACCCCGACTTCGGTGCCCTGGAAAGGGACTTCGAAATTTTGGCGGCGCTAGGACCCAATCAAAATAGTCGCATCTCCATCGTCAACGGCCGACAAACGTCTGAAGTTCATACCACCTGGGAACTAAGATTGCGAGCCAGACGCCTGGGACAGCTCATCATCCCCGCCTTCAAGATAGGCGACCAGAGCTCACAGCCAATCAGGATAGAAGTCGTTAAACAATCCGCTGCAATGAAACAGAAAATGGATCAACTGGTTTTCTTTGATACCAGCGTTGACCACACAAATATCTACGTCCAGGGTCAAATCATTTACACAATCAGGTTGTTTTACATCGAGAACATTTCTGGAGATTTTCCCGCACCACCAGAGTTGGGAGATGCTGTCATCGAAACGATCGAGAGTGAACGACGATATGACACCATTACCAATGGAAGGCGGTACTACGTGCTGGAAAAACGATACGCCATTTATCCACAGCGCAGTGGTGAACTGGTGATACCCCGACAGGCATTTTCCGGTTCCAGGGTGGGTCGCGGCTTTTTCTCTACCCGAGAACCCATCATGGCACTCTCAAAACCGCACACAATCACAGTAAGCCCCAGACCCCCATCATACCAGGGGAAACACTGGCTACCGGCCAGGTCCCTGGAAGTGACCGAATCCTGGAGCCAGAATCCACCCGGGTTCAAAGTCGGTGAACCCATCAATCGCACTTTAATAATCAGCGTTGAAGGTCTGGCTGCCTCCCTGCTCCCGGTGTTTGAAAACATCGAGATAGAGGGCGCCAAAACCTATAAAGACCCCGCTGTAGAAGATCAAACCGCCAACGAAAACGGCATATTCGCCACCCGTTCTGTCATGATCGGAATCGTGCCCACCAGAGCCGGTACCATTCGAATCCCGGAGATTAGTATTCCATGGTGGAATACAGTCACCGACAAGGCAGAAATTGCCACCATATCCTCCCGGGAGTTCCTGGTTGAAGCCTCGGTCAACGTTCAGTCTGAAGCCCCTCAGATCCCGGTCAACCCGCCCGTCTCTGAACCATTGGCACCATCCACCCAGCCATTAACAACCATGCAGACCAATCCCTGGGTGGCAGTTTCGGCAACCATTGGCCTGTTGTGGCTGATCACCGTGGTTCTCTGGTGGCGGCAGACTGCGCGGAAAAAAGAGAAGTTATTGGAACCATCGGACCCAGACCCTGCCATTTCAGAAACCGCGTTGTTTAAACGTCTTATGGATGCCTGTCGCACTGATGATGCCATCACGGCCAGGAATCTCCTGTTCCTCTGGGGCAAGGCCAGCTACCCATCCATCGACTCAACCCGGGAACTGGCTCAAATCACCGGCAGCGATGCACTGCTAGATGAGATAAGCGCCCTTGAGACATGCCTTTATTCACCCTCAGCAGATTCAGCCTGGCAGGGCGCGAAGCTGGCAAAACTGGTTTCGGAATTGAAATCGCAGGGCAATACAAAAATAAAAAGACCCGCACTCGTCGAGTTCATTAATCCCGGCTAGACTATTCCCGGTTAGAAAGTCCCGGCTAAATAGTGCTGGCCGTTAAACACTCTTGCTGGCGATCTCAAACACGTCGGGAGACAAATCTTCTATAGCCAGAATTCGATCAAGCTGCCGTTTCATTAGTTTCTGGCGTTCGTCGTCATACTTGCGCCAGCGAGTGAGTGGAGACAAAACCCGCGCCGCCATCTGGGGGTTCAGAGCATTTAATTCAATGACACAGTCCGCCAGGAATTCGTAACCTGAACCATCCTTATTATGAAAGTTGACAGTGTTAATAAATCCGAAAGCAACGACAAGAGACCGCATTCGGTTGGGATTCTTCATGGTAAAGGCTTCGTGCTGCATCAGCACCTTGACGCGCTCCAGTGTATTGGGCAAGGGACTGGATGCCTGGATGTTGAACCACTGGTCGATCACGAGTGCCTCGTTAGACCAGCGATTATAGAATTCCGTTAGTGCTTTTTCTTTCGCTGCCACAGCCGCCGAAGATGAAGAATTGACCAGCGCCCGGATCGCGGCACTGGTATCTGTCATGTTATCCGAACTCTCAAACTGGGCAACACACAGATTCACCATCTCGGTATCATTCGGTTGCATCAGGTAGGAAAGGGTGACATTTTTTAGGGCCCGTTGGGCGATATCGTCTGCGACCGGTGCATAGGGCGCTGATGACTGGTTAAGTTTGTAAACCGACAACAACAGTCCACTGAGATTTTCAGCAATGGCGTGACGAACCGCTTCACGTGCCTGATGAATCGCATCGACATCCGCAACTTCGGTCAGTTCCGCCAGATAGGTTTCTGACGGCAGCAACAACATACTGGCAATCATCGCCTTATCGACCCCGTTGTCCTCCATAGACTGGGTCAGGATGTTTTCAACAGCCTGGATCAATCGCTTATCAACCGCCAGTGTCTCAATCTCTGAGGAACTGCTGCTCTGGATTTGCGCCACGACCTCCTGAATCACATCCACCGCCAGTCGCTGACCTGCTTCCCAGCGATTGAAGCCATCGCAATCGTGACTCATGAGGAATAACAGCTCATCACGGCTATACTGGTATTTTAGTTTTACCGGCGCACTGAATCCCCTGAGTATGGAGGGAATGGGCTCATTTTCCACGGCATTGAATACGAATGTCTGCTCTGATTCGGTCAGGTTTAAAACCGCCGTGAATTCTCCATCCTCCACAAGATGCGCGAGATCAAGGCCGGTAGAGTCAAACTTCATGTCCTTACCGTCTGGACCGATCAGTGCAACAGCCAGAGGCATGTGGAATGGTTCTTTCTTTTTTTGACCCGGCGTTGGCATACAGGTCTGGGTTACCTGCAAGGCAAATGTCTTGTCGTTTTTGCTGTAAGCACCATTGATCGACAATTCAGGCGTCCCGGCCTGGCTATACCAGCGCCGAAACTGCACCAGCTCAACATCGTTAGCGTCCTCCATGGATTTTACAAAATCCTCTGTAGTTACAGCCTGGCCATCGTGGCAATCAAAATACAAATCTGTGCCTTTACGGAATCGTTCACGGCCCAGTAACGTTCGAATCATTCCAACGACTTCTGCACCCTTCTCATACACCGTGGCGGTGTAGAAATTGTTTATTTCGATATAGGAATCCGGGCGGATAGGATGCGCCATGGGACCGGCATCCTCCGGAAATTGACCGCTTCTGAGTACCGCCACGTCATTGACCCGGCAAACCGCAGCTGAGCCCATATCTGCAGAAAACTGCTGGTCACGCAACACCGTAAAGCCCTCTTTGAGACTGAGTTGAAACCAGTCACGACAGGTCACTCTGTTACCCGACCAATTGTGAAAGTACTCGTGGGCAACGACCCCTTCAACCCGCTGGTAGGCAGCATCGGTGGTTGTATCGGGGCGCGCCAGCACACAGGAAGTGTTGAAAATATTGAGCCCCTTGTTTTCCATGGCGCCCATGTTGAAACTTTCAACGGCGACAATCATAAAGATATCCAGGTCATATTCTCGCCCGTAGACTTCTTCATCCCAGGTCATGGAGTTCTTCAACGAGATCATTGCATGATCGAGTTTGTCGACATTGTGCGCTTCCGTAAAAATCTGCAGTTTCACTCTACGGCCATTCATGGTCTCGAAACTGTCCTCGATATGCGCAAGATCTCCTGCCACCAGGGCAAATAAATAGGCTGGCTTGTTGAAGGGGTCTTCCCAGGTCACCCAGTGTTTGTCTCCTTCTTCACCTCGCGCCACTTCGTTACCGTTGGAAAGTAAATTCGGATAGGCAGCCTTGTTGGCTCGAATAGTCGTGGTGTACCTTGACATCACATCAGGTCGATCCATGAACCAGGTGATGTTTCGAAATCCTTCGGCTTCACACTGAGTGCAAAACATGTCACCTGATTTGTACAGACCTTCAAGCGCCGTATTTTCCTGTGGCTTGATTTCAACGCGGGTGACCAGCTCAAACGTGTCAGGCATCGAGAACAGAGTGAGAGATTCTGGTTCCATGGAATATTCATTCGACAGCAACTGACGCCCGTCAATCTCTATGGATTTAGTGTCCAGCCCCTTTCCACCATTGAGCAGAAGATCTGCGCCTGATTCGGTGGAAGACGGGTTTTTTGTTATTTTCAGCGTTGTCGTCACCCTGGTAATTTCCTCTTCAAGGTCGACATGCAATTTAGTGGTTTCGATTAAATACGCTGGAATCTTATAGTCCTGCAGTTCGATGGTTTTTGGCTGACCTTCTTTCATAATGCTACTCGCTGGTAATCCCCGATCTTTGAACTAGAGCAGGGCGTAAAGGCGCGATTGTAACCTTGTGACTGGTCAGCTGCGAGTATTTGTCACCCGTAGAGTCCTAGCCCGGATAATTCGGTTACACTTCCGGCATGCGCGGTTTCCTGAAAAAAATGTCTTCCCGGTTAAATGATCCCGTGGACTACTATTTACCCCTGGATGACCAGGAGTTTCACCTTAACCCCTGTATAGGGTCCCGAATTCAACTGATTTTCCACGGCCGCATTCGCTGCCAGCATTGCGGAAATGCCAGTCGAAAAAGCTACAGCCAGGGATATTGTTACCCTTGTTTCAAACGACTCGCCCGTTGCGATTTATGCATGGTTAGCCCGGAACGCTGTCACTTTGAAGCAGGGACCTGCCGCGAGCCCGAATGGGCTGAAAACTTCTGCATGCAAAGCCATATTGTCTATCTTGCAAACTCGTCCGGTATCAAAGTCGGTATCACCACCGTCGCCAACACACCCACCCGCTGGATTGATCAGGGTGCGGTGCAGGCAATACCCGTGTTACGGGTCGCAACACGACAGATTTCCGGCTTTGCAGAAGTGATGTTTAAGAATTACACATCCGACAAGACTCAATGGCAGCGCATGCTCAAAGCCGATGACCCCCAGGTGGACCTGCTGCATATTCGGGACGATTTGATGTCAAAAATCAGTGAAGAAATAACGGGTCTACAAGGCCGGTTTGGTCTCCAGGCACTCCAACCCCTGCCCGATGCACAAGTTCAGGTCATCAGGTATCCGGTGCGGCATTATCCGACGAAAGTCGTTTCAATGAGTTTTGACAAAACACCGGTGATTGAAGGAATACTGCTGGGTATCAAAGGGCAATACCTCATATTCGACACGGGCGTCATTAATCTCAGGCGTTTTACGTCTTATGACATTGAGTTTTATACAGATTCCCGCATAAGTCTCGTTTAGTTCATAGTAGCGTGGAGATGGAAGGAGGCTCTCTTCAAGTGATACGACTTACGTCTGGGTTACCTTTAGGTTTTCCAACGCCCCTGCCAGACCACCTACCAACAAACCGGCCAGCAGACCACCCAGATGTGCACCATTGGCCAGATCTCCCAGTCCAAGCAGATCGAATGCTCCCGTAAAACCGATCACCAGAAAGCCCAGCATGGCCACATAGATTGCCTTTCTTACCCCCAGGTTCCTGCTCCGCACCATACCGGACCACACCAGTGAGAAGCCTAGCAGTCCATAGACCACACCTGACATGCCACCAAAAAAACTGGCTCCCAACATCCAGTACTGCAGCATGTTCGCGCACAGGGAGGAAACCAACGTGACGAGTAACAATATCGACGCCCCACAAACTCTCTCGATGCGACGGCCAATCTCCCATACCCACAATAGATTGAAAACAATATGTAACCAGCCAAAGTGAAGCAACATAGGCGTGAACAGACGCCAGTATTGATGGGATGAAAACGTGTAGTTCAAATCGGCAAAGTACGCTTGCCCACCGATTACTTCAAAATTGAGGAAGCTGAAAATATAAAACCAGCTGCTCAGGTTGCCGTCATCGACGCCGCGGGTGATGGGAAAACAAATGATATTCACCAGGATCAGCGTGAGCGTCAATGGGGAACCCAGGAGTTGTCCAATCAATGGATTTCGTGACGCCTCTGGTTTCGAACGGCCTTCCTTCAGGCTGAAAGCACCGCTTGAAAACTGGCCGTAGAGGGAAATAACCCGAACTTTATCTTCCTCGCTTTCTACCCGGATCACCTGCATGTCGCCGGATTCAGCAATGCGGTGCCAGACGCCAGACTGGTGAAGAAAGCGGGTAAACAGCGAGAGATCAATATCCCTGGGTATTTTAACAGCGACTATCATTTAAATATCACAAGACTCGTGGGACTTTGCTGATTCGATCCACCGACGTTCCGTAATACATTGTGTGAACCTGTAACACATTTACCTTAAACATTACCTTAAACATTACCTTAAACATTACCTTAAACATTGCCTTAAACATTGCCTTAAACATTGCCTTAAACATTGCCCCTGAAACATTTTCATTAAAACACTGTAAACTAACTGCAGTTTATCAAACAAGTAGAAATTGTATGGAAAGCGCTGATCATCAGGTGTTGTCCCAACTTAACCGTTGGATTAACGACGGTGAGATGTGCTGGCTATGTACCGTCGTGAAAACCTGGGGTTCTTCGCCACGCCCGGTGGGTTCTTTACTTAGCTGCAACAGCCGCGGACACATCGCTGGCTCACTGTCAGGTGGTTGCATTGAAGAGGATTTACTGGAAAAGCTCCAAAATGGAGAATTGGCCCAGACAACCCCCGAGGTCCTGATCTACGGTGAGACCCAGGAAGAATCTGAGCGCTTCGGATTGCCCTGTGGCGGTCAATTGCATATCGTCATTGAGCCGATACCAACATCAACTTATTTGAAGATGTACCAACAAATCGTTGAGCGAATTGAGCAACGAGAATGCATTGAAAGAACACTTAATATCGCCACGGGAGAAATTCAGGTTGAAGAAAAAGCCCGCTTTAAACATCTGCAAATCAACGGCGATATCGAGCTTGCTACTAAAAATGGGCCCACAAACGATTTAACCATGGTGCAAACCTTTGGGCCAAGGTATCAGTTGTTTTTAATCGGCGCCGGACAAGTCGCCATTTACCTGGCACAAATGGCACAAGCCCTGGATTACCAGGTCGTTGTCTGCGACCCGAGGGAGCAAATGATTGAGCAATGGCCGGTAGAGGGAGTACAGTTGATCAACGCCATGCCGGATGATGCGGTGAGACAATTCGCCGATGATCGATTTTCAGCAATTATCGCCCTCACCCATGACCCCCGTATCGATGACATGGGGCTTATGGAGGCACTGAAAACAAATGCATTTTTTATCGGCGCTATGGGGTCCACCAGAACCTCGGCAAAGAGACGAGAACGACTATTGCAATTAGAGTTAACCGAGGCGGAAATTTCAAAACTACATGCCCCGGTGGGACTGTCGATCGGCAGCAAAACACCCGCAGAAATTGCTATCGCCATTCTCGCGCAGCTGACTGCGTTACGCAGTGAAGTGAAAGTTGAAAAAAAGGCCACCGTTCAAGTCGCCTGATTTATTGGAAATGCATATTTTATGGACTAGAGCTAAAACCAGACCAGGGAGCAGATCATGATTGGTGCAATAATCCTCGCGGCAGGGAGCAGCAGACGGTTCGGGGGAGACAAACGAAAATCAGCCATGCCGTCTGGGCAAACAATGCTCGAAGAATCTATTCATAAAGTGGCCAGTGTGATTGATCGCGTCATGGTTGTATTACGTTTTGGCGATATTGGTTTCGCCAGGGAACTCGAAGCAAAAATTGGCAATCACAACGTAGGATTTTTCTGTGCACCGGATTCAGCCAAAGGTATGGCCCATAGCCTTGCAAACGCAATTCATCATGTAAAAGACTGGGAAGCTGCACTGGTCTTCCTCGGTGATATGCCGTTTGTACAGGCTGAAACTGTCGAATCAATCCTGGCGGAGTACGAGTACCGTAAAGCCGGTGCGCCTCTGGTATTTCCAGTGAAGGATGGCAAGAGTGGGCATCCAGTGCTGTTTCCACAGGACTATTTTACGGAAATTGAGGCGTTAACGGGAGATCGGGGCGCCCGACCCGTTATTGATTCACACCCCGGGAATGTATTTACCGTGACTGTTCAGGATCCAGGGGTGATTCGTGATATAGACACACCGCAGGATCTGGCCTCCTGAGCCATTTCTCTCTTGATCTATTCCCCGAGACGACTGGCCCAGTCCAGTTTACTGCGACAGACACCGTAGAAGCTGTGGCCGGGAGGATGGATCAGCTTTAGTTTGGCCTGCTTTTTCTTAACTGAAATAGACTCGCCAGGCTCGATTTCGAACTCCAACTGTGAGTCAAAGCTGATCTTCGCACTCGTGCCGGATTGCGAACCGATAACAATCTTCAGTTCTGAATCACCGGGAACCAGCAATGGGCGACTGTTTAACTGGTGCGGGAACATGGGAACCAACACCATGGCATCCAGATTGGGATGCATAATAGGCCCACCTGCCGAAAGCGCATAGGCTGTTGAACCCGTAGGTGACGATATAATGAGCCCGTCTGATCGTTGGTTGTAGACAAAGACCTCATTGATAAACAAGTCAAATTCCAGCATTTTTGGCAAGCGGGCTGAGTGGATCAACACCTCGTTAAGCGCACTGGGAATCTCTTTCACGCCCTTGACGGACACTTCTCCTTCGAGCAGGAAATGTTCCTCGGTCACGTAATTACCTTCCAGCACCTCTGTCAGGCTCTTCTCAATCTCGGTCGGTGAAACGTTGGCTAAAAAACCCAATCGTCCACGATTGATTCCCAGGATTGGGACCCCATGAGGCGCAAAGCTGCGTGCAGCCCCAAGAATATTGCCATCTCCGCCGATGGCAATAACCAGATCACACCGGGTAGCCAGTTCTTTCTGGGAATAAAAGGGCTCTTCGGAGTCCTTCAACAAGGCGTGAGCCTTGTCTTCCAGCAGTACATTGAGTTGTTGGTTGAGTAGAAAGCTACGGGTTCGGCGTAACGATTCCAGAACCGAATCACTGCCTGTTCTGGCAACTAAACCAATGTTCTTGAAATCAGTGCTCTTGAAATCAGTGTTCTTGAAATCACTCATTCTTTTGCTTTACATCTTCCCAGGTTGAGCCAATCCATAACCCCGGCATGAAATGACACAAACTCGAGGCGATATTTGATAATGACATTATTAAGCAACCTGCACTAACAAGGCAACAGATCACCGTTCCTGAGTCTAATCGAGATTTAGTCGTAAATTCTTCAGAAAGTGACCAACAGAGATAGTATTTATTCTCATGAAGAATGAATTAGTACTTGTAATTCTCCTTAAAAACTAGAAACTTACGCTTCCAGACAAGAGGAAACTTATGAATTCTTCAATCAACAGAAGATATGCCAGTGAGTTGGCAGAAGAATCCAGAATCGCCGAGATCGCCTCGGCCGGTTCACTGTGGCAAGCCATGCGCAGGGAAGTCCATGCCCGGGCGGAGTTTGAACCCATTATGGCGACATTTTTCCAGGCTACCGTGCTCAATCACGATACGCTGGAAGGGTCACTGAGCTTTCTACTCGCGAGTAAACTGGACAGCTCTGTGGTATCCAGTATGGCGTTCCGGGAGATAATCCAGGATGCTTTCGCGACGGAAGAATCTTTGACCCGGGCTGCAGAGATCGACATTAAAGCCACCCGCGAGAGGGACCCGGCCTGCAACAGTTTCTCTACCCCTTTCTTGTTCTACAAGGGTTTCCATGCGTTACAGATTCATCGCGTTTCAAACTGGCTATGGCATCAGGAACGCCACTCTTTGGCCTTCTTCCTGCAAAATCAGGTCAGCACGATTTTCGGGGTCGATATTCATCCCGCCGCTCAAATCGGCTGTGGCATCATGTTTGACCATGCAACAGGTCTGGTTGTGGGCGAGACAGCCGTCATTGAAGACGATGTTTCCATCCTCCATGGGGTTACCCTGGGAGGAACCGGCAAAGTCTCCGGTGACCGTCATCCCAAGGTCCGCAAGGGCGTGCTGATTGGTGCCAATGCATCCATTATCGGCAACATTGAGATCGGCGAAGGTGCCAAGGTGGGAGCCGGTAGCGTTGTTATGAGAGACGTGCCACCCCATGTCACTGTGGCCGGAATACCTGCCACAATTGTCGGCAAACCGGAGTGTGACTGTCCCGCCAGGGATATGGATGGAATAGTTTAGCGCAGTAGAGTCTGGTAACGAGAGTCTCGTAACGAGAGTCTCGCACCGAGAGCGCGTTAAAAATCAAACCCCCGTCTTCCCTGAAGACCACCGGTGTGAACCGCAACGATTTTTAAATCTGGGTCCAACTCGCCCGAGGCAAGCATCTGGCTCAGGCCATATAACATCTTACCGTTGTACACCGGGTCAAGTGGCAGCTGGTGAGTCGCTTCAAAATCCAGGATAAATCGCTTCAACGGCTCGGGGCACCTGGCGTAACCGCCACAATGATAGTCGTGGTTCAGCGCCCAATTCAGACTGCTATCAACCTTTATTGCGTCTCCGGTTAGCGCCGCGACAATAGAGCCCAGATACTCTGCCCCTTTCAAAACCACAAAACCCAGCACGTTTTTGTTTCCGGGAAGGGCCTTAGCAATTCCCGCAATCGTGCCTCCGGTGCCTACCGGCAAACAAATCAGATCGAAATCTTCCTGATGCCGATCGATCTCAAAGACAATTTCTCTACAACCCTCAATGGCCAACGAATTGGTGCCCCCTTCGGGGAGTAGATAAAACCTCCCAAATTTTTGCGTCAGGTCAGCCAGGAAGTGCGGGTTGGCTTTTTCTCTATACTCCCGCCGGGTGACGAACTCCAACTGCATACCCCAGTTTTCTGCATCCACAAGCATCGGCGATAATATTTCAGGACGCTCTCCCCGGATCACGCCAATGGTCCTAAATCCCTGCTCGAACCCCAGGTGCGCCAGTGCATGAATATGATTTGACCAGGCACCTCCAAAACTGAGGAGCGTGTCATACCTCTGGTTGTTTGCCTCTGTTATATTTCCTTTCAGTTTGTAGTATTTATTTCCACCACGATGGAGTTTGTCCAGTTCCAATACGGAAACCAACGTATTATTGAATAACACCTGTTTCATTCCCGGCTTATTCCTGTTTTAGCTTTCTGGTTTAGATAATGTTCATCAACGTGCCATCAAACCCGATGAGAGACCTGTCTAACGGTCGTTTTGGGTCATTTCAGCAGTTACAATAACGTCATGCGGTCCAATTTACCCATTTTCTCATTACTCTTTTTTCTAACTGCCTGTGGTGGCGGTGGCAGTAACGAACCCATGGCTCGTGCTGTCAATGATACGGCCAACGTTGATGAGGACAGTAGTGTCACGACCAACGTTCTGGCGAACGATGTGGACGTCAGCGCAACGACCCTCGCTATTTCACAAGCACCTGTTAATGGCTCAGCGACTGTTATGGGAAATAGCATCCAATACACACCTGATGCTGATTACAACGGCCCTGATACCATTCGATATACCGTATCTAGTTCTACCAATGCCGTATTGAGCGCCGTTCTGACAATCACGGTCAACGACATCAACGACCTGCCGGTCGCCGTTGCCGACTCGTTTATCGTACCGGCAAACATTCCCACAGTTCTGGACATATTGGGCAATGACAGTGATCCGGATGGCTCACTTGCTTCAGCTGCAGTTACTGCCAACCCGATAAACGGGTCCGTCCAGGTCACAGGATCAACAATCACCTACACGCCTACCGCTAGTTTTTCTGGTGCAGATTTATTTAGCTACCAGGCGATTGATGATGATGTCGGTTTGAGCAACATCGTCATGGTCTCCATCACAGTCGATCCGTCGATTAACGTGTTAACCGTCTCCAGCCTTCCTGTACCCCAAACCAGTTACATGCAATTGAATAATGCTGAGCTTGGAGCGACTGTACTGACTTCTCCAAACCAGAGCTTCACCGTTCCGCAGGGTGCCATCTCTTTTTCCCTCACGCTGCAGGGGAATGACGTTGCTGAAGGTGGCCTGTTTATCTCTGGACTGATAGATCCGAATGGCCTTCCGATTAGCCCACTGGACCCCAATGCGGTTTTCTGCGATATGGGTCTGTGTAGCGCCCTGGTACCTCGCTCACCTGAATTCATAGCGACTCGAGGCGTCTGGCAATACAACCTGGGGACATTGCAAGCCGATTTGTCCGGCATTGACCTTAATAGCGTCACCGTAAATTTAGCCCTTAGAACAGGTCCTGAGATCGACCTGTCCAATAATTTTCCGGCGCAGTTAAATATCAAGACTTTTCTAACCGCGAATACAGTGGATACTGACGATATAGCGCTGGTGTTAACTCAATTGGAGGCGATTGCCAACGCCAACAATATCGCCATCAACCTGGACTCAGTTACCCGGGTCACGAACCCACGATTTACAGAGGTGTCCAGTGACTTTAACAACACGGATACTGCGGCGTTGGTTAGCATGGGCGATGCCGACCAGATAAACATTTTTTTTATCGAGAGTTTCAGCGGGCTCAATACCGCAGGTCTTGTCGGCATATCTGCGGGTTTACCGGGAACGATGGGGATAAAGGGGAAATACAACGGTATCCTTTTGGATGCTGACATCACCAGGGAAAGCGCCACGGATGCATTCTATGCTCGAACCATGGCTGAATTCACGCTGCACGAAATCGGCCATTTCCTGGGCCTCTATCACACTACCGAGCAACTATTCGTCGACGGCCACGATGTATTGTTGGATACCCCCGAGTGTGACGATACTTTCGACTCTGGCAGCACGGGAACACCAGGCGTCGCAGATATTGAAGAATGTCCTGACGGACTCAACATCATGTTCTGGAGTAATGACTTGAATGGGGTAAAACAGCCTTTATCGAATGATCAAAGACAGGCGATATACTATGCACCGATTGCTGTACCCTGACTCAGCGACGTACAAACCACGATGAATCTGTCATCGCGTCCTCAACGGAAATAAGCTGCAGGTTGTCGTCATCTATCAGCAGGCACATACAGGGTGATTCTGTCCAGGCGCCCAGGTTGATATACCGAATGCCTTCACAAAGCGTATCCTCGGCGTAGTGCACATGGCCACATACCACATTGTCAAAATCACGCTGTTTGCCGTAATCAACAGCACAAAGCATGACTTTGCGGCGAAGAAAACTATAGAGGTAGGTGAATTGCTTGGCGTAGTCAGCCACATGAACCGGACTTGCACCCAGGCGGACCCGGAGTTTGTGAAAAAACTTAAACAGTTCAATGAACGTTCGGTTTCGTGGCATTACCTCGTCAAAAGTATCACCGTGAGTGATAAACGTATGGTCGCCCACAGTGTATGAGCTTTTAAATTGGATATTGGACGGTGTTGCCGGTCGATAACCTTCATCATGATTCCCCTCCAGCCAAACGACCTGGTTTTGCTCGGCTCGTTTCCCTACGGCCTGAAGAGCCTGCTGGTGTTCGGCAGGGAGTGGCTGACCGGGAGCATCTATTATATCGCCGCCCAGTACCAGGATGACCGATTCGTCTAACCGCTGCACCATGTCCAGGAAAAGTTGGCTTTGGCTGAAGTGGTTGCCTAGGTGGAGGTCGCTGGTTATCAGGTAGCGCATACTGCAATACTAAACGATGACAAGAGGAACTAGTCAATCGGTAACACCAATCTACTGACCCTGTGTGCCGACTCTAATCCATTTTTTGAGCTCCGGCATCCTCCATGCGGATGCCACATTCCAGGAACGCAGGAGGAAAGGTCAGTAGCGCGTTGTTTCGCGTTCCAGTGATACGCGCCCCGGGAATACGATAGGTAACCCCTTCGAATTTCAACAGATGGCGCGTTTGTTCAGTCGTCCACGTAAAATTCTGGTATACAAGCTGTGGTAGCATAGTCAATTTAGCCACTTGGTTCGAGGTGATGTTATCATCCCAAGGAGAAATAGGTGACAGTAAGAGCAGGCGTACCTAAGATATGAAATGTAATCTGCTTTTCTTCTCTGTAATAGCTGCCATTTCTGCCTGCCAAAAAAGCCCTTCACCTGACTTTGAGGAATCAGCCACTACACCGCGGCATCCTAATATTATTGTAATATTTAGCGATGATCAGGGCTATGCAGACATCGGAATCAATGATCAAGTCAATGATGTCAAAACTCCAAATATTGACGCACTAGCAAGAAATGGTGTTCGCATGACATCAGGTTATGTAACAGCACCACAGTGTGTGCCTTCTAGAGCAGGATTGATAACTGGAAAGTACCAGCAGCGATTTGGCACTGATCACGGAGGCACCAGGCCACTGCCATTAAACGAAAAAACGATAGCGGAAAGGATGCAAGCCGCCGGTTATGTGACAGGCATGGCAGGTAAATGGCACTTGGAACCAAACCACCTGCAAAAAGACTGGATAGCAGAAAATATGCCTGAGCTCAAAATGAAGAACATAGGTGCAGAGGATATTCCCTTTAAGAAAAAAAAACCCTATATGTCCTCAAGAAGAGGCTTCCAACAAGTATTTGAAGGAAGGATAAACGACTACTGGGCGACATATGATTTGCAAGGTCGAGACATTGATGAACAATGGATTGTAAAGAACGGTTACAGAATAGATTTACAGACGGATGCCACAATTGCTTTCGTCAAAAGGAATCAGGACAAGCCATTCTTTTTTTACCTGGCTTACTTTGCCCCCCATGTACCCTTAGAAGCCCCCAAAAGATACCTCAGTCGATTCCCCGGAGACATGGCAGAACGACGACGCTATTGCCTCGCAATGATATCGGCAATAGATGACGGCGTTGGCAAGATCCAACAGACTCTCCTAGACTTGAATCTCAAAGAAAATACAATTATTTATTATATCAGTGACAATGGGGCACCACTGAAGATGCACAAAGAAGATAGAACGCTCGCATTCAAGGGAGGAGCAAGGAACGGGTCATTGAACGATCCATTTGTGGGTGAGAAAGGAATGATCTCAGAGGGCGGAATTAGGGTCCCATTCATTGTTAGTTGGCCAGGGGGCTTGCCCAAAGGGAAAGTCTATGATCGACCGGTAATTTCCCTGGACGTGGCCGCCACCAGTTTGTCAATGGCAGGACTCGAACCTGATTCTGAACTGGATGGAGTGAACCTGATTCCATTTTTAAATGATGAAAAACAGGGTGACCCACACGAAACTCTGTTTTGGAGGTTTTGGCAACAGGCTGCAGTAAGAGAAGGCAATTTCAAGTACATGACAGCAGGTAATCGGGAGTTTTTATTCAACGTTGCCAGCGAAGAAGATGAGACTAAAAATTTGATTGGCGAATACCCCGATAAAGCAAAAGATCTGAGGAAGAAACTTGAGCTTTGGGCCAGGGAACTAAAAACCCCCGGAATTCCCGATGGAGGATTGAAGAATGAGAGAGGTTGGTTCAACCATTATTTTAGTTTGGTGAATCCGAACAGCAGCTGAACTTGGATCTATACTCGTCTGGCGTAGGCTGCAAAACCAATCCTGGCAATGACAAAATGGAAATTAAACAAGCAGATGATGGAAAACAACAAGGTCGATTCTGATCCGAGGAAACATCCTGCTTCTTTTCGAGACCCCAGCGGCTACATATTCATGGTCGGCGACCAGATACTTCGTCGAGTGAATTCGAGTTACAAAGAGAACTATCAAATGTTTATGCATTCCGGGTTGTATGCAGCTCTGAGTGATAGCGCACAGATTATTAGTCACGTAGAGCTTTCTGATGCTGAACTCTTTCGTGACTACACGATAATTCAGCCCGACAAGATCGGATACATTTCATACCCGTATGAGTGGTGCTTTTCGCAGTTAAAAGATGCCGCTTTACTGACGCTGCAGATTCAAAAAAAGGCAATGGACTATGGCATGTCACTAAAAGACGCAAGTGCATACAACATTCAGTTCCACCGCGGAAAACCAATATTCATCGATACCTTGTCTTTTGAGAAGTACATTGAAGGAAAACCCTGGGTAGCTTACAGACAGTTCTGTCAACATTTTTTAGCTCCTTTGGCACTCATGGCAAAAGTCGACACTCGTCTTTCTGATTTACTAGTTTCTAACATTGACGGTGTGCCGCTTGATTTGGCAAGTAAACTTTTACCTTTACGCACCTGGGCAAGTTATTCTCTGCTCGCGCATATCCATTTGCATGCATCATCACAGAAAAGGTACAGCGCAACTGGTGTTGGTGCAACATCGACCCGAAAACCATCACTTACCAAGTTTCAATTGTTGGCGTTGATTTCGAGCTTACTTAGAGCCGTGAATGCTCTTGTGCATAAAGCTTCCGCAACTGAGTGGGGCAATTATTATGAACAGACAAATTACTCGGATCAGGCAATGGTGCAAAAAGAAGAGATTGTTCGTGACATGTTGAGGAGTTGCTCAACACCGTCAGAGCAATACGTTGCTGATTATGGCGCTAATACTGGCCGCTTCAGTCGAATAGCGGCGAATGAAGGGTTCCTGGTCCTGGCTCATGATGTGGATGAGCTTGCAGTAGAAAAAAACTACCAAACCGCCAAAACGAATGGTGAAACGGAGATCCTGCCCTTGGTAACAGATCTCACAAACCCCAGTCCCGGTATAGGATGGAGTAACGTTGAAAGAGATTCTTTTATCGTCAGACAACGAGTATCGGTAGGAATGGCGCTAGCAATAATTCACCACCTATCAATATCAAATAACATCCCGTTTGAACATGTAGCAGACCTTTTCTCCACAATTTGTTGCCATCTTATCATTGAGTTCGTACCCAAGAGTGACTCCCAGGTTAAAAAGCTGCTTAACTCAAGGGACGATATATTCATCACTTATGATCAAAACAGTTTTGAGTTGGCGTTTACAAAATATTTCACAATCGTAGACAAGAAAAGCGTGATTGGGTCGGGCAGAATGTTATATCTAATGCGTGGTATAAAAGATTGAATTGAACATTTAGGCAATCCTGGTTTTCTACTAATCAACCTTCGTTGGATCCTCGTTAGAAGATTTTTCCGGATGTGCCTCTGGATCATTTCTTGAGTACCAAGCGCGAATACGGTACCAGTACAACCTGATGGTCATTCCAGCGGCAGCAATTGCTGCGATCACACCCTGGATTATCAGGCTCCCAGTGCCTGGATCCAAGTAGGCAAAGCAAATGGTCGGCGAGAAAAACAAGAGCGCCAAAGTAAATAATCGCAAATTCAATCTCCGGAGGGATTTTTAGCTAACTATGGTAGCTCTATGTTTCATACCTCGCAAGGAGTTATGTTGAAATTCATACTAAAGCTCCCGCTTCTCTAAGGGTATCAACTCCAAATACCCTCGCACCGGTGTTTCACGAACAACATAGAAAGCTAAACGCGAAGATGATGTCGGTTCAGGGAGAAGTATGGAAAAATCAGCGGAGTCGCTGTTCGAAAAATAAGTTTGGGTGACCGCAGTAATCACACCGGTATCTGCGACGACAACGTATAGCGGGGCATACATTAGGTGTTTACTAGATATGGAACCCTCAACGTAAGATACCGGCTCAGAGAAGTATTGGAGGTTTAGCATGAATTCTGTGTGGCCCATCGGCGCAAACTCTGCGATCTTTTTACCAACCAGGCCACCGTATGGACCTATCTTGAATATGGAGTCCAGTTTTGAATTCGACCCAAACAAGTCAACTTTCCTATTGAGACTTTCGCTATTTGTCATGGCCCCTACGGGAACCCTTTGAGTACGTTTTCCGTTGTTGATTAGCACAAGATTTTCCGTTCTCTCGGTACTTGTTGACTGCAGAACACTATTTCCATTTACCTTCCAAGGGATTTTAGTCTTCAACAGTTCAGCTATTGTGGGGAACAAGTCTATTGATGCCATGTTTCGATCGCTAACTTGTGAGGTTGTTTGACCCGGCTCCTTAATGAACAATGGGATATTGAGAATATCTGAAATATGAGTATGCCCTACACTTCTTCTTGACTCATCTGGCCAAAACCTGACTCCATGGTCTGCAACGACCACCACCATCGAAGACTGATATAGGTCAATTCGATTCAGATGGTCTAACAGTTTGCCAAGGAGATTGTCTACCAAACCCGTCTGCAGCAAGTGTCTCCTGTAAGCTTGAGTTATAGGCCACTCCGCTGTCCCCCACCATTCTTTTTCTGTTATCAAACCAGGTATTTTCCCGGGTGCCCAATACTGCTCACCCGATGGATAATAGTGCCAGGGAACATGAGGAAGAAGTATATGAATGAAGTTGAATGTTGGGTTTGGTGAGGGTTGGATCGTTTCAATGAATTTAGTGAATTGCTTTGACCTGTCCAGATAGGATAGTAGAGCTTTCGCCTTCACGGCACCTAAACCGGGCGTTTCAGTTTCTGACTTTTGGACAGCTACAACGAAGTCTTTCCAGTTTCGCGAGATAGGAGGAAGAACTCTGGTTGAATCTGAAGGGATGACTAAGTGCTGGTAAAGTACTTTCAAATCCTGGAACAGAACTTTCAGTCTGTCCAATCTCGGTGTCGCATTGTACTCACACAGTAGATTCGGACAGAGCATTGTGTGTGTTTCGTGTGCGTTAATCTCATAGGTGTGTCCAAGAAAACTGAATATGCTTTCTGGATAGTCGTCCGCATTTGGGGCTCTTTCCGGATCTGGATATTTTCCTGTTAGTATCGCTGGAACCGCTTGCAGGCTGCTTTCGGCAGAAGTAGTTGCGTTTCGATACCATGTTGATCTGCTTGCCAACAAAGAAAATGAAGGGAATCTAACTTCATCAATATCTCCATTTTTATCTAATAATGAGACTAGTGGCAACTCATCGAATATGATCATTATCACAGGCACCGGATTCTTGATGTCTATTTGTGGAATGGGCACCTTACTTTTTTTAGAGAGTAACCCTTGAATATCCGGAGAGAACAGGAACATGAGTGGGAAAAGGGCAATCGCGGGTGTTAGAAAAGTCAGGAACAACCTGGCTTTGTTACTTTTGAAATACACAACTGCGCTCACAAGCCCCAACGCAAATGAAGATGAAAACGCAAAGACACTATTGGAATCCATTGTGACTTTGTGAACTTGCAACGCAATTAACATTGAAAACACTAGCACGCCACAACTTTGCATCAATAAGCTAAAGTTTTTGAATAAGAACGAAACAACGAGGTTACCCAGGACAATTGCTGCAGGAACTCCTAAACTCAAGATCAGCACAATGAGGTATATGTCCGAAGAATCCAACTGATGTGCAATCAGGAATTCAGGGTATCTGGCTAAAATGTCATAAATCGGCTGGACGACTGCAAAACTAAAGAGAGCAGATAGATGAAGACCATTTAGTGTCTCGCTTGTCGAGCGCGGGAATTTCTTGTCAGGCATCGGGGTTCGGTACGCCTAGTCCATTACAATGCGTTGAAAGCTTATATGCGACTAGAATAACTAGTCTAACTTCTGGAGTATACAGGTATACCTCTGAGAGTTGGTTTGGAAAAAAATTGATTTCTATCGCTATACCTTATTTATCTTTCACATCGAAGCCCCAATTTCAGAAACTTCCATTGCAACAAACAAAAGGGGAATTTTTAACCAACAATTGGACTACGTGGCAACACTCTTTACAAATTGTCCAATCAATGGGGTCAATTCTCAGTTTCCAGCGGACAGATAATATCTGCCTATCAAAACTGGAATTCTGAATGAACATACAAAAGCTACCCACAACAGTAGCAGCGAAGTCGAAGTGAAGCTCCACCAATCACGCCATCGCGAACGATCAGGTTAGTCTCGCCTTGTGATATAAAAT
>DUAT01000089.1 GCA_012960755.1 Gammaproteobacteria bacterium
ATGCTTCAAACATGGTTCGCCCTTGACCTTTCCAGTCAAAGCGCCGCTCGTTGCCGATCAATGGGGTTAACACAATCTGCATGGATCCACCATGGGAACCCCAAGCGGCGCCGACCAGGTTGCCGGCCTGGTTTTCGAAGATGGAAATGTGGCAGCTTCGATCATCAATCCAGAGCCCAGCAATATTTTGGGTTGATGGGCCAGGTGCTTCCTTAAGATCACCCTGCGGTTCAGGCTGTAGGTCGGCCGCCTTGGCTACGATAGTCAAACTAACGGACCCAGTTGGCCTTGATGCGGATTGCGATTCTGAACTTGTTACTGTCGACGTAGTTCCGGCAGCACTGGACGATCCGGTTGTCGCAACAGAGGCTGCCCCGCCAGTTATGTCGACCAAAATTTCGTTCTCTGACAATTCAATTCTCGCAGAATCTATATCTACGCCGACTTCCATTAGCCCCTCGGCGATTAATTCATCAACAATATCAAGGCCTGCATCCGTAAACAGCGCGTAAACACGTTGCGACGTCGTTATTGAGACCGTCTTGGTTTTGCTTACCTCATCTAAACCCTTCAGAAACCTCTTCAGGCCGATCGCGGCTTTCTTATCAAATCCCACTAACGTCAGGGTATAGGCACCGGGTACGGCCGCTATTACTGTTTTTTCTTTGATCTTTACCAGTTCGACCCGCAACGTCAGCGCTTCTTGGAGGTTAACCGATTCTTCAAAGGCGTTGTACCCATCTTTTTCGACGCGAACCAAATGTAGCCCTAATGGCAATTTGGTGTCCAGACTCGTAGAACCAGCAAACTCACCATCGATAAAGACCCTATCCTTTTTGACGTTTGAACGCACAATCAAAGTAACCATCCGTGGTGCGGCCGTCGCAAAGGATTGCGATGCTCCACCGTCTCCTCTCCGGTCACTGGAACCAGAATCCGCAGGAGCAGCACTGGATTTCAACAACGAGAACAATCCACTCTCGGAAGATGTCCCGCCGGTTTGAGCCGACTGTGCACTACCACTTGAACCATCCGAAACGGCCTGACTATTATCTGTGGATACCTCCGGCGGCTCCAGATCCATGACCTGATACGCAATTTTTCGCCCGATCGTGCGAAGTGCTTCCGAAATAGCCTCCTTCAGATATGCTTTCTTCTCAATATTCGATGTCCATTTCTTCACTTCTTTTCGGAATACAACATCTTCGGTTAACACGCTATCGTCCTTCAAATCTAACAATTCAGCAGAAACCCCAACAATCATGATCGTGCTTTCCTTGTCAGCGGCGGTACTGGTCTTCATCGCACCTGCCGCTCCCAAAACAGCACCAAATAAACTCGTAGTACCACCTAATTGGCCGACAACAGACCCGATCGTGCCCAGGGTTTCGCCGCTTTGTTTAGCTGTCCTGGATTCCTCAGTCTCCTTATCTCCCATATCAAACTCGATTTCGACAGACAATTCGAAGTCCCGAAGGTGTTTTCCTCCCTGAGAAACAACCGTGATCCCATCTATTTCATTTAGCCCCCTGGCAATTGCACGGACGTAACGCTTCTCGTTCCTACCCTGCACGACAATCTGTCCAATTCCAATGGCATAGTTAACTGGCAGCGTGAGTTCCACGGGATCTGATGCAGAAAGCCTTATACCGGCTGTGTCACCCCGTACACCAATGACACGACCAAACATACGAACGGTCGTTGCGTTGATGCGAGTAACCACCAACGACACCAGCGCATCTGCGCCCGCGTTCGCGAGCAGTTCTGAGAATTCTTCAATGCCCTGGAACTCCTCCTGTTCCATCATGATCTTAGCCAGTTCCTCGCGTTCGACTACCTGTACACCCCTGCTAAATGCTGCCATCTGAACGGCGTTACTAACCTGCTCCTCGAGAATTAACGTAGTGCCCGCAGGAAGGTCGGCTTCCTTCTTATTGATTGGCTGCACTGCAATCTTCAACGGTCCCTGAAGGCCTTCCATTAATTGTTGTGCAAAGATTTCCAAGTTTTCTTCTATCGCGAAAACATTCGGCGTAAAGAAAGACAATGCGAGCAGCATCAAACTAGATTTCAGGGGAGCCAACCCACCCCCAGTTAAAATTCGCCTCGAGGAATTTTTCATATGATCAATCTCCGGTGGCTTAATTCCAGCGCTCTCAGGCGCCAGGATCAGATTTAGAATTTCTCGACCAACATAATCGTGTCCGAAAACTCGAGACGAATATCGTCTGAATTAATGCCCTGAACTTTTAACACCTGGTAGATCCGATCCTCGATGAGATCAGGATCGTCTATTGTCTCGAGCGAATAAACTCGACTAGATTCCCGAACCGCGATGGTCTTGAAGGATCTTGTTCCGCTGAGTCTAGCGAGCGCCCTGGATAGCAACATCGCCGTATCTGGTCTAAATCTAATCAATTTAACCGTGTAAACGACGGGCAGGCCTTCGACGATAGATTCAGAAACACCGTACGCCTGACCGAGCACAATCGTCCGAATTGCCGCCGAGGATTGGGGGTTTTCATAAACAGCAGTCCGGACATCATTACTCCTGTCTTTTGCAAGTCGCTCAAGGGCCGCTGCTGGCGTGTTGGGATTAGCTGCTACCTGAATCCGCACAGCCTCGCTGTGATCTCCAGCAAGACGCTCTAATACCGACTGAGTTGTGCCAGGATTTCCTGCCAAACGAAGGCGCCCACTTACCTCCGCCAAAGAGTTGCCGGCAACGACAGAAGGCTGCACTTCAACCATTGCAACGGGCCCAGCACAGGCGGCGAGTAGTGGAACGACTGATAAAATGCCGACTTTATGTACTCGGAATCGCCGATTAAAGCCAAAGGGCATTTGTAATCCCCCGGAGAAGAAAAGTTAACTACATTGCCAGGTTCTCGACAATAATCTCTTCTTGAGACATTTCGATTCGAATCTGGTCAACATCAACTCCGACTGCCATCAATCCCTCGTAGAGGTATTCCTCGATTTGTCCAATGTCCGCACCTGAATCAAAGGCATAAACTCTCTCCGACTCTCTTACTGCTATCGACTTGATCGATGATACCTGTTTTCGACTCTCGAGATACTTCTTCAGCTTGATTGCAGTCAGAGCTTTAAAGCGAATCAAGGTAAGGTTATAGGTTACTGCAATCGTAGCCGAACCGGTACCACCGGAAGAAGCGGAAGTGGCACCACCCAGCGACTTTACAACGATATTAAGCTTCTTGACTAATACATCTCCCAGTTCACGCGCTACAGTTCTGGAATTTTTCCCGACAATTTCTTCAATACAAAATGAGTCACATTGGTTATAACTCTTTGGAATCAGGTAGGCTTTTCTCGGTTCATATTCAAAGGTCGCCATCGGTCTGAGTGTCTTCAGATCGTACACATCACCCCGGATCCGGACTTCCATCTTCTTGGAGAAACTTAATTCCTTTATTCTTGGAAAAATTGCAAACACCACAGCCAGCCGGGACTGAACTGTCGCATCTTCGGTCTGATTAGCAACCATCAATGTCTCGATTAACTCGGTTTTTGGTCGCCGGGTGCGGACTTCAAAACCAAGTTTCACCGCAAGCATATCTTCATCAATCACATCATAGCCGCCGCGTGCCATGGATTCCTGCAACTGACTGATTACCCGTTTGAATATCTCCGAGTTACGTTCTACCGATCTTGGATCTGAGTCCTCCCCCGTCAAAATGACTCGGGTTCCAGCTTGAACACAGACCGAAGTTGTCGCGAGAATTACCGCCAGCAACGCAGATTGCCACATTCCTCTAGTCAATAGCTTGCTTTTCACCAGATTCCTCCTATTGATTTAATAATTGTTGTGTTAGGCACCTAGGCAAATCATACCCGCAACCTCGATGAAAGTCTAAAGTACATGATATCTCGTACAAGTGATCCTCCCCCACTGAGCTGGTCCACCCTTAACGTTAGTAAAGGAGGATTAAGTTATGGGTATCAAAACATTGAACTTGTGGAGTACAGCAGCCCGACTTAGCGT
>DUAT01000090.1 GCA_012960755.1 Gammaproteobacteria bacterium
AAAGCGCCACTTCGGGCGTAGTTGTAATTGAAGTGACGTACATACAACCTACCCAGAAACTGCAGGCTGGACTCGGAAGGTCGGGTCTCATTCAGCCCAACGCCGGGTGAGATCACCGAGTGTGAATTGCCCGAGGAAAAGGGGTTTCAGATCATTTCAATGGCGGGTGAAGGCAAGGTTATTTCTCCGTTCTATGACAGCCTGATCGTCCAGATAATATGTCACGGTAAAGACAGGGAAGATGCAACGGCAAAGATGCATGCCTATCTGGGTAAAGTCAAGATCCACGGTATCTGCACCAATATCAGTCTGATCAAACGAATTCTGAAAGATGATGAATTCCAGAAGGGAATCTACGATACAGGGTACCTGCCGCGCTTTCTGGATCGCATCGACATTGCCGAACTGATTCAGGAAATTGAGGAAGCATCCGGTATCAGTGCTTCGGGTCTTGATATTGAAATGCTGAAGATCGAGGGTAGTGACGAAATCAAGGTGCTTTCTCCTTCGACCGGTGTGTTCTATCGCACACCTTCTCCGGCAGAGCCCGAGTACGTCACGGTAGGTGACGTGATTACAACAGAAGATACGTTGTGCCAGTTAGAAGCCATGAAGATGTTCACACCCATGAACCTGGGTACGTTTTCCAACGAAGATGGAGAATTGTATTCGTCGATAAGCAAGTACCAGGTCACCCGTATCAATCTGGCAAGTGGCCAACAGGTGAATGAGGGGGATCTGCTGTTTGTGATCAAACCCCTGCTCGCGGAGGTACAGGCGGCATAGATTGACCCGTCCGGGCCATCTGGCCCGAAGGGTCATCCTGAACGTAGTGAAAGACCTCTTTCCCGTTTCGCAATCATAAGAGTTTCTTGCTGTGCCGAAAAGGTGGTTAATTCTTCTTGTACTCCCCCGATTTAGATGGGACCCCTATATCTTCCTCCGGATATTTTTTCAGCTCCGGTCTTCTGCTTAAGGCCAAAATCAACATCACAAGGAACGGTCAACAGGCATCCATTGGAATTCTGCATTACCCTTGAATATTGTTCAGTGGTTCCGAATAATTGGATCTGATTCGATATACTGTGGCATTCGTGGTATGTCATTCCACTAAGCCTCCTGGTCCCGATTGATGGCGGTTTAACGCCGCATTGCCAAAAATAGACCTTAATCAAAGATTCCCTGGTCCCTTGATTTCAACAGAACTCTAATGCTTACTAGTCCGTCGACAGCTTTTTCGAACTGAGGTGAACATGAAGGTACTGGTTATCGGCGCGAATGGGAACACTGCTACGCGCGTCATCAGGCGGTTGGCTGAAAGCGACCATGACCCGGTTGCAATGATCAGAAACCCGCTGCATCGCGCCAAGTTCGACAAGCTAGGCGTACCAACGGTTCTGGCAGACCTTGAATACCCGATCGATCACGCAGTGCAAGGATGCGATGCGATTATCTTTGCGGCAGGGTCAGGTGGTAAGACTGGAAAGGACAAGACTGTACTGATCGATCATATTGGGGCGATTCGTTCAATGGTTGCAGCGCAAGTGCACAAGGTTCGCCGATACATCATGCTCAGCTCAATCAATAACGATATAAACAGTCAGTCACCGATCGCGCACTATCACCGTGCGAAGGCCCATGCGGACAATCATCTTGTCGCATCCGATCTTGATTATACAATCGTCTGCCCTGGTGGACTGACTGACGAAACAGGTACCGAATTGGTTTCCATAAACGCGGAACTCCAGGGAAGAGGGCTGACCTCTCGTGAAAACCTGGCTACGGCACTCGTTGCGTGTCTCGATTGTGACAATAGCGTAGGTAAATCATTCAGCCTGCTTGACGGTGACACACCCCTGGCTGACGCATTGAAGGCCTTGTAGTGAAAGTGATATGTCGCTGACGGGATCTAGCAAATTTGGATCCGAACTTATTGCACCACAATCGAATTGACTCGCGGGTATATTGTGAGAAGTGAATCAACAACTGCCGATAGATTGACAGGTAGACGAAAAGGTGGTTAATTCTTCCTGTACTCCGTGGGAATTTTAGTACACCATTCATCTCATCCTTATCGGCATCGGCGAAAACGATCAGGGACGTGGGCAAAAAGCTATGGAAGCAGTCGGTTTGGGGCTGGGCGAGAAGTGTTAGTTTCGCCGTTTTTGTGTTCGCTTCCGATCGCCCATAGTCGGATGAATAGGAAGAAATTCGACAAAGGAGAAACACCATGAAGAAGCTCTATTTGTATTTAATGCTGATGGCGGTCGTAACATTGTCTGGTGCTGTTGGAGCGGCAGAGACAACAAAAAGCGGACAGACTTCATATATTGTTGTGTCGACTGGGGATGCAGATTCGGTTGTTGCCAGACTGAAGATACTGCAAGAAACCGATTTCGTAAAATTAACTCACCCTTCCTACGCGAATCGAATTTCTCTTGGTGTTTATAATGGAATTTTCTGGGCTTTAAAGCGTCAGACCCAGCTCCAGGCATCTGGTATCGCATCGGAGGTGATTGACAGATCACTGACCGCGAATGATCAGGTGATTGATTCCGATGCCGAGTTCGCTCCTCTGGCAGGAAATGATCAGATTATTAATCAAGATATTGCCCTGAAACCAGCAGAGGAGGAGTCTGTTCAATACATAAACTCGTTGGCACCCTCATCAAGTGGGCGACAGAGTGAATCAGAACCGAAACTCATACAGGCGCTTGCTGTACAGGCAATGGATCAGGAAACTTTCATCGCCTTCTGTGTCTCAATAGCAAACCGTTCAGAGCGTGGAAAATACTGCAAGGTTCAAGACTACATAGACAGGACTGGACGATAACCACGGTTGTTTTGCGGAGAAGATCTGTTTTCACAACGTCCACGTGTTTTTATTTGAACTTGAAAAACTTCATCCAGCGAAAATAGAACGAGATCAAATCGATCTGGCATGTACTGGGCACAGCGATTGAATCGTGTGGTGAAAAGATTCGCCAACCTGAACCTGGTTGGCGGCTGTTCCGAATACATACAACTTAGGGACTGCAAGATACCTACCCCTAAGACGCAGAACAATATTGCAGCTCAAAATGGTAGAACTACGATCGAAAGTCAGGGATTTATCAAGACCCAGGAACACCTAACAACCATTGACGCACTTTAGCTTCCAAAAAATCAGGTTCGATGGGTTTTGGGATGAAATCGTTCATACCAGCATCGAAGCACTTTTCTCTTTCCCCCTTCATCACGTTAGCGGTCATGGCAATGATTGGTAATGATCTCAGCTTCAATTCACTTCGGATGTACTTACAGGCTTCATAGCCATCCATCTCAGGCATCTGAATGTCCATTAGCACCAGATCATAAGCATCTTTCGTGCCTCGTAATTTCTCCACCGCGTCCAGGCCATTACAAGCCCAGTCCACTTCCACACCAAAATCTTCAAGCAAACCCAGTGCTACTTCGACATTGATGGCATTATCCTCAACCAAAAGAATCCTACCTGATGCCGGACCATTCAGTTTCCCTTCTAATTGTGCTGATGCCAAAGCTGTTTTATATGTGTTCTGCTCTACTACCCCCAAATTCTGGTCGCTCACCTTCTTCAACAAGACTTCAAAGCTAAAACAGCTACCCGAGCCAGGTTCACTTGACACAGATATTTGGCCGCCCATTAATTGGACAAGGTCTTTACAGAGGATAGTAATTTTAAACCGCATTTACCCCGAATTTCAAAAGTATCCTAATTGGGACCTTTTTGCATATAAAAGTTTGAATGACAGTATTTCGGTAGAGGATGGTCAATGTCTGAATAGCTATTGATCTACTGTCTTACAGATGGCCGGGGTGATCACTTAGAAGAGATCGTGTGAATGGCAGATGAGGGAAATGTCGAGTTACTGGAAGTAATGGGAAGTAATGGGGTCGGGGAAGTAATGGGGTCGGAGGAAAGTGCCGGAGTAAATCTTGTTAATCGTCTATCGGGGTGGGAGAGTCACCGGTTAT
>DUAT01000091.1 GCA_012960755.1 Gammaproteobacteria bacterium
ACAAGAAGCCATCATGGGGATCAAGGGGGATCATAGTCAGTGGCAGGGTTGGCGAGACGAGTTCAAGGCGAATATTTAAGATCGCTAAGAGACCAGGAAGACCTCAGAACCTGCTGCTTTGGCGAGAGCCTGTAGCGAAGCACAACGGTCACCCCCGCTGTCATAATGAGTCGCGAATTATGACGGCTATTTTTCATGACTGAAACATAGCTTTCGTCTCATTGGCAGCTGCAAAGCATTAATAGCGCAAGCTGGATATTCTTCGGCTCAGCGCCAGGCACTCACGGTGATAGAGCGCGCACAAACCTTAGCCTAGCTGCGAAATGAGAGCTGTACGCGCAAATTATTTGGTCGGGCTTGGAGCAGATGTTTCCATGGCCACATTGACCGCTTCTTTAGCCATGGCTATAAATGAATCTAAGGAACCAGAGTTGGTTCTGAACGATTCGCCCTGAATCATCACCAGGCCCTCTCCAAGCAGCGCATTCGTTTGACTATCGACAATCTTGCTTTCAACCAGCAATGTCGGTGTTTTTTGGGTCACACCACCAGCATAAGCAGCCGCATTTATAGCCAAGCCGATTGGTGTAAAGCTCCAGGGGTTAAGGCCATCGGCTGAGCTGTTAGCGCCTGTAATGCCCACAGAAAACCTTGCTACGCCCGGACCCGGCTCAGTAACAATCTTTACCGTACCCCTGCTAAGAATGGCTTTCTCCATGGAGTCTTGCAAAGCTTGTTTGACTTGTTGAATCGTTTCTTCAGTCACTGTCTTAGTGACGTCTTGATTCAAATAAATAGGATCCAGAATAACGCCGGTATAGACCGCTGGATCAACATCTGGCTTCCGATAACGATAAATCCGTGCATCGCGTGCAGCAGTTGATACTGGGGCAAGGACCGCATAGTTGGACAAAAAACCAGATTCCGGCATTGGCTCACTCGCTAATTTCGGAGCGGTGCTGCATGCAGCTATTAATGCAGCAAGACAAACTACTGAAACGAGCGCGACTTTAATTTTCATTGTCTACCCCTCTAGACGGACTTATTTAACGCAGTTAATTTAAGTGCCTCCAAGCTACACTAAAAACAAACTGTATCCAATACCATCTCTGAATGACGACCGGACTCATCATCATTTTCTAAACCATAGTTCAATGATGCGGCCAAGCGTGAAGTCCCACTCGCGCAAACATTCCAACGAATGAATAAGGAGCCCGCTAAGGCGATGTGTCAGTTGCACGACATTCTAATGCAAGAATAGCGACCAGCAGATAGCGAGCAAATCGCCTGCGCGCAGTTCCAGTGAATTTCTCGACAATACTCACCATAACTAAAACGGTTTTTTCACGCTGCTGTACCAATCTGCCGTCATTTCCTGGACGATGCGTAATTGATCCGGTTTCAGGCGCTCGCGTGCCGCATCCAGATTTGCTGAAGCACCGGGATGACCCTGCATTGCCGCCAAAGTCCACCACTTTACAACGGCCACCTCATCCTGCTTTAAACCCTCGCCACTAAGGTAGCAAACACCCAGATTAAACTGCGCGTTAGCATGCCCCTCGTTAGCAGCCTTCAAAAACCACTTTGCAGCCGCCGCAAAGTCAACATCACCACCCTCGCCCACGTAGTACATGAGCCCGAGATTAAACTGCGCGTCTAGGTTGCGTTTCTCTGCGGCTTGAGCGAACCATTTACGCGCGGCGACATCATCCTGCGCAACACCATCACCGGCATTAAGCATTAGCGCCAAGGCAAAAGCCGCCTCAATATGACCACCCTCAGCAGCGGCTAAATATTCTTGATAAGCGCGCCCTTTGTCTTCCTCGACACCCTCACCAAGATCGTAGCGTTTTGCTTGGGCAAAAGCGGCATCGCAGGTACGCTGACTTCAGCAAGACCAGTCAACCCCCGAATGTTCTCCTTCGTGTAATACTTTTCTTCTACTGCTTCGGCTATAGATAGATCGCCCCTTGGGCTAGTCCTGCCTGTATCGAGTTTTTTTGTCATCTGGTGTTGCTCCCGTAACGAGATTAAAAGGGTTCAGTGATCGCTAAACTACACCAAGTATTAGGCGATTTCAAACGCATTATGACTTTAACTAACAGGATAATATAGTCGCCTACGCGTTTACCATAGGCGTCTATGGTACTGTAAAACACGGTATTTTATGCGTGATAACGGATTAACAGAGAGGCGTTACAAAAAATCACAAAGCTCGTTCAAAATATTCCTCCCCCATAAACTCTAATCCCGCCCTTTGGTTTGTATGATCGATCCAGGGCACGCCTACACGAAAAAGAAGTTTTGTACTTATCGTCCAGCAATCGGATTGCTGAGGCCAGCCTGGTGTTGCCTGTTGTTCTAAAAGAAGCGTTCAACGAGTACAACTGACCTTTTATTGGCTCGTGATGACCTGATTTTGATCCGCTCCCATAGTTTAATACGATTCGTTGTAGGTGCTATCTCCTGACAATTAGGTTAGGAAACTTGGAGTCCTGTACGACCATAAGGGGAAATATTCAATTGTTACCCGTCAAAGGAGAAAACCTGACGCACATCAATGTCACCTAGCCAATTTTTGGATAGTTTTCCAAAGGCGACAAACGCCTATTATCATAGTGGATCTCAGTTGGAGATCAAGGCACGACGCAGTTGATAATATATTTCGATACCATGTTGTGTGAAAAGCTGACTAAGTGATTATTTTACCGTCCGGTCAGCACGAACGTTGAGGTCAAACACACTTCAAATCAACTAAGTAAAGGAAGCAACCAACATGAAAAACAGGCGCAACTCACGCCTGTCGCCGCGCTACCTAAAGTGAGTTTGTTGGAGAACAAAATGATTACAAGTAAATTAAGACCCATATTAGAACGATTCCGGTTTGAAGAAAAAGTCGAATTAATCCCCCCTTCCCCCTGTCATTGGTGGACCGCTGGCTTTTGCAAAGCAGGTTACGGAAAATTTGCGATGACCGTTGCCCCCGGGGCGTATATAACTTGCCACTCGCACCGCGTTGCGTATGAGCTTTATATCGGCCCTATACCAAAAGGTATGCACGTCTGCCATAAGTGCGATAACCGGCTCTGTGTGAACCCTGACCACCTGTCATTGGCCACAATGACCTACATAGGGGGAAAACGTGGCAGAGTTTGACCTGGATTACGACGTAAGACCCTACTTCCAAAATTTTCACGACCGGAAAGAGCGATTCGCGTGTCTTGTGGCTCATCGTCGAGCAGGAAAGACCGTTGCGTGCGTCTATGACCTTCTCATCCGCGCCCTGGCATTATGCGCGGCGCTCGGGAAAAAGGTAGTAAACGACCTGACCTTTCGCGGCACTGCAATCGTGATGATGACCCAAGCGCAGGGCGTGGACAAGTTAGCGAATCCCCATATTGCCACGGCAGCCTGTGGGCTTGTTCCCAACCTTGAGAGCACTCGCGAAAATTAACCGGCAGGCTTGCATTTCCTCGACTTCTACGCCGTGGAAATGCACCATCCGCACCAATGCCCTACCGCAGAGGTGAGCGTATCCACTTCACGAGCCAGCCACTGCCCCGGCTATGGCTCCAATAACTATACACCCTAAAAGGATACCCCATCCAACGGGGTTGGTTAGGACGATAGCCTTCGCCGCGACCAACGCCCCCGTAATGAGTACGCCTCCCACAGCTCCTACGCCCGCGCCTTTTGCTGCATTCTTACCCACAACGTGACCTCCAATGGTTTATGTCCGTTACCGCGGTCAACACAGTATTGTCGTGTGTGTTTCACGCGCCAGCGCCCATTTCGGCTAGTCGGCCAGGGCTCCGGCGATTGCTCCCAATAATGGGGTCGGAGGAAAGTGCCGGAGTAAATCCACCACAGTCATGGTCTTAATCGCACACGATTTACGATCGAGTTCCTGTAGCGCACGTTCGTCCAGGTAGTTAACGTCTTCACATTCTACATGTATACGTGTGAGTTTCAGATCAAACG
>DUAT01000092.1 GCA_012960755.1 Gammaproteobacteria bacterium
GAGTCTGCTGAGGTGCCTCTAGGAGAAAGCCCCTCCGTGCAATCGCGCGGAGGGCCTAGTAGCGGAGGAGGGACTCGAATTTGTGGTCGTTTTCTCGGGAAAGAGCTACATTCTCTCCAAAGTTGGGGACAAACGGGGGATAATTTCGGCCAAAGAGAAGTGCTGATGCGCGATCCCCCCACGTTTCAAAGAGGCTGGAAATCCGATCCAGACCGCCCGGTGGTGGGATCACGGAACTAAGAACACATGAGCAGGGGTTGGTGGGTGGCACGAGTAGCCCCCGCCTCCGCCGCCCAGATCCTCCGCGACGCTGGGCATGGGGTGTGTGATAGAGCGGCATTTTTCATTTGAACCGCTGGCCGGTGAGAGGGTAGGATGGGGAGGTGGCTTGCGGATCAGCGTGTCGGCTCGCTAATACGACCGGAGTAGACTCGATTCTGAGCCTGATCGATTAGTCGCTTCAGGTAGTACTCAGCCTTCTTCAGATCCTTCAGTTGCTTCTCTAAGCTCGCATGTTTGAACCGATGGCGATACACGTACTTCAAGACCTGACCTTGATGGAAGTCCAGCGACAAGCCCTCAATCGCCTCAATGCATTCCATCGATGACTGGAGGTAGTGGTCTGGTTGATTGACATTATCGCTCGGCATTGATCGCGACGCTTGAGAGCGAGGACCAGCAGGCCGTGGTCACGGAACTACGAACACATGAGCAGGGGTTGGTGTGTGGCTGTTTGGGCTTGCCTCGATGTGGTCACGTTTGTAATAGTCCGTGTATTATTGCTGTGTTAAATGGAGGTGTGTTACGGATATTTATTTGATCGTTATCGGTATAATTGTGATGTTCGTTTATTTGTTGGTGCGCGTTTCCGGCTGGAGTGTGTCAAGCTCGACTCGGTTAGCGAAACAATTGTTACGAGACTCATCGAACTATGATGCATCTCACAATCCCTCGTTGCCAGATAAGACTAAGCCGTGGTGCCTGAACTGTAGGCTTCATACAGATTATCATTCTGTTTATGAAGGACGAGGAAAGCAAGTTAACAAAAAACTCTATTGTGACGTTTGTGATGGTGACACTCATTGGCCAGTTAACCCAAACACATTTAAGTTCGTAGGGATCGCTTGTATTCTTTTCGTGTTTTTGGTTGGTTCAGCACTAGCTACAAATGGTTTTGGTATCGCTTCTGGACCGGCTTCTGGGGAAGGAGTCATAGCCGGTTTGGTTTGCATTCCCCTTGGAATCTATGGGGTCTATATGTTTAACTCTTCTCTGAAGGGGGTCATAAAGAAATGGGAGGAGTTCCATAAATGGGCTAAAGAGCAGCGTACAAGCTGAGAAGTAACGCATGCACTAAGCCCCGGCAGATCGGACGACGAGTAGGGTTTCCAATCGCGGATCAAATCGTATAGGTTAAAGGCTTGCAACACCGTAACCAATTTAAACGAACACATGTTGCCGGATCGTCAAAGGTGGCCCTGTTACCAAGGAATAGCTTCCACGAAGACAGCCTCGGAAGTGAAACCTTCAGCGGCGAAAAACAACTTAAATTATAGGGGTTAATCGTCGGATACGGCGTGTTGGACCATGTTTATCGGTTGTTTTTCGTTTGTGTATACTAGATAACTGTGAGTAGCGGGTAAGTTGTTGTTATGCCTCGTCTGAGAATAAAACCATCGCCAGGAAGGTCGGGAGAAATCACATGAATCCTTCGATTTGTAGTCTCGCTACGCTTGCCGTGTCGTTGACGCTGCTGGCGTCGATGGCAACTGCAGAGGAACCGGCGACGGTTGTCGAGGTGGTCGCCCATGGAACCGGCCTGACCAAGAAAGCTGCCCTCGAAGATGCCTACAGGAATGCTGTCCAGCAAGTGGTCGGTGCCTACGTTGATGCGGAAACCCTAGTCGAGAATGACGAATTGGTAAATGACAAGATTCTTGCCACCAGTAATGGGTTTATTGTCGACTCGAAAGAAATCTCCAGCCGAGAAAGCAATGGGTTGGTTCGAGTGACGATCCGCGCAAAAGTCGAATCCAATAAGCTCGTGGCCGGGCTCAAGCGAGTGAAGATTACCATCCGCGACCTAGACGGGGAGAGCCTCTTTGCAAAAGCCCTCACAAAAATGGAGCGGAAAGAAAACCTGCAGGAAACGCTCTTAAAAATCCTGGGCGAACTGGGCCCGATGCTAGAGGCGGAGATGATCGGAGAACCAGATTTCGATGAAACGACATCCGAACTGGTGTTCCAACTCAAGCTGCAACCAGATTATGACAAGTTCCTGCTGTTTCGGGACAGGCTTGGCAGTTTTCTTGACAAGGTCTGTATTCGCAAAACGGAGGTTGGCATCCAGGCAACGAAAGGAAGCATCAAGCACCAGTCATTACCGCCTGAAGTAATGAAAGATCTATATATTTCCAACACGTCCAAAGACCTGTTGTGGGGCCCAGTGGTAACGACCAATAAAGAATGGGTACTCTGGCTGCAGACTTTTGAGAACAAGTCATTCACCTCGCTACGATGGACTGGGTACGTGTTGGATACTGATTGGCACCCTGTGGTGATGACCGCCCTAAGACGGATGGCAACTCATCGGGATTTCTATTCTCGCAAAAAGGATAACCCCTATCACTTCAATTTCGAGCCGAGCGACACGGACGTTCCAACATATCCCGAATTTGGCCGCACTTTTGTTGCTACCAGCTTCCTCGATGCTGACAAGAAACTCATCCAGTTCGACAAGTTTGAGTTGATTTCAGATCTTTATGGCTTTAGGGGGATAGAGGTTAACGATTATCTTCCGCTTCCACTGTTACCACCGGCACTGGTCAATTACTGTAATCGCGGGATCGGTAAAACATTATTCACGAACACCGTCGGTTATCATGGTTTCCCGCAGTCCACAAACGAACGACGCGCAGGACGTTGGGAACATGTTGAAGGTTACACCGTAAATCTCTATATTGCCCCAGTCATGCTTGCACTCGCCTTTGAAGATAACCCTCGGCTGGTATTTCGTCGATTTTGCATGATTGAGCGGCGGCTGAAAGTCGAAATCGAGGAGCTGCAGGGCATCCGCAGTACCCAGTTCCAGATCGAATATACGCCACCCAACTTGCCAGCCATGGCCGACAAATAGAACGGTTCCACTTTCCGCATGGGGTTTGGATGCTGATGTTGGTGGCAGTTACGACATCAGCGGAAGTGAGTCTGATTAGTTCCGTAGTCATCTCCGTTGCCGAAACCTAGGGCATCGCACCCCGACACGCACAACCCCTGGTCATGTGTTCGTAGTTCCGTGACCCACCACCGGGCCGCTGGGCAAGGAAAATGGGGGGCCACCTATGCAAGAGGAAACAGAATGTTCTTGAAAATTAACGGCAAATCAACTCCAATCGATTGGTAGTAGTCAGTAATAACTCCTTCATTTTTTTACAAACCACTCATGAGCGTCAGATTCTATTATCGACCAAACAACGGAAACCAGACTTTGGGACCATTTTCCGTTGGTGAACTTCGTCGAGAAGCTGCTAGCGGCAAGTTAAAACCTGATGACGCTGTGGGGATGGAAGGAAGTAACCAGTTTAACCCGGCAAGCTCCATAAACGGGTTGTTCGAGCCCATTACGAAAAAACAGGTGCCTCGTCCAAAAAACGATTTGCGTTCGCCACCACAGCGACAAAGTCCCGTAGATTCTTCTAAGACCGTAAAAAAACCGACCACCAATTCTAAGTTGTATATTGGAATCGGAGCATGTGTTGTGCTTTGTTTGATTGGATTGTTAGTGCTTAATTACCCATCAAGCAGCTTGGAATCTCAAATTGCCGATGCGGAACAGATTTCCACTCCCGAACCAACTCCCGAACCGACTCCTGAACCGACTCCTGAACCGACTCCTGAACCCACTCCTGGACCGACTCCTGAACCGACTCCTGAACCGACTCCTGAACCGACTCCTGAACCGACTCCTGAACCGACT
>DUAT01000093.1:0-2206 GCA_012960755.1 Gammaproteobacteria bacterium
AATAGTAAATATTCAGACAAGGCTTCCATTTGAAACGAACGCGGAGCCACCGGCTGACGACCCGAAACACCCGGAGCGGCTGTCAAGGGTAGCATCGGATCAGGATTCCTGGCGACCAGGTAGAATTCGGCTTCCTGGGCCACGACAGGCTGCATCCCGAGTTCGCTAAACAGGTCTATAATCTTCTTTAACAACGACCTGGGAGCAATATCCAAAACCTCTCCATCTTTGCCCTGGCAATCGCAAATACACTGTGCCTTTTCTGTATCGGTCCAGGGTTGATTTACCAGGGTCGATTCATCCGGTTTCAGCACCATATCAATATCTGCAATATCCATCAGATCGTGGTCTTTGCACCACTGTCCCAGGATATCCTGGCCGAAGATAGCTTCTGGCAACCGGATCACCCCATCGTACAGTTCTTTTGCAGGAACGGTTTTGCCTTTGCCAATGCCGTTGAAATCAGGCACAAGACATTCAACGAATTCGACCTGGTGAGCTTCTAACCAACGCTTCATTTCAGACATGAGTGGGTGCTTATTGATGAGCCGTGATCACTTTGCCAGCCTGACCCAATTCATGCAAACAATTGGTAGTGGCTCGGTCGAGCCACTACCAATCAGTTGCTCGCTTTTAGCTCACACAATGCTGCTGTATGCTGCGGATTTCTTAACCTACCCGTCGACAAGACTGAATGTCGCAAGGTACCCTACACTGGAAGCGCAAGAGCTTCGCCCCGATTGTGGGGTTAGAAATAGCAGGCAAATCACAAGGCGAACTGATGACCTACAACTACACAACCGAGCAACTCCAGGACCTGGACTCTGCCCACTACCTGCACCCATTTACAGACTTCAAGAAACTCATCGATGAACGCAGCCGCATCATTACCAGGGCAGATGGCATCTATCTGTGGGACAGCGATGGGAAACGTTACCTGGATGCCATGGCAGGTCTGTGGTGCGTCAATGTCGGTTACGGCAGAAAAGAGATCGCCGATGCCGCTTATGCCCAGCTACAGGAACTGCCTTACTACAACAGCTTTTTTAAGACGGCAAACCCGCCAGCGATTGAATTGTCGCGCCTCGTCTGTTCTCTGGCCCCAGCTCATATGAACCACGTCTTCTTTACCGGCTCCGGTTCTGAAGCAAACGATACGGTGGTGAGAATGGTTCGTCGCTATTGGGATTTAAAAGGCAAGGGCGAAAAGACCGTCATTATCAGCCGTAACAATGCCTATCACGGCAGCACTGTGGCCGCCGCCAGCCTGGGTGGTATGAAGAGCATGCATGCGCAGGGTGGTTTACCGATTCCGGACATCGAATACATCGGGCAACCTTACTGGTTTCAGGACGGAGGTGATCTCTCGGAAGAAGATTTCGGCGTAAAAATAGCGGACGAACTGGAACAGAAAATCAACGAGATCGGCGAGAACAGGGTTGCCGCGTTTATCGCCGAACCGATTCAAGGCGCTGGCGGCGTCATTATTCCACCCTCTACCTACTGGCCCAGGATTCAGGAAATCTGTGATCGACATGAGATTCTGCTGGTTGCCGATGAGGTTATCTGTGGCTTCGGCCGTACCGGTAAATGGTTTGGGTGCGATCACTACAATATCATTGCAGATCTTATGCCAATTGCCAAAGGCCTCTCCTCAGGTTATATACCCATCGGTGGCGTGTTGGTAAGTGACAATGTGGCGAATGTATTAATTGAATTCGGTGGCGACTTCAATCATGGCTTTACCTATTCAGGGCATCCGGTCGCAGCGGCAGCGGCGATCGCTAACCTGAACATCCTGATAGATGAAGGCATTGTTGAACGTGTCGGAAACGAAACCGGGCCTTATCTTGCCAGGGGATGGGAAAAACTCGAAGACCACCCACTGGTTGGTGAAACAAGGAGCACAGGATTTCTTTGCGCTCTTGAACTGGTCAAAAATAAACAAACTCGTGAATTTTTTGATGACCGGGGCGACGTTGGCACCTTGTGTCGCGATATATGTTTCGATAGTGGCCTTGTGATGCGTGCAATTGAAGATACCATGGTTATCTCACCACCACTGGTGATGACGCTTGAACAAACAGATGAGCTACTCGCACTCGTGGCAGTCTGTCTTGATCTGACCGCTGAGAAAATCGGTTTTTAGAAGTGTATTCACACCTGCAGATTGAATCAGTAGCCGCCATAGTAGCCCCAATAAAGG
>DUAT01000093.1:2263-3960 GCA_012960755.1 Gammaproteobacteria bacterium
CGAACTCAGGTTAAGAATATGGACCTCAAGTTACCCAAGGTCATTTTCACTTCCGTCGTGCGGGGTAGTCAGCAGGGTGAAAGCCATGGTGGTATTTTTACTGTGGATTTTGAAAACCAGTCAACAGATCAACTGGTTGACTGGAACACGGCCGATATCGACTTTTCCGGCAGGGGGGCTGACCGGGGCTTGCGCGGCATCACATTTGACGGGGATCATATCTATGTTGCCGCATCGGATGAATTGTTCTGCTACGATCGCGAGTTCGTGATTCAGAATTCCTGGCGCAATCCGTATCTAAAACACTGCCACGAGATTGTTCGCAAAGACCGGAAAATTTTTCTGACTTCAACTGGCTTTGACAGCCTGTTGGTTTTTGATCTCGATGAGCAAGTTTTCAACTGGGGTTTCCATTTACTAAAACATGATCAATGGAGTGGTTTTACTTTTGACCCGCGTACAGCGTCCGGACCACGAGCCAGTAACGAGCATCACCTTAACATGGTCTTCGTCGATGGCAGGGGTATTTACCTGAGTGGTCTCAGGACTAAAGCGCTGTTACATATCAGCCACGAGAACAACGTACAGGAGATCTGCAGCTTACCGTCAGGCACACACAACGCAAGACCCTATCGTGGTGGTGTTCTATTCAATGATACGGAAAGTGACTGTGTTCGTTTTGTATCTCGTGATGGTGGACAACGCGTATTTCCAATACGAAAATTTGATCCAGCTGAAATTCAAAACCCAGGTCTCGACGACTCCAGAGTGGCCCGGCAAGGCTTCGGCCGTGGTCTGAGCCTGTTTAGTGATCGTGTTGTTATCGGCGGTTCGTCGCCGTCAACAATTTCCCTTTATGATGTTGAAAGCGGCCAGACCATCGGGTCCGTCAACATTACCATGGACATCCGTAATGCCATCCACGGGCTGGAAGTCTGGCCGTATGACTAATTAATCACCAAAGTATTTGATGAAACGAACACCCGCTTCCCTGGGACGACTGGTGTAACGAGATGCCACAGAGACCCGTCCTTCTGTGGTACTACCCCAGGCTGCAATACGAGTACCGGACAGGTGTGTGTATTGCGCTCGTTCGTCGGTCAGATTGCTCACAAACAAGGTCAGCTCCCACGTGTCCGCCTCCAACCCCACGCTAAAATCGCCAATATTGTACGACTCGTTGACAATCTGCGGATGCTGAGGTTCATACTCCGTGGGCTGGAGAATATTGTTACTCTCACTCTGATATGACCACTGCAGGCGCGCAAAGGCACTAGAGGCTCCAAACCAGGACACCGACTGACTGTAAGTGGCCCATGCAGAACTCTTCCACTCAGGTGTTATTGGCAGTGTATTCCCCTTCACAACATCTATCGTGCCATCCCCATCCAGGTCGAGGGTTGAATCTGTTTCTGCCTCCAGCCATTGGGCATTCAGACCTACCAGGAGGTTATCTGTCATTGCCATGTCAAACTCTACAGAAACACCCAGAATATGCGCATCTCCTGCATTGGCTACAATCGCCTGCCAGGGTTGTCCACACTCACCGGCGATCTTGTCAGAGGTATTTCCGCTCGGGCATATTCTCAATGAGGGATCGACAATTTCAAGCTGGAAGTCCTCCCAATCCATGTAGAAGGCCGTCACATTCATCCTGGCTCTTCCGTCGGCAAACATGGTCTTCACGCCAGTTTCCC
>DUAT01000094.1 GCA_012960755.1 Gammaproteobacteria bacterium
AGCAGAATATTGAAACTGCCGGTGTGGTGCAGGAAATGGGCCGTGGTCAATTGGAAGTTAACTTCAAACACGGAAATCCGCTGCAAAGGGCCGATGAAATGTTTAATTTCAAACGAATCGCGCGACAGGCTGCGTTGCAGAATGGCTACTATGCGACCTTCCTTTCGAAACCAATTAGCCGGGAACCCGGCAGTGCGATGCATTTACATCAGAGCCTGGTAGATCAGAAAACATTGAAGAATATTTTTGTTGATGATAACGGGACTCACTCGGAAAGGTTCAGAGCCTATCTGGGTGGCTTACAGAAATATGCGGCTAATGCGATGGTATTTTTCGCGCCAAACGTCAACTCCTATCGCAGGTTTGAGGGGGTAGAGTCGAACCCCACAAATGTGGAATGGGGCTTGGATAACAGAACGACTGGATTTCGGATACCCGTAAGCGAACCCGGGGCGACGCGGATCGAGAATCGTATTCCCGGTTCAGATACGAATCCATATCTTGCCATTGCTGCAAATCTTGCATGTGGTTATCTTGGACTGCAGGAAAACGCGGTGCCGCACGATCCTGTGAAAGACAGTGCATGGGATCTTCCCTCTGCCCTGCCGGGAACTCTCGCTGATGCACTGGTTCTTTTAAATGATTGTCAGCCGCTGATTGAACTATTCGGCGAAAGGTTTGTGAAGCTGTTTACAGACATCAAAACAAGGGAAGCAAAGGCATTCTCAGAGGAGGTGACTGCCTGGGAGCGGGAACACCTTTTGTTAACCGTGTAAAAGGGGCTTTTTCAGCAGCCTGTTAGACAAGGTTGTGGTGGCCCAAAAAGTCCTTGTGCAACAATCGATGAAACAGTTGTTCCCCTGCTTCCTTCTCTGGTGAAAGTCGACCGGTCTCGTATGCCCGTGAAGACAATCCTCTTTGCACAGAAAGGCAGATAGACTCATCTTCCATTTGAACCTGGTGTGCTAACTCAATACTGCGTTTCTTGAAGTTTTCATCCTGTTCAGGTTCGTCCACGAAATAGTAGTCAAAGATGACCTTGCACTTGTTCTCCGAGACCGGAATGGTCAGGTTGGTATCAAGAATACCGTCGTAGAAATTAAACATGACGTTGGGATACAGCCAAAAATACAGGGCGTCTGTTCCCTTTCGGACGCTGTTTACGTCGTTGTTTTCTGCCATCGGGCAGGATTGAAGACAATAACGATCTTCGAGTTCCACCCGGTAGTCTTTGTAGTTGATCGCACTATTTAAGTCACTGTGGAGAATCGGAACGTGATAACCACCGTCGAGGTAGTTATCGACAAAAACTTTCCAGTTACAGTCCAGTTCGTATTCGACCCTCTGGTAAAATTGAAGCTTATCCAGTTGCAGGGGTTTGAATTTCTCTTTCATGCCACCGAGGAAGTTTTCCAGATCAGGCGCAGATTCATCGAGGCAAACGAAGACAAACTTCTCAAAAATATCTACTCTAACGGGCTTCAACCCGTTACAAGCCGGGTCAAAGCCTTTCGCACCTTCGAACTGCGGTGTTGAGCGCAGGCTGCCATCAAGGTTGTAGGTCCAGCCATGATAAGGGCAGTGCATTGCTCTGGCTTTGCCTTCACCCTGCATCACCGCTGCCGCATGGTGTTGGCAGACATTGTAAAAAGCCCGAAGCTTGTCGTCGCGTACGATAACGATGGGTTCACCACTAACTTCCGTCGCTACATACTGGCCTTTTTCCTCTAATTGATCGGTCCGTGCCACCAATATCCAGTTGTTGGTGAAGACAGTGTCGGTTTCGAGAATTGAAAATTCTCGATGCGTGTACCAACTGCTGGGAGGCGTTGTCGCCCGGGAGATATCCGCAGTGGCGTCATAAACGTCAATTTGCTGGTTAAGGAAATTGGCCATATTTAACACCTTACTGTCTGAATATCTGCCTTGTTCAAGTCACCAGCCCTGTATTTCATGTGGTCATCACCGATGAGAGATTTATCTTCAGCATCCGCATTTGACGATTAAAACGAAGTCAGGAAGGAGGCAGCATTACCACCATCTGTTTCAGCCTGCTGAGCAGCCCTTAGAAAGTCCAATCCTTCAGCGGCTGGTATTGTGGCGTCATCGTGCATTATCCTGGAAACCCTGTGACGATGAAACATGATCAATTGCGGACCCAGGGTTATAACATTTTTCAGTTCGTCTCCAAATAATTGCCGGTGCAGGTCCGGCAGACGAAACCAAGGTGTGGTTGGCTTTGCGTGATGGGCATTGTGAAACCCGAAGTTCAGCACCAGCCAGTTGGGAAAATGATACGCAAACGAGATCACATTTGAATAGGTATGAACTTGTTCCCATACCAGATCTCCCTTGTGAGATGATCTCTCGTCAGTATAGAGATTGAGGTGATAATCGTAGTCGTGCTGCAGACCGTCCATAAAACGCAGTACCGTCATCATCAACATATAGGCAATGACATAGAGAACAGCGGCTTTAAAACTGTACAGGCACAAGAGAACAAACAACCCTGCTCGAACCAGGAAAATAGCGGCAGTTCTGCTTCGCTGGTTTCTTCGTTCAGGAATGATAAAGGGTGCGAAGATCATCAAGCCGTGCATGATAATATCGTGAGCGGGAATGTAGAAAAATTCCAGGACTTTTACTGCTTTGAGAATGTTTGGGTAGCGGGTAAAAAATCCCTCGTAGTCGAACCAGACGACATCGTCATTGTCGACGTGATGGCGGAAATGTTTGTAACGGATATCTTCGAAAGTGCCGTAGGATGCGCCGCATATCCAGGTAAGGAATATACCCAGTCGGGCGTTGTCCTGGTTACGTTTAAACACCGTGTTATGAGCGCATTCATGGACCATGTAAGCGGCAATGGTCATGCTGTGCCCCAGCAGAATTGTTGCGCAGAAGTTTATAGCGATGTTTTCTGACGTCAGCCCTGAAATGCCACCAACGTAACCGAGCAGAAGGTAGATGACAGCGCCGCCTTGATACCGTGCAGACTGTTCGTCCTTGAATCTTATGGATAGAGCCATAAACTGCATTTACCACAGACAACATTTATCAGAGACAACTTTGGTCGACAATAAATCCAGACTAGAAATCAGCCCCGAGCTGGTTGTTGAACATCACAAACTTAACGAAGACTATCATTGTACCGTAATTGATAACTTCCTGTTACGTCCGGAAATGGCCGTGTCTATCGCAGATCATCATACCAGCGAATTCATACAGGCCGAGCGCAGTTATCCAGGCATTGTATACGCTGTGGGACAGTCAGTGCTGAGCGATATTTATCGCTTTATTCGATTTGAATTGAGCGAACCCTTCGCTTTTCTACGCGGTAACATCAAGTTCTCTGCACACTTGTCGTTGGCGACATTGCAGCCTGATCAGTTTACCTGTCTGCAACGGCTCTGCCACTCCGACCCCCGGACGGGCACGGGGCGAACCAATATCGCTGTACTGTTGTATTTGTTTGACGATCCGGCGCTCGGCGGCACCGGGTTTTATCGCTGGAAAGAGGAGGAAAAAATTCTCCATGCAACCGCTCTTGAACAGGAAGCGACCAACAAGGCAATGCCCTTTTTACAGGAGAACTTTAAGATGTTCAGCGAACCGCCATGCTACATCACTGGCTCCAACGAGGTCGCAGAGTTGATCCACAAGGTACCGGCAAAGTTTAATCGACTGGTCGTCTACCCCGGTGATATGCCCCACAGCGCCTACATTGAGCAACCTGGCTTACTGACCGACAAGGTATCTACCGGCAGATTGACGTTGAATTGTTTCGCGAGTGTGCTGGCGCGGAGTTAGCGCCACTTATCCCAATCCTTTTTAAATCAAGTTAAGTGAAACACTCTGGCCGCATTGCCATGCAGTAACTTCGCCACTACCTGTTTTGGCAGGTCTCCCAGCGCCTGTGTAGCGTAGTCGCGCGGATGCACAGCGATCGTCGCGGGTCCGGGTGACATCGATGTGGGGTGTGGAAAATCTGTTTCATACATCAGGTTATCGGGGTACAACTCAGCCGCTCTGCCAATCATTTCCCTTTCGAACCAGAAACAGGCATAGATTTGCCTGCGAAAGTACTCACTGGGTAACAATTCATATTCCGGGTGTTCGATCCCGACACCCGCGTTTTGCCATTGCCAGTCCAGCGCCTCCAGGAACGCGGGAATCCACCCGACACCGCTCTCGACAGAGATGAAATCGAGTTTCGGGAAACGATGACACACACCGCCACAGATTATTTCACTTATTCCAAGTCCGTTACCGATAAAAGCCAGTGCTGAGTAGCGTGCAAACTTGGCCTTGGTGCCCATACTTCCACCTTTCGGTGCGAACTCACCTTCTTTAACGCCCAGTTGTGCCTGTCCGCCAATGTGAAAGCTGATAGGCATGCCCAGTGACTGGGCGCAAGCCCAGATCGGGTCCCAGTAGACGGCAGACAATGCCGGTTGTTTGAAGTCCTGAGGTTGACTGGGGAAAAGTACGGATCGATGCCCCAGCTCTGCGCAACGTTGAATCTCTTTGACGGATTCATCGACATCCCAGAAAGGCAAGGCACAGACTGGCAACAGTCGGCTTGGGTCGATACTCGACCATTCAATAAGAAAGTCGTTGTAAGCGCGAACGCAGGCAAGCTTCAGCTCGGTGTCTTCCATATTCAGAAAATTCTGCGACCCAAAACCACCAACGTTGGGATAGAGCACTTGTGCATGGATGCTTTCCTGATCCATAAATTCCAGTCTCGCTTTGGCGTCATAAGTGCTTGGGTCGATGTCTTCGAATGTTGGTGGGAATTGGTTCGGGGGACGCCCGTCGTGTCCGGCGATGGACACCAGGCCTGGTGCGAGTGCTTTCTTACCGTTGATAATCCAGAAATCCCGGCCCTTAATTCGTTCGATATGGGGTACCAGACCGCTCCACTTACTCGACACGCGCGAGGTCCAGAGATCCGGTGGTTCGGTAACATGGGTGTCCACGTCAATCACCGCATTTTCAGAAAAAAGACTCACGACATTCCTCCTATTACAAAGTTGATATCGCTGTGCACCCGGATTTTTGATAAGCCCAACCGGGAAAACTGGCGAGTAGATAAATTATTCGTCGAGTGTAGGTGATATTGCCCGAGCCGACAAATATCGAGTGACTTGTTGTTTGGCTCTCCCACGGCTTTCATCGTTGTTAAATTGCCGTTTGTGTTGTCTCGCGTCGTAGAAAAAAGCATGATGATTTTCTTACCGGCAAGTGAATAGTCCGCGTAAAATTGGTTAGTGCCCATCCATAATTGATTATGTGTACTTTTCCAGTCACTGTTTGCGCTATAAAAATAGACTCAATACGATAAGCACTAGTTAGGGAGCGGTGAGCTTTGATATGAATTTTTCTCGACGAATCCTGGTGATGACTGTTTTGTGTTTTTCAGGCGGCATCATATTTTTACTGCCGTTTTTACGAGAAGTCTATTACCAGCCCATGCAGGCAGCGTTCGGTCATACCAATACCGAAATGGGTGTGCTGATGAGTGTATTTGGCGCTTTTTCACTGATTGCCTATTTTCCAGGTGGATGGTTAGCGGATCGTTTTCCACCCAGGGGATTAATCACCGGTGGTTTACTAGCAACCGGACTGGCCGGGTTTTATTTTGCAACCTTCCCTTCCTATGCCGTCAGTATTGCAATCCACGCTTTTTGGGGTGCAAACATTTCGCTGGTATTTTGGGGAGCGATGATCAAGGCAACCCGAATTTGGGGTTCGGCGTCAGGACAGGGCGCAGCATTCGGGATACTGGAAAGTGGTCGCGGCGTGGCTGAGATAGCAGCCTCGACTGTCTTTTTAGCGATATTCGCCTGGCTGGGTAGTGGTGATTATGCCTTGTCCGTGGTCATACTCATGTTTTCAGCGACCAATATCTTTCTGGCAATCACCGCCTGGTTTCTACTGACCGATGATCTACAGGAGGAGCCTTCAGCGGCTCTTGCTCTCAATGAGGAGCCTTCAGCGGCTCTTGCTCTCAATGAGGAGCCTTCAGCGGCTCTTGCTCTCAATGAGGAGCCTTCAGCGGTTCTTGCTCTCAATGAGGAGCCTTCAGCGGTTCTTAACAAAGAGGCAGACCGGATCAAAATGGCCGACTTGTTGAAAGTCCTGAAAATGCCCATGGTATGGCTGATCTCACTGGTAGTGATGACGGCTTACAGTGCCTATTGGGGCACATTCTACTTTACCCCTTATGCCAGTGATGTATTTTTGATGAGCGCAGCCATGGGTGGGGCGGTGGGTGTTGGAAAGATGTGGCTGAAGCCTGTCGCAGCTGTGGTCATTGGGTTTGTGGGTGATAAACTGGGTATATCCCGAACCATTTTTTATCTGTTTATCGCCATGACATTATCTTTTCTGGTTTTTGGCCTGCTTCCCGGTGGAGCTGATTTAATGATTCCCATGCTGCTGAACGTTGCTGTGGCTTCAATCGCCATCTTCAGTATTCGGGGTGTCTATTTTGCACTGCTGGAAGAAACCGGAATTCCAATCGCGTTTACTGGGATCGCAACGGGCATTGTTTCCGTTATCGGCTTTTCACCTGATATTTTCATGCCGCTGCTAGGCGGTGTGTTATTGGATGCGTACCCAGGGGTGAAAGGCTATTCCTATTTGTACTTTTCCATCGCCGGATTCGGTCTTGTGGGGATCCTCGCAATTTGGCTGATCATGGTAAGAACGGCTGAAGTTGATTCCGGCGAATCCGGTGAAAAGGAGTTGAAGATTGCCTGAACTTGAGGAAAGCCTGCCGTCGAGCTGGTATCTGGACGACGCCATTTATGCCCTGGAAAAAGAGGCCATTTTCTGCAAGGAATGGCTTTGTGTAGCACGTGAGGAACAGGTCCCTGACAAAGCGGACTCGATGGTGCTCGATGTCATGGGTGAGAGCGTCATACTGGTCCGGAACAATGCCCGTGAATTGCGGGCATTTTACAATGTGTGTCGCCATCGTGGCTCCCGGTTGTGCCGACCGGCTAGAGAAACCAGCAAAGCAGACGACGAGATGATACTCAGGGGCGGTGTCAGGCGAAATGGGACGATTAATTGCCCCTACCATGCCTGGTCCTATGATCTTGATGGCTGGCTGATCAAAGCCCCACACATGACCCGCGAGATGGGTTTTAGCAAAGAAGAAATTCGACTTCATCAGGTTGCACTACGAACCTGGGGAGGGTTTGTATTTTTATGCCTGGCTGATGAGCAACCCTCCTTCGAAACGCATGTGCAGCGCGTAAAGGATCTTTTTGGACGCTATCCGTTATCCGCGTTGCGTATTGGCCAATCGATTCGCTATGAGGCTGATGCGAACTGGAAGGTACTGTGCGAGAACTACAATGAGTGCTATCACTGCGGCCCGGTTCACCCTGAACTTTGCAAGGTGGTGCCTGCATACAGAGATAAGGGTGGCGCGAATCTTGACTGGGACAGGGGAATACCACATCGCCAGGGTGCTAACACATTCACGGCAACAGGTAGAACCAGCAGACGAGCTTTCCCGGGCTTAAACCAGGACGAACAGGAACGACACAAGGGTGAACTGCTTTACCCGAATCTTTTCCTGAGTCTGGCCAGGGACCATGTGGCAGCTTTTATATTGCAGCCAGTGGCTGCAGGGCATACCCGGCTGGATTGCTATTTCCTGTTTGAACCTTTCGAGATGAACCAGGAGGACTTTGATCCATCGGATGTGGTCGAATTCTGGGATCTGATAAATCGCCAGGATTGGGCAATCTGCGAGGAGGTCCAATCGGGAATGTCCTCGCGAGTGCATCACAAGGGTCTGTATTCACCCATGGAAGACTGGAACCTGGACATTCGCCGCTACGTGACGGATCGCATAGGGCACCTGGTTAATTCCTGACCTGTACCACTATTGTGGCTGATTTCCTCCCCAGAGCGGCAATATTCCAAGCCGGTTCTTAAACGCCACAACCTCTCCATCACTGTTCAGCAATGGTTTTGGCGGGTCTGTTTTTTGTGTTTAGGGCGTGACTATCCCAATGGTGACCAATCCAGCCAACAGGCCCAGCAAGTCTCCCGGCATCTCCGGCGCAAGCATGACTGTTGTAAACCATGTTAGAAATCCCATTGCCATTGACGCCAGCGCGCCGGTCCGATTTGCCGACGGCCACCAGACCCCGACGATGAATGGTACGGTCACACAGACCAGTATGACGGAATTGGCATCCAGGATCAGGTTGTAGACCACCTGTACCCGCAGGGCGACATAGCAATCGAGCCAAATACAGGGATCGCGATGCGCGTCGCAAGGAGTCGACGCTGGTCCGAAACCTGCGGTTTGAACAGGGGCAGAATATTGGTGGAAAATACACTCGCTGCCGCAAGTAAAGCGCTATCGGCACTGCTCATGATGGCGGCAAGCAGTGCGCCAACAAAAATCGCGATAGCAACGGGATGCAGATATGCCAGCGCCATTTGGGGGACGACCGTTTCAGGATCCGTAAGCCCGGGCATAGTTACGCTGGCGATGATGCCCATTTCTACCGGCACACCGGTGAGTGTCTGGAAGACAAAGCCGAAGGCAACCAGCAGTGCGCCGGTCCATCCGATATTAGAGGAAATAGAGCCCACGGCGGCAATGGTTGCGGCTGTCTTACCGTAGCGGTTGTCAAAGAAATCGATAAAAGTCAGCAAACGTAGCCGGCGAAAAATTCGCACGAAGAAAAACCCCACCAGGAAAAGACAAAGTGCACCGCCAAAAGGGTCTGCAATAACCCCCAGCAATCCTTTTTCATAGGAGGCACCCGCTGCGCCCATCATGGTGCCGACGCCAATAAATATAATGGTTGCATTGCTCATAGGGCTGCCGTGTTCAACAACTCACGGCAATCCAACCTCCTTGCCTATAAGATTGGAAGTGGTAAACGCCAGTGTTCATGCGCTTTTTATGCGTATAGGCTGGGAGGAATTGGGGTAATGCAATGCATAGTCTCAATGGATTCTTGAACCCGGTTGAGGAGTATTAAGTGAGTCATTACGACTCAATTATCATTGGAGCTGGGCACAATGGTTTAATTTGCGCCAATTACCTGGCCCGAAGTGGCCAACATGTGTTGGTGCTGGAATCGTCAGAAAATACAGGCGGGTTAGCTTCCACTTGTGAATTCTATCCCGGTTTCAAATCTTCCATCGCCCACACGATAAATAACTTCTCCGGAAAAATTGCTCGTGATCTGGATCTTGAATCCCACGGCTTTAAGACAGACGCAGAATCAGTACCCTCAGTGGGTTTATCTGTTGATGGTAATCATGTCGTCCTGCACGGCGATGATCTGTCGGGTGTCTCTGTAGAGGATGTAACAGCCTACCGAAGTTACCTGGGCTCCATGCGTCGTTTCGCAGATATGCTGAAGCCATTCTGGCTTAAGACAGTACCGCGCATCGGCAATAACAGTCTCGCGGAAGTTTGGTCGTTTGCATCCCTGGGCCTGAACCTTCGGTTGTTGGGTAAAACTGCGATGCGAGAGTTTCTTCGCGTTGTCACGCTGCCGATGCGTGATCTGATGGATGAGAATTTTGACAATGACCTGCTGAAGACCTTGCTGAGCTGGGATGGACTTATTGGGTCAAAGCTCGCGCCGCGGTCTCCTAACAACTCCGTCCTGACCTTGCTCTATAGAATGTCAGGGGAGCATTGTGGTTCACATCATGTGCCAGCGAAGGGTCTGAGCGGTTTGATTGGTGCTTTACACGCCTCTGCCACGGCAGCCGGTGTTGAAATACGCACCGGGAAACCTGTCCAGAGAATCCTTATCGGCGAGAATGAAACCGGTCTGGCAGCAACTGGCGTACAACTGAGTGATCTTGAAGAAATCACTGCCTCCAGGGTAATTTCCTCTGCCGATCCGCGGAGTACGTTTCTCGATCTGGTGGGTGTAGAACATCTCGAGATCGGGTTCACGAATAGAGTGCGTCGACTACGCTGCGATGGATTTGTGGCGAAACTCCATCTTGCGCTTGATGGTTTGCCAGACTTCTCCGGACTAACGAGACCAGATGGTCGCATGATTGTCGCGCCGAACCTGGACGCGATAGAGTTTGCGTTCGACGATTCAAAATATGGCGAATATTCAGAACAACCGGTGATGGAGATTGTGATCCCCAGCCTGTTTGACGATAGCCTCGCACCCGCCGGGCAACATGTGCTTTCAGCTCATGTTATGTATGTACCCTATCAATTGAAGAATGGTTGGGATCAGGAAAGCCGGGAGAAATTTTGTGAGCTTGCCATCGACGTTATTGAGCAATATGCACCCGCCATACGGTCGCTTATTTTACACAAGGAAATTTTGACGCCCGTTGACCTGGAACAGAAGTACGGTGTCAGTGGCGGCCATTGGCATCATACTGAATTTGCACTGGACCAGCTCTTCATGATGCGTCCGACCTATGGGGCTGCACAATATTCTACCCCGATTTCAGGGCTTTACCTTTGCGGAGCGGGAAGTCATCCGGGTGGTGGCCTGACAGGTAGGCCAGGACATAATGCAGCACGCGAGATTTTAAAGTAGAACACAGTCGGTGAATGCAACCTGTGACGATTTATGAAAAACGATCTATGAAAAGTGATTTATGAAATGCTATGACGCCATAATCAGTGGAGCCGGTCACAATGGCTTAACCAATGCGGCTTATCTGGCCAAGGCCGGTCTTGATGTTGTGGTCGTTGAAAAAAATGACTACATCGGTGGTGCAGCTGTGTCCAGGGAGTTACACGAGGGCTGGACCTACTCAAACTGCTCCTATGTTTGCAGCTTGATGAGACAATCCCTGCACAGAGATCTCGATTTGAGTCGACATGGCCTGCTGCTGGTGCCTTATTTAGGCGCGGTCAGTTTTGCGGACGATGGACGTACCCTGGTTTCATACCACGATGCAGAAGCAGCCTTCCTGGAGCTCAAACGGCACTCCGCACACGACGCGGACTCAATGAGCCGGTTTCAGGCAGATCTGGCGCGATATTCACAACTTATTCGCAAGACATTATTAAGAACACCGCCAGATCCGACCTCGTTTCGTCCCAGGGATATCCTCGAGCTATTGTTTTTGGCCAGGCAGTTCTGGTCACTCGGGGAAAAGGAAATATATGAGTATGTCCGTTTCTTTACGATGAGTGCAGCCGAATTTCTCGACGACTACTTCGAACATGATCTCATCAAAGCAGCGATGGCCAGCCCAGGTATTATTGGCACCGCCCTGGGGGTCTATTCACCGGGCTCATCGTACATCCTTTTACACCATGTAATGGGTGATGTTGACGGCAGTATCGGCGCCTGGGGATTGGCGCGCGGGGGTATGGGTGCCATTTCGAATGCCATAGCGGGTGCCCTGCAGGAACATGGCGGTGAAATTCGGACCAGTGCCGGTGTCGAGCAAATACTCGTAAAAAACGGTAAAGCGATCGGCGTAGCGCTGGAGAGTGGTGAAGAAATAAATGCCGCTATCGTCGTCTCAAACCTTGATGCCAAAAGAACCTTCACAAAAATCATGGACAAAAATGATCTTCCTGAAGGGATCTATGAGAAAGCGGAGAACTTCAAGATTCGCGGCTCTTCCGGGAAAGTAAATATCGCCTTGTCAGGGTTGCCGAAGTTTACCGGTGTTCCGGACAACCCTTACATTAACCGTGGCGCGCAGACATTTACGGGCTCACTGGAAACCATGGAAAGGGCCTATGACTGCTGGAAGCGGGGCAGATGGTCTGATGATCCGTTTATTGAATCTGTTATCCCTTCAGCCTGGGATCCCACCGTGGCGCCACCAGGTCAGCATTGGATGTCGAATTTCGTCCAGTACTGTCCTGCAGAACTCGCTGATGGTCCCTGGACCCCTGAAAAACGTGACCAGTTCGGCCAGACGGTTATCGACAAGATCGAGCGTTACAGTCCCGGCTTCAAAGAGCTGATCGTGCATATGGAAGTTCGTACCCCCTTTGAGATCGAAAACGAAACGGGATTGACCGAGGGAAATATATTCCAGGGAGAATTGACCATCGATCAACTGCTGTTTAATCGACCCTTCCCTGGTTATGCGCAATACAGAATGCCCATTGGCAACATGTATATGTGTGGTTCATCCACTCATCCTGGAGGTGGCGTTTCCGCAGCCTGTGGTGCTAACTCGGCGAGAGAGATCCTGATTGATCTAAAACGCCCCAATACTGTTCCCGAAGATGACTGTTATGACGAATAATTCTGCAGCATTTGCGGGTGAACGACTGAAAGAATCTCATTTTCACCCGCGCCTGGAAATGCTAAACGTACGAGACGCCTGGTCTTCCTGGAATGGGTACAAGTTCGCTAATTACTATTATGACGCTGAGTATGAATACTTTTGCGTGCGTAACACCTGCGCAACCTATGACATCTGTCCGATGCAGAAATATATCATCACGGGATCTGATGCTGAAACGATGTTAAACCGCATGGTAACCAGGGACATTTCAAAGCAGCGGCTGAATCGGGTCTCCTATGTGGTCTGGTGCACCGACGAGGGTCGACTGGTTGATGATGGGACTATATTTCGTTTGGCAACGGACGAGTTCATGTTGACCTGCGGCAGCCCTTGCAGTGCCTGGCTTGAGAAAAGTGCTTTTGGGTTCAAGGATGTATCGATCACTGACATGAGTGATGGGATAGCTGCCCTGGCTCTACAGGGGCCGACCTCTTGTGCTGTTTTAAGACGTATGGGGCTCGAAGGTATTGAAACTGCGAAGCCCTTTAATATTCGTCACTTTGACTTTCTTGGTGATAGGTTAATGGTGTCGCGAACTGGATTCAGTGGAGATCTGGGTTATGAGCTCTGGATTAAACCTGAATTGGCACTGGAACTGTGGGATGCCCTTTATAAGGCCGGTGCCGATTATGGTATCCATCCCTATGGGGAGACGGCTACCAATATGGTGAGAATCGAAGCAGGTTTCATCATGCCTGGGTTTGAGTTTAATGAAGCGCTTAAGACGGTGCATTTTGAACATGACCAGACACCCTTCGAGTTAAATCTTGGCTGGTTGGTTGATTTTAAGAAGAGCCATTTTAACGGCAGGCGTGCGTTGCTGCTGGAACAAAAGAAAGGTCCTAAATATACGTTAACCAAACTCGATATTGAGGGTAACAAACCAGCGGAAGGCGCCTATGTATACAGCAACAAACGATGTTCCCGGGAGATCGGCTATGTGACCTCTGCCATGTGGTCACCGTCCGTCAAAGCCAATATTGCATTGGCGATGATCAAGACCGAGCATTTGCAAGGTGAACTATGGACCGAGATCTATTATGAAAAAGAGCTGCGTCAATATAGCAAAATTGTGCGATGCACAATCAGATCCAAACCTTTCTGGGCACCTGCAAGAGCACGCTTGACCCCGCCTCTGGACAATTGAGCTTCTTCATCGGACTTACATTCTGTTGATTGAACAACTTTGGTTCAATCTGGTATCGTGTGATGGTCGATTAATCAAAGAAAATCAAAGGAAAAAGAAAGGAAGCCTTTTTATTTGATTGAATTTCCAGTTTCGACGGGAGGAGCCAGTATGCGAGCAGTAGAATTTGTAGAAAGCTATTTCGACGCGTGGAACCATCGGGATGCACAGTCAGTTGGCGATCATTTGAGTAAAGATGGCAAGTACTTTGATATTCCGGATCAGACACTGCTCACACATGATGAGCTGGTAAAGACCCTGGCAGACTCCTTTTATCACGAAAACAACCACTATGAACTCGTTGGGGAAATTGCGACGGGCGAGAACACAGTTGCTTTTCAATACAAGGTTTCTTCAGCCAATCCCGACATAGATGAGGGAATAAAGGCGCCCTGGTTTGGGGCGGAATTTATCGTCCTGGATGGTGATTTCGCCATTAGAATTGATGATTATTATGAGATCTCCGGTAGTGGACAAGCCGGCCCCTCAAAGGCAATCCAGCAGAAGTATGCAAAATCGGGATTAAGTGATGAGCAGTTGGAGAGATACAAAAATCAACTCACGTCGCTGATGCAATCGGAGCAAGCGTATCTTAATCCTGATCTGACACTGCCAAAATTGGCTCTGCTTGTCGAATGCCCTGTTAATCATCTGTCTCAGGTAATCAATTCAGGTTTCAATATGAGCTTCTTTGATTATCTGAATCATTACCGGATTAAAGACGCGAAAAAATTGCTGTGCCTCGAAGATGGTCAGTTGCAAGCGATACTAAGTATCGCTTTTGAAGTTGGCTTTAACTCCAACTCGGCGTTTTATGCGGCATTTAAAAAGTCTTGTGGTCGGACCCCAGCACAGTTTCGGCAAGCTCAAGCCGGTGAAATCTAACATGTCGTTCAGAAATTGTATGAGGGCTGAATGATGGTAACCAAAGAAGCAACGCTGGTTTCTGTTCATATTGGTACTCGTGATGATATGAGTAAACAAGCCTGCGCCTCGGTTGAGGTGAAGCTGGACGGCTTTGATGGCGACAAACATCGTGGACACTCTCGGGTCTGTTATGAAGGAGATACAGAGCCTGAGGGTACCGTGCGAAGAAACAATCGACAATGGTCCGGTATGTCCCAGCAGGAGCTGGAGGAGATACGGCAGGCGCTGGATCTGGAGCGGCCCCTGGCTCCTGAGGATCTGGGTGTGAATATCTGCATATCCGGTGTCGAACTATTTTCCAACCTTGCCAAAGGTACCAGGCTGGAATTTCCGTCCGGCGCCGTACTGACCGTCGAAGACTACAATCCCCCCTGCACAGAAATGGCAGACAAGATCGCAGGGATTTACCGGACCCGATCAGGAGAATCAATTACCAGAAGACAATTTCTCATTGAAGCGAAAAGAAAACGCGGCGTTGTCGGTGTTGTTGATGTGCCTGGTGTTATCAACACCGGTGATAGAATTTTTGTAAAAACATACACGGCACCGGATCTTTACAAGAACGTCTCCTGACAACAAGGTCGCTAAGTGGCGTCAGCCTCCTAGCATCAAGATGTGATAACGGCAATGAACTGACCGTCGCTCATTATGGCATTTTTCAATGTACTCAATGAGGAGTAAACTTAGCCGAAATAGAGCTGCACAAGCATGGTAGGTTTAATGCGCACTGGACCGAGACGCGTGGAAGTTCCCATAGTAAACCGCATCGCTGGGTCGCGAACTGATGTAGTGACTGTAGAAGAACCGTTAGAGATATGGGTTGCTTATACAGACGAGCAGAATGAACCCGTTGAGCTCTCCCTCTCAATCACGATGCGGACGCCGGGAGATGACAAAGCCCTTGCGGCGGGTTTTCTGTTTGCAGAAGGTATCATTTCTGATTATGCAGATATCTCCAAAATAGAATTTTTTGGGCCGGTAACGGAACCTTTGTCAATCCAGAACCAGTTAAAAGTACATCTGAAGTCTGGCACGGGGCTGGAAAACAAAAACTTTCAGCGCTACTTCTATTCCAACAGTAGCTGCGGCGTCTGTGGCAAGTCTTCAATCCAGGCGTTACAGATGCTCCACCAGCCGAAGATCGAAGAAAACAGTTTTGTAATTCGTGAACAGAGATTGAGAGAACTGCCGGTATGCCTGCGTTCGGCGCAGAGTGAGTTTGACCGCACCGGTGGTTTGCATGGCATTGCCCTTGTTGATTGTCATGGAGAGATAATGCTGACAAAGGAAGATATTGGTCGTCACAACGCAATGGATAAACTCATCGGGCACCTGTTGATAGAAGGGGAGTTGGCAACCAGGGACAAGATGGTTCTCGTTAGTGGGCGGGCGAGTTATGAGCTGGTACAGAAAGCACTGATGGCAGATATTTCTTTTTTTGCCGCGATCGGGGCCCCATCTTCGGCAGCAGTTGATCTGGCAACAACATTTGGCATGACTCTGGTGGGGTTCCTGCGTGACGATGGCTACAACATTTATCATAAGTCGCACCGAATAGTGCAGTAGCTGGTTCCTGTCCGGAAAGTGCTAAAATTGAACAAAAACGCAGAACTGAGATATCGTTAGATGACTGAGAACGTTCAGCACTGGATCAACATTGCAAGCAGGATTGCCACAGCATTGATGGATAAGCCTGGCGTGCTCTTGCCGGTGCTGCATGGAATTCAGGACGAATTGGGATACATCCCAGCCCAGGTGATACCGGCTGTTGCGAAAGTGTTAAACCTGTCCCGTGCCGAAGTACATGGTGTCGTTAGCTTTTACCATTTGTTTCGTACTGAGCCCAGGGGTAAAAAAATAATCTATATCTGCCGGGCAGAGTCCTGCCAGGCCATGGGCGGTCGCAAGCTCGAACTTCATGTTAAGGAGCGTCTGGGGATTGGCTACCATGAAACGACAACGGATGGCGAGATAAGCCTTGAACCTGTTTACTGTGTCGGCAACTGTGCGTGCTCACCAGCGATTATGGTAGACGAGCATGTACACAGCCGGGTAACCCCTGCTGTTTTTGATCAGATGCTTGACGAGATGATTGACGAGGAGGCTCGGGCGACGTTTGTCGGGAGTACCAAAAGCGCCACGACGAGAGTTTTCGTACCATCAGACAGCACTGCTCGTTCGTTAGGCGCCGATAGGGTAGCTGCTGCTGTTGTTGCGTTAGATGCAACCCTGAATCTGGACATTGAACTGGTACGTACGGGTTCACGCGGGTTGTACGGGCTGGAACCGTTACTCGAAATAGAAACGGAACGTGGACGTGTCGGCTTCAGTAATGTCGATTCCGAAACTGTTAAGAGGTTGTTTTCTCAGGGTATTCCAACAATCGATCATAGAGAATGCCTCGGGTTGATGGAAGAACATCCCTGGTTAAAACAACCACGCCTGACCTGCGCTCGACTTGGTGTCATTGACCCCTTGTCGGTAGATGATTATCGCGCCCATGAAGGTTTTGCGGGGCTTGAAGCAGCGCTCCAGCTGAGCCCTCAAGCTATCGTTAGCACGATTGCAGATTCCGGCTTGCGTGGCCGGGGTGGTGCTGCATTTCCCGCAGGTATCAAATGGCAGACTGTGCTGGATGCCGGGTCTGAACAAAAATACGTCATTTGCAATGCAGATGAAGGGGATTCAGGTACGTTCATCGATCGTATGATTATGGAAGGTGATCCCTTTATGCTTATCGAGGGGATGACGATTGCAGCACTCGCGGTGGGTGCAACACAAGCGTATATCTATATCAGGGCTGAGTATCCTCAGGCGATTAAGACAATGGAAAAAGCCCTCGATATTGCGTATATCACAAATCATATTGGTAAAGACATACTGGGTTCAGGCAGAGACTTTGATATTGAAATTCGCAAAGCAGCCGGTGCGTACATCTGTGGTGAAGAGACATCCATGTTGGAAAGCCTTGAAGGTAAAAGAGGCCAGGTAAGATTTCGGCCTCCACTACCGGCGATTGAAGGGTTGTTTGGCCAACCGACACTAGTAAACAATCTCGTCAGTCTGGCGTCGGTACCGGACATTCTCGTTAAAGGTGCAGATTACTATCGGCAGATCGGGACAGGTAAATCCCGGGGCACACTGACGGTTCAACTGGCTGGTAACATCAAGCACGGCGGGTTAGTCGAAGTACCATTCGGGATTTCGCTACGGGAGATACTCGAGGACTTTGGCGGTGGTAGCGCCAGCGGCCGACCGATCAAGGCGGTACAGGCTGGTGGACCATTGGGTGCCTATATACCCGTATCGGAGTTTGATACACCGCTAGATTATGAATCGTTCAAGGAAATAGACTCGATGCTGGGTCATGGAGGCATTGTCGCGTTTGATGACACGACAGATTTAGGAGAAATGGCCCGTTTTGCTATGGAATTTTGCTCGATAGAGTCCTGCGGTAAGTGCACCCCCTGTCGAATCGGGTCTGTACGCGGGGTTGAGGTTATTGATCGTATCCGGGCTGGTGAAAACCCGCACGAAAATCGCATTCTTCTTCAGGATCTGTGCGATACAATGATAGATGGCTCGCTGTGTGCGCTTGGAGGTATGGCGCCGTTCCCGGTTCTCAGCGTGATGAGGAAGTTTCCAGATGAACTGTAAGTATGGTTTCGGAGGAATTGTAAACAGATGGCTTCAGTGGTGAACTATTATCGCGTCGGAGCGGAGGTTGATTTAGGTACTCCTGGTGCCAGTTCGTCCGAGCAGATAACATTAACGATTGACGGCGCTGCCATTACCGTAGCAAAAGGCACCTCAATCATGCGAGCCGCCGCGATAGCGGGGACGAACATACCAAAATTGTGTGCTTCCGAAGACCTGGAACCTTTTGGCTCCTGTCGGTTATGTCTGGTTGAAATTGAAGGTCGAAATGGTTACCCGGCCTCCTGTACAACCCAGGTTGAAGCGGGGATGCAAGTTCAAACCCAGACCGATCATCTGGCAAAACTACGTCGTAACGTCATGGAACTCTATATATCTGATCATCCCCTTGACTGCCTGACGTGCCCTGCCAATGGTAATTGTGAATTACAGGACATGGCAGGGGTGGTGGGCCTGCGGGATGTCCGTTACGGATATGACGGTGCGAATCACCTGGATGCTCCAAAGGACGAAACCGCACTCTACTTCACGTTCGATCCCGGCAAATGCATCGTGTGTTCTCGATGTGTACGTGCCTGTGAAGAGCAACAGGGTACTTTTGCCTTGACCATTGATGGCCGAGGTTTCGATTCAAAGATAGCGGCAAGTCAAAACGAGGATTTCCTCGGTTCTGAATGTGTTTCCTGCGGAGCCTGCGTTAAAGCCTGCCCCACGGCAACCTTGTCAGAAAAGTCGATCATTAAATTGGGCCAGCCAGACAAGGCGACAGTGACCACGTGTGCGTATTGCGGGGTTGGTTGTTCGTTTCGGGCCGAAATGCAGGGAGATCAGTTGGTGCGTATGGTGCCCAATCGAGACGGGCATGCGAATCATGGCCACGCCTGTGTTAAGGGGCGTTTTGCTTTCGGTTACGCGACGCATAAGGATCGAATTACAGCGCCATTGATTCGGGATTCAATTCATGATGAATGGCGCCCCGCCAGTTGGGAAGAGGCGATTACTTTTGCGGCAACCCGACTCAAAGCGCTACAACAAAAATACGGCCGCAAATCGATAGGCGGTATTACGTCTTCTCGTTGTACCAACGAGGAAGTGTTTGTGGTACAGAAATTTATCCGCACGGCAGTGGGAAACAACAATGTCGACACCTGCGCCCGGGTTTGCCATTCACCGACGGGGTACGGCTTGAAGACAACGCTGGGTGAATCTGCCGGAACCCAGACATTTGATTCGGTCATGATGGCAGACGCCATCATTATCATTGGCGCGAATCCAACTGACGCACACCCGGTTTTTGCATCACAAATGAAACGTCGCCTGAGACAAGGCGCATCCCTGATCATTGCCGATCCAAGGGCGATTGATCTGGTTGACTCTCCCCATACCCGGGCAGACTATCACCTGCAATTACGACCAGGTACGAATGTTGCGCTCATCAACGCGTTGGCACATACCATCATTGACGAAGGGCTGGAACATAAACAGTTCATTTCTGATCGTTGTGAAACTCAACCTTTTAAAGTTTGGAAAGCTTTTATCAGCGAGCAGCGCAACTCGCCGGAGGCGTTAGAAGAAGTGACGGGTGTAGCGGCGGCAGAGGTGCGGGCAGCTGCTCGGGTATATGCCAACGCCCGCAATGGGGCTATTTATTATGGCCTCGGAGTCACAGAACATAGCCAGGGTTCAACCATGGTGATGGGTATTGCCAACCTGGCCATGGTGACGGGAAATCTCGGTCGTGAAGGTGTCGGCGTTAATCCATTGCGGGGCCAGAATAATGTACAGGGTAGTTGCGATATGGGCAGTTTCCCCCATGAGCTACCCGGTTATCGGCATCTGTCAGATACGGCGGCGCGGGCCTTGTTTGAAGAAGAATGGCAGGTGGAACTGGACTCTGAACCCGGTTATCGAATACCCAACATGTTTGACGCTGCCATTGATGGAGAATTCAAGGGTTTGTACATACAGGGGGAAGATATTGCCCAATCTGACCCTGATACCCAGCATGTCTACGCGGCACTGTCGGCAATGGAATGTGTGATCGTGCAGGACCTGTTTCTCAACGAAACAGCCAAGTTTGCTCATGTCTTTTTACCCGGTTCGTCATTTCTTGAAAAAGACGGCACCTTTACCAATGCAGAACGGCGAATTTCTCCAGTGAGAATGGTAATGCAACCGAAATCCGGCATGTCGGAGTGGGAGATTACCTGCGCTTTGTCCACTGCCATGGGTTATGCAATGTCCTATGAGCACCCTCGCCAGATTATGGAGGAGATTGCCAGGCTTACACCCACTTTTCAGGGCGTCAGTTACGAGAAGCTTGATGCGCTTGGTTCCATTCAGTGGCCATGCAATGATCAGTCTCCCAATGGCACTCCCTTTATGCATGTCGGTGAATTTGTGCGGGGTAAAGGTTATTTTGCGCCCACCCCCTATGTCGCCACTGACGAGAGAAGCAACAGCAGGTATCCGCTGCTGCTGACCACGGGTCGAATTTTGTCGCAGTACAATGTTGGTGCTCAGACCCGTCGAACCGAAAATCTTAAATACCATGCTGAAGACCAGCTCGAAATTCACCCCGATGATGCAGAATTGCGTGGCATTGTTGATGGCAGTTGGGTGGGTATCAAGAGCCGGGCTGGTGAAACCGTGTTGCGGGCTTGTGTCACCGACAGGGTTCAACCGGGTGTTATCTACACGACTTTCCACCATCCCGAGTCAGGGGCCAATGTAGTGACAACTGATAACTCTGACTGGGCGACGAACTGTCCGGAATACAAAGTGACGGCCGTGCAGGCGTATCCGGTGAGTCATCCCTCACAGTGGCAGGAGATGTTCCAGCGTTTCAATCGTGAGCAGCAGCAGTTGCTGGCAGCGGGTCGAGAAAAGGACCCTGCCAGAGAACGATTCGATAAAATCAAATAGTGACGGTTAATGTTAACAAGCTGGTGAAAATGGCTGAAGATATAGCGGCTAACATGTCTTATACAGATGATCAGGAAATTGTCTCAAGAAAGATCGCAGATCATCTCGATCGATTCTGGGACCCCCGGATGAAACAGGCCATCAGCGACTACGCTGCTGACCCGGATAGCGAACTAACGGAATCATTACGTCTGGCTGTCTCCAGACTGTCTCTGGCAGAGGGTTGAACGATTTCGTTAACCTGGCTATGTCCGGTGAGTATAAGCCTTTGCCAGGCTTTCTATATGTGCAGGGCCAATACCGCAACAGCCGCCAATCAGGGTTGCACCATGGTCAATCCAACCACCGACCACTTCAACATAGTCGCGGGGGCTTAGATCGTCATTCTTTGTGATGGCACCGGTATCCAGTGTCCATTCTTTTGGCACCTTGTTAAAAGAGTTGGCATAGCCGCCAATGGGTTTGTCAGTAAGCTGCGCTAGAGCCTTCAAGGCTGAATCGATCGCCAGGGGGTGGCTGCAGTTAAACAGAAACCCAGCTATTTCAAGGTGCTTAACGGCACTCAACGCCTGCTCCACGGATTCCCCACTGCGAAGCCCGGAGCCTGGTTCTTCATTGAGGGTCCAGGATACATAGACTGGCAGGTTGCGTTTCTGCGCGGCTTCTGTGGCCGCTGTGGCAGCGGTTCTCGCCTCGGTTGCAGAAGACATGGTTTCGCAAACAAATCCGTCGACAAAGGGCTCCAGTGTGTTTGCAAGGTGTCGATAGATTGGCAGCGTGGTCGTCTCGTCCGGTACCAGGTCTGCACGATAGCTTTCAGACATGGGGGGCAGAGAACCGTTAACGCTGATCTTTGTTTGGCTCTCATCAGCAGCCTGACGGGCCAATTGCCCTGCCAGGGCGGTGAATTCGAGGTAACGGTCTGCAAGATCTTCCTTGGCCAGATAGGAGGGAATGGTCGAATAACTATTAGTGGTAATAACGTCGGACCCGGCAGAAATATAATCCCTGTGCACGTCCAGCACCACAGACGGTGCTTCAATCAGTGCGCGTGCTGACCAGAGATCCGTGTAGTTGCTCGCACCACGCCGCGCCAGTTCATTGCCCATACCGCCGTCCCACAGGGTTATCATTTCTGGCTCCGGTAGTTCCTTTTGAAGAACCCAGTTTATGACGATTTAAACGTTGCGTACAGTTCCCACAACTTCACCGATATCCTTCCTGTCGTTAGTGGAGTGTCCTATAAAGATAGTGATTTAAGTGGTTCGCACTTTTTGTCACAGGAAGTGACACAGCAAGGCCCAATCTTTTCACAGAAAGTCGTAGAAAATGTAGGTACCTATTCAAGAAATACAACGCGGCCGTGGTTTGCTTAAAGTGCTATCCATATAGGACACTCCACTTGGCTGGACGATCCAAACAGATCTTGTCTGTGAACAGATTTGATAGTGGTATATCGCCTCGGTCCCTTCTATGACCGACTGGTTTCCCCAACGGAGTTTGGTGCACGGATTCGGAAGCATCACTTAACTTTGACTAAAAACGCCTACTTGCTTCCTTTATTACTTTTCTTAGGTACGTTTCTCGTGTCCGTGACAGTTTTCGCATCGCCTGAACCCAGGGCAGCGTCGGGGGTTATTGACTTGAGTGAGTGGTCATTTGAGCATGATGGGCACATAGCGCTCACAGGTGATTATGAGTTCTATTGGGAAGAATTTGTCGATCCGGTTGTGAGCAGTCACACAACGGAAATCTACCAGGCTGTACCGGGTACCTGGAATGGGTCGCACATTGACTCCACAACATTTCCAGCGCACGGATATGCATCGTATCGGTTAACTGTGCGGCTCAACCAAATCGAACCGCTGACACTGAAGTTCTTTGACGCGGCGACCAGTTATCGGGCGTTTGTGGATGGACAGCTAGTGGCATCGAACGGAAGTCCTGGAGTGGATGCGTCTGTTACCGAACCAGGATCTTATCCTCTGCTGACTGATTTTGTTCCAACCAGTAAAGACTTTGTGCTCGTACTGCATATCGCCAATTTTGATTACCAAAAAGGTGGGGCCTGGGAGAAAATCACCCTCGGTACCGGCGACCAGACCAGGTTCGACAACAGAACGATACCTGATTCAACTGGTTCCCCAACTGGATTGGGAGTACCTGATCACGTTGGCGTATCTATCATTCTACTTGGCAGTTCTACTGTTCTGCCTGTTTTTATTTAACGCTTTCAAAGAGGATTACGATCGCCTGGTTCTGCGGATCATAGTTTTCGTAGGATTTGGATCCAGTTTACTTGTCGTTGTGACGCACCCGGTTATCTTTACCTACACCTTGATCCCCCACCATAAACTATCCGGAAATGATTTTGAGAGACTTGCCGGACGATTTACCGGACCAGCAAAGGCAGCATAAGAGACTTGAATACATTCGTGATTCCGGCTTACAGGCAGCGGCTGTGGTGCAGGACTTACTGGCGCTGGCAAGGCGCGGTATTACCAAGCAACAGGCGACTAATCTTAACGATATTGTGGCGAGTTATTTTGACAGCCCCGAATACTATGCCCTGTGAGTTCCCGCGGGGATATCACCATGGATCTTGATATTCGGCCTCCCCTTCCAAATATTGCTGGGTCCCCTGCCCATATAAATAATGTCATTATGAATCTGATTATCAACAGTGTGGAAGCACAGCCTGAAGCCGATGGAAAAAAGTGGTTCCGGATTAGGTATGACTGTTGTATGGGGTGTTGTGCATGATCATGGTGGTTACATCAACATTGAATCCGAGCCTGGCAAAGGTAGTTTCGTTGAATGTAATTTTCCCGTCACGGGACAGGAGATCGATCCTGTCGTGCCACAGGCACCCGTAAACCGTCAGCAGGGGTGAGCGAATTCTTGTCATAGATGATGTACTTGAGCAGCGTCAGGTCGCGCGAGACATGTTGTAACATATGGGGTATTCCGTCATATTGTGCGCGGACGGAGAATCTGCGCTTCGCCTGCTGAGGAAAGAAAATTACGACCTGATCATGCTGGATATGATCATGCCATCCGGTCTGGATGGGCTCGACACATATAAGGAAATTCTAAAGATCCAGGTTGAGGCAAGGACGGTGATTATCAGTGGTTATGCCGATACGGACCGTGTTAAGAAAGCGTTGCAACTGGGAGTAAGGCAGGTTTTGAGGAAACCTTATACATTAAATGAATTGAGTGAACTGCTGAAATCTGAATTTCAAGACGCAATGTAAATGGCTGATTCGAAAAGATGAATTATCAGTTAATCCCGGCGATACAGGAAAAGCACAGGGAAATTTTCAGTAATCTCTTATCGCTGTACTTGTATGACCTCTCTGAGTTTTTTGACATGGAGCCTGAGGAAGGTCGATATAACTACGAATATCAATGGACAGATTTGTGTAAGAACCCGTTCCTGGTTTACAAAGGTGCCATTCCAGTGGGATTTGCGATTGTGACTACAGTCGAAGAGAAGAACTTTAGTCCCAGTGGTGAAAAGAACGACTGGGATATGGAGGAGTTTTTCGTGATCCGGTCTGAACGAAGAGAAGGCCTGGGGCTCTGGTTAGCCCATGAAATGTATCGCAAATTTCCTGGAAAATGGCAGATCAGAATCGGCGAAAAGAATCTAGGGGCACTGTCCTTCTGGAGGAATAGCCTTAAGGGGATCGGTTGCACGAATATGGAAGAAATTTACATCGAGGGACAATTCGGTTTTTTTCATTGCATCAATGTTTCTATTCCAGTGTCCGCTTAAACGTTTCCTGAACAATTAGTGCATCGTAACTTGCGCGGTGACGTTCCGGGTTCATTTCCTGGAGTACCTTGTCCCGGGTTTCGTGCCAGCGGGCTTTTTGCGGTGCTGAAAGGATCATCTCTAACGAAGCGACATCAAATTTCATCTCGACTCCGGCTGTGTTGAACAGGGTGGTTAACCAGGGCTTGTCGACACCCCAACCCTCTGTGTACACCGTCTTGCCTTCGAGCAACTGGTTGAGTTTTTCAGCAACTTCCTGCAATGGTTTACCATAGGTTTCGAGGACATCCCGCGGCACACGATGGACCTTCTCGGCTTCATCGTCCCAGTCAGTCCAATCCGGTGCCGGCATAATGAGGGTGCAGAATTTGTATCCATCGCTCATGGCAAGTCCCACTTCAATGGGGTAGCTCATGGCACCAAATCCGGATGTTTCCACATCAATAATCAGCGGGGGTTCTTCTCTGGTCATAATCACCTTTTTTACAATTGATTGGGTCTCATTATTGAACCTATATAGCCGAATCTTGAACCAGATATCAAATCAAAACAGTTGTGGCAGATGGCACAAAAAATGCATATTAGTACCCGCCTGCCGGGGTGTTTAAGCGAAATGGCTCACAACCCTGGAAAACCGGCGTGCATGGTTCAACAATCTGATCCAGGGTTGTGACAAAGCTGTCAACTTAGCATGACACGTTCCCTAGCGACTACCCTGACGAGCCGACCTTTTGTCAGCTCGTAAGTGGATTGAAATCATTGGGTTCACCGGGATATTGGGCTATGCTGCTGCCTCGTGGTTCATGCATGGAGAGCGAAGGTGGGTAGTTGCACAGGTCCAAAACACTAAGAAGAATGTCGTTTTACCGGCTTGTTGAATCCGGATGCTGGATTACTGGCCTCTCTCTGCTCGCTGTATTCGCGAGCAATATTGCACTGGGTGAACTTCAGAGACAACAAGATATTTTATCCTACAGTGCACAGCTTGAACAAAGTGCACAGCTTGAACAAAGTGCACAGCTTGAATCAATAATTAACCTGGAAGCCGAGATTGATGGACCCGACCAGAGCCTCTGGTCAGAATCAAGAAAGCTCGCCTACCGCGCACTCCCCAAAACTCCAGAGAGTAAAATTCTCGGGATTCTTAGAATTCCAAATGTCGGTCTTGAGGTTCCGATCTATGATGGTGCCAGTAATTTGAATATGGACCGGGGTGTTGCCCGAATAGAAGGAACGCCATTACCCAATCAAGGCGGCAATAGCGGGATAGCAGGCCATCGAGATGGCTATTTTAGAGTTTTACAGGATGTAGAGGTTGGTGAGTTAATTAGTGTGAAAAACCGGAAGGGAGAACTTACCTATCGCATTTCAGAGATTTTGATTGTTGAACCGGACCAGGTAGAAGTCTTGGCGAACACTGAAGATAGTGTGTTGACACTTGTTACCTGCTATCCATTTTACTTTGTCGGCCATGCGCCAAAACGGTATATCGTCAAAGCGGTACGCCTCACATAATGATGAAACTCAAGATCCAGGGAAGAGTTAATATGAATATTAAAAACAAGATATTAATCGGTACCGCAATTGCGTTGTTAAGCGTCAGCGTCAATGCAGCAAGCGCGTCGTGTTCGGATATGCACTTCACTGATGAAATGATGGGACGTTTCCCGGACCTGAATGAAGCTTGTATGGAAGTGATTGAACATGAGGGCAAGAACTTCGCCAAGATAGAGATGGAAGTGGTACGCGCATCCAACCGTACGTTGAGGTTTAAGTTACATCACAGGGATGGCGGCAGCAGTGATGTCTATGAAGTCAGACCTGATAGTGATTTGCGCATTAATCTTTCTGGCCAGTCAACTCGCATTCGGGATTTGACCCGCGGTCAGGTTCTCAGCGTCTATTTACCTGACGATCGTTTTACGATCGGGGATCCCAGGACAGAGGAATATATGGATGTCACCTTTCTGGTGGTAGAAATCGTACGGGTACCGATGTTGCCAACGACCTCCAGCCCTCTGTTTTTGTTCGCACTGTTCGGTGTTTTGTTAACGCTGGCAGGTGGTGCCCTGACAACCTTGCGTCGTCGCCGCAAAGAATAAAATATTCTGTGGGAGGCCGGACACTCCACTAAATCCTACGACCGGTATCTTGCCAGTACTTGTCTCGCAGCAATCGCTTCAGCAGTTTCCCGGTTGGATATCGTGGCATTGCATCGACAAAGTCTATGGATCTTGGCGCTTTAAAATTAGCCAGATTCTGTTTGCAATGGCTGATCAGTTCTTCTGCCAGTTCTGCACTGCCACTGATGCCATCAATGAGTTCCACGGCACCTTTGACTTCTTCACCAAATTCTTCGTTGGGAATACCAAAAACAGCCGCATCGATTATTTTTGGATGATTGATCAAAACTGCTTCGATTTCTGCGGGATATATATTCACACCCCCTGAGATGATCATATCTATCTTTCGGTCGCTCATGTACAAATAACCTTCTTCGTCCAGGTATCCGATGTCCCCGAAGGTAAAGACGCCTGGCTCAAGGTGAGCGCTGGATGTTTTATCAGGATCGTTGTGGTATTCGAAATCGCTACCCATAAGGTTCTTCACGTACAGGGTGCCAGACTCGCCGGTTTTTGCTTCTGACCCATCTTCCTTGATGACTAACACTTGCATAATGGCGACGGGTTTACCCAGCGTGCCTGGTTTATCGAGCCATTCCCGGGAGTTAACCGTGGTGACAATAGATCCTTCTGTTGAACCATAATATTCTGAAATTTTTGGCCCCCACCACTCAATCATGCTGCGTTTCACATCGGGAGGACAAGGCGCCGCTCCGTGCCAGACGATCTCGAGGCTGTCGCCTCTGAAATCCGCTTTGCCAGCCTCGTCCAGACGCAACATGCGAATAAACTGGGTTGGTACCAGGTGAATATTGGTAATCTGGTGGGCGTCTATCAGATCCAGTGTCTCTTTGGCATCGTATTTGTGACGCATCACGACACTACTACCCGCGATCAGCGGTAAAAATGAAAATGCCCATTGAGCTGAGTGATAAACAGGTCCCACCAGGAGGGTTGTTCCGCCGTTAGGCATACTCAGCATGCCCGACAACCCTTCGCCAATCATTTTCATCGTCTCAATCGGTGCGCCGGTTTGGGACATGCCACTCTTGACACCCTTTGGCTTTCCGGTTGTACCAGAAGTGTAAAACATAGGTCCACCCAGACTTTGATTATCTGGCTCGGTTTCGCTCTGTCCTTTGAGAAACTCATCGTATTGATCAAATCCGGCGACAGCCTCACCAAACATCAGGCAGGAGGTCAGTTCGGGACTATCTTGATGCATCACTGAGGCCAGACCCAATTCCAAGAATCGCTGGTCTACCAGTAGTGCTTTTGACGCGGAGTCTCTCAAAACATAGGCAACTTCGGCAGATACCAGGTGCCAGTTAATCGGTACGAGTAACCAACCTGCATGAGTAGCCGCAGCGTAGGCTTCAAAATACTCTCTTCGATTGCCACTGAGCACAGAGATAGTGTCACCGGTTTGCAATCCGGCAGCCCTTAAAGCGTGTATCAACTGGTTCACACGACCATTGAAATCCTGCCAACTGGTACTGCCAAACTCATCAGTGAGTGCAGCTTGATCAGGTTTTACATCAGCATGGGGTTGTATCAAGGTGGCCATCGGCTTTGTTTCCACGGTTAATTCGTAATCGGACAATATAGCAAAACTTTGCTATGGCAAAACGATTAGGCTTTAGCATATGACGAACCATCATGAATTGCTTGATTTGGCATATCCGTTGGGTTTAGTGTCGAGGCAACAAAGTCATGGATATGAAATATGGAATTCAATGAGAAAGTCGCCAACTCGTTTATGCGTGATCCCAAAGATGGGTTACCGGCGATGTTAGGGTTTAAAATTACGGGCGCGTCTCCGGGGAAAATGACGGCGTGTTTTGATGTCAAGGAAGAATTGATTACGCAATTCGGCAGCATGCACGGCGGCGTCTTGTCTGCGTTCTGTGACCATTTGCTGGGTTGTGTTTGCTACCCAGCGATGAAACGTGGTCAATGGGCAGCCACGACCGAGTTCAAGATAAATCTGACCCGCCCGGTTTCAGGTGGTCGGGTTGAAGGCAACGCAGAAATTATTAACCTGGGCAGGACCCAGGCGGTTGTACGCATCGATGTGTATAACAATGAAAAGCTGGCAGCAACCGCCCAGGGAACAGTAACGATTCGAGATCCACAATAACTAGGGGAGTGCCATCTATATAGGACACTCCACTAGTGAACAGGAACACAGTATCCAGCTAAACAAACCAGAAGGAGAGAAGACATGGGATTCAAAGGTGTAGACCACATAGTTATTCGGGTAAAAGATATTGACGCCGGTATCGCGACCTGGCGGGATAAGTTCGGAATGGAACTGGAAAGAACGGCAGAATCTGATGCCCTTGGTATCAAGCAGGCATTCTTTCAACTGGACAATGGCGGGTTTATTGAAATAGTTGCCCCAACTTCCGCTGAGTCGGCCGTGGGTCGTGCCATTGAGTCACGTGGTGAAGGCATGCACACCATGGCACTCGAAGTTGATGACATTGATGAAACGGTTAAACACCTGGAGGAAAGTGGCGTGCAACTCATTGGTGTGGGTGGGCCCCAGGTATTTATCCATCCTAAATCTGCCAATGGCATACTGGTACAGTTATCACCGAAGCGCTGATTAACGACATCCATCGTTAGCTGTCTCGGCCAGCCACAGTTGATGGAGCACATTGATCCCGAATCCGTTGGCTGGGATTCGTCCGGGCTGGCACTGGCGGTTGAATTCGCCGAAAGCTGCCAGGCAGCGCAGTTGGTGGTTTGCCACCGGCAAGGAATACTCGCGCAAGCCGTGTTTGACCCTGACCCGGTGGATGTGTATGCGGTGCAAAAGGGTTTACTTTACGTTTTAGTCGCCATTGCCGAAGAAAAATACCTGCTGGAAATATCCGATCCTGTTAACCATCATCTTGACCCGGAGTGGACCAACCTGTCGCCCTGGGACGAGGCCAGCCTGACGATAGAAACCCTGTTGTCGATGACCACGGGTATGGATGATGAATTAAACGCTCTGGGGATCGTCGGTGAAACCTGGCGCTATAACAATACAGCCTACAACTACCTTAAAAAAATCCTATCCATACAGTCCGGGCTGGATTTGAATGAACTAACCCGAACATGGCTGCTGGAGCCCCTGGGTATGAGTGAGACCCGTTGGGTTGAACGAAATGCCCGATTACCTGACGGAACACCATTTACCGGGTTGTCCTCGACGGCGGCTGATCTAACCAGACTCGGATTGATGGTGCTGAAAGATGGCGATGGAATCATCCCGAAGTACTATCTTGACCAGATGTCCCGGCCAGGCTCAAAAGAAAACCCGGCCTGGGGTTTGTGTTGGTGGAACAACCACCAGGAATTTTTCAAGGTACCCATGAGAGAAGAAAAGACACATTCCGGTGCCCTTATCCCGGACGCCCCTGCTGACTTAATCGCGGCACGGGGAGCGCAGGAAAATTATCTTTACGTTGTACCTGGTCTTGATCTCGTGGTCGCTAAAACAACGCGTGTTTCGGGTGAAGGACAAAGACCGCCACGCTTTGAACGCGAGTTCTGGTCACTGCTGATGCGCGCCAGGCTTGCTTAAAAGACTACCATACCCTTATGATCGTTAAACCACCCCATACCTGTCTAACGGATTGTTCAGCTTCAAACTCCCGGGTCCGCCCCCTGACGACGAAACTTGCCTGCCAGCCGTTTGAAAAAGCCGCTCCGGCACCAATCCAGGCTTCCCCAATCAGCGGGTTAAGATCCGAATAGGCGTAGGTCACCTCACTGTGCCTGAATTGGCCCTGGAGCAATACGTTGTAAATCCGCAGGCGTGCATTCACACCGGCGAGAAAAAACATTTCACTATCCCGCTTTCCTTCGTGGGTAATCAATGGGGCGTAGGCGGCTGTAAAATAGTCTGATGGATCCGGTAATGAATACCAGCCGAGGGCATGGATTTTCCCAATGCGCAACGACAACCCGGCATTAATGTCGGTGGTGTAACCTGCGTTCCCCTCCAGAGTTGTGCTGATATCATAGGCCGTAAAGGCCTTGTTGTAATTCGATTTCAGAAAGCGGGTCTTAGACAGGCTATAACGAAAGGTGGGTTCCCCGCCATCAGAAATCTGGTTGTCCCAACCGTTGGCTTCCTCTACGTCGATCAGGCTGTGCAGACCGGACTGAATCATTTTGGCGGTGTTGGTTCCGAACAGGCCCAGTAGCAGCATCGATCGAGATACACTGTTTTTGTCTTCGGACAACCACTGTCTGGAGTTTGCCAGGAAAATCAGATTGGAATAGGGATGATCATCGAAGATGGGTTCTTTCTTACTGATGCGCTCAGGGGTAAAGACCACTAAACCGAACTGCATGCTATGTCGAGTGTTCGTAAATGTGTTGTCGCCGATGTTAAACAGGCTATCGAAACGTCCCAGCCAGCCGTCTAACGAGAAAACCCGCTCCGCGGCACGTCTGCCTGATTGTGCAAAGGTGATACCACCTGTGTAATTACGATCCCTGACGGTAGATACCAGCGCATCGTTGTCCGTTCGCAGTTGCCAGTCGCTGGCATAAGCTTCGAGCTCGCTTTTTGAAAAACATAAGGGAATCTGAAAAGAGCAACAAAGGAAGACTGTTAGTGAGGTGCGTAGTGGGTTCAGCATGAATTCTAGCTGGGATTCTTGTTAGCAGTGGACATTCTATCGGCATCGGACATTCAATCGCTAATGTTTTCCCGTGAGCGGTAGCTCCTATACTTCTCACGAGTAGCAACACCCCATAGACAACCTGTATGCTTTGGCAAAGTCTAGCAGGCTGCTGAAAAATCCCCTGTTAGCACAATGCGGCGTTGAAAATTGCTTCAAGATGCTCATTTACGGCGTGTAAACTCCGCTCTTTCAGCAAATTTCGCCTTGCCTTGCATCTAACAGGGACTTTTCAGCAGCCTGCTAGGATTCGACGGGAGAAAATTGTGGTTGAAAAATTACTGATCGCGAATCGGGGCGAAATTGCTATCCGTATCATGCGAAGTGCAGCGAACCTTGGTATTCGAACGGTGAGTATCTACTCAAGTGATGACAGTGATTCATTGCATGCATACCGTGCCGATGAATCCATTGCATTGGACGGGACTGGTGCAGCGGCTTATCTGGACGTTGATAACATCGTCGCGATTGCCAGGGAAAACAACTGCGATGCCATCCACCCGGGCTATGGATTTCTCAGTGAAAATGCACGCTTCGCATTGGCCTGTGAAGAACAAGGTATCAAGTTTGTAGGCCCGTCAGCGGAAACCCTGGCATTATTTGGTGACAAGGCGGAGGCCAGGAAGTTTGCCATCGACCATGGTATCCCCGTGCTGTCGGGAACCGATGAACCCACCAGCCTGGATGAAGCGCGCGATTTTTTCCAAAGCCTGGATTCTCGAGCCATGATGATTAAAGCCATCGCCGGTGGTGGTGGCCGGGGTGTACGCATTGTTTCCGATATCCTTGAGCTTGAATCGGCTTACTCCCAAAGCGCACGCGAAGCCAACAGTGCGTTTGGCAATGACGCGCTGTACGTCGAAGAGTACATGTCCCGGGCCCGCCATATTGAGGTGCAAATATTTGGCGATCAGTCTGGAGAAGTTGTCGATCTTGGTGAGCGGGATTGCTCGCTCCAAAGACGGCATCAAAAAATTATTGAGATTGCCCCGGCGCCTTTTCTGAACCCTGATCTCAGGAAAAAGATCATAGATGCGGCAACAACTCTCGCCCGGTCGGCCAGATACTCAAGTGCCGGAACCGTTGAATTTCTCGTGGATACCAGCAGTGGACGATTTGTGTTTATCGAGGTCAATGCCCGGTTGCAGGTTGAACACACGATCACTGAAGAGATTTTTAAAGTAGACCTGGTAGAAGCCCAGTTACGCGTCGCAAACGGTGAAGCTCTAGCTGATATTGGGCTGCAGGGGATTTCCGCCAGGGGGATCGCCATCCAGCTGCGGATTAATATGGAAACTATGCAGGCTGATGGCACCACGAGGCCCAGCGGCGGAACATTACGCGCTTTTAATCCCCCCAGCGGTCCGGGTATCCGGTTGGATACGTATGCCTATACGAATTACACGACCAATCCCCGATTTGATTCCCTGTTGGCAAAACTGATCGTTCATCACAGTCAGGATGATTATCGCGGTGCGCTGGTGAACGCCTACCGAACCTTATGTGAGTTTCAAATTGAAGGCGTTGCGACAAATATATCGTTTTTACAGAGCATACTGGTTGACGACCGTGTCGCCGAAGTGGATTTTTACACCCGGTTTATAGATGACAATGTCGGTAGGCTCTTGAGCGACAGCTCTCACCAACAACATTACCGTGTCTCGAATGAGGTTGTTACGGCCAGGCAGGCTGGAGCAACCGTCGACAATAGTGATCCGCTGGCCGTATTGGAATTCGGGCTGCAGAAAGACCGGGCATTGAACGTTGAAGTGGAAGCGCTGGACGATTCGTGGGTTCTTTCACCGATGCAGGGCACCATTATTGAAGTGTTAGTTGCCACAGGAGATGAGGTGAGTACCGGTGAAACCCTGGTGGTTATGGACTCAATGAAAATGGAACATGAAATCAATGCGCACTATAGCGGTGTTGTGGATTCGGTGAGTGCCGTTGTCGGCGATACTCTTTATGAACGCCAACCGATGCTTTCCCTGATCGCGAAGGAAGTGGAGAAGGCCGGAGCCGATGACGAAGAGGATATCGATCTGGATTATATCCGTCCGGATCTGGAAGAGGTTGTCAACCGTCGAGCGACAACCATTGATGCGAATCGGCCCCAGGCTGTCGCAAGACGCCGCAAAACAGGGCAGAGAACGGCGAGGGAGAATATTGAACATCTCTGTGATGACAACACCTTTGTCGAGTATGGTCAGCTCGTACTGGCTGCCCAGCGGCGCCGCAGAAGCGTCGAGGAACTGATTGAAAAGAGTCCCGCCGACGGCATGATTACCGGGGTGGGTGCCATTAATGGTGATCTGTTCGATGAGCCTGACAATCGTTGTGTGGTGATGTCTTATGACTACACGGTATTTGCTGGCACCCAGGGCGGGCAAAACCATCGCAAGACTGACCGGATGATTGGCGTTGCGGAAAATGGTCGTATGCCAATGGTGTTATTCGCCGAAGGTGGCGGCGGCAGGCCCGGCGATACAGATGGCCTCGGTGGTGAAGGGACGACAACATTTGCCCGGTTTGCTCAGTTGAGCGCCCTCGTACCCATGGTGGGGATTACGTCGGGACGCTGTTTTGCAGGCAATGCGTCCCTGCTCGGATGCTGCGACGTCATTATTGCGACAGAGGATTCCAATATTGGTATGGGTGGTCCAGCCATGATTGAGGGTGGGGGTCTGGGTATTTTCACGCCTGAAGAAATTGGACCCATGTCGGTGCAGGTCAAGAGTGGCGTGGTTGATCTGCTCGTCAAGGATGAAGCAGATGCAGTATTGACTGCCAAAAAGTACCTGTCCTATTTCCAGGGCAAGATAAAACGGTGGCAGGTACCGGACCAGCGATTGATGCGTCGTATTGTTCCTGAAAATCGTTTACGTGCATACGACGTCCGCGCCGTCATCAAAACGCTGGCAGATAAAGATTCAGTTTTGGATCTGCGTCCCGGTTTTGGTATTGGCAGTATCACGTCGTTGATTCGGGTGGAAGGAATGCCAATTGGAGTGATTGCCAATAACCCTTCCCATCTCGGAGGGGCGATTGATTCTGACGGGGCAGATAAGGCGGCGAGGTTTATGCAACTTATGGATGCTTTTGATATCCCTATTCTTTATCTCTGTGATACGCCAGGCATCATGGTTGGGCCGGAGATTGAGAAAACGGCGCTGGTGCGGCACTCCAGCCGAATGTTCTTAACGGGTGCTAACCTGTCCGTGCCATTTTTCACTATCGTGTTAAGGAAAGCGTATGGTTTAGGAGCCATTGCCATGGCAGGTGGATCATATAAAACACCCTTCTTTACGGTCTCGTGGCCCACAGGAGAGTACGGCGGCATGGGTCTCGAGGGCAGTGTCAAGCTGGGTTATCGAGCAGAACTTGCGGCAGTTGAAGATTCAGAAGATCGAAAGAAGATGTATGAAGATATGGTTGCCCGCGCCTATGAGCGGGGTAAAGCGCTGAACTACGCCTCTCTCTTTAGTGTTGATGACACGATCGACCCTGCTGATTCCAGGTTCTGGGTTGCGAATCTGATGAAATCGGTCAGAAGACATAATCTGAGGGACGGAAAAAAACGCCCTGCCATTGATGCCTGGTAAGGGAATTGGCACAGGCTATTTTTGAGATACTCGATCTGCTAATCAGGTTGAAAAAGAATTGTGTGCAGGGCCTGATAAGTTTTGTCGGCGTGAATCTTTGGAAAGTCAGATTCGAGCCGGGCCATGATACCGCGAGCTTTCTCGAAGTCATCAAGATCATGGGCAATGAAATGTGCAGCCAATAGCAACATCTCGGCTGTTTTTGGGTGGTTGGGAAAGTCCTCTTCAAAATGTTCCAGCAGGTGAGCCATGATGGTTTTCTGCTTGAATGTTTCAGCCAGGCCCGCCAATGTAATGACGGAATTGGCGGAAGTTAGCTTGTACTGGTTGTGATTGGCTTCGAAACAGAATTCCAGCACATGCCAGCTGGTTCGAATGTCCTGCGCTGCCACCAGCCGATCAAGAAATCCTCGTCCGGCGCTGATCGCCAGGGCTGGATTTTCCCACCCCCTGATTCGACCAAACAGGTCAGGTTCAGTGATGTAGCCATCGTCTTCGAGGCGTTGGTTGAGCATTTCCCGTGCTTTTTCTGTTTTCCCGGCACCGCTAAGACTGTACAACGAAGCCGTGAACTCTGATAGTTCCTGATCCCTGGCGCGTTGAGTCTGTTCCTCTTCAATCACGGGTCCATAAACAACCTCGAGCCCAAGGGATTCGGCATTGCTGTGCAGAACCACGCCGAGGCAGCGAAACGCGGTCATGGAAACCGTAAGAAAGGCCATCATCGTCAAGATGTTGAACCAGCCAAGATTCACAAAGAGTGCGACATACCCGGTGAGCAACATACTAAATTGCAAAATCAGGAACTGGCCAAATCTGGCATCTGCCTCGATGTTCTTCAGGGCTGCGAACCAGTTCAAAGGGTTCAGGGCAGAAATCAGTCTGCCTTCCATTATCAGAACCGACATCGCAACCGGTATAAGTAACAGGCTCGTGATAGTCAGGAAGGTTTGCCAGAAGGGATCGGTAACAAAGAAAATGGCGGATAAGAAGAAACTCACTAGTACGGTAGCCTTCACTAATCGGCCACGCTCATTAAACAGTAAATCGGCGGATAAGCGCGGTATTTCCTGAAATCCGAGGGAGGTGTACTCGAAAATGACGAAAAGGTACCCAAAGAAGAAACTGAAGCTGACGTAAGCGAGGGTAATTGTGACAATAAAACCGATCATACCCAGGAACAGTGTTGCGCCCAACACATAGGAGAAGGTCAGGGTGAACAAAAAGAGAATTAGAATGTTGCTGATTCTAAAAGGAAACGAATAAATCGACAGTTCGTCGAATTTATCGATCCAGATTGGCTTTGATGGCATCAACAGGCCCCATGTTTTGGTACATCACGCAAACTAATACTATTCCGACCCCGCTTCCAATTGCTATTAAAGGTGAGATAATTGTATTGTTATCCCACTTAGGATCCCAGAAGGTAGTTAATGAAGTCTTATAACAGTACCCGGCTATTTATAATTTCAATGCTTGTTTTTTTGGCATCCATTTCACAAGCGGCAGATTACAAGGCATCACGAGGTCCCGGAGGCAAACATCCGGATCTGAACGGCATCTGGCAGGCCATGAATGAAGCGAACTATGACCTGGAAATTCATATGGCCAGAGCAGCGATGCAACTCAGGGCAGGCCCGCAGGGGCCGGTACCGGCAAAGAATGTGCTGGCGCTGGGTGCGGTAGGATCGGTTCCCCCGGGTCTCGGCGTGGTTGAAGGCGGCAAGATCCCTTACAAACCTGAGGCAAGAGCCAAAAAAGAAGAAAATCAGGCCATGTGGGCTGACCGGGACCCGGAGGTTAAGTGTTATCTGCCGGGTGTGCCGAGAGCAACCTATATGCCCTATCCGTTTCAGATCTTCCAGGGAGAAAACAACTTATTTATCTCCTATACGTACGCAGGCGCAGTTCGGGATATTTTTAGCAGCGATCCGGGACCGGCACCGATTGATTCATGGATGGGGCAGACTGTGGCCAGTTGGGATGGTGATACACTGGTATTGACGGTTACTGGACTGAATGCTGAGACCTGGTTGGATCGGTCAGGCAGTCACCATACAGAGATGATGACGGTGGTTGAACGTTACACCCCGATGGGGCCAAACCATTTACACTATGAAGCGACGATTACCGACCCTGAGGTGTTCACAGAACCCTGGAAAATCAGCATGCCGCTTTATCGCCGAATGGAGGCGAATGCACAATTGCTGGACTTTAAGTGTGTTGAGTTTGTTGAAGAGATGATGTACGGCGAGTGGAGGCGTAATCCACTTGATTAGCAGTCAACTACCAATGATCACACCGGGAGCTCGGATGACTGACTCTATATGGCACCTTCCTGTTTCAGGCACCATGAACGGGCTGAAAACAGCGCTGTTTGTGGGTTTGTGGGTGCTGTTACTCCCCTTTACCGTACAAGCTGGCAAGGACAACGTACCGGACCTGAGCGGTAACTACAATGTTGCGACCCTGACACCGTTGGAACGACCCAAGATGTTTGGCGACAATCTTTACCTCACTAAAGAAGCAGCCGAGAAAATCGCCAGTGATAAGGCAGATGCTATAGAAGCCAGTTCGCAGGTGAGTGACCCGAATCGAGAGGCACCACCCGACGGTGGCGATGGGTCCCGGGGTGCGGCAGGTAATGTGGGTGGTTACAATTCCTTCTGGATTGATAATGGCGATGACGCGTTCGAGATTGATGGTAGGTTTCGTACCTCGATTATCTATGATCCTGCAGATGGCAGGCGTCAGCGAACTGAAGAAGCTGCGAAGGTACGTATTAAGCTGTTTGCACAATTTGCCAAACCAAACAAGGGTGAAGCCTGGTGGCTTAAAACCGGGGACCGGGGACCCTATGACGACCCGGAGTTGCGACCCCTGGCAGAACGCTGCCTGTTGGGTTTTGGGTCCACTGCCGGGCCGCCGATGTTGCCGGTGCTTTACAACAATTTAAAAAGAATCGTACAAACACCAGATCATATTATGATTCTGAATGAGATGGTGCACGATGCACGGATCGTTCGTCTAAACAGTGAACATCTGCCTGATGATGTTCGCAAATGGATGGGTGATTCGATAGGTCACTGGGACGGAGACACGTTGGTAGTCGATACAACAAACTTCAAAGTGACCTCTTCTTTTGGCGGGGCTGGTAAAGACCTTCATGTAGTCGAGCGGTTTACTCGTAAGGATGACAAAACAATAATATACAACTTCACGGTGGAGGATCCTGCCGTTTGGGAGAAACCCTGGAGTGGCGAGTATCCCTGGCCACGAACTGATGACACGGTATTTGAATATGCCTGTCATGAAGGAAATTATGCCCTTGGAAATATTTTAAGGGGCGCAAGATTGTTAGAAGCTGAAACGGAATCTGTGAGTAGTGAATAGATTTCAGATGCTTGAACACCAAACCAAATGGGGTAATTAATATGTCTATTAAACAAATCGCCACAGTCGCAGGGATCGCGCTCGCACTGTGCACGCCTGTACAGCTTAGCGCGCACCATGCTTTTGGTGCTGAGTTCGACCCGAACCGTCCGTTGATTCTGCGGGGTCCGGTAACCAAAGTGGAGTGGGTTAATCCCCATGCCTGGATTCATCTTGAAATCACCAAAGAAGACGGCACAAAAGAAAGCTGGATGGTTGAAGGTGGTACGCCCAATACCTTGTTGAGGCGCGGAATTAACAAGAATTCACTGAAGCCGGGTACTTTTATTGTTGTCGATGGCTATCAGAGCAAGGACCGATCCAATCGAGCCAACGGCAGGGATATTACATTCGCCGATGGTCGCAAGCTGTTTATGGGATCGTCCGGAACTGGCGCGCCAGAAGATGGCCGCGACCCTAATTAGTGCCTATCCAAAAATGATTATGTGTGCTTTTCCAGTCACGTTTTGTGCTATTAAAATAGACTCAATATGCGTAAAGTAGGGTGCTGAAGTCGAAATTCACCTATTTATGGATAAGCACTAATTAGCGATAGTTAATAACATGCCGTCAATTGAAACCTCTATTAATACCTGTGTTTTAACGCTATTGGCTGTCCTGGTGTTGGGTGGTTGCGCCCGACCCGAGGCAGCCAAACCGGTTCCTTTTAAACCCACGGGTGATGTTAAACATATTATGGATTTTGTCCTGGATCCCGCTGCTGATGTGATCTGGGCCTCTGCCGGGGCGATTATTACCGTTGAGGGTACGCAGGACTTGCAACCCACGACCGATGAAGGCTGGCTGGCGGTGGAGCAGAGCGCGGTCGTGGTGGCAGAATCGGGGAACCTGTTAATGATGCCGAGTCGCGCCAGGGATGATAAGGATTGGATAGAAATATCCCAGGGGCTGGTGGATGTGGGGCTAAGGGCCAAAGCAGCCGCCAGGGCTCATAACGCTGATGATCTATTTGAGGCGGGTGGTCAAATCTATAGGGTCTGCTCATCCTGTCATCAATTGTATATTCAAGGCGAAGAGAAACCGGACCCGCTCAATAACTGAGTAAGCGTTCGTTGACAAAGCCATCCCGAAATTCGAGGGTTGCGCTATAAAAGCCTGATGTTGTTAACTTCACGGTGACTGCGTCGGCACCTCTGTTTTCCCAGAACCAGCCATGAATACCCGTGAATGGGGCAAAGAAAGAACCGTTTTCCGCAAGACCTTTACCAATACTATAGCTTTCTGCGAATCCTTCCGGTCCGTCATCAGGTTCGCCATGAAAATCAAAGGTGACACTATCTGATGCATGCCAGGCATAGACCAGCGTACTGTCGCTGTTCATACGGTATTTATATTCCACGGATTCGAAGGGTTGCAGAACATACTCGACGCTGTCTGAGAGGTAGACCTTTCCCTCTTTGAATACTGTCGGCGTCTCCGTGGTGCTCGATAACCCGAAGATACCCAGAGCCTGGCCCGTGCCTAAAGGATCAATATCAAATTCCGCCGGGAGAACAAGGGTAAAGAGAATCACCAGCGATGTCGCAAATGCGGCAGCGGTGGCGATCAGAATTCTGTAAGTTTCTTGCTTCATAACTTTACTCGCTGCTTATCGGCCGTTTTGTCCGGTAGTACCGACTTTATTACGCCCACATGTATCCTGCTATTTGATAGCCTGTCAGAACGAATCCGGCGGTCATTAGTAGCGTGTTGGCAATGAACGCATGATTTTGAAAGCTATCACGCTGCCGCCAGTGTAAAAGTACAATGAGAATCAGAGCCAGTGCGATCGCCTGGCCAATCTCCACGCCGACGTTAAAACTAACGATGTTAGTCACCAGCCCATCACTTGAGATGGCGAATTCCTGTAGTTTGGTGGCAAGCCCGAGGCCGTGAAAAAGGCCAAAGATAAAAACTGCCAGGCGCGCATTTAACTGCAGGCCAAAGACCTGTTTGAAACCGTCAATGTTCTCAAATGCCTTGTAAACAACGGACAAGCCTATAATGGCATCGATCAGGTAGGCGTTGACATTGACTTGCAGCAGTACCCCACTCATCAGGGTAATGCTGTGTCCAAGAGTAAAAAGTGTCACGAAGAGCAGAATGTCCCGCGCCCGAAACAGGAAGAAGATCACTCCCAACAGGAACAACAGGTGGTCATAGCCTGTGACCATATGCTTGGCACCAAGATACATAAACGGCACGATCGCCGGACCTGAAATGCCTTCAACGAAACGAGCATTGCTCTCTGAAATGTTATGCGCCATACCCATAAGAGGCAATACCAGCAGGCAAATCACCGGTAATACTGATAGAACCAGAAAGCGCGTAGTTAACATCAAAATGGGGTTATCGAAGGATTTTGATTGAGCTGAAGCCTTAGTATATATAGCTTGTAGCAATTACCAAAAATTGTACAATATGTTCTTAGGAAGTGCAATGACTCTGTTGCTGGCAGGTATCAAAGATGAACAATGGCTCTTGTTTGTGTGGTGACATCACCTGGAAGATAGAAGGCACGCCTTTCATGATGTCGAACTGCCACTGTTCGATGTGCCGTAAATTACATGGCAGCGCCTGCGGTACCTATGTTGGTGTCTTGCCTGACGCGTTTTGCTGGACTGGCGGGGTTGACAAGATAAGGATCTATACATCATCTGCAGCTGGTCATCGTTCTTTCTGTCCCCGCTGTGGCTCAAAAGTTGCTGCGGCCATGGGTGATGGCCAGAGTGTCTTTATGCCAGCTGGAAATCTTGATGGAAAAATCAACCGAAAACTGGACAGCCATGTATTTGTTGCCTCCAAAGCAGTGTGGTTCGAGATTACTGACGATGTGGAACAGTTTGAAGCTTATCCGGAGATGGCTGGTATTGTCGGTATTGAAAACCCCGAGCGACAACCTGAGACAGCTGGCGCCATTGGAGGGAGTTGCTTGTGCGGTAAAGTCCTGTTTGAGTTTGATGAGACTCTGGGAAGGATGGGCTACTGTCATTGTTCGCGATGTCGCAAGTCACGATCTGCTGCACACTCTGTACAAACGTTTGTAGAGGTCGACAAATTCCGCTGGGTGAGTGGAGAAAGTCTGGTCGAGAACTTCAAACTGCCTGATTCGGAGTCCTTTTTTTCTTCCTTCTGCCGGGATTGTGGTTCAATGATGCCAACGGTACATGAGGATCGTGGCATTGCAATGGTACCAATGGGTGCCGTCGATCAGGATCCGGGTATCCGACCCCAGGCGCACATCTATACTGGCTCCAAGGCATCCTGGTTTGAAATCACCGACGACCTGCCTCAATATCAAGCCATGCCATGATTTTGCCTGCGAACAGACCCTTGGGAGCCTTTCATGCCACCAGTTGATCAAGCCAGCCGAATCGAATCCCTGGATGTCCTTAGAGGCTTTGCCTTGCTGGGGATACTGCTGTTAAACATCATTGGGTTTGGCTTGCACTCGGCTGCGTACTCGAATCCAGGTTTCGACCTGACGAATCAGTCCGGTTTGGATCTCGCCGCCTGGGTCAGCGTTGAGTTGTTCGCGGAAGGTGCAATGCGCTGCTTGTTCTCGATGCTGTTTGGTGCAGGGGTCGTATTGTTTACCACGGGTAAGAAGAGTAAAAGTGGCGCTGAGCATTACAAGCGAACTTTCTGGCTGTTGATCTTTGGATTGTTTGATGCCTATGTCCTGTTGTGGAATGGAGACATTCTGGTGACCTATGCCATTGCAGGTGCTCTGTTGTACTGGTTTCGGGACTATAGTGTAAGAAAACTGTTGATTATCGCAGGAGTGATTATCGGGCTGATGTCAGCCTTACACCTCGCTCTGGGATTCGTTCTAGGGGAAGCGAGTCGCTCTGCAGAAATAATGGCAAATACAAAAAACCAGGCTGGTCTAAGTAGTTATGTCATAGAAACAGCGGCAGTCTGGGATGAATTCGTCGTTGACTTTGCCCCAACCGACGAAGCGGTGGCTGAAGAAATGGCACAGCGTCGGGACAGTTACTGGTCTGCTTTTTTTTGGAATGCTGGGAAATCGACCCACATGATTACCGAGATTTTGCCGATGTTCCTGATTTGGGATGCCCTGGCGATGATGATCATAGGGATGGCACTGTACAAAGCGGGTGTCTTGCAAGGCGAGTGTTCGAGTCGATTTTACGTCAGACTGATGGTCATTGGGTTCACAATTGGGCTGCTGACTAATGCCTATGAAGTGTTGTTGGCGCTCAGGAATAATTTCAATCTTCTCAGTATCTTTGCACAGACGCAGCCTACTTATCATATCGGCAGGCTTGGGATGTGCCTCGGGTACATCGGATTGATAGTCTGGCTGACCCGCGAAGATGTCATCGCCAGCGTTCGCCATCTGCTCGCTGGTGTGGGCCGGATGGCGCTTACTAATTATCTGATGCAGTCACTGATATGCGCGATTGTTTTCACAGGGCTGGGTTTTTCACAGGTAGGTGAGTTGAGTCGAGTGGCTCTTTATCCTGTGGTATTTGGTATCTGGGTGTTCCAGTTATTTTTCAGCCAGTGGTGGCTAAAACGCTATCGATTTGGACCGATAGAATGGCTGTGGCGTGCGTTTACCTATGGTGAAAGACCACCTTTTGTAGTCTGAACTGTTTAGCCATCCTCTAGAATTTTCATTAACTCATCCGCCCGCTTACTGAGTTCTGGATCTGAATCGTCGTCAAGTATCCGGTACATGGCAAGGGCGCGTTTGGCTTTTGTGCTATCACCGACAATGTATGAAGAGAACGCGAAGAGATAGTAGTGAAGAAGTTTTGGATTTTGATCGCTGTAGAGTTTTATGGCTGCAGTGAACAGCTCATATGCCTTTGTATGATCTTCGATATGAAAATAGCATTCTGCCATTAGCTGTTGTGCGAGGTGCGGCTCGACCGATAGATCAATGGAGGCGTTGTAATGTTGAATTGCACGGGGATAGTCTCCTTCATTGTGGGCTATCTTCGCGAGGTAGAATTGCAGTTTTTCGTTTTTAGCATCGTATTCCAGCAATGAACTGGCATGAATCTTTGCCTCTTCCATCTTACCTGCTTCTACCAGGTAACCAAGCAGGGTGAGTTTTACTTCAGGTATATTGTCCGTCACGTTTAGCATGCGTTCTATTTCTTTGATGGCGGGATGGGCCTGACCTGGTTTCAAACCGTCCGGCTTGTAGGGATTGATGTGCTTGAGCAGGTATTTTCCTTGATCCGGGGATACTTGACACCATTGATATACAGAATCATCAAGTGATCAAAGAAAATCGGCACGTAAGGGGAATTCTTGCCCAGTAATGTCGGGAACTTATCGAACGTTTTTCGTACCCCGATTAAATCTGGCTTGTACTTTTCGACAAAGTGTTGATGCGCTGGTTTGCTAAGCATCGACTTGTGGATCTCGAAGAAGTCCAATTCATGAAAGGGGGGAAACTGCATATCGGAGTGAATTTGAATATCGGGACTTAAACGCCATTCTATGTATCCCGCATAACTTGGGGCGAGAGCATACTTACCCTTGATCTTCATGGCTTCGATAAAGTCGGATGTACCCAAGGGGAGCGAGTTTTCGTTGAACGGATAATTTTTGCTATCGCTGTTCTTCCACCAGGAGTATCCGAGGAGCAAGAGCAATGACAACAGGATGAGGACGCCTTTCCACTCAAATTCCCGCTCTGTAGCGGCAGGTTTTTTGCTCGAAACTAATTGAAGACCCACCGTAAACAGGGGCGTCGAGAGCAGCAGTCACTCCCAGATGAAACGTGCCCCGCGTGACAGTAGAATAAGCCCCCGACCGCCAGCAAAATAGTGAATATATACTGTTCAAACTGGCGACCTGCTTGTATCAGGGAAAATATTCCGAGTGGAAACAGCAGGAGAAAAACGTTATCCGTCGTCAGGCCCGGGGCGAAGCTGATGGAGGTTGCGAATTGAAGTTTGGTCAGTTCTGAAACAAATTCATACACCCCTGATGGGGTGATAAAAGGGGCAAGGAACAGGTATATCCCCTCAGGATTTACGAGAACCGCGGGTAGGCAAGCCACTACCCATAGTGAAGATCTCAGGCTTTGAATGTCTCGATTCTTCATATAGGCGAAACTTCGTTGCAACACATAACTACCGCAGATTAGTCCGCCGATTACCCATTCAACACCATGGATGTTTACCCAAAGAATGGTTGCCAGCGGTAAAATGCGGAACCATTTTCCTCGATACATCAGGGTGTAAATGAAAAATGCTGTGAAAAAGTAAGAAAACACATGGGGTCTGAAAGAGAAACGGGTACTCAAAAGAAATACAATCAACGACAGCAGCACGAGTTGCCAAAAACCTGCCTGGGAGAATCTCTTGTCCATCACCACGATTTTGGCCAGGAACCAGGCAGTACCAAGGGTGAGCGACGCTTTGGTAACAATCATGCCCAGATAACCGGAAACATCCCAAATGCTGAAAGCGATGGCCTGAAAGCCCCAGAAGTAGTTGAGGAACTCTCGCCTGGGCTCGATAAAGGACTTATCCAGCGGGTTGGCTAATTGGCCAGTTTCAAACAGAAAACGCCCCCCGGTTAAGTGATACCAGAGATCGGTGTCAGTCATCCGAATGGACATACTTAACAGGAACACGAGAAGCATCAACAACACACTGCAGACGTAAAGCAGTGAAATTACCCCGCTTTTGTTCCTAAGCAAGAGTTGTAGTTGATCGTGAAATTTCTGAATTAGCATCTAGGAATCTGTGGGACAGTTTGAACCTCCCCCAGTTTGACTGACACTTTAATATGGTGACAATAGTCACTACAAGGAGTGTTTTTATGTCGAACAAAGGAAAAACATACAGTGCTGAATTTAACAGAGAAGCGGTTCGTTTACTTGAGAAGGGCGACAAAAAAGTTGCGGTGCTAGCGCGGGAACTAGGTGTTGCTAGAAACAAACTTTATCTTTGGCAGGGAAAAATCGCTTTGCATGGCGATGAAGCTTTTGACCGAAAACCAGGGCGCCCAGTCGGTATTGCGGCAGAAAATGTTCGCCTCAAACACGAACTCGCAGTCGCTAACGAAGAGATCCTTATCCTAAAAAAGGCTCAAGCGTTCTTTGCGAAAAAGCACAGCTAAAGTACGAGTTTGTTCATTCGCATCGAACGCAGTTTAAGATAATACACATGTGTCGGGTTCTTGATGTATCACGCGGCGGTTACTACGACTGGCGTCACAGGCCCAATAGTAAACGGGCAAAACGCCACAAAGATCTGGTCTCAAAAATTGAAACCATCCATGAAGATAACAAAGATATATATGGCTCCCCTAACTTTCTGACCTTCTCTCCTTTTACCCGACACTTGCTCACTACGAGCGCCTGCAAGTACTTTCATGCGTATAGGATCGGCGACGGCAATGTCGGTTGCCAGTACTTCTTCAACTCGTTCACATGTCGGGGAAGCTGTATCTCTTAGAAACTCGATCCATGCAGAGGTATCGATAAGTATCATGTAAATCTATTGGTTCGCATTTCATCCAGGTCGCCTTCCCAACCGGTTCCACACAGGTTTCGTGCTTCGCTCAGGGGTTCTGCAGCAAGAGATCGGAGGGCAAAGTTGACAGCTTCTCGTTTAGTGACAAACTGGTACCTTTTCATTACCTCGGCACAGGCTTTTTCGTCTATGTCGATATTTGTGCGTGACATACACCATTGATACACCGCTAAATATCCAAGTCAAACCAAATCAGAATCAGGGAATCCGGGGATAAGTTCACTTATATAAGTAAACTGTCCCGGGCTACCGGGAAACGGTATTTAGCGTAGCAACTCGAAGGCGTTTAAGCTGTCCAATGAACGAAGGCTGTTCGCGAGCAGGGTTTTAGCCATTTTCTGTCCACGTTCGTTAGACAGGTCGAGTGTCCCGGCGATGACGACGGCATAGCACAAAAGATACAAGGCGCAGACGGTAAATCGTTCGCGGCATTGGTCGATGGGATACTCAATCCCCAGACGTGTTAATTCGTCGTGGTACACCTTTACCCAGTCCTTTGCTTCATAGACATCCTGCTTCAGACTCTGGGTCAGGAAGTAAGCAACATCATGCTCCGGTGCAGATGCTGAAATTGCCTGCCAATCAATAATCACCACTTCGTCGTCACCAAAGAAGATATTGTCCAGGCGAGAGTCCCCTTGTGAAACGCAAACAGGGTCCTGACACATTGCGTCTAACAATTTGGGTATGGCCCCAGGCATTTTGTCGCCAATGTTCCTGGCAGACTCCGGGACCAGGTCAGAAAACTGATGAAGAACAACAGGCCAGCCCATCTCGAAACCGCCAATCATGCCATCACGCTGCATGGGGTTATTGTGTGACACCAGGTGGTCGAAGTTGTCCGGTTGCCAGGTACTGGCATGCAGTGAAGCGAGGGCTTTAAGAACAAGTTCAGTTTCATGGGCGTTGCAGCCTTCGATCTGGTCGCCGATCCGGTAGGTATCCAGGTCTTCCAGTAACAAGACGAAATCCTGATTGTCAGGATTGTAGGATGCATGAAAACAATCAGGTATGCGCAGTGGAATGGACGGCGCGATATCCGTGTAAAAGCGATACTCGCGACCATACATGTCATAGAGCTCTCCAACGCCTCTGTTTTCAGGTACCTGGGACGGGAATTTGGCGATGATTGATGTCGGACCCGATGCCGAGGTGATAAAAACCCGTGTCACCAGACCAATGACGCCAATGCCCTCACCCAATATCTCCGCCCTGAATTCAGTCACTGGATAGCCGAGTGCTTCCGAGAGCCATTCAGAACTTAACTCGGACATGGTTTTGGGGAAGCTGTTCATGGTAGTTGCCTTAAAAAATTCAATGGTTGACTCATTCTGCCTGTGATCAAGGTTTACGAAGCTACTTCATGGGAGAGAACGATGATATAAAGGCATTATCAATATACAGTCAAGCTTGACTGTTTTTTATCTTCTCGTATTATCCGTGTTTCTGTTTATCTTTTCTTTTTTCAATTGTCGGCTTTGCATAAGTAGAAGAAATGAGAGAAGGTGGAGTCAAGACGCGCCCGAAGGGTTCAAACATCGCTGCTGCAGCGTGAGAAAAGCAAACAAAAGAGGTGAACGGTGGCAAAGCAACCGACGAATAAGGTACTTCAGGAACTACATTTAAAAATGGTGCGCATTCGACGCTTTGAGGAAGAAGCAGGGCGAATGATGGAAGCAAGCAAGATACCCGGTGCACTTCACTTATACGTAGGCCAGGAAGCCGTCGCGTCAGGGGTTATGCAACACCTGTCGAATGAAGACCAGATTACCAGTACCCATCGGGGTCACGGTCATCTGGTCGCAAAAGGGGGTGCATTTGACCTGATGTTCGCAGAGTTGTTTGGTCGCTCAACCGGCTATTGCAAAGGTAAAGGCGGCAGCATGCATATTTCCAATATGGGGTTGGGGATGCTGGGTGCCAATGGCATCGTCGGCGGAGGACCACCGATAGCTATGGGTGCCGCTTTCGCCAACAAATTCCTAAAGTCGAATCGCGTCGCCGTGGCCTTTTTCGGTGATGGCGCCTCAAATGAGGGTAGCTTTCATGAGGCGGTCAACATGGCGTCCTTATACAAGTTACCTTGTGTTTTTGTTTGCGAGAACAATGGTTATGGGGAATACACACCACAGGCCAATCACCAGGCGATTGTTGATGTTGCAGATCGGGCAGCAGGTTACGGTATCCCCGGCGTCATAGTCGATGGCATGGATGTAATCGCTGTGTACGAGGCAGCCGGTGAGGCCATTGCACGGGCACGCAAAGGCGATGGGCCAACCTTGCTGGAGTGCAAGACCTACCGTTTCTACGATCATGTGGGAGTTCGTGGCATGGGGTTGACCTATCGTACCGATGAAGAACTGGAAATCTGGAAGAAACGCGACTCAATCCAATCGTTTGAAACGAGCCTGATCGAACTTAAAGTAATGACGCGAAAGAAAATAGACAAGATCTATAGCGACATCAATAAGGAACTCGAGGAAGCGATCCAGTTCGGAGAGGACAGCCCCTTTCCTGATCCGTCGAATCTACTCGATGATGTATACAGCACGGCGGGAGTTTGATATGTCGCAAGCAGCAGAAAAAACACAACAGGAAGCAAGAACCCTACCGTATGTTTCGGCCATCACCGAAGGAGTGAGGGAGGTACTACTGGAACAGGAAAACGCATTCGTTGCCGGTGAAGATGTAGGGCAGGCCGGTAGCGTTTTTGGCTACTATGCGGGATTATTCGCTGAGTTTGGTGCGGATAGGATTATTGACACACCTATTTCTGAAAAAGGTATTGTCGGGCTGGGTGTTGGTGCAGCGGCCACCGGGTGCAGGCCCATCATCGATATCATGTTTATGGATTTTATAGGTGAGTGCATGGACGAGATTGCCAATCAAATGGCGAAGATGCGTTATATGTTTGGTGGTGGCGTGACCTTACCGGTGACGGTATTGACCATGTCCGGGGCAGGCTTGAGTATGGCTGCGCAACATTCCCAGAGTCTTGAAGTCTGGCTGGCTCATTTACCCGGGGTAAAGGTCGTGATGCCTTCAAACCCGTATGATGCCAAAGGATTGATCATTGCTGCCAGCCGCGACAACAATCCAGTTTTTGTGGTTCTGAACAAGGCGTCCCTGGGGTTAAAAGGTGAGGTACCTGAAGGACCCTATGAAGTTGAAATCGGTAAAGCAGCGGTGGTCCGGGAGGGTACCAATTTTACCATTGTGGCCGTTAGCAGAATGGTACATGAAGCGTTAAAAGCCGCGGAAGAATTGAAAGAGCATGGACTTGATGTTGAAGTGATCGACGCCCGCAGCATTCAGCCATTCGATACCGATACCGTTATCACTTCTATTAAGAAAACCCACCGTGCCCTCGTGGTGCACGAAGCGGTTCAGTTTGGTGGAATTGGCGGCGAGATTGTCGCCCAGATTCAGGAGCTTGCTTTTGATTATCTGGATGCTCCGGTTGTCAGGGTGGGCGCCCCGTTTTCTCCGGTCCCTTTTAGTCCGGCTCTGGAGAAGATATACGTCCCTGATGCATCACGAATTGTTGAGAAGATTCGGCAAACTCTGGCGCTATAGTTATTGAGCAGGAGTTATCGAGCAGGGCGGCAAAAAATTGTGACTCAATCAACCATCGGTATTCTGGCGAATCCGGCGTCCGGCAAAGACGTCCGGCGATTGGTTGCACGCGCCTCAATTTTTGACAATCGGGAGAAGAGCGCAATTATTGGCCGCGCTGTCGTTGGCGCGGTGAGTGCAGGTGCCACATCATTTGCCTATGTTGATGACAGCCACAACATAGCCCACAGCATCATGCAGGAACTACCCGCTGACTGTGCAGTGACGAAAGTTAACAGTCCCAAAACTGCCAGCAGCCTGGATACCGAATGGGGCGCCAGTGAACTGGCACAGCTGAATTGTGTAGCGACATTGATACTTGGCGGTGATGGCACTTCCCGCGCTTTTGTTAAAGGGTGGAGAAGTGCGTTGTTGCTCCCCTTGTCTACCGGAACCAACAACGTATTTCCCCGTTTCAAAGAGGCAACCATCGCCGGTGCAGCCCTGGGGGTGTTGGCGTCAGGTGGAGTGCAAGCCGATGAAGTGACCGTAGCTGTAAAAATTATCGATATTGAAATCGAAAATGAAGAACCCGATATCGCGCTAATCGACGCAGTGGTTACCAATGACCGCTTCATTGGTAGCCGTGCATTGTTGGATGCCGATGCAATCCAGCAAGTTCTCCTCACCCGTGCAGAACCTTCAGATGTGGGTATGACATCCCTGGGTGGTTTGATCAAGCCCGTCTCGGAAGAAACAGACAAAGGGTTGCATTTGGTAATGGGTAAGAAAGGTATGAGAATTAGCGCGCCCATTGCACCGGGAATGTTCCGGGCGATCGATGTGGAAAGCAGCCGCATTGTTTCGTTTTATGAACAGATTAACCTCAAAGGTCCCTGTGTTTTGGCCTTTGATGGGGAAAGAGAGCGGGTGATAAAACCGGGGCAGAAAGTCAGCATGCGGTTGTCCCGTTCAGGACCCGCAATCCTGAATATTGAGAAGACCATGCAACTGGCGGCCTGTCGGCAACTTTTTACTACCAGTCGTTAGCCATTTTACTAAACCATTTACAAAACCTAATTACAAAAAACATAGTAAGAACAAGAATCGGAGTGATCGATGCCAAAAGAAATTTATTTGGTGAAAGTAGGAATGACCATGACAGAAGGCATGGTTTCAGAATGGTATATACCGGATGGAGAACAGGTAAGAAAAGGTGAGATGCTCTATGCCCTCGAAACCGAAAAAATAAACATGGACATTGATGCGGAAGCCTCAGGTACTGTGAAGCATCTGGTAGAAATCGGTGTGAACCTCGAGCCCGGCACCGTGGTTGGCTTCGTGTTTGAAGAAGGTGAGGACATTCCTTCGAACTTGTCCGTTGCACCTGCCTCTACAGCACCAGCGACGATAGAAGCAGAAGTCGGACCGTCGGAAACGGTCGAGCCTCAGAAATCACAAATGCGCAAACCAGATGATGGCCGCATCAAGTCATCGCCTGCGGCTCGCCGACTGGCGAAAGAACTCGGGCTCGACTATTTAAGTGTGACAGGCACAGGGCCCGGTGGCCGTATTGTTGAGGCAGACGTCCAGGCCGCCAAAGACGATGTGCCGCAGCCCGTAGCGCCGCAGCCCATAAGAGCGGCAGCAAAAGCATCGCCATTGGCGAAGCGATTAGCCCGCGAAAAGGGCGTCGATATCAACCAGGTTATAGGTTCCGGTCCTGGTGGGAGAATTGTTCAGGCAGATATCGATGCCGCCGCTCAAAAAGGTGCCGCGCCGCAAACAGTGGTTCCGCAGGCAACTGATGCTGCGCCTGGTTCAATAAAGATCACGGGCATGCGCAAAACTATTGCCCGGCGTATGTTCAGCAGCCTGCAGAATTCAGCCCAGTTGACCATGGATATGGAAGCGGACATGGACGATGGCGTGAAGTTGCGGGAATCGCTGATTGAAGAATGGAAAGACGAAGGGATAAGGCCAACCTATACGGACCTGGTTATCAGAGCGGTGGCGAAAGCACTGGTGAGGCATCCGTTAATGAACAGCCAGTTTGGCGAAACTGAGATCACTTTACTGCCTGATGTGCATATGGGTATTGCAGTTGCATTACCCGAGGGACTGGTAGTTCCGGTAGTCCGCCATGCGGACAGGCTCTCTCTTAAAGAAATTGCCGTAGAGAGTTCTCGTCTGGCGCTGGCAGCCAGGGAAGGAACTTTAGGTCTAGACGACTATGCTGAGGGGTCGTTTACCATCACCGCCTTGGGTATGTATGGCGTCGACTCGTTTACCCCAATCATCAATGAGCCCCAGGCAGGTATCCTTGGCATTAATCGCATATTCGATGGGGTTAACTGGAGAGGTGATACCCCGGTTAAATGTAAAAAGATGAACCTTTCCCTGACCTGGGACCATCGCGTGATTGATGGTGCACCTGCCGCGGAATTCCTCGTCGAAGTGCGGGAGTTACTGGCTAACCCATACCGGCTCCTGGTTTAGAGCAGACACTAACGGAAAAAGAAATGGCAGATCAGGAATTCGAGATAGTAATCATAGGTGGTGGTCCCGGCGGCTATACTGCGGCGATTCGAGCGGCCCAGCTGGGCTTCAGCGTTGGCCTGGTGGAAAGGGCGGAGTTAGGTGGCGTCTGTCTGAACTGGGGCTGTATTCCAACCAAGTCTCTGCTGCATGCAGCTGACCTTTATCGCGAGATTGGAGCGGCAGCTGAGTTTGGTATAGAAGTATCGTCGCCAAAAATAAATCTCGCAAAAATGATTGAACGTTCGCGGCAGGTGGCGTCCCAGCTCAGCAAAGGTGTTCAGCATCTTATGCGCAAGAATGCCATCACTGTAATCAAAGGTGAAGCACGGTTTGTGGATAAGAACCGGGTTTGTGTAGAACGAGAAGATACTAACGACGCTTATGTGGTTGCCGATAACTTCATTATCGCCACAGGTGCCAGCGCAAAAAACCTGCCACATATCCAGGTAGACCACGAACGGATATGGGATGCCAGATCTGCCATGACCCCATCATTTATACCACAGCGGTTGCTGATCATTGGTGCAGGTGCTATTGGTGTTGAGTTTGCCAGCTTTTATGCCACGTTAGGCGCGAATGTCACCCTGGTTGAGATGTTGCCGCAGATCTTACCCGCCGAAGATGCCGAAATTGCAGCACTGGCCCGGCAAGCGTTTAAACAACAGGGTATCGAAGTGCTCACTGAAACTGCGATTGATGCTTTAAGGATGGGTAAGGAGAATCTGGTCGCAACGATTAACGGCGCGGAGAAGGAATTTAACGCGGCCATTTTGTCCGTTGGCGTGGCGGGTAACATCAGTTCGTTGATGCTGGACGACATCGGTGTCGAGACTGACAACGGATTCATAGTGGTGGACCCATTTCTGCAGACTAACATTCGAGGCATATATGCCATTGGCGATGTCGCCGGGGTTCCTTGTCTGGCCCACAAGGCGAGCCATGAGGCTGTGATCGCGGTTGAGGCCATCGCTGGTAAACGTCCGGATGAATTGAATCGGCTGCACGTACCAGGCTGCACATACAGTCATCCGCAGGTGGCCAGCATTGGCCTTACAGAAGAGGCAGCGTCGGCACTGGGCAGTATTCGAGTTGGACGATTTCCTCTTATTGCGAATGGTAAGGCCATTGCGATTAACGATGCGGATGGCATGGTGAAGACGATATTTGACCATTCAACGGGGGAGTTACTGGGCGCACATTTGATAGGCTCCGGTGTTACCGAGATGATTCAGGGATTTGCAATTGCCATGGGTTTAGAAACCACAGAGGCTGAATTAATTGAGACCATCTTCCCTCATCCGACACTATCAGAAGCGATACATGAATCCGTGCTCGACGCATTTGACCGGGCGATTAACTTCTAACTGGCCCAGGGCTTGAAACTTCCAAAATCAAGAATCATTCATTACCTGGACACATGGCCAGTCGCCATGCTCGCCACCATTAATACTGATGGGACACCGCACCAGGTGCCCATCGTCTTCGTCAACGACGACAACCACAGAATCTGGTCTCCTATCGACGGTAAACCTAAGAGCGCGAATGTGCTTAAGAGGGTTAGGAATGCAGAGAACAATCCCATGGCGAGCCTGTTGCTCGATCATTATGACGAAGACTGGGCTTTGCTTTGGTGGATAAGAATAGAAATAGAGCTGCGAATTATCAAACTGGGACAAAACCCGCCGGAATTAAACGATGCCAATCGGGCCATTGGTGCACTGCGACAGAAATACCCGCAATACAAAACAACCCCAGTCCTACAAGAGCCTTTTACTCTCATTTGTATGACAGCTCGAAGTACCTCTAGCTGGTGTGCAACCAACACAGCGTAACCCTTCACAGAACTCGGTAAGTCTTGGGTCACCTGTTCCGGTGAAAGTGATTGCTACAGTTATCGACGGTCGAATTTCCCGGACGAATGCGCCTGGTCATCGATAGAACGTGAACAACAGCACAGAATAATTTCCGCTTCCTTGTAGACTGCATCAAACAGACAAATTGTCAAAATTATACAAGCCTGATTGAATGGAGTGTCTATGCAAATTACAGACTTAGGTAGCTGGTTGGGAGACCAACCGGCTATCAGTTTAATTCTTATTGCCTTGGGGGCAGTAGTGCTGCTGTATTTCGGAAGAAGTACTGCCCATGCTTTATCCGATAGCATATTCCTTGGGCTTTACCGGTTTTTTCGAATTGCCTCTGCTTCCGTTGCGAGTGGTGAGAAAAAACTGCAGGAAAGAAATCGTGTGGTACTGCTCGAACATGGCCGTGAGACAGTTGAGCGTGAGATCGAGCGGGAGTTCAGACGAGTACATACCATCGTCGAACGAGACCTGTCCGGCTACCCGATGCTGCAACGAGAAATCACAGAACAGATCAGCTCCATTGAAGAGGATTACAAGCTATCTGAAGCGGTACCACCACCTGGTCCTGACTGGATCCATGCTATTGAAGCAGTGGCAAAACTTACCAAGAAGCCCAATGGCGAAACCATTAGTGCCAAGGTGCTGGAGCAAATCCACAAGGCATCGGTACAGCAGCATGGTGAAATTCTGGATGCTTATCGCGAACAGGTCCGGGAACGTCACCTGAAACTGGATGGCATAAAAGCCTATTGGCGAAAACTGACTAACACCATTGACGAGGTTGGCACAGTTGTTCAAAGCCTGCTGGATCGGTCTCGTGATATCGACATGCGGATGAAGCAGTATGAAGAAATCGTGGCGGCTACCGACCAGGCTGAGCGTACCCTGAAAGCATCGTCTCTGACCCAGTTCCTGATCTCTATCATCGTGGTTGGCATCGCTGTCGGCGGTGCCTTTATCAACTTCCATTTGATTGCCCTGCCCATGTCTGAAACCGTCAGTTCCGCAGGTCGAGTTGCCGGTATGCCGGTCTCTGATGTGGCCGGTTTGTTTGTGATTTTGCTGGAAGCAACATTTGGCCTCATGCTGATGGAGTCTTTGCGTATTACACGATTGTTCCCAACCATTGCTGCACTTGACGACAAGGTACTGAAGCGAATGGCGATAATGTTTTTTGTATTCCTGTTAGCCTTTGCCTTTGTTGAAGCGGCTCTTGCGTTCATGAGGGACCAGATTGCAGCAGATAACGCTGCCCTGCGGCATTCATTGACTGGTACAGTTATAGCGGTTGAAGACACCCCAATCAACGCCTGGATACCCATGGCTGGTCAGATGATTATGGGCTTCGTCCTGCCCTTTGCATTGGCTTTTGTCGCGATCCCCCTGGAATCTCTGCTTCACTCGGGACGTACCACCGTTGGACACCTTTTGGGATTGGCGATGCGAATGCTGTCTACGGCTTTACGCATGATGGCGATGTTAAGTCGACAGGCTGGAAAGGCGTTAAACAGTTTTTACGATCTGACGGTCATCCCGTTGATATGGGCAGAGGACATTTTCGCCAAACGTCCCAAGAAGACGGTCGATAATGAGTACGACCAGGATTCTACCCTGGTTGAACGTTCCTCTGTTGCCAACCAGTATTAGGAGTTTGAAATGAACCGAATACGCTCAACTATCCTGATTGGCATGTGCCTTTGGCTTAATGCCTGCTCAGAACAGGAAAACTACAATACGGCCGTCTATCTGTTGCTGGATTCGTCCGGCACCTACACTAAAGAGCTGAGCAAGGCACAGCTCGTAATTAACTACATGCTGGGCAACCTACACGCAGGTGACAGTTTTGCAGTGGCGCGGATCGACAGCGCCAGCTTCAGCGAGAAGGACATCATAGCCAAAGCAACATTTGACGCCAGGCCTTCAACCTCTAACAAACAGAAACGGGACTTTTCGATTGCCATTGATCAGTTTGTGAAGACGGTAAAAAGTAGTGCTTACACCGACATTACCGGCGGTATGTTGCAGGGGATAGAGTATCTTGATGAGACCAGAGCGCATTCAAAATATATCCTGATATACTCTGATCTAAGAGAAGAACTGCCAGAAGGATACACCCGGGATTTTGAACTGGCGTTGAATGGCTATTCTGTGTTGGCCCTGAACGTAACCAAGTTGCGTGCGGACAATAAAGATCCCAAAGAATATATGCAGCGGGTTGCTGACTGGGAGTCGAAAATCACTTCGGGTGGTGGTAGCTGGCATGTCGTTAATGATTTCGAAAAAGATGGTGCATTGGACCTGTCAATGTACTAACGGGCTGTTTTCAGACCGAGTACGTGCAAGATCAAGGTTCTAGCAAGTTAGCCATGACTTGTCCCACCAAATTTCTATCGGTCTACCATCCAGTCTGTGTAAACTTGCAGTTCACGCAAGACCAGACAATGAGTTGAACGTACGTTGAAGCTTTCAGTCATCATTCCTATCTATAACGAGTACAACAACATTGATGAGGTAATCAAGCGCATCAATGCTGTTGAACTGCCTGCTGAAGTGACGGGTATTGAGATGGTGCTGGTGGATGATGGCTCCGAGGATGGCACGACATCCAAACTGGAGAAGTACAAAAACGACAAAACTATGATCGTACATGAGTCTCGAATGAACTTTGGCAAAGGTACGGCGACACGCATAGGGCTCACCTATGTCACAGGCGATGTAGTGCTTATCCAGGATGATGATCTGGAATACGACCCGGCGACTACATGAAACTGCTGGCACCGATGCTTCAGCAGAATGCAGATATTGTTTATGGCTCTCGGTTCCTGGGTCGGTCATCAGGACTGGAAGGTATGGCATTGAAAAACTGGCTGATTAACGTCCTGCTTCGTGTCATGACCAACCTGATGTATGGTGCGAGCTTAACGGATGAAGCTACGGCTTATAAGATGTTTAAAACCGATATTCTTAAGCAGTTGAATCTGACTTCGAAGCGCTTTGAGTTTTGCCCGGAGGTGACTGCAAAGGCACTAAAAGGTGGGTATGAAATCACAGAAGTGCCTATCAGTTATAAAGGCAGAACGGTAGAAGAGGGTAAGAAGATTCGCTGGTACGACGGTGTTGAGGCCATATGGACTTTGATCAAGTACAGATTTGTTGACTAGCAGGCTGCTGAAATAGCCTCTGTTAGCACAATTCAGCGTTGAAAATTGCTCCTTCGCGAGTCCAAATACTTATTTACTCCGTGTAAACTCCGCTCTTTCAGCAATTTTCGCGTTGGCTTGCATCTAACAGGAACTTTTTTAGCGGCCTATTCGGGAGCAGGTATCACTCACACCTCCGGTTCTGTGTTAAGGAGAACTAAAGAATGATAAAAGTTGGAATACTGAGCGCCACGGGATACATGGGTGGGGAGGTGCTGCGGGTTCTGTTGGATCACCCGGAGGTTGAAATCGTCTGGCTTTCAGGCCGGTCGGGCGGCCAGTTATCTGACTATCACCCCAATTTGTTTGGCCTCGATCTGCCCCTTATCCATCCTTCTGAAGTGACTCCCTGCGACGTGGTATTCCTCACGGTACCCACATCTGCGACCCTGGAGACAATTGATACTCTACTGAACCAGGGCGCCAGGGTGATTGATCTCGGTTCCGCTTTTCGTTTGAAAGACAGACAAACCTGGGAGAGAGTGTACGGCCAGCAACATACACACTGGCATCTGGTGGAAGAAGCGGTTTATGGAATAACGGAACTGCATGGTCGTGAGGTTGCGAAGGCGCGAATCGTTGCCAATCCGGGTTGTTTTTCCTCTGCTGCGATTCTGGGGTTGGCGCCTTTGATTAAGCACGAGTTGATCGATCTGGATCACTTACTGGTTGATGCTTTGTCCGGCACAACCGGTGCCGGTGCAGAGCTTGCCAAACCGGCTCATCATCCTGAGATTGGCAACAATATTGTGCCCTACAATGTCGTTGATCATCGCCATACCTACGAAATGGAGCAGGAACTTGGGCTCCTGGCGGGCACAGACGTCCAGGTACACTTTTCCCCCGTCTATGTACCCATCACGCGCGGTGTCCTCGATATTTGCCACACATTCCCCCGGGAAAAAACGACCCGCGAAGATATACTCAACGTTTATCGACAGTTCTATCGAGATCATGAGTTCATCAAAGTTTATGATCAGGAGAAGGAAGTCGGAGTCAGCTGGCAGTATCGACCCTACCCCTGGGTCAGTGCTATCAATGGTACCAACTACTGTCAGATTGGCCTCGATTACGATGAGAGGCGAAACCGTCTGGTGATTTACTCTGCGTTAGACAACGTGGGTAAGGGTGGTGCCCAAGTTGGTATTGAGAATATGAACCTGATGTTCGGATTGGACCGCGGCCTTGGATTGAGACGCAAAGGCCTGCATCCTGGCTAAGCTAGTGGGCAAAGTACTGCTCTGATACTCCCATGCAGGTCAGCTTTTCTCTCGATTGGCTGAGCTGCACTTCTCCGGCAGTTATATCACCTAGTGGGTCCTGCATTTCCAGCCTGGCCTGTGCAAGTTCACATAACGCCGCTTCGAATGGGCTGTTTATTCTTTCTGCTATTTCAGTTGCGCGGCTTATATACTGTCTCGCTTCACTGAACTTGCCTTGTAATGCAGCCAGCTGTCCCAGTTGCCGTGGTATGAAATTTACCCAGCCCAATGAAAAAAGAAGCTTGTTCTGCATGGCATGCTGAAGTAGTTCTTCGGTAGTCCCGGCATTGACTGGGCTGCCACTTAAAGCCTGTAGCTCCAGGTTGATGGCGATGTTTGTCATACTGCCGGGCCGAATTTGATTTTTTTGTCCACTCTGTGGTGTCAGTGATATTGGCTGGCTGTCGGGTGTGAATCGAGCATTGATAACCGACTTGATATTGTTGTGCAGGTCCTGGTATGGCGCCGTGTTTTCGAAGATCTCCCCTGTGACCAGTTGTTCCAGAATGTCGAATGCTTCAACAGTTTTACCCTGGAGCGTATAGGTCTGCGCTAGTGCCGGAATGATCGCGGTGGCTGCCCAGGGGTAGCGGGTCATTTTTACGATCTCAAGGGCTTCTTCACCTTTCTCGACAGCTTCAGGGAAATTCCCGCGTAAGATGTTAACCATAATTTCGATGGATAAGGGAATTGTTAACTCGGCAATATTGTTCGTATCTTGCCCAAACTGGTAGGCAACCCGGCACAAACGCAGGGCTTCTTCCAACTCACCAAGATAGAAAAGGGTCAACGGCAACCTTTGGGAGTGATAGCCATCGGCGAGGTCTAAATTCGCCTTTTTTGCGTTTGCTACGCCGTCCCGCCACAAATCTCTGGCGGCTTCTATCTGGAATTGATCCAGTTTTGTCAATGCTAGTGAGGAGACGGGCACACAACAAAGTCGAAGGTCTCCGCTGGCTTCGGCAATTTCCATGGCTGTTGAGGCATATGATTCGGCGTTGGATATGTTGCCCGCGTAATAATGGGCAGTGGCCAGACTGTCCAGTGAATTAACCAGGGTTTCCTGGTTGGTTATTGACTCGATGATGGACTCCAGCGGATTAACGTCGGCGAGCTCTCCATGAGAGATTTTTCCTGCAGAAGTGTCGTAGCGTAGTTTGTGCTCCAAAGCTGCTGCGAGGCCGTTGACATCCTCTGTCTTTGTAAAGTAGTCGATTGAGGTTAGCAGATGCTGGATCCCCTGGGCTAAATCAGAAGACAATCCATAGGATAGCCCGATACTGAGGTGTAGTTGTGCGAGTGTATGAGCATCGTCACTATGCTTTAGGGCCTGACAGCTGTATTCGAAAAATCTTCGTGCTCTCTCAAACGAAAATAACTTCAGTGCCTTGTTTCCGGCATCGGTGGAAAACCGGGTGAACTCCTGACTATGCAGTAAATGCCCTGAACGCACGATGTGGTGAGCAATTTCGATGGAATGTGACATGACTGTATCGGTGTAATGAAGAATGAGTTTTTCAGCGATATTGGCGTGTGCTTTCTCTCGACGCGGTGCACTGGGTCTTGTGAGGAAATGATTGCGTACCAGAGGATGGGTAAATTCGAACTCATAGCCGGTCATGCGAATGACATCGTTCTGCTCTGCGCTGTCTTTAATAAGTAGCCATTGTGCGTCGGGCAGCTCAAGTATTGTCTGAAGTACTCCAGGGTCAAAAATCTCGCCGAGTAACGCGGCATAGGTCATCGCCCGCTGGCATTCGTCTGAAAGATGATTTAAGCGGTTTGCCAATGCGGCGACCAGGTTGGCTGGCAAGTCGAGCGCATCAATCTCGACGGTCACCTGCAGGCTCCCTGCGATGATATCGAATTGACTCGTTTTGCGGATATGCTTTATCAATTCGAGGGTAAACAGGGGATTACCCATACTTGTTTTTTTAATGGCAGTGACGAGTTGAACTGATGGTGTCGCATTGAATTCTGAGGTCAACAATGCACTGATATCAGCAGATTTTAGTCCGTCGAGGCAAATTCGGTGGGCATTAACCAGGTGCAGGTCGTCTATAAACATTGCCAGATCCTCTTCCAGCTCGTCCGGCCGGTAACCCAGTATGACGGTGGGTCCGGTGGCTTTATTTCGTGTCAGGCGCAGGATCAGTTGCTGGAGCAAATTCAACGAAGTTTCATCAGCCCAGTGAATGTCATCGAAAACCAGAATGTCGTTCTCATTGCATAAATGGTCAATGATGGTGGTTGCGAAATTCCTGAATTCGGGTTCGTGGAAACGAGTGTCTGATTTTTCGATTTTGATCAAAAAATCGGGGCCAAGGTCATTCAAACAGGTTTTAAACAGCGATAGCGGCTCGACCATTTGTGCCGATGCTTTCTCGCACACCACTCGGACTGTACTTTGTGTAGTGGACAGGAATGTTTCTATCAGAGTTGATTTACCCATGCCTGCAGCGCCATCAATCAGGATTAACCGGGGCCGATTTCTATTGGCGTCACGCAACAGTGAGTTAAAGGTCTGGCGCTGGTCCTGATAACCCCAGATGGGTGATCTGGCTGTTTTATTGCTATGGATTAGTTCCTCGATGACAGCCACTAAACGCTGTTCAAGCTGTTGCATGTCGTCTGGTCGACGGGTTGGCTCAAACGCCATTAATGAGGTGAGCAGGTTTGCGACCGGCGTACTGAAGTGGTTACTGGTTGGAGGTGAGAATGCTGGGTCGACCTTCGAGGCATAAATTGCCCGCGGTTCACCAACAAAAGCCGCTGTTCCTGTCATCATCTCGAACATCAGGCATCCGAGGGAGTAGATATCCACGGTGGGCGCAGCTGAGGCCCTTAGCAGTTGCTCCGGTGCCATATATCCCACCGACCCGCCTGTCATCGATGTTGGGATATCAAGGCTGATCCACTCGGCAGTTTTTGATGCACCAAAGTCACATAAATAAGGCAGCCCTGCGCGATCAAACAAAATGTTCTCTGGCTTTAAATCCGAGTGGATAAACCCCTCTTTGTGAGTATCTTTTAGTATGCGGGTGAGTTGCAGGCTGCACTCTAATGCTTCCAGCTCGGACAGCGGCGAGTTGGTGATGCGATCTCTCAGATTCTTGCCTTCAAGATACTGCTGGATAATGTAGGTTGTGTGCGGGTGGTTTATGACATCATAAATCGTCACTACCTGCGGGTGATCAGCGATTGAAGCCCAGGTCACTATCTCGTTGTTTAAGTCGTCTGGAGGATTCTCAATGACAGCAACCGCCACCAGGCGATTGACCAGCGTATCAAGCGCCAGATGAACCTGCTTTGCACTCCCCGCGCCGATGAGTTCCCGGTGCGAGAAACGGTCCGCAATTGGCCCGAGCGGCGTGGACTGTCTTGTCTCAGACATTTGTTTACACACCTATTGAAAAATGCGCTTTCCCGTTACTGTTTAGAAAGTAGACAGAGCATAAAGCATCCAACTTTTTTAGCAAATTGATGAAATCACCATTGTCTTGACTAACTTGAGCTGGAATCAGCTGACTGACGCGTCGAATAGATGGCAGGATACTTGTGCCCCATCCTTGCCCTCTCCCCGAAGGACCGGTGTTTGTTTTGTGCAAACTGGCATGGCGTCCGGGCATCTGGGGTGAAATCTACAGCCAGATGGTGGGTTGCGCACACTCGGCACTTCGCCAACAATCAGCTTGTGGGGTCGTTCGGCTTCAAGATCCGGGTTGGCGACGGGGACTGCGTCGAGCAACATTTGGGTATAAGGGTGCTTTGGATTTGAAAATAGCTGGTCGCGGTCAGCAACTTCGACGATACGTCCGAGATACATGACGGCAACCCGATTGCTGATATGCCTTACCACAGACAGGTCATGGGCGATAAACAGGTAAGTCAGCCCCAGGCGTTGCTGCAGTTCCATCAGCAGGTTGATGACCTGGGCCTGAATCGAGACATCCAGTGCGGATACAGCTTCGTCACAGATTATCAGTTCCGGATCAAGCGCCAACGCCCTGGCAATACAGATACGTTGGCGCTGGCCGCCGGAGAACTCATGAGGATATCGATCTGCCATGTCGGGTAATAGTCCGACCAGATTCATCAACTCCTTGATTCTGGACTGCAGCTTTTCCTTGTCTGATGCCAGACCATGGACACGCAAGGGCTCTCCAATGATGTTACCGACTTTCATCCTGGGATTGAGTGAACCAAATGGGTCCTGATACACCATTTGCATGCTTCGCCGAATCGGCCGCAATTCCCTCGCCGAGTGATGGGTAATATCCTGACCATTGAAGATGATCTGGCCGGAAGTTGCTGCCTGCATGCGTAGCACAGCCAGAGCGGTTGTTGATTTGCCACAGCCGCTCTCCCCCACCAGGCTGAAGGTTTCGCCTCTTGTTATAGAAAACGATACCCCATCAACAGCGGCGAGGTGACCTACGGTACGCCGGAACAGTCCCGCAGTAATCGGGAAGTGCACCTTCAGGTCCTGTACTTCAACGATATGGTTACTAGTAGCGTCACTCATAACCAAAACAGGCGCTTTGATGTTTTTCTGTGACATGTTCAAGTTCAGGTTTTTCTGACAAACACTGATCTTTTGCATAGGGGCAGCGAGGTGCAAAAGCACAACCCGGGGGGAGGTTGGCCAGATCTGGTGGCTGCCCCTCAATCGTTTTCAGGCGTTCGCCGGGGGTTCCATCAAGTGATGGCACAGAAGCCATCAGGCCCTTTGTGTAGGGATGCCTGGGGTTGTTGTAGAGTTCGCGAGCGGGTGCTGTTTCTACTACCCTGCCGCCATACATGACCGCGACCCGGTCGGCGTAGCGTGCTACTACACCAAGATCATGGGTAATCAGAATCAGCGATGTGTTCAGTTCCTGTGTCAGGTGTTTCAGCATCGATAGTATTTGTGCCTGCACAGTGACGTCCAGCGCTGTTGTTGGCTCGTCGGCGATGATCAGTTTTGGTTCACAGGCCAGGGCCATTGCAATCATGACGCGCTGGCGCATACCGCCGGAGAATTGATGCGGGTAGTCTCCGAGGCGATCAACGGCATCGGGTATAGCGACACGACGGAGTAGTTCAGCAGCTTGCTCAGCGGCATGACTCCAGGATAGTTGGCGGTGCAGCCAGATTGGCTCAGCGACCTGTTTACCAATAGTCAGAACCGGATTGAGGGATGACATGGGTTCCTGAAATATCATGGCAATTCGATCGCCGCGAATTGAACGGATAGACTTGTTATCAAGGGTCAGCAGGTCAACACCGGCGAACAATATCTTGCCGCTGTTGATTTCCCCGGCGTCGTCGAGTAAGCGCAAGATCGAAAGTGCTGTGACGCTCTTTCCTGAGCCACTCTCGCCGACGATTGCCAGTGTCTCGCCTTCGTCCACATGCAGAGAAACCCTGTCAATAGCAGGAACAAGGCCTCGTTCTGTTTGAAAGGATACCGACAAATCGGAGATCTGGAGCAAGGGACTAGTCGTCAAAACCAAGCTCCTTCTTCAACGCCTGGTCAATCCAGATTCGTGCATAGATTGGTCCGGGTCTGACCGCACCAGCTCGAAGCTCGCCACCGTAATTTTTTACCCATGGCCACCAGGCTGTATAGACATAGGGTGTTGGCAGCCAAATGTAAGGTGCCTTGTCCAGCATTTCGACGGTCAGTTCGCGAATCATTTTGATGCGAACATTCTCGTCGCGGGTTAGATGCAGCTCGCGTATTTTTGCATCAAACACTGGGTCGGAATACATCGACGGATTCCACGTCTGAGCCGTGACAAAACTCTTGCGCAGTGATGTCGTGGGGTTTACATGACCACTACCCATCAGGTACCCCGGTGTATGGGTTCGGGTTGTCATCGCCGAAAGGAACGAGGCGTATTCCATCGGTTTGATCTTGATTGAGACGCCTACATCGGCCAGATAACTCTCCAGCAACGGAATTAGATCCATATTGCCGGGGCTACAGCTGCAAACCTGTACTTCAATTTCAAAACCATCGGCATAACCCGCTTCTGCGAGTAACTGCCGTGCCTTGTCCGGGTTAAACGAAAACAATTCTTTAACCGAATCCGGCATTTCTTCCAGGGGCTGAAAATATTCACCGAAGCCCGGGTGTTGCGGATAGGCCATCAGTTCGGCATGACCGCCATAAAAAAGCTCGACAATTTCCTGTTGGTTCACAGCCAGGTTCAGTGCCCGCCTGACCCTGATGTCACCAAATGGTGCCCTGTCGACGCGAAGCGCCATAAAGTTGCCGCCTGTGGCCAACCACCGATTCCACTTCAGCTCAGGTGTTGTCTCCTTCAGGTGATCAACTGCGATCCAGCGGATCGCTTCGAGAATATCTATTTGACCGGTGCGCAGCGCAGTCAGGTAGGTTGCCTCGTCCTTGATTATCCGGTAAGAGAGACGATCAACAAAGGGAATCGGGTAACTTTTCTCGCCTATCTGCTCCTTGTCCCAGTAGGCGTCATTTTTGGCATATGTCTGTGCGTTAGCCTGAATATATCGTTCGAGCACAAAGGGCCCCGTTCCCGTGACTGTGCGCCATCGTTTGGCATCAACATCCGCCATCTCCCTTGGGAAAATACCCGAGTAATATCCATATCCGAATCGGTAGGCCCATTCCGCATTGTATTCGCTGAAGTAGAAAACAACGGTATGGGGGTCCCTGGCAACAACGTCATTGATATGATCGAAATAGGTCGGTATTTTTTTTGGACTGTCTCGCAGCGTCTCGTAGGTATAAACGACATCAGCCGCGACGAGTTCACGGGATTTCATCACGCCGGGTCTATCGGTGAACATGACGCCATGGCGAAGTTGAATCACCAGGGTAAGTGGGTCTTCCCAGGTCCATTGTTTCGCCAGTTCGCCCCTCATCGCGTCAGAGGGTAGATAGGCGTCTGCGATAAACGAGAATGGACCACCCTTGCGAACACTCTTGTCGAGATCACCCGCAAACAATTGTTCCCGCACCATACCGGTGTCGTGATTACTCTTCCACACCCAGTCCACCGGGTCCCAGGAAAGCGGTGAAAGCGTCACGTTGACTGTGCCAATATCGAGTGAGCCGCCATATTGTGGTTGATCTTCTGCCAGCGCCTGGGGGTGGGTGAGTGGCACTAACAAGAGAAGTATTAAGAAAATCAGTATTGAAAATCGGCCCGTAATCACCGGCTCCCCCTCATTCGCGGATCCAGCAGGTCACGCAGCGCATCGCCGAAGACATTGATTGCATAGACCACCATGGTTAAACACACGCCTGGTGCAAGGGCCAGCCAGGGGCCAAGGTACATATAGGTTCGCCCGGTACCGCTGAGCATGCTACCCCAGGTTGGAGCAGGCGGCGGCACACCTAAACCCAGGAAAGACAAACCAGCCTCGGCGAGAATCACGGCGCCGACGCGGGTGGTGAACAGCACAATCACCACAGGCAGAATATTAGGCAGAATGTGATACCAGAGAATATGCAACGTGCTTGCTCCCATTGACTGGGCAGCGTGGGTATACATGTTCTCGCGAACTGTCATGACAGAGCCGCGAACGATTCGCGAACCTGCTATGCCATACAGCAGTCCAAGAATAATGATGATTTGCGGAACGCCCGGACCGACGATCGAGATAACCACAATTAACAACACCAGGTCGGGGAATGTCATCCAGGCATCAACGAAACGCTGAATCAGCATGTCGGTACGACCACCCGCGTATCCTGATATGACGCCCAATACAATTGAAATGACAGTTGCAAGGCTGGCGGTAACAAATCCAACGATCATTGAAAGCTGCGCACCAATCAATACACGGGAGAAGACGTCACGACCGAGATGATCAGTGCCCATGATATGGGTTAAGGACGGCGCCTGCAGACGAACCAGCATATTGGTCTCGTTCATACCATAGGGAGCCAACAGATCTGCGAAAACACCGCAGAACAGGAACAGGATAAATATTGCACCACCTGCGGCGCCCAGGCGTTTTGTTCGAATCATTCTCCGCGCCAGTGCAATAACCGGGTGGTAGTCCGGTGGCGTCATGATCGTACTGTCCAAGTTCACAGCACTGGTAGTTGAGGACAGGGCGCTCATTAATGTCGAACCTTTGGATCGAGAAATCCGTAGGTGAGATCAACAATCAGGTTGATCACTAAAATCGCCATCCCGACCACAAGAAAAACACCGGTTACGACAGGGTAATCTCGTTGGAAAACCGCTTCCAGCAGCAGTAGCCCCATGCCTGGCACCACGAATATTTGTTCCAGTATCACAGCGCCACCAATGAGCAACGGTGCTTGCAGCCCAATTAAAGTTATCACCGGAATTAACCCGTTACGCAGGGCGTGCCTCAGAATGACGATATGTTCTCCCAGCCCCTTTGCCCTGGCGGTACGAATGTAATCCTGGCGTAACACTTCGAGCATCATGGTGCGGGTCATTCGCATGGTGACAGCAGACATGGAGAGTCCGAGCAAAATCGCCGGAATCAACATATGGGCAAGGTTCTTAACCGGGTCTTCGAAAAAAGGCACGAACTCCAGCGGGGGTGCCCAGCGCCACCAGACAGACGGGAACACCATCACCAGGGTGCCCAACCAGAAACTGGGGATCGCCAGCATCAACAGTGAGAACGAACGTGAGATATAATCCCCTGTCGTATCCTGCCGTATCGCGGAATAGATACCGATTGGAATTGCAACGGTTAAAGCAACGATTAATGCCAGCAATCCAAGCTCGAAGGTGATCGGTAATGTGGCCGCCAGCTGTTCTGTGACGGGGACGTTTTGCCAGAGTGAGCGACCCAGATCGCCCTGCATGGCATTCCAGACCCAGTTGAAATATTGAATATGGATAGGCTGGTCAAGACCCAGTGCAGCTTCTATAAGTGCCCGATCCTGGCCCGTGGAGATATCATTCTGGGCCAGCATCAAGTCGATTACGTCGCCGGGGATCATATGGATCGAGGCGAAAACAATAATACTTGTAAACAATAGGGTCGGAATCAGCGCTAACAATCGCCTGATTACAAATGCCTGCATGGGAATACCATTGGGTGCTGGTCTTTTCTAGAGAACCATAATGTGGTGGCTACCTCAAGCTGGACAACCGTCGAGAATCAACCTTAATCTGTGAGCTGAATAGTCAGCTGGTGACAGGTTAGGTACACTTCTGGCATTAACACCTGGTTGGTACCACCGGAGGAAATACGATGTCGACCCCAAACACGCCGATCCTGGTTGGGATTGGTCAGCTTCTGCAACGCACCGATGTACTCGAAGATGCAAAAGAGCCGATAGACATGATGCTTGGGGCGGTGAAGCTGGCTGAGCAGGACACAGGGGTCAATGGACTGCTGCCACAAGTCCAGTCGGTTCGTGTTATTCGTGGGATCTGGAGTTATCAGAATCCGGCGCGTTATATCGCCGAAATGATAGGTTCTCCCCATGCTGAAACCGCAGGTACTTTATTTGGTGGTAATCAGATTCAATCGGTAGTGAATCATACCGCTGCTTCGATTCTTGCCGGAGATCTTGATCTGGTTCTTATCACGGGTGCAGAGAATGGCCGAAGTGCAGCGAAAGCGCGCAAGGCCGGTATCAAGATGAGCTGGAAGGACGCGCCAGGTACTTATGACCGGGTCTTTGGCGCACTAAAGTCGGAGCATCACGAATACGAAATTGCCCGGGGCATCAGCCGCGCCATTCAGATTTACCCGATGTACGACAATGCACGTCGCTACCAGCGTGGTGAATCGCTACAGGAGCATATTATTCGCATCTCGGAACTCTGGGCCAGGTTCAGTGAAGTCGCCACGTCTAATCCCCACGCCTGGATACGAGACAAGGTCAGTGCAGAAGAAATTCGCACGTCATCCCCTCAGAATCGCCCTATCAGCTTTCCCTATACGAAACTGATGAACTCCAACATGTCGGTAGATATGGCCGGTGCGCTAATCATGTGTTCCGTAGGTAAGGCAAAAAAATTGGGTATCGCCGAAGATCTCTGGGTGTATCCCTGGTCCGGGGTCGAAGGCCAGGATCATTTTTGCGCCTCTGTAAGGGATAATTTCTACACCTCTCCGGGTGTTCGCCTGGTTGGGCAATGTCTGCTTGATCATGCCCGACTCGGGATTGAGGATCTGGACTACGTCGATCTGTACAGCTGTTTTCCGTCAGCGGTACAGATCGCCGCTGAGGAGTTGGGCCTGAAGGAAACAGATCAGTTGACCGTGACTGGTGGATTAACGTTCGGTGGCGGTCCACTGAACAACTATGTCATGCATAGTATTGCCCGCATGGTCGAGTTGCTTCGCGACAAACCGGGATCCAAAGGTTTAATAACAGCCAATGGAGGCAATCTGTACAAGCACGCGCATTGTATATATTCAGCGGAACCACCGGTGCAGGATTTCGTCCACGACAACGCACAATCGAAAATTGATGAACTGCCCTCACGCGTGGTAATCCCGGAATACTCAGGCAGTGTGGAAATCGAATCCTATACCGTGATGTATACCGGGAATGAACCGAACGTGGGGCATTTCGCGTGTCTGACACCAAAAGGGGAGCGCACCTGGATTAACACCACTGACAAGGATCTGATGCAGTCCATGACACGGGAAGAATTTTGTGGTCGGCCTGCCAGAATAAACAACAACGTTGTTACCGTAGGAGGGGGTTAAATGGTTGCATTGGATGATCGGTCGATAGGCTGGCTTCGCTACCTGTACAGAAAAGCGACGACCCCGGACAACTGGGACCGTGATGGCGAACCTCACCCCCACTGGGATACAACAACCGGAGAGCCGATGACGTCATGGCATCGATTTGATCTCATTGATTCGAGTTATGCCGTGGCGCTGATGAGTGATCGGACGCCCGCCTGGCGTGAGGTCTTCAGCACCATCCTTGATAACCTGGTGGAACGACACACAAGTTGGTGGTCCGCAGCAGACTGGATGACACAATTTGGTAACGATCCTGAGAGGGGGGCATACCCCGATAGATATCGTCCCCTGGTTCCAGAAGCGCATTGGGGTAACTATGACGTGCCTGGCTGGACCGCCAATGGTATTCAGCCCTACGGCGTTCAACCGGATCCCGTTGCGGCTGACGGCATGCTGTTTTACAAGGGTTTTTTTACGCTACTGATGAGTTTGCACCGTTACGTTTCAGGTGACGATAAATGGGACAAGCCGTTTAAGATGATTCGTGACGACGCCAATACCTTTACCTGGAGCCACTCGGCGGTGGCCTCCCACCTGGCCGGGCAATGGCACAATAGCCAGGTGGGCTGCCATTGCGAAAACACCAAGGTCTGGCCCTACTGACTAAGCGGCGCCGGTCTCGGTCTGAGACTCTACGATCAAATATTCAAGACCAGTCACCACAGTGCGTTCGACAAGTGGTGGGAATATGCAGCAGATAACTATGTATCCTGGGATGATGGAAAGCCTGTCTCGGTCGATTTGTATTACGACCCTGTCGTCAATGAACATGTTGGCCGAGGTCCAATGGGCATTATAGCGCCTGCCTGGTACTTTGCGCCGCAAAGAAACCAGGTAGCCGAGGCCGGATGGAAAACCGCTGCACTGGGAAGTGGCGTGTTCGGCGATGGTTCGATTGCAGGCCTCGACCAACCTGCAATGGCAACAATGCTGTTGCAGCTTGCCGGTGAATTTGCAGACCCTGAAACGAAACAGCGAATATGGGATGCAGCAGATGAACACATAGAACCCACCTGGAACCATGATACCGGTGAGTTCACACTTGGCCTGGGTTTAAACGAAGCGCACCCTCGCGGCCAATGGAATGCGCGCATGATGGCGGGTTGGGTTTGTACGCAAGGCGCCTGGTCAGGTATTTTCAATGAACCTAATCTCACGAAATTCAGCGAGCCCACCGTAGAAGGCGTGGATTTCCCGCGCATTGCGTTGAGTGAAGCAAAATGGGATGGGCAGGTTTTACATCTTGCCGCCCATCCTCAGAACACGGCGATCGAGGGAACCAGCACTATGGTGAAGCTGAGGAATGTCGATTCAACTGACGGCTGGAATATGACACAGTCAAACGGCGAGAAGGTTCAACTTGTAGGAAAAGGTGATCATGTAGAGATTGAACTGGTTGCGGATAATAGGGTAGTCACCGTGTACAGAAGCACCATGACTCCTTCTCGCACCTAGCAGATTCTGATGTCATGCAGATTATCCAGTCAATGGTTCTATGTGTTATGTGTCTCTCTTCTCAATTGGGTGCTCTGGCTGTCGCTTGACACTATCCTCACTCGGACTGATGTAGAGGATGTTCACGTTGTCGGTAGCCGTCAGTTGATGCCACTTACATCGGGGTACAACAAAAAGTGAGCCTTCCATCAGGTGCTCAATCAACGACTCACCGGAATCTTCCAGGACTTCGATTCTTACTTCACCATCCGTTACGTAGAGTAGTTCGTCTCCTTTGTTATGTTTTTCCCAGGGCGAGCTTCCGGGAACGTACATGCCCATACCGATCAAACTCTCATCAAAGGAACCCAGTGATTCATTCGCCCGCTTGGCCAGTGTGGAAAACCCATCGCTAATCGCTGTCACATTGTGTGCTTTCATAGGATCAAAACCTCTATTGGCGTATAACGCCTGTAGTGAGTGGCTTAGCTTTGTTGCGGTAGAGCAGGCGCTACATGCACAATTTCTGAATCCATTTGTTCTGAAATTCGTTTGATAACCAATGCTTCTTCATGGCCTAAACTGAAGCGCCCGTGGCACCAGCCGTGCAGGTTGTGATACCACCTTAAACGCTGTTTCAACCCACTCGCAAATATAACGGCGGGTATCTCTTGGGTCGATCATCTCTTCAATCTGGAATTTGTTTAAGGGCCCGACCGGACCTCGCGCAGTTTCGATACGGGCATAGAGTTCTGCGCGCAGTGCGACCGGATCTTCTGCCTCAGCCAGCTGACGCTTGTAAGCCGCTTCGATGCCGCCCTCGGGTGGAATGCCCCCCACATCAGCTGCGGGCCATGCAACACGCACGGATGGTTTTGATCGGGGTGTTGCGTAGTTGTTACCTGCAACGCCAAAGCTGCGTCGCATCACCACGGTGAAGATGGGTACGACCACCTGGGCAAAGGCAACCATCCACTCCCCGCCTTTGCGAATCGTACCGGCAATTTCATGTTCCAACCCGACTGCAAACCCGGGGTTATCGATCAGGTTTAACATGGGTAGATGAAACAGGTCGCACAGATCCAGGTGTCGTTTTAGTTTGTCACAACCGTCAGCAGTCAGGGCGCCGCCATTGACGTGTTGGCTGTCTGAAGCGATAACACCCATTGGATAACCGTTAAATCTTACGAATCCTGTTATCTGGTCGGTGCCCCACAGAGGTCCGATCTCGAAAAAGGAATCTTTATCAGCCATCAGCCTGATTGCCTGACGAACATCAAATGTGGTCGTGCGCTTGCGGGATATCAATGTGAACAATTCGTCTTCCCTGCGATCAATGGGATCATTGGATTCTGTTACCGGCGGCACTTCATAAGCGCTCGAGGGCAGGTATGAAAGAAACTGGCGCGTCATGACGACGGCCTCTTCCTCGGTTTCTGCAAGATTGTCGACGGACCCGTTGGTGCAGTGGATATGCCAGCCGCCGAGTTCTTCTTTGGTGATGTCGTAACCCATTGCATGGGAAACAACGGGAGGACCGGCAACAAAAAGCTGGGCGACGTCTCGTACCATCACTGAAAAGTGACCCAGCACGGCTTTGGCTGCACCAATACCAACCACACTGCCCAGTAGCAGATTAACGACAGGTACCGTCGAGAGCTGTTCTGTATACATGGAACTGCCCAGATGACCGGGCAGGAAAGATCCACCGCCGCCAGATACTCTTGGCCGACCTGCCTTGATTGCCCCTGAACTTTCCTTTGCCTTGCTTTCACCTTCTTTTTTCTGGGCCGGGACCATCGCCGCAACGCTGCCGCCTCCGGAAGAACCATCGAGCATTCTGATTGACGGAATACGCATCTCTATAGCCAGACGATCGAGGTAACCACTTTTCGCGGCGATTGCGCCATCAGCATGCCCCCCTCGTGAGGTAAAGTCATCGGCACAGACAATGGTGGTTCGACTGTTTATTTTCCCCCACCCACCAATACTGTTAGCCGGGGTAAAACCCGATATTGCACCGTCTTCATCGTATGACGCAAACCCTGCAATGCTGCCGACTTCGCGAAAACTACCATCATCCAACAGCAGCAGAATGCGTTCCCGGCAGGTGAGTTTGTTGCGAGAGCGTTGGCGGACAACACCCGGATCATCGGACCCGGGTGCCAGTCTTTGTTTCGCCAGCGTTTGCAGGGTGTCTACTTCGTTCAGAACTGATCCCCAGGTCTGGTCTGCACTCCGTGGTTCGGCGGTCTGGTCAGTGCCGTTTTCTGATGGGGTGATGCCAATCAGCACCTGCCCCGCTGCGAGGATATCGCCCACCGCGAGTGATTGCATCGACGAAACAATTCCCGAACATGGCGCGGTTATCAACGTCTCCATCTTCATTGCGGTAACTACTAATAGTGTGTCACCGAAGGCCACCGCGTCAGCTTCGTTCACATTGACTTCTATGACTGAACTGTCCATGGGGCATTTAACTGCCTGTTGATCGCCATCGAGGTTTAACAGCGGTTTTGGCGTTGCAATGGTTCGTGTAGCAGCAACCAGGCCAGGGTTAGATTGCGGAGCTTGTTGTTCAAACAGGCTGAGCGAACCACTTTTGGAATTTGGGATAGTTGCCGTGATCGTGCTGGGTGTCAATTCCGGTGCTTCTGCGAGTAATGAAGTTCTTGCGTCACCTGCATGGATGTCAGGATGTGACAATATTGCGTGCAATTGAGGCAGGTTGGTTTGCAGACCACCGATATGGAAGTTTTCCAGGGCATCAAGGGTTCGGTTGATTACCGAAGGGAACGCAGAACCTTCGGTCTGCAGAGAACTGGAAGAACAAATTACTTTTGCGAGCAGGGGATCGAACTGTGGCGGTGGGCTATAGCCAAGATAACCACAGGCATCAACCCTGAGACCAACTCCTGACGGCTCTTTGTAGGCCGTGATCTTACCGGTGGATTGAGCGACAACCCTGGCTTGAATGGCAAACCCCCTGGGTGAGCCTACCGCCTGTTGGTCTCCCAGACCCAACGATGAAAGAGAGGCGCCACCGGCAATATGGAACTGGGCTTCAACGATATCGATGCCAGTGATTTGCTCGGTGATCGTATGTTCTACCTGAATCCTCGGATTGCATTCTATGAAAAAGTATTCACCCGTCTCGGGTGATACCAGGAATTCGACCGTGCCCGCATTAACGTAAGATGCCGTTTCAGCAAGCTTGATTGCGCTCGCAAGAATCCGCTCACGAACGTCGGTGTCTAAACCAGGCGCAGGCGCAATCTCAAGTACTTTCTGGTTTCGCAATTGTACCGAGCAGTCCCGCTCGTGGAGATGCACCAGGTTCCCCTGTGTGTCAGCGAGAATTTGTACCTCGATATGTCTAGGTCGTGCGACCAGCTTTTCCATGAACATGGCACCATTACCAAAGGCGCTTTCCGCTTCACTCACGCATCGCTCGAATGCCGAGGCCATTTTCTCGGCGTGTTCAACTGCCCGCATGCCACGTCCACCACCACCTGCTGAGGCTTTGAGCATTACCGGGTATCCCAGTCTGGATGCCATTTCTGTTGCATCGTGTACCGAAGCCAAAGCAGTTTCTGCGCCAGGCACCACGGGGATGTCCAACGATTCAGCCAGGGCGCGAGAACGAACTTTGTCTCCGAACAACGAAAGTGCCTCGGGAGTGGGTCCGATAAAAGTGATCCCTTTAGTGGCACAAGCTTCGGCGAACGCCGCATTCTCTGATAAAAAACCATAGCCAGGATGTATACAGTCACAGTTATTGTCCAAGGCAATCTGTAGCAGGGATTCTGCGTCAAGGTAGGCTGCGACGGAATCCGTTGGGTCGCCGGTTTCGACGCTTTGTGTTGTGAAGCGGGTGTGCAGTGAAAGTGAATCTGTCGGCGCGTACACCGACACGGACTCCATGCCCAGGGAGGTTGCCGCTTTCGCAATACGAATGGCGATCTCGCCGCGGTTAGCTATAAGGACTCTCTTGTGCACGGTTGTTTCCTTTTGCGTTTGTTCTTGATAGTGATTTTATTCAGCGGTTAATAATGCCATGAATTTTTGACGAGGGTCAGTTTCCATTCGAGGATTCAAATCAATAACCATGGTTGATCGCTCGGCGGATGTGTACGGTGACCACTGTGGTATCGCGTCGCTGTTTGGATTACCGCTTCTGGCAAACGCTAACCAGCTCTCGGACATCATGTCGGCAATTAGTTGCTGATCGTCACCGAGACCCGCCATGGATTCTGACTTTGCGACATTGTCAAATACGAAGCCAATTTCCAACGCGTGCATTGCTTTCCACTTGCCATCGTCCACAGGAGAGTCCCAGTTGAATAAATAGAAGTAGACCGGTGCGCCGCCCTGATCTGCTTTGCGATCTGCCAGGGTAAGGCTGCGCCGCAGGAATCCATTGTCCGTAATTGCGGTGAAGTACAGCTCCGGGGCCTGCATCTCCGGGTTTAATTTTCTGTATCCGGCAGTGACAGTTGTCGCATCCATGCCTGGCAGGCCCTGTTCGAGAGCCGCGGGTAATGTCTCCCAGGTGAGGTCGAATAATTCCGGTCGCCTGGCACCAGCGAGTAATGTCATTTCTGTCCTGGTGGTGCCGATGAGCAATGGGATGTCCCTGGACTGAGAGGGTGCACCCGGATTAAAAGGTTGTCTGGTGAAGTTCTTCTGGTCAAATACCGGACCCAACCGGAACGGCCCCGCGTCTGCCATCGCATCCCTGGTTGCCTGCTCAATATCTTGCGCTGGTATAGATAGTATCTGATCAATATTGTCTTCAGACAGTCCTAGCTGATCCACCACTGTTTTGGCCGATGCAGCCGCCACTATGCTTTGCAGGTTGTCCAATTGAGGCCCGCTTTGAATAACAGCGCGATGAAACAGTCCTTTTGCGGCCTCCATGGCGAGCAGAACGCTCACTTTCATACCGCCGCCGGACTCGCCGAATATCATGACATTGTCGGGGTCGCCACCGAATTCAGCGATATTGTCGCGAACCCATTCCAGGGACTGAATGATATCCAGGATGCCCGTGTTTCCAGAATCAGTAAATTTCTCACCATATTCGGCCAGGTAAAGATGTCCGAAAACATTCAGGCGGTGGTTAATGGAGACAACCACCACATCACCCCGTTTGACCAGGCGAACGCCGTCGTAGGCATTACTTGAGCCTGACCCGGTGGAAAATCCGCCACCATGTAACCAGACCATCACGGGCCGCTTGCTATTGTCAGGTTCTCCATCGACAGAGAGTGCGGGTGTCCAGACATTCAGGAACAGGCAGTCCTCGCTGGTAGCGGGTGCAGGGTCTGTTCGCCATGATGAAAACAATCCGAGACCATTGGCCTGCCTTTGTCGAGTTGAATTTCCATAAGCTATAGCGTCCTTCACATCACTCCAGGGTTCAGGTAGCTTTGGTGGCATAAATCTGTTGGAAGCAGTATCGGCGCCGTATCTGATTCCTTTAAACACCAGCACACCGTCTTCCTCAAAACCCTTGACCTGTCCATGCCGGGTCGTGGCCACGAGGTTTATTTCAGCTTTTTCTTCGGTCGCAGCGACTCCGGTCTGTGTTTCTGTTTCACTGCATCCGGCAACGCACAAGCCCAGGAAAATGCCCGGAATAATCCAACGAGTGGTTTTCATGTTTTTGTCTCTTCTGGTTTGATTAAAGGCAATATAGCATCACTTGTCGTGTTAACCGTTATTTCTTCAAACCGGCGTCGAATTCCAGCAGGCGTTGGGAGATAACTTCAACCTGAGACCTGGTTATTTCCCTGGGATCAATGAGCAGGTAACCGTCGTTGATGTGATGGTTTCGAGTTCTAATACTCGGTGTACTGTCCTTGAGGAAGGAGACCAGTTGTTTGATGTCGCCCCGGTTAACTCGAATGGCAGTCCGCGAAAATGGGCGTCCGGCTTCATCCGGCATCAAACTGGATTGCAGGTGTTTACAGCTAGCCAGTTTGGTACTCAACTGATTGTTTAATTGTTCATAGTGATCCAGACGATCCTGTTCACTCCCTAATACGTATTCGTCGAGCGCCAGGGCGAGTCCGGCGATGGTTTCCTTGCCAACTTTCATGGTTCTGGCGATTCCCAGGGACTGCATCTCACAGGACTCAATCAGATCCGATCTGCCAACTATAAAGCCGCTTGTCGGGCCGCAGAATGCTTTGCCACCCGAGTAGGTCACAAGATCTGCACCGGCGCTGATATAGCGCGTCAAATCTTCTTCCGCCGCCGCATCGATGATGAGGGGGATATTATGCAAATGGCACACTTGGAGGCAACGCTGCAGCGAAATCTGGTTTGTCTGGACACAATGGTGAGACTTCACGTACACCATTGCAGCGAATTCTTCGTTTTGCAGGGCATCTGTCAGCGCCTGCTCGGGCACATGGTTTGCACTTCCCAGCAAGCGGGGTCTGCCGCCGCCAAGGCGAATCATTTGTGTTATGGGGGCGCCAAAGTTGATCGCGTGTCCAGCCTGCAGCAATATTTTGTTGTTGACATCTACATCAGGTAACTGGTGGATAAGATCCAGATTTGTACCGGTCAGGATTGACGCAACACTGATGCTGATACCTGCGGCGGCACCGCTGGTGATGCAGGCAGCTTCGGCACCCGTCAGTTGTGCGATTTTTTCTGCGACTAGCTGCCTTTGTTCCGCCAGGTCTACATGCTGCTGCGCAGCCTCTGCCACCGCGTTTGCTACGGTTTCGGATTGTACCGAGCCACCCAGGGCGGTCAGCTTACCAGCAGCATTGATGATGGGTGTTAGCTCTGCCATGATCAGAGTTCTTCACAAGTTTCAAAGCAGGTACCATTCACCATACTCCATCTGGGTTGGATCCAGTTCGATGAAACCCGTACATTTCCTTCTGCATCTTCCATCTCGACGGCTTGTGGGGTTTCTTCAAAGACGGTGATATTCGCCGGTTTACCGGGTTCGAGTGTGCCGAATCCTCTCTGTGTCAGGTTGAGTGCCTTTGCCGGGGTCACGGTGACGGCTTTTATCACATCTTCCAGAGACAGCCCAAGACTGCGAAATTTACTCATGGTTCGTGCCAGGGAAACCACGTATCGGTCAATATTGCCTTTGTGCAGGTCACTGCTAATCGTATGAATCGGCATACCCTGGTTAAGTGCCTTCTCGCATGTGTCGTAAGAAAATGAGGAACGGCCGTGCGCAATATCAACGATAACACCCCGATCCACGGCGGCCTTGAATTGAGGAATCACTTTATCTTTATATCCCAGCACGCCGCCAATTTTGCCATGATAAGCATGGGTAACGATATCACCGGGGCGCATCAGATCCAATACATCGTCGATCACCGGTGGTGCGTTTCCCAGATGTACCATCAAAGGGGTACCGGTAATCTCTGCTGCTTTTCTGCCGATTTTAACCGCTTCGAGCCCCATCAAACCGGTATGTGTGGATGAAGCCAGAACTTTCACGCCGAGAATCCAATCCGGGTTGTTTTCGATGGCTTTGACTGTACCGCTGAGGGAGATAAGTTCCGGTTTCGCTGAGTGACCACCGTCAACTCCGGGCATCCCGGGTGAGCCTATGTTGCACAGTGCAAAGCAATGCGTGTGCTGGGTGTCGATAACGTATTCCTTAAACGAATCGATCATGCCGGGTCCTGCGCTGCCGGTGTCTATCAGGCAAGAGACGCCTTGTTTTACGCCAATGCGATCAGCGGGCAACCGACCGGTTTTAAATAGTGAATGGTCGAATATGTGGCAATGCATGTCGACAAAACCGGGGGCAACATACATGTTGGTGGCATCAATGGTATTGTCAGTTTGTTCTTCGGCGATCGCCTTGGTGCCAATTTGACTAACAACACCGTCGACGACCAACACATTGGCAGTGTCAAAAACATTCCGTTCCGTAGAGTAAACCCGGCCATTTTTGATCAGTGTGCGTGTCATGCTATTCACCTGGATATTCTTGCCTGAACAACCGCATCGTGAAACAACCCGCGGGCTTCAAAAGATGAACGTTGCAGAACAAAACTAAGGACCTTTATAACATTTTTTGAGAATGTAAATGTGATTGTTAATATCCAGGACACTCCACTAGGTCTCCTGTTTTGCAACCTGCTCGTTTAACCGTTGCCATTTAGTAAACAGTTCTCTATAGATCCCGGTTTTCAACGGATCTGGCGAAACAACCTTCGAGACTTTAACCATCTGCTTGATGGCCTGGTCAAGAGAGTCATATTCCCCCATCGCCAGTGCAGCAAAAACAGCAGCGCCTCGTCCTTCCGAGGCGGCGTCCGTGACCTGGAGATCCGAATTCAGAATATTTGCCAGTATTTGAACCCATACCAGACTGTTAGCCCCACTGCCGGTGACACTGATAATGTTCGGTGGGTTCGTCCACTTTGTCACTTGATCAAACGATTCAGCAATGGCGAAGCTGGCACCTTCCAGCACCGCCTGATACCTGGAAAACTGGCTGCTGGTATTGCCGCTGTTGTGAAACGTTGCCTGGCGTGAGCGGTTGAGCGTAGGTGAGATCTGGCCAGACAGGTAAGGGAAAAAGGAGATGCCCGCTGCGCCTGGCGCTGCCTTTTCAACAAAGGCATCCATGTCATGGAATAACACTGACCTGACTTGTAATTGATCCGTTGTCTGATCCAGAAACCAGTCCAGGCTTCTGCCTGCCATTAACGCGTTGGCACCGATGACATGTTTGTCCGGCGGGTAGCAATAAAAGCGGTTTGCTTCGACCGGTGGTTCGTTCTGTAACACGGTACGGGTAACGCCATGTGTGCCCAGAGTGAGGGCAAACTCACCTTCTTCGATAACACCTGCGCCGGTATTTGCACAGATACCGTCGTGCGCCCCAACGGTTACCGGTAGTCCCTCTGGCAAACCCAAGGAGTGTGCCGCACTGTGTGTAAGTGCGCCTGCGATGTCCCAGGGAAGCATGGGTTGCGGAAGCAGGTCCTGGTCAATGCCCAGGGATCGCAGTACTTCTTCGGGCCAATTTAAAGCATCTGGACCAGAGCTGGGGTCCGTGATGCTATTACCTGTAAGCTTGTAAACCAGGTAATCCTTTGCGTACATTGCGAAACGTAGTTTGTTGTAAACCGTAATGTCGTTATCCCGAACCCACTGAATTTTGGCGAGTAGCGTTGCTGCGTATAATGGTAAATCGCTGAAGTCTTTGAGAAGGTGATTCAACTGCGTGGCATGGCGTTGGTCGAGCCAGGGCTGGTAGATGACATTGTCGTTTGCATCAACGAAAACACCAGCGCCTGCCCGTCCAGTGACAGAACAAATTACAACCCGTGCAGGGTCGATACTGTTTTTGTGGAGTAGTTCCCGGCAGGCGGATGTAGCGCCCTGCCACCAGCTGACCGCAGATTGCCAGCGACCGTGGCTGTCAGAGAACTCTTCGTTCCGCGTAGTAACCTGGTCAATGTTCTCACCCGTCAGCGTAAACAAGGCAACCTTGCTGCGCGTTGTACCCTGATCAAATGTGAGAATAAGACTGTCGTTACTCATATAACAGTAAGTCCTGCTGGCAAGGGACTATCCTCTCCAGGGCTGGTTTTCAGGTAAGAATCTTACCTTCTTAAGTCTGAGTTGCATTGATATCACTCCCAGGGTCCCAGGGAGCTGTCTTTTTGTTTAGTATCGTAGTAGCTGACCCCCATCCCAGTTTTGAGATGCATCTTTAACCATCGTGTAAAAGCCAGTTAGCGCATCATGTCCAACATATATTTCCAGCATGTGGCCCATGGTTTTTGTAGCGTCAAGAAAGGCAAACTCCACCTTTCCCTGCTTTGTAACAGCCCGTGTTGCCAGCGGAATGTCCAGCTCTGCGTAGTGGTTGATAGCTGATTCTATGGAGTCTACAAACATGGCGGTATGATGTAACCCTTCTTCCCCGGGTGCGTACATGTCCCGAAATGGGGAGGCACCAATAGAATCCTGCTGTACCAGTTCCAGCATAATATTTCCCCATTGGCCAAACGCCGACGAATGAACAAAGTCACATGGCTGACCGCGATGGTTACAGGATACCAGCGCTATTTCTTTTGAAACAAAAAAAGGACCTGCGCCGAATTGCTGATACATCTGCCTGGCACTGTCCTCAATGTCAGTAACGAAATAAGCGACCTGGACGACCGGATAGAATTTGCCCATCTGACTAGTCCCTCAGGGATCAGTACTGAGAGGAGCCGCCATCGACGCTGATGGATGTACCGGTTATGCCTGCACCGATGTCGCTCGCCAACAGAACTGCTACAGCAGCGACTTCCTCAACGGTATTTGTTCGCTCAATGGCTGACTCCTTGGCAAACATGGCTACCATTTCGTCAAAGCTCATGCCCATTGCTTCTGCTGTGGCGGGTCCATTGTCCCTGACAATATCGGTAATAATCAGACCGGGGCAGATCGAGTTTACCGTCACGCCCTGGGTGCCAACTTCTCGTGCCGTTGATTTTGTCATACCGACCACCGCATGTTTGGCCGCGGTGTAAGCGGTCATTACCGGTTTACCGTGTTTGCCTTCGACCGAGGCGATGTTAATAATCCGACCCCATTGTTGTTCGAGCATGGTTTTAAGCGCCCTGCGCGTCGCCCAGAACGTCGAGTACACATTCCACTTCATGGCGAGGTCAAATGATTCATCAGACAACATCACCGTGGGTTGCAGGTCTCCCGCGCCACCCGCGTTGTTCACCAGGATGTCGATTTTTCCGAATTTAGAGACTGTCTCATCGACGAAGTTCTCGATGTCTGCCTGGCTGGTTGCATCCCCCTGAATAAATACCAGGTTTTCTCCAGCGCCAATCTCTGCAAGCGCCTTGTCAGCCTTGTCTTTGTTGCGCGCCATAATAGTAACGTTTGCACCTTCAGCGAGATATGCTTCTGCGATACCCCGGCCAATGCCCGCACTCCCGCCGGTAATGGCGGCAATCTTGTTCTCCAATTTCATACTGGTTCTCTGCTTTGTTATTCGACTTTAAGTCAGGTTATACTTTTATAATACCGTCAAGCTTGATTGTTTTAAAAGGGGAATTTACATGTCTGAAGAAAGCACTAAAGAAATGACTGCTATCCGATACGAAGGGGTGACCAATGGGGTTGCGCGAATCGTGCTGGCACGGGAAAAGGCACGCAACGCACAGGACAAAACCATGCTCTATGAGCTGAACGATGCGTTCGATATGGCTGCTCAGGACAACGAGGCCAAAGTTATAGTTTTAGCGGCTGATGGACCACATTTCTCATCAGGGCACGATCTGCGAGATCGTTCAAAAATGAGCGACTTTTCGGCGGTCAGCACCTGGGGTGGGTTCGATCTGCCCGGGGCAGAAGGCTATATGGCACAGGAGCAGGAAATATACCTCGGGTTCTGTTGGCGCTGGAGAAACCTGCCAAAGCCCACAATTGCTGAGGTACAGGGCAAGGTGATTGCTGGTGGACTCATGTTGGTGTGGGTGTGTGACATGATCGTGGCAAGTGAGAATGCAGCATTCTCGGATCCTGTGGTTGCTTTTGGCGTTAACGGTGTGGAGTACTTCGCCCATCCCTGGGAAGTAGGTGTGCGCAAAGCGAAAGAAATGCTCTTCACCGGCGAAGCAATATCAGCGGAGGAAGCGAAGTCCCTGGGAATGGTGAATCATGTTGTTCCTGATGATGAACTCACCAGTTTTACCACGTCTATGGCAGAACATATCGCCAAGCGACCCAGCATGGGGCTCAAACTGGCGAAACAGTCTGTCAACCAAATGCAGGATAGTCAGGGTTTGTGGACAGCGCTTCAGGCGGCGATGTCGTTGCAGCAGTTGGGCCACTCCCATAATAATCAGGTCCACGGTATGGGTGTAGACCCGGCCGGGGCGGAGATTATCCGTGATCAGGCGAAGAAGTCTAAAGTATAGCTTAGTCCTCGTGTGACTCCTTGGTTCTGTAATCACCGAACTTGCCGTCTCGCTTGCTTAGCGCATCCGTTAAACCTGCCGCCAGCTCCTTGAAGTGAGCCCGGGTAGATTTGGTGTGAAATGCCAGTGCCTGGATTTCGGTTCCAGCGCGAATGGCGGCCCGGATACCCATTGAATCCATTTGTCGATGGACCGCTCGTTTGTTGATCTGTTGCAGGTCCGGCGGAACCTTGGCAATTCGTTCTGCGATCTCCAGGACTGCTGATTCGAGTTGATCTACCGGGTAGGCGCGATTGGCAAAGCCATACTCGGCGGCTTCTATGCCGGTAATGGCAGTACCTGTGAGCATCATTTCCATTGCGTTGCGCATCCCCACCATCCAGGGAAAAAACTGGTTATCCGGAGGACTCATGGAACGCACCACCGGGTAACCGATGCTGGCGTCTTCAGCGACATAGACGAGGTCACAGGATGTGGCAAGTTCGGTACCACCGGCCAGACAGTAGCCGTGTACCTGGGCAATCACCGGTTTTGCAAGGTCCCAGACTCGTAGAAAGCCATCGACCACATGCCTGGCCCAGCTGCCATCACCACCTGCGGTATGGAAGGGCTGGTTCTCTGCATTGTTGGCTTTCAGATCGTACCCGGCACAAAACGCCTTGCCTGCACCCCGGATTATGGTCACCCGCACATCAGGATCACGATCATTCGCCTCCAGTGTTCCATAGAGCTCACCGCGAAGAATATTGTTCAGCGCATTTCTGCTCTCTGGGCGATTGAGCGTGATCCTTGAGACGCCTTCCAGGGGTCGGTCGACAACGATGTGTTTGAAATCAGTCATGGGATTTTCCTTTTCAGATCGTACAGTTCAACTGCAGTTGCTGTCTTAAAGATTTCTGCGTTTGATTTCCCGCGCCAGGCGCACGGTATCAGCTTCCAGTGGTTCCGCGAGCTCCGATTCATCCAGCTTTCCGGCACTATGGGCCCACATCTTGACGCCGTCGTAGGTAATCAGTTTTTCAGGGACGATTTCGAGTACGATTCGCAACGGTGAATCGAGCATCTCTTCGAACGACCTGGCAGCCGCAGTGTCAGGGTAGAGCGCACCGGCGAATTCCGGGTAGAACCAGTCCTTGGTTTCTCTGTCTTCGTGAATGATACATTTACCTTTCAGTGTAATGGTTTTGCCTCCCCCGAGATCGGTACCCGTGGATGTCACAACGACGGAAACTTTAGGGTTGCGTTTGACGGCAGAAATTCGATGTCGATGCGCCCCAGCCGTCAGCCAGATGCGCTCCTTGCGCCAGATGTAAGACATGATGACACCCATTGGCCACTCGTCCTTTGTGCACCAGTTGAATACGCATTCCCGCTGGGTCAGTAGCAGTTTTTCCTGGTCATCAGGATTCAATTGATAGATTGATACCAGTTCGTAGTTGTCAGGTTGTTCAGCCAAGTTATTTTCCTCTATTGTGTAATTTGTTATCCAAAATCTGGTACCACCCCCGTGGTGATGGTCATTGTGTTATCCACTTTCATCGCTGCACCGTTCACAAACATTGATTCATCAGACGCCAGGTAGAGCGCCATATAGGCGATATCAATTGGCTGGCCTAGTCTGCTGCCTCTCGCCCCGGCAGAATCCCCGGATGTGGCGGCTGGCCGGCTGCGCTGCATATTTGCTTCTGCCATCTTCTGCCCCATGCTCGCAACCATTGGAGTATCAATCCCGGCGGGGTGAATCGAGTTACAGCGAATGCCGTTGTTTTCCTGTGTGCCCCAGCAGGCAATGGCGCGGGTGATCGCTTCAACGGCACCTTTCGCCGCGCAGTAGGCGGTGACGTAGTGTTCGCCTTGCATAGACGCGATTGACGCCATATTGACGATCGAGCCACCGCCGCTTTCGATCATCAATGGGATAGACGCACGGCAGCCAAAAAAGGTACCGTCGGAGCTCACGGCATTGACCCGACGCCAGGCGTCAGTACTGGTTGTGAGGATGTTCCCGACTTCAACGATACCCGCGTTGTTGACGAGAATATCGAGTCTGCCGAATTGTCCTTTGATGGTTTCTATTACGCCAGCCCATTGTTCTTCACTGGTTACATCGAGGGGGATATAGGTAGCGTCTATTTCTTTGGCAACATTTTCGCCTGCTTCGGCATTGATATCGGCAATCACAACCTGAGCTCCTTCAGATTTGAATAGCCTGGCATCCGCTTCCCCCAGGCCCATTGAGCCCCCGGTGATTAGTGCCACTTTCCCGTCTAGTCTGCCCATCGTGAATTCCTTCTATACTGTTTGCAAATTGGTGTCGTTGAATTAATTGCTAGCCGGTCTCGAACAGTTTGTTCAGGTCAGCGCAATCGGTTTCCAAAATAGTATCAACCCAGCGGTGAAAATTGTGGCCACCACCCTCGTTGCGGCCGAACAGGACATGATCCTTTACGCCTGTTTCCAGGTTTCGTTGCTGCTTTAAACCGGTGGCGTAGTCTTCTTCCTGGACCACATATTTGAGGAACTCAAACTGCTCAGTGGCAGCCCTGGCTCTTTCTTCATCGGGCTCATTTTCCAGCATATAGTTCTGGATGGTATAGGACTCGCCGGGGTGTTCCCCGGGGAACAACTGGGAAATCAGTACCCCGCGCCCACCGTTATCAAAACTGGCAATTGAAACATGGGGGAAGATCGTCCAGACCCCGTTCATCAGTACATCCGTTGGCCATTCGTCTTCGTCCTTGCCCTCATACTTTGCCAGTGTGTGGTCAGGGCCGGATACTCGCTGATGTGGGCCAAAGGGGTAATACAGGGCCTTGTTGGGGTAGTCAGACCCGAATGTGTCCTTATGCAAAATGGGTAAGTGATACAAATCCAGGTAGCCGTCATAGGCTATTTTCCAGTTTGGTCCCGCTATCTTTCGGCTGTCGAAATAGTACCAGTTCTCGAAACCAAACAGCGCCAGCAACGCGTCGTAACCTGACAGGAATGCGTTGATGTCGACTGTCGATTTTGGATCTGTAATGACCCAGATCAGTCCTGCTTTTTCAAGACAGGGCAGGCTGATAAGGCCGTAACAGCTCTTATCGATGTCACCGAAATCCTTGTTGGACAAGATGCCGTACAATTCGCCGTCCTGATTGTAACTCCATGCGTGATAAGGGCAGGTGAATCGCTCGCTGTTGCCTCGACCATCTTCCATAATCTGGGCACCGCGATGGCTGCACATGTTCAGGTAGGCTTTGATACCTTGTTCGGTGCGGGTAATAAGAACCGGGACATTTCCAGCCGTCATGGCCTTGTAGTCTCTCACCGACTTCAGTTCCGCGGTCATCGCCAGCATTAAGGGCAGATGGCGAAAAACCTTGTTAACTTCCTGTCGCCAACGTGATTCATCATAGTAATTGTTAGCGGGTACTTTCAGTACATCTGCAGTCTGGTCGATGGTACCGGCTTTACCATGTTCGATTCCATGACGTGCCATCTCGATTAATTGTGCTTTAGACATCCAATCTCCCTATTACTGATCGTTTCAACTGAAGGGTTGACTCACGTTGTAAGATCAGTTTTTAATAACAGTCAAGCCTGACGGTTTCTTGAAAGATAACAAATTTGAATAGGATAATGAATAAGTGAGCAATGAATTATTTGACTTAAGTGGTGAAGTCGCTGTGGTAACCGGCGCCGGTCGTGGTATCGGTGAAGGTATTGCTAAAGTACTAGCGGGTGCGGGAGCAAAAGTCGTCTGCGCAGCACGAAGAACCAACGAAATTGAGCGGGTAGCCAGCGAAATCAATGCCACCGGCGGAGAAGCAATAGCCTGTACGACTGATGTCACAGACGAATCGGCGGTGGAAGCCCTGGCACAGGCAGCCGTCAGCAATTTCGGTGGCCTGCATATGTGGGTCAACAACGCCGGGGGCTCACCGGTCCAGTCGCCTCTTTTGGAATTGCCCCTTGAAGAATGGGAGAACACTTTCAGGTTGAATCTAACCGCAATCTGGCAATCCATTCGTATTGCCGCTAAAACCATGGACAAGGGTCGAATACTGAATATTTCCTCTATTGCCGCAGAGGACGTGATACCCGGGAGTGGGCATTATTCGGCAGCAAAAGCGGGGGTGAATATGCTGACCCGGACATTCGCAAAAGAGCTCGGCCCCCGCATTCGAGTCAATTGCATTATGCCGGGCGCTGTCCCGACCGAAATCATGATGAATGCGCTGAACCTGAAAGACGAAGACCTGCCGGGTCTGGAAAAGATGTTACGCCTGCCTGCAGGCCGACTGGGAACGCCCAAGGACCTGGGGGCTGCCGCGCTGTTTCTGTTGTCACCAGCCTCAGAGTGGGTTACCGGTCAGAATATTCGAATCTCTGGAGGCGCATGATGGATCTCAGGAATAGAAAAGTTGTTCTGGCTAAACGGCCAGACGGTGAACCCAAAGAATCTGATTTTCAGATAGTTGACGAGTCCGTCGATGAGTTACTTGATGACGAAGTCGTGGTTGCGGTTGAACACCTGTCTATTGACGCCTTCATCCGTACCACGCTGAATGTTGACGGCTTGCATGGCCAGGCTGAATTGGGTGCACCGGTCATCGCACTGGGTACAGGACGTGTGGTGCAAAGCAAATTTTCCGGCTTGAACCAGGGCGACGTCGTATTTGGACCCATGGGTGCACAGCGGTACGCCAAGGTGCATGGTATGGCGTACAGAAAAATAGACAATGATGCGGTTCCCTCCCAGGCTTACCTGGGGGTGCTGGGAATGACTACCGGATTGACAGCCTATGCGGGGATGATAATCGTCGGTGAGGTTCAGCAAGGTGATACCGTTGTGGTTTCTGCGGCCGCAGGTGCCGTTGGGACCGTGGCGTGCCAGTTGGCGAAAATTAAGGGTGCCAGAGTGATTGGTATCGCAGGTGGGCCGGAAAAGGTGGAATACCTGGCTGAAATTGGCTGTGACGGTGCGATAGATTATAAAAATGATGACATCGAGGCGAAACTGAAAGAATTGGCACCGGAGGGCGTTAACGTATTTTTCGATAATGTCGGTGGGGACCTGCTTGATCAGGTGCTGGATCAGCTTGCGATGGGCGCCCGGGTCGTTATCTGTGGTGCGATCTCGCAGTACCATCACATGGAAAAGATTCAGGGGCCCGCACTGTATCTGCGTATTGCAGAGAGAAATGCGAGCATGCGCGGATTTACGGTTGATCACTTTTCAGATCAGTTCAGCGAGATGGAAGCCGACCTGTCCGGCTGGATGGCAGCAGGTCAATTGCAGTTAGCTGAACATGTGGAGGAGGGAGTTGATAACTTCCCCAAGGCACTGGTGATGCTGTTTAACGGTGGTCATAAGGGAAAGTTGTTGGTTACACCGTGATACCCGAGTTTAAGAAAAAAACGAATCGAGAAAAACGAACTGCTAGAGTTTCAATATGCCCCTAATAAAAGAAACCGCTGAACAAAACGAGTTCAGGGAATTTGCTCGCCACTGGCTAGAAGAAAACCGCCCGCCCGCGACGAAAATGCAACTCCCCCAGGCTGCCTATGAGGTCATGTCAGAAGACCATCGCAGCTACTTGTGTGACTGGCAGGCCAAATGTTACGAGGCTGGTCTGATTGCGTCGGATGTCGATAAGCGCTACGGCGGACATGGCCATGACGGGTTCCAACAGATTGCCAGTACAGAAATACGTCGGGCCAATGTGCCTTACTTCATCAACTGGATCGGACTCGGAATGACGGTTCCAACCCTGCTGGTCCACGGCACAGAAGAGCAGAAGCAAACCTATTTTCCGAAGATCTTTTCCGGTGAGGAAATCTGGTGCCAGGGATTCAGTGAACCCGGAGCCGGTTCTGATCTGGCTTCACTGCAGACCAGTGCGGTTCGCGATGGTGACAACTGGATAATCAATGGTCGCAAGGTATGGACGAGCCTGGCACATTTTGCCAGCCATATCCTACTGCTGGCGCGAACCGACAAGGACAACAAGCACGGCGGAATCACCTATTTTGTGGCGCCGATGGATCGGGACAACGGCGTCACTGTCACGCCAATCCACAAGATGACCGGCGAATCCGGCTTCAACGAGGTCACATTCGATGACCTGGTGATTCCGGACAGCATGCGAATTGATGAGGTAGGCAATGGCTGGAAGGTTGCCATGTCGACGTTGACCAGCGAACGTGGCGCTGGTGTGGGGGTGGGTGCTGTAGCGGGTGAATCACCACAGGAAAGAATAAATCACCTGATTGCGCTCGCGAAAACAACCATAAGAAATGGCAAGCCGGTCTGGGAGGATGCTGTCACCCGGGATCGAATTCTTAAACTGCTGGTTCGGGTTGAAGGCTCGGGCCAGAATATGCGTCGTACCCGTGTAAAAGCGTTAGCTGACCATCCCATGAGAATCCCTTTGCAGGGCAAGCTGGTTGGCAGCGAGATTGGACAGGAATTGTACGAGGTCGCATTGAGTGTGTTAGGTATGCAGTCCAGCCTGTATGTGGGTGATCCGAACTCGATAGAAGATGGTAAATGGCCATTGGGTTACATGAATTCCTACACTGGCACCATTTCTGGTGGCAGCAGTGAGGTTCAACGAAACATTTTAGGTGAGCGGGTGCTCGGCCTGCCGAAAACGAAGTAGGAGTGGAAGAATGAGTTCGCCTAAAAATACACAACCCCGTGATTTTGGCTTCGATGAAGATCAGGCAATGTTCAAGGATTCGATTCGTCGGTTTCTGGATGAGAATAACGGCAGAAGTCTACTGAGAAAAGACACGGCAGGTACCGAAGATCCATACTATGGCAAAAAAAGAACCGGTAGCTTCGATCAGTCCATATGGCAAAAGATGGTCGAACTGGGTTGGACCGCGCTAACCGTGCCAGAAGCCGAAGGCGGGGGAGGAATGAACCTTGTGACCGCCGCCTCATTGTGTGAGGAGTTGGGTCGGGCTGCGATCGCAACACCATTAACCATGACATTGCACACGACTTTTGTACTACGGGAGGCAAACACCGATGCGGCGAATCACTGGCTGGGGAAAATAGCCGAGGGTAGAAGCGGCACGTTGGCCATTCAGGACAGCGTCGGGAGTTTTGATATCAGTGATACAGATGTCAGTGCAGTCACCGGCGCAACGGGCTCGACGGTGCTGCATGGCACGGCCTGTTTTGTTCAGGATGCGCAGAAGGTTGACTTTGTGGTTATTGCTGCCTGCAGCGAGAAAGGAACCGGGTTGTACGTTGTCGATATCAACTCAGAAGGTCTGGTCATCGAACCGGATACGATTGTTGATTTGACAAGAGACCAGGCGCGGATTCAGTTTCGAAACGTGGTGGCTGAAGAGATCGTGGTACCGGGAGGTGCGCGCAATGTGATGGAGCGTGCAATACCCGCGCTGCTTACAATGGTTGCTGCGGATATTGCCGGTGCATCAGAATGGCAACTTCAGACGACCACTGAGTATGCCAAGCTCAGGGTCCAGTTCGAAAGGCCGATTGGTTTTTTTCAGGCGGTTAAACATCCCATTGTCGATATGATGATTTGCACTGACGAGTCACGTTCCCTGGTTTACAACGCTGCCTGTGCTTATGACACTACCCCGGACGATGCGGACCGATGCGCGCGATTGGCGAAATCCAGTGCGTCGGACACGGCCTCTTTTTGTTCCAACCGATCCGTGCAGTTACACGGTGGTATCGGATTTACCTGGGAAGCTGACGTTCAGATTTACTTTAAACGGCAAAAACATAATCAGTTCTTGTATGGCGATGGTGCCTGGCAGAGACAAAAACTGGCTGAGCTCGTCTAGTATCTAGTAATAGAAAGGAAAGGAAAGGTAGGAATGCGAACATGGAACTAAAAAACAAAATCGCCGTCGTCACTGGTTCCAGCAAAGGGATCGGCAAAGGCATCGCCCTTGCCCTCGGTGAAAACGGCTGTACGGTTTACATTACAGGTCGTACGACGGGTGATGGTGACCGATCAATTGATACCACCGCGTCAATGGTGACGGAACTCGGTGGAGAGGGTCGGGCAATCCAGTGTGACCATGGCATCGACCAGGAAGTCGAGGCGGTGTTTAAACAGATTGAGAAGGAAGCGGGGAAGATCGATATCCTTGTCAACAATGTTTACAAGATACCCGATCCCCCCGCCTGGGGCGGTGGCTTCTGGGATCATCCCTTGCAGATATGGGATGACCAGGTAGGCATCGGCTTGCGATCACACTATGTCGCGAGTTGGTATGCGGCTCCCCTGATGTTCAAGAGTGAAGCAGCAGTGATGGTGAATGTGTCTTCACCGGGTGGTCAGGGTTATATCTATTCAAGTTCCTACGGCGCAGGGAAAGCAGGCCTGGACCGATTAACGGCAGATATGGCGATAGAACTGGAACCCAAGGGTATTCCGGCCATTGTCTTGTATCCCGGGTCGGTGGCAACAGAATTTATCCAGGACGCAGCCAAAGAGCAGAAGATGGATCTGTCAAAATCCCAGACGCCATTATTTGTTGGCAGGACCGTGACTGCCATGTTGCAGTCGCCGGACCTAAAAGAAAGATCCGGCTCTATTCAGTGGGTCGAGGATCTGGGAGAAGAATTCGATGTTCTGGATGAAAACGGCAAGCGCCCGCCGGGTTATCGAAATCAATAGGACTCCTTCACAGCAAGGGGTATAGACATGACCGAAACAATAACCTACGAGGGAAGCTGCCATTGCGGCGATGAAACCCTGGCTAACTATCAATTCGAACCGAAAATGGTGAATCACTATTATTGCAGTCGGTGTGGCATCTACCCGTTTCACAATGGCGTGGAGTCACCCGGTAAGTATCGGGTTGACTTGTGTTGCGTGGATGAGATTGAAGCTCATGAACTGGAGATTCGGGTGTTTGACGGTCGGGATTCCTGGAAGTTTTTAACGACCTGAATGCGAATCCCTGGAACTGGCGTAAGGGAGGCAAGCCTCCCGTTCGGCATTTACTACGCTGCATGCCGTTCCAGCACGGTCGCCAATTCGGATTTTGAGACGGCACCCACCAGTGTCTCTTTTACTTCCCCATCCCTGAACACCATCAGCGTCGGAATACCGCGAACCCCGTATCTACCGGCCAGCGCCTGATTGGCATCCACGTCGAGTTTGCGGACTTCAGCTCTACCCTGGTAGTCAGTGGCTAACTCTTCTACAACCGGCGCAATCGCTTTACAGGGTCCACACCAATCTGCGTAAAAGTCGACCAGTACCGGTCCTTCGGCGTTGATCACTTCACTTTCAAAATTTTCACTGTTTACTGCTTTTACTTTTGACATTTTCAGTTCTCCACTGATGTATTAGATATAGGCGTTTGCCAGGTGGCGGGTTAAGCCATTGTTGGTGCGTGCTCATTGTTTGTGAAATAGGATGACCATCGGTCCTTGCGATCAATCTCAAACAGATCGTCTGATCCGCCGATATGTTCGTCGTTAATGTAGATCTGCGGCACTGAAGTGTGATGGGTCCGGACTTGCATCTCAGTTTCCAACTCCCTGTCATCTGTCACGTCGTACTCAACATAGTCAAACCCCTTTTCATCGAGCAGCGCTTTCGCACGGTGGCAAAAAGGGCACCAGCTTTTAGTGTAAATTTCAATCTTAGGCATCTTTTTCAACTCCTTTCCCTGTTTGACGGTGTATGCTAATTTAGCACCAACTGAAAACTTTACTATGGCAGTAAATATATAATATATGACTATAACGCCAGATTGTGATGATATTTATGGAGATACACTAAGTGTTCTCCTTCGTCATATTGAACTTCGAGCCCGGGTTTACCTGAGAGCTGAATTCTGTGGTAAATGGGCGCTGGACGGCAGCGGTCAGCATCGTGCCCCCTTCCACCTCATCACCCGGGGTAGTGGCTGGTTGCACATCGAGGGTCAGCCGCCGCAGCAACTCACCGGGGGTGAATTGGTCATCTTTCCCAGAGACACACCGCACACCATCAGTCACAGCGAATTGCCAGCGGACCCGACTGAAATTAACCAACCGCCACCTGATGTGCTGACAGGACCGGTTACCGGCCTGATGTGCGGCTACTTTGAATTTGATCAACGGGCCGCTGAATTGTTGCTGCGACACCTGCCGTCTGCGGTCGTGATGGATCTAAGGAACTCGGCTAGTCATCGGGATACTGCTGCGCTCATTCAGTTATGGATTAACGAGTGTGCGACGGAATCCCCGGGCGTTGGATTTGCGATCGATCAGCTTGCCTATGTGGTGTTTGTGCATATGCTGCGAGAACAAATCGCGTCAGGGAGACTACAGGGACCACTGGGTGCGCTTTCTGATCCCAGACTCGGGCCTGTACTTCACCAGATTCATATGAATCCCGGTGCTGATCACAACGTCGACCGGCTAGCTGATCTTGCAGGCATGAGTCGTTCTTCCTTTTCGCAGCACTTCAAGCACAAGACCGGCATTACTCCGGCGCAATATGTCATGCACTGGCGGATGCAGCAGGCAACCCGATTGCTTCGCTCTGCAGAGGATTCCATCACCGCGATCGCAGAGATCGTGGGTTATCAGTCAGAAGTTGCGTTCCGAAAAGCCTACCGGTCCTTCACTGGCAAACCACCAGGCAAGGTAAGACGCGAGGGTTTGTAAATAGCTATGCTAGAACTTCATCAAGCAACTTCTCGAACGCGTTCACGCGTCCTTCGAGAGATTTGACGGTTTCCTGCCAGAATGCGGGCTCGATCAGATTTACATCCAGGTGTTTGCGGGCAATCTCTTCTGCCGTCATTCTGCCTGTATCTCGCAACAGGTCAATATAGCGGCCGTAGAACTTGTCCCCCATTGACTGCCGTTTGGCGTAGACGCCGAGACTGAACAGGTATCCGAACAGATAAGGGAAGTTGTAAAAACTCAGGCCGGAAATGTAAAAGTGCAACTTACTGGCCCAGAACAGCGGGTCCGGTTCAGCCAGTGCATCACCGTACCAGGTGCGCCAGGCACTGCTCATCATGTCTTTGAGTTCGGCAGGTCTCAGGGGTCTGTCAGCCCTTGCTTCATAGAGGTTTTTCTCAAATTCAAATCGGGTGGGAATATTCAGCATAAAAGCAGTTAATGCAGACATTTCTTCCCACATGATATCCAGGCGTTCCTGTGGCGAGTCGGATCGTGCCAGCAATGCATCCCTGACCAATGTTTCACCAAAGGTGCTTGCTGTTTCGGCCAGAGACATACCGTAACTGGTCTGGCTCTGCGGTAAGTCTCTCATCACCCAGGAATGAAGCGCGTGGCCCAGCTCATGGGCCAGTGTAATGACATCACTCTGACCCCCGGTATAGGTCATATAGACGCGAGGTGTGCGTGTTTTCTGGAATCCCGTGCAGTATGCACCGGGTCTTTTATTTGGCCCGACCGTCCCCTCTACCCAGTGGTTAGCGACCATCATTCTAACGAAATCTTCCATATCCTGATCTACCTGACCATAGGCAGAGGCGATGATATCAACCGCAGTCTCGAATGGGATCGGTTCTTCCGAGGCTGGTGTCAACTGGGGCGCAGGTGCCCTGAGATCCCAGGGGCCAAATCGGTCTTTACCGTAAGCCCTCGCCTGAAGTTTCGCCGCCCGTTGGGCCAGGGGTTTAAATGTTTCTGCGACACCCAGCAATGTGTCGAGAGTTTCTCTGCTAATGCGGTTCATATGCACCGGCGCATCCAGAAAATGGACATTTTTTTCACGGCTGCGTTGCTGGCACATCTCCAGCCGCCAACCGGCAATTGCATTAATGCTCGCAGCGCAAGCTTCTTCGTGGACCTGCCATGCCGTATTAATCCCGGTCCATGCGTCCTGACGTTGTTTATCCTGTGAACTCATCATGTGGCCACTGGCTTCAGCAATGCCGATCTGCTGAACTTCATTATCAACAAGCACCTCGCACTTCAGGCTGCCAGAAAGCTGATCGTACAAATCACCCCAGGCGTGGATGCCATCCTGTGACAGGCCATTGACCAGGCTCTCTTCATCAAGTGTGAGGTTTTCATGGCGACATTCGCGGCCATGACGAACCAGGAAGGCGGATGGTGCCACTTCCGGGTCGGACAGGTAGTTGTCTATTACCTCGGCATCCGCGGAGTCTTGAAACTGGGATAATGGCTTGAACAGGTCGCCAAACCGCTTGCGATGGGATTGAAGTTTTCCATTTAAGTGCTGTGCTGGCTCGTCCTGGCTATCGACGGACAACAGGCAACTGGCGAAGGTTGAGACATTGCTGAGCAGTGTCGACGCCTGTATGGAAAGTTTGTAGACCTGTTGTGCAGTATCGACATTGTCTGCTGACAGGCTCTCATTGAGTTTTTCGACCTTGTCGAAAATCCCGGTGAGACTGTCCAGGTCCGTGGATATCAACTCGTCGTTAACGTCAGAGTATTCAGAAGTAAGGTTCCAGGCTGGCCCCATGGTTTTCATATTGAGTAATTCGGCAGGTGATTTTGAGACACGTATTAGAACCCATTAGCGGGTCTCTCACCAGAGGGCTACTTCATGAAACGCCCACAGAACCATCCTCATGGTCCACCTGATGACGGTTAGATAGCTTCTCAAGGTTCTCACTATGGATATTCCTGTCGATCTTGTAGCGGGAGACAATAATCAGACCCGTCATATAGAGCCCGCAGTACAGCGGCAGGAAGAAGGAGGCGAGATCGAATCGGATTTGATCGGTGACCATTTCCAGGCTGGTGACACCATCCAGACCCACGATGGAGATGATGGTACCCGCACCGATAATACCGCCTGCTGACACAGCTTTTAACGAGAAACCCCGGGCGGCATAAAACAGACCTTCAGAACGCCGCGCCGTCGAAACCTCGCTGTCTTCCACCACGTCAGCCATCATTGAATCCAGCAGGACGTTACCGATGATACTGCAGATAACCTCCAGGACAATAAACGCCGAGTAGATATAGAGTCCAAGCCAACTGCCCAGACCTGGCCAGTAGCCTGACAGTAACAGAATATAAGGGATTGGATACAGGGCAACGTTGACGAAAATTGCGCCTATTGCGGCGTTCTTCTTGCCATATTTCTTGCCGAGAATAGGCGTAATCGCATAGGCGATAAGCGGCGCTGCAAATACGCAGAGGCCGGTAAATGCGATCTGGGGTCCGCTGAAGCCGAAGAAATAAGTGGTGTTGTAGATGTACAGTGCCATACCCAGTCCGCTGGCGATACCAATCGTCAAGCCGTAGAAGAACAAGGCGGCAAAGTTCTTGTTCTTGATGGATTGGAAAATCTGCCCCACTTCACGGGCAATCTCTCTTAGTTTGAACGTTTCCTTTGGCCGCGGGATGGCGGAGGCGACTTTCTGTGTCCCCAGGGCCGAGACAATGATGACCGTGGCGATTACCAGTGCACCTACCGTGCCATAGATGGAATACCCTTGCTGCACCGCAACGCCGTATGCACCGACCCAGAAGGCAAAGTTGATGGTATGGATGCCGTTGCCACCGTACCAGCCAAATGAATAGCGCAATCCGAGCCATTTATTGCGACGATCATAGTCGGACTCAAGATCTGGCAACAAAGCCGTGCTGGGGACTTCAAACAAAGTGGTGCCTGTTCTGATCAGGATTGCCATCACCAGCACATACATGAATGTATTGTCTTCATTGAGTTCGATAAACGGATTGAACAATCCATAGAAGGTAATGGGCAGCAGGAAGAAAGCGGCGTACATAAACGGGTGACGCCTGCCGAGACGGGAACTGGTCTTGTCTGACCAATGCCCTAACAGCAGGTCAGAGACCGCATCCCATAACATGGCGCAGGCCAGGGCAAGAGAAGCGAGATAGCCCGGTAAACCCAGGACCTGGTTTGCGTAGATCAATAGCAGGTAACTAAATGCGTTGTTCTTGATTCCGTACGCCATTGAGGCGGAACCGTAAAACCAGAATATTGGTTTTTTCTCGAGGATGCCTGTTGTGATGATCTTTGCCTTCTTCAACTTCAAGAAGGCTATAAATAGCAGAAGTTCCCTTGAATGGAAAGCGTCGTCAATCGGCCTGGTGATTTACCTGGGAAAGAAGGGAGTCCAACTGGTCAGCATTGGTTTCCTCTATCAGCGCTAATTGCTCCAATTCAGAAGAAAATTGCGGATAAGCTTCCACCAGACCTCGCCACGCGGCTGCGCCTTGCCGTTCGGCGTTCGCCTGGATTGTGATTTGCTGAATGGCCGTGAGTCCGTCGAAGACGCTCAAATAGGTTTTTTTCGCTTGCGGCGCTATTGCTTCGACAATTTCCTGATTGTCATCACTGATTGGGAATAACTGCTCAACCCGATAGGCAATATCGTCCTCGCGGTCAGCCGAAGCAAGAATGTCATCACTAAAATCCGGAAGCTCGGATGCCCATTGGCGATAGCGTTCAGCCGAGCCACGTTCGAGGTTAGCGAGTAATACAGGCAAGGCCTCTGCTGGCAGCTCGCCCAGATGCTCGGCAAGCAGTTCACCGAAATTGGGTATTGTGACTTCAGACATGGGATAAACGCCTGTTCGTTAACGGGTTAAATCAATCATCACCTTACACTGGGCGCCTGGTGATCGTAAAGATTCAAAAATCTGCGGCACGTCGTTCAGGGACACCACCTCAGTCACCATGGCAGAGGCATTGATACGACCGGCAACCATCATGTCGATGGTGAATTCAAAATCTTCCTTCTCGTATCCCACAGCCCATTGGATCCTCAGTTCCTTGACGAAAGCCACCAAGGGCATAATCGTATCAGGGTTGTCACAGACACCGATGCCCATAATCAATCCTTGCTTCGGTGCACGGGCAATGCATTCCTGCATGAGGCCGGTTGCGCCAACACATTCAAATTGGATTTCCGGCTCACCATCGGCGATTGTGGAATACTCTGCCGCGATGTCTCCCGCAGGGTCGACAAAGTCAGAAAATCCGAATTGTCGTGCCATATCCAGCCGGGCAGGTGACATTTCACTCAATACGATATTCTTAGCGCCAAAAAAACGACACCAGATGGCACATGAGAGCCCGATAGGACCCGCACCAATGATCAGAATGTTCTTCTCGCTGACACCACCTGCCATCTTGACGGAGTGTAAACCGACTGCTAACGGCTCAACAAGGGCGCCGGTCTGGTCGTCCAGTGCATCGGGGAGTTTCACTACCAGTTCGTGCCCGACTTTGACGAATTCTGAGTAGGCGCCGGTTATCTGTCCGAGCCCGATAGTGGCATCGCCAATAAAAGGCAATGAAGTCACCCGTTCACCGATTTCGAATCCCTTGCCTACCAGGTCTTTGCCAATCTCGACAATAACCCCGGAGAACTCATGTCCGAAAATTGTATTCTCCGGTGCCATGAACGGTCCTTCCCGTGACGCATGGATATCGGTACCGCATATACCACAGCGTTTTACCTGGACCAGCATTTCATTGGTTGCGATCGTGGGTTTGTCCACTTCCTGAATGGTGAGGGGCTCACCGGGTTTTGAAAAAACGGCCGCTTTCATTAACTTTCTCCATACAGGTAGGGAACCAGGGTAACTTCTTCAAGATCGTCGAAGTCGGTCGTCATTGAGTAAATATCCTCGCCGATAATCTTGCCGGAAGAATCGAAAGGCCAGAACGTAACAGTGCGACCGCGTGTGGCATAAGTTGAGCCTTCATCAACGCCATCGATACCCATTTGTAACAGCATTGAACCGCTGAAAGGAATGCGGATGGACCCTTCTGTCACCAGCGTATCATCTCCAATCACAATGCGTTCAATATTGAACTCGAAACGATTAGCACCCGAGCCGATCAGGCCACTGTAAAATTCTTTCAGGGCATCATATCCTTTGGGACCGGAGTCGTCAGTCGCTGTCCAATTATGGAACACAGGTTCATCGACCATCGTATTCAGCAGGGCATCCAGATTGCCACCGCACTCCGCCTGCATATGTGTTTTCAACGCTTCCAGCATGGTTCGGCGCCAGGAGTCTGTTTCGTGTGTCAGCAGTTCATCGACCAGGCGCCAGTTATTTCTTGAGTCTACGGTTGGTTTTGCACTCATCGCTTATCAAACTCAATATTCAGATCAACAGGGCCGTGGAGCAGCAAGCTCGGCAGGAACTTCAGTTCTTCATCACCTTCAGGCAATCTGAAGTTTGTCAGTCGTTGAAGGATAACTTCAAATCCAACGGTTAGCTCTTGCTGGGCCAGTGGCGCCCCGAGGCAACGATGCACACCCTGGCCAAAGGCAATCTGGGTTTTTACATTGTCCCGTTTCACGTTAAAGCTGTCTCCCTGGGAGAATTGCATCTCATCCCGGTTAGCGGAACCAAACTTGATCATCAGCGTTGAGCCTGAAGGGATCTGCACGCCGTTTAACTCTGTATCCTGCGTGCACACGCGCCACATTTGAGTTGTTGGGGTAGATAATCGTAGCATTTCGTCGACCATATTGGGTAACAGCGACATGTCATTCTGAACAAGAGCGAGCTGGTCAGGGTGTTTTGCCAGCAGGTACATGCCCTCCGCAAAGGTGGCTGTTGTCGTCTCGTTTCCGGCAACCAGTAACTGCGAAAGGACCGACAAACATTCCTCGACGTTCATGGGCTTTTCGCCATCGGCGCTGGAGTTGACGATCTCGGACAAGACATCATCGGCCGGCTGTTTTTTTCGGGCTTCAATTTTTTCTGCGAAGTAGTGCTGGAAGTCGACCACATCCTGAGCTGCTGCAAGCAGACCGTCACGGGTTTGACCAGCGGCAAACTGGTACACGTTTGAATCGGACCATCTCTTGAACAGGGCCATATCGGTGAGGGGGACACCAAGAATGTAGGCAATCATCCGGACCGGCATCGGCACCGCAAAAGCCTCCATCCAGTTACATTTGCCATCTTCAATAATATCATCGACAAGCTCATTAGCGAGATTGCGAATATAGGGCTGTATTTTTTTGACACTGCTGACAGAGAAGGGTTTATTGCATAGTGCCCGGTAGCGTCTTTGTTCAGGTGGGTCCTGGGTCAGCATGGTGTTTACCGGTGGAAATCCCTTGCTTCGAATGGCATCCAGTTCCGGGTCTTGCTGGACTTCTCCAGCACCTGCTTGAATCATGGCAAATTTGTTCGAGAATACTTTCTCGTTTTTAGCAACCCGGGTGACCAGGTCAAATGTCGATACAAAGAACACGCCGGTTTTGGGGCATTGATAGACGGGTGCCTGTTCCCTGAGCTGCTGGTTAAAGTCATAGGGGCAAGAGAGTGTCTCAGGGTCGAACGGATTGTAGTCTGTCAGTGCCTTTGTATTCACTTTGGGGTTCTCCCTTTTTTTGCTGATCGGTGTTTGCTGATCGGTTTTTTTTCCGGTATCCAGAATGCTTGCTCTCTAACAGAGTGCTAGAACTTGCTCCTGAACCAGGCAGCTAACTTCATAAATGGTATTAAGTAAGGCAGTGCGCGCAGCAGATTAGTGATCTTCCAATCTAACAGGGCGACATCGAGTCGTGCGTACATGACATGAAGCACGGCCCTTGAGCGCTCATCCGACTTGTCCAGGTCGTCCATGGTGTTGGAAAACATCAACAGCAGGACGACGAGATTCAATTGATAGTCCTGTTTTAATTGTTTGAAACTGTAGCCCGTCACGCCGTACTCGACGATGCGTTGATGGTAAAGTTTAAGCAAATCCATTTCGGTTTCCCGCCGCTGCTCAACGGTAATGCTCTGGGTAAACCAGCGAGCCAGGTCATTGGCTGGCTGGTTAACACCGGATAATTGCCAGTCAATAAGGGAATACTTGCCTCCGGCATCGGTGGGACAAAAGACATTGTCCGAACGTAAATCGCCATGACAAAGTGTGTTGGGGAAAGGTGGTGGTGGATCCATAGCGAACAGGGGTGGTAACAGCTTCATCAGCCGTTTTATTTCCGGGTAAGCATCGAAGGCGTCGGTGGTTTCGGCTCTCTCGATGGCCTCGTTGATCATAGCCAGGCCCTGTTCCATTGGCATGGAATTAAATATTGGTTGTGCCCAGTCGTAACTGGCAAGCAACTCACTGTTCCACCACTTCGCATGTAGTTTTGCAATGGTCTCAATTACCCAGGTACTGTCTTGCTTGCTGGTTCCCTTGACCTGGTCGCTGGCGATCGCGGGTGCCATGTCCTCAAGCAGGAGAACAAAATGGTTGGAATCTTCCAGGTATTTTAAGAAGTAACATTCAGCCACCGGCACGCCGACATCATTGCCGATATCCCGGTAGAAGCCGATTTCGCGCTGGTACAAACCCTGGTCTTTTGCCATGTCACGCGTGGCCGAATTAGTCGCCGCAAACTTGGCGATGATACTTTCAGGCAGATGGTGCCCAACCCCCTCGGCGCCGTCAGTTTCGGTGCTGCCAGCATAGTCAAGTGTCAGCCGTGCCAACTGGCCCATGAAGCCTTCACCGACGCCGATAATCTCGCTGCTGAACGCTGTGACAGGCGTGACTTTGATGGAATCTTCAGCCCTGTACTTTTCGCTGAAGTACGGCATCAATGCCTGGTTCAACCACCCAACGGTTAACTCATCGACCGTTAAAGGTGTATCACTTTCTGATGTTGTTATCTGCTCTGTTTGGGTCAACTCTCAGATGCTCCGGTAGATGATCGTGGGAATTAAAGTGCTCCATACTCGCCTGGGGGGTGAAGGCGATTTCTGTCACGGCACTGTTGTGCATAATGTACTGGTATCCGAAAACAGGTTTGGTGCCCAACAAGGTAGATATGGCGTGGGCGATGGCAGCACCATGACTGACGATGATGATATTGTCATCACTGTGGCTAGCGCGTATTTCAGTAATGGCATTCGTCATTCTTGCTGCCAGCTGGTTCGGGGATTCACCGTTGTGGCCACTGAAATCGTCATCCTTGATAGAGCGTTTTGCGAATCCAACCTCTCCTAACTGCCGGTAGGTAATACCTTCCCAGTCACCCAGAAATCCTTCCTGTAATCCATGATGGGTATGAATGGGCAGGTTCAATGCGTCGCGAATATGGCTGGCTGTATCAAACGCCCGGGTCAGGGGACTCGCATAGATCCGTTGGTATTCACGATGCCAGCCCTTGAGCATTTGCGCGGTACTCTGCGCCTGGGCGATTCCCCGCTCATTCAATGGTGATTCTGATTGACCGTGGGCAATTTCTTCCGAATTGCCGACGGTTTCACCATGCCGAATAAACATCAGGTACCTTACTTTCATAGAGAAGCTCATAGAGAAGTTTTCATCGAGAAGTCTTCATGCAGAAGCTTTCATAGGGATTATGAACCGACCGCGGCCACTTCGGGTACATGACGTACGTTGACCGGAATGGCGCTCATCCTTGGCATGCCGGTTATCCTGTCGTAGGTCCGGTTATCGTCGACGAGTCTGTTGGTACTGGAGCCCTTGGTGCGAACGTCGCCCCAGTTGTCCGGGATGTCACCCCAGGCATGCGCCATCGAGATAACACCGGGTTTTACATCCTTTGCTGCTTCAACTACGCCCACCAGCATACCCGCTGCGGACTCGATTTCTATCAGGTCTCCCGGCTTGACCCCAAGGTCCGTCAGGTCCTGCGGATTCATATAAGCGTTGTTGGTGGTGCCTTTTTTTTGCAGCCCTTCTAGCTGCTGGCCGGATGAATTAAACACATGCTTCAATCTGCGACTGATTAGAAGGTGAGTGAACTCCCGGTTGTCGTCGATAATTTTCCCGTCGCGCCAGATGTTCTCTGTAAGAACTTCCTTTAATTCTTCAGCGACACCCTCCGGTAAAAGTTGAAATTGAGAATCGTGATCACTGCGGCCGGGTTCAACCGTTACCTGTACTTCATCAAAGATGTGCCCCTTGCCTTTGGACGCGATTTCCTTCAGCGGAATACGAGAACCCGGGGTGAGTTTCTCCAGCACGTCATACTTCGTGGGTCGTTGGTCCGGTGATAGTTGGCCGCCGGGCAAATCTATGGGAATCCCGCTGCGTTTTGAAATTTCCCAGTACACTTCCCACTCTTCCCGGCTTTGCGGGTTCGGTGGCAGCACCGCCCGGGTGTAGTGAACGTAGGGTTCGTCATACCAGATGTCCGTCAGCATTGTGACATCGTCACGTTCCAGCGTTAACGTGGGCGCAATAATGTAGTTGGCCAGTTTTGCCGTGGCAGACTTGTAAAGATCCACGCAGACCAGTAGTTCAAGTTTTTCCATCGCGAGTTTGGTTTTGTCCTGGTCAGGAAATGCGACCATGGGGTTGCCGCCGAGGCAGATGAGTGCTTTTATTTGCCCCTCGCCTTCCATCAGAATTTCATCGTTCAGTGTGGCGGTTGGCATTTCACCGAATATCTCTCCCAGCCCCCTGACGCGTGACTTGGGACCGTAATTAAAGGCTGGTTGGGCCGCATGAACTTCGGCCCGGCGCGGAACGCTGGGCCGCAGCAACCCCGGGTTCGGTACCCGCTCGCCTTCCTTGTTGACCCGGCCGCAAATCGTATTGAGGACAATAATAAGGTGCTCGGTCAGAACGCCTCTTGGCGACATGTCCGGCCCGGTGCCTGCAACAGCCACGCCCCTGGGCCCGGCTGCGAAAATGCGCGCTGCAGATTCGATCTGCGCAGCGTCAACGCCGCACCTTTGGGCTGCGTACCGGGCAGTATAAGGTTTAACCAGTTCTCTAAGATCTTCTAATCCTTCAACATAGTGGGCACAAAAATCTGCGTCATTTAACTCCTCGGACAGAATGACATTGATAATGGCCGACAATAACGTCGGGTCTTCTCCCGGATTTACCTGAAGATGCAGCGTTGCGCGATTGGCAACCTCGGTCTTTCTTGGGTCGATGACAATAACTTTCATACCAGCCTTCATGGCATCCCTGAGGCGGGCATAGGGGCTGAAAGGGGGTATGCCGCCGAAAGCTGAATATTGGGAAACCACTGGGTTGTTGCCGATGATAAGGCAAACATCAGAACCGGTGAATGCGTGGGTGCCGCCACCCCAGGTACCAAAGCGTGAACCGGCGATAAATTTGGCAGGCTGATCGATGGTCACCGATGTGTAGTAGGAAGTTGAGCCGATACTCTGGTGCCAGGCCTTGGATATGGTGAGGGCAGCGGAATTCTGGAACCCGTAGGAGCCGACATAAGTCGCAACAGACCGGGGTCCGTGATCTTTGATCAATTGCTGTATTTTTGCAGCGATCTCGTCCATTGCCTGATCGGTATCAACCTCAACGAGATCTCCAGCGGCGTTCTTCTTGAGGGAATTGCGGACCCTTTTTGGGGTTGCGTACTGTTCAGGTAACTGCCTGCCTTTAATACAGGTATAACCGCCGTACATGGGATCTTCAGCGTCGCCTCGTATGGCAATGGGTTTTCCATCCTCGACGTCGACTTCAATGGCGCAATACGCATGACAAAACCTGCAAAACGTTTTATGGGTCGTCACGAATGCTTTTATAGGTGCTTTAACAGACATGTCTTTGGCCGCTGTGTATTTTCAGAAGTGCTAAGGTAACCAGAACGATGGAAAACCGTCAAGCATGATTTTTTCTTATGCTTGCGATGCAGTTCTCTATACAGCTATGCAGGAAGATGACCCATATGTTGCCCGCCGGACAAATCAATGAGTTGGCCCGTAACAAACCCTGAAGCGGACTCATCAGCTAACCAGAGCGCCGCATTCGCTATATCCTCTGGAGTACCCATCCGTTTTAAGGGGATCTCTTTGATAAACCGGGTTTCTGTCGCTGGATCCTGGAACATGGCGTCGGTCATATCGGTTTGGATCAAGCCTGCTGCCAGCGAATTAAAACGGATTTTCTGGGGGCCATACTCCAGCGCGGCGACCCGGACGGCATAGTCGATACCTGCTCGCGCTGCTGAGTAAACCCCAAGTGCCGGTCCAGGTAACCGGGCGGTAAGGGAGGAAATTGTTATTATTGAGCCTCCCTTATCCATGGCTTCTGCGGCGTAGCGGAAGAACAGCAATGTGCCGGTAAAGCTCACATCCAGGGTCGGTTGAATAAGTTCCTTGTTTAACATGGCGATCGGCGCTGCCGCCAGGGAGCCGGAGGAGTTGACAGCAATATCAAGAGATCCCATTTCCCGCGCCTGTGTAAACAACGCCTGAATCTGCTGCTCATCGGTGATATCGCACTGCACAGCGACACCGTCAATTTCCTTTGCCAATTGCTGCAGGGGTTCAAGTCTTCTTGCCGCTACGATGACCCTGGCGCCAGCCCCGGCAAATTTTCGCGCGATTGAAACGCCAAAACTGTTTTGCCCTGATGCGCCCAGGACGACGGCTATTTTATTTTTTAGATTTGTCATATCTATCTCCAAGATGATTAACTGTAGACACTAAACAGTAAGATCCAAAACAGTAAGATCCAAAACACTAAGATCCAAAACTGTAAGGTCAAAAATAATGGGATTCAATAAAAGATCAACCGCTGAGCAGGTAACCGAAGGGGTGGACCTTTCAGGCAAGGTTGCCCTGGTGACCGGTTGCAACTCTGGTATTGGCGCAGAAACAGTTCGCGTGCTCGCCAAACGTGGTGCCCATGTCATTGGAACCGCCCGGTCCCTCGCAAAGGCTTCTGAAGCCTGTGCTGAATTATTCGATACTGACACGAAATCTATCACTCCTTTAGCCTGTGAGTTGACGGATCACGATTCGATTCGATCTGCTGCAGCTGAAATCGACCGTCAGTTTGAGAAACTGGATATCGTTGTTTGCAACGCCGGGATTATGGCATTGCCGAAGTTCGAATCCGTCGCGGGACTTGAGAAGCAGTTTATGACGAATCATATCGGCCATTTTCTGTTAGTGAATTTGTTGATGGACAAGATTGTGGCGTCTCCCGCTGCGAGAATAGTCAATGTGAGCAGCGCAGCGCACATGCAGGCCCCGGCGGTTGGAATCGACTTCGAAAACCTTGGATCTGATAAGGGCTATTCTGCATTTCGAACCTATGGCCGTTCCAAGCTCGCTAATGTGCTGTTTGCCAATCAGTTGGCAAGGCAGTTCGAGGGCACCCCGCATACCGCTAACTCGCTCCATCCGGGCATTATTGCAACTAACCTGGGCAGGCATATGAACCCCTTGATAGGTCTGGCATTTGGGCTATTTGGATTCTGGGCAATGAAATCAATTGCCCAGGGTGCGGCGACCAGTTGTTATCTTGCCGCTAACCCGGATGTTGAGGGCGTTTCCGGCGAATACTTTGCAGATTCTCAAGTGGCAAAAGCCCTGCCCGTTTCGAATGACGAATCCCTGGCAATACGACTGTGGAACGAGTCCGAAATAATTATTGCCACTATTGCCTCTGGTTCAAAAACCTGAGATAACCTCGTTGCACTGGCACATTAATCTTCATTAACCCATTTATCTAACAGGTAGTGAAAGTGACGTACCTTGGTTTCCTGATAGCGGGCGAATACGGGTTCTTCAAATTGCGCAGCATGCAATCCCAATTGAACATTGGGCAGGTTCATTGAATCCTGATTAAACACCCGACCCAACATGCCGAGTTCCGCTGCATCTGTCCAGTCCTGGTCTTCATCCAGCCAAGTTGATTCAGCGGGTTCAGGTCTTTCGCCTTTGAAGGGTGACAGGTAATAACATTCCATAATGGATGTGTTCGGGTCGTCACCATAGGGCCGGAATCGATACTGAATGCGATTGAAAATACACCAGGGGTGAAAGTTCGGAAAAACCGAATAGTAAATACTGTCTGCCAGTTCAGCGTCCGAAACCTCGCGGTCTACGACACCGTCCAGCATCGCCCTGGCACCTGCTGCCGACATTGAACGCGCTGTCATTCCGTCGGGAACTTCCGCGATGGGGGGCGCGTCCATTCTTCGATCTGACACTGCGTCAAACATATCCTGTTGACTGGGCACGTAGTTGATATGCGGGCTCGGGGTACCGTTTGGTGTAATTGCCCGGGATATATTGCCCCAGACATCATACTGTGAATTTTCATCACCAATACCAGGTAGTAACTGCGGATGGGTCATGATGACGTGGAAGGCTTCCATAAATGCTTCCTGCACCACTTTCCAGTTTGCCTTCATGATTTTGCCGACATGGGCACTGATATAGCAGTTCTCTGGTTCCCATATTTTAAAATGTTCCGGCAGTATGCCAAGGAAATCCATTAAAGGTTCGGGTTCTTCTTTCGACATGTTAATAAAGACCCAACCGCCCCAGGTGCCCACGTGAGCGCCAGGCAGGCAGAACTTTTCGTCATTGATATCGGGGAAATCCCAGCGGGACGGAATGTGCTTGAGGGAACCATCGAGGTTCCAGGTAAAGCCGTGGAATGCGCAGGTGAACTGCCCGACACTACCATCACGGTCTCTCAGGCGACGGCCACGATGCAGGCAGGCGTTGTGGTGCGCCTTTATTCCATCGTCTGTGCGTACCACAATAACGGAGTACTTGCCGATCTCATAGATAATATGATCACCGACCTCGGGAATTTCTTCTTCCCTGCAAGCCATCTGCCATACCCTGGGCCAAAGCTTTTCCATTTCAAGGTCATGGAATTCCTGGCTGGTGAATTGTGTTACCGGCACCTTGACGTCTGGCAGATCAATCGGGCTTTGCAGCTTCAGGACCTCTGGCGCCTTAACAACATCCGTTGCGATCAGGTCCTGGTAACTAATGCCGGAGGAATGGGCAGTAATTTTATGGGCTTCGCTCATTTCGTTTTCCCGTTGCTCGTTTTTGAACCAAAAGCGCTATGTTACGACTCATCTTTACTGAGATGGCCTGCTGCGTGCCTGTTTGCAGCTGCAGGGGTCTGCGTGCCACCCAGCCAGCCGAGTAAATGCAGATCGGCATGTTTAAGATCGCCTCGTTCAAATTGGCCATCTTTGTGAAAGTAGCCAATTTTTCCGTTGTCGTTAACTTCAATCAGGCCATCGTCTAGAAGTGAGTACACGGCTCCTGTCAATGGGTGTTTCAACATTGGCATTGTCAGTTCCTTAAAGTTGTTTTGTTTTGGCCAGTTGCATAAAAAAACAATCACGCTTGACTGTTATTGTGCCCAGCGAAGGCCTTTGATGTCAATCCTTGTTGATTTTCTGCCAAGTGCCTCGCCTGGTTACGATATCAGGACCCTGTTAGCCGAGCTACCACAGGGGCAAAAGCGTCCATAACATCTTCGCCGATGGTGAAGTATGAAATGCCGAAGTGTTCCCGTCGACGAATCAGTTCTTCACAAATACTGTCAACCGAACCGAATAATGCATGGGGGTAGGCCAGCATTTCATCCTCAGTGAAGCCATACATACCGGCAAAAGTTTCAACCATTGGTTTGGCGTCATCCATAACAAAGGTGAAATAGGCGCCAATCTCGATTTCTATGTCATCAAACCGGTCACCTGCACCTTCTCGAATCCAGCCTATCTTTTTTTCGGTCTCGCTGGCCGAAGACGACTGTACGCCATCGGGGCCAATGATCCCCGCACGATTGTTGAAGTTGAGGCTGACAATATCTGCTTCTCGACCGCCCAGTCTCAACACCCTGGGGGAACCACCACCGACCATGATGGGTGGATGCGGTTGTTGCAGGGGCTTGGGGACACCCTCAAACTCTTTCCAGTTCAGCGTGTTGTTTTGAATGTTCAGTTCATCCGCGGAACAATAGGCCTTGGCCCCGGCGATAACATCAGCCAGTCGATCTATCCGGGTTCCCGGGGAGTCCATGGTGAGTCCAAGGGCGGCATATTCTTCTGTAATCCAACCGGCGCCTAGTCCTAATTCGAGTCTGCCACCGGACAACATGTCAATGGTCATGGCTTCTTTGATCAGTACCGCAGGATTGTGATAATCAACGCAGAAAACCCGGCAGCCGATCCGAATGGTGCTGGTTACCGCTGCGGCGTATGCCATGGCAGGCACGGCCGCGAGCCCCTGAATAGGGTGATTGGTTCGCTGCAGTGCCGGACCGGGGCCAATGATATGATCGGCAAGGTGAAATGCAGAATAGCCAAGCGCCTCCGCTTTACATACCTTGTCGCGCCAGTCCGCTCCGCTGTCTGCATTGAAAGACTGGACTGCGAAGCGAAACTTATGGGTGCTGCTCATGCGCTGATCTCGCAGCAGTATCTGATGCCACGACGCAGTAGTTCGTAGTATTGTGGTTTTTCCCAGGAGCCTCGTTCAACGTTGGGGTAGTAGTCCATTAACGGTTTCATGTCGTAATGGCCACGGCAATGCCCGAGGTTCAGATACAACACTTCACCGGCTCCCAGTCGATTAATGTAGTAAAGCGGTCGGGGATCATCGTTGTACCAGTCTTTTTCGATGAACCCGGCGGCTTCACCGTTGTAGTCGGCGTACAATAATTGATGGATGTCGCCGTGAATCCGGCTCAAATAGAGCTCATCATCGGTTTCAAATTCACCAACGCCCTTAACGAGTTCATGTTCCGGGTCGGCGGTTTTTACCGTAAAGGGTTGTATGGGAGGGTGGGCGATAAACTGGGTGCCAAGTGTCTGCATAAAAACCGGGGCTATCTCAGGTGTTTTGACGCCGCCCTCAGCAAGGAACTCAAGAATTGAGTTGGTACCGTGTAACGCGAACCATTTACCGCCGCCCTTTACCCAATCCTGCAACGCCGTCTGTTGTTCGACGGTGGGAATCACATTGCAGGTATAGGTTATCAGTGCGGTCGAATTGGCTATAGCCTCGGTATCGGCATAGCTGTCGGCGACTTTGACCTTGATGTTCTCATGCTCTGCGAGCAACTTCAGCAACTCCAGGCGGGCAAAATCAATATCATGGAACTGGCCTGCTGCCACAAGATAGACCGAAATAGACTCAGCCATAGGTATTTCTCCCGACGTTACACTAGTATTGGATACGTTTCGTCAGTCCGCCATCAATTACAACATTGGTACCTGTGGTGAATGCCGCAAGAGGACTGGCCAGCAGCGCAACCTGTGCCGCGACTTCGTCTGCTGTACCCATTCTTCCCAGGGGAATATTCTTCACGGTTGAATCATAAAATGGGGTCATTTTTTCTTTGATCATGTCCCATGAACCGCCTTCGATGAAGATGGGCCCCGGGCTGATCGCGTTAACACGAATTCCTTTGGTGCCAAGTTCCTGAGACAGTGCACCTGAATAGTTCAACAGTCCGGCTTTCATAGCGTTGTAAGCACCCGCATTCATAAAGTGTTCCAACGCAGCGGTAGTTGAAATCATCACGACATTACCATTGTCGGATTTTTCCAGGTGAGGCAGGCACGCTTCCACACCATGTACTGCAGACATCACGTTGTATTCAAACTGTGACTTCCAGCCTTCGTCACCCGGGGCGTTGGCACCACTGACATTGGAGACAAAAATATCCAGACGACCCATTTCCTCGGCGACGTCGCCGATCCAGGCTTTGAACGCATCGCCGTCTGCCACATCCAGCGCTCTGCCAGTGGCTTTTACACCTTTACTGGCCAGACTATCGACGGCAGCATTCACTGCGTCCTCGTTACGGGCGCAGATGGCGATGTTACAACCTTCAGTGGCAAGGGTTTCCGCGATTGCGCGACCAATACCTTTGGTGGCTCCTGTAATTAGTGCTGTTTGGCCTTTTAATTTGAGGTCCATGTGGTGCTCCTGTTGCGATTTAGGTTAGTAGTTAGATTGATAGTTAGGTCGTATCTGGAAAATTCCAGGCTAATTGTTAATGACATTTTTCTCCATGACGGGATTTCATCGAGTTAAACCTCATGCTGATTGCATAACGCCGCCGTCAATTACCAGGCCGTGACCGGTAATGAACGCCGCATCTTCAGAGAGTAAAAAATTGATACCGTTGGCGATATCTTCCGGTTTACCCATTCGTCCCACAGCACTCTTGTTGATCCAGAATGTTTCGAAGGCAGGGTCGGCCGCCATTGCCGGTCTGGTGATACCCGTTATGATTGCGCCAGGCAGAATGTAATTGGCAGTAATGCCATCGCTGCCCAGTTCCAGGGCCAGTGTCTTGGTAATACCGGCAATGGCGTGCTTTGACGCGGTATATGCACCCATACCCACACCGGCGAGGTGGGACATGATGGAGCCGATATTGACAATCCGGCCACGGGTGCTCTTTTTTAACTGGGGAATCGCCTGCTGACACAAACAGAATACCGAATTGAGGTTGATGTTAAGCACACGCTGCCAATCCTGTAGCGACTGGGATTCAATCTTCGAATTTTGCGCCGCAACCACACCGGCGATATTTACCAGGAAGTCGATGCCGGATAGTTTAGACAATGCTTCTTCACAGATACGCGATGCCGCCTGTTCTGTGGAAACATCCTGGACCAGTATATGAATACCCGGATTCTCGGCCTGCAGGGACTCGAGCCCAGCTGGATTTACGTCCACCGCAAGTACTTGCGCTCCCTCGGCAACGAGTCGTGCTGAGGTTGCCCGGCCGATACCGTCGGCCGCGCCGGTCACAATGGCTTTTTTTGCTTCGTGTAACAACGTGTCATTTCCCTGATAACAGGAGGACAAGCCTAATGCAGGAGAAAAGAGTCAGTCAAGACTGTTTGCTTGTTTTGTGTAATACAGCGGCACATTTTTACTTGACGTGTGCATGCCCCAAAGACGAATCTGATCAGAAAATGTTGGCTGGGTCAGCCACCCAGCGGATTGCATTTTCCAGCAATTGACGATAATTTGGATTTTGATAGGCCACGGGATCATCGCCGCCTTGTACGTAGACGAGGGGGCTTTTGCCGTAGTATTTGGTCCAGCCGACGAGATTGGACCCATCCGGATGGTGCCAGTTTTCATTATCGAACATCTTGCCTTCTTTCACCGCTTTCGTTGCCGAATAGAAATTTTCCTCTACGAAGGCATAGTTGCTTTGAAGTAAGGGTGTGATGCTATCCGTAAAAACTTCAGCCAGATACAGTTCGTCTGTCATCTCGAAGCTCGATGGTAGTCCATGGGTGATGGGGTGATCCGCTACCGCGGAAACTGTGTGGGTTACGCCATGACGATAGCCTGAGTCCTGGCAATCCTTGCCCCTTAACGAATCTGGCAAGTAGAGGAAGCGGCCGCCAACAATTTCGGCATACTCCGGCCAGGCAGGCCACCCGGCAAGTGCATGATGCATGAACAGCATACCTTTACCTGAGTCCAGCAGATCCAGAAAGCCCTGCTTGAACGCCTCGGAAGGTTTTTCAAAGTCCGGCCCGGATGGTGTGAACGCAAGACCAGGCATATCGTAGAAAACGAAAGCGTCATAATCCTGTGCCAAAGTCGTATCGAAGAACACGCGGGCGGCTGGTTGCTCAACATGGGTCCAGTTCACATCCAGTGCATCAAACATCTCGAAAAATGCGGTGCGATCAAAGGGATGGCCTTTCGTAATCAGAAGAATATTGACCTGTGTCATGGTATTTCCGTTGGCCGTTGAGGACTATTGCATCATGCCTTATTAAGCATGAGATACCCAAATTGAGCAACGCTTACGTACCAGTCACGACAGATAAAAAATCCTGGCAACAGACAAAAAGCGAGAACACACGTAGTGTGATATTGGATGCCGCGATCCAGTGCTTTTACGATCTAGGTTATAACAACACCACCACAGAAAAAATCGCCAAGGAGGCGGGGGTTTCACGAGGTGCCATGTTGTATCATTTCCCTTCTCGCCAGGCACTGATGAACGCAGCGGTCGGCCACCTGTCAAAAAAGCGGTTGGAGACCGAGGTACCTGGCGTCAACGGTAACGAGCAACTCAGGTTGATCGAAGCGAATATGGATGTCTGCTGGAAGCAATTGCAGTCTCCTTTGTTTGTGGTTTTCCACGAACTGCAGGTCGCATCGAGAACAGATCCTGAGCTTCGCTCAGTGATGGCTCCGGCAGAAAAAGAGCTTGAAGCATCCTGGCACAGAGCGACCAAACAAGCCTCCTGAAGTTGCTGCCTACAAATCTAATTCCCAGAAATGAGAGTCACTTTACGTTCTTAAAAGTCGAGTCGGGATTCTTGTATTTTCATGATTGGCTTGATATCGATATCATGCAAAATTCGAGTAGTGATGAATTAGCTTAAAAAAGTTAGTATATTAGATTTCACTGAACCACCAATTTCATCGAGCATGAGACTTCCAGATTGAATAACGCTGACGTTCAACCAAAAGAAGGTGAAAGATCCTGGCAACAGACTAAAAGCGAGAACACTCGCGGCACGATACTAGATGCTGCAGTCGAGTGCTTTTATGATCTCGGATATAACAACACAACCACTGAGAAAATTGCCAAAAAGGCAGGGGTTTCCCGTGGTGCCATGCTGCATCACTTTCCTTCACGAAAGGATTTGATCGGTGCCGCCGTGGCACACCTGGCAAAACGACGCCTGGAATTATTTGAGACTGAAGAATCACATATCCAGAAAAATGAAGAACATACCCTGATCGAAGAAGGCATCGATGCATATTGGGAGCAATTGCATTCGCCCTTGTTTATAGTTTTCCATGAGTTACAGGTTGCATCAAGAACAGATCCTGAGCTTCGTTCTGTACTGATTCCGGCGATCAAGGAGTTTGAAGATTCCTGGCGCAAGGCGAGCGTAAGAGTTTTTCCGGATCTCGCGCTCTCGGAAGAATTCGATACGGCCAATATGCTGACGGCTTATCTTCTCGAAGGTATGGCGGTCAGCGGTGCTGTTCGCGGATCGGTACCAGAACATATGGTCGCCTGGCTAAAAGGTCAACTTCGCAGCATGTTCAGCGATGTTGCCCGGGTCGACAGGAAGTCAGCAAGGAAACGCTCAAAAACATGACAGCCTGACTGTTTTGTGCTGTACTGCCCTGAAAATGTGGGTCATCGTTTAATAATCCCGATAACTATCCAGACAACTATCCAGAGAACTATCCCAACAAAGAGAGGAGCATGCTATGGCAAATCCCGTTGCCGATGAACTTGAAATCCGCCAGCTGGTGGCGGCCTATGCTGATGCGGTTAATCGTCGTGACCAGGATCTCTGGGCATCGACCTGGGCAGAAGAGTGTCAGTGGACACTGCCTGGTGCCGGTACATTTTCCGGTAAGGAAGCAGTAGTAGGCTTATGGGTTGGGGCAATGGGTGGTTTCGCCTTTGTCGCCCAACTCGTTTATCAGGGAACCATCGATATAAATGGAGACACCGCAACCGGTCGCTGGTATCTGTGTGAACATCTACGGCCTGCTGGCAGTGATGATGGTATGTTCAACATCGGCACCTACAAAGATGAGTACGTCAAAGAAGCAGGCAAGTGGTGCTTCGCCAGTCGTGACTACCAGGTGATGTACAACGATGAAGGTAAGGGGAATATGAGCGGTATGGTCATACCGCTATCAACTTAAAAAACACAAACAAGGTGTGAATAATGGAGTTTGGTGTTGTATTACCTCACAACGAAATAGGCAGTGATCCTGGTGCGATCAAGGCGTTTGCGCAAGGCGCTGAAGCGTTGGGAGCAAAACAGCTGCTTATCTATGATCACGTCCTGGGTGCAGACCCGGACCGCGAGGGAGGTTTTCGCGGGGCTTATGACAAAGATACACAGTTCCATGAACCTCTTACTACCTTTGGTTTTATTGCTGCCGTTACTGAAACCATAGAACTTGTCACGGCTGTTCTCATTTTGCCACAACGTCAGACGGCGTTGGTTGCTAAACAAGCTGCTGAAGTCGCGATCCTGTCAAATAATCGGTTGCGATTAGGCGTGGGCACTGGCTGGAACAAGATTGAGTACGATTCGTTGAATATTGATTTTGCCCGTCGAGGCGCCAGGCAGGCGGAACAGGTTGAATTGCTCAGGGCGCTCTGGGGGGAAGACTCCCTGGACTTTACCGGCAAGTTTCACCGGATTGAAAAAGCCAGTATCAACCCACGACCGTCGAAGCCCATTCCTATCTGGTTCGGAGGCGCAGCCCCGGCGTTGTTAGCGCGTTGTGCACGCATTGGAGACGGCTGGCTGCCATTGATGGGTGCCAATAGCCAGGCAGCAGAGGCCATTGCTCAAATGAAATCCGAAAGAGAGAAATCTGGCAAGGTCTGGAATGATTTCGAAATTCAGGCCCAGGCTCAATATAGTGGCGGTACCCCGGAACGCTGGCAATCCCATGCACGAAAGTGGCAGGAACTGGGCGCTACTAAGCTGGCGATCGCGACCCACAATGCAGGCGATACTGATGTCGATGGCCATTTGAAACGAATTGAGGAATATTTCTCAGCAGTTCAACACGATGTATGAGGCACAATCGTTCCCCATCCGGGACGCGCTGCAAACAGGGCACGAAGCTGCCTTGCAGGTTTTCCTCACAACCGGTACCTGGTTTTGCGCCAAAGACCGCCTGGCGATTCTGGCCGAAAGTAGACTCGCCGCAAACTGCACGCTTTGTGAAGCCAGAAAAAATGCCCTGTCACCCTATGGACTTGATGGCGAACATGATTCGCCAGGCGATCTGCCAGCAAATGTGGTGGAAGTGATTCATCGTATCATGACCGACTCGGGTCGACTGACCGGCCGATGGTTTAAATCAGTTATGGCAACAGGGCTCTGTGCCGAGGAATACGTGGAGATTGTTGGGCTGGTCGCAATGGGGATTATCCTTGATAGCTTCGCCACAGGTATCGGCGTCGCGCCGCTGAATCCAGAAGGAACCCCTTCAGCTGGTGAGCCGAATAAAGAGAAAAACCCCGATGTTATTGATGGGGGTGCCTGGCTACCCTTAATGCAAGCCCCGAAAGATGAACCGGAGGTTGGTTTGCCTTCGGTACCAAACATTGCCCGTGCCATGGGTCTTGTACCCCTGGCAGTGCAGCAATTTTTCAGCCTGATGCGGTGTCACTACGGCCTGGACAAGATGAATTTTGAACTTCAACGTATCCAGGTCGAGCTTATTGCAGCACGGGTTTCTTCGTACAACGACTGCTTCTACTGAACTTCTACTCATACCATGCTGCTTCGTGAAAGCAGTGTCTCATCGAATCAATCACTGAACCTTGGCGTCGTGACCGGGGGCGAGGGCGAAGTTGGCGTCGAGCATGAAAAGGAACTACTACTGGTGTCAGAAGCTGTTTACCTCGGCGACCCCCTTGCTTTAGCCAGGATGAGAGAAGCCGTGCAACCCGTATTGGGTACTCAAGGACTGGTCGATGCCGTCACAATTGCCGCTGGATTTAACGGCATTACAAAAATAGCAAATGCCACCGGTCTCCCTCTGGACCGGGCAACAGCGGACCGAACTGAGGAAATGCGCAGTGAAACCGGCATTGACGATTATTCGGAAACATCAAAAGCTGCAATGTTCGACGAGAGTTAGATTGGTTATGATATGTGAGATCAGATCGATAGCTGGCGTGGTCTCCAGGGTAGTTGGCTGATTGTCCGTGTTTGTTCGGGATGGACAGCCACATCGCCGCTTTTCGTTCAAGGTAGGCGGCCAAAGAACAACCCAATACGAGTGGGTTCATCTAAATGGTTGAAATTAGTGAAGAAAACACAGAGTGCCGGGGTATAGTGAAATTGTTCCGGCTACTATCTTGTTATGTACCTAGATTCTTCAGATATTTTGTGTGAGAGCTAAGCTAGTGTTTTAAGCGAATTCCTAAATGAATATGTCAAAATTTAAAGTTTGGTTAGAATTCGGCGCCAGCGCCGGAATCATTGCCGGACTTATACTAGTCGGCGTTCAGATAAGACAAAACTCCCAACTTTTAAAAACACAATTACTTTTCGAAGAAGGATTGGCTTATGCACAATATGAGCAAGCTATGTTGGGAGAAAATCCGGCAGTAGTGTGGGCAGAAGCACTCGAATCCCCTACAGAACTGACGTTAGAAGAACAGAGAGTTATCGATGCTTATCTATGGTCGGCAAGACAGCACTGGGATACACTTTACCAACTTTCACAGCAGGGGCTAATTGAGGAAGAATGGCAACAGCGAGTAAAATCTGAAGCTCCTTTCATCTTTAACAATCCTTATGCTCGTGCTTGGTGGAAGATTTATGTTGCTGGCCGAGAACCATCAGATGTCATAGATCTAGTGAATCAAATCTTAGATGAAAGGCCAGGATTTACCATTGACGACTACAACCAAATTCAGGAAGCTGTGGAAATGGAGGTCGAACTCAAATCACAATAAAACGTGGCGGCCGGCACATAACAAAACGCTAAAGTTCGTTCCGGCGCTAAGCGCCTCCACCGGACGTGCTGACGCACGCCGCTTAGCTTTGCGTTAGGCACACCTGTAAAGAAGATGTTGAGAATATAGTGAATACACTTTCAAAGATTGCACTAGCTCTCATCGGCTTTGTCGCTGTGGTATACACTGTGGGTGCTAACTACAGACATAACGTCCATACAGAAATTGTGATAAAGGCACCACCACAAGTCGTATGGTCTCACCTCGTCGACTTTGAAAATTATCCTAGTTGGCACCCATCAATTACAAAACTCTCTGCCGAACTTATTGCTGGCGCTCCATTACGCGGCACAGGCAAAAAGTCAGGACAAGATTTTGTGTTTACACTATTGGTGGTGGAAAGAGAGTCAGAATTGAGATGGGAGGCTTCTGATTCCTGGTCTCTTTGATGGAGAACACTATTTCATCATCGAAGAGACACCGGCAGGTAATGTTCACTTCATTCAAGGTGAAGATTTCACCGGGGTGATTCCATTGTTCATTTTTAATCGCTTCAAGAAGGACTTTGAATCTAGATATGAAGCTGTTAATAATACGCTAAAGACTCTATCTGAAGTACCTCGTGATGCGTACCTAACATGCAGTTGAAGTCACTCCCTTCTGTCGTTCGGACAAACTGCTTTGCAGTTTGACGCTTAACTGGGTGTTATATGTCTGGGTTTAGGTGAAGAAATTCTTAAAATGGATGGGCGTATATTTGGTAGCGGCCTGGGTGTCTTCTATCAGCGGTTCATTTTATGAATTTGGAACCCTATATGAGGGATCTTTGTGGATCTGTGTTTGGGGTATACCGTTTACTACGATAGTATCAATCCTACTACCAATCATTATTCCCATGACACCCGGTGACCTTGAATTGTCGCTTCTTGCATTCGCCGGAGGTGCATCATCTACGTGGCTGGGACGCTCCGCCTACGGCTCCACGCCCATTATGGAAACGTCAGGCGCCCCGACAGAGGTAACAATAGATGAGTGAAAGAGTCGGTGGATGTAATACTATGCTGGGTAGCACTAGCTATCTGGGTATCATATGAAGCCAAAGTATATTCAGTCAGGCCGGGCGGATTTGTTTAGTTTTGGGTATCATTCCGGGTGTGGCTATGGGATTTCCACTCTACTTGGTGTCGCGTAATCAGAAAATTCGACAAATTGGAGCGGACGCCTAACATGAAGGTTAGGATTGAATAGCTGTTGCAGGTTTAATATTACACTAGTTCATTTCTGTTTATTGTAGTGGTCAAGTGTTTTTGGCCACGGGTTTATGGTTAATCGCGTCCTGCCTCTCAGCTTCGCTCCCTGCGATCGTCTTGCTACTTCGCTTCAAAATGCGGCCCGTCAACTTGGCGTTAGGCAACCAATGACCCCAGACGGAGAAACAGACCATGACTCTATCTGAACTGGGTAATCTTGGCGAGTTCATTGGTTCTATTCGGTTGGAGGCAATTGGCAAATTCGCATGGAGATATCGCGATTCATAGCGTTTAGCCAACCACTGTTCAAGTGTGGCGATTCAGGAGTGATCGCAGAAAAGTGAACTTAGTTCTCAACGCCTTGTCTGAATTTCGTTATTGATAACGACAGTGCGAATTGGAATTCTATGCTTTATCCCAGATACTTCGTCAGACGCCCCTTAGCTCGATACTCTCTACTCCTGCTGTTCTCATTTACAACGTTTTCTTCATGCTTCACGACGGCTTCCGAGTTGAGTGTTACACTCGACCAGATCGCGCTCGCGGAAAACACAGAAGCGAAGTTTTTCCTTCTGCCATCCACTGCTGTATCCAATGCTGTGTTGGTATTGATTGAATATCACAAGACTGAAGAACGCGATCTGTCGATGTATTCCTGGGGAAATAAGTGGACGCTCGACCTGAACCTGCGACTGGACCCGGATATACAGTTTTTCGATATCGCTCGCATAGGCGCCAGGAATCTGCTGGTGGCATACAAGAATCCGGCGCTCGTGGTTCTTGACCCTGAGACACGGAAGTTTGAACCATTGTTAACAATCGGTTCCTTTTTTAAGGGCGAATCGCGGGATAAAGTTTCCAAAATTGAGGTGTTTAACGACCTGAACGGTGATGGGCTTGACGATGTAATGATCTCTGGCTTCGATGGCTGGCAAATTTCAATGCAGCATCGCGATGGATCGTTTTCAACACCGGTAACCATTGGACCATCACCGATGATGAATCTTGGCTCTAACCGTTATGTTGCCTTCACTGCAGCGGACGCCTATTTTCTCGACCACAACAATGATGGGTTTAAAGATCTGGCATTTAGAGCCGATGGCGAATTCCTGATCCATCATCAGAACCCAGAAGGCAGCTACTCCCGCAGCCCTGTTGCATTTGATCTGGGAATCGATGGTATCAGTGACAATGGGGATCTCACATTAAGTTTGGGTGATGAAGCTGACAACGAGAAGAACGAAGAAAAGATTCTCTCGGGTTTTGAGGACTTGAACGGCGATAATGTAGCAGATTTGCTTATCCAGGCATTTGAAGTGGATGGTCTGTTCGGTACAAAGACACGGATTGACGTCCATTTTGGTGATCTAGACAGTAAGGGAGAATTGACATTTCCCTCTACACCAGATTCAGTCATTTTATCCAAGGGGATTCAATTCGGTGCTGATCGACAGGATATTGATGGCAATGGCACTACCGAGATGATGGTCGTTTCCATCAATATCTCGCTGGGAACTATCATTCGTGCACTGATCGCAGGTACGGTTTCTCTTGATACCGGGATTTATCAAATGGCAGAGAACCTATATCCTCCAAAACCAAATCTTACCAGGAAGGTCACTGCGACCTTTGATTTTTCAACAGGTGAGACTTCAATCCCCGCCATCATTATCGCCGATGTTACCGGTGATGGCTTGAAGGATTTGTTGGTGCAGGAGAATGCTGAAACAGTAGGCATATTCCCTGGTGATGGCTCAAGTAAGGTGTTTTCAGATAGGGCGATATCAGTACCGCTTACCTTGCCCACCTGGTTGCCTGGTGTCAGAGAAGTTGTTCAGGCAGAAGATCTTGATGGAGACAAGAGGGAAGAGCTTGTGATGCTTGTTAAAATAGAAGAAGGCCCAAGTCGAATCGTGACAGTACACTTTCATGAATGAGTTAACATGAACGTGCACTCTTATCTTGCTGCACGTGACAGTGATTGATGTGCTGATTACTATGCTTGGAGAGTCTTGTGAGCGATATCTGCGGCTTGCCTTGCATAATTTTCCTTAAGGGACTTGAAATTTGTAGGCCTGCGTTGGATGATCAGACCGTGACAACCTAAAAAACCGGAGAATAAAAAAATGGCCACGAAGAAAGACATCGTTCAACAGATTAGTAAAGAATTTCTCGGGAAAGGTCGACTTAAGAGTAAGGACAAGAAGGAAATTGAGAACCTTTTGTCCGCAGATGAACTAAAGCAACTGAAAAAGATACTTGGTAAGGTGAAAGGATATCTGGAAGATGACAAGGGTCTGATTGACGTAACCATGCTCTAAGGTAATGCTCTAGCGTAGTTTTCTAAACCTCGAAATAGATCCATTTGGTTTTGAGATCGTCCATGAGCTCTGCAAAGCGCTCGTCAGAACGAACAAATGCCAGTAGCGGATCGTGCTCAGACAGCAATGGGTAGTTCCAAAAACCATTCTGAATGGCAATCTGAAGCCATTCGAATGCTTCGGCCTTTGCCTGAATGAGAGAGAAACAGTGCGCCAATCCCCAGGCATAGTGCGGGTCAGAACTTGCCTCCTGCTGAAACTCCTTAGTGGCGACTGATAGTGCTGCATCTTTATCCTTATGCATCGCATAGATATAGAACTTGCCCAACTGCGATAGAAAACTGTCCGGCACAAATTCGTTCAACAATGAGAATACTTCCTCCGCTTCCTCCAGATTCGCATTCATCGCGAGTACCTGGCCATAGGCGAGGGTCGTGATCGGATTTCCCTCATTCAAATTGTGACCTTTTAACAATCGAGCGCGCCCTCGTTCAAGATTGCCATCCATCATATCGAGGAATCCAGGTAGTATCTGGGGTAGTGTCGTTAAAGGATCTATCGCGAGCAATCGTTCAACCAGGGCCTGACCCGAGGAAATCCGACCCGCGAAGCCATAAAATAGTGCCAGCCAAAAAAGTGCATCTGTATCATTGGCATCACCATCCAGGGCTAGTTTTAGATGCCTGACGGAAGTTTGAATGGCCCCCTTCTCCAACATGCTTACCAAACCCATCAGCCGGTGCGCATCGGTTGATTCTGAATCCAATGCAAACAACCGGTCGGCACAATCATGTGTTGCCTTCAGATGTTCAGGGTCCAGCTCGATTCCAGCATTGTAATACTGCCAATGAACATAGCCGACGGCAGCGGTGATGTGTGCATTTTCACCGATGAGTTGCTGGCCACGGTTAAGGTAGTCCAAAGCCTGTGCAAGTGCAGTTGGGGTGTAGTTGTAGATTAATTGGCGGGCACGCAAGTAGTACTCGTAGGCATGGATATTGGGAATCGGTCGATTCGAGAGCTGAGCTTCCTGGTTGGAGTTTAACTGAACATTCAGTGCATCCACGACCGCCCTGGCGATTGTCTCCTGGATGTTGAAAATTTGATCGAGGTTGCTGTTCCATTTGTCTGCCCATAGCAACTCACCTGATTCAGTGTCCGGTAGTTGGGCAGTGATACGAAGCTTGGAACCGGATTTCTGTACGCTTCCCTGGAGCAGGTACTGAACATTGAGCTGATGTCCAATTGAGGTTAAATCGAGCTCTTCATGGGCGATCTGTGTGGCGGAGTTTCTTGAAATAACACGGAGTACCTCAAGTCGAGAGAGCGCTGCCATGATTTCGTCAGCAATCCCTTCACCTATATAATCGGAATCCTCCTCCCTGGAGCGATTTACGAAAGGTAAAACGAGTATGCCTTTACGTGGGTCCATGACAGATATTTGTTTTTGGTCCACAGAGCCGCTGACTTCTCTATCGGCCGCAGAAACAGCGACTGACAACACGCTCAGAAGTTTGTTTTGATATTCAGATTTCGAGAGTTCTGATTTTGATATCAGCTGTCGATTGCCAAGAGACAGTTGCAATCCGCCTGGTAGCTCGGTTGGATGCAGGTAGACCCCCAGGACAGGTAAAGACTTATTGTTGGCGAAACTGACTTCTCGACGACAATGCTCCGAGTTGACTGAGTTCGGCGTGATATAATAAACGAACATTGCGCAACCACTAATAGCAGTTGCAAGTGTGTCAGACCACTCTGAACCAGGCTCAATCCCTTTGTCGAACCAGACTTTGATATTGAGTTGCTTTAACCAGCGAATTTCAGAATAAACCGCTTCCGTGTCTTTATGTGAATAACTAACAAATACGTAAGACTCTTTTCCTTTGTAGGGCTCGATGGGATCGTGAGGTTGTTTGACCATTACGTCCTACTCCGGGGACGACACTAGCAAACTCTCGTACGCTGATGCGGCCTGGTCGACCGCCATCATCGCGTTAACTCCAAGTATCTCGGTATGAGATGACGTCAAAGGGAGGCTGTCTATTAGACTCCAGAGTTCTTCGCTATGAAAGGCATCAATTTCTGCATGCTCATAAAGTGAGCGTAAACTTGATTTCGGAATCGCCATTTTTCTCGTCACTATGTCCAATTCCTTCGTTGTTGGCGGATTGCCCTCTATGACGGCCAGATAAGCCAAAATCGATACTGGGTGTTCATGCTTGATGTAATAATATTGTGTACCGATCTTCGTGACAATGTCAGGGGGTGTTACCCGCCGGACCTTGTCGCTAAGTTCCAGTATTTCAATATCCTCGAGTAGCCGCGTATCGTGTCCTTGTTCCTCTGCGATGTGGTCGGTTAAATATGTCTTTAACTGATCGGCCACCGGGCATTTCGGTGAGAGTCTTCGTGCCTCCTCCAGAGCACACTCCAACAACGGAACACTGGCACGAACAGAGTGATAAAGCTGAGTTAGATGCTGTCTAAATAATTCATCAATCTTGGGGTGCGCCCAAAATAGCCTGAGCTGCTCTTCCAGTCGCGGCATAACCATTTGAATCTTGATTTTTAACAAATCGCTATTTGATGCTTGGACGTTGTTCCCCATGAAGAGATCGTTGTATTTCGACTCGAAGAGCCAATACTGCACCCTGAACTCGCGAGTGTAAATCACTAAAAGAGCAGCTCCTTGCTTCACTATTTACTCTATGGGATCGGATGCAGATAAAATTAAACTGGTGACTGATAGCAGCAAGAAATAGTTGATTTTTAGACCGTCATTGAATATTGCAGTAGGTTTGCGGTTGGGTTTGGTTGGTTTTGGGGCTATTGGCCCGTAGCTGAAAATGCCGGGGGATTGATCTGCTTGAATTTCCGCGATGTAAAATTTACGTTTCTTTGGGGATAGTGATAACGGCTGACAGTGCGCAACAGGGAATATTCCTTCCGAGAGCGATGGTCTTGTTACAAACGATGGTGGTTACAACGATCCGCAAGGTACGACTACCAACCCCTACGTCATACCACTGACAGAGGGAGATATGGCAAGCACTTTTTCGGAGTCTATACCACAGTTATTCGATAAAGCTTGGGCTAAACACCGAAGACGAGTTGCAAGTCCGGGTTGATCTCGGCAGCCACCCATCAGACCCAGACGAAGGAATAAACGGCACAATTGTTGTTGTAACGGATTTTTCACCGGTTAGTGTCAAAGTGTTTCCATTCGGCCGTGATTTGGCTTTCGTTGGCCACACTAGCGCACAATAAAAATTCTTGGGTCCAGTTCGCAGGAATCACTGAAAAAAACTGAGTATTTATATACTGGTTTTAAAGGGTCGCTTTTTGAATTTTCCCGGATTTTACATCTGAAAGATGTCTTCTTTTCCGAAATCCTGCACAGTCCGGTATTCGCAAACGGCGTATTGTCATCTTCGAAAATCAGGGTGAATTCTTCATCAGGCTCACCTTCCTCGGCGACAAAATTCCACTCGATCCATTTCACCTTCCGAGGGCGGGATGGCGCCTGGCAAACTTCGTTTTTGGGGTCGTTGTCTCCTATAAAGGAACATGTGGGAGACGCCGTTTGAGTAACGATTTCAGCGCAAGACTTCTTGCTGACGTCGACTTTGCTCACGGTTGGAGGGTCGCGACGTTTGAAGCCACTTTGGCCCACAAAAAATGAACATGATGTCAGGCAAATTAACGTAACCGATACAATTGAAAATTTTACAAGTTGTTTCATATCAAAGTTTCCTTACTTCTTGTTTGTTCTAAGGGTCTGCGTCTTCTTTTTCGAATTGAGCAGACGATTCAAATAAAACATCGAAATTCGCATCGAGCTTAAGCAGCTTGCGCCCATAGCCAAGTGTTATCAAGTTGTTAAGTGTCTGGTTAGCTGTTTTGATATCGCCGAGTCTTGCATAGCTGATGGTCACATAATAGACAACGTCCATATCATTTGAGGCGGTCGACATCGCGCGGTCAATAAAAATTTGAGCATTTTCTCTATCACCCAATGCTGCATAGTACGCCGCCACGTTTGCCACCGTTATGTAATCATTTGGGTCTATACCCAGCTGCCGAAGGGCGAGCTCAATGGCTTGCCGGAAGTGTGGGGCATAATCACGAAGCTGGCTGACGTAATATGACTCGCCAATGAGTCCTGGGTAGATGTAATTGTCTGGTGCTATCGCATGCCCTTTTTGGTACATCTCTGCTGCCGCTTCGAATTCCCGTTGGTAGAAATAGCTGGTACCAAGGTTACCATAGATCCCTGCGATGCCAGGATCCAGTTCTGCTGCTTGTCTCCAAATCACGACAGCTTGCTTATAATCGCCTAACATAAAATAAGCACTGCCAATGTTATTCAGGATGCCGCCTTCATCCGGCGCCAGAGTAGACGCAGTCTGAAATGTCTCCAACGCTGGCGCAAATTCTGCCTTGCTGAACTGATGAATACCGAGCGCCTGGTAGTTTTCCCAATGATTGGGATCTACAGTGATAGCTTCTCGGTACCATTTTTTGGCTTCGGTATTTGCGCCCATTCGAGCCATGGTGGCAGCAAGACCGCGCATAGCATCGGTTGAGTATGGGGCCAGCTCCAGGGAACGCTTGTAGCTATCAATGCCTTTCTGCGCCTGACCAGTTTCCCGGTAGAGCATTCCAAGCGCATTATGTACGGTGGCATCCTGCCCACCGAGCGTAAGCGCCCGATGACAATGGGTTTCTGCCAGTTGGATGTTTGTCTCAGCCCTTGAATCGAGATAAAGCCCCAGATAGGTACTGCACAACCCCGCATGTGCTGGTGCGTAACTCGGTGCTTCCTTGAGCACCCGGGAGAACCCTGTTGCAGCCGATTCCAATGCTTCCAGTGTATGGCTGCGACGCAACAGAGCGTTGGCCGCCAGGTAGGTGCGAAAAGTCTGCGGTGAAATTTCCTCATCCAGTTGTGACAATGCGTCTGTTGATAACCCGAGACTAATTAACAAATCGCCAGTTTGAGTACGTGCTGCGGTCGAAAGATTGTTTGGCAGTGATGGGATCTGCCAGGTTTCGATTGAGGCTCCATCCCGGTCGACTAAGCGGGATATGAGTACATCGTCGACAATCTCTCCCTGTAGCGTGTAGTCGGCTTGCGGTGCTGGTCCATCGGAGACCCGAACCACCAGATTAGGACTGGTCGCCAGTAAACGCTGTATTTCGTATTCCAGTCCTGATGAAGCTTCAGAATCCGATGCGATCGGCTCAATGACCAGGTTAATGGCCTCGGTTTCGGATTCAGTTTGATACCGCCAGCTGATAGCCAGTGAAAACACCAGCCCGATCATGAGCATCAGGTAAACTGGCAATTTGCTACGAGCTGGTCTGCTTGGATTCAAAGCTACCGGTGTGGATCTGACGGTTGCGGTCACGGCCACTAGAAGGTGATCTAGATAACGCGGGTCCTTATCGCGGTGAAGCGCCTGTATACTACTTAACCCCACCTGTAGGTCGGTGGTGAGCTGTGTATCTTCCAGGTAGACCGGTAAGATGTCTTTGCTTTGGTCAAGCGCATAATTAATTTCACCGCTGCAGTGGTCTGACACAAGTGAGGCTTTGGAGATATAAAACAGGACCCGGGTTGCTCTCTTAATCGCTTCGCCAACCTCGGTGCGCCAGATTCTGCCTGCTGATATCCCCTCGTCATACCAGATATTGACACCTTGTTCACGCAACCAGGTTAGTTCCGGGTAGACAATCCCCTCATTTGCATGGGCATAACATACAAAAACATAAGGATCATCTCCCATGTAGGCTGGAAATGGTTTTTCCAATCACTCCCTCCTACGCGTTCTCCAGATGCCCGCACATAGTCTAACCAGAAGGCAGGGGACTGACAAATAAGCAGCGCCCAGCCAACCTCGTCAGCTTCTCTTTCCGGTTCAATGTGTTTATCACCGCCTTGTTGACGTCGATGTGAAGATAACAAGGTTTCACGAGCGACCTATAATTCTGGCTGAGGTTCGACCATTCCGGGAGCCGAACAACGTAACCGATGTGGCAGGCCAGAGCTCCGCAAATGCGCCCTCATACTCGCATTTCAGCGATCACAGCAAAGGGGCCTGCATTATTTTCATGGCCCATAAAGAAGGCTTCATTCACAGACAGCGACTCGCTCTCGACGAAGTCAGCCAGAACCTTCTTGTAGTTGTTGGCAAAGGGTAGGCTAAAGCCAAAGCCTTCATTCGTATAATCGAGAGCTTTCTTACCGACAGCGCTTTTACCCAGGTTTACCAACCTGTCAGCGTAGAAATCGGCAAGCAGTATACTCCCAGGTGCTGCGCGATCGCGTACGTCCTGCATTGTTTTGCGTACGTCGGACTCTGACAGGTAAAGAGTGACACCTTCCCATAGAAAGAGCGTCTTCCTGGATCTGTCATAACCTGCTTCCTGTAACTTATCGAAAGCACTCTCCTTGCTGAAGTCAACGGCTATGTAACGCACGTTGTCGCTTTGAATACCTGCCTTACTCAATGCCGCGCGTTTATGCTCTTGTACAATTGCCTGATCTATTTCAAAAGTCAGCCCTTTGTGTAGAAAGATGCCATAAGCCCGGGTGTCGTAACCAGCCCCCATCACAACGAACTGTTCCGTCTCGGTAAGCCGTTGTTCGATGATGCGGTCAAAATATAATGTGCGCGTAGTGACAAGGTCTTGAAGGCCTTCCTTGCCCTCCTGGGGTACCCGTGGATATAGGAAGAGCTTTCCGGAAATCTTGTATTTCAACCACAATGGGAACAGGGCAAGCCATAGCCCAAATAATGAGGTGTTGGGAAGCACAGCAGCCAGGTCAGCCGTTGCCTTGTCGAGGCGAAGGTCAAATACATGCATGGCCCAGCGGCCGTTAATCACTTCGACTGCGGTCTGTGATATACCGAGTTTTTTACTTATCACCATCTGTCGGTAGCCGACCAGGATGATGCCGAGGATGGCGAGAGGGATAAACAAGATCTGTACTAACACAAATACGGCAAGGCTGATGATGGACATTGGTTCTGATTCTTCTCTAAGATTGAGCTTTCGAAATTTCCTGCATACTACACTTTTTTTGAGGAGTCACTTTGATTGCGCTGTTGATCAGTTATTGGTCAATCATTACTTTCACGCTAAAATGTGAGAATCACGAGGAAACGTAGATTATGAACCGCTTCAATAAAGAAGACTACGTACGCCGCGTCGCTTCGTTACGGCCGCCCTTACCGCTCACGCATGGTATAGAACTTACCGGGGTAGACGTGGAACGCGTGAGCCACGCTGTTGCTGACGTCGCAAGTAAGGGCTACGCGATTGTCCCGGAATTTCTGTCTCCCAGTTGGCTGGCGCGCGTCAGGGAAGAAATGGAGCCGATCTTCGCCATGACCGGCGAACGGGACACGAGTCGCGGTGGTCGTTACCAGGGCATTCAGACAGTACATGTTCACAATCTCTTCGCGAAAACCCGTGCCACAGATGAGATTGCGATCGATCCGCTATTGTTGAAAATCATCGAAGGCGTGCTGGGACCGCTGTTTCAGTTATCGGTGGCCACAGCCATGTGCCCTGATCCCGGTGTGCATCCGCAAGGTCTGCATCAGGACGATGGTCACTATCCGCTGCCACGACCACGTCCCCCGTTTATTGCCAACACCTTGATTGCCCTCGATGATTTCACCGCGTTCAACGGGGCCACCAGAATCGTACCGGGTAGTCACCTGTGGACCAGACAGGTTGAGCAGGATGTGGAAGTGTCGCTGGCTGAAATGAGTGCTGGATCGTTGCTCGTATTTGATGGTGCCTTATGGCATGCCGGTGGTGGAAATACGACGAAGGATCAGCGTCGCCGATCTATTAATTTCAACTTCAACCTTTCCTGGCTTCGTCAACAGGAGAATCAATACATAGGCATTCCCCGTGAAATATGGCTGGCGATGCCTGAGTGTTTGCAGCGCCTGCTGGGGTTTCAGAAAGTCAACTTCCTGTATGGCAGCGTTGATTACACTGATCCCCTGGTTTATTTCACTGAGCACCCTCCAGTTTTATAATACAAGCTGCCTGACCTTCCCTATTCCGGGTAATACAATGGGAAGATCAAAAATGGACACGAAACGATCTGACGAGTGGTGGGCGTGGGCATTGAGAAATACCAAAGACTTCAGCCAGGGCATCATGGCCTGTTGGTCATCTTGCACCCTGCGACCCGCTCTGGCAGGCAAGGTTTGCAATCATTCTGGATCCTAATGGAAACCACATCGGTCTCCATAGCCCCAGAGATTGTGATGTGGACCGACAACGGGAAACGGGCGATGCATAACGCGCGCTTGCAAGGGCGAGCCCACACTGAAAAAAATGAGGTGCTCTGGTCTAGGTATCCTGCGCGAAACATGTAACGGAGCGAAAAGCGTTTTACGAGGTGGCCAAATCGATCAGAAGATTTGTCAATTCAGAAGCGCTCGAAAAGAAGGGCGAGTGATCAGTGTCCAAAGGGAGGACCTTTTCGCATTTGTGAGGCGACAGCTCAATCCATTTATCTACCTCCTCCTCCTCACGCCAGCTGTTAACGCGTCGAACACAACGACTGCAAACATGATAGTAACCGCCGTCTGGGTCTACGAGATGAGCACGTGGATAAGTCATGTTGAGGAGATTAGTCGAACGGCTGATGTTGTGATGCAAGCAAAAGCGGGAAAAGGGGTAGGCAATCAGTGATGCGGCTTGTAGGACAATCGACTTATGTTGGCTGTCCACGATTCCTTGTGTCCGCGATTCCTTCTCGAATTCTCGCGAATTTTCGTTGTTTTACTCCAGCTGCCTCTTCCTATCTGGGTTCTGCCTCGCCAATATCGTGTCATTCGCAGAAGCGGCAATGCGCCTGGCGAGTTCGTCCAGGTCACGGCCAATGAACCTGTCATCGACCCAGAATTTTCGATCGAGTGCGCCATCACTGATTCGCACCTCAACTCGTATGTCGTCACCCTCGGCGAAAAGTCTGGCTTCCAACAACATATCCGCTTGTAACGCTTGCGCCACTTCTCGCAGAGATCCGCGATTGTCCTTGAATTGAAGGGCGCTGGTGCTGGATACGACGCCCAGGCTTCCAAGTTGTACCAACTCTGCGGTTACTCTCTGCGTCAAACGGCTAGCCATGATTTGATGAGGCTTATCAGATGAAGGCACCTGGAAGGGTAATACTGCGACTGTAGTTTCAGAAATAGTATTTGGCTTGGCTTGTCCCAACGTCAATTCGCCAGGCAGCTATCATAATGCCCAATATCACCATTAATGCAATGCTCAGAGCAATGAATCGGGAAAATGTAACTGGTAGCCCGACGGCTATTTGGTCTTGTTGCGGCAGTGGTTGTCTCGAATCACGCATAACAAACCTGGGAGAGTAACCACCTTTAGGTAGTTCGATGATAACGACATCCTCGCTGTGACTGGTGTAGTAATCCTGTAGCTTGGCGCGTAAACGACCGGCTTCAACCCGGACGATTGAATCAATTCGCGGATCGTATTGTTCATCCCGGTCAAAGACTTCTACGCCGATAACGTACTCTTTCAGTCGACCGGCTTCACCTGCGAGCGCCTGTTCAACGACAAACTGCAGGAAGCGACTGATACGGATCGAGTTTACAAAAGTCGTATTCGAGAGAAGCTTCTTGAGTTGGTTCTCGATCTCATCACGTGTCGGTGTCATGCGTTAAGTATCCCACACTCCAGCTAACGTCAGAAATGCCGGTAAGACGTTAGTAACGGTTACATCTAACGTCCGGTGCCTTGATAGCCGTTGATTCTTTGCAGATGCTTTGACACGGACTCATCGTCACAAAGGTAGAACATCATGGCTATAGGTGTCATAAGTGCACTCACTGAACCCTTGCGATTACTGGTTAAAACGGGCTCGTTTGTGGTATTGCTTATCAACGGGTCAATGATCCAGGCAGGTGGTTGGGCAACAGCTGTCTTAGATGAACTCCCTGAGTTCGCGGTACGAGGTGAACCTGTCAATGTCACGTTCACTCTAAGACAACATGGTATTGCGCCACTTAAGAATCTGAAAATTCACATTGTTGCGAAGAACAAAACCCGCGGCGAAATCCTCAACCTTACCGTCAATGAATTAGCAGACGGTATCTATACCAGTGATCTTGATTTCCCGTCGCTTGGAACCTGGGACTGGGAAATAAAGACTGATTGGCCAGGGCCATCGGAGATGCCTCCAATCGAAGTGGTTGAATTTGCAAGCGAGTCTATGCATCAGACCAGCAGCTATCAGCGAGGTGCCAGGCTATTTATTACCAAGGGTTGTATAACCTGTCATAAAAATGCTCGCGTCCAATCAGGCAATGTAAGATCTCTTCAGATAGGAATTGATTTGACAAGCTACAAAGCGAGCGCGAAATTTCTTCATCTTTGGTTGACTGACCCAAAGGCGGTTAAACCAGAAAGTACCATGCCTGATCAAGACCTCAATAGAGACGAAATTATTGCATTAACGTCCTTATTTACTGAGGAGAAGTTTTAACGTGCGAACGGCAGTAGCCACTTATATCCCTTGATCCCCTGTCAACAAGGTTCGGGTAGGTGTTGACTATGCTTCGCGACCGTGGATATCAAATATCGAAGTCATTAGGTGGACCCTTCAGGGCATTCTGATGGCCACGTTTTCGTCGTTGACGAGGAATCACTTCGTCTCGACGAATCTTTTTGCCTCATCGATATCGTGTTGCTGTAGATGTCCATCAGACAGTGACTCGGTATCACCACCAAGCACTAAGCCTGCTCTGATATCTTTCTGTGGTAACTGGTGTAGGAAAATGACCCGGTCGCTTGTAAGTAATCGCTACTTGTTGGATGTCCTGTTCTCTGTGTTCTCTATTTTCCTTGCTGGATGTCCGCAATCGGTTGTAGTTGCCCACTGTCTGCCAAAGGACGTAGACTGGCGAAACTGATTTTTTACTCAGCTTTTTGTTCAAGCTGGGGTGCGAGTAATAAATTAGCATCATTCTCAATGGGGATCTGGCTTTGAATGACAAGCGTGAATTGCTTGGCGAATTGCAGATAGATGCTGCACAGCGCGAAGTACGGTCGCATGTCCCAAGATTATTGGTCACGGGTATCGGCGCTATTGTGTTGGCGCTTGCGGCCTGGTTTTGGCTGCTTCCCGATCATCAGCCAATTATGGTTGCAGTGGCCAAGGCAGAAAATGCTGGCGTGGGCCGCCCGGTAGAGAAAAATACGGTGTTGGATGCCAGCGGCTATGTAACGGCACGTAGAAAGGCAACTGTCTCCTCAAAGTTCACCGGCAAAGTGGTGGAGGTATTTGTTGAAGAGGGCGTTGTTGTTACCGCCAATCAATTGTTGGCCAGGTTGGATAATAGCAGCCAACTGGCGCAATTCAATTTGGCCGAGGCGCAAATAAAAGCCACTCAATCGCGTTTGGCAGAGATTCGTGTTTTGTTGCAGGAGGCGCGACTTGCACTAACCCGAACAGTTGAATTGTCGGCGAAAAATCTCGCCAGCCAGGCCGATCTTGATCGAACCCGGCTCGCAGTTGCCGCTTTGGCGGCTCGGCTTGCAGCGCTGCACACGGAGGTAGAGGTTGGCCGTAGTCAACTTGAAGTTCAGCAGCAATTTTTGGACGACACAGAGATTCGTGCGCCTTTTGGTGGCGTGGTAATCGCGAAGTCGGCTCAACCAGGAGAGATGATTTCACCGATATCTGCAGGAGGCGGATTCACACGAACTGGAATTTGCACCATCGTCGACATGGACTCTCTGGAAATAGAGGTGGATGTGAATGAATCCTATATCAATCGGGTAACTTCCGGTCAGCCGGTGACAGCGACGCTGAATTCCTATCAGGATTGGAAAATACCAGCCAGGGTGATCACCATTATCCCCACAGCAGATCGCAACAAGGCCACCGTCAGGGTACGGATTGCGTTTCTGCAAACTGATGCGCGAATCCTTCCAGATATGGGGGTGAAAGTGTCTTTTATGGAAGAGCCGGAAGTGTTGCAAGATCCCGGTGAGCAACTCGTGGGTGTGTTTGTACCAGCCAGTTCACTTGCCACTATCGCGGATAATCCTGTGGTGTTCGTTGTCAGCAATGATATGGTTGAAGTTCGCCGTGTCACGGTGGGTCAGCAGAGTGGCAGTTCCAGGAATATCATTTCCGGGCTAAAACCCGGCGAGATGATTGTTGAAAATCTCAGCGATGAACTCTCTGACGTCCTGACTGAAGGTCGGGCAGTTCAGATCCAGTAGACTGATCCAGAAGACTGATCCAGAAGACAATACCCATAACAGGATATAGCGATGGCAGATAAGTTGATCCAAATTAGTGCTGTATCAAAGGTCTACACGCGGGGGAAGATGGAGATACCCGTGCTGGATAAATTGAGTATTGGCATTGATTCGGGTGAGTTCCTGGCGCTGATGGGTCCCTCTGGATCAGGCAAGACAACCCTGCTGAATTTAATTGGCGGTCTGGACTATCCAACATCCGGCACCATCACCATTGGCGGTGAACGTATTGACCAAATGTCACAGGGCCAGTTGGCACACTGGCGATCCAGGAATGTTGGGTTTGTGTTTCAGTTTTATAATCTGTTGCCAGTGCTGACCGCTCAAAAAAATGTCGAACTGCCGCTGCTGCTAACGAACTTATCGAGAGGCGAAAGAAAGCAGCGTGCAGCTACTGCCCTGGAGGTTGTAGGTCTCGCAGACAGAGCTGGGCATAGGCCAAGGGAACTTTCCGGCGGGCAGGAACAGCGGGTTGCGATTGCCAGGGCATTGGTTTCAGATCCCCGGTTGCTGGTCTGTGATGAGCCTACGGGAGACCTTGATCGCACCACGGCGGATGAGATCCTTGAATTGCTGCAGTTGTTGAACAGTGAATACAGTAAAACCATTGTCATGGTCACTCACGACCCAAAAGCTGCGGACCACGCGGGTCAATGCTTGCATCTTGACAAGGGACGTTTGCTCGAGGAGACCATGGCGTGAAATATTCTGGTCTTATCTGGTCCGCTTTGTATCGAAAACCAATTCGCAGTGTTTTGACCTTGTTGAGTATATTTGTTGCATTTCTGTTATTCGGTCTTTTACAGTCCGTTAGCTTCGCCTTCAGCCAGGGTGCGAATTTTTCTGGTGTTAATCGTCTGATTGTATCGCCTAAGTACTCTATCATCGACAGTATTCCACTGAACTACACAAACCAGATACGTGGTATTCCGGGGATTGAAAAAATTGCTCATCAACAGTGGTTTGGCGGAATTTTTCGGGACAATCGAAGTTTTTTCCCAAGATGGGCTGTATCGAAGGATTATCTTGAGATTTACACCGAGTTCATGCTGCCGCAAGATCAACTGGATGCGTTCCTGACAACTCGCACCGGTGCAGTGGTCGGTCGATCAATAGCAGAGCAGTATCAGTTAAAAATTGGCGATAAGATCCCAATTATTCCGGATATATGGCCCAATAAAGACAATGGCCCGTGGGAATTCGATTTGGTAGGTATCTTTGATGCTAAAAAGGACAGCGTTGGTGACGGCATCATGTTTATCAATTATGTTTTTTTCGAGGAGTACAGTCTTTTCGGCGAGGGTGGCGCGGGAAACATCATTGTTCAGATTTCCGATCCTGATGCTGCGGCAAGGATTGCGAGCGAAATTGATACCATGTTTGCCAACAGTTCCGATGAAACCAAAACCACCTCGGAAAAAGTCTACAACCAGATGTTCGCCAAGCAGATGGGTGACATCGGTTTCATCATGACTTCGATATTATCAGCAGTATTTTTTACCATTTTACTGCTAACAGGCAATACGATGGCGCAGGCGGTACGGGAACGAATCCCGGAACTTGCGATACTCAAAACTATCGGGTTCAGCAACCTCAGTATGCTGTTTATCGTGCTCGCGGAGTCTGTATTCATCAGCTTGTTAGGCGGTTTACCCGGGCTTGGTGTTGCGAGAATGATGATGCCAGGGCTTGGCGAATCAGTTTCATTCCTCAGTGGTCTGGAAATGACACCGGAGATATTTATCCAGGGTGTCACACTGGCTCTGTTGTTGGGCATTATTGTCGGTTTGCCTTCAGCGATCCGCGCCATGCGGCTCAATATTGTTGATGCCTTGCGGGATAGCTGATGAATACGATCAATCAGATTATTGCAATCACCCTGATGAACCTTCGCAACATACCATCTCGATTCGGTGCTTCGTTGGTTATCATCGTGGGTATAGCCGGTGTGGTCACGGTGCTGGTTGCGCTGCTCGCCATGGCAAAAGGTTTTGAGGCGACCTTGAAAGGAACAGGTCAGCCAGATCGGGCTATCGTGATGCGTAGTGGTTCAACTTCTGAGATGACCAGTGGCGTGTCCGCCAGCCATGGTCGAATTATTGAAACCAAGCCGGGTCTCGCAGACTCAAACAACGGCGCACTGGCAGCCGGTGAGCTTTATGTGATCGCAGATATCCGAAAACGGGCCAATAACTCGGAAGCTAATATGCCTATGCGGGGAGTTCAGCCCAATTCCTTCTTGATTCGTGACGAAGTAAAGATTGTTGCCGGGAGGAATTTTGAATTTGGCCGGTTTGAAATGATTGCAGGTGTCAAGGCAGCAGATCAATTTCACGGTATTGATGTGGGCAGTACGGTGAGTATTCGGGGTGCAGACTGGAAACTGGTAGGTCTGTTTGAATCGAATGGTTCCATCCATGAATCGGAAGTCTGGGTGGACCATGCAGTTTTGGTTTCCAACCTGAAGCGCGGCAATGGATACAGCTCGATGGTGGTGCGCTTGCTGTCCCCTCTGGATCTGGATGTGTTCCGACAGTCACTTGGCGATGATCCTCAGCTCGAAGTCAGTGTCGTTCGGGAGACCAAATATTATAGTGAGCAATCCACAGGTATCACCAGCCTGATTACCCAGTTTGGCTATGGGGTTTCGATTATTATGGCAATCGGTGCGGTGTTCGGGGCTTTGAATACCATGTACTCGGCCGTGTCCACCCGTTCAGTGGAAATTGCCACGCTGCGTGCTCTGGGGTTTGGGCCAACCCCTGTGGTGATATCCGTCATGGTCGAGGCATTGGCGCTTTCAATCATCGGTGGATTGATCGGTGGTTTGATCGCGTGGACGCTCTTTAACGGCTACACGGCCTCCACCATGTCGAACTCGACATTCTCACAGGTGTCATTTAGCTTTTCCGTCACCGGTGAACTGCTGCTGCGGGGTATTGTCTGGTCCTGCATGCTTGGCTTGATTGGTGGTTTGTTTCCGTCGGTAGCAGCAGCAAGACAACCCGTGACGGCAGCTTTGCGCGGTCTTTAGCCTATTATCGCCGACGTGGTTTTAAGCATCATATGCCAAACGTGTAACTTAGCAAAAATGTCCACCCATACTGGGAGGCTGACTTTGACTTCAATTTGTACAGGTCACATAAAGTTCACGCTTCTCGTTTCATTTGCTCTGTCTAGAGTCACTTTAGATCTTAAGGCATCATTGGCCTAAGACATCAATATGCTCAATTTGAACTGAATATTGTTTCGTCGTGCAGTAATCGGGATAATACGATATGAACATTAAGGTTATTGTTTTGTCGCGTAGTATTGCAATTGTTATTGATCCCTGGGATTACCCTTTTAATGGTGCCGTCGTATCGACTCGCCGGTTTGTTAAAGTATTGGAAAATCAGTTCTCCTTCAAATTGTTGGCGACGCCTGCAGACAATGAGAAACCCGATCGCCGAATGGTGCAGTTTGGAAGGGTTTCCATACCCGGTTTTAACCATATTCTCGATGAGATGAAGGTGCCGCTGGCGAGACCGGATAGAAAGTTGCTGCGGCAAGCGTTGCAGGGTTGCGAATTGCTGCACGTTCAGTTTCCATTCTTCCTCGGTTTTGTGGCCATCTCGGAAGCGAGAAAGCTTGGACTACCCGTCATTTGTTCGTTTCATGTTCAACCTGAAAATCTGCTGCTTAATGTTGGCATACGTTCCCGATGGATTTCGAAGATTCTCTACAAGTTTTTCATTGCGGCCTTCTATAATCGGGCTGATATGGTTATTGCACCTTCAGAATTTGCGGCAGAAGAGCTGCGATCACAAGGTCTGGTTAAAACGGTGAAAGTTATCTCAAATGGGGTACCGGAGCACTTTTTGTCGTTACTGCATACTTCAGGTGGTGAAACTGGTGCGGAGCAGGTCCATAAACTGTTGTCGGTTGGTCGGCTTGCCAAAGAAAAACAACAGGACGTCCTTTTGCGAGCTATTGCGCGCTCGAAATACAAGAATTCGATCGAACTTACCATGGTCGGCACCGGCCCACAGGAAGAGGAGCTAAGGAAGCTGGCTGCCAGACTGGAATTGAATGTTACGATCGGTTCGGTTAGCGATGAGACTTTACTGACATTGTTAACAGAATCCGACCTGTTCGTGCATGCGGGAGAAATCGAATTGGAAGGCATGTCTGTTGTCGAAGCGATGGCAGCGGGTAACACTGTCATTGTTTCTGATTCCAGAGACAGTGCCGCCGCCATGCTGGTTGACAATCCACAAGCGCTGTTCAGAAACCGCAACCCGGTTGACCTGGCTGCGAAGATTGACTACTGGTTGGCCAACCCCAAGGAGAAGCTGATTGAAGCAAAAAGCAACCGGCAGCGGGCAGGACACAGGTCCCACGCAGACTGCGTGGCGCAATTTGCATCCCTCTACAACGAATTAATGGCGGTTGAATTGCCAGCGGAAAACGGCATAACACAATTTGAGTAGATTACTTATCGGGTTACTGCGTCGCTGGGTGGTATTCGTTGAGAACCACGCACGCCAGGTGCTGGTTGGGCTCATTCTGCTGACGTTTGTGTCTGCTTTTATCTCTGTTCGATATTCACGCATAAACTCTGACCTGAGTACGCTGGTGGAGCCGTCGGCTGAACTTGCCTGGTATCAATACGATAGTTATTACAAGGAGGCTTTTCCGGAATTGCTGGAAACAGCGGTCGTTGTGGTATCGGGAACAAACTCAGCGACAGTGGACGACTCAGCGAGCCGAGTGGCCGAGGCGCTTCGCCAAAGAGGGGATTTTGAGTTTGTATTTGCACCTGGTCTGGATGAGCTCATTACGTCGAAAAAGCTGTATTTTCTTGATGAAGAGAACCTGGATCTGTGGATCAAGGGTGTCCAGTACAACTATGGTGCTCTTTTACGCATCTCCGACAGCGCCAACTTGACCAATTTTGTGTACACCTTTGCCGATCAGATCTCGAATATTCAAGGTCTGCCCATACCGGAACCCCTTGTTTCAGTCGCAGAAAGTTTCGAACCGGGGAGATTGGCCGGGGGTTCACAGCAAGCGGGGCTGCGTGGCTATCCCCGACTGATAGATGAGACTGTCGATAGGTACTATCAATTGATTGTCGTAAAAGGGGAGCAACAACACGACAGAACACTGCCCAACGAGGCAGTTATAAACAGTATTCGTGATGTTGTTAACAGTGCAGCCATTGACCCGGGTGTATCGGTACGCCTGACGGGGGAGGTAGCACTAGCAAACGAGGAGGTTGATGCAGGATTGAGCGGGGTTGGCATTGCAGGCACCCTTTCATTGATCTTACTGGCAATAATTCTGGCTGTCGGCATCCGTTCAAAACGAATAATTGGTGTCATATTTACCCTGTTGCTGATGGGGGTGATCATGACCACTGGGTTTGCCACCCTGGCAGTGGGAAGCTACAACGTCTTGTCGCTCATTTTTGTTGTCATGTTTTTTGGTTTGGGTGTCGATTTTGCTGTTCACTTTGCCCTAAGGATTCGTGAAGCAGCCAGTGAAGACGACGTGGCAGATGCCTGTGGAGCCGCCGTGACTGATATTGGCTCGGCATTACTATTATGTATGGTTACTTCCATGGTGGCTTTTCTTTCTTTTGCGCCAACCGCTTACCGTGGTCTGGCGGAGCTTGGAATAATATCTGCGGGAGGCATGCTGATTGCTTTCGGGTTAACGCTGACTCTGCTCCCAGCTCTTTTCAAGATTTATGGTGTACCGCAGCAAAAAGAGAAAAAGCTGCCTACGTTTGAAGTGAGGCTAAAGCCAAATTATGTATTGGTCACTGTGACCCTTTTATCGATGCTGGCTTTTTACTTCGCCAGGGATATCCGGTTCGACTACAGTGTGCTGGCGATGCGTGATGCCAGCACAGAGGCAATGACTACATTGCTGGAACTGCAGGATGAGAAGATTGCAACGGACTACAGCATCTCGGTTCTGGCCAGAAATGCGCAGCATGCAGAAGCTCTCAAAGTGCGGCTGCAGGAACTCGAGGTTGTGGGTGATGTGTCCATTCCGGCGGATTTTCTTCCGCACAACCAGGCGGCCAAGCGGGAGAAGCTGAAGGCGCTGTTCGAATTGTATGAATCTATTGAGGAGGTCTTACCGGGCGAGCCCTTACTCCTTCAGGCGGCTGACACGGCGGCGGAGAATGATCTTGCAGGTGCGTTGGACTATCTGTTGACGACGCCATCCCATGCCGGGGAGGAAGATAAGCACATAGTCCACAACCTGAAAGCTGGATTGAACCTCTACGTCAATGACAGGCAAATGATTGCCAGGTTTAACCAGATGCTGTTTGAAGAACTGGAAACCGAGCTCAGGCAATTACGCATAATGCTCGCTGCTGAACCCTTTCGCGTAGAAGATATTTCAGATGATCTGAGACGTCGCATGATTTCACCCAGCGGCGAACACCTGATGACGGTACAGCCAGCCAGACCTCTAACCACACGCAAATTAACAGAAGCTTTTATCACTGCAGTTAATCGAGTGGCTCCGAATATCGCAGGTCGGTCAGTCATTGAATGGGGTGTTGGCAGTGTGGTGGTTGAGTCTTTTATTTTTGCCGGTTCATTGTCATTTGTCTGTATCACCATACTGTTGCTGTTTTACTTCAGGAACATTGTACTCCCTGTCTTGGTGCTGGTACCGATCATGCTGGCTCTGCTGTTTACCTTCGCAATCTGCCAAATCACCGGTATTACACTGAATATGGCGAATATACTGGTTGTGCCGTTAATTATTGGGCTGGGAGTCGATACCGGTATCCATGTGGTGCATCGTTATACCCATTATGATGGGGTCGAAGGTGTTTATTCATCGAGTACCGCACGAGCAGTGTTGATCAGCGGCCTGACCACGGCAGGCACCTTCTTTTCATTATCGTTTAGTCCTCATAAAGGTGCCGCTTCCGTTGGATTGCTACTGACAATCGCAATTTTGCTTCTGATCCTTGCGACGTTTATTGTATTACCTGCTCTGTTACGAGTTATCAAATATCAATCTTCATCAGCTCACTAGCGCTGGCTGACAAAAATCTCCACTTGCGTTATATTGCCTCTCGATTCTTTTGATCTAACAGAATAAATGGGGCGCAATATGAAAACTTCTATCTCCATCGGCAGTGCGTACTACAATGGTGAGGACTGGGACGACCTGGTCAGTTATACGGTTGAGGCTGAAAAGCTGGGGGTTGACCAAGTCTGGTCGGCTGAGGCGTGGGGAATGGATGCCATCGTACCCCTGGCCTATATCGCAGCAAAAACCGAGAAAATTGGCCTCGGCACCGGCATTATGCAGATATCCTCGCGCGTACCCTCCATGATTGCCATGACCTCGCAGAGTCTTGCGACGGTATCGAATAACCGATTTATGCTAGGTCTTGGGGTTAGTGGGCCCCAGGTGGTTGAAGGTTTGCATGGCGCAAGTTTTGCCAGCCCATTGGGTCGATTACGCGAGTGCCTGGAAATCGTTCGACTTGGGCTGAATGGCGACAGGCTGCAATACGATGGCAAGCACTATTTGCTGCCGCGCCCGGGTGGCGAAGGTAAGCCGATTCGATTATCCCAGCCACCGCGTCCTGACATGCCCATCTACCTTGCGACCCTGGGCCCGAAATCCCTCGAAATGACCGGGGAGCTTGCCAACGGCTGGTTAGGAACATCGTTTATACCGGAGCATGCCGATGTGTTTCTCGGTCCCATGAAAAAGGGGGCTGAAAAAGCGGGGCGCAGCTTCGACGACATTGATATTCAAATTGGTATGGGGTTTGAGATTGGCGATGATGTCGAAAGAATGATTGAAGAACGAAAGCCGGGGATGGCTTTTACCCTGGGTGGTATGGGTTCAGCAAAAACAAACTTCTATAATGATGCTTTCAGGCGTTCCGGCTATGAGGATGCCGCCATCGAAGTGCAAAAGCTCTGGGTAGATCGGAAAAAAACCGAGGCAATACAAAGGGTGCCTGACGAGATGGTGTTAAAAACCTCCCTGATTGGTACAACAGATATGATCAGGGAAAGACTGAGAGTCTATCGGGATGCCGGAGTATCCACAATTCGCCTCGGAACTGGGGGTAAAACCTGGAAAGAACGCCTGGACAAGCTGGCGGAAGGCCTGGACCTGGTGAACTCGGAGGTCAACAGCTGGGGTTAGTCTCGCAGTAACTTCGCCAAGGTTGCCGAAACCTTCGCCAATAAATTAAGATAATCCTCCAATCACAGTTCCATGGAGAGCACCATGAGACCACCTGTCTGGATAGGTCATGTGAGTTTGAAGGTTCATTCCCTCAGCGAATCTGAGCAATTTTACCTGAAAACAGGATTGCGGCTGATTTTCAAGAACGATGCTGTCTGTATTTTGGAATTGCGCGGCGGCACACACCTTATTCTTGGTGTTGATGCCAACGCCGAATCTGGTAACGCCGAATTTGATTTCATGGTTGAGAATGTTGATGAGTCTCATGAATCTTACAGGGAGGCGGGTTTGAAGGTGAGCGATATATCCAGGGGAGACATCCATGACTCGTTTTTTCTGACCGATCCTTCTGCAAATCGCATTACCGTTAATTCCACCCATGTGGATGACCATAGCCTGGTTTAATTGCTGTCGGGAAATTTTATGTACAACAGGAGATTAGACCATTGCAGCCGCTTGCCTGGTCGAACGTTTTGTTTCTGCCTGATGCTATTTTTACAAAATGTTCAGGCTGAGACAGCCATCCCAGCGCCCGAATATACAAAACAGATAGTAGCCTTGCAGCAAAATGATCAGGTTCAGTCAGCGCTGGACCATGTTCTGAGCCTCGAACCCCAGTCGCAGCAAAACCTGGTGGAATTGACTGAAATACCCGCACCGCCCTTTGCTGAAGCTGCGCGGGCAAAGAGATTTGCAGAACTGTTAAGGGAATCCGGGCTCGATGACGTAATCATTGATGAGGTGGGTAACGTCGTTGGGCACCGGCCTGGGTCGGGAAACGGACGGGTCGTTGCTTACAGCGGTCACCTGGATACGGTTTTCCCTGAAGGGACCGATGTCACGGTGCGGTTCGAAAAAGGTCAAACTAAAAACCCCAGGATGTTCGCACCGGGCATCGGGGACAACACCCGGGGTCTGGTAAATGTTCTGGCGGTACTGAGGGCATTGGAACACGCGAAGATAAAAACTGAAGCAGATCTGTTGTTTATCGGTAATGTGGGCGAAGAAGGCCTCGGGGATTTACGGGGAGTACGACATTTGTTCCGTGAAGGCGCGCCCGTGATTGATGCATTAATTGCCATTGATGGCGGGTCCTCTGAACATATTGTTTTTGGTGGCGTTGGTTCCCATCGATACCGGATCACCTTCAGTGGTTCAGGTGGGCATTCCTGGGGCTCGTTTGGTCTGGCCAACCCCCACCATGCGCTTGGTCGTGCGATTCAACGTTTCGTAGAACAGGCACCCACTGTGACGAATAAGGGTGATAAGGCCAGCTACAGCATCGGGCGTATTGGCGGTGGTACATCAATTAACTCAATCCCGTTTGAATCATGGATGGAAGTTGATATGCGTTCCGGCAACCAGAGAAAGCTCGATGCGATTGATGCTGTTTTTAAGGCGGCATTGCAGGGAGCTTTGGATGCTGAGAATGAGGCCCGATTGTCGGGACAGGAAATCACTCTGGAAATCGAATCGGTTGGCAATCGTCCTGCGGCGAAAGGGAACGTGCACGTACCATTGGTCCAGCGCGCGATTGCGGCTACGCTGGCCTATGGTATTGAACCACAACTGAGGATCTCATCCACCGATGCGAACCTGCCTATTTCACTGGGTATCCCGGCGGTGACTATGAGCCGCGGTGGCAAGGGGAGTCACTCGCACTCCCCAGGTGAATGGTGGCAGAACGTTGATGGCCACATCGCCATTCAAATTGGCATCCTGACCCTGTTGTCAGAGGCTGGAATCCGCGATCAGGTTGATGATTAACAAACTCCTGATACGACAAACCGAAGGTACCTGGCTAGGCTTTTCCGATCCTGTTGAGGTTATTGTCGCCCGCCACCAGGATGAAGTTCTGCCGATGTTTGAACGAATTCAGGCGCAAGTAGACGCTGGCTACTACGCAGCAGGGTTTGTCAGCTATGAAGCGGCGCCAGGTTTTGACTGCGCGCTGGTTACCCGGGATCCAGATCAGTTCCCACTACTGTGCTTTGGCCTGTACCAATCGCCAGAGACGATTGAGCATATTGCAACCGCCACGGCAGAATCGGTTGTTCATCCGGATCATTGGCTGCTGTCCCTGGATTCCGGTCGTTATTCCCAACACATTGATGAAATAAAGCGGCGTATCGAATCAGGGGATACTTATCAGGTCAACTATACAATCCGCCAGCGGGCTGAGTTTGCCGGTGACCCCTGGGCACTCTTTTGCAGTTTTGCCGTGGATGCACCCTACGCCGCTTTTATCGACCTTGATGATCATGCGGTCTGCTGTGCCTCACCGGAACTATTCTTTGAAATAAAGGCTGAATTGCGTTCAGGCAGGATCTCCACACGACCCATGAAGGGCACAGCGCGTCGCGGACTGACACTCGCCGAAGACCTGGCGCAAAAAAAACGCCTGGGTGAATCACCGAAGGACCGGGCAGAGAACATCATGATCGTCGATATGATTCGAAATGATATCGGCAAAATTGCGACCACAGGTAGCGTCCGTGTAAACCGTGCGTTTCTGGTCGAAAAATATCCAACCTTGTGGCAGATGACATCGAGTGTGAGCGCTGTATCGAAGGTTTCCGTTGTTAGTGTGATGCAGGCGCTTTTTCCCTGCGCCTCCATCACGGGTGCACCCAAGGTTAACACCATGGCGATTATTCGCTCTCTTGAGCCTTCGCCACGTCACATCTATACCGGCAGCATAGGCTTCATGTCACCCAACGGTGATGCGCAGTTTAATGTTGCTATCCGTACCGCGCTGATTGATAAAAAAAAGGATGGCCTGGAATATGGTATTGGTGGCGGTATTGTCTGGGACTCGGATGCCGAACAGGAATATGACGAGTGCTTGTTAAAAGCCAAGACGATTCGGCAACCACAGTTCAGGCCGTCTTTTTCTTTGATCGAAACACTCCTTTGGACACCCAAAGACAGTTATTTTTTATTGGACTACCATCTTCGCCGATTGCGTGATTCTGCCGAGTACTTCGACATTCATCTGGATCTGGATGATATCGAAGGAACACTGTCGAACGTCAGCCGGGATTTCGAGGCAACGCCATACAAGGTACGGTTGTTGCTGCGTTGCGATGGGGAAAATACAGTAACCAGTGAACGGTTCGACACGGCAATGTCCATGCCGCCTGGAAAAGTCGCCATGGCTCGACATGCAGTGAACTCTGGTGATGTTTTTTTGTACCACAAGACCACCAGGCGAGGTGTATTTGAGCAAGCCAGGGAAAATTTTTTGGATCGCGATGATGTGTTGCTCTGGAACGAAAAACGGGAGATGACAGAATCCACGATCGCCAATCTTGTCATCAAGCGAAATGACAAGTTGATTACACCCCGATTGTCCTGTGGCCTGTTGGCCGGGACATTCAGGCAGTTCCTGCTTGATAGCAGGCAAATTGAGGAAGGAATTATTACCCGGGAGGAAATAAAAACCTGCCCGGATATCTATCTGATCAACTCTGTCCGCCAATGGCGGAAGGTTGTGTTGGACTAATACCTGTTGGACTAATAAAAGTGAAGCACTGGCGAATTATGGGGAGAAGTTTGCAGGGGAATAATCAATGCCTCTTGACCGACTCCAATCAATCTGGATACAGTGGTGATTGAACAAGAATATGGTCATCAATGAGGGAACTATGAAACCCGAGATCTATACTCCATCTGCTACTGGCAGTGATGTTGATATTAATATCGATCCAGCGGCGCGGGTGCAATCTGCCCGGTTATCCCGCCGAAATTTCATCAAAGGTATTATCGCCACAGGCGCGACCGTCGCATCGGGTTCGATGCTGGGTACTTTGAGTGGGTGTTCCGGTGAAAGCCAAACATCAACTTCAGTTGCCGGTGCTGTTGAAAGACTGATCTCCCTTAACGTGAATGGCAAAGTGCGTCGGGTAGATGTGTTGCCCCAGGAGACTCTGGCAATGACATTGCGCTACAAACTTGGACTGACAGGCACCAAGCTGGGTTGTGACCGTGGTGAATGTGGTGCCTGCACCATTTTAATTGATGATGTGCCGACTTACTCCTGTTCGACATTGAGTCACGGTGTGAGGGGTCGAAAAGTAACTACCGTTGAAGGACTGCAAGCTGCCAATGGTGATTTGCATCCGGTTCAGCAGGCGTTTGTCGATGAACTGGGCCCGCAATGTGGATTTTGTACACCAGGGCAATTGATGTCGGCGGTCGGGCTGTTGAAAGTCAATCCCAATCCCAGCAGGGAGGAGGCGCGGCAGGCAATGTCGGGTAACCTGTGCCGCTGTGGCGCTTATGATCATTACCTTAATTCGGTGATGCGTGCAGCGCAGGAGCAGTTAACATGAATGACTACAAACTGATCGGGAAAAATTTCACACCACCAGATGTCGTTGCCAAGGTGACTGGCAAGGCTAAATATGCCGAAGATTTCAGGGTAGAGGGCATGGTTTTCTGCCGTTTGCTACTGAGTCCCATGCCGCATGCAAAAGTAAACAATATCGATGCCACTGAAGCACTGGCGATGCCAGGTGTCATTGGCATACTCACCGCAGATGATTTACCTGCGGTCACTTCTCCGGCCAAACCAACGCTGACGAATGAACCACATTATGTTGGTGACCCAATATTGGCGCTCGCTGCTGAGAGTGAGACGATCGCCCAGGATGCACTGGAAAAAATCAAACTCGATCTGGAGCCCCTGCCATTTACCCTTGATCCGCTGGAGAGTCTTTATCCAGGTGGTGCCAACGCAAGGACAGATGGAAATGTGGCAGGTAACAAGAGCGGTAAGCCTTATATAAAGGAAACGAAATGGACTGCCAGGGACTTCGCTGCGGTGAAGGAAGGTGAATTGCCAATGGGCGAAGCGGAAGATACCTGGACCTTTGGAGACGTGAACGGGAATTTCGAAAAGGCGGCCTACACCCTCGATGAAAGTTTCGTTACGGCCGGTACGTCTCATCACTGCCTGGAGACCCGTTCAGCCATGGCATACTGGCAAAACGGAAAATGTATTGTGCATGCATCATCCCAGAGCGGTAGTTTCCCTGTACCCTTTCTTGCTGGAATGATCGGCATCAAGCCGCAGGATCTTGTCTTTGTCGCCGAGTATTGTGGTGGTGGTTTCGGATCAAAACTCTCTGCCTATACAGAGATGTCCATACCTGCCCATATGTCGAAAAAAATAAATCGCCCTGTGATGATGAGAATCAGCCGGGCCGAAGAGTATTTTATCGGTACCGCCAGGGCCGGATTCCAGGGTCGGTTAAAAATGGGGTTTCGTGAAGATGGTCGCCTGCTGGCAGTCGATCTCTACATTGTTCAGGAGAACGGTCCCGATGTCGGTTTCAATGACTATATATCAGCGGCAGAGGCAGTTGCACTGGTCTATACACCAGAAGCGATGACATTCAGGGGAATCCCCGTTGATACCAATACTCCCCGAAGATTTGCGCAACGTGGTCCCGGCCAGAACCAGATCGCCTGCGCCATCGAACCATTAATGGACAAGGCGGCTGTACAACTGGGTATTGATCGCGTTGCCATTCGAGCTATCAATGACCCGACCAGCGCGACTAAATACGGCCCGAAAAAAAGTGGCTTAACGAGTGCTTACCTTAATGAAGCACTCGAAAAAGGGTCGAAAGAATTTGGCTGGGAAGAAAAGAAAAAGCTCAGTGGCCAGAAGAAGGGTTCAAAGGTGACAGGTATTGGTGTCGGTCAGGCATACCACAGTGCCGGTTACAGTGGTTTTGATGGCCTCGTAGTACTCACGCCCGAGGGTAAGTTAAATATCCATACCGGTGTCGGTAATCTTGGTACCTACTCCCATACAGCAACCTCGAGAATTGCGGCCGAGGTGCTGAAATGTGACTGGGAAAGTTGTGTCATTGTACGCGGAGACACCCGCAAGCACTTACCCTGGAATATTGGTCAGTTCGGCAGTAATACTTCCTATACGATGACCCGGACCAATTATGTTGCCGCCACGGATGCGGTCCAGAAGCTCAAGGAAATTGCTGCAATGGATTTGGGCGGCGAAGCTGATGATTATGACATCGGGGAAGAAAAAGTATTTTTGAGTGCTGATCCTACCAAACATCTTACCTATGCAGCGGCAGCAAAACGTGCGATAGAAATTGGCGGTAAATTCAGTGGTGCGGAAGCGCCGGAAGATATTAACCCCATGACAAAGGCCTCCGTTGCTGCGCTCGCTGGAACCGGTTTGATCGGTGTCGCAAAGGACAACCTCAAATCCGAGGGTACACCGCCTGCATTTGCCGCTGGATTTGTTCAAATTGAGCTTGATGTAGAGACGGGGGTTTATGACATTATCGACTATGTTGGCGTCGCCGACTGCGGTACGGTGATTCATCCGCTCGGCCTTGCAACCCAGATCAAGGGTGGCGGCGTCATGGGATTTGGTATGGCAACAAAAGAACGCCATGTCTACGATCCACAAAATGGGCTGCCCGCAACGGTTGGGTTGAACCAGTCCAGAATAGCAACCTACCTGGATGTACCTTCGGTGATGAGAAGCACGGCTGTTGATAAGGCCGATCCGATAAATCCAGTGGGTGCCCGGGGTATTGGCGAACCGGTGCTGGGTTGTGCTGCAGCGGCGTTACTTTGTGCTATTTCAGATGCATTAGGTGGTCATTACTTCAACCGAACACCGGTTGTTCCGGACATGATTATCAATGCAGCCAGCGGGCGTGAACAGTCCCATGGGCCTTTGACTGTCAATACCTTCTAGGGGGAGAAAATAATGATTAAAGACATGATGCGAGGCTTTGAATTGTTTCAACCGGCGAATCTTGATAATGCACTAACGCTGGTGAATCGCCTCGGTAAAGAGGCCTGGGTGATGGCAGGCGGAAATGACAGCCTGGACTGGTTCAAGGATCGCGTAAAAAACCCTGCTGCACTGATAGACCTGTTGGCCATCGAAGAGTTGAAGGGGATACGCGAAATCCAGAGCGGGATCGAAATCGGTGCGACCACAACACTCACTGAAATTGCAAATAGTGACCTGGTTAAGTCAAAGTTCAACCTGCTGGCGCAAGCTGCAAGCCAGGTGGCCAGTCCACAGATCCGGAATGTGAGTACGCTGGGGGGTAATCTTTGCCAGGATACACGATGCTGGTATTACCGGTCAGGTTTAGACTGTTATCGGGCCGGTGGCAAAAAGTGCTTTGCCGATACGCCTGAAGGCATGAATCGTGAACATTGCCTGTTTAATGCTGATCGCTGTGTTGCTGTGTCGCCTTCCGATACGGCACCGGCACTCGTGGCCCTGGATGCGCAATGTGTTATTTCCGGACCCGACGGTGAGCGTGTCGTTAACATGGAAGAATTCTTCATTGGACCTGCGATAGATATCGAGCGCATGACAGTACTGAAGGATAACGAAATCCTCACAGCCATTCGAATACCCAATACCTGGTCTGGCGCCAGTTTCTATTTTGAGAAGGTTGCAGATCGCAAGACCTGGGACTTTGCCCTGGTTAACGTAGCTGCCGCCATCAGGTTAAATGGTTCGACGATTGAAGACATCCGGATTGCCTGCGGTGGGGTTGAATGTGTGCCAAAGCGGCTGACTGTGGTTGAGAGTGTCGTCAAAGCAAGTACCAAAAATGACGAAACAGCAGCCCTGGCAGGACAGTCCGCGATTCGCGGCGCTACGCCGTTGAATCACAATCACTTCAAAATTCCCCTGATGGAGAATCTGGTGAAACGCGCGATTCGAGACAGCTAGTGTAGTGACCTATACAAAACGCACATTAAGCAATTCACTAAATGGCCAGATGGTGGCGGGCCAGGTGAGCTTTGAATCTATGAAGAGCCAACAAAAGACAACATGTTTACGATCATCGCTGTCCATTTCGCTGTTTTGCCCTGCAGGTGATCGTCAAAATCACCACACCGGCGTTGTATTTCTTGAAAAGGTACCTACATTACCTGCGACTTCTTGTGAAAAGATTGCGCCTTGCTGTGACACCTCCTGTGACGAAAAAGTGAGAACCACTTAATGCACGTTTGGTATAGGACACTACACTAATGGAAGTGTTCCGTTATAGCCAAAACGCCTGGGGCCAATCTGCCCTCGAAGGTGTTTCGTGGGATCTGTTGCCGGTTTTTATTATCGCGGCAGCCACCTTTGTTATTGTGCATGCGCTTTTTATGTGGCTGTTTGCACCGCGGAAGCAGTGAGTGGTCACAGATGACTGATGTTGTAGATAAAACCAGAGACGAGCAGTTTGTGATTCGTCATTCACTGATTGATCGCTTGCTTCACTGGGTGTCAGCAGTGTCGGTGTTGATCCTGTTGTTTACGGCATTTCTGCCCATCGCAGGTTTTAAATTTTCCTGGGTAACTATCCATTGGGTTTCAGGGTTTGTCCTGATTGCCGTTAGTTTGTTTCACGTTGTTCGCTCGTGCTTCTGGCAGGACCTGCATTCAATGTATTTTGGATCGAGCGATGTCAAGGAAATAGGTGCAGCACTCAGGTGGTTGCTGCAACGCCCGGACAGCGAACTCATCAAACCTGGCAAATACTCCCCTGCACAAAAATTGATGCACCATTCCGTCAGCCTGATTGTCCTGGTGACAATGATTACGGGCATATTGATGATGGTAAAAATCGACACGCCCTGGTGGGATAGAGATCTCTACTGGCTAACAGATCAAAGCTGGGGAATTGTTTATATATTTCACGGCTTGGCTGCTTTGTTTTTGCTGGCAGTCATCATGATTCATATCTATTTTGCCTTCAGGCCCGAGAAACTAATGTATACCCGATCAATGATATCGGGCAAGCTGACCAGGGCTGAACTCCTGGACCAACATGACCCAGAGAAATGGCGGAACTAAGATGCCCGGTGAACCCTTTACAAAAAACCGCACCGAATTCGATAATCGGATTGATAAAATTGAATCAGCCTATGAATTCATGCTGGCCTATGCCGCCCAGGGGCACGAAGCAGGCGGTGGCGCCGCCCATGAAGCGGAAATCAGGGTTTACCTGAATGCTATTGATCAGTCATTGAATGACCTGGTTGGGGTAATCGCAGCCCTGGCGGAAGAAAAAAACCCGGCTTCCGTTGATACCTACCGTGAATTTATCAACACGCTCGACAGTGACGCGGGCAAGACCCGTGGTGCGATCCGGCTGGTGCTGGCGCAGAATTCCATCAGCTCACAACTGATTGACAATCTCAATGCCTCAATACACCTGCGCGCGCTACTTACTGATCTGTTCGTTTTTGATGAGGCGCTGAAATAAGATTGTTGTTAGCAAGTGGTAGGAACGTATTGGCAGGTATATAGTGCCATGGAACATCAAGGGCAAGACGAATCAAGTGTTCGAAATTGCAGCGATTGATCATATCGTCCTGAGAACCGACAAGCTGACGCAGATGCTGGATTTTTACTGTGGTGTTTTAGGTTGTGAAATAGAGCGGGAAACGCTGCCTGAGATCGGTCTGACACAGTTGCGAGCAGGCGACGCCTTGATAGACCTGGTGAATGTCGACAGCCGTTTGGGTCGTATGGGTGGAGGGTCTCCCACAAAAACCGAAAACAATGTCGATCATTATTGCCTCCGGCTCAAATCAATTTCTGAAGAACAAATCCGTAGTCACCTGCAATCTCATGGTATTGAAGTTGGCGAGTTTGGTGAACGCAATGGTGCACAGGGGTTGGGGCAGTCTGTATATATTCAGGACCCCGAAGGAAATACCGTAGAGTTGAGATCCCAGATTACGTTAGTGTGAAGTGGGGTCTTGCCTGTACCAAAGGCATCGCAGGAAGATCGCATCTCAACAGGGAGGAACAGAATGACATCAACAAAGATACAGGCCGAAAAAGTATCAGAAGAAGACTGGCTGACTGCCCGGCAAACACTTTTGGTGCGTGAGAAAGAACTTGCGCGCTTGCGTGATGATATTGCCCAGGCACGCCGGGATTTGCCCTGGCGTGCGGTAAAAGAGGACTATCTGTTCTCCGGTTCGGACGGCGATAAACGACTCAGTGAGTTATTCGCGGTGAAAAGCCAATTGATTACCTACCACTTTATGTACGGCCCTGATTGGGAAGAAGGTTGTAAAAGCTGCTCATTCTGGGCGGACCAATACGATGCCATCAACCTGCATATTGGTGCACGGGATGTATCCCTGGCAGTCATCTCCCAGGCGCCGTGGCAAGTCTTCCAGGGTTTTAAAGAACGAATGGGCTGGCGCTTTAACTGGCTCTCCTCGGCTGGCAACTCGTTTAACAGCGACTATCAGGTCTCTTTCCCGGATCAGAAAACCGGTATTTACAATTACCGCGAAACCAGTGTGATGGAAGAACAGCCCGGTTTGAGTGTTTTTCTTAAAGCTGAAAACGGCGACATTTTTCACACCTACTCGACCTATGCCCGCGGCCTCGACCCCCTCAATGCCACCGACCAGATGCTGGATCTGGTACCCCGGGGAAGAGATGAAGCTGGACTTAATTATGGAATGGAATGGGTTCGATTACATGACCAATACGTGTGAAACCTTTGGAGCTGATGGCTTCGCCGGGGGTACCGTTCAGGCCAGGTTGACTTTATTGCGGCCAGCCTCCTTGGCAGCATACATCGCCTTGTCAGCACTGGACTGCAACTCTTCAGGCTGCTGGTGAACCGGGAAGCTGCTGATTCCGGCGCTGAATGTTACAAAGAACTGCTCGCCGGTTGTCTCGGACTTGTGGCTGGTCTGCGAAAATTCATATCGAACCCTTTCCAGAACGATCGCCGCGTCAGCGATATTGGTATCCTGCATGATGGCGACAAACTCCTCACCACCGTAACGACCGAGAATATCGTTGCGCCTGAAACTTCGACGTAACAGGTTCACAAGGCTCTTGATGACCTGGTCACCGGTCAGGTGGCCATGTTTGTCATTGACCTGCTTGAAGTTATCCAGATCAAGAATCACGTAGCTCAGCTCTGATTTTCGGCGTCGGGCAGCAGAGACTTGAACGGCCAATTGTCTTTTGATCTCATCATGCACCAGCAGCTGTGTCAGGCTGTCACGATAAATTTTTGCTGCCAGGGCGCGAGCTCGCTGGGCACGATTGGCAACTGATGAAACCAGGTACTTTTGGTCAACGGGTTTCATCAGGAAATCGTCAACGCCAACGTTGAGTGCGGCAGCTCGTATTGCCGGATCCGTTTCAGCGGAGAGAAACAGCAATGGAATGTCGCCACAGGATTCATGCTGGCGCAGAATTTGAGCTACTTCCATGCCGTTAGCCTCAGGCATGTACATATCGAGAATAACAAGGTCGGGATTAAATTCGAGTACCTCGCCGATAACGCGAGTAGGGTTGTTGATCGCCCTTGTGTGCAGTCCGGCATCTTCCAGGGTCAGGCATATCTGCTTCGTAAACGGCTGGTCGTCATCAACCACCAGAATCCGCAGAGGGTCAGGATTTGTCTCTCCAACAAGAGACTCCAGTTTTTCGATCAGCACCGTTGTTTCGAATGGTTTTACAAAAAAGGCATCGCTACCGGCGCGAATTATTTCCAGTCGGTTAGCAAAAGAATCGTCTGCTGAAATAAAGATCACCGGCGCTTTTAGTATCTGGTCCTCGTGGAATTTATTGATGATATCGATTCCGCCGGTAGTCGCTTCTGGGAAAGCCACATCCATGACGATCGCTCCAGGGGTCACACCGGACTGACGAATTTTCTGTTCAAGGTCAGCCAGGTTGTATACTGCACGGCCATCATACCCCTGCAGCGCCAGCTCCATGACTATATGATCCGCCAGCGCCACGTCGTCCTCAACGATATAGATGGGCAATGTAGATAACGGTTGGACTCTGCGCGCATTCTGTTCGTGTTCTGAGCCGGTAGTCTGGTGATCGTCAGTGGTCTTTTCGCCATCTCCGGTCTCAGTCGATTGCAGGTCGTCGCCTGGGTGTGCTTCATCCTCGACAGGGCCATTGACCATAAGATGGCGAATGGCCTCACTTATTTCGTCGATGCGGTCCTGGGTAGGTACACCCTCGTCATCAAAGACACGAGTGAGTTCGGTCCCCAGAATTCGGGCGTACCGCGTGATATTTGAATATCCAAAAGTTTCCCCGGTACCGGCTAGATGATGGCATGCATTGTATAAAGGACGTGCCAGTTCTTCCTGCCAACCGTCAGTACTGATCTGTGACCATTTTTCAGCGATATCAGCAAGCTTGTCTGGCAGCTCGTCACGGTAGTCTGCTTTGAGCTCTAATAAGCCCTGTGAAAGTTTACTGCGTTTGTTCACGAAATAATCCAGGTGGAATTCCGGTGAAGTCTACCCCGTTCCGGGTGGTGAATTCAAAGCGCCCATGTGCAGTATAAGCCCCAGGCTCAACAAAATAGTATCCGGCCCAAACGGACGTGGCAGATCGATTGAACAAGGGTAAATTACCGGCGGTAAAACCCTGGATGCGCTGGAAGCCTGTGAAATGGGTGGCTCGTAAACCCAGCACCAATGATCGAAGGGTTAAGAACGTCAATCTCACCGGAAAACTGCTACCATTGACAGGCAATTGATGAAGGTGGTGAGTGAGATGAACGGCGTCGCAGAACAGAACCTGGATTTGGAAACCGTCGAAAAGTTGCGAGGTGGATTGGCGGTTATGCGAGAGAATCTACAAAAAGTCCTGGGCGAAGGCTGATCGTGCGGGGGCAGAAGATGCCTAAACTACAGCATTTTCAGAGTGATGATAGTCCTGACAGTATTTTCTCCGCCATCGAGCACGATGGAGGATGTATTCTTCATGGTCTGTTTGCGCCGGAATTTTGCGATCAAATCAAAGACGACTTTTTAGGCTATATCAAAGCCATGCAATGGGGTGAAAATGAGCTGGGGCTCAGGGATGAGTTTTATGGCAACCAGACGAAGAGGCTCCATGGGTTGTTCAGCAAATCTCCGTTAATGTCAGAGGTGCTGATGAACCCCTTTTTACTGTCCATGGCCGAACATTTTCTTAAATCTGACAGGCGGGCAAGAGATTTCCGTTTGAGCAATGCGGAACTTATGGTTTTGAACCAGGACCAGGAGGTCCAGGAATTTCATACCGACGGTGGTTCCTGGTATCGGGCCCAACAGCATGAAGCAGGCAAAGAAATCCTTATTAGCGCCAATATTGCCCTGACCGATTTCACGGAAAACAATGGCGCGACCCGGGTGGTGCCTGGAAGTCATCAATGGGCGGTGGATCGCAAGCCGAAGGATTCTGAAGTCTGCCTCGCCGTGATGCCCCAAGGTGCCACATTGCTTTATTCCGGCAATGTCATTCATTCTGGAGGCGCCAATGCCACCCCGGACATGCGAATGGGTTTGTATCTGGGTTACCTGGTAAGCTGGCTCAGGCCCATCGAGAACCAATTGGCAACCAATACGCCAGAGGACATATTGGCATTGTCAGCGGAAGCGCAGCGTCTGCTTGACGTGGTTCCCAGCGGTTTTACGGTATTAGCCTAGCAGGGTGATTATGTCGGTTCTTAAATCAGTGGCTGAATTTCAACCACCTGGGTTGCGGTTCTTCCCTCTTCAATCACAAGCGCGATGCTCCCGTCAGACAGATCATGATTCTCATCACGGTAGGAGAAAATTTGCGTCCCGTTGACCTGGGCAGTGATCAGGTCATCCTGCACAGACATCGACATCTGGTAGGTTTCACCGAACCGCCAGTTGTAATCGCATTCCGCCAACAACGTTTCGGAATTCAACATGCGCACCAGTTGTAGTTTGTTACCAGCTACGAGCAGGAAAGCATAGTAGCGTTTCAAACCCTGCACCCTGGCGGCAATACCTGCACGGGCTGCCAGATGTGGTGTGATATCGCTTTGAATATTGTAGTTTCGCCATTGCCTGCTGCCCTGTATCAATAGCCCGGTGCCGGTATTCTGCACCAGTCGATACGGCTCTCGCCAACTGTCAAAGTTATCGGTTGCAGTAACCCAGGCCCGTCGCCACATGGTTCCCTTGTGATCCGGTTTGGTCAGTTGGATTCGAGGTTCACCGGACCAGTTCACATAGTCGAGATAGGCTATGCATTGGCCGCTCGATGAAACGAAAACTCCGATCTCGAAAACCGGGTTAGCAGCCGCTGGAATCTCATACCTGAGCGTCGCATCAATCCCCGGCTCGATCGAAGCTGAGTCCCCCTGAAGAGTAATCACCTGATCGTTCTCTCCGTAGTAACGGATGTATACGCAAGCCTGGATGCAATCGGGGCTATTCTCATCTGCTTTAAGACTTGCTTCAATGATCTGCCCGGCATAAACCCTGGGCGACGCCATCAGTGCATAACCTCTTTTTTCAAAGTATTTCGCCGCATCTTTGCTCGGTACAAAAACAGGGGTGCCGCAATAGACCTGGGTATTCAGTATCAGCTTCAGGCTTCTCTGGCCGCTCTTGCTGTGCCCCGGGACATTGCTGATTTCTGCGTCTCCCTCGGTGATCGTGAATCCCTGCACAGCACCGGGAAACTCGAAATGAAATTGTGCCCCTTGTTTCGGATACCAGCTTTTTTCACCGGATAAAGCGCGGCCCAGGTTAATAATCTCGACGGCTTCATGTGCACAGTCGCTGATGCCCCTGCCGCCTTCAGCGGTAGGGATATAGATTCGGTCCGCTACCGGGGATCGCCAGTCCAGACCCTTGTTTACACCCACGTCGATACCGGTCAATCCATTCTTTATACCCATCAGGCAGCCGACATTGCCGGAATTGCAGTCGGTGTCCCAGCCGCTGGTGTTGATGATTTTTAGTGTTTCGGAAAAGTCGTCGTTACCATGCAACAGTGAGTGAATGATCAAACCGTGGTTCGGCACCATATGGCAGTTGCCGCCAAACTTGTCATATCCGTAGTCAGCAGCCAACAGCTCTCGCGTGGCGCGCCAGTCGCTTTCGCTGGCGTGCCAGGCACGAACATCCTCAATCAGTCGACTGATCACAGAATCAACCGGGATATAAGTCAAAGCCTTGTCAATCAGGGTTTGGATATTACTTTCGATAAAAGCCATCGATTCCATGACTGCCATGACAATCGCGCCATAAACAGCCTCGCCATCGTGGCTGACACGTGCGGCAGCTTCCGCGAATTTTGCAGCCTGGTCCGGATCACCGGGCGCCACCATAGCCCAGCCGTCGATAAAAATCTGTGCCCCGATCTGTTCCGCGACCACCTTGCCGTTCAAGGACTCAGAACCGCTGCGAGGTGCTTCTATACCACTTTTCAGCCGGAGAAACGCCGTATGTTCAGTGGAATTGCCCATCCCACCCCACCACAGTATCGATTTGTTCTCAATGATGTAATTAAGCCAGCTGTTGCCGATATCTTTTGCACTGATTTCCGGATTCGCATGATTGTCAGCCAGGGCTCTCAAAAATGTAAATGTGCCGGAGATATCATCGTCAGTAACCAACAAAGGAACATCCAGCTTGTCGTGGACGTAATATTCGATATCACCCAGTCGTTCCTGAATCATCTCGTAAGTCCAGCCTTCGAAAGGTCGGCCGAGATAAACGCCGATGACCTTGCCTAAAACCCCCGCATAGACCCGATCTGAATAGTCTGTGGGGAGCGCCACAACCTTTCTTGATCGCACGTCTTTTGATGACAAGCTTTTTGGTGACACGCTATTTGATGACAGGTTAAAGATGCTCCTTGATTTCAGTGATATCTGCGTCAGACAGTTCTCCCCCAAAATGCCGGAGTCGGTTCATAATATCGGTTGTCTCGAAATATGCCTCTGAGCAGCCTAAATGTATGTTCCCTGCAGCGTTGAACATGCCATCTTCAAAAAACACCAGACGAATTCGCCACTCGTCTTTACCAATCATTTCCTGGCAGGATCGGCAATGGGCCCTGCCGCTGGGGGCACGTTCAACGCCATCAATACGCTGGGTGCGATGGTATTCAATACCGAATTTAGCGGTGGTCCTCAGGGTCTTGATATTCTCCAGCTGATTCACAGGATCGTTTGCCTCCGCATCGATGACCTCCGCCAGGGACTCCGGTCTCTTCAGCGAAGCACAATCGATATGGAACCATAAGGTCATCTCACTATCGTCGCTAAAGGGATTTGGCAACCGTTCGCCGAAACGTAACTCGCCCTTGCTGATTGGCTGGCCGCAACCGCGACATTTTGATCGGCCACTGTTCGCAGGTTCTATGGTGTGTGGCATCACAATTTCCATGTGGTCGAGCCAAGAGTCTGCATCAAGACTGGCGGCAATGCCAGTGCTGTAAGGAGTATAAATGGTGCGGCGAATGGCGTATAAAGTAGCATTCAAATTTTCTTCGAGGTGCAGATGGATTACCCCGTTATCTCAGCAGATTCTCATATTACAGAAGCCCCTGGCACTTACGTCGATTACATTGATGCCAGTTATAAAGACCGTGCGCCCCGCATTGAGTCGTTGGACACTGGCGATGTTTTTATCATTGATGGCATGGATCGACCTATTCAACTGGGACTGGTTGCCGCAGCTGGAAAAAAGCCGGAAGAAATCACCACCGGTGGCGTGAAATTTGAAGAGCTCCACCGTAGCGGTTGGGACCCAACGGCGCGGGTCGCTGACCAGGAAAAAGATGGTGTTGCCGCAGAAATAATTTACCCGACTGTTGGCATGATGTTGTGTAATCACAAGGATTTTGACTACAAGCAAGCCTGCTTTGACGCATACAATCGGTGGATCAGTGAATACTGCAGTGAAAACCCTGATCGATTGCTGGGTTGTGGGCAAACAGCGGTGAGCAGCCCGGATCAAACTGTCAGAGACCTGCAATCCATTAAAGATCTCGGGCTGCGTGGTGTGATGATGTCAGGCAACCCGAAGGAAGAAGACTTCGATTCTGAAATTTATAATCCGGTCTGGGAGAAAGCCATTGAGCTTGAACTGCCGGTTTCGTTTCATATTCTGACGACCAAAGGCGGAGGGCATCGGGGACCCAGAATCAACAGCTTCCTGTCAATTATCCGTGGCAACCAGGACATCATGGGGACATTGATATTTGGCGGGGTTTTTGAACGATATCCCGAATTGAAAGTAGTTTGTGTTGAAGCAGACGCAGGCTGGGTACCACATTATCTGTATCGAATGGACCATGCGTACAAGCGACACAGGAATTGGCTGGCCCCGAATGTAGCGTTGTCGAAGCTGCCCAGCGAGTATTTTTCTGAGCATATCTATACCACATTCCAGGACGATTGGGTTGCTTTCAGGAGTGCCGAAATGATGAACTGGAAGCGATTGATGTGGGCCAATGACTTTCCACACTCTGACTCCACCTGGCCCTGGTCACAGGCCATGCTGGAAGAACATACCAAAGTGCTGACGCCAGAGATGAAGCGCGCGATACTGAGTCAGAATGTCGCAGATCTGTACCAGATTGACCTGGCTTCGCTTATCAAATGACATGATTTAATGATATACGGTTAATGCCGCATTCCAGCGACTTAAGGACAAACCTGAACGGCGGGGTAACCCTGCTGCTTTCGGTTGCGGGCTTTTTCTTTGGCGGTTTTACCGGTTGGGCCATACTGGTCGGTGATGAGTTGGGCCGGGTTAACATCCTTTACCTGTTGCTGGTCTACTTGTTTCTACCCATTGCCAGCGTTGTAATCTCCACGATTTCACTGTTGTTTGGCAGCGGGTTCAATTTTGCCCAATTACTGAAAAGATTGCCTTTGTGGTCGCCGGAGCAACAGCAGTTCTGGCGACAGCTGAGACAACAGGGGTTCGACCGGTTATGGTTTTTTCAGGCCAGTCAATTGGTGGCTATCTGTTTTAGTCTGGCGGGGCTGGTGGTATTTTTCTTACTGCTATTGGCGACTGACATTAACTTCGTCTGGCGAAGTACCTTGCTGACAGCGCAGGACTTGTTGCCATTGTTGCAATGGCTGTCCGCACCCTGGCGGTACTGGGAGGCTGCGCAGCCTGGGGTTGAATTGTTGTTGCAGACCCAGGATTCCCGCATCGCGCCCGGAAATGCTTCTATTTCAAGCTATGCCCAGTGGTGGCAATTTGTACTGGCGATCCAGATATTTTACAGTTTTCTTCCCAGAGGCTTACTGCTTGTTGCCGCGCGTATCATGATTCTGAGAAAAATGTCCCGGGCTGAACGACAGGACCCAGTGAGCCGGCAATCCCGGGACTATCAGGGAGAGGGTCAGGAAATTCTGGCACCCGTTGTCACCCGAATTGAGAACACCTGCACGCTGGTGAACTGGGGCGGCATCCCGGACCTGATCGTTGAGCAACTCGCAAAACACTATCCACAGCAAATCAGCGGTGAACTTCATGCCGGTCCAACGGCCGAAGATGCTCAACACTCCCAGGCGCAACAAGCTGTGGGGAGCCAATTGGTGCTGGTAAAGTCCTGGGAACCACCGTTGGCTGAATTGGCTGATTACTTGCACGATACCCATGGTTACCTGCTGCCGGTAGACTGGAAAAACTCCGCTCAAGAAGCTGTGACGGACTTTCATCTCGAAGAATGGCGCCGCTTCACGGCGACCCAGGACAATTGGCAATTGTTGGCCTGGCGCACAGGTGGTATGAAGTGAATGCTATCACGCCCCGGTTCGCGGTCGTTGGGCATCCCAACAAGGGTAAGTCGTCGATCGTCTCCACCTTGTCTCACAATGACGCTATATTGATATCAAGACGCGGCGGTACCACAACCAGGGCGTCTGCGTATCCGGTGAGTACCGCGACCAGTGGTTTTGAGTTGATCGATACACCGGGTTTCCAAAGACCCACGCAAGCCCTCAAGTGGTTAAAAAAGCATGCCGGTAGTGCCGATCAGCGGTCCCGGGCAGTGCAGTTGTTTGTATCCAGTGAAGGGTGCCAGAAAAAGTTTCCTGATGAAGTTGAAATACTCACGCCTCTGATGAAGGGCGCGGCGATATTGTATGTTGTGGATGGCTCTCGTCCTTATGGCGCAGAATATGAGGCAGAGATGGAGATTCTAAGATGGACCGGTCGAGCCAGTATGGCCCTGATCAATCCTATCGAAAATGAAGAATATGTGACGGCGTGGGAAAGTGCCCTGGCTCAGTATTTTAGGCTTGTTAGGGTATTTGATCCCATGCAGGCAGATTTTGATAAACAGATCTCACTGCTGGAAGCCTTTGCCCACCTTCAGCCGACTTGGCAATCCAGCTTGTACCGGCTGATCTCGGATCTACGGCAACAAAAAGTAGATATTGTAGAAGAATGTGCAACGATCCTTGGAGATCTACTTGAAGACCTCTGCAGTCATGAGTATCGGCAAAAAGCATTGAATAAATCACAGGCAAAAGCGCTGGAGTCAATTGTCGCCCAAATATACAAGGATTGGATGCAGCAACGGGAGAAAGACGCATTTGAAAAAATGAAAACTGTTTTTACCTTTAATCACAGTGAACTCGAGGTGGAATCCATGGACTATCCACCGCAATTGTTCGACGTCGAACACTGGTACGCCTGGGGGCTAAACAAGCGACAGTTGCTGACCTTTGCCGCCGCCTCTGGCGCAACCGCAGGTGCAGTAGTTGATGCGGCCGTTGCAGGCCAGAGTTTTATGTTGGGCGCATTAGGTGGTGCCCTGGTGGGGTACGGCGGAGCTCTGTTTGGCGGCGATAGGCTTACAAAGTTACGAGTTAAGGGACTGCCTCTGGGTGGTTATGAAGCCTGCCAGGGACCTGCTCGCGATAAAAACTTTCCGTTTGTGGTCCTGGGGCGTTTCGTTAACTTGTTCTCTCAGCTAAAAAATCGCAGTCATGCTAAACGAGGCCAGGTAAAGGTTCAGAATATCGAGCTGTTTTCTCGAATTGAAAAGCTTGCGAAACCGCAGAAAAAAGCACTGACCACGGCGATGGACAGGCTCAGTAAACAGAAAACAGTGACATCGCTGGCGAAAACGGTTCTGCCGTTTTTACACACCATCGATTGACACTCCACTAGCCTATTCCTTTTTTCTTTTGTCGCGTTTTTCGAAAACTTCCGTGGCGATATGCATACCTTCAACGGCAACGGGAAAGCCGCCATAAATTGCCATATGCATAATAAGTTCACTGATTTCTGTTCGGCTAAGACCATTATCCAGTGCACGACCAATATGTAGTCGTAACTCGTTCGGTCGATACAGAGCGGTTAACGCCGCGACGGTTATCAAACTACGATCTCTCTGGGAAAGGCCGTCTCTTGACCAGACGCCTTCCGGTAAGACGGTGTCGATAATTAACTTTCCCCAATCGTCACGGATTTCTTCTGGTGCTGGTAGTCGATCAGTAATTTGGCGAGATAATTTGAGTTTTTCTTCTTCGTTCATCATTGTTGCTCCGTGTATTGTGTCCGCTAATGTATGCTTCCAGCGGTCGCTTGTCCAAAATACAGGACACGACACTAGAGGTTTTTATGTATCAGGTGATCACCCTCTATCATGGAACCATGTCCCGGGAAAACTCTCTTGATACGCATGTTTGATAACTGTCGATAGCTTGATTTCAGGTGTTTCGGATTCGCAAGAATAGCAGGTGCAACCAGATGGCCTTTGCGCCGGCTACCTAGCAGCGTGTCGCCGGAGATCAGCGTTGCAGAATGCTCGTGGTAATAACAGCAGCTGTCCCAGGAATGACCGGGGGTATGGATCAGTTGCCACTCACTGAAAAAAGGCAGGGTTTGACGATCCTTGATACGGCTTGTCTCGGAAACCCGGGAGACTGGATTTATCTGATCTGTTGTCTGAAGGGTCAGGATTTCAGCTCTGGCTTTCGACGAGCGTTGGGGGTTTGCATACATGAGCCAGGCCCTTGGCCGAAATGCTTCCTTGAACATGGTAAAAAAGCGGAAAAAGAAGGCATGGGGATCATTCAATAATTTACGCCGCCGTTTTTTGGAAGCGTAGGGCAATCCAACAGGGGCACCACACAGTTGCGCCAGTGCCTTGACTCCGCCCAGATGATCAGGGTCGTCGTGAGTACAGGTGATTAGCGCAACTTCAGAGAGTGAACGTCCTAACTCACCGGTGATAAAGGCGGCAACATGTTCATGACAGCCCAACGCCACGTCCACCACCAACAGGTTTTCCTGGTATTCAACAATGTATGAATTAACCAGTCGGGTTTTCAGTAAGTGTATCTGCATCGCTACTTGATTTCCGCACTCCAGTGCGTCGCTAAAAAGGTTCGTAAACTATCCACAAAATGACATACTCTTTTTTTCATGGGAATCCTGGCTTTAGCCGAACAAAAAAACGGGAAAAATAGTATGTACCTGTCTGCAATACAAGCATCACGCGCGATTGCCAACAAGGATATCAGTTGTCGTGAGTATATGCGCCAGACCCTGCAACGTATCGAAGCCTTTAATCCGGTACACAACGCCATCGTTGAATTAGTGGATGCTGAGGATTTGTTGAAACAGGCGAGGCAGGCGGATGAAGCGCTGGCCCGTGGTGAATATTGGGGGTGGATGCACGGTTTACCCCACGCGGTTAAAGACCTGGCTAATCTTGAAGGATTCGTTACCAGCTTTGGGTCTCCGGTATTTGCTAACACGATTGCAACGGAGGACGATTTGTTTGTTGAGCGTATCCGCCAGCAAGGTGCGATTTTTATCGGTAAAACAAATGTTCCTGAATTTGGGTTGGGCTCGCAGACTTATAACCCGGTATACGGCCCAACCAGGAATGCATTTGACATTAACCTGACTGCAGGGGGGAGCAGCGGTGGCGCAGCGGTAGCGCTGGCCACCGGCATGCTTCCCGTGGCTGATGGCAGTGACATGATGGGGTCGCTGCGAAACCCCGCTGGATATAACAACATCGCTGCGATACGACCGAGTCTTGGCAGAGTACCCAGAGCAAAGCAGGATCTGTTCTTCAATCAACTTTCAACCGAAGGTCCCATGGGTCGAACCATTGAGGACGTTATTCAGTTATTTACGACGCTCGCTGGTGCAAGTAACCGGTCACCTTTGAGTGTGCAGGAACCTGTTGGGGCGCCGGACAGCTTTAGTATGGGGTCATTAAAAGATCTGAAAATTGGGTGGCTGGCAGACTATGACGGTTACCTTGCAATGCAACCCGGGGTGCTGGAATTGTGTGAGGCCAGTTTAAAAAACCTGGAAACCGCCGGGGCCATTGTGACCCCCGCTTCCATCGATTTCGACATGGCCAGTCTGTGGCAGTGTTGGTTAGTGCTGCGTCAGTGGATGGTTGCTGGAGGGCGCAGGCTTCTCTACGAAAATCCAACCTCCCGGGAGCTACTGAAACCTGAACTAATCTGGGAAATCGAGCAGAGTTTCAATCTCACCGCTGCTCAAGTGACCGATGCCAGCAGCGTTCGATCGGACTGGTACCGGGCGGTGAATCAGGTCTTTACCAAATGGGACATCCTGGCGTTGCCATCGGCACAGGTATTTCCCTTTCCTGTGGAGGAGCACTGGCCCAGTGTGATTGACGGCAACAATATGGATACCTATCACCGTTGGATGGAAGTTGTTATCGGCGGGACATTGAGCGGTTGCCCCGTCGTTGCATTACCTGCCGGTTTCAGGGACGGAGCTGCGATGGGTATTCAGTTTATTGCCCCGATTGGCCAGGACAAAATGTTGCTTGAATTTGCCCTGGCTTATGAGGAAGTGAACAATTGGCACGCAGCTTACCAACAATTTGAGGCCGGCGAATTAGTCGCGGAATGAGCGTCTTGAATATGCGCCTTGCATCTAGCGGGCGCTTTTTCATCGGCCTGATCGTTCCAGGAGAGTAACCAAAACTGGCTGATACCGTGTTGAGACTGGGTGTCCCGTTATTGTGAGTCAATCGGAATATGTGATCTTCCAGAACAGGTGGGAAACAGGCCTGGACCGTCGTTCACCGTAATAGTAATGTTTACTCAACCCAAAAAGGAGCGTATCGATGACAATTCAACTGTGGTGTCTGCTTGCTGGTGTCATCCTGCCTTATGTATGGGCGGGAACATCCGTACCGTTTCGTATCAGGCAGTTCAGCAATGTGGATCTCAATGAACCCCGGGTTCAGGCGGAGAAGCTGGTGCAGGCTGGTGCCCGCGCCTGGGGTGCACAGTCTAATGCCTGGGAGGCGCTGGCTGTATTTGCTGTCGCCAATCTCACTGCGATGATGGCTGGCGTAGACCCGGCCGGTAACTGGTCGACCGCCGCGATGATTTGGGTGGCGGCGAGACTGCTGCATGGTATTTTCTATATCAATAATATCGCACCAGCACGGGTTCTATGTTTTGCTACCGGCGTTGGCATGAGCGTTTGGATTATTGTAATGGCGATTATGTCTTGATGTAATGCCTGGTTTTAAGGAATGAGTTAGGGATATAGGCGGGATATGAGAGTCACTCAAATGGCAGCACCCCTGGGTGCGATTGTTGAAGATATTGACATCAGGGTAATTGAAGGCGACGGGGACAGCGTAAAAGATGAAGATGTAAACCTCTCGACCTGGCAGAAACTTAATCAGCTATTTTGTCAATACCATGTCCTTGTCTTCCGAAATCAGGATCTGCAACCCGATGATCATATTGCGTTTGCCCGGCGATGGGGTGAACTGGTGAAATTTCCCTACGGTGGATTGGAAGACCATCCGGATATCATCGAGCTCAAGAACAGGGGCAAATCCAGTGATGTGAATCAACATTGGCATACTGATATGTCCTATAACCAGGCACCGCCAAAACTGACCATGCTCTATGCTCATGCAGCGCCGGAATTTGGGGGTGACACCGCATTCTCCAATCAGCATTTGGCGTACCAGGATCTGTCGGAGGGTTTAAAAGCAACTTTGCAGAACACCACAGCTTTTCACACGGCCTCAGGGCTCGCCAGGCTCTATGGCCAGGATGAAGCTGCTGCTCCAAAAGCCACTCATCCCGTACTGCGATCTCACGATGAGTCCGGCGATCCGGCATTGTATGTGTGCAGGGCGTTTACGAGAAACTTCACCGGCTGGAGCCGTGAGGAAAGCAAGCCTTTGCTGGATTATTTGTTTAGCCACAGCACCAGCATGGAATACCAGGCTCGCCATCACTGGCAGGCCGGTGATCTGGTGATGTGGGATAACCGTTCTGTGCTTCACTACGCTGTTCATGATCATGGCGATGACGAGCGGGTGATACATAGATTGCAGGTGGTGGGCGAATCCACCTTGTAGTCATGGTACATTGCATTCCACCAACCCCCATCCAACAAGGTAGGTGGCTCTATGAGCATCGATACCCTGGCCAGGGCAGAACAGATACTGCCTGATATCATCTCTCTGCGCCGAAAGATTCATGCTAACCCGGAGTTGGGTAATCAACTCCCGGAAACCACAGCTGCGGTGGTGGAATCCCTCGCTGGCCTGGATCTCAATATCCGATACAGCCAGCGGACCACTGGACTGGTTGCCACCCTGCATGGGGGTAAACCTGGCCCACGCATACTGCTTCGAGCTGATATGGACGCACTTCCCATGCCGGAAGATAATGATCTGGATTTTGTTTCCAGGAACATGGGCAAAATGCATGCCTGTGGCCATGATTCCCATACCGCGATGTTGGTGGGCGCAGCCAGGCTTCTGCACGAGGAAAAACAGGATCTGAACGGCTCGGTGGACTTCTTTTTCCAAACCGGGGAAGAAGGATACTACGGCGCCAAGGTCGCTCTTGATGAAGGATTGTTTGATGCGCCTCATTCACCTGATGCGGTCTTCGCGATCCACATAACCCCGTTGCTGGATATTGGCAAGGTTGTTTCTCGCCCTGGGCCGATGTTGGCAGCAGCGGACGTATGGACAATTGATGTCAGGGGCAAGGGTGGGCACGCGTCTATGCCACATGATTGCCTTGATCCAATCCCGGTAGCCTGTGAAATCGTGCAGGCGTTACAAACCTTCGTTACCCGGCGTATTAATGCCTTTGACCCGGTGGTACTGACGACGACGAAAATAGAAGCTGGAACAACGTCAAATGTGATTCCCGAAACTGCTTCACTAACAGGAACGTTGAGGTCCACATCTGAGAAATCACGGGTCCTGGCCCATGAAGGGATAGAACGGGTGGCGAGGAAGATTGCCGAAGCTTATGAGATGGAGATTGATTTTTCGATGGAGCGGGGCTATCCGGTTACCGTCAATGATGGGGGTTTTGTCGAATTTGCCAGCGAGATCGCAAGAAATCTGTTGGGCGCCGATGGCTACATCAACAGTAAATCTCCCATGATGGGTGCGGAGGATTTTTCCTATCTGCTGCAACGCTGGCCAGGGGCGATGTTCTTTCTTGGAGTCAAGCCCCAGGATCCGAGCCTGGCCGCTCCCTGCCATTCAAACCGCATGATTTTGAATGAGGCCGGGATGTCATACGGTATGGCATTGCACGCTGAAATAGCCAGGAATTATCTCAAGGCTTAGTGAAAGAGTCTGGTGCGAATGGCAGTTAGTCTGGATTTACTCCTCCCAACTCAATACTCACAGTGTTCCTGGTCCAAAGTGCCAATCCGGTTTTAAATAAATGGTATTCTAACTTTTTTTAAAAATACAGGCAGTTCCATGGCGGAAGACAAGAAACATCGTAATGACATCTATGGCGACCTGGAGAATAACAATCAGGAGGCACCCGCGATTCCAGCGGCTACTGTCGTACTGTTGAGAGATACCGCAGATGCAGGTGTCGAAGTACTCATGCTACAGAAAAACCAGAAGATCAGTTTTGGTGGCATGTGGGTCTTTCCCGGCGGTCGCATAGATGCCGAAGACTATACTGAGGACGGAGAGCTCCAGACGGCTGCCCTGAATGCAGCGGTGCGTGAAACAGAGGAAGAATCCGGGCTTCAGGTTGAAAGCGATGGCTTTGTCTGGTTTGCACATTGGACGCCACCGCCTGGTACTCCGAAGCGATTCGCGACCTGGTTTTTTGCAGCGGCTGCACAATCTGCAGGTGCGGTCAGTGTCGACGGTCAGGAGATTCTCAATCATCGCTGGGTTAAGCCAGCAGAAGCCCTGGATCATCATTCGATGGGTCAGATCGATCTGGCTCCACCGACCTGGATCACCCTGTATCAGTTGACCCGGTATGGGACGACGGACGCAATACTGTCTTATTTCAATGATAACCCGGAAAAAATATACGAAACCCGGGTCGCCAAGGACAAGGATGGTGAGCGAGTCGCCATGTGGTCCGGTGATGCGGGCTATGCTGACTGGGATGCTGATATTTCAGGGGGAAGGCATCGTCTGGTTCTTGCCCAGGGTGGGTTCAGGTTTGAGAATACCGTCGAGAATTACTAATTTTTAATTGAGTTATATCAACGCATTCGAATATCGAATAATTTGTTATTTGTAACCCAAAAGTGGCATTGTTGAACCACGGTACTAAAACAGCAAGTATTTAGGACAGCAAGTATTTAAAACAACAGGTATTCGAAACAACAAGATCTTCAAAACAATCAGGAGAAATGAGAAATGACAATAGATTTTTCTGTGGAGCCGGAATTCCAGGAGCAAATTGACTGGGTCCAAAAGTTGGTAACCGAAGAGATAGAACCACTCGATCAGTTTATGAGTGTAGGAACCGATAAGAATGGTAAGGCGCTGGATGCAGATGGCTGGAACGCGATCCGGGCCTACATTAAAGATTTGCAGGACAAGGTGAAAGCCCAGGGTTTATGGGGCTTCCATCTGGGACCTGATCTGGGCGGGCCCGGACTGGGCCAGGTCAAGTTATGCCTGCTTAATGAAATACTCGGCCGAACGAGTATGGGGCCGACTATTTTCGGATGCCAGGCGCCGGATACAGGCAACATGGAATTGATTGCCCACAATGGCACCGAGGCGCAGAAGAAAAAATACCTGGAGCCCCTGCTCTCTGGAGAAAAACATTCTGCGTATTCAATGACTGAACCTCACGCCGGTGGCCCGGAAGAATTTAAGTGCGCCGCCCGGCGAGATGGCGACGAATGGGTCATCAGCGGCGAGAAATGGTTCACTTCGAATGCCACCGGTGCAGACTTCCTGATTGTAATGGCGATTACAGACCCGGATAAGCCAATGCTGGAGAAGGCATCGATGTTCCTCGTTGATACGGATACAGCGGGTGTCGAAATTGTGCGTAACGTTCATACCATTGGAACACCATTGAAGCACAACTATGAAACTGGTCCTGGCCGGGGTGGTCATGCTTATATTCGTTACAACGACGTGCGTATTCCGGCCGATGCATTGCTCGGGGAAGAAGGTGCCGGTTTCGTTGGTTCGCAAACCCGCCTGGCGGGTGGTCGAGTTCACCATGCAATGCGTGCAGTTGGCGTGTGTACTAAAGCGCTTGATATGGCGTGTGAGCGTGCACTCAGTCGCCGTGCCAGGGGCGAGCAGTTATCGAACCTGCAAATGGTGCAGTCAGATCTGGCAGATTCCTATATCCAACTTAAGCAGTTCCGGTTACATGTCCTCTACACAGCCTGGTTGATTGATAAGACGGGTTCATACACAAGAGAGATTCGCAAGGAAATTGCCTCCATTAAGATCAGCGCTGCCAAGGTGAATCACGATATCATTTACAGGGCGATTCATTTACATGGTGCCCTTGGTATGTCGAATGAAACAGCACTAGGCGCCATGTGGTTATCGGCACCCCAAATGGGGATTATGGATGGCACAACTGAAGTGCATAAGGCCAATCTGGCAAAACTTATGCTCAGGGATTATAAACCTTCCGACGATTTGTTCCCGACCTACCACTTGCCGAAGCTGATCAAAAAAGCGCAGGATAAGTTCGAGAAAGTTGTTGAAGACTATCTTGCGGCCTAGCTTTTAAGGGTCAGGGTAGGTCTGGATTCACTGAAATGCCGAAGAACCTGCGCTGGTTCTTCGGCTTTCCCAAGGTGAATAACTTGTGCGAATTCAGGTAAAAACCCCCTGCCTGAACCCCTCTGGTTGAAATAATGTCACTGTCCGTCCGATTTCCAATGTGGGTCTGGTCCGTTGATCTTACCATTACGCCATAGTCGAAATTAGGTGATTTGGATGAGAAACAATCAGCGTAGCATTAGGAACATGTTTGTAATGCCAGGCTTCCAGCTCAGGTTGAGCATTTGGTACATGGTGGTTGGTGGGCTGTTACTGGGTATCGTCGGCCTATTCGTTTCACAAAAAATTGGCAGCGTGCAGGGGCTTATGAATAGCGACTCGAACCTGAATCTGCAGATCCAGGGCCAGGTGAACCAATTGATGCTGGAATGTATCCAAATGGCCATACTCGGTTTTGGAGTATTTGTCATATTCTCGTTTGTTTTTGCCCTGGTGGTCAGTCACCGGATTGCCGGGCCGCAGATGGTGATCCAGCAGTCTATTGAAGCCCTGATAGAAGGTAATTATGACCATGAGCGAGAGCTTCGTCCGGCGGATGAATTAGATGGAATTTTACAAGCTTTGAAGTTACTTAAAGCTGTTCTGAAGGAACGCGATATCGCTGTTGAGTCGGGTGTGAATGAACGAGAGGCGGTTGTTGAGACTACTTGAAGGAACGAGATACATGCCAGGGTAGGTGATGTTTGTGCGATGAGAGCACTCCCCGATAAATCTACCGTTCAGTCCTGAAATCCTACCCCAGAGCATATAGCGCTTACGTACCAGCAATGGAGTGGTTAAGTTTACGCTCGGAGTTCCGTAACAGGCCAGTGTGCGAATGAAACAGAATCAACGTGCGTTAAAAAATATACTCACCCAGCCGAAGTTCAAGCTCAATTTGAGCATGTATTTCGTGATGATCGGCGGACTGATCCTCAACATCATCGCCTTTTTTACCCTGCATGCGAACGGCCGGGTGTTGGACCTCATGAATAACAATCTGCCAATGAATTTCCAGACTCAGATGCATATTAATGAATTGACCGTGCAGAGTGTACAGGTGGTGCTGTTCGGATTTGTTGTATTCATCATCTTCTCGTTCTTTTTTGCGTTGGTGGTCAGCCACAGGATTGCCGGACCGCAGGTCGCTATCAAAGCGTATATCGAAGCACTGAAAGAAGGGGATTATGACTATGAAAGGAATCTTCGGTTGAAGGATGAGTTGAGTGAAATCATGACTGCCTTAAAAGAGCTCAAACCTATACTCGAAGATCGGGACCGGGGACGGGCCAGACCTTATCCGGAATCAAAAACGTAAGTGCAATACCTCGGCGGTTGCCAGGTGCGCTCTTTGTATCACAGGTGATTTAAGTGAGAGACAATAAACGTAGTATCAGAAACATGTTCGTCCAGCCCAGGTTTCAGTTGCGATGGAGTGTGTATTATATTTTGGTTGGCGGTTTGATTCTCTTAGCTGTTGCCGTTTTTATCCTGAAAACCAATGCTGACGTACAGACCCTCATGAATGATAACCCACTGATGGAATTACAGGATCAATCACAAATCAACGAGATGATGCGTCAATGCGTAGAGGTCGCAATGTTGGGGTTCCTGTCATTTGTCGTCCTGTCGTTCGTTTTTGCACTCATGATGAGCCATAGAATCGCAGGTCCGCAGGTTGCGATCAAAGCTTATCTTTCGGCTCTGGCCGAAGGAAATTACGACTATGAACGGCGCCTTCGTCCGACTGATGAATTAAGAGAAATTATGAACGCAGTAGAAGATCTAAAGCTCGCATTAAAGGCGCGAGAAAGGGAAACTGTGGCTTAGCTATGAGAATTATGGCTATGAGAACTATGGCTAAGACAACCGTACCACCAGGGTTGGTATCGAGAAGATCGACTGGTTTCTCTATAATCGAATTGATGATTTCCGTGGCAATTATTGGTGTCTTGGCGACGGTTGGTTTACCTGCGTATCACGGTTATATCGATACCACGAATATGGGCAAGGTGAACGAAGCCTATCAGCGAGCAGTCAGAACTGTTCAGCAAGAGTTTGCCAAGGATAAAGCCAGAATCTCTCTGGGTTTCAGTACACAATTACCTGCTGACGAATTGGCCTGGATTGATGTATTTGATGCAGATGCAAAGAACCGTGCCCCTGGTGGAGGGCAGATTTATGTCGATAGTTCTGCAACCGCTGATGCGGATGAAACTGGTGCCATTACCGTAGTGTATGACGCTGGCATTGAAGAGGTGCAAATTATTCGTCCTGCGTATGTATCGCTGATTTCCTATACGGCAGTGATAACCAGAAGGACGATCGACATTACCGAGGCATCCCCTTAACAACCGGGTCATCGTCTTACGGGCTTGCAGTACCACTTTTTTCACACCGGTGTCAGTTTCAGGTTCGAATTGGAAACTGGTAGCGCCAGGTCGCCCAAACTGTTAGAAATAAGGAACCTGCCAGGGCGAATCTTCGGAGGACAGTTTGGTTACAGAATTTCATGAACGAGTGCTGTTTGAGCAAAACGGTCGGGTGGCGATTATTACCCTAAACCGACCTGAACGTCTCAATGCGTTTGATAGTGCATTGTACGAGGGCGTCAACCAGGCCCTGGAAACTTTTCGGGATGATCCCGGGCTGTGGGTGGCGATTATTCAGGCAAATGGTGACCGGGCTTTTAGCGCGGGTGCCGATATGAATGCACTGAATGAACTGGCTGCCCAGGGAATCACAGCGGCATTGGGTGACTTGTTAATCGACACGGAAATGGTTACCAACAAGCCAATTATTGCTGCTGTACATGGCCATTGTGTCGGAGAGGGCGTTAACCTGATTCTCGGCTGCGATATGGTGTTCGCTGATGAGTCTGCGAGCTTTATGATCTCCGAGGCCAAGGTAGGCACCAACGCCGTGGATATCCCGATCAAGCTGGCAAAGAAGCTCGGCTATGCCAAAGCCTTCGCTTTCCTCACTCCCGGTGATGGTAAAGATGCCAATTGGTGTGAGCGCGCCGGTTTGGTTGAATTCGTGACGCCTAACGGAGAAGTGAAGGCGCAAGCCCTGGCTTATGCGCAAAGAATCTGCGAGGAAGCTGGTCCCCTGGCAATACGGGCCCAAAAGGAAACCCTCTGGCGTGCCGTATTTGAAGATGAGGTTGTGGCGAAAGAAAAAGGGTCGGAAATGCGGCTGGCCATTCGCCAGTCCAGTGACTACGCGGAAGGTCGCAGTGCGTTTTTAGAGAAGAGAAAAGCGGAGTTTAGAGGAGAATAGTTCAATCTCCCTTGAACCGGCTCCCCAACCCATCCCAACACTGCGTGTAGTCCTGCTGCAACAAAGGCGAATTCATCGCGAATTCACTTGGCACCATTGGATACCTGGACTCAACCATAAACGCCAGTGACTCAGACTGGTACTCGGGTGTGAGTTCAACCTTTGATGCCTGATCATGTGTGGCAAAGTCGGGTCCGTGGGGTGTCATGCAGTTATGCAGGCTCATGCCACCCGGTTTAAATCCGGATTTTTTCGCGTCGTATTGCCCTTTGATCAGACCCATGAATTCACTCATGATATTTCTGTGATACCAGGGAGGCCGAAAGGTATGTTCTGCGACCATCCACCGGGGTGGAAAAATAACGAAATCTACATTGGCCGTGCCCGGTGTATCGGAGGGGGATGTCATCACCGTGAATATTGATGGGTCCATATGATCGAAACTCACAGTGTTGATCACGTTGAACCTGGCGAGGTCATATTTATACGGCGCAGAATTGCCAGTCCAGGCCACCACATTCAATGGTGAATGATCGATTTCGGCTTCGAACAGTTGCCCGCAGAATTTGGCTGTCAGCTGGTATTGGCCAGCCGTATCTTCGTAATGAGCGACGGGATACAGGAAATCCCGGTCATTGGCGAATCCATTTGCGCCAACCGGGCCTCTTTCCGGTAGCTCAAACGGCGCGCCGTAATTTTCGCAGACGTAGCCTTGTGAAGATCCATCGAAAAGCCTGACTCGGAATTTGATTCCGCGGGGAATGACGGCTATTTCACCAGGCCCCAACCACAACCGGCCGAGCTCAGTATCAAGGCCCAGGCTGCCTGACTGGGGTACGATAAGTAACTCTCCATCTGCAGAATAAAAAAATCTGTCCTGCATATCCTTGTTGGCTACATACATATGGACAGCCAGACCCTGCTGCTGACGCGGGTCTCCGTTCGCGACCATGGTAATGAGCCCGTCGACAAAATCCTGTGGTTTCTCGGTTAATGACAGAGGATCCCATCGGAGTGGGTTGATAGGGCAAACAACCCCGGTTATGGGAGCCGTACAGAGATTTCCCTTTGATATCTGCTTAAATTTCCCCTGGCAGACAGAAGGCTGGGTTCGGTACATCCAGGTACGACGATTGCTGACACGTGGGGCAGTAAAAGCTGCCGTTGAAATCTGCTCTGCGTACAAGCCATAGGGACATTGTTGCGGGTTGAACTGCCCGATAGGCAGTGCGTCTGCCAGAGCCTCGGTTTCGTGCTCATTACCGAAGCCGGATAGATAAGCCAGTCCGGGGTCAGTTGATACAGATGATTCAGCCATAACATGCACCCTGGTAAGTAATATTGCGGGTGTAAAACCCGCTCCGGCAAAGGGTACCCAACCTGTTAGTTAAAAACACCTGAAACAGGACATTTATAAGCCAAGACCAACATGTTGGTTAAAAACATCCAGGATATTTATGATGAGTTTTTCCTCCGACCCCCCTACACTGATACTGACGCTATTATTAGTAAGCGCAGGAGCGATGAAATGAGCGAATCGAAAAAACTGCCCGAAGGGTTTGACTGGAAATCCATCACACCGAAGGATTCACCAAAAACCCCTATGGACCTGTTTGAAGACCCAAAGCACAAGGATCTTGCCACAGCCAATTTGTCCCGGGGTGATCCCGCCTATGATTTCAAAAGCAAAATCTATGACTATTCCGACGGGACGGAAAAGGATACCGGGCAGGTCTTTCACCTGGCAGAGGTTGCCAGGGAAAAACCCGTGGCATTGATATTCGGGTCATACACCTGACCTCCTTTCCGGGTTCAGTTGGAACCCTTGCATCTTCTCTGGGAAAAGTTTTCTGACAAGGTGGCGTTTGTGGTGGTCTATATTCGCGAGGCGCATCCGGAAGATGGATGGGTATTGACCATGAATCGTGATCTGGATATCGAGTTCGATGACCCGGCCAGTAATGAAGAAAGACTCGAAGCAGCTGCCAGTTGTGCCATTCGTTTGAAGATCCGGATGCCAGTGGTTGTTGATGATATAGATGACAAGATTGCCAGTCACTATGGTGCTCTGCCTGACAGGTTGTACCTGATTAACAAGGGTGGCGACGTCGCCTATCAAGGCGACCCAGGTCCTTGGGGCTTTGATCCAAAGAGACTGGAAGCAGCGATTGGAGAGTTAAGCGAGGAGTAACATGACCAGGGAAGATCCGTGCAGCATCTGCGGGCTGGACCCGGGCTGTCGCGATTATTGAGGAGGAGTGACCATGGGGATCATCACTCTGAGAGGATCAATTCCACCATTGCGATACCCGCTTCACCAGCGACCGCATAGAGCAAATAGACTCTGTTATCTTCCACAAAGATGGCCGGGTCTCTGAGCTGATTGACGTTTCCGTAAGCCACACTCCGCATACTGGGCATCAGGGGCGCGTCAGCGCCCTCCCAGACTTTTTCAGGGCGCAGGACTTCTATAGCTTCACTTTCGGACCAGGTTTCCCACGGTTCGGAAATGTCGATGGTAGAGAGCAGAATCCTCTCTGGCGTATCACCGACACGGGTCCAGAACACCATCAGGTTCTTATCCCTGACCAGTAAAGCCGCATGTCTCATGTTCCGTTCGAACAACATCGGACCGGTCTCAAATTGATCAATGCCATTGCTGGAGCGATAGAACTGGCCGGGCATTGACATGGCATAGGTAAACCCTCCATGTTTGAATGTTCTCATGTAGGGTCGACCAACGATTTGATCATGGGCGACGAAATTGATGCCGTCAGTTGATTCTGCAACCCGGCTGACCTGAACCGCGAACGAATTTAAGCCGTGGAAGTACATCACCAGTCTCTTGTTCTCATTGTCCACATGGACGTCAGGAGAGGCGATATGAGGGGTTGTCAGGTCCAGCACGATATCGTGGGGGTAAGGTGTGTCTTTAATTCTTTGCCGGGCCTGGGCAAGCATCTCCGGTGTCGATGCGGGTGGTTGCGTCAGGAATTTTGACTGTGACAATTGCAGACTTCCCGGTTCGTAGACTGTCCACGGCCCGGTCAATTCGTCTGCGTAGGCGAGGCGGATGTAACTGCCCTTGTGATCGGCAAAGTACAGGTAGTAGTTGCCAAGTGGATTGTCAATCCATTTCGGTACGCGGATAAGCGACGGTCCCTGTATGTTGTCTCCCAGCGTCTGGTGCAGGGACGAATCAATAATAGGGGCATCTAACAATCTGTTGATGGTGAGGGAAGGCTGATTTTTCAATGCGGTGACCGCTCCAGAATCGGTTGTCGCGTTTAGCGAGAGGGTGGTAATAAGTAACAATAGCGCAACCAACAATCTACTCATGATTCACAGGTGCCTGAGTACTACACTAGATCTGAGCTGGGATTATGCCATTGACACTTGAGGATAGCCGTATATATATTGCATAGCTTTTAACCGCATCAACCCAGAGACAATTTATGACGCGTCAATTGACACGCCTGCAAGCCATAAAGGAACTTACAGGCCCCGGCAAGGAATATGAACTCGAATCAGTCGAAATGTATGGCCAGCAATGTCGGGTGTTTAAAAATGGTCCGCAAACACTCAGAGCCCTCTTTGAGGAGGCCGTCAGCGATGAAACCTTCCTCGTCTATGATGATGAACGTTACAGCTTCGCAGAAACCCATCAGCAGGCAGGCCGAATTGCCTCAATTCTGGTTAACGAATACGGCATCAGAAAAGGCGACCGGGTGGCGGTTTCCATGCGCAATTTCCCCGAGTGGGTAACATCGTTTATGGCAGTCACATCCATAGGCGGGATCGCGGTCGCCATGAACTCCCTCTGGACCAGTGAAGAACTGGAATATGGCTTGTCAGACAGTGGTGCCAAAGTCCTCTTTGCAGACCAGGAACGCGTGGACCGGGTAGAGCCGGTGCGTGGCAACCTTGAGCTGCAGATTATTGCCGTGCGACCCAACAAACCGTTGCCGGTCGATGTTGTTAATATCAAGGAGCTTTTTGACAAGTATGCGCATGCGTCCATGCCGGAGGCTGACATTGATCCCCATGATGACGCAACCATCCTCTACACGTCAGGTTCTACAGGTCATCCAAAGGGTGCAGTTTCCTGTCATCGCAATATAATTTCTGCGCTGCGATCCTGGGAGCTTGATGGCCAGAGTATGTTGTTAATCAATGATATCACCCTGCCGGAACCGGAATTCCAACCATCGACCCTGCTAGCCGTGCCCCTGTTCCACGCTACAGGTCTGCATGCGGGATTATTAAGCTCGTTCCGAGCTCAGAGAAAGGTGGTCCTGATGTACAAATGGGATGCCGAACTTGCGACTGAAATTATCGAACGGGAGAAAATCAGCTCATTTGTTGCGCCTGCAGCGATGACGGGGGATCTTGTCGAGCAGTCAAAAAGAAGTAATCGGGACTTGAGCTCACTTGCTGTTGTCGGTGGCGGCGGAGCGCCTCGTGCCCCTGAGCAGGTCAGGAACATAGAAAAGTCTTTCGTTAATGCCATGCCGAATACCGGTTGGGGCATGACCGAAACCAACGCTATCGGGACCGGTATTGGTGGTGAGGATTACCTCAAGCGACCAAAAAGCTCAGGGCGCTGTTCTGCAGTACTTGATATTAAAATGATTGACGAATGTGGTGACACTTTACCAGCGGGCGAAAGAGGTGAATTGCTTATTCGCGGAACATCGCTGATCCGCGGTTACTGGAACAGACCCGATGCGAATGAAGAGGCGTTTGTTGATGGTTGGCTCAAGACCGGGGATGTAGCCTATCTTGACGAGGAAGGGTTTTTATTCATTGTTGACCGGATTAAGGATCTGGTTATTCGAGGCGGCGAAAATATTGGCTGTGCAGAGGTCGAGGCTGGTCTGCTTGCATATGACAAGGTACTGGAAGCTTCTGTCTACGCGGTACCGGACGATCGCCTTGGGGAGGAAGTCGGTGCAACAATATACACCAGCGAAGAACTGGACGAAGAAGAACTGCGAGGGTTCCTGTTAGACCATATTGCTAAATTCAAGCATCCCCGGTATCTCACAATGTCGAACAAACCCTTGTTGCGAATAGCCTCCGGTAAAATAGACAAACGCAGAATCAGGCAACAGGCTGTCGCGGCATTGTCGGCTTAGAATGAGCATTCGGAGACGCCACCAAACACCAGTCTTCAGTTTCTTGTACGCGGGTAAAAAGTGAAAATGCCATGCATCTGCTAATTGCGGGAGGGGGTATTGGCGGACTCACCACAGCGCTTTGTCTGGCACGCCAGGGAATTTCCAGCGAAGTTTATGAACAAGGTAAGGAGTTCGAGGCAATAGGAGCAGGTATTCAGCTTAGCCCGAATTGCACGAGGGTGCTGCATTATCTTGGCCTTGAAGCGGCATTGCGTAAAAAGACATTCTTACCGACCAACGCTGAAATACGAGACTGGAAAACAGGTAAGCTGCTAACCAGGACTTCTCTGGGGAACGAGCCTGAGTCAGGTGCAGAATTTCCTTATTACCACATCCATCGTCAAGACTTGATTGCTGTGATAGTTGACGCTGTCAGGGCAGAACCCCTGATAGGACTGAGGGTGGGCAGTGGTATCGAAAGTGTGCACCAGACTAATCAGAAAGCCTGTGTAATCGTTGCGGGCAAAACTAGTGAAGGAGATGGGTTGATTGGTGCTGACGGTATTCATTCGATTGTCCACACTGCGTTGTTTGGCAAGAGTGTGCCTGAGTTTACCGGTAACGTTGCCTGGCGAGGACTTATACCGGCGAATACCCTGACAGAAAAAATCTCACCTGTTGCTGGCTTGTGGTGGGGGCCTGGCAAGCATTTTGTGCATTATTTTGTACGAGGTGGCGAGATGGTGAACTGTGTTTGCGTGGTTGAGAAAAAAGGCTGGGAAATTGAATCCTGGACACAGCGCGGAGAATTGGAAGAATTGGTCCGGGACTTTGCTGGATGGGATCCGACCATTACGTCCCTCATTCGCCTGATGAACCCGGATGGCTGTTATAAGTGGGGGCTGTTTGATCGTCCGCCGCTGAACCGATGGAGTGACAGGCGGATTACACTGCTGGGTGATGCCTGTCACCCGACATTACCTTTCGTGGCCCAGGGCGCTGCCATGGCCATTGAAGATGCCCTGGTCTTGTCGCTCTGCTTAAGCAGGAACACCAGTATTCAAAAAGCGTTTGTCGACTATGAAACCCTGAGAAAAGACCGTACAGCGATGATTCAAAAACTCTCAAGGCGTAATGCAGTAGTGTTCCATCTCAAAGGTATTTCTGCCTGGATAAGAAATCGCGCTTTGCGAGCCAATCCGGCAGAGAGAGTATTGCGAGAAATTTATGAGTATGATGTTTTTTCAATAGACTCTTAAAAAAACGACTCTCGAAACAAAGGAGAATACATGTGAACAAGGTTCAAGGATTACACCATGTTGCCATCTGTACCAGCGATATCAAAAGCCAGATTGAGTTTTTTACCGATTAGCTGGGGATGGAATTACAGGCACTGTACTGGATGCACGGTGTCGAAAAAACGTTTCATGGTTTCTTGCGGTTGAATGACGAAAGCTCCATCGCTTTTGTACAAAATCCGGATATTGTCAAGATACCGGTCGAGCTGGGTAAGACTCATGCGGGAAATCCAGGTGCGAATTGTGCCGGGGGTACGATGCAGCATATTGCATTTAAGGTAGACAACCATGAAGAGTTACTGGCCTTGCGGGACAGGCTAAGGGAAAAGGGTGTTCCGGTGCTGGGGCCCGTGGATCATGGGATGTGTGTCTCGATGTATTTCGCAGGCCTTGAAAATCTTTCGCTGGAATTGTCCTACTCACTTGAACCGATAAATGCCGAAGCATGGTGTGACCCGGAGGTGGTTGAATTGTGTGGCATCAGCCAGCAAGAGCTGGCCAGGTACAAGCAGTCTGCCAGTTTTTCTGACCTCAAAGGCGCTGCATCGCAGCCGTCTCCTGACGCAGATGGGCCGCATATGACGAATTATCCTGCAGGAGTATACGAAGCTGTATTGAGTGCGCCGGATGAGGCGGTTTGGGAAAATAGTGAAAATCAACCACCGGTGTCTATACCGTAAAGAGAATTCTATGACAGGGTTCTCGTTTGCCTGATGGATGTTTGTGTATGCTTGTTCAAGCCGCTCAAACCTGTGATACAAACAGATGAAATTCAGCCGAACAAAGAGTTATTTCCGGGAACTAACCACTTACATCGGTAAAGGAGCCAGGTTCACTGGCGAGATAACCGGCGAAGGTAATTTTGTGATTTCCGGTCGTATCGATGCTGACTGTGTCGTGAAGGGATCTGTAAACGTGACGATTGATGGTTATTGCAAAGGGACAATAAACGCGACCAACGTCGTTATTGCTGGTGGGGTTGAAGGCGATATCAATGCCACAGACCGGATAGAGGTGACAGCATCGGCCAATGTAACAGGGAAGCTCTGTGCTAAATTCGTCGCTGTTGCAGAAGGTGCTCTTATCGACGGCAGCATTAACGTGACGGGTTCAAAAGATGTGCTGACGTTCAGCCAGGAGCAGCGAAAGAATCAGGAGCTGAATTCCCCTGTATCTGAAATCCAGAGCGACGCTGTTTCTTAAGCAGGTACTTCTATCTCTGAAACAGGTCCTTTGCATTCATAACCGGTACGACCTCGCCGCTGATATCTTCCTGCATCGCAGCTGATGCATAACTAAGTTGCCAAAATCCGTATCCAACACCATTCGGCCGACGCCGTTCTTCAGCATGCGACAATACCTGTCCCACCTATAAGACGTCCCTGGGTTCTTCACCTGATCGTGATGTACCAGAGGGTACTTGTTGGCGTTGGGATTGTCGGGTCAACGAGAGGTTCGTTAACTCCGATGGCTATGATGCGATTTGCGAAATTTTATAAAAGATGTTTTATTTCCAGTCTTGAGAGTCAATGAGACTACTATGACCCAGAGTGCTAACTCACTTAATCCCATTGTTTACGCCCTGGTGGCCAACTTAACCATCGCCTTGGCCAAACTGGCGGCTGCGATCGTCACGGGCTCAGGTGCTATGATAGCCGAAAGCATTCACTCCTTCGCTGATTGCGGCAATCAGTTGTTACTACTGCTGGGATTACACAATGCCAAACGTCCGCCGTCTCCCGATCACCCTCTGGGCTATGGTAAGAGTATCTATTTTTGGTCTTTTATCGTCGCCCTGATGCTTTTTAGTATGGGTGGGTTGTTCTCAATTTACGAGGGCTTGCACAAATTGGGCGAAACCGAACCCCTGAGAAGCCCCTTGGTTGCGATTGGGGTCCTGCTTTTCGCCATGCTGGCTGAAGGGTTGTCTTTGCTGGGTTGCATCAGGGAAGTGAACAAGGTGCGTGGGAGCCGCAGTTTCTGGCATTGGTTCCGCGAAACGCGCCAGAGTGAATTGCTGGTTATCTTTGGTGAAGACCTTGCCGCACTGATCGGGCTGGCATTTGCATTGGTAGCTGTTTCACTTGCCATGTTGACCGGCAATCCAGTGTACGACGCGATAGGCAGTATCGGTATTGGTGCCCTGCTGATTCTGATAGCGATCCTGATCGGTGTTGAAGTCAAAGCGCTATTGGTTGGTCAGGGAGTTGAACCTGAGACCCTGAGCCGAATGCGAAAATTTCTGGAAGGTCAGGATGAGATTGTGCAGGTATATAATCTTCTAACGATGCAACTCGGTAGCGATGTCATGGTGGCCATCAAGGCCGGTATGAAGCCCCAGGGTTCAGAAGACGAGCTGTTAGCCGCCATCAATCGTTGCGAGGTCAGGTTAAAGGCAGAGTTCCCGGATATACTCTGGTCCTTCTTCGAGCCCGACCTGGCTGATTGAGTAATCGGCAGGAACCATTACTGCCGATGATGTAACTTCGCGTGATGCATTTGACGCCAGAATCGAAGCACATTATGTTGTAAAGCACCCGAATGACATGCAAGGAGAATTTAATGACGAATATCCCGGCCCCTGATGAAAAAAATGCCTGGCGCCTGGAAACGCCTGGCGCTGCAGACTGGACCCGATCACCCAGGCCAGGTGCAGAAGATAAGTACTTTATGGTATCCACTGACGGTCATGTACAGGAACCGGCTGATCTTTGGATGAAGCGAATGGATGAGAAGTATCGCGATCGACTGCCCGGTGTCGCCGTTAATCCAAAAGGAGATAAATTTCAGAAAACCGAGGGCTTCAGGCCGTTGCGCATTCGAAACATCGAATTTGCGGGAGAGGATTTACTGAGGAACCAGTCCGGAAAAACACCGGAGGAACGCATCGAGGATCTGGCGGTAGATGGCGTTGATGCAGAAATACTGTTCCCTAACAAGGGATTAACGATCTGGGCGACTCCGGATGCGAAATTCAGCCAGGAAATGTGCAAAGTCTATAATGACTGGGCCTGGGAGGTGTTTGCTGATGTGAACCATGTGCTGTCACCGATGGCCTGTATTGCCGCCGCTGATATTGAGGGCGCTATCAAGGAAATTGAACGTTCGGCACTTCGTGGCTTCAGGGGCTTGGCGCTGCCCTGTAAACCTGTATGGGGTCCGCCTGATCATGAGAACCTGAACTATAACCTGCCAGAATTTGATCCTTTGTGGTCAGTTGTCGAGGAAACAGGGTTGCCCATGACCTTTCATGTTTCAACTGGTCGTGATCCGAGGACCTCCCGCGGTAATGGTGGCGCGATCATTAACTACGCTGTGCATTCCCTGGCCCCGACCATGGAACCCATCGCCAACCTTTGTGCCTCCGGTGTGCTGCAACGTTACCCGGGATTGCGGTTTGGCAGTGTTGAGGCCGGTATAGGATGGGTCGCCTGGGCATTATCAGCCATGGACGAGGCTTACAGGAAGCATCATATGTTTGTTCGACCGAAGCTGGAAATGTTGCCCAGTGAGTTTTTCAAACGCAACGGATTTGCCACGTTCCAGGAAGACAAGCCCGGTCTGGATCTGGCGCGCGAGCATGGACTTACGGACAATTTCATGTGGGCCAATGACTACCCCCACCATGAAGGTACCTGGCCGCACTCAGCAGAAGCGATCGAGCGAACCATGATCAATCTCGATGATGGTGAGCGAGCCAAAATACTGGGTTTAAACGGAGCCCGGGTTTTTGGTTTTGATATTCCTGAGCGTTACCGGAACTTCGATGACGCCAGAGTCGCTCATCAGGACATTCAAGCGACTGGCGGGGTACTTGCGTGAGTACGGAGCGAACCCTGCGGGGTAAGGTTGGGATTGCCGGTGTTGCTGAAACCACCTACTACAAACGAGGCGAGGCGCCGGATGCGGAATTTAAACTGGCTTTGGAGGCGATCGTTAAGGCTTGCGCCAGTGCCGGAATCTCGCCGACGGAAATCGATGGCTTTTCCTCCTTTAGCAATGATCGCAGTGACGCCTCAAGACTTGCGGCTGCACTGGGCATAAAAGATCTCAGGCTCGCCAATATGCAGTGGGGCGGCGGTGGTGGTGGTGGTTCCGGTGCGATTGCCAACGCGGCTGCAGCCATTGCAACAGGTCAGGCTGAATGTGTCTGTGTGTTCAGGGCGCTGGCCCAGGGACAATTCGGGCGCTTTGGCCAGGGGCCGCAACGTAATACTATTGGTGGCGACATGGCCCACACCATTCCCTATGGATTGATGTCACCCGCACAGATGTTTGCCATGAAAGTTAACCGCTTTATGTTTGAGCATGATGTCGATCAACACGCACTTCGGGCCATATCATTGGCGTCCTATCATCATGCCCAGAACAACCCGAGGGCAGTGATGTATGGCAGGCCCCTCGATGAGGAAAAGTACGACCATTCCAGATGGATCGTCGAGCCTTTCCATCTTTATGATTGCTGCCAGGAAAATGACGGCGCTGCTGCCATGATTCTGGTGTCTGCCGATCGACTTAAAGACTTTGATCACCCTCCATGTTATTTACTAGGTGCAGTTGCCGGTTCACATCATCGTGCCGGAGCATCGGTACATAATGCCCCGGACTACGCGACATCCGCATTTAAACCCCTGGCACCCCGTTTGTATGATATGGCGCAGGTGAGCGCCAGTGATGTAGACGTGTTGCAGAGTTATGAAAATTTTACCGGCGGTGTACTGATGAGTATTGTCGAACATGCATTTTGTGAACCTTCCCAATGCAACGAGTTCTTTTGTCTTGACAACCTGGTAAGTGATGGTGGTCGACTACCTCTCAACACCAGCGGTGGCAATCTGGCAGAGTGCTATATGCATGGTCTGGGTCTCAATATTGAAGCAGTTCGTCAGGTCTGGGGCGAATCAACCAACCAGGTAAAAGATGCCAAAGTTTCCATGGTGATCTCAGGTCCGATGGTGACCCCGGTCAGCGCCTGTATCTTTGGTTCGGAGGCAACGGTATGAGTGACCACTATTTACAACCAGGTTTACCCAAACCTGTCCCTACACCAGACGGACTGGATGCGCCATACTGGCAAGGGTTGAAGGAGAACAAGCTGCTGATCCAGCGTTGTTCATCCTGCCAACGATTTCAATGGGGGCCGGAATGGCTTTGCCATCGTTGCCATAGTTTCGAACTTTCTTTTGAAGAGGTTCAAGCTGAAGGTTTGATTTACAGCCAGGAACGCATATGGCATCCCGTGCATCCTGCGTTGAAGGATCAGGGTCCCTACATAGTGGTACTTGTCGAATTGCCCGAGGCAGACAACGTTCGTATTGTAGGTAATCTGTTGGGTGATCCGGAACAGGCGATCCCTTTCGGCAATAAAGTTCGCGGCGTGTTTGAACATCACGATGAGGAACCTGCCCACACGCTCTTACAGTGGGAACTGGCGTAACTGCTGCAGGAAAACGTTATGGATCTTTCACTTTCCGTCATCGCGAATTTCGCTGAAATAATTGGTGCCTGCTCGATACTGACTGGCCTGGGTTTTGGGTGGTTTCAGATCAGACACTATCGCGCTCAACAACGAGATGCAGTAGCGGGAGGATTGGCGCAAACATTTTACAATCCCGTCCTGGCTGAGGTGATTTCATTGTTGCTAACGCTGGCGGACGATATCAGCCTGGAGGAATTACGTGCCCGGGGAGATAATTATGTACGTGCTGCTATCACGGTGACGACGTCATTTGAGACGATGGGTTTGCTTGTGTTTAAAAGAATCGCCCCGTTTGAACCGGCACTGGATCTTGTAGGTGGAATAGTCGTTACCATGAACCGAAAGTTGTCGAGAGTGCTGATTGATATCAGGTAGGAAAACAATCAGCCATCATGGGGTGAATGGTTTCAATGGCTTGGTGACCAGTCTGTAAAAGCAATGGTTGCAAGTGAACCCGCCCATATTAAACATCGCGATTGGCAGCCGGATTAGCATTTCGAAAAGGCCGGGCACGAGGGAAGCAGGCATGGACTTGAACGAACATATTGAAGGGATTAAGACGAATGGCTACAGCATCATTCACGATGCGCTTTCACCGCTACAGGTTGTTGATGTCAAAAAGGCACTCGACCCCTGGTTGCAAAAAAAATTAATGGGCCGCAATGACTTCGAAGGATTCGAAAGCGAGCGGGTTTATGCACTCCTTGCAAAGTCGCCAATATTCTCGCTGCTGGTCGAGCACCCTTTGGTCCTGGCGATTGTCGATCACTTTTTGGCCCCTAATTACCTGCTGGCTTCGAACCTTGCGATTAATGTACATCCAGGTGAAACTCCTCAGGCATTTCATGCGGATCATACCCAGATTCCGAATTGCCCCCGAACGGAGATTAACGGTATAAGCTCGATTTGGGCCTTTGATGACTTTTCCGAGGAAAATGGCGCAACGGAAATCATTCCCGGCAGCCATCTTTTATCGGAGCACGCAGCCGCTAACGAAGACACGTTTGAAACTGTAATTATGCCCGCAGGTTCTGTCATCGTTTTTCACGGTGCGCTGATTCACCGCGGCGGTGCCAACAATTCCGAAGGGACGCGCCTCGCTATCACTCCTCAATACTGCCAGCCCTGGTTAAGGCAATTGGAGAATATGGTGCTTGCCGTACCACCGGACGTCGCGAGTCACCTGTCCCCGAAAGTACAGGCACTGCTGGGATACAGCATTCGAGATCCCGGATTCGTGGGCCATGTTAATGGTTTACACCCGAAGCGTTTGTTCGACAAACACTACCAGGGCCGCAAGGCCCGGGGAATACCGTCTTGAATATAGAAAATGTAATAGAAATTGTCAGTTAAACCGCGTTGAGTTGAAAGGGGGTGCCTTTCCTGGGCGCACACGCCATGAGCGGTGTATCCAGTGGCGGGTACGTTTGAAGGGGAGAGCCAATTTTGTCCGAATTTTTGGATGCCCCAACCTTGTCCCAGCCTTAGCGTCGTTGGACCGTTTGGTGGAATGGGATACATAGGTTAAAACATCAAGGATTTGCCTCGTAGACACAACAGTCATGGGATTCCCAACGTTCTGTTCCACTCCCTGAAGCGCCATAAAATACTGTTCAAATTACTATGGACTTGATATTACATGTTGAGGTGTATGGGGGCTAAATGGTATACCCGAACTGATCTCTTTCTGGCGGCTCCTGGTCGACAGCTCCCCTTTACCTGGTAGACATTTCACGCAACCGTTTCGCCGTTATGCGAGATCGTGGTGCGTACCAGAAAGCTGAAGTATTGTTTGATACAGTCGCTCAAATCGAACGTGAGACTACTGGAAAGCCATCGGCGTATCTGACTGGCCAGATTGCCTTACTGCGACTCGCTCAGAAACGCTACGGTGAGGCGCAACAAATGTTTGATCGTTATCTCGCCTACTTCGACGATGGCAAACCGAGTGAAAGTCCACAGCACATCCCTATTATCAAAGGTTACGAGTGGTTGCAGCACCACACTGATCAAGCAAAAAGTACTAAGGCAGAATGAATTGGGATCAAATTCGGCTACAGGGCCAACATTCCGAAATAGACGAAAAGGGCGCCGATAGCGACACCGAACAGTCCGAGCACCCGCCAACCGAAGAAGTCTGTAGTCGTTTCGGATGGCAACATCGCCTCCAACACAGCAATGTAAACTGATGGAAAGATCACCGACAAGAGTAAACCCCCTCCAATGACCCACCAGCCAAAGAACATCAGTATCTCTGCCAGGGTGCTATGATCCGAGTAACCTGCCCAGATCATAAGCGCTCCCAACGGTAGTATACAGAGCCCGAAAACCCTCGTCCGTGTGCTTGTCTGGATAATGGCTCTGAAACCATTAAGGGTGGTGCCTGGAGCAATCACCAGCATGCCGCGGGTCAAGATGATCACTGTTCCCAAGAAAACGCTCGTAATCCCAATGATGCTCATACCAGGAACTCCCCTACTAGCCCGAATTCAGGTTCACACTTTAGCTTGATGAACCCAACTGCGCTAACGAATTCGATTGGACGACTCAGTTTCTTTCTTCACTACATTCAGAACCGCCTTTTGCTCTTTTGGTTCAAACTTTCCCTTATGGGGGCCGTTTCTGTCACAGGTCGCTTATGGCAGACTGGAGGCATTCCGGCAACTAATTTTATCGCCAATTGATTGCCCGCATACTTTGGATAGCTGACGTTGGTTAGATATTATCCATCTGGTCGGAACGTACCCATTCCCGAAATTGCTGAAGGAGCCCCAGAGTTGGATGCAAAGACACCGGTCTGAGGCAAAATTATATCCATCTATAGAGTCCGGTTGCTGATGATCAGCCAGTATATTCCTTGACGGATATATAACCGTATAGGAATATACTGTCATCAAGTCTCGCAGAGGTGAACCTTAAGATGGATGCTTTCTCAGTCATCGCCGAACCAAACCGACGCCTGTTGCTAGAAACCGTGCGACACCGGCCCTGCACAGTGAACATGCTGGTCGAAGTTGCAGGTTTGAGCCAACCGGCGGTGTCAAAGCACCTCAAGATTCTAAAAAGCGCCAACCTGGTTGTTGTCCGTCCCGATGGACAGAAGCGGTGGTACGAACTGAACGCCCAACCACTGATGGAAGTCGATGAATTTCTTGAACCCTATCGCCAGTTTCTCAGTAACAAACTGGATAATCTCGAACGACATCTCGATGAGATGGATCAATAAGGAATACTCTCGCTGCAAATCTCGATGTTGAACGCCTTGGTGTCTACGGAACCGATGACATGGGGAATAAAACGATTACCTATACGCGAAAACTGAGTCACCCGATCGAAAAAGTGTGGCGAGCAATTACTGACGATTCACACCGTGCGGCCTGGTTCCCCGAGTTAACCTTGTCGCTCAAAACTGGCGGCGATGCTGTGGTGAATTTTTCTGGATCAGAATGTCCGCCTCCTGAAACAAACTCTAGCGACGTCTACTACTGCACGGTGACGCGATACGAGCCACCCAATATACTCGAATACAGCGGTCCTGGTGAACATCACAGGTTTGAACTTTCACCACAGGAGACTGGGTGTCTGCTTAAATTTTCTGCGACGCTGCCAGACGCACAAACATTTGATGACGACCGCCAGAAAATTCAATCACGCTACAGCGTCGCCTGTGGCTGGCACTATAAATTGGATGCGATGGAATGGAGTCTGGATGGTGTTCCATTTGAAGACGAAGGTTATGCCGGACCCATCAAAACCGAGTACTACTTTGCGTATCGAAAACTGGATCAGAATAAATAGTGCGTTAGCTATCAGTTAAAAAGGCACTGAAGAGTTTTGTCAAATTAGACCTATGGAGAATCGCGCCTTATGTCAGCAATGTTATCGACTACAGCAAAATCTTGATCTTGGATCAACACGAAATGTCTGAGAGACAATTTACGGGCTAGCCAATCAATGTTGGGTTCTATACCACCGCTTGCGGTTGGCGAGTTGTACTTTTGGTAGGTATTAGCCACCTGGTCGGAACGTACCCCAAGCGGATTATGCGGCAGCTTGCTACTCCACCTCGATACTTAGTCATTTTCTTCGAAAAGACTGCTCGAAATTATTGCTCGAAATGACTATTCTTCCGGACCTGGTGCAGCAATACAGTCGTACAGGCATTCATGCTAAACGAAGAAAAAATCCGCTTATTGGTAGCGACTCATGGAGCCGGTGTGAACGAAGGCCGTCCCGTCAAGCAGCTGATCGAAGACGGCGAGCTTCCGCGCCTGAGCGGCTGCACCGTGCTCAAGGGCAAGGTGTCCGATTCCGTGTTCGGCGACGACTTGAAAACCTCGTCTGGGAAGGCGATTCGCTTGATGTTCCGAAACAATCGAATCTCCACCCACGACGTGAATCGAGGGGCGATCCCCTTCAAGGATCAGGTCTTGGCGTTCAACCACGACCACATGCACCGGCTGGTGAAGCCCGTGCTGGGATCTTCGCAGTTCGAAGTCGATGGGCTTTCTCCCGCCTCGACCGTGATCCCTACCGAAAACCTCAACCTCTTGATGGTGGAGAATGTCATGCGACTCTACATGGCGGAGAGTTCGACCTCGACCTCACTTTACCAGCACTGGCTGGCTGCGAAGGACGAGGGACAAAGCACGATGAGTTATGCTGGGCACCAGCTCGATGTCACCGCCCTTGAGCCCAATGGACTGCTTCCCTACCTGATGGATACGCCGAGCACGAAGGAGAAGGTCGACCATACGATTGACCCGACCTATCTGATCCAGAACGGCGTCTGCACGGAGGGTCAGTATGCCCAGATCCGCAACGCGTCCCTGATGGCCTTCGGCATTGTGACGCAGTACCTGGCGCAGAAAGGGATGGTGCTCGTCGACACCAAGACTGAACACGGGATCAACGCAGACGGCCAAATCGTGTCCGCAGATGAACTCTACACTATGGATTCGTCCCGCTTCTGGAGGGTGGACGAGGGTGAAGCGCTGCTGGCCCGGGATGGTAAGCCGGTGTCGTTCTCGAAGGAGTTCGCCCGCGGCATGGTGAAGGAGAAGGGACAGCAGTTCTCCGACGAGCAAGCGAACGAGATAGCCGTTCGCTACATCCAGGGGCTACAGCACCTCACCGGCGAGGCCTTCGACCCGGATCTGCGCCCGCGTGACCAGCGCATCATCGAGTCCACCAACCTCATTCTGGATTCCCTGTTGTAGGGGCTCCGGCTGGTCAAGATAGGCCGCAGCAGAAAAATCCTGGAAACACCTGCCGGTAGGCATAATTAAAACGCGCTCGATAGATCGGAAAAAACTCTCTTAAATCCAATGCTTTGGCGTAGAAATCAAAGGCTTCATCGAATTCGCCCTTAAGGTATGGGACCATCGCGGAAAACCATCGCCTCTCTGGATATTGGAGTGAGTTCGACGATTTGACCGCAATACTTGAGACAGCTGACATTGGTTAGATATTGACCATTTGGTCGGAATCGGGGCCGAAAGAAAACTTTAGATTCTCCGGTCTAAAACAGGTGTGAGAAAACATGATTACAATACTGTTGAGCAAAACCAAGATGAAATCAGGAATCGTACTTTCCGGCGTAATGGCGCTATTGACTGGCTGCACTAACCTCGATACCGAAATACTCACAGACTTCCCGGCCGACGTTCCTATCGTTAGCGGAGAAATCTACAGGGCAAAACACGGAAGTTTCGAAGACGGCCCAGGATTCGTGGTCGATGTGCTCACCACGCTGACGTGCGAGGAGGTCTTCGCCTTTTACGCCGACGTTGTTGGTCCTCGCGGGAACGGAGACGTGCGTGTCGAGACTACCTGCGGCGACACAGCGACGCGCTACGCTGTTCACCTGGGACAGAAGGGGACGGAGGGATTAAATATGGATCAGTACAATCGATTATTAAAGGAGACGGAGGGATTAAATATTGGTCAGTTCCATGAGTTGATTAAAGATTAATCCCTCCGCCCCCTTTTTGCTCCACCTTTTACACAGTGAACGGTCTGCTCCTGGCCGGTAGTTCAAGAAACAGGACTCTAATCTCATCATGCCGGAACTTCCGTAGTTACCTCAATAGCGGCGTTTAAGGTTTAAGACGAGAAGTCTGGGCGAAATGGGGCGTTCTTCCACATACGTTCGAAGAATACATCCGCAGCGAAGAACTGAAAAATAAAGGTGGCAAAGATGGCTGGAATTGATGACGATATTGATAACGAAGAATGGTTTCGAGAAAGCGTACTCAATGAACGACGAAGCGTCTTAGCTTTGGTGAACTGCGGCATCAATGCAGATGGCAATTTTAGCAAGTCCGGCAAGGTTGAAGCTGTGTTGGTGCGAGAGTAGCATTGATTTTGTACCTTTTTGTAAGCAACTGGCAGGGATAAGTGTTGTTGCCATTTAACTGTTTGTTATGTTGCCAGGCATAAGCTGGAAACTGCCGTAACTCATGTCCATAACTAAAATCAAACAACAATACACCGCCTCGAAATGGAGCGATTGGATGTCCGACCAGGGCTTGCAGGACTTTGATGCTTTCTGGCACCTGGACCTGGACGTTGTGGAAAAGGGCAACTATGATCGTGGAGGATGGAGCACCGTCTGCCGGTTTCACCATGATGGCAGAGCCTTTTACATTAAAAGACAAAGTAATCACCTGCGTTACAGCCTTCAGGCGTTTCCCTTTAAAGAACCGACCCTGAAAATGGAATTCGACAAGATCTCCCGGTACCACAAACACGGCATCCCGTGCGTCGAAGTGGTTTATTTTGGCTGGCGAAAGAGCCAAGGTGAACAACAGGCGATACTGGTCACCGAGGCACTCGATGATTACCTGCCACTGAATGAGTTCCTGGCATCAGAAGACAATCCTTCAATTTGTAACAGGCGGAGGCAGGTTTGTGAATTTATCGGCAAAGCCGTTGCCAGACTGCATTCAGCTGGCATAGAACACTACAACTTGTACCCCCAACACATTTTCGTCTCTCGTGACTTAACTCGTGACTTCTCTCAAAAGATGGCTATGAACAATGTTGATCCTCCGATACGATTTATTGATCTGGAAAGCAGCCGGGCCAATTTTGGTCTGAAGAGCCGAAAATTGAGGGATCTCGAAACACTGTCTAGAAGAATGGTCAGGCTTAGCAGGGCTGACAAACTCAGGGTATTTCTGGCATATTCAGGTCAGAACAAAGTCGATAAAAAGCTCAGGGCAGAAATAAATACAATCACTAAACGCACCAGGACTAAATTAGAGAGAGAACGACCATGGGAATGAGAGTTTTTAAAGATTTCTTCACAACGCGTGAAGAGGTGCTGGAGGATATGAAGAAAACGGGGCATTGGCCAACGACCTATGTATCGAAACCTTCCGAAGAACTGCCATTGCATTGGCATGGCCTGGACGTGACAGGATATGTGATGTCTGGAGGCACCTATGTCCTCAATGAGGAAGGACAGAGGATCGATCTTGCACCAGGCGACAAGCTGGAGATCCCAGCCGGTTCATTGCATGCAGAAGGTGCCGTGGAGCAGACAACCACATACATCGTTGGTACAGCCGAGGCAGGGCAATTCTTTGAACAATTCCAGCTCCTGGATCCCGATGATCCTGCTAGACCTGGCTAGAACCGGTTAGCTTGATGGTCTCACAGCAAGTCATTCGTGATCAGTTGCCGGAGCATCTTCGCCAGTTTGTTGCAAAGCAGGACTATTCAACCCGGTACACAGCCCGAGACCAGGCAGTGTGGCGATATGTGATGCGCCATTTAAGTATCCAGTTAAAGAATCGGGCGCACCCGGTTTACTTCGACGGTCTGTCCAGGACCGGCATCAGCGTGGAGCATATTCCATCGGTTGACGAGATGAACAATTGTCTCGATAAGTTAGGCTGGCAGGCCATTGTTGTTGACGGATTTATTCCACCCCAGGCTTTTATGGAGTTACAGGCACTAAAAGTTCTCGCCATTGCACTGGATATGCGCAGTATTGAGCACATAGATTACACACCCGCACCGGATATCATTCATGAGGCTGCTGGTCATGCACCAATCATTGCTGATGAGGAATACTCGGAGTACCTGCAACGATTTGGTGAAGTCGGAATGTACGCGATGTACAACCAATGGGACCTGTTGATGTACGAAGCTGTGCGAGAGCTGTCTATTGCCAAAGAGCGTGTTAGTGAAGATGCGGAAGCCAATAACGATATTCAGAGTGCCGAGAAAAACCTTAAAGCGCTTCTGGATAACCCTGGCGAGCCGTCAGAGCTGGCATTATTAACCAGATTACACTGGTGGACGGTTGAGTATGGACTGGTGGGTGAAGTCAGTGACTCCCGGATCTTTGGTGCGGGATTATTATCCTCCCTGGAGGAATCCCGTTCTTGCCTGGGTGAAGACGTGCACAAGGTCCCCTTGACTACCGATGCGATTCTTACCAGCTATGACATTACCCGGATCCAGCCACAATTATTCGTTACAAAAAGCTGTCGACACCTCACGCAGATTTTGGAAGAGTATGCCGCGACACTTTGTTACTGTCGGGGTGGTGCGGATTCCGTGCAGGTGGCGATTGACTCAGGTGTTGTGAGCACCTGTGTATACAGCTCCGGTCTACAGGTATCCGGTTTGTTTTCGCGTCTTGTGCGAAATGCCCTGGGAACGGAGGTCTATATCGGCACCGGCGGACCCACCCAATTGTCAGTATCCTGTAGAGAACTGGAGGGGCATGGCATCAAATACCATGCCGAAGGATTCGGATCTCCGGTTGGACGCATCTGTAATTTGATGAAACCACTGGAAGATGCCAGCGAGTACGAATTGCAATCAATGGATATCAAGCGAGAAAGTGAGGTCAGGCTCGAGTTTGTATCCGGGGTGACCGTTGCTGGCTGGCTGAAACAGATTGCCAAGGAAGATGGAAAAATTGTACTCATGAGTTTCAAAAATTGTCATGTATCTGGACCGGCGGGAGAGATACTGTTTGACCCTGCTTGGGGTAACTATGATATGGCCGTGGGCGAAAAAATTACTTCGGTTTATGCCGGTAGTGCAGATCGTCTCAGGTTCAATGTGTATCCATCCAAGTCCGGTAGAACGGGTCCTGCTTCCAGAGTGAGTACTTACACCAACAGAGAGAAATACGAATTGAGCCTGTATCAGCAGGTAAGAAATTTTCGTGAAGAATCCCGATCAGTTGGCCTGGATACAATTGTTAAAGACGCGCTTAGTTCAAGCCCCGATGCCTGGCTGCTGCACCTGGAGCTGCTGGAATTAATGACTGCGGATAGATCGTTCGACGGACCATTGAAAGCCAGGCTCGAACAGAACCTGGATAGAATTGGCAAATCGCTGCCTGAAGTGGCGAGGTTTATCACGCGGGGAGCGTAACCTGAGATAATCAGGTCAATATCACCTTACCCACCACTTTTCTGTCTACCAGCAGTTGGTAGGCTTCAACCACGTCATCCATCTTCAATTCGTGGGAAATAAAAGGTTTAATCCTGCCGCTGCCCAACCAGCCCATCAGGGTGCGGGAATTTTTCTCATTCTGTTGTGGGTTATGACGTTGCAGACCGCCCATGGTGTAGCCGATTACCGCAGCATCCTTTACCAGCAGATGATTCGTCTTCGCCAGTGCGGGACGACCACCGGTAAAACCCACAATCAGGATTCGGCCGAATGGTGCAATGCAGCGCATGGCTTCGTCAAAAACATCACCGCCTACCGGGTCATAAATTACATCGGCCCCTCGACCATCGGTGAGGTCCTTTACCTGTTCCCTGAATCCGTCGCTGTAGTTGATGATATGGTCGGCTCCCATCTTCTGGACAACGGCCAGTTTTTCATCGGTGCTGGCTGCGCCGATGACTCTGGCGCCATACAGCTTGCCAATGTCGACGGCAGCCAGGCTGACACCCCCTGCTGCACCGAGTACCAATAGTGTTTCGCCGGGTTGTAAGTTAGCTCGCTGCATGCCGTAGTACGCGGTTGCGTAGTTGTTCCTGAATGAAGCAGCGGCATGCAAGTCGGCGCCCTCGGGAATCGGGGTAGCTGCTTTGGCAGAAATGTTGATCTGCTCAACGCACCCTCCCGGCGACAGTACCCGATCTCCGACCGAGATGTTCTCAACCCCTGCGCCCACTTCAAGTACCACCCCAGCGCCTTCGCCACCCACCACGAATGGGAAGCCGGATTTGTCCTGGTAATTCCCCGCGATTCGAACCAGGTCACTGTATTGAATGCCACGAGCCTGAATATCGACTTTTACCTGGCCATCTGCGGGGGCGCCCGGGGGATCAATTTCCTGTACTTCCAAATCCTCATGGGAGCCAAATTTTGTGCAATAAACAACTTTCATACTCTTCTTCCGCTTATCGTTTTACTTATCAGGACGCGCAAAATGCGGCCAGGTCTCGCGCCGTATCCCGGCTTATATCCGGGCAGCACATTGGGAAGATTTCGGTGCCGTGTACCGTACCCATGACCTGCCTGCAACGGGCACTGACACCCGCTTGCAACAGTAACCGATAAAAATTAACGCCCTCATCTCGCAAGGGATCACATTCGTTGACACTGATCACAGTGGGTACTAATCCAGTCACATCTTCAACGGTAGCAAACCCTGGCCAGGCGAGTGGGTTTGCCTCGTTAAAAGCTTCTATTCCGTATGCCATGGCGCCATTGTTTGAATGCAGTTCCAGTAGGATGCCATTGTTTTCGGTGGACGACGGGTTCTTTGCCAGTGGCCATTCTCCGGCGATATAGGGACACAGGGCGTAGAGTCCCTTGATGACATCCAGGTCGCCATCCTGCTTTAATTTCAGCCCCGTTGCGAGGGTCAGGTTACCGCCCCCGCTTTCTCCGGCGATGATGATTTTGTCGGGATCAATTTTTAGCGCCCCGGCATTTTCGTGTACCCACTTTACACCGGATACACAGTCGTTTAGTCCGGCAGGAAACGGTTCAACTTCTGGCGCTGACGATGCGGAAATTGAATTTCGGAAGTCCACCATGGCAACAGCCACGTTGTTAGCGGCGATGATTTTCCCCCAGGCCCGATAATTGCCATCATAGCAGGACATCACCATCATGCCGCCGCCATGGATGTAGTAAACGCAAGGTAAAACTTCGTCAGTATCAGGTCGAATGTACTGGATGTTGATGGTGTTGCCGTCAGGGCTGGATGTAAATGTTTCAGTCCTGGTGGTTAACCCTGCGGACGGGGCGATCTCTTCGGTGTCGCACATATCCATAAATGCCTTGAGTCCTTCGTTCCTTGCCTTGGCTTCATCGGTGTTGGCGGCGGCAACGAGTACCTCGCGGCTCTCGACGTCGTCACTTGGGGCGGACAATTCCATCGCACCAAATATTGCTTTTATACGTGGATCAATTCGCGGGTCCTGGGTAAGTTTTGAACTCATGGGCTTTCCTGAATTTTTGTTAAATTGGGGCTGAATAGTATGCTGCGAACATGAGGCCGCATTGTGCCATAAAGCAACGAGGCGCTGCGAGTACCATACCTGTCTCTGTTGTTGTCTTAAGCCACTGCTGGTTCATTGCTCCTTACTTTGGATAAAACAACGCGGTTGGACAAGATACTGGTCAATAACCCATCAACCGGCAAAGCGTCTGATCTGGCGCAGGTTGCATCCCGGCGGGTATGTTCAATTCCATGACATTACGCGCTTTGTTGTTGTACTGACTCCAAGGCGGCAATCCATCACCGTGGGGATTCCCTGTGATTGCGAAATTCACCCAGTACTGTTGAACCATGTTCGTCAATAGATGATCTGTGTCCGTGGTGGTTAGCCAGTCGTCATGGGTGTTAAATACATAGGGAATTTCAGCCCCGTGATAAGCGCCGACAGATTGCCAGTGCGGCCCTTGTCGCACCCGGGTGAATTGATAGACATAAGCGGGTTGTTCACCGGCCACATAACCCGCCATCTCGAGTGAGGGGCAGAGCATCTCATAAGCGGTGGCGATGCGATCGAGCTGGTTTGCGAGGGGTAACGAACCGAGATGATGGTCGATCCCGGTTTTGGAGTCGCTGACACTATAGTCTTTGAGATATTTGTCCAGCGTGCTGTCACCGATGTACATCAACCATTCATGGGCGTTGGTCCCTATCATCAGGGGTACCTTTGCCTGCAGACCGGATTGAAATATCTCTCCAGGCGTTGCGCTTAATCCATGGCCGCGAGCAACACTGTCAAAACTCAAGCCCGGCATGAATTCTTCGACGCCTTTTAACAACTCGACTTCGCTTAAGGATCGAAGCGCTTTCAGGTCGTTGACATCCATTTGCCTGGCCAGCATTTCTCCGTTTTGGGTCAGTTGCTGCAGCGTACCAGTCTGGTGTTGCTGATAGCCCGCGCTCTGGTGAATGGCCTTGTGGAACAAACCTCGCGCCTTCCCCGAGGCCATTAAGTAAGCGACATTTGCGGCTCCAGCAGATTCACCCAGGATGGTGACATTTTTTGGGTTGCCACCAAACGACTTGATATTGGCCTGAATCCATTCCAGCGCGGCTACCAAATCCAGAAGTCCATAGTTACCCGCAGTACCGGATTGTTCCGCAATCAATTCCCGATGTGAAAAATTTCCGAATATTCCTAATCGATAAGCGACCGAGACTACCACCACGTTTTTGTGAGCGAGCATCTGCCCGTGATAGTTGGGCTCGTAGGACCAGCCACCCTTGTTGCTGCCACCATGGATCCACACCATAACCGGTATGTTGACGGCGAGTGATTTCGACCAGATATTCAGGTAGAGACAGTCTTCACTGTATCCTGATTCAGGAGATTTAATCACGGCCGGGTCTTCGCCGAGGGATTCAACCAGATCCCTGTACCAGTTCTCTATATGGGGGCCTTGCATGCAGGCAGCGGCAAACCTGTTGGCCGTGTGCGTGGTCGGACCTGGCTGATACGGTTGGGGAGGCTGCCAGCGATTTTCAGCAACCGGGGGTGCGGCAAATGGAATACCCTTGAAGCTGACTATATTGTTGTTGTCCGTGACACCGACCCAGGTCTCAGAGGCGAGACTGAATTCAGCGGCATGAGATTGGCTGGCTAACGCCAGTGCCAGTGTCAGTGCAGCGAGCAAAGCGATCATCAGCTTCCTAGGGTTCATTTCGCTCCATAGCTGTCGCCATTTTGTTGGGCCCTGTTGCGTTCAATCGTTCAATGACCTGTTTCCGATCCTGCACAGGGCGATTTTGGCTGAGTTTATACTTGCACTGGATTTCGCTGATGGTTATCTCGATGCCAACGATAGCGCCGAGCATTGAATCTTTGTAGTCGGGCTGCCAGGGTATCTCAAATGCAGATTCAAATTTAGCCGCAAGTGTTTCTACGACTTCTTTCAGCCTGACAGGATCATGAAACACCTTGCATTTCCCGTAGATATGCACAGCCTGGTAGTTCCATGTGGGGACGCCTGGACCGCTGTACCACGAGGGCGAGATGTATTCGTGGACACCCTGCAATGTGACCAATGCTTCCTGGCCGTCTAACTCCCTATACTGCGGATTCTGTCTGGCTGTATGGGCAATCAGGCTGGTTTTATCCCCGGAGATCAGAAAGGGTAAATGAGAAGAAAAAAATCTTCCATGAACATTTGAGATAAGTTGTCCAAATGCATTTGCTTCGATGTAACTGAATATCTCGTCGTCATCAGATATTTTAAAGTACTCGGGAATATACATATTTTCCTTGTTTATAACGATTCAGACAATTTTCGCCAGTGCGTCAAGCACGGCATTGGGTTGCTCTGACAACATGGAGTGGCCGCAAGGGTGCAGCAGTACGGTATGGCAGTGGGGAATGCTGTCAGCGACCTCTTGGGCGCTGACAGCGGCTGTCATTTTGTCCTGTTTGCCAATGATCACCATAGTTTCCGCTGTTATTTCAGCGGCGAGCTCAGCGCCGTTAGTAAATTCGTTACAGGCATTGAGGCCTGCATAAAATACGTCCGGGTTGGCTTGTTCGAGCAAACGTTGCCCGGACATGGTCATGCAGACACCGGGGTTCTCATTACCGCCCATCTGGCCAAAACTGCTGTGACTCCAGGTGTTCGCCATGTCAATGGCATCGTGATGGTTGTTCCTGGCAGCGTCCAGCAACAGATCAGTTACCGGCATGGGAGTTGACGTGCCAAGTAGTGCAAGCACGCGAGTCTTGTCAGCATGTCGCGCCGCGAAATTGAGCGCAATCAGTGAGCCCATGCTGTGCCCTACGATTGCACTGCTAACGACGCCGAGGGCATCCATTGCGTCACTGACCCAGTCTGCCATTGCATCAATACTGGTGAGAGGGAGGCCCTCGGACCGGCCGTGGCCGGGGAAATCCAGTGCATATACGTTGTAACCGTGGCGAGCAAAATAACGTGCCGGTAGCACCCAGACACTATGATCCATACCCGCGCCATGCAAAAAGATGACATTAGGCTGGCCCTCCTTTAAATGCCCGGTTCCAGTGCTATAAAAAGTTTTTCTGTTGTTCACTTCACTGTACATTTGCGTAACCCCGGTGACTATTTGTGTTTCGATGATGTTCGCTGGGAGGCACGCAATCCACCGCGTAAATCAGTCGTTAGATCGCCGGGATCCTCAAGGCCGATGGATAACCGGATGAGCCCTTGCGAAATACCTGCTGCTTCCAGTGCCTTGTCGTCCATTCGATGGTGGGTTGTACTGGCCGGATGAATCACCAGTGACTTTGCATCCCCGACATTGGCGAGATGTGAAAATATCTCAAGGTTCTCAATAAACTTAATGCCAGATTCCCGGCCACCTTTGATGCCAAAACTGAAGACAGCGCTACAACCCCGGGGCATAATTTTGTTAGCCAGTTCGTGATCAGGGTGATCGCTTAGCAATGGATGATTAACCCATTCTACCTGATCCTGTTCGACCAGGAATTCAACCACGGTTCGGGTGTTTTCGATATGGCGCTGCATTCGAAGTGGTAGTGTTTCCATACCCTGTAAAACATGGAATGCTGTGGTTGGGCTCATACAGGCGCCGAAGTCGCGCAAGCCTTCTTTTCTTGCCCGGGTTATAAAAGCGGCGGGTCCAAACTCTTCAGCGAAATTCAGATTGTGGAATCCAACGTAAGGTTCGGTCAGGGTCGGAAACTTACCCGAGGCTTCCCAGTCAAAGGTGCCACCATCTACTAACAACCCGCCGATGACGACCCCGTGGCCGGAGAGAAATTTAGTCGCAGAGTGCATGACAAGATCCGCGCCAAAGTCAATGGGCTTGCAGAGATAAGGTGTAGAAAATGTCGCGTCCACCAGCAGGGGTAAACCAGCCTCGTGTGCGACGTTCGCCACTTCAGGTATGTTGAGTACTTCAAGCCCTGGGTTACCGAGGGTCTCCGAGAACACCAGCCGCGTATTGGCCTTGATGGCACGCTTGAAAGCAAGTGGGTCACGAGGGTCGACGAACGTGGTGTCGATACCAAAGCGCCTTAAGGTGTAGTCCAGCAGGTTGTGCGTGCCGCCATAGATGCTGCGTGACGCCACAATATGTTCACCGGCACTCACAATGGTAATGATCGCCAAATGCAGGGCTGCCTGTCCGCTGGCGGTGGCGATAGCGCCGACACCATTGTCCAGGGCCGCAATTCTTTCTTCAAGTACCGCGTTCGTGGGATTGGATAAACGTGAATACACATGCCCGGCTCTTTCAATGTTGAACAATCCCACCGCATAATCAGTGTCTTTGAACACGAACGATGCCGATTGATAGATCGGCGTCGCCCGGGCGCCCGTGGTTGGATCCGGTTGTTGCCCGGCATGCAGACTCAGGGTGTCAAAGTTCAGGGTTGGGGGCTTCGCCATCTGTCTCTCCGGTTTACTTCGAAAAGCTTATGGTATGACAAAGTCGGTACGCTTGAAAACAGGCATAATAGTCACTGGCGGTGGTGGATGGTTGCTGATTGAAGTTAATATTTTGCCCAGGTTAAGTATCACTTAAGACGCGGCTGAAAAGAGGATTGCTATTATCTCCGCCTTCGGATTCAAAATAAGAACTGCCTTCTATCTTACTGCTTTTCTGGTTGGCGTCGCCCTGGTGCTGGCATGGTGGAAAAGTCCCGAACTGTCCGGGTTTATATTAGCCAACCAGTTGAAAGCTAATGGCATGCTACTGTCGGGGTTCTCCATGGAAAAACCTTCTGCCTGGCAGATCAGGGTAGATAACATTGAAATCGAATCTCCAGGATTCAAGGTTGCAATTTCAAATCTCGATATTCATCTTTTGTCATTACATGAACTTAAGTTTGCCGTTGAAGCGGTCAGCTTGAAATTCAGTCTAGCCTCATCCGGTGAATCGTCTGCCCTGAGCTGGCGGGAACTTATTCAGCTGCTGGATACTACCGTCCGCTGGCTTCCTGTTTATGGTCGTATTGAAACCGTTGAAGCATGCCTTCCCGATTGCATCACAGGCCAGGTCAACTGGCGTAATCAGGATCTTCGACTGGATTTGACTATGAGCATGGATATGGGCCCGGGTGATGAGAATATGATGGCTGCTGTGATGTGGGCGCCAGGCAACTCCCGGGTGGAGATTACGGGTTCTGGTGCCGGTTTATATCTGTTCAGCGGCAGTTTGCAGCATAACCTGCATGAAGAACTATCCCTTGTGGGGAATGGATATATAAATATGTCGACCCAACCCTTTCAATTAGAAATGAACACACCGGTCGCTTATGAGGTGACGGTTAGTTCACTGGAACTGGGAATAAAGGCACAAATACCCCTCGATACGAGTGTTGCGGACGAGGAGTCGGCGCAGTGGGTGAATGGCTCGGTCAGGCTCGCTTCTGAAGTCGCCTGGCGAGTTAACAACGCAGATTCTTCATTGACTGGTGAAGCACCACTGGTGCTGGATTTAGGATTTCAGGCCGGGGCAATTGAACTGACTCTTGTCGAAGAAGTCGCAGTCCATCTGGAGAGTCCATTGATTCGCGAGGCTGTGGTGACATTGTCGCCAGGCACGGCTTGTGTGATTGAAGGTGACGCAGGCAATGATATTCGCTGCAGCACGTCCGTAACAACCCTGAACGGCAAGCTGAACGGCAAGCTGGACGGCTTCGAGGTTTCTATCGGTTTTGAAGATGTTGGCATGGCGTTGAAGGATGAGGACATAACGATTCAGGCAACTGCTGACGTCAATCTCCGGGATGACGAAACGATGATCCTGGCGTCGGGCTTTGATTTAACGGGTCTGAACGGCCGCGTTGTATTGTCTACAGATAAGGCAACCGTTCTGGGTGTTAACGGGGTTGGGATAAAACTGGGCCATGATACCGAATCCAAAAAAGGTCAGGTAAACTTCCGGCTGGCGTCTTCCCTGGAAGGCTCAGAGAGTTTATTGGCGTATCTGGAAATTCCCTTATTGGCGCTCGAAAAAGGTGAACTGATGCTGGCTGGCGGTTTTGAATGGGATCTGGCGTTAGCCGGGAAAGACGCCGTGGTATTCTCCTCGAACATCGAAATCAAGGATATGGATCTGGAATATGGCGGTTACCGGTTAAAACGCGGAGAGTTGAAGGTGTTATTGGCCGGGTGGCCGAGGATCCGCTCACCGCAAGCGGTGGAGATGTCCTGGCGTCAATTTGATATGGGTGTGCCTGTCGATGACATTCAACTGCGCTTTATGCTGGAGATTGAGCCTTTTCAGCGCATTTTTCGCATCTCAGGACACAGTCTCTCCGCGAAAATCTTTGGTGGTTCTGTTGATAGCCGGGACTACAGTTACGATGTGATCAACGGCAATGGCTATATGAACCTGAATGTTGAGGCGTTGGAACTCAACCAGATTCTGATGCTCGAACGTGAGGATTTCATTAGCACAGGAAAACTACGTGGTTCAGTCCCCGTTCAGATAGAACAGGGTAAGTTGTCAGTCAGTAAAGGATTGATTGCTGCGTTGCATCCTGGCGGTATGCTTAAATATCAACCCAGCCAGTCGGTTGTTGCCCTGATAGACCAGAATGAATCTCTGAAAGTTGTGGTAGATGCGATGTCTGATTTTCACTACCACAGTTTGGAGGTAGAGCTGGAATATTCGCCAGAGGGTGAATTGGTTGCGAAAACCGCGTTAAAAGGCAGTAACCCGGGTTATGAGAATGGCCGTGAGATAAACCTGAACCTGAACCTGGAAGAAAACCTAGGCGCTCTGCTGGAGAGTCTTCGGTTGAGTGAAGACGTTACCCGGCAAATTGACAGGAAAGCGAAAAGTGGAGTTTTCTAATGAACAGACAGAGCTTGTGCGCGGAACGAGATGCCAGGGAAAGGGTCACGTTAATGACAGTCTGCCTCGTAGCGACGTTGTTGATTGCATCTGCCTGCACACCGACAATCAAAGTAGAGGCACCGTCACAACCTATCGAGATAAACCTGAATGTGAAAATCGAACACGAGATCAGGATCAAAGTAGAAAAAGATCTTGAAGACCTGTTTGAAGATGAATCGGATATTTTTTAGGAGCCGTGCTGATGCTTAATCGAATGATCTGTCTGTCGTTTCTCATTGCTGTTTGCAGTTTTACCCAGGCGAGTCCATTGGATGATGCTCGCAGTGCGGGCCAGGTGGTAGAAACCGCCGACGGTTATGTTCGGGCGACTGACGCAGCAGGTAGTGTCCCGGCGGATATACAGGCACTGGTGAATGACATTAACAAACGACGTAAAGCAGCCTACAGCGATATCGCGAAGAAAAATGGCATTAGTGTCGCCCAGGTTGGTGCCGAGAGTTATAAAAGACGCGTCAAACCAAAATAGGCTTGTTGTTAAGGGTTCAAACTCTACAACCTTAAATTGATCTCTCGTGCCAGTACTCTGCGACTCCAAACCAGCGCGATGCCACCGATAATGATATTCGCGATGGCTGTGGCGATAAAAATACCAATGTAACCCCAATAACTGTTCAATAGAACCGCAAGTGGTATATGGAACACAAACATTCTAAGCAGCGAGAGGATGGTCGTCGGCATCGGTTTGCCAAGGGCAACGAAAAGTGATCCAGAGACCATTCCTATACCAAGAATACCGAAGGTAATCGGAGTTATCAGAAGATACCAGCCAGCGGATTCAACCAGCAACGGGTTGTCATTGACCAGCATCACCAGTTCATCGCCGAATGGTGCCAGCAGGGCAAAACAAGCGAGTCCCCAAAGCAGGCAAAATTTGTAGGCCATTGATAGCCCCTGGTACACCCGCTCAGTTTGCCGTGCGCCCCAGTTTTGCCCGACAAATGGCCCGATACTGGCAGAGAGTGACATTAGTACCATCGTCGCCAGCATTTCAAATCGTGAAGTAATTCCAAAACCCGCGACCACTTCTGATCCATGCTCAGACAGCAGCCAGAGTACGATTGCCATTGATACGGGACCAATCAAGCTATTGAGCATTGAGGGAACGCCGATATAAAGAATCTCCCTGCTGGACTGAACGATACCGGTAAACGCCTGGCGACTGAAAACCAGCAGGTCTTCCCCCGCAATCAAGACCCAGAACATGGCTATTGTTCGAACCAGCCCGGTAAAAATGCTTGCCCAGGCAGAACCGACAAAACCGAGCTCGGGTGAGCCCAGCAAACCAAAAATAAGCAGCGGTGCCACGACTATTTGCAGCGCAGAAGAACTGGTCATGATCAGTCCTGGCAGGCGTGCGTTGCCAACGGCTCGCAGTACCGTGGTGACGACCATTGGCCACGTGAACAGTGCCAGACCGAGTATCCAGATGTCAGTATATTGCTTTATCAGGATTCCGATGCGTTCATCGGCGCCCATCAGCGCGAACAGATTCTGCTTCAAAGCATAGCCGACCAAAACCAGTCCAAACACCAGAACCGTCGTTAGAATCAGCGCGTGGGTTGTTAGTTGCTTCACTCGAAGTCGATCGCCACGCCCCTGTGCCCTGGCGATGATAGAAGCGGCACCGGAACCAATGCCCATGGATAAACTGGATAGACCCATGATCAGCGGAAAAGTAAAACTAAACGCGGCAAGTTCGTCGGCACCCAGAACACCGATGTAAATTGTTTCGACCATGGAAGCGACGATCATGGATGAAATTCCAAGAAACATCGGAATCGTCATGCGCACCAGATGTCCACGGACAGGTCCCTGGGTCAGATCCTGGATAGCGGGTTGCTTGGGTCCTGCATTCATCAACTTATGATTTCATCAGCGCACCACTGCGTCCAGCGTTATTCATTTGTTGAATCTATGAGGTCACCTGATCCGGAGCAACATCAAAATTGCGCCGGGCGATCATCAAAAACAGTACCGCAGAGAATCCCGCCGCTGTTAACAACATACACATCACCATTAACTGGTATCGCGCAGCGATAAAAGGGGATACGCCAGACAGTATCTGCCCCGTCATCATTCCCGGCAGGGAAACCAGACCCACTGCAAACAGCGCATTGATGTTCGGAATCAACGCCGCATTAATAGCCGTGCTCCTGGCTTTCAGGTATTCCACCTCTCGCGCCAGTTCAGCAGTTATTCGCTCTGCCGCCAGGCTGATGCTGTTCATCGAGGCCGCAAAAATCATCCCCGCCAGGGGGATAACGTGGCGCGGCGAATACCAGTTGTCCAGTGACAATACGAGCTGGGTCACTAGGTACAAGGTCAATCCACCAGCGATGGCAATTGCGAACAAGGCATAGACAAACAGTTTGAACCGGTGCTCAGGAATATTGCCAAGGGCAATCCAGCTGGCAGCGATTACCATGATGGCCAGTACGAGGCCAATGACCCATCCGTTGTCAACATCAAAAATAAAAGTCAGCAGATAGCCGATCAGCAGAAGCTGGATCACCATGCGAAATACACCATAGAGGGCGTGACCGGCGTCGAGGGACCAGCGATGGAGTATAAAAAGAAGTGCTGCGACGGGAATAAGAGTCAGCGCCAGATTCGGTAACGGAATTGTTTCAATAGTCATCTAGAGTACCTCTGATTAAGTGGATATTTTCGTCAGGGCAAGGAGGGGTGGACTGGAGATAAGTTGTTAACATGCTGCATATTAACAACTTTTTGGAATTCCGCCCTGACGCCGACTTGGCGGAAATAGTGATGCGGCATACCGACCTTAATCAGAGGTTCCCTAACTATTCGTTCCTCATTTAATTAGGCTCCTCATTGGCTTGCTGTGCAAGGGCGGCGAGCCCGCCGACTGCACCGAGGTTCATGGAGTCCAGCGCCGAGCTGGGTACAATGATCAGCGAGCCTTTTTCTTTCAAGCCTTCGAATAGCATATTCATACCACGCAACTGCAGCGCCACCGGATTGTTCTGATATCGTTTGCTGGCTTGTTCAAATTTCTCTGCTATTTCTGTTTCCGCGGTACCGAGGGTTACACGGGCCAGTCGTTCCCGTTCAGCCTGGGCTTGCTTGCTCATGGCCTCCATCAGTTCATTGGGAATATTGATATCCTTGATTCCCACTGACTGGCAGGTTATTCCCCAGGGGTTAGTCTGTTCATCGAGCTGTTTCTGTAATTCCTCTCCAATCCTGTCCCTGTTTTGCAGCAGATTCGCCAGTTCGTTTTTTCCAATGATATCCCGCAGGCCGGTTCGTGCGACGTACGACACGGCTTTGGCGTAATGTTCGACTTCCAGGGCGGCTTTTTCAGCGTCCCAGACCATCCAGTAAACCACCGCATCAACAAAGACAGGCACGGTGTCTTTTGTGAGTGAGTTCTCCGCCTCGACATCGTCGACCCGCAATCGCTGATCTATGTAGGTATCGACCCGTTCGATAATCGGGATGATGAAAAACAGTCCTGGCCCCTTGGTGCTGCCGGTGTATTGGCCGAGGCGCAGAACAATGGCTTTTTCCCACTGGTCTGCGATTTTGATGGAGGCTGCTGCATAAAAAACGGCGATGAGGATCACCCAGGCAGTCGTGATGCTGTAAAAGTCCAGGTAGAAAAGGCGCAGGTCGATGCCCAGACCGATCAATGCGAAGGTTGTTGCAACAATATTAAATCTAGGCCCTTTTTCTTTCGCAAGAAGGTAATTCATGACGATGACTCCTTTTTCTGTTCAAGTAGCTGATCAAGTAGATTGTTCAAGTAGCTGTTCAAGTTGTTTGATGATGTCTGAGGCACTGAAGCCATAGGATGCGGCGGTATTCATTAATTCAGTCGTTATTTCTGCGAGCTTGGCAACTCGTTCTTCTTCCGGAAGGACGATATTTGAAGCGGCGACAAAAGTGCCTGTACCCTGCTGGGTATACAGGATTTTCTGGATTTCCAGCTCTTTGTAGGCTTTGCTGACCGTGTTCAGGTTGATCTGTAATGCCACCGCCAGGCCGCGAACCGTCGGTAACTGTTCTCCAACCGTGAGGACATCCGTCGCGATGCCAAATCGTATCTGATCAACTATTTGCCGATAAAAAGGCACGCCACTTGTTGAATTGAGTTGGAACTTAATCATCTCGATTTTGCATGTTCTATTGTACTAGTTAAATAGTACAATAGAACATATAGACAATATGTCAACTTCTTTTTGTTAACAGGTATGTTGCCTTGGATGATCACTTGCTATTTCATGGGGTTAACTTTTTGAAGTACTCTTTTTTGAAGAACTGGAGAAACCTATGGCGATCGACAAATGCAACATGAATGGAACCCTGCAAGGTAAGGTGGCCGTTGTAACGGGTGCGAGTCGTGGCATTGGCGAGGCAATTGCCTATCGATTTGCCATGGAAGGTGCCAGTGTCGTGGCGAGTGCGCGAACCGCAAACCCCGCAGATCATGTATTTAAGGGCACGATCAATGAAACCGCAGAGAGAATCAGGGCTTGTGGTGGGGAAGCTCATGCGATTCAGTGCAATCTCGCTTATGAACAGGAGCGGGAGAATCTAATCAAAGAAACCCAGGACAAGTATGGTCCCGTTGACATTCTTGTCAGCAATGCGGCGATCACCTTTTTTATTCCTGTTGCTGAATTCCCCGCCAAACGCTATGACCTGATGTTGGAAGTACAGGTAAAGGCACCCTTTCACCTGGCGCAACTGGTTCTGCCCTCCATGATTGAAAGGCAATCCGGGCACATTATTAACATTTCCTCCGGTGCCGCATTTCATCCCCAGGCTGATCAGCCAGGCGGGCATGGAGGCACTGTATACGGCATGTGTAAGGCGGCGCTGGAGCGGTTCACGACGGGGCTGGCACAGGAACAGTATCAAAATAACATATCGGTTAATGTAATTTCCCCGGGACTGGTAGCGACTCCAGGGGTGGTACACCATAAGTTAATCACCGACGAGAGCCGGGCTCGGGTTCAACCCGTTGAATGCATTGCTGAATCAGTGTACCAATTGGCGATTGCGGATCTGTCGATGTCGGGGAGGATTGATCACGCGGCCGAATTCCTGGAAGAGATTAAAATTGAACCATCGATGACTTTGAAAAATTTTCCGATGACCGGATGATCAGATAAATATCTGCAGCGTGCTATGGCGCGGTGAATATTTCCGTTTCCGGATGAAAAGTGAACCGCGCGAACCAGAAACCAATTGTTGAGGCCAGTAGTTCGTTCTCACTTTCAATGTATGCAGTTCTTGATTCTTCATTCCAGAATACGGTGATTTTTTCTCCTCCGACTTCATCGGTAAAATATGCCGTGTTCTGTTTTTCCAGCTCTACGAAGGGATAGGCTTTAAATCCGCCATTGATCTCGATGCCCAGTACCTGTTCCTTGGGATGGTATTTTCGCGGCGCCTTGTGGGAAACCTGGAACCAGAGTCGTTTGCTGTTCTCGTATCCCTTGTAGGGACTTCGCTGGTAATTTCTGCGAAAACCGGTATCTGTGCTTAGGATTTTGGAGTCCGGGTACTTTTCGATCCAGTGGCCAAAAGTTGTGTGCAGGGCAGGCAGTTGTGGCAGCTTCGCGCCTTTCAGCTTACCGACGACAGACTGTTTCATGATCTGGGACCAGAGCGAATCGGTGTTCCGGTCGTATAGCAGTACATCACTGTTGTACAAAAGCCCGGACACACCAAAAGTCAACCAGTTACCTTTGCCGATATTGGAAGAAAAAACCATACCCGTTCCACACAAGGGGCAATAACTGACAACGAAATGCTGATCGTCGATGACATCGTTGACCAACTCGTGGTGATCCAGAATTCTAATCGGGTAGGCACGTGCCTCACCGTTGATGACCAGGCCCAGCAGACGATCTTCATCATGCATAAATTCGGCGTTACCGATACTGGTGAATTTCGGTTGATTGATCGCCGGGATACCGTCTTTTGGCGGGCCACCGGAATGTATCTCCCTGACCGATATACTGGCGTTGTCGAGGTTAAATCCGTTTTTACTTTTTGCAGTGGCGCCATGTGTTGAAGTGAGCATTGTCAAAGTGAGGAGTGGCAACATGAGGGCATTTGCCACTGCCAACAAAAAGAAGGTGCGATGCCTGGTATCTGTCATTACGGTTAATCCCGTACTTTACTGAATTTCTTCGATATCAATAGGACCGTGTAAACAGGAAAGTATTTCGCTTCTCATGCAACCGTGGTTATTTTATACAGAAGGCTCCGGTACTCTGTCGGGTTCCAGCATGGCGCTGACTTCTCCTCCAAACTGTAGCTGCACCATACGTGTGTACAGGGCATTGCGTTTCAGCAGTTCTGCATGGCGGCCAATATCCTCTATCTTGCCCTCGTTAATGACGACAATGCGGTCAGCTTTCAGCACAGTTGATAGCCTGTGGGCAATCACCATGGTTGTTCGGTTCTGCTGCAGAAGTTGCAATGCATCCTGGACCAGGCGTTCGCTTTCTGCGTCCAATGAACTCGTTGCCTCATCCAGCAGGAGGATTGGAGGGTCTTTCAGCACAGCCCGGGCGATGGCGATGCGTTGTTTTTGCCCACCGGATAATCGGGCGCCCTTCTCGCCGAGATAGGTTTTGTAACCGTTCGGCAGTTTCTCGATGAATTCATGGGCAGATGCAGCCCTCGCGGCCGCTACGACCTCGCTGTCGGTTGCATTGGGACGCCCAAAGCGTATGTTCTCCACGGCGCTTGCGCCAAATATCATCGTCTCCTGGGGGACGATACCCACCCTGAGTCGAATGTCATGTGGGCTGGCGTGGGCGATATCGATATTGTCTATCAGAATGCGCCCGGAGCTGAGATTGTAAAAACGGATTAGCAAGTGGAAGAGGGTGGTTTTCCCCGCACCGGATGGACCGACAAAGGCAATGTGTTCGCCTGGTGCGACATCAAGGTTAAATTTATCCACTGACAGGAGATCTGGTCTGGATGGGTAACTGAATGAGACCGCCTCGAAACGAACACTGCCAAGTCTTTGTAGCGGGAATTGGGCAGGTTCTGCCGGTGTGCGAATTGCCGGTGTGATCATTAGCAATTCAGTCAGACGTTCCATTGCACCCGCAGCGCGTTGCAGTTCACCCCAGAATTCGATCAATGCGCCACCTGAGGCACCGACAAAAACCGCGTAGAGAACAAACTGTCCCAGTTCACCACCAGTGATCTCATCCGCCAGAACGGCCTTGGCGCCGATCCAGAGTACAAATATCAGGGCACCGAAAACACCGGTGGTTGCGACCGTGGTAAGCAGGGCACGGACCTGTATTCTTAGAATTGCGGTACGAAAACTGCTCGTAATCGCCTTGCCAAAACGTTGGCTTTCCAGTTCTTCGGCTGTAAACGCTTGTACGGTCTCTATTGCATTGAGGATTTCAGCAGCCTGGCCACTGGCGTCAGCGACGCGATCCTGGGAGTCCCGGGATAGCTTTCGCACCCAGCGACCGATCAGCAAAATCGGCAGGATAACAAGTGGCAGCACGATGAGCAGCAGTGCCATTAATTTAATATTTGTATAGGCCAGCAACGCCAGGGCACCTATAAACTGAATGGAAGATCGAAGGACAATGGATACTCCGACACCTGAAATCGACTGAATCAGGGTCGTGTCCGCGGTCAATCGGGACAGAACTTCACCGATTTTGGTGATTTCAAAAAAAGTCGGGTCCATGCGGATAACGTGTCGAAATACTTTATCACGCAGGTCAGCGACAACCCTTTCACCCAGCCAGTTTACAAAATAGGCTCTTGCGGCGCCAAAGAAGCCGATTACCAGTGCAAATACTAACAATACGAAGAAGTAGCGATCAACATTGGCAGCATCTTCAACGGAAAAACCATGGTCGATGACGTTACGCACGGCAATAGGCATCGCCAGCAGTGCTGCGGATGAAACCAGCAAAGCAACAATAGCGAGAAGCAGTGTGCCTTTGTAAGGAGAAACAAAGGGCACGAGCATTCGCAGTGGTTGCAGGGAATTTCTGCTAGGCCTGGATTCAGTGGACGGGTCTGGCATGGCTCAATCCTAAGGAAGTGGCAGCATCGCAAGGTGGATGGTATTGCACCCGGTACTGTGAGTCTAATTTCAGGGGAATAAGCCGAAGGTTAAGACTGCTGTTCAGGCAGATGGTCCAGTAATTGTCGAGCGTAGATGGCAACCTCGGTGGCCGCGTCGACTGCCAGTTGCCGCAGGTCTGCCTCTCCATCTTTGTCCATCCAGCGTTTCACTGCATCAGCGTTCGCCCCCCACAGCATGTAGGCGATAACAATTGGCAGGCGATCAACGCGGCGGTTGAATCCGAAATCTTCGGCGATGCCATCAGCGAGGACTTCAACATAGGCCCTGGCAATACCGGCCCGGACACCGGCGATCCTGGGATCTGTCTCACTGGCATGAATATAGCGAAAAAAAGCAATGCCACCGTCCTGGGTAAGCTGGGTAGTCGCGTTCAGTTCTACCCAATGGGACCAGAATTCCAGGGTATCCAGTGGACTATTGCTTCTGGCAAGTCTCAGTTTCTCGCCTTCCAGCGCGGTTGCGATTGATTGCTTGGTGGGAAAGTGATTGTACAAGGTCTGGACATGCAGTTCTGCGGAGTCCGCGATGTTACACATGGTTGTCTTCTCGAATCCGTGCTCTGCAAACAGGGACTCGGCAGCATCAATCAATGCACAGCGGTTGGCTTTTCTGCGCTGTTGTCGAAGGGGATAAGTTACTGTCATCCGGATCACTGTCCATAGTTGATAAACAATAGTTGGTAAACAAAAAACGCAGTGTACTGATTTGTTAAGATATTTCTATTGATAGTTTGACAAACATAAATATAGTTACTATAAAAAAGTCTTTCAGATTCTGAAACACTCAAAATCATGCCAGTAATCGTGGCGCAACTATAATGAGTTCGACAAGAATGAGGTCGACAAGGTCGAAGGAGAGAAAAATGAGCCGTGCCAAAGCGCCCATTCGATACACAGACACGTTAGCTCCCGAATTAATTTCAGAGGAGCTGAAACCCGTAATCGAGGAACTGAGGCTCGAAGATAATTGTCGAGAATTGGCCTTCCAGGGTTGGACGGTACTGGAGAACGTCAGTTCCGACGAATTCAACACCGCCTTCCGGGAAAAAATAATAGAAATCTGCCCTAAAGGTGGAGGCAATATGTTACTGGCGAAGGATCCTGTTTTTGCTGAAGCGATCATGAATCCCAAACTGATGGCAATGGCAGAATTTTCTGTCGGTCGCGGATTCCTCATCAGCCAGGTTGCCGCGAGTGTCAGGAGCAAAGGAGCACCTGCCATTGGTTTGCACGCCGACAATAACTGGCTTCCGGCACCTTTCCCTGTACACAATATGTTGCTGACAGGCTGCTGGGCGTGTGATGAATATACCCGGGAAGGCGGTGCAACGTTAGTGATACCCGGTAGCAATGTCCTGCATCGACACCCGGACGATAAGGAAACCACAGAACTGGCAGGCGCCATTGCAATCGAGTGCCCACCAGGGTCTGTTGTGATGTGGGACGGCAATCTCTGGCACTCGAATTATCCAAGAGCTATTCAAGGTGAAAGAGTCGTCTGCCACATTACGTATACGCGACTGATGATGCGACAGGTAGAGGATTACAACGCCCATGCAGATGAGTTAATTGAAACCCACGGCGAGAAGATGGCTCAGTTATTGGCACGAGGGGATATGCTGCATAGCCCCACCGGTGCTGACTATTCCAAGCTGATACAGACATTTAACAACGCCAAACGATAATACAGCGGGACAGGGCAGTATTGCAGATGATTCGATTTGGTACCCTCGGTGCGGCTAGAATTACTCCACCGGCGCTGATTAAACCCTGTGAGGCTGACCCTCGGGCTGCGGTTACCGTTGTCGGCGCACGATCCAGGGAAAGGGCAGAAGGTTTTGCAAAAAAACACTATATACCCGTTGTGGTTGAGGACTACGCGTCAGTGGTTAACCATAGTGATGTTGATGTTGTCTATGTTCCCTTGCCAATCACGGCTCACCATGAATGGACAATCAAGTCCCTGCGGGCGGGGAAGCATGTCCTGTGTGAAAAATCGTTTGCCAGCAACGCCGAAGAGGCAATGGAAATGGCGGCCGTAGCGAAAGAAACGGGATTGGTTGTGATGGATGCATTTCACTATCGCTATCATCCCATCTTTGTCAGGGCCAGGGAGATTTACACTTCAGGTCGACTGGGTGCGATCGAATTGGTGTCAGCGAGCTTTCACATACCAGTGACTGACCCTGGTGATATCCGTATGAACTACAACACGGCCGGTGGCGTCACAATGGATATCGGTTGTTACCCGATTTCGTGGGTACGACATATGACCGGGTTAGAGCCCGAAGAAGTTGCCGCAGTGGCAGAGACAGGTCCTCCGGACGTTGATGTCTACCTGACCGCAGAATTGGTCTTTCCCGGTCAAATCAAAGGCTGTATTTCCGGTGACATGCGGACTTCGGCGAAATTCAAAGCAGAGATCATTGTCGCCGGTGAGAAGGGCACCATGACGGTCAACAATCCCATCGCGCCGCACATGGGCAACAGTATTGAATTGAACATAGACGGTGAGGTAACGCAGGAGCAGTTTGACCATCGACCCACTTACAGTTACCAGTTAGATGCTTTTATAAACGCGGTTGAAAATGGCGGCGCCGTCCTGACTGGGCCGGATGATGCCGTGAATCAAATGAAGCTGATTGACCGATGCTATGAGACTGCCGGACTGCCTTTACGGGGTAAATAGGCTATAGCCACTCGATTGGCTCAATCTGCCGACGGACGAGATGTGAGTCCAACTCGAAAACCCCCGGCCTGTGCTTCTCAGCGGACAATTCACACAGGGAGAGGCGATAATCATTTCTCAATCGGCATGAGAAAAAGCTGGCGGGCTCGTTCTTTCTCGCTGCATCCTGCAGATTAATCCCTCTGGTCAGGTCAAACCCGAAGGTACCAAGCCCTTTTCTTAGTCCCAATCCCAGGGCTTTCATATAGGCTTCCTTTAATGTCCAGAAACAAAAAAACAGTTCCCGGGGATTTTCAGCGGCTTCTAGCTGGCTGATTTCCTGTTTGGTAAAGTACCGCCTGGCAATCTTCATCGTCTCGTTTTTACGCGCCAGGTATTCCAGGTCAACGCCGAGAACGTCTGTACCCATGGCGAGTGCAACCTGTTGTTTGCTATGGGACAAATTGAATTCGATGGATTGCGGGTCTCGCAAACCCGGCTTGCCCAATGTTTGCATTTCAAATTTGATTGAGGCGGGATCCCTGTTCAGGTGAATGCCGAGCTGGTGCCGAAGCAGGATTCTGGAAGCAACGAACAATTTTTTCCCAGCGCGCGGCTTTATACGGGATTCGCGAGCCAGTTCACCTTTTGAAAGAGTGCCATGTAACTTTTCTATCAAACTGTCGATGCCGGACTGGTTCGCCGACAAAAGGGTGATCTGTGTTTGATTGGTCGAGTTCATCACTAACATTCTATCGTAATCCGTGATATTACTGATGATGGGTTCCCCTGCTATTTATCTGAGGTGTAAACAGGAATTTTGAAATGTCCCTTTATGAATTAAGGCACAACGCGATCCCACAGCTAACCGCGTTCCTGTTAATCGCGTGGTTGCTAACGACGGCCGTTGTCGCGTTCGCCGCCAAACCCGACCCGGGCATGCCGACGGCGTCTCCGGGATCCGTCGGCATGTCTGCAGAACGCCTGGATAGAATTGGACCTGTGATGCAGCAATATATTGACGACCACCTGGTACCCGGCACGGTCACCATGGTAGCTCGTCGTGGCAAAGTCGTTCATTTTGAAGCACGTGGGTTGATGGATGTAGAAAACAACAAGCTCATGCGAAAGGATGCGATTTTCAGAATCGCGTCGATGACGAAACCGATTACCTCTGTTGCCTTAATGATGTTGTGGGAAGAGGGCAGGTTTCAACTTCGGGATCCGGTGAGTAAATTTATTCCGGAATTCGCCGGTCAAAAAGTATCGACCACCGCCGACTCGAGTGGAGAAACAGGTGAACTGGTTGATGCCAACAGGGAAGCAACTATCAGGGATATGCTTACCCATACAGCCGGACTTGCGAACAACTATATTGGCAATATCGTGTACTACCGTGAACAAATGGACCGGCGCCCTGACGACAGCCTTGAAAAATATATAGCACGACTCGCCGCACTGCCGCTTAACTATCAACCGGGTGAAGCCTGGCAATATTCCACCGCAACCAGTGTCGTTGGCAGGTTGGTCGAAGTCATATCAGGCCAGACACTGGCAGAATTTATGAAAGATAGAATATTCAACCCCCTGGAGATGCGAGATACGCATTTCTATCTGGATGATGATCAGGGCGGCAGGTTAATGTCGCAGTACACGCCGGGTGAAGACAACAACAGGATTGTATTACAGGATCCGGGTTCGAACGAAAGCAGATGGATTACGGCTGAGAACAAAACCGTGTTTAGTGGTTCTGGAGGCCTGGTTTCAACACCCCACGACTACATGAGGTTTCAGTCCGCCATGTTAAATGGTGGGGAACTCGATGGCGTTCGGTTGTTGTCACCTTCAACCCTCAGCCTGATGCTGGACAATCATACTGACGATCTGCCTGTTTGGCTGACAGGTCCCGGTATGGGATTTGGTCTGGGTTGGGGAGTTGTGATTGATCGGGGAAAAGCGGCAACGCCGTTATCCGAAGGTTCAGTGTACTGGGGTGGTGCGTACTGTACCATCTCATGGATCGATCCTGAGCAGGAGCTGATAGGTATTCTTATGACACAGGTTCGGCCTTACAGGCATATCAATATCAGGCAGGATTTTCAGGTTCTGGTCCACCAGGCGATCATTGATTGATTTTTACCATGGGCTCCTAGTCAGGTAATCCCAAAACCCGTTTCGCAATAATATTCAGCTGAATCTCGTTCGAGCCTGAATAAATTGACGCCGCCCTGGTCGAAAGAAATTCCCGTAGTGCCGTTTTGTCTGAATCAGTGAACGAATCACCGTCCCATCCCAGACCCTGACTGCCACGAATATCTCTTGAGAGATCTGCCGCGACCTGTTGGCTGCGGGAACCGTAATATTTGAACATCGATGTCGCCGGGCCCGGTGTTTTTGCGTCGGTTGTTTCAGCAACCACGCGTTTTTGGGTGATCTGGAATGACCGGGCATCCATCTTGTGGGCCAGGATCCGTGCTCGGAAATCCTCGTCGCTAATGCGCCCGTCAGTTTCACCCAGGTACTCTTTAGCCAACTCGGGTAAATTTGGACCTGTGGATCGCTGTGCACCCCCGGCTAAGGTCGTTATCCCCGAGCGCTCATGCTGGAGCAATCGCTTACCCACGGTCCAGCCACGATTAATCTCACCGATCAGATCTCGTCTTTCGGCTTTGGCATTATCGAAGAAAGATTCGCAGAATGGTGATTCACCACTGATCAATTGAATAGGTTTAACCGTCACTCCCGGTTGGTCCATGTCCAATAGCATGAAACTGATGCCGTCGTGTTTGGGGACATCGGGGTCGGTTCGCACCAGAATAAACATCCAGTCCGCCCATTGCGCGCCGGATGTCCAGATCTTCGAACCGTTAATTATAAAGTTATCGCCTTCCAGGACGGCTTTGGTTTGCAGGCTGGCGAGATCGGAGCCAGCGCCAGGTTCACTGTATCCCTGACACCAGGCCACTTCTCCCCGGACAATCTTCGGCAGGTGACGTTGTTTTTGCTCTTCTGTGCCGTGGTCCAGTAATGTAGGACCGATCAGGCTGGTCCCCATGCCCATCAGGGGAGATCTCGCGTTGATTTTGCGCATCTCATCAATAAGCACAAGGTACTGATCTTTCGTAAGACCACCGCCACCGTATTCGGTCGGCCACATGGGCGTAGTCCAACCCTTTTCTGCCATGCGATCCAGCCAGAGCCTGGAATCAGGATTATGGATTTTTATTTTGGTACTGCCCGTCAGTACCTGGCCTGGACCCCGGGCTCCCTGCGGGCAGTTCTCCGCGAGCCAATTTTCCACTTCTGCGCGAAACGTTTCCATCTGAGAAGTTCCTGTTTGGGATTTGAGTCCTACTGTATGTTATTTATCAGGACGCTTCCATCTCACTTTGACACTGAAGACACATACTCGCCTCCGGGTAGGCTTTCAGTCGATTGAATGCAATGAACTCTTCACACTGTGAGCAGAACCCATAATTGTTGAGTTCAATCCGTTTGAGCGCGGCGATCACCTGCTTCAGCCGGTTCCTGGTCAGGTTTCTGTTGGCGACAAGGATGCTTTGATTGTGCATTTCATCCATGCGGCTTAAACGACCCGCATTGTCTTTGAGTTTTACCGGTTTTGAGCCCGATTCGGTTTGTTCGAGCAAACCTTCGAGACTTAACTGCAGTCTACGCAGATCCCCCGAAAGTTCCTTGATTTGACTGGCTGAGAGTTCGTCATCCATTGGTTTATGATAGCGCAAAATATCAATTGTTCTCAGCACAAAAAGGAACCCAATAATGGTGCCAAGGCAATCAGGACATGTTTATATAGAAACGATTACTGAGTTGTTTGACTGTTCAGCAATATGCTTTTCAACGTCTCCCTGTTCTGTTGGCTTATTTCCAGGCCCTGCTCAATATAGTTATCAATAGTCCCGTACTGATCACGCATAACGGTAAAAGCAGCTTCCAAATATTCTTTCTCTGCGCCATACAGGACCTTCACGGCATCCATGTCGATTTTGCCAACCATGCCGATAGTTTTCATGGTGCCTATTTCGAAGTATACCCAATCCTTTATAAACCGGTTAGTGTCCAGGTAGTCTTCCATAACACGATTCATGGGGACATCAAGCATGAGTAATACCAGTGCAGTTGCGACCCCGGTTCGATCTTTGCCCGTGCTGCAATGGAACACCATGGGATAATTTTCTTCATCCAGCAGCGAGTGTGCCCATTCACGGAAGACAGGGGTAAACTTTTTGATGTATAGCCGATATTCAGCTTTCAGCAGCTCACGCGCGTCGGCCTCTTGAAACTCACCTGCCAGCATGTTGTCCCTGGTGTACTTTAACTCCTTCGCGTCGCCTATTGGCATGCGGATTAATCGAATACCTGAGTCCGGCCTGACTCTGTCATAGCCACTCGAGGCGAGTTCATTATCCAGTCTGAAATCAACGACATGTCTGATGTTGAGTTCTTCGAGAAACAACTGATCGGTATCCGACAGCATCGACAGGTTGCTGGAACGATAAAGCTTACCCCAGTGAATAGCGCGACCGTCCGCACTACGGATGCCGCCGAGTTCTCGAAAGTTATATGCAGCATCAAAGATCAGTTTTCTATTTTGTTCCCGGAGTGACTCGTTAACCTCTGATGGAATCACACGCTGAAGGAGGGGGATGTCCTCCTCACAACCGCTGATTAACAGAACAAGAAAAAGTAATGTAAGTGTAGCGAGAGTCGGTCTATTCATAGCTTGTCTGTCTTAAACATCGTTAGCGCGGCTGACACACTATCAAAACAGGGTCTGAATGACGAGGGTCGTCTTTCGGACACACTACCCCTGACCCTGGCGGCGATTGCCGTTCTGCTTTATATTCCGCCGTTAACTATTTTTGTCGCGTAAGATAGAACCAAAACGTAAAACTGTGAAGGATAGTCAATAAAAATGCAATGTAACAAACTCGCCAATGCCTCGTCACCAGGCTTCCTGGGATTAAGCGTTTTGGTTCTATTGGTCAGCTGCTCAACAGCAGAACGCGATACAGAGGAATCAGCAGATGACAGGCAGTGGCTTGCGGGGGACCACCATATCCATGGTCGATACAGCGTCGGCTGGGATCTCACGAAGTCGCCACCAGCGCCCAAATTTGGCGGAGATGCAATTTACACGACACTTACCAACGCAGAAATGGCGAAACACCATGGTTTAGCCTGGATGGTGACAACAGATCATGGTGGCCCGAATCATAGTAAAATTAATGCGGAGCATGCCTACCCTGAATTGATCCAGTCCCGTGAAGCGGTTAAGGAAGTCATCCAGTTTTATGGCCTGGAGTTAAATACACCGGCAGGTGAACATACCAGTTTGATTATCCCCCACAGTTCTGACGAGGTGGACGTGTTGCGGATGCTCGAATCTGAATTTGATATGCGTGAAGTGTTTCCTTATGACCCGTCTCGCGATACCGAGGGGAAAATGATCGACGCACTCAAGGTGATGAGTAAACTCGAGAAACCACCGGTTGTTATCGTAAATCACCCAGCCCGTACGGCACGGGGCTATGCTGAATATGGTCTATTTGACCCAGCAGAGCTACGTCGCTGGAATGACACAGCACCAGACATTGCTGTTGGTATGGCCGGAGCCCCTGGACACCAGGCCATTGCCTTGTCAAACGCGCCCTTGATAGTGGACAGGATGCGCCTGCGCGGAGGCTATCGGGGTTATCCAACGATGGGAGGCTTCGACCAGATGACGGCAAAACTGGGCGGCTTCTGGGATTCGATGTTAGGTGAAGGACGGCGTTGGTGGATAACTGCAAATTCAGATTCACATCGACACTATACCGAGGGCGGTCTTGATTTTTGGCCGGGTGAGTACTCGAAAACCTATGTGTATTCGCAAAAAAGCCACGAGGCGATTTTATCCGGTTTACGTGCGGGCCACGTATTTGTAACCACGGGTGATCTGGTTGACGCGCTTTTCGTTGAAGTCTCAGTGGAAGGGCAGAACCCACAGCCGTCCGTTTCTATTGGCGATGAAATTGACGTGGGCATGGCGAAAGAGGTTCTGGTAGCCATTCGGTTTCGGGATCCCGAAACCGAAAATGCAAACGGAGACAACCCAACGGTACGCCGCGTTGACCTCATTATGGGGGGTGTTAATGGTAAGTTGGCTGATTACAGCGTGAGTCGAAATGACTCGGCGAAAGTAGTACAAAGATTTACAAAAAAAGATTGGCGTAAGGAAGGTGCGTATCTCACCATAACCCACAGGATATCGTTAGATAGCATGGACTATTTACACGCTGCTTACATTAGAGTGCGGGGTACCAATACAAAAGAGCTGGAACCGGCAGAAGATCCACCTGCGGAAAACCCCTGGGAAGACCTGTGGTTCTATTCCAATCCGGTTTTCGTCCGATCGCAGGGATCATCGGCCATAGATTGAATTCGAAGCCTTTGGCGGATTAATTCGGGATCGGTTTCAGCCTGTGCTGTTCAAACGCAAAAGCGATATCGAGCAACAACTTGTCGCTGTTGCTGCCAGCCATAAACGACAATCCCAGAGGCAACCCCTGCAGGTTTCCCATGGGAACCGTGATGTGCGGGTAGCCCGATATTGCCGGAAATGAACTGGGTCCCCCACCTGGCCAGTTGTCACCGTTGATAAGGTCTATTTTCCACGCAGCGCCTGCCGTTGGCGACACCAACGCGTCCAACTGGTTCTGCTGCAGGAGCCTGTCGAGGCCATCTTCCCGGGTTGCCTGGCGAATTCTTGCCAGGGCAGTTATATATTCCTGGTCTGTTAGTGACCCCTTCGCCTCGGATTTAACAAAGATTTCCTGCTTGAAGTAGGCCATTTCACGTTCGGCTTGTGCCTCGTTGAACTGTATCAAATCCTGCAAATTTGAAACTGTTATGTTGTTTGGTGCTTTGTTTGGCAGAGCTGTCAGATAAGCTTCGATATCGTGTTTGAACTCATAGAGAAGGACTTCATAGCTGTCCCTGCTGAACTTTTGTGGTAGATCAATTTTTAAGTCATCGATAATGATTGAACCTGCGGATCGCAGTACAGATATTGAATTTTCGAATACTGCGTCAACACCTTCATGGAATCCAGCGGAAGAACGAAGAATGCCAATGCGCTTATCCACCAGTGCCGATCTGTCAAATCCGGCAGCAAAATCCCCTTTGTTATTGATAGCCATCGCATTCAGCAGAATTGCCGCATCCTCGACATTACTGGCCATGGGACCGGCTGTATCCTGGGTATGGGCGATGGGTATGATACCGATTTGACTGACAAGGCCCATGCTTGGCTTTATGCCAACTATCCCGGTGAGGGAAGCCGGGCAGACTACCGAGCCATCTGTTTCGGTACCGACTGCGACGATGGCGAGCTGAGCTGCAACCGCCACTGCCGAGCCTGAACTCGAGCCGCAGGGCGACCGGGTGGTGTCGTGCGGGTTACGTGTTTGACCCCCCAGGGCACTCCACCCTGAAGAGGATCGTTGCGAACGGAAATTGGCCCACTCACTTAAATTTGCCTTGCCAAGGATAATGGCGCCTGCATTCCTTAACTGGATGACAAGTTCAGCATCTCGCTGGGTGTCGTTGTTTTTCAGGGCGAGAGACCCGGCCGTTGTCGGTAGTTCTTTTGTTTCGATATTGTCCTTGATCAAGACGGGAATACCGAACAATCTGCCAGGCGTTTCACCTCTTGATAATTGTTGGTCCTGCTCCGCTGCAGCATCGAGTGCACCGGGATTGACAGAAATTACAGCGTTAAGCTCAGGGTTTTGTTTTTCAATTTCATCTAAAAAGTGCTGTGTAACATCTACAACCGTAAGAGTTCGATTCTGGTAGGAAATGTGCAACTCTTTGATGGTAAATTTCATATCGGTTTCCGGCAGTTCTTTGGCTGTAGTTTCCTGGGAGTTATCTGCGCAGGCAGACAGCAGCACGATAAGTAGCATCGCTGGGAGACCCATGGCCAATCGCTGCTTGCTCAGGCGTCTTGCTTCCTATGCTCCAGCCGGAACGTTTTGATTGCAGCATCTACCTGCTGACAAAACTGAGCTCGCGTAAATGGTTTTGTCATCAGGCTCATAGCTCCCTGGGAGATCAGGTCGGCCTGTTTGCTTAGATCATAGCCCGTCATGATCAGAACTTTTGCCCTGGGATCGATGGCTTTGATGGCCTGTAGAGTGTCGGCTCCGTTCATGACGGGCATAACCAGATCCAGCACGACGAGCGCGATATCTTTCTGGCGCCGGGCAAATACACGTACGCCCTCAGCGCCGTCAGCAGCAGTAATCACAGAGTAACCCGCTAGTTGCAGGGACTCCTGGATCATTGCTCGCATGCCCGATTCGTCATCTATTACCAGTACCATACCCGTACCTTTGATGAGTTCACGGTTAGGCCCGGGTCCCACAGCCGGTGTGGCCTTTATTGAAGGTATGTAGATATTGAAGCAACTGCCGTTGTTAACTTCTGACTTAACTGTCAAACCACCCTTGTGGGATTTCACTGTGCCATATACCGAAGATAAGCCGAGACCGGTGCCTTTGCCGACTTCCCTGCTGGTGAAAAAGGGCATTAGAATATTCTCGTGCAAGTGCTTCGGGATGCCATGGCCCGTGTCCCTGAAACTTAGACGAATGTAGTCTCCGGCCTGCAGGTCTGGTTCGATTTGTTGACAAGCGGTTTCATCAAAACGAATGTGATCAATTTCAATGTTTAGCACACCACCATCCAACATGGCATCGCGAGCGTTTAAACAGAGGCTGAGAATCGCATTTTCCAGTTGGGACTTATCACCCATGACCATGTATTTCTTGTTAGACCTGGAGAAATTGACGGTGATTCTCGGATCGATCGTTTTTACAAAGATAGACAGGGTATTGGCCATGCACTCGCTTAGATCAACTGGCTTGGTTTCCAGGGCGCTACTTCTTGAGAAAGCGAGCAGTTTTTCAGTTAAGTCCGAGACACGATTGGCGCTGGATATGATTTGTTTTGAGTAGCCATATCTTCGATCAGCTTCTTCAGTTTGATCACGTATAAGTTCTGCAAACCCCTGAATATTGCTAATCATGTTGTTAAAGCCAAGCGCAATGCCGCCCGCCAACTGTCCTACGGATTCAATCTTTTGCACCTGTACCAGTTGAGCCTCGAGAGAGCGACGTTCTTTTTCCATCTTTTTTGCCGCACTGGTATCTTTGATGACTACGAGCATGCAGGATTGGTTGTTGACCTCCAGGAGGTTCGTGGAAAGCAGTACTGGCAGTGTGGTACCATCCAGGACCGGAAACTCTGTTTCGAATTCGCTAACTTCTTCACGGTGATTGAGCAGGCTAATAAACTTATGATAGTCGCGAAGAGGCTTCCAGCTATCCAGGTATTCCGGGTTGTCCGGCTTGTTCTGTTGATAACCCAACATATTAATGAAGGCAGGGTTTGAGTTAATGATGCGTTTGCCATTGATCAGAATCAGGGCAAGTCCATCGGAGCAATTATGGAATACAGACGAAAATTTAGCTTCGCTATCCCTGATCGCGCAACGAAGCTCCAGTCCTTCGGTTATATCTTCCGAAAAACCATGAATTCCTGTGACCTTGCCGAATGAATCTTTTACGATGTTGTTATGGTATCTAAGATATCGAATGCTGCCATCCTTGTGAAACAATTTTGATATGCCAGTAGTCTCCCCGGTCATGTTTAGGGTGGCTTTCAATCTGGTGGTGGCATCATTATGTAAATCCGGCACCACCAAATCGAGCAGATGATTCCTCATGGCTTCGTCTTTTGTAAAACCCAGTGCTTTCTCGGCAGCTTTGTTCCATCCCTTGATGTGACCATCAACTGTCCACTGCATATGGACAAGTGGAGTATCCTGTAGTTGTTGGTCGATTAGTTGTTCTGCCGCATGTAGTGCGGCTTCTGTTTCCTTCATATTTGAAAGATCCTGGCAAAGCACTTCGTAGCCGTCAGGACCATCACTTCTGGATACAGACAATTGCACCGGTATATTCATTCCGTTGAAATGAATCAGGCTTTCCAATTGAATGGTCTCAGCTGAATCGAGGCGCTGAATAGTCATCTGAATTGCTTCGCGTTCTCTCGGTTCTAAATAGGTTAGGAAATCCTGCTTTCTACCCCTGGTCTGTTCAGAATCCGTGAGCTTGTGCCAGGCGTCATTGCACCAGAGAATTGTAAAGTCTTCAGCCAGTATCAGTGAGCTAAGCCCCATGTTTTCCATCAATCTCAACTGCGAATCGGGTGACAGGCGCTGACGGCGCAGGCCCAGGGAAATCACAACCATGAACCAGATTACAATTAGCGGGCCTAGTGCGAAGAATTCATACTGATTCAGATCACTGACCATCGAGATGGCAATTGTAATAGCAGACAAGCAGAGGGTGAATTGAATGATCCACGTGGTGGAATTTGAAAATGTTGCTGCGAAGACCAACAAGACAAGTAGCACGGGTGGTAGGTGGCCGAAGTCAAGATTGCCCAGCGTAACCTGCCACTCCACCAATCCAAACGCACAGGCAATGATCAGCAAAGCTATATGGGGTGCCGCCCAAACAGGTTCGCTATCTTTTTTCCGACTAGCGTTCATTATTCTTGGATGTCGATGACGTTTTACGTCAAGACCTGAGGATGATGATTGAATCACATTGCTAACCAATTATCCATGTAAGGAATATACTTAGGGAAACTCTGATTGAGTACATGCCGACCTTGATTGAGTACATACCGACCTTAATCAGAGATTTCTTACCATCGAGGTTCCCTAAAGAGGGTCTGGCCCGTTGATCTAGCCTGGAGGCGTCACCGGCGTTAGTTGCGCCCTGGTGAAACTTAGATCATTCAAAATAACGTACAGGCATGGAATGAGTATCAGGGTGATTACGGTTGCGAACAGGATGCCAAAGCCCAGTGATACGGCCATAGGGATGACCATTTGAGCGGAAAAGCTGGTTTCGAGCAGAATCGGTAACAACCCGAAAAATGTTGTCAATGATGTCAGCATGATTGCCCTGAACCTTTCTGTACCGGCCTTAACGGCTGCTTCTGGAATAGCCATGCCATCCTCAACGGACTCGTTGACAAAGTGCACCATGATAATGCTGTCGTTCACCACCACACCGGCTAGTGCAACGATGCCAAACAATGACAGGGCACTGAAGTCGATACCTACGATGATATGGCCAAACAACGCACCTATCATGCCGAAGGGGATGACACCCATAATAATCAAGGGTTGGAGATAGGATTTCAGAGGAATCGCCATCAAGGCGTAAATGCCGAACAATGCCAGAACAGTGGTATAGATGATCCTTTCCAGCATTTCGCTCTGTTCCAGGCTCGCGCCTCCCAGTTCAATTCTGACAGAAGAGTATTGTTCTCGTAAGGTGACAGCGAATTCACCGCGCATCACGTCCTTGACGACTTCTCCTGGAGGTATGATTGTTCTCTCAACATTTGCAGAGACCCGGACAGACCTTTTTCCCCAGGTTCGGGTAATAGTTGAGGGGCTGGTACGTTCCTCTACATTAGCAACCACAGTGAACGGAACCTCGTCCCCTTCCTCAGTTCGAATTAACATGGCATCGAGGTTGCCGCGAGACTCCCTTTCGGTCTTGGGGTATCGCACCATGACTTTCACTTCTTCGCGACCCCTCTGAATACGTTGCGCTTCGACCCCGTAAAACGCCCCACGGACCTGATTTGCAAGGTCACTCAGGGTGAGACCCAGCGCTTCAGCGGAGGGCTTAATCTTCAGGTTAATCTCGGGAATACTGCCTTTGTTGGAGTTATTAATATCATAAACCCCGGCATAGCCCCTGAGTGTCTGCTCCAGCAAATCTGAAGCACCCTTGAGTTCGCCACGATTCTGGCTGACCAGTTTAAAACCGATATCATAACCATGACCGTGGCTTTTTTCTGAGCCCGATATTTCCATGGTTTTGGTTCCCGCGATATCACCAATACTGTTTCGCCATTCCCTGGCAATTGATTCGGCATCCCGGGAAGAACCTTCCTCCCGCTTGAGCTCTACCATGATCGTGCCGTTGGTATTGGAAGTAAATGCGGCGTAGTTGAGAAGGAACTTGTCTTTTTCGTTCCTTGCGTCATCGAGTTTCACCAGCGCTTCAGACATCACCTTGACGACTTTAACGGCTTGCTCAGGGGAAGAACCTTCAATTAACTCTACCTGCGCCCGCATGTAATCTGACGCCATATTAGGAAAAAACACCGTCTTCACATAGGGCCCCATAACGAATCCAACTGCGAGAATCAGCATCGCAATGAAAATAGCTATGGTAATGTAACGTTGTTCGATGGCCCGCAGCAGAAGTGGCTTGTAGTGATCGTGCACAACAGAATGGAGCCCCGCTGCGAATCGGGTCTGGAATCGTCGCAAAGGATTGAACATGGCGACTTTATCGGTCGGCAGCGGTTTCATGCTTGCAAGGTGCGCTGGCAGGATCAGCTTGGATTCAATTATCGAAAACAGCAGACAGAGAATAACCACCAGTCCAATGGCGGCAGGCATCGCCCCGAAAGTACCCGGGACCAGCATTAATGGAATAAACGTGACAATGGTAGTCAGTACACCAAACGTGGCTGGCGTTGCCACGCGTTTTGCCCCACGAATTACATTATCTATATTATGGCCATCCTGCTCAGTGGTGCTCTGGACGCTTTCGCCAATAATTATCGCGTCGTCCACGACAATCCCCAGCACCAGGATAAAACCAAACAGACTGACCAGGTTGATGGAGCCACCACTGATGGGCAATAAAGCGAAGGCACCCAGGAATGCGATGGGCATACCTAACATGACCCAGAAAGCGAGTTGAAGTCTCAGGAAAATGCCCAGTACAATCAGGACCAGGATCACGCCGAAAAACATATTGGACAACATCATACCCATGGTACTGCTGAGATATGTCGTACTATCAAGCCATGTCTGTATTTCAATACCTGCAGGCAAGGTAGTCTGTCGATGTTTGACGAATTCTGTCACTTCCTCGGAGATGTCAATCTGGTTCTGGTCCCCTACGGCATAAATGGAAATACCGATGCTGGGTCGGCCATTGAACAGCGCGTGAAAGGCTTGCTCAACAAATCCGTCTGATACCGTTGCAATGTCCCCGAGGGTCAGTCGCGTGCCATCGCCCTGCGATATCAGAACGATGCTTTCAAACTGCCGGCGCTCATAAGCCTGCCCTTCGGTGCGCAGCAGGATATCACCGGAGTCGGTTTTGATTGTACCCGCAGGCAAGTCCAAAGATGATCGCCTGATCGCCTGGGCGACCTCATCCAGCGTGAGTCCATATTGTCTTAGTTTAGCTTCTTTGAGTTCGATACTGATCTCATAGGATCGGGCGCCCTTGGTTTCTGCCTTGGTGACACTGGGTAGGCTGAGTATTTCGTCCCGGACCGTGTTCGCGAGATTCTTCATGGACTTTTCGGTCAGGTCACCGGAAATCTGGACGTTTATCGCTCCCATTTGGTGTTTATTGCGAAAGATGCTGGGTTTCTCGGTTGACTCAGGCAGGCTGGCGATTCGGTCGACTGCCATTTTCACTTCGTCCATCACGATCTGAATATCGTAACCGGTTTCAAGCTCAAGCTGTACGCTAGCCATGCCCTGGCGTGAGAAGGAACGCAAATCGCTGATTCCCTCGATATCACGGATTGCTTCTTCGACCCGAGACACGACACCGGACTCGACTTCACCCGGTGATGCACCGGGAAAAGGTACATTGATGGTGATGCGATCAGCCTCGAGGTCAGGCATTATCTGGGTTCGGATGGTGAGAGCCGACGCCAGCCCGGTGAGGATGATGATGATCATTAGCAGGTTAGCGGCTACATGATTGCGCGCAAACCAGGCTATGATGCCTTTGTGGGTATCAATTGTCTGCATTGGCAGATAGCCTCGATGCCAGTTGCATGGGTTTCCCGTGTCTTACCAGCGTACCGGGCAGCGGGTTATCCAGGGCAGTGATACATATCAGGTCGCCAGCATTCAGCCCACCATTAATATAAACAGAATGTTCGTCACTTCGAAGCAGTGTTACGGTTTTCAGCTTCAACTCGCTGTTCACACCCACGGTCCAGACAGAATTAGCGTCCTGCAAAACAGATCGCGGTAGTTTGATGATATTTTCAGCGGTAAAGCCCGCGATACTTGCCTCGACAAAAGTGCCGATACGAAGTGGCGAGGGCCATTTTGGTCCCTGTTGATTATAAGGGTCAGTTATCTGCGCGACGACATAAAGAACCCTGCTGCGTTCATCGAAAACGCCCTCAGTACGAACGATTTGTCCTTTCCATAGGTTACGGGTGCCACCAATCTCGGCGGACAGGAGAACCTCAGGTCGTGACGCCGGGTCATGCAGATCGGCCAGGTTCAGGTAGGGTAACTCCCGGTCTGGTAGTGGTAATCGAATCTCAGCTACATCGACGGCAAAGGTGAGTGCCAATGGCGTGCCAGCCGCGACATACTGACCCACATCGGCACGTTTTTGCCTCACCAGTCCATCGTAGGGCGCTCGTATCACCGTTCGGTCAAGGTCACCTTCTCGCTTGTCGAGTTCAGCCTGGGAAAAATCCAGATTGGCAATTGCTTCGGCCAGTTGTGGTTTTCGCAAGGCCAGGTCACTTGCCGCCTTGCTGGATGACAATAGCGATTTTGCCCGTTGCCAGTCTGCTTCGGCATAGTCGGCAAGCCCTGCTTCTCTCGTTACCATGGTCCTGGCGGAGGCAACGCTGGCTTGTGCCCGTTTTAGTTCGGCACGATAGTTTCGGTCATCGATGCGGATCATGACGTCGCCCTTGGAAAAGAAACCACCTGCAACAAACGCCGGTGAGACCTCGGTAATAATCCCCGAAACTTCGGAGATCAGTGTGGTTTCTGTCCTGGGTGTCACCGTGCCCTGGGCGCTCACTCTGATTTTTTCGGTACTGATTTTAGCCTCGATAACGTCCACCAGCATCACTGGCGGAGGGGCTGGTACAGAATCAGGCACGGATTGTTGCGCGGACATCCAGATCGCGACCGCGATACTTGCAAAGATGATGATGGCAGGAAGGACTATCTTGTTAAGCATAACGATCAATCACTGTACTGGAATACCGGTGTTTACCTGTGTAAATAGCTGATAGTAGCGCGTTTTCAGCATTGCAGTAAGTCTTACGGCCACAGACCTGGAACCCGTCGTAATTTGAATCACTTCTACGGGGATAAGGATGCCACGGCGGCAGTTCAGCCGTTCACCAGGTGGTAACGCCGACAAGCTTTTCTCCCAATGTGGTCAAACTGGCGGGCGCACCGGGTTCTGGTATGAGCTGGTGGCTGATTCTCTGACGAATCGCCCACTCAGGCGGCGCCTTGGTTTGCCATTCGTTGATGCGTTGTTGCCTTTCTGACCCCGATGATGAATCCGGTTGCATGCTGACATACTGGACGAACCGATGCTGGTCGGAAAAATTCAGGTGGCTCGTGTGGGGCATTAATCGATTCCATAAGACCAGGCTACCTGCTTTGCCACCCACCGGTATCAGGTCATTATCTTCAAACACAGGCTGGTTGCGGTTCTCATCGTTTTGGTGCTTTTCACGGTAGTCCTTAATACTTTGGAATATCGAAGGCACACACGCAAATGCGCCCTGGTCCTCACCGGTATCGGTTAAATAGACAAGACCTTGCAGGCTAAGTCCCGAAATACGCCACGGATCACAATCCCAATGCACTGCGGACTCAGACCAGTTTGATATGGCTGCTGAAGCAGGGGGTTTGTAGGAAACACGATCCATGCTTACCCAGAGTTTTTCTGTATTGTATATCTCTGCAAAAATCTCGTGCAGCAGTGGCAGTTGGCGAACATCCCACAACGCCTGGTGGTGGTGTAGTGGCACTATCCCGTGACCCGAAAACGTTGGTTGGTACCAGGTTGCCTTGTCGTCCAGGCTGATATTCGAAAATTCAATGATCGCGTCAATGACATTGGCGCGTAAACGCTCGGGCACAACATCAGGAACAACGAGGAGACCGTTAGATCGGAATTCCTGAATTTGTGCTGGGCTTAGCATCGGTTAGGGATAGGCATAGGCAACAGGAAGACCGGTGACGGTACCTCGAACTGGTTTCCGGTCTCGGTCAGCAACCCGGTTGATGAATCCCGCTTGAAAACAACCACGTTGTTCGTATCCCGATTGGCAACCAACATAAACTCCTGATCCGGTGAAAAAGTAAAGTGCCTGGGATGTCTCCCCAGGGTTGGCTGGAACTGTACCTGTTCGAGTTTACCTTGCAAACCGATTTTAAATACCACAATGCTGTCGTGCCCCCGATTGCTTGCATAAAGATATTTCCCATCCCTTGAGGCTTCGATATGCGCGCCATCATTGGGGCTGGAATAAGTATCGGGCAAACTCGAGTGGGTGTGAAGCACTTTTAGTTGTCCTCCAACATCCACCCTGAAAGAAATAACGGTGTTATCCAACTCGTTGAGTAAATAGCCAAAGCCGCCGGAAAAACAAAAATGCCTTGGGCCAGCACCAGCTTTCAGGCTAATTGCATGACTTGCCTGGGAGCCAACCTGGCCGGTGTCGTCTACCGGGTATTGTATGACCTGGTCGGTGCCAAGGTCAGCGACGTAGACAAATTCACCAGAGGGGCCAAATGTGGTTGAGTGTACGTGAGCCCCGGTCTGTCGCGTCGGGTTGATCCCCATGCCCTTGTGCTGCACAGCGCTGACGAACTCACCTAGAGAACCGTCGGCCGAAATTGGGAATGAGGTGAAACTACCTCCTGAGTAGTTTGCCACCAGCAAACACTTGCCTTGTGCTGATATTGACAGGTGGCAGGGGTCTGCCCCCAGGGAAGGTCGTTGGTTGAGGACTTCCAGTCTGCCGTTTTCAGAGGAAAAAGCGCTGACCGCACCGCTGTCTGAACGACTGTTCGAGCTGGTGAAATCGGCGACCTCGTTAACGGCGAATACTACGTCCAGGTAGGGATGCTGAATAAGAAACGATGGATTGTCGATACCTCTGTTAACAGCCATCAGGGTTATATTATCCCCTTCACCAGAGATGGAATAAGCGTAAACACCTTCCGATGACGTCTTTCGGGTGTAAGTCCCAATAAGTAACTCGTAGGTCATTTAATAAACGCGCCCCATATTGTCCACCCAATAGACCTGGCCATTTTTATCAAAGTCGGCCACCGCGACAGGTTGATCTGAAACTGGTGAGATTATTCGGTTTTGTTGAATATCGAATACGCAGGCGGTGCCGTTTTGACTGACCGTCAGGATACGAATTCCATCGGCTGAAATTCGCAAGGTGCGAACCCAATCCTCGTGATGATTGTGGAGCAACGTGCTAACTCCTGTTTTCAGGTCAATGACACTAATCTCGCCGTTGGCATTGCCTGTGATCACCCGCTCCTGATCTTTCAGGAATCCCACTGCGGAAGTGTGTTTTTGTGGTAACGGTAAAACCGTGGATGAGCCATCGCCCAGGTGCCAGAGCTTGAGAATAGCTTCTTCGGATACGGAAACCACGATATCACCCCGGCCGTTGATTGCTGCCATATTGTGGCTTCCGGGACCCACGCCCTGCATCTGCCAGATGATCTTTTGAGTGTTGATATCCCATAGTATCAGCCTGTTACCACCTGCACTTAACAATCTGGACACATCGTCGGGTGTAGAAAGGGAGAAAACGGCGCCGCCATGATCCAGTACGATCAAACTACTCGCTGTCTTAAAATCCCAGATCCGGATGAGATGATCGAACGCCCCGGAGGCAAACCGCAATTCGTCTATTCGCTGAATACAGTACACGAAGCTATTGTGGGCAGATGCTAGGATCAGGGTCTTGTCCTGCACACTTACCTTAATTCTGCCATAAAGATTACCGACAACCGAATCACTGGCGGAGATGATTGCAGAGCCGATGGCCTCGACATTGCTTTTCAACGTTGAAACTACTGATTTCCGGTTGATGTCATATAAGTCAACGTCGCCGCTGTCACATCCAAGGGCGACCAGGTTTTCAACCGGAGAAACACCGATTCCGCGAGCAGTCGCGGTAATAGGTTTATGGGAGAGTTCCACATTGAGCTTTACCAGGTCGACCCTGGCCACAAATCTGGCGGCCATAACAATAGCAAAGGTTCCCGCCTGGTTAATGCCCAAGCCCCATAACGGGTGCCCGTGGCCGGTGTCGCCCTGATGGCTCCACAACTCAGCGCCCGTGGTGCAGTCCCAGATGCGCAGCGTGCCATCTTCACTCACCGAAACTGCCTGACTGCCTCCTCCTACGCCGACCTTGGTGACCCATTCGGTATGCCCTTCGAGCACCAGTTCCTGGGTTCGTTTCGATAGATCCCAGACCCGCAGGCTGCAATCCCTTGATCCGGAGACAATTCGATTCTCGTCAAGAAAGGCAATACCGGTGACGACATCATCGTGCCCTTGTAGCCAATCGACGTGATGCCCTGTCTTGCGATCCCTGATGCCGATGAGTTTATCTGCAGAGCCGGAAATTACGAACTGGTCTGATATTGCGACGCTGTGAACGCCTGCCTTGTGGCCTGTCAGGCGTCCAAGCAATGAGCCATCGCTGGCGTCCCACAGCGCGACGGTTTGATCATGGCCCGCCGTAACCAGAGTAGCGGCGGATTCCTTAGTGCGGCAATGGTAAGCGAGTGCGTTTATCGGTCCCTTATGGCACTTCCAGGATTGCTGAATGGCACTGGTGTGGACGTTCCAGGCGAGTATCGATCCTTCGACAGACACCGAATAAAGTGTTTTGCCACTGGCATCGAAACAACGGGCGAGAACGAAACCCCAATGTCCTTTCATGGCATCCCTAACTTGAAAAATACTGTGATCCCCGGTTCGATATAGTACCTTAATACCCGTAGTTGCCGACCAGAAGTAAAAAACATATTCTGTTAACTCCCAAAGCCAGGAGCCTGTCATGTTGAACCTATCCATCCCAAGCCATATCGAGCCGTTGCGGCAAAAAGTTCTCGATTTTATCGAGCATGAAGTTTATCCCATGGAATCCACACTTCTTGAAAACAAGGTGGGGGAGCGCCGTGGCGAGGTGATGCGAGGGCTTATGCAGAAAGCCAAGGATCAGGGCTTGTGGGCGTTGGGACATCCGGAAGAAATCGGTGGTGGTGGTTTACCCTTTATGGATTACGTTTTTATCAACGAAGTGGTTGGACGCTCGGAAGCGGCTACGGTGGCACTTGGAACCCATTCGCTGCAGGACTCCATCATGCTGAATCGTTATGCCAACGATGAGTGGCGTGACAAATATTTAAAGCCATTGGTCGATGGTGAAGTATTCCCGAGTTTTGGCATGACCGAACCTGCGGTTGCGAGCTCTGATCCGACCCAGTTACAAACCAGCGCGAAACTGGATGGTGATGAGTGGGTAATCAATGGCAGAAAATGGTTTACCTCTGGTGCAGGTAATGCGGCCTATACGACTGCCATGGTACGTACGGAGCCGGATGCACCTGATCACGCTGCGTTTTCAATGATCGTGGTGCCAACCGATACCGAAGGCTACAACATTCTCAGGGATGTTCGGGTCATGGGTGACTATGACGGCCATTACGAAGTTGACTACGACAATGTCCGTGTCCCCAAAGAGAACTTGTTAGGGCCCCGTGGGCAGGGGTTCAAGATTGCCCAGGATCGACTGGGACCGGGAAGAATCTTTCATTGCATGCGCTGGCTCGGCCAGGCGCAGCGGGCTTTTGACCTGATGTGTAAACGTGCCAACGAACGGGTTGCTTTCGGTAAGCGTTTAGGTGAGCACCAGCAGATACAGAAGTTTATTTTTGATACCGCTGCCGAAATTCAGGCGTCAAGATTGCTGACACTCCACGCGGCGCAAAAAATTGACCAGGGCGATGAAGCCAGAATCGAAATTGGGTTGATCAAGGTGTACGGCGCTACCATGTTGCACAATGCCATTGATCGTGCAATCCAGGTTCATGGCGCGTTAGGCGTTACGGAAGATACGCCTCTCGAGCGCATGTATCGCCATGCACGTTTTGCCCGTATTTATGATGGTGCGGATGAAGTGCATGTTATGACAACAGGTAGACGGATCCTGAAAACCTATGCCGATGGAGGCACCTTCGACTTCGGTTTGAGGTAGCAGCAAAGACGAACGGAAAAATGTTCGACTCAGCGACTCGTTTCGGGTTAGTCACCTTGCTGTTTCATTGGGTTACGGCGCTCACGATCATTGGGTTGTTCATCCTGGGGCTGTACATGGTGGAGCTGACCTATTATGACGCCCTCTACAATAAGCTGCCCTTTATTCACAAGAGTATTGGAATCCTGTTATGCGGGTTGCTGCTTCTCAGGTTGATCTGGAAGCCGTTCAATCCAGCCCTGATACCATTAACGAGCCATCGTTCGTTTGAGATTCTCGGGGCGAAACTGGCGCACTGGATGTTGTATCTGTTAACGGTTGTGATTGTGATTTCCGGCTACCTGATACCCACGTCGGGGGGTTCAGGGATCAGTGTATTTGATTGGTTTTCAGTACCGGCAACCATCACAACCATACCTGAACAGGAAGACCTCGCAGGTTTGATTCACAAGATCACGGCGTACCTGGTAATAGGTGTAACACTTGTCCATGCGGGCGCTGCATTAAAACACCATTTTGTTGACAGGGATGATACGCTGCGACGAATGTTAGGTGTTAAGCCCCGGTAATCACCCAGGAGATTTCACAATGAAGATAAAAACGACATTAGGGGCTTTGATCTGCTTCGGGCTTTTACCGGCTTTTGCGACAGGTGCAGACTATGTGATCGACAAGCAAGGCCAACATGCCTTCGTCACTTTCAAGGCGAGTCACCTTGGTTTTTCGTATATTATTGGGCACTTCGAAAGTTTCGAAGGCAGCTTCAGTCATGACGCCAAAAATCCGGGAAACTCAAAAGCCAGCGTGACAATTGAGACCGGGAGCCTGGACACTAACCATGCAGAACGTGACAAGCATCTGCGAGGCGCTGACTTTCTCGATGTAGACAAGTATCCGACCATTACTTTTGAGAGTGTTGCATATTCAGGCGGCGCAAATGCAGGGAAACTCACCGGTAACCTTTCATTGCATGGTGTTACCAAATCCGTTGTGCTTGATGTCACTCAGATCGGTGAAGGCAAAGATCCCTGGGGTGGGTACCGGAGCGGATTCCAGGGTAATGTGGTGCTCAGTGCGAAAGACTTTGGTTTGCCGGAATGGGTAGGTGATGTCGAAGTTGAACTGATTGTTGAGGGCGTTCGGCTATAGCAGCATCAATTATTCCCTGGACTTTGCCGCTACCACTTCCAAAGTTTCATCATGACGATCACGACTGATGGTGTAGAAAGTGATGGCGAATACCGAAATTGCCGTTAGCAGGATAACACTGGGTCCCTGGGCCCAGCCGAAGCGGATAATTGCTTCCGGTGCGACATCTTCAGGTGCGGTGCCCGGTGTGATGCCAGCGAGGTCGATGATGATTCCGGCAAAAACAGGCCCGATACCGCCGACGGCCTTACCCGCGAAAGACGCTGCAGCATAGTAGATACCCTCTTGCCTGTCCCCATGGATGCGCTCATGTTCATCGGTGATATCGGCAATCATGGATCCGATCAATGGAATTGCGACTCCCAGGCCCACTGCCGACGTCAGGCCGCTCGCGATGTAAAGCAGCGCAATGTCACCGGGTTCGCTGACGGGCAGCCAACCAAAGAGCTTCAGGATAATCACTGAAGAGGTAAAAAACGCGTACCAGGTCAAACCTGCGATAAAGAGGGTTTTCTTTTCCCTGATAAAATAGAACATCGAACGACTGATCGAGCTGCCTGCAACTATCCCGATAATTGCCACGCCAAACAGCAAAGTCATTTGTCCCTGGGTCAATTCGAAAAAGTAAGTGCCGGTATAGAGGATTAACGCTTGCACCATGCCCTGCGTAATGCCAAAAACCACGCTGGCGCATACCACAGCAACGAAAGATGGAATCTGAAAGGCTGTTCTGACTTCCTTGACGACCCGTCCCAGGGAAAACGGCTGGGCGTCCGGTTTGCGTAACTTGGGTATTTGAGCGTGGGTGGCTCCGGCGGCGAAGAGGATGCCGAGAATCATTACCGGTACGGAGGCCAGGGCGAAATCACGATAGGATTGAGGATTCAGTCGCCCGCTCGGATAGGCTTGCGTTGCGGCAAAGAAAAGTTGATTTGCGATGATAAGTACCAGGAACATGCCAAACAATTGAAAGATGGTGCGAAGCGCAGACAACAAGGTCCTTTCGTCGTAGTCACTGGTCAGCTCTGCTCCCAGTGCCATATAAGGCACTGAATACAGAGTCATGGTCGAACGGGTCAGCACTGAAAAGCTCAAGACCCAGAAGAACAGGCCTGTCGTGCCGAGGTTTTCTGGCGGCACAAACAGAAAGTAGAAACTGATCGCAAATGGCACTGCAGCGATGTACATGAATGGGTGGCGTCGGCCGAACTTTGACTTATATGAATCAGACCAGGATCCAACCAGGGGGTCAGTGATGGCATCAATGCAAAGGGCGATAAATAGTGCAGCGCCGACGAGCGTCCCGGATAAACCGAGCACCTGATTGAAGTAAAACAGCAGGTAGAAGCCAAAAGCAGCGCTCTTGATGCCCTCGGGCAATTGGCCGATTCCGTATCCCAGACGAAGGGCCCAACTCATGAACTACGGTTACCAAACGCTTTGATAATATCGACTACCAGTTGATCCTGTGCCCAGCGGGAGCCGATGGGATCAACGCCGGTCCGTACCACGACCATATTGTACTGCGGTACGACTGTCGCGTACTGACCCTTGTTACCCGCGGTGGTGTAAGTGCCTTTCGGCACCCCGGGCATTTCATCCAGCAGCCAGAATTGTGCGCCGTATCCACGTCGACCTTTTTCACGGGGCAGACTGGGAGCGGCTGTGGCTACAAAATCTGACCAGCCTTTTGGCAGCAGGCGTTTCCCCTGCCAGATGCCGTCGTTAAGGTAGAGCAGTCCCAATCGGGAGAGGTCACGGGCGGTTGTATATACCTGACTGGAACCGATGAAATTACCCTGGTGATCGGTTTCCATCCATGTATGGTGCATGCCGATACGGGAGAAAAGTTCATCATAGGGATAACGCAGGTAGCGTAAATCATCGTTCAGGACATGACGCAAGCCCCGTAACAACAACAGCGTATCGTTGTTGGCGTACTTCCAGCGCGTGCCGGGTTCGGCTTCGAGGTGTGTCGTTGTTGCTCCGCTGATCACATCCTGCCCGGCGAAGTAGACCGCGTTAGTGTTACTCCCTTCACTCCACAGACCACTTGACATCCAGAGCAGGTGATTGGGAGTGATTTTGGCCCTGAGATCCCCGGGATAGGACCATTCTGGTATCGGCGCCGGATGATCAAGTTCCATAAGCCCGTCGCGCACGGCAATTCCGATCAAGCTCGCAGAGATACTCTTTGCAGTTGACCAGGTTCTGTAGCCCTGGTGGATGCTGAAACCTGGGCGATATTGTTCTGCAACTAATTTCCCATCTTTGATGATAACAATACCTACAGTCAGCGTTCCATCACCATAGCTTGCTGCGTCGAATGCCTTGTCGAGTACACGCTGTTGCGCATCGTTTGTTTGTGGATCTGCTGCGTCTCCCTGTGGGTAAGGTACATCGCTGAGATCAGGAGCCCGGGGACGTTGGATGTAGGGTAGACGGGTAACATCGGCAACCTGCCAGTCCGGCGGCAGGAGAGTACATCCCATCGTATCGCGGTAGGCAGCGATCAGTTCATTACTGTCAGCGTCTGCCGCACGAACCAGTCCACGCCGATTATCAATCTCAGGATCAGGCAGGTTGAGACTTGTCGTATCGGCGAGCTCCACCAGCAGAATGTCCTGCAGAGGACGGTGCATCAGAAAATGTGCCGAGCAGGTAAACAAAGCGCGATACCCGGCTGCTATATAGGGATCACTCAAACTGGCGGCACCACCGGGTAGTTGGTACTTTGATGGGAATACCCATGGGGAGGCTAGTGACAGACACAGGCATGTGACTGTTAACATGAGCCTCCGAGGTATTGCTTTCATTCAGTGAGCCTCAAAGACACCAGGTTCGGATCGCTGGCGATTTCGGATTCAGTAAAGGGAAACTTCAGCCATTGGCTTTGTGAGTAGAGTTCAGTCTGATCTGAGTAATGTGGAGAATCCGGTTCTTCTGATTGAGAATAGGTGAGGATGCCCCTGGCATCCAGCGTTCCGTCCTCATCCCAGGAAATCACCTGCACATAACTGTTACCGTGGACAATAGGCGTATAACCCTTGTCCTTTTTCAAATCTGCAACGATCATGCTGAACATACCAGCCCAACCCTGGCCACCGGGAATAGGTATGCGCTGGTTGTGCCGTTCGGCAAACTGAATCTCACCCCAGGGTGCATCGAGGGGGATGTTTGCTTCAGCCAGGGTAGTTTGGGCGGTCACCAGAGCTGCGTGCACCGCTTTAAGCACATCGCGATCAAGGACGTTAATACCCCGTGGTGTGTAGATAGGGTCCTGGGGATCGAAAGCGATCCCGTAGAGATTGTCAGTACTTCGTACCGCCCGCCAGAATTCGGTCCAGACTTGTGCGCCCCTGCTTTGAATTGTTTGTCGGCGATCCCATTTTTTCAGCACGCCACAGGCATCAGCTATATTGTTGGCGTCTTTGTTCATCCGAATATCACACACTTTGACAACGTCATCCAAAAGCACTTCCGCCGCATAGTTCCTGTGTTCATAGAGCATGTTCTGGATCTGATCCGGGGTTATCTTGCCTTTTCCAATCAGGTCTTCCACCAGGGTAATACCTGCCCGTGTCCGCCAGGTTCGTGCCGTTTTCTCAGGACCTATGATAGGGGAGTAGCCTTCCAACGGCGCCTGGGGATTAGAGAGCCAGTAGCTGTCATTTGAGTTGGTGACATAGTCACTGCGCTTGATTCTTGGCATCTCCTGGGGAGGGAGAAGACCAGGTGATTTGGACCGTGGATCATCCTGCCACTCACAGCTGGAGTTACTGCCATTGAGTACGACGATATAGTTGGGCAGACCTTCGGGTTTGACCCGGCACCGGTCAATAAGATCCGCGTCGACATTAGGAGTGCGCGAAATATCAGCAAATAAAGCGGTGCCATGGCGATCCGCTGCTATGGTATTCGTAAACGATACGCCCTGCTCACTGATAGCAGCCTCTACCTCCTTGATCGAAGTTGCGCTGTTGAGCCTATGGTAGGTTGCAGTGGTCTGGAAGTTGCTCATGTTTACATCCCTGACGGTGTAAGCATGGGTTGTGCTCCAGGGCATCTGCTTGCTCGCGAGAATGGGTCCGTAGTGAGAGAGGTATACCGTGTGTGTCGATGTAACGGGCTGACCTTCGTCATCCATCGATATCAACTCCACATGAACGGTTTCGATGTCTCGCATTTCCTCATCGTATTTATACTGCATGGAATTAGCAGGGTTTAGCTCAAGTTGGTAGACAGTTGCTCGCAGTGCCGTCGAGACAGTATGAGTCCAGGCGATATCCTGGTTAAAACCTATTGCGACGCGCATCGTTGTGGTCAACCCAACACCCATGACATCAACCTCACCGGGTATGGTTGTGTGGATCATGTGAAAACGTGATGAACCTTTCCAGGGATAATGTGGGTTCCCAAAGAGCATGCCGCGACCGGATTCTGTCACGTCACTACCCAGGGCGACCGCGTTACTACCGATGCCATCGTAGCGTGACGCGTTGGTTGCACTCAGCTCGACCGCAGGTCGTAGGGGTACGGCTTCGGCGATATTCTTTTGAAATCTGCCCACCCCGTATCGAATGCCGACGCCAATACCAAGGCGGGCAACATCTGCTTCGGAAATTGTCTTGACCCAGGGTTGACCTGCGCAGGAGTCTGGTAGACGGTCGATGTTGTCTTTCAGGTAACGGTTGTACCCCTTCACATACCCGGTTGTGAACTGGCTGTTTTTGTCATCCACCGCTGCCTGGGAAGCTTCAACTATTGCGTCTGTAAGCATGGCTTTATGAAAGATATCACTGTTGCGATGTTTGTCTTCGGTGCCGAAATATCGGGACTGTTCGCCACGCACCATGATCATGTCACGGGCAATGGTGCAGATCGCATCTTTAGCGGTTGCATAGGCGAATCCGTAGCCCAGGCTTCCCCAGTCATCCGCCTTGACATGAGGAATACCGTAGCTGGTCCATCGAATTTCGACATCAAACTGATTCGGGGTATTTGGTTGGTCGCTCGACTTGTTTTCTGTGCAGGCGCTAATCAGTAACACTGCGATAATCAATAGTGATCTGTTCATACTCTCCTCCATCTTTGCGCGAGGAGTATGACTTGTTTGGATTGTGCAATAAAGCCGCTTCGGCGGGCTTAGTGCGATACCTTGTCCAGTAGTTTGAAGGCCATGACGTAATCCCCCGACGGCATTGGAGAGGTGAAGTGTCCACCTGCCGTGATCACAACAAACTGTTCACCCTGGTAGGTATAGGTCATCGGGACCGAGTTACCTGTGGTGGGTAGTTCGGCCTTCCAGAGCTCTTTGCCATTATCGATATCGAATGCGCGGAAGTAAGCATCCGACGCCGCTGCGATAAATATCAATCCGCTGCGGGTCACCATCGGGCCACCCATTTCAAGGCCGCCATCGACCAACAGATACAAGGGCCAGGGAACTATTTTTTCCAGAGACCCCAGCGGAACTCGCCACAGGATGTCGCCGGAATTCAAATCAATGGCATCCAGGGTTGCCCAGGGTGGTTTGGCACAAGGAGCGCCCAGTGAGGAAACGACAGGCGCTATGATGACGCAGTAAGGCGATCCGTTTTGCGGGAATGGCAGCCCTTCAGGACAGTCTTGCTGCTTTGCCAGTTTTACCTCGATGGGAAAGTGTTTTGTATTGGTGATCATTATCTGACGATCCAGATCTACCGCGGGAGCACCCCAGTTGTGGCCTCCAAGATTGGATGGATAGAAGACCGTGCCTTCTAAACTCGGCGGCGTGTATATCGGACCGGTTCGGATGGACTCGAGCTTCTTGCGGCAACTTCCCTCATCCCAGAATGTAAAACCCCAGGCGTCGTCGGGCGTCATGCCAAGCTGGTGCAGTGGCTCCGGCTTTACGGGAAAAGGCTGTGTGGGACTTAAGTATTCCCCCGGAACGGCACCGGTCTGTGGTACCGGTCTTTCCTCGACAGGATGCAGGGGTTTACCCGTTTCCCTGTCGAGCACGAATGTCATCCCCATTTTAGTCACCTGTACGACTGCCGGCCGTGTTTTGCCGTCGATGGTGACATCCACCAGCGTCGGTTGGGCTGGTACATCATAGTCCCAGATATCATGGTGGACTGTCTGGTAGTGCCAGACGACTTCTCCGGTCTTCGCATCTAATGCGACAACAGAACTCGAGTAGTAATCCATGTGTCCATCCCGGTCGCCGCCGTAATAATCAGGGGATGAATTGCCCGTGGGTACAATCACCAGGCCTCGTTCAGCATCAACAGAGATTGTTGACCAGACGTTGGTAGAGCCCGAAGTATACTTACCCTGATCATCCACCTGTGGATGATCAGGGTGGACAGGATTCCATCCCCAGACAAATTCTCCTGTCCTGATGTTGTAGGCACGAACAACACCGGATGGCACATCAGGTCGACTGCTGTCCAGAACAAATGCGCCGGTCACAACCAGATCGTCAATAATCGCCGGTGCGCTGGTTATGCTGTATTCGAATCCTGTATGTTCTGTTAGCCCCTGGGTAAGGCTGACCTGGCCTTTATCACCAAAACCCTCGCAACGTTTCCCGGTTGCGCCATCCAGAGCGATGAGACGTGCGTCCAGCGTGCCTAATAGAATTCGGTGCTGGCAGGCAGCGCCGGTTTGTCGAGGGTCCAGCCAGCTACTCACTGCGCGGCAGTTGGTAATGCCTTCTTCACTCATATCAACCTTCGGATCGAAGGACCATCTTTCTTTGCCTGTACCCGGGTCCAGGGCAAACACACGATTAAAGGGTGTGCAGTAGTAGAGGGTGTCCTGAACCATGATAGGCGTGTTCATGAAGGAGGTCGGACGAGACCGCATACTCTCTTCAGACATCTCTTCGGTGAGGTTCTGGCTGCCACTGACATAGTCTCCTGAGCGGTGAATCCAGATTACTTCAAGATCTGCGACGTTACTCTTGTTGATTTCTGTTGCCCTTGAATAATGACCTCCGCCGGGAGCACCTCCATAAGCGGGCCACTCCGTGTTGGATTGTGCGTGCAGCGTAATGGTAGAAAAAGCGAGAATCAGCATAGTCATGCTTCGGTACATTGTGCATCCTTATAGTGTTATTTTGTAATCACGCTGTAACTATCTGATCTATCCATCAGACTTATCTATCATAGCTATCCATCGTAAAAAAAGGGCTCATGAAAACCAATCACGGTTTTTTCCCGGGTTGATTCCGCCCGGGCGAGTGCAGCGTCAGAAAGTTGATTGTTCTGTCTGCTGCTCAGGATTCTTTGGGCGATATCACGACGTCCGTAATGTACCTGGACAAAAAAACGGCCATCGTCATCGGGCCCGGTGGGCATACGACGATGCCAGACATCCGAGACGAAGAAGGCAATGTCGCCAGCCTTCGCGATAATTGGTACTACACCCTGGCCCTCATACTCCAGGTTTTCATCCATTGCCTGCTCCCTGGGCGGGAAGCGCCCGGAAAAATGGCTGCCAGGGATGATACCGGTCGGTCCATCGTCAGGGTTGCAATCCTTCAGATAGACATGAATCCCGATAGCGAACACGGGGTGGGGTATTTCTTTTGGCCAGGAGGTACCTTCTGCCAGGGGGATATGTGGCCCGGCATCAATATGCCAGTGTTGACCGCCGTGTGAGCCCGGATGCCGGGCTGTGTTCCGCCAGGCCGTATTGGCAATCACATGGCAGTCCTGCCCAAGTAATGGTTCTATAACGTCCAGTATGTGCCTGTTGGAAACCAGTTTTTGACATAGCGCACTGCGATTCAGCATTTCATACCGAAACATCTCATCATCCTCAACAGTGCGGTTCTTCCCGGCTCTGTCGTCCCTCGCATACTGCCTAAATATGTCAGCAACTTCGTCAGCCAGCTGGGCAATTTCTCCTGTATCCAGTGCCTTTTTTACAAGGGTGAAACCTTGTTGTTCAAGTTCAAGACTCTCGGCAGGTGCCGTGTCAGGGTCTCGCGGTTTCAGGTAACCACCTGATCGTTTCATCATACTTGTTAATCCAAATCTTTGCCGGGTGTCGATAGTTTATCGACGTACGATTGACAATATCAACTCCTGAACCGAATAGGTGAGGCAGGGTACTGTTTATCTTTGAAGTTGGCGTGAAAAAGGTGAGAATGATCGCCTGGTTACTATTGTGGAGTCGGGTTAGATGGACAATGGACTAGTACAGAAGACCTACACGAATATACTGCAACATATGGTGGATCACGGTTGGGCGCCACACTATACCCAATTGGCATCTGAGCTCGGGGTTTCGACAGAAGAAGCTCGGGTTGCCGTTAATGAGGCGGCAAACATTGGAATTGGATGCTGGACTTCACCGGGTACCGATCAGGTTGGTTCATGGGCACCATTTAACAGTACACCGACCCATTATCTCGTCAGCGTTGATGGTGAACGAAAGTGGTTCGGGCAGTGTGGACTAGAGGTCAATGCGATTCGCTGGTTGTTTCCCGGTCAGGAAGTAAAGGTCGAAACCCGGGACCTTGCGACGGCAGAAATCATCACGATTCGCTACAGGGATGACGAAATACTGGAAGTGACGCCAGATACAACGGTTGGCCATGTTAACAATCCCATGTGGAAATGGTCGGAGATACCAAGCCCTGATAACTGAGAACGTATGAACCTCTTCGCGTGCGAAGACAATGTATTCGAGTGGTCCCAGACTGATCCTGCATCCGGGGGTGGCATCAGACCTCTTGCGGACTGGGCTGCGATGTTCTCGACGGACTTGTTCAAACGACGGCTTGACTCGGATTATCTCTCGAAAATGGCAGAATACGCGAAGCAGAACCGTGCAGTAATGGTGGAACGGGGAATGACGGGGCCATGGTTTATGCGGCCTAAAACCTAGTGTAGTGTAGCAGCCTGACAGGTCGGTTATTCCTGCGATGGATGATCGAAAAGAGCCGGATCGAGAAAGCGATTCAGGACGTTTAGAGTTATTTTGGCTATATCATTTTCATAGCCATCAACCGATAGCGCCCCGGCGTAGGAGATACTGCCTGTGCTGAAGACGGCACCACCGGAAGGTGTCTCGAAAAAAGTCATGTCTGCACGGACATCTGAGCCCTTGGGTACCGGAACCGTCATCAAAAACTCTTCCTTGGTTATCAACATGCCTGGGCGGTGCTCTTCGGACGATGCAATAACGATTGCATGCTTCGGGGAACCAAGATCTGTATCATATCTATCTATTTCTTCTCCGGCGGCACCGCCACCCTGGGTGCCATAGTCGCCAATCGTGTCACTGTCGTTAATACCTTCCGTAATGAAGCTGACTCGTGGATCTAACGATTCAGGACTGAGTCGATAGTGCGTACCGCCATCAAAACCCTGGGCAGTAAAACCCACCCCGACGAGTTCATTTGGGGGGCGGCCGAGGCGACGCCAGAGTCCGCCATATTCGCCGGTAAACTGATGGTAATACTCTCCGGCTTCTGACATCCATGCCCGGGTCCCGTCTTCTGCGCGGCGCACTTCGATAATCGCCGGGTTGTTCGGATGGTGGGCGATGCGCCAATAGAAGCCATTGCCTCCCATGTACATAAGCCTGCCCCCGGTATCCATCCAATCAAAAATCCCATCCATCATGCTGGTAGAATGGTACTCAGGATGGGTGCCGGTGATAACGACCCGGTAATCCTTGAGAAGATCAATACCCTGGTAGTGCAACTGCTCATCGGTTATCACATCGAAAGGTTGATCTATGGCCTTGAGCCATGCTGTCAGGTTAGTATCGGCGTTGAAAGACCAGGTCAGTGTTTTGGGTTTTAGATTAAGAATGGGGCGCAGCCGGGAAGAAAAATGCACACCGCTGCCGTCGCTATGATGCTCGTAGAGTGAGTTACCGACTTCCGGGTTATCGAGCAGATATTTGTCAAATGGATTTCTGGGACCTTTGCCAAACATACCGGTACCCAGTGACAAACGCTGGTTTGCATAGGCCAGGTATGTGGCCGTGGACATCAGCAGAGCCACATCTCTTTTTGTGTCAGAGGCACCGGGGCTGACAAAAAACGGCATGATGTCTTCATTACCTTCTATACTGGCTTCTTCATTATCTTCAGACAGGAGTCGAACCTTGACGGCGTACACACCGGAATCCAGGTCCACGGGAACACGAAAACTAAAATCTGTCTCCCACCCGGCATCAATCAGGTCATCATCATGAAAGTGGACTGCAGCATAGTGTTCGGGCAGCTCAGTCCATCGTTGAACCGATGAATCCCACTTCACACCGGTGACAGCCCGGGTTGGTTGCTGGTAAAACTCACCGAAATATTTTTCGCCGATGTCAGAAAACTTGTCGCTGGTCATATTCCGGCTAAAATCCCATCGGGCAATAATCTGTTCATTGGCTGTGCACAAGGTGTCGAGGTCGTGGTTGGCGGTAAGCAAGGGGGCCTCTATGCGTCCGTTGAATTGCCCACCTTTGCTCACATCATCAGTTGCCAGCCACCACTGCCCCGGCTTCAAGCCTGGGGTTGTTAAGGTTAGTTGGGCATTGATTTCAGTCCTGCCTGGTTCTCCGGCGCCCTTGCCTAACTGAAGTATCCTGCCGCGCAGACAGCCATCAGCCGCGGATAAAGAAAGCTGATGCCAGCGTTTCTGGCGCAGCTTGAGTGGCAGGACGAGCGCTGTACCGCCGTGTTCGATGAGGCACTGACCGCCCAGCAACCTGATTCGTAAATCAGGGCCTGACAACAGGAGCTGGTCTTTAGCTGGCAAAGTAGGATAAAACCAGCAACTGAATCCGAAGTCTGCTGAGGCTGGAAGCTCACCGAGACTGGCGTATGAGCCTGGCACCAGGGGTTGGCTTTTGCCTGGATATTCACCGTTGAAATCTGCTTCGATACTGCGTTCCTGGTAACCGGTACCGTGGCTGCGTGAGTCACCACAGATCAATTCAATCAAGGAGGCATGGTAAAGGGAACCAGTTTCACAGCTGATCTTGACTGAAACTTCATCTCCTGGACGGGTACAAAGAGGCGTCAGGTAGCCCACTATTTTCATCGCTTCCAATCAAATATTCCTTCTGGTCGTTTAGTTAAGCAAGGGCTGGATTCATTCTTTGACTGTTAATTCTAAAGTAAAACATCATGAGAATTACCAGGTTAACTGCGCCCATCAACGACGCAAAAGTGAAAGCTGTTTCATAATTACCATCGCTATCGAAGAAATAACCTCCCAGGAATCCTCCCAGTCCCATGCCGCCCCAGCCGAAGAACGAAGTAATGCTCATTGCCCGAGCTGCATAGCCCGCCGATACCATTACCCGGGTACAAATCAAAATACTCGACATTACTCCGGAATAGGTGAAACCAAATAGCACTGCCAGTACGTAAAGCGCAGTGGCTGAATCACTTAGGTGGGGAAACCAGAAAACGAAAACCGTTTGACCCAGCGACATTATTAAATATGTCGGCAGGGCGCCGATTGTATCGGCGAGCTTGCCGCCCATGATGCGACCGAAGCCACCGGATATCATCAGAACCAGCAGAACACTGGTTGCAAATTCCATCGAGCGGTTTTCGTCAGTCAACATAGGGACCAGGTGCACGATCGGCACAGACATGCAGTTACAGCAGAAAATAACTGCCACACCCAGCCATGCGACAACCTCAGTTTCTGATAGCGGGAAATCACGCGCCTCCTTGCCCGGAGCTACCCTTGCCTGCTCGCGCCGGGGTGATTCACGAATTAGAAAAGCAATCGGCAATGCGATCACCAGATACGACCAGGCCATGATTGTGTAGGCGGACTGCCAACCATAACTGGTAATAGCGCTACCAACCAGATATGGAATGACGCCTTGCCCTACAGCCCCTCCGGCGGCAGTAACACCTAACGCCAAGCCGGGATTACGGCTGAACCAGAATCCAACATTGGCAAACAGGGGTGAACTCACCATGGCGTTACCAAAAGCGCCAAATAGAAAGTAAAAGGCATAAAACTCAAACAGGCTTGTCTGCTCGCTTAGCATGAGCAGGCTTAACGTCATCGCAAAGGCGGCAACCACGCCAAACCAGCGAGTGCCGAATCGGTCAGCGATAAACCCCCAGAAGACACCGAACAGTGCAGACGAGAAAGCAATGGTGGTGTAGCCTAACGATGTATCTGCTCTACTCCAGCCGAATTCTTCTGAAAGCGGTTTCAGGAATACCGAGATTGCAGCCAGCGCTCCGAAAGACAAAGCACTGAGCGTAAATGCAACAGCCACCATAACCCAGCCATAGCCGGGATCGTCATCAATCGCTGGGTAAACTCGTTGTGTCAAAACCGTGTTTCTGTGGCGATGATTCTTCTGGGGGACTTTTTGTGATCGGAAAACCGTGCAACGTCTTCGTTAATGGCGGCTTCGCCTTCTTTGGTATTGAAGAAACGCGTCCTTAAGTCTTCAATAGTATTAAAACCACAGAGAGCAAATCCGTCCCACTCAGGGCCAGCAAAACGGTGCACGATACTGAGCTGGTTGTAGTGAGACATCGCTGTATGTACCTTCAGGGCAAGTGGCGCATGGTTGTCACGCCAGTGCTGATCCGCTCTTTGATGGCCTAAATCAGGATGAGCAACGAGGGTAAACAAACCAATAACGCCAGGTAATCGACCCAGGGTTTCGCGGTCGGCTTTGAGTTTAACTGATCGGCGACAAACCAGGTAAACACCAACATCAGCTGCATCGAGAAGATAATGCAGGTCGTCAGTGGAACATGCAACCAGTGCAGCAAAGGGTAAATGGGAGGTATCCTTGCGTTCGTCAGCAAGCAAAGTCCCCTGGGTTTCAATAGCGACTAGATTTGCTTTTATACGATCAGAAAATGCAGCCACTAGTTCCATGTTGTTTAACACTTTGGTCCCCTTCTTTTGTGAAATAGTTATGAAGTAATTATGAGATAGTTATGCAATCAATATTGAATGAAAAAGTTTTATCGAACAAGCCTCAACTCAGCCTGGGTGCTGCTTCGCGATTCCTCGATTGTCAGCATACTCCTTGTTACCTAGTAGACCATAAACCCGTCAGACTTGAATCAGGATGGATTCAAGGCTAGTCTAATAATCAATGGAATCCCCCTCGGGGTATGCATGGAATCTTCGATCGTCGCACATGGTGCTATTATAGCCCTGGATTTAATGGTAGCTGTCGCGATTTGGCTCAACTATCGAAACTCGCTGCGAAGTTACCTCGCCTACGCGGCGGCCGCAGCTATGGTCGATGCATTCCGCCAGACATGTAATCTGGTGATTGGTGCCCATCCTGATATTTCGCCGCTGTTTTTCCTTTCCGGTTTTGCACAGTACTTATCTACATTGTTGTTCCTGATTGCTTGGAACGAAGCCAGGGAGGAAGAGATTAATATTTCCAGGATCCTGATCGGGTTCTTGACATTGTTTGTAGCGATGTCTTTCTATTTTTGGATAGCGGGATTTACGAATACTGTCAGTGATTGGTACCTATATTACTTACCGCTGTTGTTAGTCTCCTCGTTGCTGTTTAGAGAGTGGATGCTGATTGATAATACTTGGATTCAAGTCCGGGGGTTTCTGTTTGTATGCACTGCTGGTCTAGTACTTGTTCGGTTCTGGATTCCAGCGCATCGTGAATCAGGTGAGCTGTTTTACCTGACCTATTATCTCGAAGCGGTTACTTATCCGATAGCCCTGGGTACGATGATCGTTTACGCAATGGAAGAAACGCATCGAAAGGTGCAGGAACTTCTTGCGCAGCGAGTTTGTGCAGAGAGGGATTTGCAGTTTATTTTGGACAGGTCTGCGGATTCGATCCTCGTGACGAACGAAAGTGGGGTGTTTACCACGTGGAACATAAGGAGTGAAGAACAGTTTGGCTTTACGGCGCAGGAAGCGATAGGCAAACTCAAAATATGGGATTTGCTGACTTCTACTCATCAGCTGCCAGAACCCGCCGAAAGTATTGAGATCGAAGACGTTGCCCAGCGTAAAGATGGGTCCAATGTTACTGTCAGAATCAGGGCTCAAGCTTCGAATCGTGACGGAGAAAAATATTGTGTCTATGTCATCCAGGATTTAAGTAAAGAAAACGAGCTCAAGCGACAAAACCAGATATTTGAACAACGCCTGCAACAGTCCCAGAAACTCGAAAGCCTCGGTGTGCTGGCAGGTGGCATCGCTCACGACTTTAACAACCTGCTAGCGACAATTATGGGGTATGCGGGAATTGCGCAGGCAGATGACGTTGACAAGTTGAATGATCATCTGGACCATATATTGCTCGCTTCAGAAAAAGCTTCACAACTTACTGAACAAATGCTCACCTACGCCGGGCAGGGTCCTTATGATCCGAGTCCGATGGAGTTGAACAAAACCATCGAAGACATGATACCGTTGTTAGTACCGGTAATTGCACCTAATGCAAAGTTGGAATTTTTCCCTGGAGATGAAGATGTCTGGCTGATGGGGGAAGCGAGCCAGATTGACCAGATTGTCATGAATCTTGTGATGAACGCATCGGAGAGCCTGGAGGGAAAGGCGGGCGCCATCAGCATAAGAACGGGCAGATGGAATGTGAACCGTGAAACCCTCAACCGGAGCTTGTTCGGTAATTCTATGGAGCCTGGGGAATACGCGTTCATGAAGATCAATGATTCGGGCAGTGGCATGGACGCAGAAACCCAGGCACATCTGTTCGATCCATTCTTCTCCACCAAATTTACGGGTCGTGGGCTCGGGATGGCGACTGTCGCCGGGATCACTAAACGTCACAATGCGGCAATAAATGTTAACAGTAAATTAAATAGTGGGACCAATTTCGTTTTCTATTTCAAACCCTGTGAAAAACTCCTGGTCGAAACAGCCGCCAATGAGGTCGACAGCAGCTACGCAGTCAAAAAAACAATTCTCATACTCGATGATGATGAAGATCTTCTTCGAATGTGCCAGGAAATGCTCGAGTTTAGTGGCTTCAAGGTGATTACTATGCAGCAAGGTGAGGCTGCTTTGAGCTGTTTGGAAGAGCAGCCAGACATTGATGTGTTGGTGTTTGACTGCACACTTCCGGGGCGTACGGGACCTGAACTTTATGCGCAACTGCTTGAGAAAGGAATACAGATCCCGGTTGTTTTCTTTAGCGGCTACACCGAAGGCCAGGTAAGTGGAGGCATTAGCCCTGAGTGGGCAGTCGAGTTTCTCCACAAGCCTTTTCGCCAAAACGATCTATTGCGGGCAGTCGGCAATCTGCTTGTACCAAGAGATGCTGGTGAGGTGACTACGGTTAGTACTCTTGAATCATCTGGTAAGCTCTGAACCCGTCAATTTGATGTAGACGGAGTACGACATGCAAGCACCTGTTGTAGATTGTGATTCACATGTAATGGAACCTGCGAACCTCTGGCAGAATTATCTTGAGCCAAAGTACCGGGATCGAGCCATAAGAATCGAGGAAATTGATGGCATAGAGACACTGATCATAGGCGAGCAGAAAATGCTGGAGGGTCGTCTTGCCGGTTTGGGTGGTGCGCACTTACCAAGGGATCAGGTGTTCACGGGTAACATGAAATACACCGATGGCTGTGAACCTGCGAGCTATGATCCCCGGGCACGATGTAAAATGTTAGATGAATGGCAGGTGGACGCAGGGGTGCTGTTCCCGACGATTGGCATTCTGCCATTTCCCCTCGACGATATGGACCTGAACTCGGCCTATTGTCGGGCTTACAATCGTTGGCAGGCAGAGTTTTATCAGCAGGCGAAGGATCGTGTGATTCCCATTGCCATCGTCAATTGGCATGATGTGAATAGTGCCGTCGAAGAACTATCCCGGTGTATAAAACAAGGTTTTCGAGGCGTGTTTGTTCCGCCGGAAGTGGTTGATGGAGTTCGTCCCGGCGAAAGTCATTTTGATAGAATCTGGGCTCTCTGCGAGGAGGCCAAGATACCCGGTTGTCTTCACGTCATCGTTCGCTTCGGTGGTGCTGCTGTACCGTTTGCGGCCTGGCAGGAAACCGGACCGGGGGCAACCTTTAGCTTTGGACTTGGAGCGACGGGGCAACTTATTCCTGCTATGACTTCTATCGTTGTGGATGGTGTGTTTGACCGGTTTCCGGCGCTCAAGATCGTATCGGTGGAAGCGGGTTGTGGTTATGCCGCTTACCTGATGGACAGGCTTGATGAAAAGCACCAGTTTTTTAAGGACTTCAGCTTGACCCCTCTCAAACTTAGACCGAGTGAGTACATCCAGAGGAACTGCTATTTTGTGGCGGAACCCGAGGAACGGTCCATTGATGCGATGCTGACTCTGGTAGGTGAAGACAGAATTCTATGGGGTTCTGACTATCCCCATATTGATTCGACCCTGGAAGCGCCCAATCTTATTCGCACTTCTGTCAAGAACCTGAGCCCGACGCGAAGAGAAGCTGTATTAGGGACCAATGCGGTGAAAGTATTCGGTTTGTAATTTGCGTGGCAAAGGCGGTTTTCCCCAGGCGACGGCTCGATCAAATGGAATGGACCGCCTCTTCTATGCGATTACAGGCTTCTACCAGTGTGTCTCTTGGACAGCCAAAATTGAGTCGCATGAATCCCGGGCCATCAAACTGGGCACCATCGGACAGGCCCACCCCTGCAGTCTCAAAGAAAGCCATGGCATCCGTTAACTCGAGTTTGGAGACGTCCAGCCAGGCAAGATAAGTCGCTTCAACCGGACTCATACTTATCCCGGGCATACGGGCGATTCTGTCGGCAAGATAGTCTCGATTTGCCTGCAGATACTTTATTAACTCCAAACGCCATGTTTCACAATCACGATAGGCCGTGAGCATACTGGTATAGGCGAATATGTTGACGGAGCTCATCGCCCCCTCTTTGGCCTGTTCAAATCTCTCCCTGATCTCCCTATTCTGAATTATGGCTACAGAGCCACCCAATCCCGCCAGGTTAAAGGTCTTGGTTGGCGCTAAAAAAGTAATGGTAATATCTGCCGCTTCCTGACTGACAGAGGCCGTTGGCACATGACGCCTGTTGTCAAATAATAGGTCACAGTGAATCTCGTCTGAACTGATCAAAACATCGTTTTCATAACAGGATTCAACTATTTTTTCGAGTTCGCTACTGTCGAGTAATCTGCCGATGGGGTTGAACGGATTACTAAGCAGCATTAGCCTGATGTCAGGGTTATCAGTGAGTGCTTTTTCAAATTTCTGCTGGGGGAAAGGCCATTTTCCATTCACGAAATCAGCTCTGACACGATGAAGTATACGTCCCCAGTTACCCGGTGCAGAAAGGAAAGGGTGATAGACGGGCACCACAGTGACAACGGATTCACTGGAATCTACCAGCCCACGGCAGGCAAGGTTCAGACCGGGTACCACGCCTGTCAGAAAGAGAATATCTTCTTCATCCACCTTCCATTCATACAGACGATCGAGGCGTTCGATGATGACTGATTTCAGTTCTGCGGCGGCTGCCCCATAGCCAAAGATGCCGTGATCGGCTCTATGCTTGATTGCATCGATGATGGCTTGCGGCGCCCTGAAATCCATGTCCGCCACCCACATTGGCAGAATGTTTTCTCCGGCATATTTACCCCACTTATTGCTGTCGGTATCTCGCCTGTCCTGAACACTGTCGAAATCTATATCACTCATGCCAAACCTGGTTTCCATCGTTTGTTTGTAAAGCCGTTTTCTCAGTTCGCCGATTGTAGTGGGACAAACCTGTTGCTGCAAAGGTATCGAAGAGATATCCATTTCGCTGTGTTACTCAGGCGAAGATTCGATCAAGGTGAGGGGCTGGTGGTATTCGTTTATAGGTCATCTTCGAAGCGACGATATAGACCAGACTCGAAGCAAAAAAAGCAGGTATCACCTCATGTATGTCAGAAAGTGCCTCGTACTCAAACCTGAATCCAAACCGCCAGATCACGCAGCCTGTTATTCCGGTTAACATGGATAATAGTGCACCCATGTCGGTTCCCCAGCGCAGATAAAGTCCACCGAAGATAGCAGGGAAAAAGCTCGCAGCGAACACCGCGCCAGAAAACGCCGTCATTTCAACGATACCAGCAGGCGGGTAGAGGGTGACTATGTATAACAGAACGCAGTAAGCAAAGATTGTCCATCTTGTTCTTCCAATCAATTTACTCGTTTTCATAGGTCGAACAACATGCCACATATCCTGCACAAAGGCGGTACCGACAATGAGCATGACGGATGCCAGGGACGACATCCCGGCAGCGAATAATCCCGCTATGCATATACCGGAGATCAGCGGGTTGTCGAATTTGTCGAGCATAAAACCCACGACTTCATCGGTATTCTGGATAAGGTAAGCCGCTTCTTTCTCTGTTGCCATGGCGTGAACCAGCGCACCCAGGCCCATCACACAAATCAGGGAGATGCCGAGAAATATTGGTGTCCAGATCATGGCAAAACGCATGCTTTTGGCATTGTCGATTGAATAAAAGCGAATCAGGCAACGGGGTTCTGCTATTTGTTTCATGCCGACGGCAAGACCGATCCCCAGGATATAGAAAAACGAAACCAGCGAGCCAAAAATAACCAGTCCATCGCCAATCGGATCTCCATCGGCATCACGGTGAGTCGTCTCTTTAATGCGCATAAATACCTCGTCGACACCGCCGACATAGATAAACGGCAGCGTCACCATAATGATGGCAACTGCAAACATCATGATACCTTGCACAGCGTCGGTCCAGAGTACACTGTACATGCCACCCCAAACGGTGTACGCACAGGTAATAAACACCACGGTAAAAGTGCCCAGCGCATAGGGAATATCGAGCACCGAAGAAATCACATGCCCCAGCCCTTTGGTGATACCCGTCATGTACCAGAGCGTAGCAAACAGGATTACAAAGGCGCTAAGCAGACGGATGGCGCGGGCAAAGTCACTCTTGTAACGATAAAAGAAATAGTCGGGGATTGTCATTGATCCCAGCTTGGCTGTCTGATTGCGCATTCTGGGGCCGAGCACAACCCACGAGATGACGCAGAATATTGCCCAGAAGAGTCCGACCCAGGCCCAGGATAGCCCAAACTGAAATGACTTTCCCGCCTGTCCGATGTAGGTATTGGTACTTGCAAAAGTGGAGAAGAATGCCAGTGAGACAACCCAACCGGGTATCTCGCGTTTGGCGATATAAAATGACTCAACACCGGATGTTGCCTTTTCCCTGAAGTACCAACCGACCCAGAGGCAAAAAGCCAGGTAGATAATTGTCAGCAGCAAAGTCAGCCAGTGTTGAGCGAGATAATCCATCTACGAATCGTCTCCTTCTTCCTCTTGCTCAATGTGAATATCCATACGGGATACGATGATGGTGTTGACTATGATCACAACGATGATGCCCCAGTAGGGTAACCCCGTTAGAAAATCCATTGCCTCTAAACGATCACGTCAAATATTTTGTTGCTATCACCACTCGGGTTCATCTAATCGAGTCTGCGTATTTCTGGTGGTGCGCCTGTTGAACCTTTGGTAATCCCCGAAACTTTCGCGTTGCGGGCAGATGATCTGGGGAATTTCTTTGATAACTCAGGACCCGCCGCGGTCAACCCGCCATCCACCACAATGGATTCGCCGGTGACGAACTCAGCATCATCGCTGGCAAGAAATAAAGCCGCGCCTGCGATATGTTCGCCGCGCCCATAGTCCGGCCAGGGTTGGGATGTAGCGAAAGACTTCCTCGTCGCGTCCGGGCGACCACCATCAGCCAGGGGAGTTGCAATAAAACCGGGACAAATCGCGTTAACCCTGATTTTGTCGGCGGCCAGTTCAACAGCGGCTGACTGGGACAGGCTGATGACAGCTGCTTTGGCAGCGGAATAGACCAATGGCCCGCCATCACCGCTGAGTCCCGCAATCGACGCGGTGTTGATAATGGAACCCCCGTTACCATTGGCTTTCATGACAATGGCGGCATGTTTGATTCCGAGAAATACGCCTTTAGCCAACACATCAAAGGTGTAGTCCCAGTCACTAATTGTGGTTTCAGTCAAAGGACCAATGGCTCCGCCTACCCCGGCATTGTTGAAGACAATATCGAGTCCGGCATAATTACTGAGTGCAGTTTGAATCATATTGGCGACATCATCTTCTCTGGCAACATCCGTGGCGACAAAAGAAACTGATCCCTCGAAGCCAGCAGATTTGGCATCCCGGACTGCCTGCGCGCCACTTTCCTCATTGAAGTCGGCGATGATAACTTTGGCGCCTTCCTGCAAAAACCGATTAACCGTTGCGAGCCCCATTCCACTTGCGCCACCGGTGATGATGGCTACTTTGTTTTCCAGTCGCATGTTTTACCTCCGGGACGTGCCCAAGTGTTATTTATTTTTGTATTGTCTTAAGGAATGGTACGGCGTTAATTTGTACCCGTCAAAGCCGGTTATCCTCCATGCCCAGTGAGAGATTAGAAAATAGAAGTCAATCAGCAGTGCCAGGATCCACTCAAAGGCATCTTCTACCGCATCATGCCAATCCGTCATCAGGTCGATAAACAGGCTGCACAGACCGACAATCAGCATAATGACGCAGATCCCCAGCATCAGACTGACAGGGACCGGTTTTATATTTGTGCGCCACAGACGAGTGACCAGTAACAGCTGCGCAAGGTAGGTCAGTGTGAAGTAAAGGGATGCGCCAATACGCCGTTGCAATCGAAACACATCACCTTCAATGCCCAGAGCAAGAACATACAGTAAGAGAAAGACCCCGGCGATCTGCCCCAACTGACGAATAGTATGATGTGGGATGTCAAGCGCTTGAAGCCAGCTCGACATATGTCGCCAATAAACGATGATCAGTACTGCTGCGGGAAGCATGGTCAGCTTGAACCAGAGAAACTCTGGCATTTGTCGACCCGCTGCGCTGATTGAAGAACAGGAATCCCAGTAAGGATTGCACCAGGGTACGTGACCTTGCCAGGCCGCCAGCAAACCTGCATAAGTGGTGAATACTGATTAATCAAAAATTTTGTCGCTTGATGCAAACAGCAGGAAGACAATCAGGCCAAACAGCGTCACACCACCGGCGACCTGAAATACCAATGCCCAGGAGCCGGTAACTTCCAGGATGACGCCGCTTACAAATACGCCAATGATGCCTGGTATTGTCCCCGCTGTATTGGTAATACCCATCAGTGTGCCTGCATGCCTCGGTGCAATATCCATGTGATTAACGGCAAAACCGCCGGTGACAAATGCACCCAGGGCACTGCCCACCGCCATGATTGAAATGGCCATCCAGACCGTATCTACCTCACCGACAAAAAAGAGAGCGATTGAGAGCCCGCCAAAGCCGATGGTTTGCATCAGCTTGCGAACTTTCCCAACTGCCATGCCATTGCGGATAAGCCGGTCAGTTATGTTGCCGGCAATGTTTAGAAACAGGAATGAGGCAGCATGGGGAATCATCGTTACCCAGCCCACCGACGCATAATCGACCCCCAGGCCCTTGTTGACGAAAGTAGGCAACCAGGAAAGCAGCACATAAAGTGACCAGTTGTTACAGAAGTGGGTCACGATGATGGCCCACACCGCCTTGTGCTTGAGAAACTCCATAATTGTTGGGGAATCAGCTTCCTCTCCTGCGGCGATACCTGATCTGATCAGCTCAAGTTCTTCAGCGGATATGGCCGGATCGCTGGCGGGTTCGGCGGCAATAAGGCGATGCCAGAAGACAAACCAGACGATCCCGACAGCGCCAAACAGATAAAAAGCCCATTGCCAGCCTAAGCGCTGGACGATTATTGGCGTCACAATGAGGGCAAAGACCGTGCCAAGGGGGATGCCACTATTGGTAAACCCCACTGCCCGGGAACGCTCTTGAATCGGTATCCAACGGCCATAATTAGTATAGATGGACGGAAACGTAACAGCCTCACCCATCCCCATGGCAATTCGGGTGGCGATCAGCAGGCTGATCCCGACCCAGGCCGCAGGCGGGGTGAGAATGGTGAAAAGTGACCAGAGCAAAACCCCTGCCCCTAACACCACCTTACCGCCGAATCGATCAGACAATCTGCCACCGATGATCTGTAACAAAAGATAACCCACAAAAAAAGAGGAGAGCACCATGCCCTGGGTTTGAAGGTTCCAGTTCAGTTCTTCTGCCATTGGAATAATAGCGATCGAGATGTTAACGCGATCGATATAGCAGATGAACACCGAGACAAATGTCAGGCTAACCAGAATGTATCGTCGCGGCCAGTGTGCAGGTAACATCGATGCCATCTTGTTGGTCCTTTATGTTTTTCGAACAGTATATCGAAGAAACCAGCTGCCGTAAGCTGTTCGTAACATTACTGACACAAAGCTGTCAGTAGGCTCATGTTTATTCCAGAGGTGTACTTGTTGCGATTATAGTTATGGCCAGGATAGCGACATTGCTTACTGCGCCAATCAGTTTCACCGCAACAATATTTGAAAGCGTTGGATTAGATCAAAAGAAGGTGCTGCAATTCAAAAATGCGATGGCAGCAGGACATGAATAAACAGGGGCTCTACGGGTATTTCAACTACTGGAGATGCCCCGTCCACCGTCCAGCTAAGGTCACTCCAATCCAGATCAACAACGAGGCGACTGCGGACATTCTTACAGAGCCGGGAACTGAATTTTCGTCATCCCAGTCGGTGATATGCCGCATTGCACCCCTGTGTAAAAAGGCGACATTGAGCCCTGCCAGCAGAAGTAGACAAAGTTTGGCCTGGAATGCCGGATTGTCTGCATAGGCGGCTGGTCGAGTGATAAACATGCCAAGCCCAGTGAGAGCAGCGACCACAAATCCTGCCCAGGTCCAGTGGGTGAGCTCGCGCGAAAACCTGCCGATACCATAGATTCGAGCCGTTAAACCCAGCAAGCGGAGGTCCACCATCAGAATAGAACCAATCACCATGGCAACCGCCAGAACGTGAATAGACTCGATCAATGGGAACAACCAGGTTGCACCGATTTCAAAGGCGAGGTCAGTATTTTGTAACCAGTCCCAAAACTGTTCTATCGACATAGAGAAATCACCAAAACAAATAGTCCGAGTATGCGATCCAGCGACCCGCCATCATGATACCCACCCATAGAACGATTGAGATAAGTGAGATTGAATGAACCAGACCACGTCGAATACCAGGCTCGTCCCAAAAGCCCGGTTCCCGTCTGTTTGGCAGATAGAGGCATAATGCCAGTATCAGTGCTGGTATCAGCAGGGCAAATTTGATGCCAAACACAGGGTTATAGAAGTAACGGTTTGGTCTTGCGATAACGAACACCAAACCGGAGGCTATGAGGGGAAGTAGTGCCCACCATGTAAATGGCATCAGGCGTTTGATGATTTCTGCGGAACTTTGACCAGGTACTGCCAGGCCAAGAATCCGCAGATTGACAAAAACGATAGACCCCATGACAACACCGATGGCCAATATGTGAACAGTCTGCACAATCGGCGGCAGACCGGGCACATTGGAAAGCAGATAGATTATCCAGGTTCGCAGCTCGCTGTTCGCGATTGATTCACTGATATCAGTCAACACAGGTGTCGTTCTCGAATAGTACGGATAACCAAATACTACTTTGCACCCGATGCTTTCGCAATTTCCGGCTGAATTGTCCCCCCCCTAAGATAAAGTGATGGATGTCCTGAGTAGATTCCTTCATATTGCCTGCGCGATGAATTCTTTAACTGGCAGGGCCAGTGATCCCCTCCCTGGCGAGCCCCTCGATTTCACTGTCAGACCGTCCGATCTCCCTCAGTATTTCTATTGTATGCTGACCATGAGCGGGGCTGTCTGCAGCGGGCGTTAATCTTTCCCCTTGAAACTGCGCCGGTGGCTTTATCCTGCGCATCGTTCCGAGGTAGGGGTGTACAACCGTATCAATTGTTTCATTCGCTACATACTGAGGGTGATTGAGCACTTCGGCATAGCCCAGGCACTTGGCCGCTGGTACGTCGTTTTCTTTGAGTCGTGCGAGCACCTCATCGGTTTTAAATGCCAGGAAAGCGTCAGCCACGACTTCCCTGAACTCTTCGAGGTTTGCAATCAGTTTCTCCTGGCTGTTGAAACGTTTGTCGGCGAGCAGGGGTAGCTGATCGATTGCCGTCAACAAACCAATACGCTGTGCATCGTTAGAAACAGAGATGGTCACGCCGCCGTCCTTGGTCACGCTCAGGTCGTAGATCATCTGCGACAGGGGTGGCAAATGTGCGGCGTCTTTGTCGAGCAATGTGTGGTGCATGAAACCGTCCGGGAACAGAAAGTAAAGCCCCGCATCCATCATGGACAGGTCAATATGCTGCCCTTCACCGGTCTTTTCGCGCATATAAAGTGCAGCGGTCACAGCCTGACAGGCAGTGTATGCGGTCACCTTGTCACAGGTTAGATTTCGTACGAATGCCGGACTGCCCTGACCCTGAACAGCCGTAAAACCTGACTGGGCCTGGATAACGGGGTCATAGGCGGGTGAGTCCCGATCCGGGCCCTGCGTCCCGAAACCAGAGATTGCAGCATAGATCAGTCGTTGGTTGAGTTTTCTTAAATTATCGCTTCCGACACCCAGTCCATCCATAACACCAGGACGGAAGTTGCAGAGTACGATGTCAGCATCCCTGGCAAGCTCCCGAATGATTTCAATCCCGTTTTCCTCCTTAAGGTTCAGTCGAATGGACTTTTTGCCCCGATTACAGTTAGCGAAAAGTGCAGAAAAACCGCCCTTACTGCTGCCGAGAAAGCGCATCGGGTCACCCAATTCAATAGGTTCAACTTTGATGACGCTTGCACCCTGTTCCGCTAACATCATTGCAGCAAAAGATGCCGTTATCATTGTAGAAAATTCGATGACCTTGATGCCGTCAAGAGGTTTCATATTACTCACCCGGGTAGTGTGTTCGTTTGAGAGTAGCACAGCCTGTGAGATAAGAAATCAAAGAAATATTGTCTGACCGGTGCGATAAATTCGGAGTTCGCCGCAGTAACATTGATAGAGCCGGTATTACTGTAATACTCAGCGGGAAAAGGTTAGTCTACCGTAGCCGTAGTTCCAGTACTTAACATTTCACTCATTTCCAATCCGAGGAGAGCCTGGATTTTTGTGAATCAGGAGGTGTCTATGAACAAGTGGTTTACCGCAGTCCTTGTTGGCACTGCACTCAGCTTCCAGGTGTATGCCGCACAGGTTGTTGTTGTTGCCGAATTTCAAGATCGAACTAATACTAATATTGGATTAGGTGCGAGGGCCCAGGAACAAATCACAGGTGTCCTGGTTAAATTACCGCACTTGCAGATCGTTGAAAGAACAAGAATGGACCAGATTATCGAGGAGATGAACTTCTCACAATCTGCCTATGTCGATACGAGCACCGCCGCGGAATTCGGTAAAAAGTCTGGTGCAGAGTTGGTTGTATTTGGCAGTGTGTCCAACGCCAGCTATAGCGTTGGTGAACAGTCGCAGTTATTAGGTGAAAACAAAGTCGCAGTGGGCGTTGGCCGAGCGACTGTTAACGTAATAATGGTCAATGTGGAGACTAACCAGACCATCTTCTCGGAGAGTGTGTCAGCTGAGGCGATCGGCGATAAGAATGCGGCAACGGTGTTGCCGATGTCCATCGATAACGCTGTGAATGAATTGTGGATTGCCTTCCAGGAGAAGTTTTCAATCCGTGGTTATGTCATTGCCACTGAGGAAGAAGGCAGAAAATACCTTGTGTATCTCGATGTGGGTACCGATGTTGGGGTCGGTAAGGGAAGAAAAGTCACGGTCTTTTCAGAAGATAAGGTTTTTATTCACCCCGTCACCAAGAAAGAGAGGCGGATATCTCAACCGTTAATGGAGTTAAAGATTTCCTTGGCGGAGGGTGATTATGCTATTGCCAAAGTTAAAAAGAAGGATTTCCAGAAAATCGTCGCTGGAATGAAAATTGAAGTTCACCCAGAGAAAAGGGTATCCAAGGGAAAGTCGACACTGTTTGATTTTAAATCGCTGAATAATCTGCTGAAGAAAGACTAGCCGGTGAGCTGGAAAACCCTACCTCTAGCGATCCTGTTTTTGTTGCTTTCTGCGACGGATTCGCAGGGCGGGTCAACCCGGGTGACAGTAAGCGGGTTTGGCGAATCTCGACAGCAGGCACTCACGGACGCGCAACGTGCAGCAGTTGAATCAGGCCTGGGTGTTGCGCTCGAATCAGAGACTTATATACGTGACTACATTGTGCAAAGCGACAGGGTCCGAACCGTGTCCAGTGGGGTCGTGACTTCATTAGCAATTAAGGCCGAAAAGCAGGATAGCGCGGGCATGTGGTCTGTCACAATCGACGCCACCGTGGACGGTGATAAGCTCAAAGGCAATATTGCTCTAATGCTAAGTCAAATCGACAATCCCAAAAGTATGGTTGTTGTTGATCCTTATTCAACATCCAATTCAGAATTCTCCCGCTCGGTCCATAGGCAACTCAACGCGTCGTTATTGACCCAGGGTTTCGAGGTTGTTAATGAAAATGTCAGTCAGCAACTTAGGGCAGAGATGGGGGGTTTGATGGATGTGAACAAGGCTGGTCAGTCAGCCGCCGCATTGGCGCTAAAGTACAATGCTGACGTGGTGTGGATGGTGGTGGTAAAACAGCGTCAAGGTAACACCAGTTATGGTGTCACCGACCACATTGCAGATGTTGGTTGTCAGGTGATCGCCTCTGCCAGCGGTCAAATCTTCGCGGACGCTGAAGTAAGTGTCAAAGGTGTCGATCAGGCAGATGCGGCCAGAAGAGCCGGAAAAGAGCTGACTTTAGAACTTGTCAACCAGGTTAAAATCCAGTTTGCCGCACTGGCTCAACAGGGTGTGAAGTATAGTATAAGACTCTGGCGGATTGATTCTTATCGACAGGCGCGTGGCTTCAGAAAAGCGCTGGCGGCACTGGATGGCTTTAGCGATGTAAAGCAGAACGCGCTTGCTATAGACAAGGGCGCGGACCAGAATTTTGTTGATTTGACCCTGACATTTCGTGGTACGACCGATGAGCTGCTGGATTCAATATTTGATAAGGTGGCTGAAGGTAATCTGGAAAGTCTGGATGTACGCTTACAGCGATCCACGCAAATTGAATTAGAACTGTAGCCGTTCTTCTTCCTTGATCCTCTCTTTTACTTACGTGGCACAATCCATCATCCCGGGAAGGAGGAACACCTATGCGTTCATTTGTGATGGCGGTACTGGCAGTTTTCACAGCCGGTGTGGTAGCGGGGAATAATCCGGCGCTAAACGAAAGGAATGTAGCGGCTTTCTTTGACTCTGCGTTTACCGTGCAGCAGAAAGATCACAGGATTGTGGGTGCCGTTGTTAGCGTGGTTCACAATGGCAAGGTACTGTTCAAGGCTGGTTATGGTTTTGCTGAGCTGGAATCACGAACGCAAGCCGACCCTGATAGATCGCTGTTTCGCATCGCGTCAATCACGAAACCCTTTGTCTGGACAGCGATCATGCAACTGGTCGAACAAGGCCGGTTATCGGTCGATGATCCTGTGGATCAATACCTCGACTTTCGAATTCCGGCCACTTACCAGGAACCTATTCGAATCCGACACCTGCTGACACATACACCTGGTTTTGAAGAAAAGGGTACCGGCAATTCCGCCCGCACGGTCGAAGGTGTAACCCCCCTCGGCCAACATCTAGTTAAAGCCATGCCTGCCAGGGTTCGCCCACCCGGTGAACATGCATCCTATTCCAATTATGGCACTGCTTTGGCGGCATATATCGTCGAACGAATTAGCGGGCAGACCTGGGCAGATTACATCGACGAGCACATACTCAAACCGTTGGAGATGACCAGCACAAACACGCAGTTAGTAATGACAGACGAACTGAAGGCTCGCCACGCTACCGGTTACAAGTACCAGGGAGGTCGGTTCAAGGCGACCGACTACGAGTATTTCAAAGATATTCCCGCGGGTCATATAAGCACCACGGCAGATGATATGACGCACTTCATGCTCGCCCATCTTAACAACGGCACGTTCAAATCCCGCCGGATTCTGCAGAAAGAGACGGCCCTCAAGATGCGGGAACCGCTGTTCGACCCTCATCCAGGTTTATCGCCAATGCTACACGGGTTCTACCGAGCCGACCGGAACGGGCTGGAGATATTTGGGCATGGGGGTGATGTGAACCAGTTTCACAGCAATCTGTCGCTGATACCCCAGCATGATCTGGGCGTATTTGTTTCGTTCAATTCAGACCCGGCCGCCAGTGCACGCGGCAACCTGGTTGCCGCCTTCATCGATCACTTTTTTGGAGGAGAGTATCTGCCCGAACCACCAGCACTTTTTGAAACTGACCTCGGCCCTTACACCGGCCAATACCTGTCACTTCGAAGTAACTACTCAACGTTCGAGAAGTTGTCCATGCTGGTAGGTGGGGTGACGGTCTCGGAGCAGGATAACGAATTGCTGCTGGCGGGGGGCAACGTCAGTCGCTGGATACCCACCGCACAGGATCGTTTTACCGCAAAATATGCCAGGCAGACCATGGTGTTTGAGCGCGATGCTGGCGGTGCGGTTACCCATATGCTGATCAATTCACCACTGGGAACATTTCGACGGCTGACCGGCCTGGATTCCCCGGGGTTGCAGCGACTGATGCTTGGCACCTTGATCTTGATCGCATTGCTCGCCGCCATTGGCTATGCCTATCGTTTATTACGTCCTGCATCCCAGGTTGTTCAACTGCCTCGCAGGGAAGTGGTGCTGGCGTGGGTCCACTGCACCTTGCTGATCGGGCTGTATACTTATCTGGTTATCAAACTGAATGGGGATGTTCAGGAATTCAACTACGGGATGCCTACTAGCGCGCACCTCGTCCTGCTATTGATGGCGTTGAATCTGTTGCCTGGTGTAGCCATCGTCGTGCTGTCAGCCCGACACTGGCTACAAACCATGGGGACGACATTCGCCAGGATACGCTACACGTTCGTGGCTGTCGCGGCGGTGCTCAACCTCTGGATCTGCTGGTATTTCAACATACTGGCCTATCCGTTTCAGTAACAGGTCAGATCGGTTGAAATCAGAATGATCTACAGGAACAGGTTTTAAAAAACAACCAGGCGATTGAGTAAATTCACCATAAAAATATCCATTAGGGCCATGCTACCTGGATTTGTTAACGCCCGACAACCAGACGATCAAATTAATAAGTAACAACAACCCGATCAATGGCCAGAACAGAGCGCTAAGCCCGTTAACTAATCCAAGTGGAGAGAACAGCAGGTACAGGGCAATGACACAGGATATGAGTGTGGTCGCGCACGGTAGTGCATAGCGCCAGGGCGTTAAATCAACGATATTGTTCACTTCAAATGACCAGGAATTTTGTGCGGGTAGCAAATAACCGATGACCAGCATGATGCCTGTTTCGATAAAAAACAGGATTCCATAAAGATGTATGAAATGAATCGAAATCACATCATCGATTACAAACTGACACAGGCCGTAGGCGAGTATGTGAAACACGATGACAAATTTGGCTGCCAATGCGGGCACCCGGCTTGTAAACAAACCGACGATGACGATGGCGATAATCGGAATGTTGTAAAAACCCGTGAAGACACGAATGATCTGCCACAGACCGTCCGGCGCAAATTGTAACAACGGCGCGACGACGAAGGAAAACAGGGCGATAACAATACTGGCCAGCTTTGCAACCTTCAGCATCTGCTCGTCCGAGACTTCGTCTTTTTTCAGCGGTGCATAGACATCAAGGCAAAATAGTGTAGCCGCGCTGTTCAACAGTGAATTGAAGGAACTAAATACCGCACCCAGTAAAACAGCAAGAAAGAAACCGCTGGCATAAACGGGCAATACATCACGAATCAACTGTGGGTAGGCGAGGTCAATAGAGGCTAACTTTGGACCATAAAGATGAAATGCGATCACTCCGGGGATCATCATTAGAAACGGCACCAGCACTTTGAAGAAGCCGGAGAACAGCACACCCTTCTGGCCTTCTGCCAGATTCGAAGCAGCCAGGGTGCGTTGTATTACATACTGGTTGGTGCACCAGTAAAACAGATTGGCAAAAATCATCCCGGTGAACACTGTCGCGAAGGGAGTGGGGTCATCGTTGCTGCCGATGGCATTGAGTTTTGATGTTTCCGTAGTCGTGATGATCAACAAACCTTCGCTGATACTACCGTTGCCTAACACCTGCAATCCCAGAATCGGGACTGAAATGCCAATTATCAGTAGCCCAATACCGTTTAAGGTATCCGATACCGCAACCGCTTTTAATCCGCCGAAGATGGCATAGACGCCTCCAACACAACCGATGGTGATGATAGTCAACACCAGTGCCGCACTGTAAGAAATTTGAAATAAATCCGGGATATCGAATAGTTGCAGTACTGCAATGGAGCCGGAATACAATACCGAGGGTATGGTAATCAAGCCATAACCGACCATAAACAAAATCACCGTCATGCGACGTACTGTGCTATCGAATCGGTTACCCAGAAATTCCGGCAGCGTGGTAAAAGCGCCAGCAAGGTAGCGTGGTAGAAAAATAAACGCCATACAAATAGTGGCAAAAGCAGCAGTAACTTCCCACGCCATACTGCTGAGGTTAAAGCCATATGCTGATCCATTGAGACCGATCAATTGCTCTGCCGATAAATTTGTTAGCAGTAGAGACCCGGCAATGAAAACTGCCGTTAAACCTCGCCCGGCAAGAAAGTAACCATCGCGGCTGCTGACTTCGCCGCGGGTTTTCCGGTAAGAAATGAAAGCCACCAGCGCCATAAAAAACACACAGCTGAGTAGCGTTGGTACGATGTTGTCAGGACTCAAAGTCGGTAGATCGGTTCGCTTTGTTTAATGGGCTGATGTTACCAGCTTTGTTATCACGCCATCTATTGGCAAAACACACCTGGGTGCCGTCCGGTCGTTCCGCTTGCAAAGGGATTCGTCGAAGTCCACCCTCTATTCACTCATTAGTCTTGCGTCCCTGCACTTGTAGGTCGAAACCGCCTGGCAACAAGACGTACTGCCCGATATCGGTTGGAAGAATTGGCTTGCTGCCGCAGGCATGGATGTTTCTAATCCAATCAATTCACCGTTGGTATTGGCACAAAGCTCTGTTCCCACTCACATTCTGATATCCTTGATCTCTTTCCACATTGGCAATGAATATGTCTCAATCTAACAACATCTGGGCGGGGCATCAGGTCAAGCTTCGTGCCGTGTGCGATGAAGATTGGGAAGCATTCCACAAAGATGGCATTGATACGGAAGCTGCCCGGTTTGGTGACGATATAAAAATCCCAACCTCTGCCGCCAGCTTGAGGGAACGAATTGAAAAATCATCGAAGTCCAGCGGTGATAATATCTGGCTTGCTATTGAAGAAATCGACACTGGTGTTCTTGTTGGGTCTACCAATGTACATGGCGTCGACCCAAGGCATCGTAATTTTGAATACGGAATAGCGATTTTTCGCGATCATAGAAAAAAAGGGTATGCAACGGAAGTCGTCTCGTTAGTCTTGCGCTACTACTTTCGAGAACTTGGCTATCATCGAGTGCTGGCTACTGTTTATGGCTTTAATGAAGCATCGCTGGCATTGCACAAAAGCCTCGGGTTTACTGAAGAAGGCCGGATACGTCAAAATCTGTTTACCAACGGGAAATTTCATGATGAGGTGATCTTTGGTATGTTGCATTCTGAGTTTGACAATCTTGAAGCCAAACTCCCTCCCGTACCCTTTGGGGAAAACTAGGAGAAACACCGTGATAAGACCCTTAATGGTGGCTGTGATATTAGTTTTTCCCGCGGCAAAAGCTGACCATGCGGTATTCGCAGGTGGCTGTTTCTGGTGCGTCGAGGCCGCCTATCAAGATGTTCGAGGTGTTACCGACGCGGTATCAGGCTTTACGGGTGGAACCCTGCAGAATCCTACTTATTCCGGGAACCACGAAGGGCACTTTGAAGCAGTCAAGGTTACCTTCAACCCGGAAACTATCACTTATCAGGAACTACTCAATATCTTTTGGCACAACATAGATCCTTTCGATAACGACGGCCAATTCTGTGACAAGGGATTCAGCTACCGGAGTGCAATTTTTCCCACAACCGAAGCGCAGTGGACGCAAGCGCTCGCGTCCCGTGAAAAAATTGCAGCACAGTTTCCGGGGCAGACCATCTACACAGGGATTCGTAATGAGGATAAATTTTGGCCTGTGGAGGCTGATCATCAGGATTACTATAAAAAAAACCCGATCCGCTATCGGTATTACCGTGCGGGCTGTCGACGCGACGCACGATTGGAACAGATCTGGGGTGATCAAGCCGGAAGCCACTAAAAAAGTGGATCCCTGCCTTTATGTTTCGGCTAAGGTTTATACGAGCCTTGTCTGGCGCTCTGTTCCTCGATAATGCGATCAATCAGAACATCAAGGTTGAGATTGGGTTCGTATCCGGCTTCAAGGCGTTGGTTGGTATGGGCCATAGCACACTTCACGCCTTCTTCCAATGAAACCAGACAGCGCCAGCTGCCGGTTAAACGTCTTATCTTGCTGTTATCGAACAGGGAGCTGTTTGACTTATCCCCAAGAAGCGGGCCTTCCCACGCAGGATCATAATTAACCAGTGTGCGAGATAATACCGGGATAATTGTCGGCTGCTTCCCCAGCAGGTCTGCGTTGGTGCGAAGAATTGCATTCCAGGTGTGGCTGTCACTGTTGGTGATGTGAACACATTCGCCGAGAGACGCGTTCATGCCGCACAATGTGACAAATGCCGAGGCGAAATCTGATGAATGGGTCAGTGTCCATAAACTCTCCCCGTCACCATGAACGATGACAGGCTTGTCCTGCAGTAGACGCCAGGCGAGGTGATCTCCGTTGATCACTGTACTGGGCAGGCGCGTGCGATAGGTATGGCTCGGACGAACAATGGTCACCGACAAAATTCCCGCAGCATCAGCTTGCAAGAGCAGGGTTTCGCAAGCGGCCTTATTGCGAGAGTACGCCCAGAACGGATTACCCAAAGGTGTGTCTTCGCCAATGATATGACTACGGCAAGGTTTTTCATAAACGGAGGCGGTAGAGATAAAAATATACTGGCCGCAATGCCCTGAAAACAGGTCGATATCACGCTGCACTTGCCGGGTATCATATGCAAGAAATTGACAAATCACGTCGAACTCACGCTTTGCAAGCTGACTGTAAAGCGTATCATCGGTGATATCGCCGACTATATTTTCGACCCCATCGGGTAGTTTTAGTTGTCTTTGGCCTCGATTAAAAACGGTGACTTGATGCCCGGCCTGGTCCGCCTCTTCAACGCAGGCACGCGATATTTCTCCGGTACCGCCGATATAGAGCACTTTCATGTCTTTAGATTTTGCTCATAATTCTTGGGGTGAAATAACATCATTGCTGACGACCCTTGCACCACCAAGACTATGTGCATCCAGAAAGTGGTTCACCTTCTGCTTTGCGTCTACGAAACGTATGTTGCGGTTGATGCCGTGTAGACTTTTTGAAGATTCAAATACGGGGCGGGTGTCCTCCTGGAACACCAGGCGTCCGTCTCCAAGTTCGCCGTTATCGAGCACGCGTAGCGTGCTATCTTCGTGACATCTTGCCACGTCAGCCGGATCCATATCCTTGACTAACCGTCCACGCCAATGCTTGCCTATTTGAGCATGATAGGTAACTGCAATCATGGCTCTGGGTCTGCCGGAAGGATTGGGTACGCCACGATGCCACATTCTTGGATCGCGAATCACGGCGCCGCCTGCTGGAATTACCATGTATCCTGGTGGGCCCCATTTCTCCAACAGGTCGGGATGGTCTTGTAGTCGGCTGTCTTTTTGCAGATTGATGACTTCAGTAGCGAGGTGCGTGCCGGGATAAATTTCGGTCGCGCCATTTTCCAGGGTGATTTCTTCGAGCGCTACCGAACAGCCAAGAGACGTGGTGGGTGGTGGCCAGCTATGTCCTGCTTGTGCTGCCTCTTCGCGGGTTTGCCAGGAAAAAGGTCGATCCATGTGCAAATGCTGATACGTACTGCCCGGGCAGTTTACGTTGCCGTTATAAAAACCAAGCCAAGCTCCCTCTCCCAGTACGCCAGCAACAATCGATTCGATGACCGGGTTTGCCACCAGATCAGTCTTTACATAAGGTGCATACCGTCTCAAACCGAGTTGCAGATGCCCCTGTGCGGTATGGCGTTCGTGTGCTGTTGGTTTTCCGGTCTCTCTGATCCGTACCACATCTTCCTGAACAGATTCACCCAGCAGCTGACAAGTCTCTTCGCAGACCAGATTGCCAACAACCGCATATCCGATGGTGTGAATCTGTTCGACAATTGCAGATAGCTTCTCTGCTACGACAACCCCAGTTTTTTTCTCTTCTTGTGAAATTTTAAATATCATTTGTTTCTCGCTGTGGAATCCGGGGACACTCCCCCTTGGTCAAGTTGTTTTTTGATCCCTTTTTAGATTTTTGCTTTTTCCAGTCATTAGTTTCCCATGCCGTACATGATTTGATAAACGGTATTTGCCTTAGTTTTCTGTATGAGTATGGGGCCAAGCCGGATATTGTTCCATACCAGGTTGCCAATATTGGCTTGCACATAGGCGTAAGCCAGCAGATAACCAGCGTAAATCATCAAGTCCCAGGTCAAATATGAATCAGCGTTGGTTGGCCGGGGAACAAGATTCCAGAATACCGCAAAAAAATATACGATAATTGTACCGATCAACACCAACTCAGCCCGTAAATAGACCTGGAAAAACTGCCAGTGGGTGACCGTATACTTGCCGAGTAGATGGCCTGCACCGCGCCGAGGTAGTTGCCCCTGAAATGAAATGTCGCGCGATGACCATGCCCACTCCCAACACCCAGGGTAATACGGGTTCGTAGAAGCCGGAGAACCAGTAAATAGCGAACAAAATCACAGCGACTATTAGAAATACTGCTTCTTGCGTACCTTCGCCCATGCTGAAAACACACCGAGAGTCAATAGCGTCAGGGAGAGGTTAACGATCCATATCCGGAAGTAGTCTCGAACCGAACCACGAAACTCAACAGGTATCACTCGTGGTTGCACATATTGCTCGTCTGCGCAATTCGAGGAATCTGGTTCGGTCATGGGCAAGAGCCCCAGCGGCAGAGATCGTTCGCCGGGTCCGGTTTAACGAACTTTTGGTTGGTAGTAGTTCTTACTTCACGGTAATGGAAAATGCACAAGTGAAGTGTAGATTGGCTACCAGGATTCGGAATTCGGAACTGTGGCCGTTTTGCTTTAAGCTAACCGGTGACCAGAGCGCGAAAACCATACAAGATTAGGAGAGGAAACCATGGACGATCTTGCTTTCGCTGATGCAACATCTCTTGCTAAAAAGATTCAATCCAAGGCGATTAGTAGCAGTGAGTTATTGTCGCATTATGTACGGCGCATGGATAAATACAATCCCGAGATTAACGCGATCGTTGTGACCCAGCTTGAGAAAGCAACGCAGCGCGCTAAGGAAGCTGATGCAGCCCTGGCAAAAGGTGAGAACTGGGGGCCATTGCATGGCGTTCCTATGACGGTTAAAGAGTCTTATGATATCGCCGGTCTGCCGACGACATACGGGGATCCTGCTAACAGGGAAAATATCGCTGACACAGATGCGGTTGCCTGCCAACGATTACAAGAAGCCGGTGCGGTGATATTCGGTAAAACCAACGTACCAATACATCTGGCCGACCTGCAAAGTTACAACGAAATCTATGGTGTAACTGGTAACCCTTTCAACTTGTCTCGTACACCAGGTGGCTCTTCTGGTGGATCTGCCGCAGCCCTGGCAGCTGGTCTCACGGGACTTGAAATGGGTAGCGATATTGGTGGCTCGATTCGAAATCCGGCACATTTTTGCGGTGTATTTGGTCACAAACCAACCTGGGGTATCTTGCCAACGCGTGGGCATGCGCTCAAGGGCACACTGACACCAGGGGATATTTCTGTCATTGGTCCCCTCGCACGTAGTGCAGAAGATCTGAAACTTGTCATGGATTTAGTTGCTGGGGCGGATGATCTTCATTCGCCGGGCTGGACACTGGCGCTACCCGAACCAAAACAGGTTTCACTCAAAGACTACAAAATTGCGGTCTGGCTGGATGACGCGTTGGCGCCGGTGGATGACACCGTGAAAGAAAGGGTGCTGCAAGTTGCACGTCTGGTCGAAGCTGCCGGGGGGCAGGTTGATTATGACGCTCGCCCGGATTTTAACGTCGAAGTTTCCCATGACTTGTATACGCAATTGTTACACGCCGCCATGTCATCAAGGCAGTCAGCGGAAGTCTTCGATAGCAATCTGAAGCGATTGCACAAACTGGAAGAAAATGACCAAAGCCAGTTGGCGAAGATCACCCGTGCATCAACTCTGTATTACAAAGACTGGAATGCCTACAACGAAAGTCGAACGCAGCTGCGCTGGGCGTGGCATGAATTCTTTAAAGGTTATGACCTGCTGTTAACGCCAATGTGCGCGACGTCAGCCTTTGCACATGATCACAACCCGAAGCTTAGCCAGCGGCTCATCGCTGTAAACAACAACCCGGTCAGTTATTATGATCAGGTATTCTGGGCCGGATTGACTGGGGTTTCCTATCTGCCGTCTACCGTGGTGCCAACGGGCCTGGACCATCAAGGGTTACCTATTGGCGTGCAGATCGTTTCCCGGGAAATGGGTGATCTTTATTGTATTGAATTTGCTCGTAAGGTCAGCCAGCAGATCGGCGGCTTTGTTGCGCCGCCAGCTTACGCGGGTGCAAGTTAAGAATTCGAGAATCCGGGGACAGTCCCCAGAAACGCCAGAAACTGTCCCCAGAAACCAACGGCATTAAGGGGCTTTATTGGGGCGGATTGCATTGGGTTTGTTCCCGACGTATAAATAAAAACGAACCAACCCGGACCATGACACCATGAAAAAATCCAGATCCCCTATTTTATCTATTGCTGTTGCACTGCTGGCGAGTTTGCTTGCCCAGGGACTCAGCGCAGAGGATCCTCTTGGAATGCTGGACGCTCAAGGCCATCCTCTTGCCGATCCAGAATACGATGAAATCCGGAACTGGTACGACCAGGAAGCGCTCGGACTAAACCTCTATAAAAACGATGAATACGAACGGGCATACCAAACTCTCACGGAACCGGCCCGGCATGGCTATAAACTATCCCAGCATGCGTTGGCGCTTATGCATCTCAAAGGCGAGTCAACCCAGCCAAACCTCTTAATCGGCACTGCACTGCTGGGGCTGGCGGCAGAGTCCGGTGACAGGAAACTGGAAAAAGAGTACGAAAAACTACTGAAGAAAGTTCCGGATAAGTACAATCAACTCGTACAGGACCAAACCAGTTACTACATAGAATTATATGGTATGAAGGTACAGGGCATTGCCTGTTCAAATACCAAACTGCCCAACTCCAATATCAAAATAATGAAATGCATCAAGCAGAAGGGTGACTACCCGGACTATCCGTGGAAGCCCTGACACTTATCAGGATTTTTGGAGTGAGGATCCAGCCAGCGTCTCGAAGCGCCGTTGTACTACATCAATTGGATCTTCCGAGATAGAGGCCATCGCATCACCTGAGCGAACTCTGTAAGCTTCGGCGTTTTTGGAGCCATGGGGTGCATCGCCATTTTGCACACCGTTTGCCGCACCCAGTATCATTTGCCGAAAACGCACCACACCCAGGTCTGTTTGGCCTAGAATTTCCCTGCTTCTGTCTGCAATCAGGCCCTGGCTATCAGCAATTGCAGCATCTTGCTCCGAGATACCCATGATCCCGGTAAAGTTTGAGTGTTTTTGAACATTGCGATCCAACAGATAATTATTGTCGCGGTTTCGTATAGGAACATAATTCTCATCCACAGCTGCGAAGATCCCCATACCCGACGCATAGGTTCGCCTTTCCTGATCTGTCAACGGCCGGTCGGGATGATAGGCAAAACAGTAAATCCAACATGAATGGTCATCAATTGGGACCCAGGTATTTCCCTGGTGCATTTCACCGGGGAAACTGTTTGGTGCGAGGGAATGATTCGGCATCATAAACTGGGTGAGGCGATAATAGAGTTGGTCTTCATCGTCAGTTGTTCTTGATGCACACATGGTCAAACCGGCATCATGTTTCAACACGGTAAAATGCGGCATACTGTCTTCGATAAGCCAACGATAACGTGCGAGTGCGGCCGGTTCATTGCGTCCCTCTGAAGGGAGTAAAGCGACACGTTCGCCATCAGAAATATTCGCATGAAGGAAGGAGAAGTGTGCTGTATCAATTCCACCTTCCACCGCCTGCGCCCAATTACATTGTTGAAGTTTTTTCGAGACAAACCGTTGTGATTCCGGTAAGAGAGCAAATTCCATTTGCGGTAACGGCGGAGCGTCTTCTCCAAAGAAGACCCAAACCATATCGCCCCATTCCTGAACCTTTAATGCCCGGATTGCAGCTTTTGGTTTTGTCTTGTCAGCGATTTTGTCAGGTGATGTCGGTAAATCTACACAGTTGCCTGACTTGTCAAATTTCCACCCATGGTAGGCACAACGCAAACCGCAAGATTCGTTTCGGCCGAAGATGAGGTTAGCGCCACGATGGGGACAACGGGGTTCGACGACACCGATCTCGCCATCACTGTCACGGAAGGCGACGAAATCCTCACCGAGAATCTTAACGGCTTGGGGTGCACCATCCACCTCTAGCTCCCGAGACAGTAGAGCCGGTTGCCAATACCGGCGGAACACCACACCCATCGTCGTCTCAGGACCGGTTTGCGTGAGCAACTGATTTTCTTCCTGGGTTAGCATCAGTTTTACACCTGTGAGTCGTGTTTTCCAACAGTTTGCAGAGATTGCAGGTTGGAATCAATCGTTCTTGGCATCATCATCGCTGGTTGCTGGTTGCTGGTTGCTGGTTGCTGGTTGCTGGTTGCTGGTTGCTGGTTGCTGGTTGAGGCATGGGCATCGTGACAAGACGCTTGTCCGAAATCGCCTACCGCCATGCCCTCCGAGTATCCGAAAGCGGGAGTATCCTAATACACCTTACATCTTCGTTAGAAAACGTGGTGGGCCCATGACTGATTCCAACGTCAGAGAGATGTTAAAGCGAGCATGTGAAATCGGGTTTCACCATTTGCTTGCTCGTAAAGTCAATAAAAGAATCCAACACTGCTCTTCAATTCCGGCTTCGATTGACTTGAAGATATTGTCGATTTCTCTGAACAGCCAATCTGACCGCACCTGCCCGTTAGCGTAATCCCACAAGCTGGCATTTTGCATCAGAATTAGTGCCGTTATGTGGTTTGCGCCATCTAGCAAGATCAGCGGTTCAGCTCATGAACAGGAGCTACGTACCTGAAGAAGACATCGATACGTGCATTGGAAGAATAGCGGTAGGTAACTCACGGTTGAGTTGCAGCAAAATGAATCTACATGATTGCAGAAACACACTACAAGGGCACCGAAGATTGCAAAAGAACGACTCGGGTCAGTTGCGAGTTGCCAGTGGCCAGGATGTCCAGGTTGAGAGAAAGAAAGTTAAGGTAGAATCGGATCGGTTGAAGAAATCTACCATCAAGTATTTCATCGATCACAAGTACCGGGACTGATTCACCACTGAACGAAAAAACGGGTGAAGCCATACTAGATAGGCTGGAATCTCATTTCAGAGGTTAGTTTCCAGCAGTAAGATAATATCTGCCTATCAATACTGGAATTGCGAATGAACATACAAAAGCTACCCACAACAGTAGCAGCGAAGTCGAAGTGAAGCTCTTTATTGCATTTTCACTTCGGATACTACTTGATATTGCGTACGAAGAGACTAAGGCGGGGATCATGAAATAGCGTCCCTGAACACCAGAAATAACTATCGCAGGATGACCAGGTGCGCTAATCAATAACGCGACAAATACCAAAAAGCAACTAGCAACGGAAACCAGAATCAAAGTCGCACTCCCAAGTGCATTTTCTCTAATCTGTTTAAATGAGAACGACAAAACAAAGGCTAAACCCAGAAAATAGGTTGATGTTTGATAAAAAGCCGTACTGAAACGTGTGTCTAACCAACCTAGAATCCCGATAAAACCGTCAACATAGAATCCTCCGAGTCGAATTAAAGTGTTTGAAAGAACCTCAATGAACTGAAGCGGCTGGCGGAGATAAAACTCCAAAATTTCAGCTCTGGTTTGTTCATACTGCACACTCGTGTCGATTGAATGAACCCAGCCGAAACCAAACCACCAGACAATGATGGAAACCGTTAATCCAAGAATGAATATATCACTTTTGTCTCGGCCCTTAGCTACCATAAAAATCGGGAGTAAAATTAAAGGTAACATATACAATCTGGAGGTAGTGACAATGACGAGTGCAATCATCATCATCGCGAATTCAACTCTAGAAATTGATCCTTCACTCCTTATTGATCTACTAAAGATGCTAAGAATAAGCACCGATAGTGCGATAGAAAAACCATCCACCGTCGCTGAACCAAATTGGAACAGTGTCATCGGCATAAATAGAAGTGTTAGTACCATCATTCCTGGTTGGGTGATAGTAAAAGCTTTCACTAAACATAAAACAACGAAGAACAAAATTGACAATCGAGCGAGCTTGTAGGTCGCATCAATGGAGAAATTCAGACTCTGCCCAAGTTTTATCGCGATCGCCTGAGGTAGATAGACAGCGAACATATAGGGAGTCGTCGTAAAATGTTGCAAGAAAGTTCTTTCATCAGACCATTCCACGTACTTGGACATTCCGATCCTAGATGCAGTAATGCCTTTGTTTGAGTGACGAGCTATTCCACCATAATACGCTTGGTACTTTAAGTAGGCAGGGTCAATCTCACCACCAATCACGCCATCGCGAACGATCAGGTTAGTCTCGCCTTGTGATATAAAATACGCCCGCTGAAAGTGAGCAAATTCGTCCGGCGACTGAAAGGGCGGGATTATCGACGAAATAACCAGGCTGATCAAAAAAACAAGTGTACCGATCACACCGGCCTCAATTGTCACACTGGAAACTCCTTCCAGTGCGTCCTTTTTTTTCATGTACACGAGCGCCAGAAGATTGAACCCTAGAGTACTTACCACGAGAAACAGAATCAGAGATCCCAAATTTCTATTCTCCGGTTCAACACGCAGTGCATACGTGAATTCGAAAGAGGGGTCAGGACCCACAACCGGCAAACTGATGAAGTCTCCCGATGGTTTCAGTGTTAACGAATGTAGGGGCACGACCATTTGAGAAAGTAATGTTGAGTCCAATAGTTGCTCGGACGCAGGAGTTATCACTGTAATGGAATAGACTTTAACTATCCCGGAAACAGAATAAGCGGGGTCGATCCTGAATTTCTTAATCGGAGTAGCAGAAGCGTTGTGTAATCGAATGGGGTATAAGTGTCTGCCCTCATAAAGCTCAAAGCGGGTGCTGTTTTTCTGCAAATACCCAGACCCTGTCGAGTAAAATACCTGCCCGAGATCAGAAGATTCTATGGACAAGTCTATTCTCAAATCGACTGCCGACTTCTGGTCGGTGAAGTAAGAATTGACACCATATACAAGCGCCAGACTAGTGAGTGTCGCCAGCATATATGGTGTATTTTTTTTCAGGCTCTCAACAGCGAGTCTCAACTGCATCTTCATAGTCGGGAACCAATTATTTTCATGCCGATGATATAGAAACTAACACATTCCTTCTCTCAGCTCCCCACTGACCAAAAACGATCCTAGACCTGTTCCAGCTTTTCAAACTGGAAAACGCCAGATTGCTGTATTAGGGTAGAAATGCGTTTAGTCAAGCGAGCACTGCTCAACCACTGTTGCCGGGTACAAATTCTCAAAACAATTGGCTGCTAGAAGAAGAAATCTCCGGCATAACGCCTGATTAGCTGTATGTCACTAATTTTCAATGACTGGATGATCGTGAAAGATGAACAATTCGAAATTCCTGATAGCTGCAGCTCTGATTCTCGGTAGCCTTTTGATTGCATATATGGCAAAGCTGAGCTGGAATGATGCACCAAAAAAAAGCCCTGAATTAACAAGTGTGATTCTACAACCGAGAGAAGGGGTCACTGAAAATGTTTTCCCCGGAGCCAAACCTGACGAATTCGATCAGTTGATAAGGGATACAAGTGAGTTTATGGCTGAAGCAAACGTCAACGATCCTGGAATGCAGGACGGAGGCAAAATTCATGCAGTGATTGGTTGGATGCATGGGCCAATCATTGATATCGGAGATCCATCAGACCTGACCAAAAATCGCCTATCAGTATCAACGTCCGCAGATGGGATATTATTTGAGATTTTCGATTCAGAAGGGAAACACCACCAGTTGCAGAGCGCATTTGATAAATTTGACGAGATAAGCTCGCTGGAATTGTTGTGGTCGCCTCGTGATCAATTTCTGTCGATTACCGTCGATCAACAAATTTTAGCAAAAAAGCGGACACCTGCCTTTTCGATATTTCAAGACACTAACACTGACCGCCAAATGATTGTCGGTTCAAATTTTCGGGAAACAAGCGGACACGGCGGTATTCGAGGCGTCACCGTTTATAGTAATCGTCAAATAAGTGCCGCCACAAATTTCGAAGAAACGAGTGCATACGGTAGCATTCAAGATGTCAATGTCTATGCCAATCGCCCAAAGAGTGCCAGCTCAAAATTCGAAGACGTGTCAGGATATGGTAGTATTCGAAGTGTTAGTGTATTTGCGTCTAAAGAACGCTAACCAACCAGAATCCCAGCGGCCAAGAGAAATTAGCAGCGCCTCAGCTTCCTAAATTTGTGGCGCACGTTCCCACTCAAGCACAGGAATGTGGATTCAAGCGCTGAATATCTGCTTCTGCGACAGCTCCATTTCCGGGCAAGGTCCGCACGTGGTACTTGCTCATTAACGCCTCCCCTAAAAAATCCAGGGCATCATTGATCCCTCTCTGGTAGGACATTTTGACCTTGTCTCGTATGAAATCACCGTCCCATTTATCGTCGTCTACCTGGGTTCGACTCAGTTCCAGGGAGTACCGGTTGCGACCGAAAGCGTAGGTTGAATCGAGTTTGTACTTTCCGCCAATACCCTCGTGGTTCAACTGGTCTCTACCTGCCCCACCAGACTCGTAGCCAACTTCATCATCGACTTCGTGTCCAGCCCGGGCGATAGCAATCAGTCCTGCGAAAACTGGTTGGAGTACAACTGTATGGCATGGGCTTTGGGTAACAATACACATTGGTGTGACCTCACATTGCAGGACATTGAGCATTCCCTTAAGGGGTTAGCTGGCACCTATGGAGAGGTGACTCGTTTCTATCGAGGGCGAATACCAGAGTCACAGCCGAATTTTCTCTCCGAGGCGATAATGGTAGCTGTTTGGTTTACTTGAGCCGCAGACTCAAGATGCGGCACCATCTGCGCCAGTTTGTAAGAAAGGTCTATTTGAATCTAACTCGTTGAGTCAATTGGTCGGGATGGCGAGATTTGAACTCACGACCCCTGCCTCCCGAAGACAGTGCTCTACCAGGCTGAGCTACACCCCGACTGTGCACCAGTATACCTAACGGTTTCGTTGGCAGTAAAAATTAATTCCGGCGATCAACAGAAAACTGAACCAGGTCGGTAATGGCCTGGCGATAGGTAGAAGGTGGGATCTGCTGCAGGCAATGCAATGCACCGTCTTTTTCCAGTTCGGCCTGTTCTGCAGTATAGCTGATACCACCTGTATCCCGGACCGCATCAAGGACCGCTACCATTTCAGTTGAACCACCATTGACGATGGCTTCTTTAATCAGCCCCTGCTGGGCATTGTTGCCATTTCGAAGTGCAACAATCAGCGGTAAGGTGACTTTCCCTTCGGCAAGGTCATCACCGACATTCTTACCCAGGTCAGAGGTAGAACCCTCGTAATCGAGCAGATCATCCATTAGCTGGAAGGCAATACCCAAATGGCTGCCTAGTTGGCGCAGGGCTTGCTGTTTCTTATCCGCTGCATTGGCGAGGACCGCGCCGGTATGGGCGGCGACCTCAAACAGCAGGGCGGTTTTTCGATAGATTACCTGCCGATAGACTGTTTCTGTGATCTCGATATTCTTCAGATTGATCAGCTGCTGGACTTCACCTTCGGCAATACCGTTAGTTGCCTTGGAGAGTAGAGACATGATTTCCATATCACCGATCTCCACCATCATTTCAAATGCTCTGGAATGTAAAAAGTCTCCCACCAGCACGCTGGCTGCGTTGCCCCATTGGGCATTGGCGGTTTTGCGGCCGCGCCGCAGCTCGGAGGTATCGACCACGTCATCATGCAGTAGCATTGCGGTATGCAGGAACTCGATGATAACTGCCAGTTTGATATGATTACTGCCCTGGTAACCACAGGCCCTAGCACTGAGAAGGACCAGGAGGGGACGAAGCCTTTTTCCGCCGGCGTTAATCAGATAGGTCGCGATTTCCTCAACCAGGGGGACATGAGAAGTCAGGCTTTCCTGTATAAGCTTATTTACTGCACTGAAATCTGATTCCACTGCTTGGTAAAATGAGTAAGGCATGATTTTCCAAAGGCCGCATAATCAGGGAAGGTAAATCGATGATCCTAGAGTTCACAGCGTCGCTCTGTCAAGTCGTAAAATAGAATTCTATGTTGCTATCAAGAGACGCTTGGCTTAGAATCACGCGTCCTGAAATTGAGCAATTGCGTCTGGATATGGGCCCGGACATTTTCCGCGCCTGACGATGGAATTAAATTAAGCGACCTGGGCTGATTTCCACGCCCGGCGACTATAAACGAGATTGATAAAAGGTTTGAGCAGCATGTATGCGGTGATTAAGAGTGGTGGCAAACAACATAGAGTAGAATCGGGAGAGGTTTTACGTCTCGAGAAGCTAGACGCCGATGCAGGCGCTATCGTCGATTTTGATCAAGTCATGATGATCGGTGAAGGCGAACAGGTTAAGATTGGTGAACCTTATGTTGATGGTGGGAAGGTGTCGGCGGAGATTATTAGGCATGGCAGAGCCGAAAAAATCACCATCATCAAGATGAAACGAAGGAAGCACTACCGGCGGCAAGCGGGTCATAGGCAATCCTTTACCGAGATCAAGATCAAAGAAATTGTTGGGGGATAACAGAAGTGGCACATAAGAAAGCAGGTGGTAGTACCCGTAATGGCCGAGATTCTGAGAGTAAACGACTTGGCGTAAAACTGTATGGTGGACAAGTTGTTTTACCTGGCAATATTATTGTTCGTCAGCGAGGGACTAAATTTCATCCCGGAATTAATGTGGGTTGTGGAAAGGACCATACGCTATTTGCAAAAGCTGAGGGCGTTGTGGAGTTCCTGACCAAAGGCCCGAAGCAGAGAAAGTATGTTAACGTAGTGACGCAAAGCTGAGATGAGAAATTGATAAAAAAGCCCTGTCACCGACAGGGCTTTTTTTTGCCAGATCTGTTTACTGTGCCTGAGTAGGAAGCATTTCGGAAAAATAAATGAAGTTCGTAGACGAAGCGACAATTAGAGTAGAAGCAGGTAAAGGTGGAAATGGCTGCCTGAGCTTTCGTCGTGAAAAATATATTGAAAGGGGTGGGCCGGATGGCGGCGATGGTGGCGCTGGAGGCAGCGTCTATCTTGTCGGTGATGGCGCCCTAAATACCCTGGTCGATTTTCAGTTTAAACCCCAGTACCGTGCAAAGACAGGCGAGTCAGGTCGTGGCCGCGATCAAACGGGTGCTAAAGGCGAGGACCTTTATATCAAGGTTCCTCTTGGTAGCAGCGTTTATGATGATGAAACCGATGAGTATTTAGGGGATGTTTCTGCTGCTGGCCAGGTGATGCAGGTAGCGCAGGGTGGCAAGCGAGGCCTGGGCAATGTGCGCTTTAAGAGCAGCACCAATAGAGCGCCCAGGAAAACCACGCCGGGCGAGCCGGGCGAGTGTTTTAACCTGAGATTGGAGCTTAAACTGATCGCTGATGTGGGCCTGTTGGGTCTGCCTAATGCGGGTAAGTCGACCTTAATCAGCGCAGTGTCCGACGCACGGCCAAAAATAGCTGATTACCCGTTTACAACACTGATCCCCAATCTGGGTGTGGTACGCATTGATAATGAGCGCAGCTTTGTCATTGCTGACGTGCCAGGGTTGATAGAAGGGGCGGCCGAGGGTGCCGGTCTGGGCGTGCAGTTTCTCAAACACCTGTCCAGAACTCGCGTATTGCTGCACCTCGTTGATGTCCTGCCCATAGATGGTAGCAACCCCTTGGATAATTTCCGGGTTATTGAAGAAGAACTGGCGCGGTACAGTCCTGCCATAGCAAGTAAGGCGAGATGGCTGGTGCTGACTAAAGCTGACCTGTTAGGGGCGGCTCAACTGGCGACAATCCAACAACAGTTGTCTGCTGTGATGGTGGCAGGCGCACCCCAGTTTGTAATCTCGTCGGTGACGGGTTCTGGCCTGAAGCCACTGATGAATTCGATTTCTGAGTACTTTTCTGCCTTAACCGAGCAGGCGCAGGAAGAAGCAAGAGCGCTGGACCAGGTTGCCGGTAAAGAAATACACAGTCATTCCCTGCAGTTAAGGCAAACCCGAAAATCGAGAAGACGGGATGGTATCCGCCCACACGACAAAGATGGTGATGCCGTGCCGGTTCACTACGAAACATGAAAAGGACACCGGTTGTAGCAGGTGATGTCTGGGTTGTTAAGGTGGGTAGTGCGCTGCTGACGCATGATGGCCAGGGCCTTAACGAACAGCTCGTTCGGGATCTGGTTAATGATATTGCGGTATTGAAATCTCAGGGCAAGAAGATTGTGCTGGTTTCTTCAGGAGCAGTTGCCCAGGGCATGCATCTGCTGGGCCTGAAAACGCGACCGCGGGCGATTCACTCCCTGCAGGCGGCGGCAGCAGTGGGGCAGATGGGCCTGATTCAGTCCTATCAGTCTAGTTTCACGGCGCATGGCCTGCGAACCGCACAGATCCTGTTAACCCATGATGATCTGCGCTCAAGAAAACGCTACTTGAATGCCCGCATTACGCTCACCACTTTGATGGAATTAGGCGTCATTCCCATCGTCAACGAAAATGATACAGTGGCCACGGATGAAATTCGTTTCGGTGATAATGACACGCTGGCGGCGCTGGTCACTAATCTCATAGAGGCCAGTGCGCTTATCATTCTGACCGATCAGCAAGGCCTGTTTGAAAGTAATCCCCGGGTTAACCCGGGGGCTAAAATGGTGGTCGAAGCCCTTGCCAGTGATAAGGGGTTAGACCAGATGGCCGGAGAAGGTGGCGAGCTTGGACGCGGTGGTATGACCACCAAGGTGCAGGCATCAAGAATCGCCGCCAGAAGCGGGGCGCATACATTTGTCTGTTCTGGCAGACAAACAAGGGTATTGCAGGGCATTGCCAATGGGACTTTTAATGGCACATTTTTGAAAGCGGATAAGCCCGCTTTGGCTGCCCGGAAACAGTGGCTGGCAACGCTGCCGTTGGAAGGGACTTTAGTTTTAGATGATGGTGCCGTTGCTGTGCTGGAGAAGAAGGGCCGGAGCTTGCTGGCAGTGGGCGTGATTTCGGTCAAGGGTGATTTCACCCAGGGTGAATTGGTTTCCTGCGTTGATCCGAGCGGCAGGGAAATAGTAAGAGGGCTGACCAATTACAGTAGCGATGAACTTGCCCGCATAGCTGGCCAGGCAAGTCAGGATATCGAAGCAATACTGGGCTATTTTGTGGATGAGGAAGTCATCCACCGAGATAACCTTTTTGTTGTTTAAGCCTGGAGAGCTTTGACCCTGGTATTGAGCCTGGATTTGTGCCGCGATGCTTTATTCTGGTGGATAATGCCGTGGGTTACCGCGCGGTCAAGGACAGGCACGGCAGCCTGGTAAGCCGAATTGGCAGCGTCATAGTCGCCTGATTCGATAGCGGCGATGGCCTTTTTAATAGCAGTTCGCATGGCGGAGCGCTGGCTGGCATTATGCTTTCTGCGTTTTTCTGATTGCTTGGCGCGTTTTTTTGATTGTGCTGTATTGGCCACGTTTGGTTTCCTGAGTTGGACTGGAATTTCGAGCGCGGTACTATGCCCATTTGCTCGGTTTTTGTCAATCGGTGTTTTAATGAGGTGTGAATTTTACAAAGAGAAAATTGATGGATAGACGAGGTTTGAGAAATGTCAGATTCCGGAAATGATCCTGTAGCGCATCCAGTGTCTGATCCTCTGCTGAAGTCGGGTCTAGTGGTCTCGGCTATGACCATGCTGTCCCGAGTGGCGGGTTTGACCCGGGATATTGTCATTGCCTACTTTTTTGGCTCAAGCGCGGCGGCGGATAGTTTTTTCCTGGCGTTTCGAATTCCGAATTTTTTCCGTCGACTTTTTGCTGAAGGAGCATTCTCCCAGGCTTTCATACCCGTTCTATCCGAATACAAAGCCAAACAGGATAGGTCTGCGCTGCAAAGCCTCCTGGATCACACCGCCGGAACGCTCGGCGTCGCGTTATTAATATTCACCTGCTTAGGAATGCTTTGTGCGGCGGGGATTATTACCGTCTTCGCTGCAGGTTATGTTTACCAGGAGGAAACCGAGAAGGTTTATTTGGCGACCCAGATGCTGAGGATTACCCTGCCTTACCTGCTCTTGATTTCGCTAACGGCATTTGCAGGTGCGATTTTAAATACCTTTGGCCGATTTGCAGTGCCAGCCTTTACACCCGTGCTGCTGAATGTATCGTTGATTGCCAGTGCGATATGGTTGCGTCCTTACTTTGATTTTCCCATTCTGGCACTGGCCTGGGGCGTGCTTATTGCAGGAATCGTACAATTACTATTCCAGCTGCCGTTTCTTGCTAGGCTGGGTCTGCTGCCCCGGCCCAGAATCGATCTGAAGCACACTGGCGTCAGGCGAATCCTCCGTTTGATGGTGCCCGCCTTGTTTGGCGTCTCTGTTGGCCAGATTAATCTGCTCCTGGACACCGTGCTTGCAACTTTCCTGATAACGGGCAGCCTTTCCTGGCTATATTATTCTGATCGTCTGCTGGAATTACCGCTTGCCCTGTTTGGTATCACTATCGCGACTGTCATCCTGCCAGCACTGTCCGGGAAATATGTGGAAGAATCAACCGAGGCCTTTTCAGAAACACTTGACTGGGCTATCAAGATGGTACTCTTATTGGGTATACCGGCTAGCTTTGCATTGATTTACCTATCGGATATTCTGATAGCGACCCTGTTTTTTAATGGTGCAATGACCGTCGTGGATATTGAGATGGCAAGCCTTAGCCTGAAAGCTTATGGAGCAGGGTTGGCGGGTCACATGCTGGTGAAGGTGCTTGCACCCGGCTATTTTGCCAGGCAGGACACCAAAACACCGGTAAAGATTGGCTTGATTGCTTTGTTTTTCAACATGCTGATGAATCTGATGCTGATCGCCTTCCTGGGTCATGTTGGCCTTGCCCTGGCAACCTCGGCATCGGCCTTTTTGAATGCATTTTTGCTTTGGCGAGGATTGCGACTGAAGGGTATCTACCATGCAGCACAAGGTTGGGTATACTTTGTAGGCAGGTTGTTGCTGTCGATTGCTGCCATGGCCCTGTTTCTGGCCTGGTTCACGCCGGATCTGACTCTATGGCTGACCTTGAGCAACATCGACAGGGTGAGACAATTGCTGGTGATCTGCTTGCTGGGCGCACTGGTTTATTTTCTTAGTATGGTCGCGATGGGAATGCGGCCCAGGGATTTTCGTCGGTAACTAACATGAGAATTATAAGAGGAATCAGTAATCTGAGAAGCGATGACCGCAACTGTGTGGTCACAATCGGCAATTTCGATGGTGTGCATTTGGGCCATCAGGCGATGCTGGCTGAAGTGAAGAAAGCGTCAGTGGCACTTGATTGCCCCTCGTTGCTGATCTGTTTTGAACCGCAGCCAAAAGAATTTTTTGATGAATATAAGGCGCCTGCCCGGCTGACCCGGTTCCGGGAGAAGGTCAATCTGCTCAGGCAGTGTGGAATTGATCGGTTACTGTGTCTGAAATTCAACGAAGAGACTCGCGGAGTAAGCGCGGCTGAGTTTGTATCACTGCTGGTGGATGACCTTTCCGCAAAAGCACTTTATGTGGGCGATGATTTTCGTTTTGGTTCCGACCGAACCGGTGATTTTTCCATGCTGCTGCAGGCGGGTGAACAATTTGGATTTCAGGTCAGCAACTTTTATACATTCACTTTTGAACGAGAACGCGTGAGTAGTACCAGGATCAGGGCTTGCCTTGCGGCAGGCCACTTCAGCGAAGCTGAAACGATGCTCGGGCATCCCTATAGTATCGCTGGCAGGGTCGCTCGTGGCCGACAGTTGGGCCGAACCATTGGTGTTCCTACTGCAAATATTCAGTTGCATCGCTATAAGGCGCCGCTTAGTGGGGTTTATGCGGTCGAGATTACCGGGTTAACCAGTGGCCGGTATGGCGTGGCCAATGTGGGTGTCAGGCCAACCATTGATGGAGACACAATACGGCCGATACTAGAGGTTCATATTTTCGATTTTGATGCAGATATTTATGGTCAGTATATTGAGATTATATTCCGTAAAAAGATTCGTGAAGAAAAAAAATACGATGGCCTTGAAGCTTTAAAGGAGGCGATCAGCAAAGACATGAAGGAAGCAAGGCAGTTTTTCTTGCTGGATGCCTGATGCAATATCTGTTGAGTTTTATCATTGTAGTGGTTGACCAGATCAGTAAGCAGTACATGGAAAGACTGCTTGATCTGTGTGAACCAGGGCACTGTCAATCGATCGTTCTGCTACCGGTATTCGAACTCGCGCTGGTGCATAATGAAGGCGCCGCTTTCAGCTTTCTCAGTGACGCCGGTGGTTGGCAGCGTTGGTTTCTGGCGCTGGTGTCTCTTACCGCAAGTGGTTTCATCGGTTACTGGATTTTTCAGGCCAGGCAAAAAGAAGTCTGGTTAGGTTGGTCACTTGCCTTGATACTGGGCGGTGCGGTAGGAAACCTGGTCGATAGAGTGGGTTGGGGATATGTGATTGATTTTGTAATTGTTCACTACCAGCACTATTATTTCCCGGCATTTAATGTCGCCGATGCAGCTATTTCTGTGGGCGCTGCGATGTTGTTACTGGATTTTTTCATGAATATGAAAGGCAGAACTGATGAATCGTGATACGCCGATCGGCCCAGGAACCGAAATAAGGTTGAAGTTTGTGCTGATGATGGCCTCGGGTGAACTGATCGATTCTACTGGCGATAATCCTGCGACCCTGCGGGTAGGTGATGGAAATCTGCTTCCGGGGTTTGAGCAGGCTCTGTTTGGATTAAAATCAGGGTCTAAACGACGGCTGGAAATTCCCTTTCAGAAGGGCTTCGGCGCCATTAACCCAGGCAATCGGCAAACTCTGAAGAAAACGGCTTTTAGCCGTGAATTGCTCCTCGAAGAAGGCCTGGTGGTTTCTTTTTCTGACGCGTCTAAAGCAGAACTGCCGGGCGTTATCAGTCGTGTTCTGGAGGACGTTGTGGAAGTTGATTTCAATCATCCCTTGGCTGGTAAAGATCTGTTGTTTGAAGTTGAAATACTCGAGGTAACTCAGATATCAAATGACATCGTGAGAGTTTGATGACAACCCCAAGGTTTAGTATCCGACTGGCTAATCCTCGCGGCTTTTGTGCGGGTGTGGATCGCGCCATAGAAATAGTCAATCGAGCTTTGCAGCAATTTGGTGCGCCGGTCTATGTCCGTCATGAAGTGGTCCACAATAAGACAGTCGTGGAAGAATTAGCTGCAAAGGGCGCGGTGTTTGTTGATGAAATTAATGAAATTCCGCGGGGCTCTCTGTGTATTTTCAGCGCCCATGGCGTGGCTCAGCAGGTGCGCCGAGCGGCGAAAAAGCGGGATCTGAAGATTTTCGATGCGACCTGTCCGCTGGTCACTAAAGTTCACAAGGAAATGGCCAAAGCAGCTGACCTGCAGCACGAGACCATTTTGATTGGCCATGCCGGGCATCCCGAGGTAGAAGGAACGCTAGGCCAGTATGAGACGCATTCTGATGCCGGTGGAACCTATTTGGTGGAGAATCTGGCCCAAGCCGAAGCAGTGCAGATAAAAGACCCAGGCCGACTAAGTTATGTCACCCAGACCACCTTATCGGTGGATGATACCGAGACCATTATCGGTAAGCTTCAACAGCGTTTTCCCAAAATCAGCGGACCTAGAAAAGATGATATCTGTTATGCAACCCAGAACAGGCAGGATGCGGTTAAATTGCTGGCAAAAGATTGTCAGATGATTCTGGTGGTGGGATCAAAAAACAGTTCTAACTCAAATCGCCTCAGGGAACTGGCTGAGAGACTGGATGCGCGGGCCTATTTGATCGATGATGCATCGGAAATCCAGTCTGCTTGGCTAGCTGACGGAATAACGATTGGGGTAACGTCCGGTGCTTCTGCTCCAGAGGTCTTGGTCGACGCTGTACTTGCCCATTTAAAAAACCGGGGTGGTGTATTTGAGCACTCACAGGTTGCCGCCGTAGAATCCATGGCGTTTTCTCTCCCTAAGGAACTTCGGTGATCCTTGCAAAGCTAAATTGCGCTATACATAATCTACTGGTAACGAGGAAAGTATTTTGAAATCATATGGTTATACTTTAGTTGAATTAATGATAGTGGTTGCCATCATCGCTGTTATCTCTTCTATCGCTGTGCCGGTTTACCAGAACTATGTTGATGATACTTATGCCGGCCAGGCGGTCGTTGATATGAAGGTATGTGCACTGGCATTGGAAAGATATTACTCGAATGGCTTCACGTATGTAGGTGCAAATATAGCGGCGGTTTGTACACTGCAATCGCCAACACAGGGAACGGCTAAGTACACGCTTTCATATCAGTCCCTGAGCGTGACTGATTTCACAGTCAGGGCGACGCCCGTGGGTGGTGCCTGTGGTTCCGGGGATTGCTTTGAGTTAACGCGAGATGGTACCCAGGCAACGCCTTGATGGTTCTGTATAACCTGGGCACGAAGCGAGGTTCTGCTGATGTTTATGATGGTGGGTCAGAACGGCGGAGGTTGTTGCTGAATTTTTGCTAAAGTAATGCACACTAAAGTAGGGCACAAAGGTGCGATAAGAGAGGTGACTGACAGCCATCAAGCTTAGCGCGCGATATTTCCCTCGACCCGTTTGATGGGAGCATTAAATGCCAAAATTGGTTAGGTTCAGTAAGGGGTTTTCATTGCTTGAATTGATGGTTGTACTTGTAATCATCAGTCTGACCCTGTCTGTGGCCTTGCCTTCCTATCAGAGTATGATTGGCCGGTTTGCCATTACTACTTTGGCTAATGACTTGTTGGCCGCAGTATCCTTTGCTCGAAGTGAGGCGATTAAATCCGGAGCCGTGGTGTCTCTGTATGGTTCATCCGGTGCGGTCACCAATACGCTGGGTAGTGGTTATTGTGTTATCTTCGGCCTGGGCGTTCCCGGGAATTGCGCGGCTGCAATTCAGGTTTTCAGCGTGTCGGATAGCAACCTGACGGCCGATATTTTTGACCCGTTGGGTCAGGTTCAGAACACCCTACAATTTGATGACCTTGGCGGCCTGAGTGGTACAGGCGGTGCGACGCGCACTATTGATATTTGCCGGACCGGTTTTGCCGGTAGACAGATCCAGATCAGTCTGATTGGTCGCGGTAGAATTGTTACAACTGGCTTGTGTCCATGACTATAAAAACACCTGGCTCAGGATTTTCGTTAGTTGAGCTGCTGGTTACGATGATTATCGTTTCTGTCGGTGTTTTAGGGGTGGCAAGCCTGCAGATACGCAGTCTTCAGCAGAACAGGGAGGCTTTCTTTCGAGCAGAAGCTTCTTATCTGGCAAACGGCATGATGGATCGGATTAGGGCCAATCGTCAGGCGGTGTACAACCTGACCATCGCCCAGGCGACGCCGATTGCTGCCACTAGTTGCGTGTTATTAAATTGTAATAGTGCGCAGATGGCGATTTATGATATAGCCCAATGGCAGTGCTCAATTCGGTCGGTAGATGCAGCCGGTGCAACCTACCTGATTTGTGGTCAGTTGGGCGTGACGGGTGCATTGCCGCTAGGGTCAGGCCGTGTCACACAATCAGCAGCAACCCCACTTTTGTATCAAGTAGAAGTGAGATGGGCAGCGGACTCTTTTGCGACTTTGTGTGGTTCCCGGACTGTTGCTCAGCCCGCTTGCCAGAGCATAGTAATTCAGGCGCAATTATGAATAATGTACCTGGAAAGGCAGATGGCTTGAGCCTGGTTGAGGTGATGATTTCCTTGACGATGGGAACGATCGTGCTCATGGGTGTGATAAATCTGTTTTCTGCAAATTCAGAAACCTATAATTTATTACAGGGGCAGTCGCGAATGCAGGAGTCAGCTCGTTTTGCCCTGAGCTATTTATCCAAAGATATTCAGAAAGCCGGTTATAGAGGCTGTTTTTCACGCGGCCCTCTCCTTGTTACCATGGATCTTCCTGCTGTTATTCCCTATGAGTTTGACATGAGAACCCGTATCCAAGCCTATGATGGCCAGGCGGCTGGCTGGGCGCCAGCTATTACTCCCTTGAACGCCACTTACGTTGCCGGACGGGCCATTAATACTTTGACTATCGTGGCGACTACTGACGTTCTGACGGTACGTTCTGCCAGTGCTGTTGAGGCCGCGCTCAGTGTGGCCATGCCACTTTCAACCAGTAACCCTGTAGTAACGATTCC
>DUAT01000095.1 GCA_012960755.1 Gammaproteobacteria bacterium
GTACCCCATCTCTGTGACCTTCTTTGCTTTTTCGGATAGTATGTAGTCAGTATCAAGATTCTTTGTTAGTGCAATACTCTTGCACAGTAAGTTCTCGATACCTACAGACGAAAGACCTCCACAAGTCGTAGCAACGGTTTCGATATCCATCTGTTCCATTGCTTCAATAAGAGGGTAGTCCCCCTTGCGTTTAGTCTTGAGTGTATTCACCATACGTGCCACTTGTCCAATACGACCCATTTGGTTCGGTATTGGTAGTGTCGATGAATCAACCCATTCTCCCAGTTCATCTGGGATGTCAATTGCAGTTGGTGCAAGCATTACAATGAGCATATCTAGCCCTTTGCTCGCAATGTCCTCAAATAATTTGAGGGTCATATCAACAAGATACTTGTTGTGTCCAACCCAGTTATGCCAATCTCTTAGGATAAAAATAGCCCCCGGTGAAGATTCACCTTCAGGGATACTGTACTCCTTTTTGGACCATTCAGGATAGTGGCTCATCCATTCAATTGCGAATGGAATTGTGCTACCTTCTGCACCATTTTTAGGTTCGTAGTTTGCTCCTTTGACGTACTCAACCTTTGTACCGATGAAATCGGTTAGGTCTTTTGCACTCTCCAAAATTTGCGTACTTTTGTTTACCTTTTTGTAAATGGCCAGTTCTTTAAACCCATCAACTAGTCGCCACTCGAATACTCGGGGGCGCACTCCAGTCTTCTGGGGTCCTCTGGTCACAGCGTATTGGCAAAGATGTGTTCTAACATCTTTTTGTTCAACTGTTACAACGCTTATTGCAGGAACCGATGCGGCTCTGCAAGCGTGTACTTGGTCTGTAAATTCAACCATGTCTGAGTCCTATTATTAGGACGATACTGCGGGTGTATTATCATTTCGCACTAGGGTCTTGTAATGATGTGGGACCGAACCCACACAGGCCTACTAGAGATAGGCCATCATTTACCCGCATGAAGAAAATCTACGTTTGCTTCAGGTTAGTCATCCCTCTGTTTCTCTACAGAGGAAGTGTTGCTCCAGTGCAGCCCCAAGGCTGTGTTGAAGTTGGAAGACATCTGAAACAGATGCTTCAGCGTTTATCGTAATCTCATCTTCCAAAGAATTTCTCCCTTTGGTAAGATTCATTATTTAGTTAGTTTCCGCCTTGTTCTATCCGCAAACGTTCGTTTACGTCAGAGTTCAACTGGTTGGAGCATGCTTGCACGCTCTTCCTTGCTGAAATCTTTTCTTCGGCTGAATTTTCGAGAAAAATCAGGGATACCTTCTGGGGTAGACCCTGAACAAATGGTTCTTCAATCACTAGTAATATCGAAACACCGCAATCATGCGCTTGGGCGTCATCTACTTGCGTAGAGACGACCTTTCTGGTTTCTGTATTCTGCAAACTTACCTTTCCTTGTTGTACCGGTGAAATTCATGCTAACCCTTGGGTAGGATGGGATAGAAGTAGGGTTACACGTAACCGTTGTTTCCCAACGGCTCCGTAGTTTCCTCTATCTCTTATCTCCTTTCCATCCCAGTCTGGTTTGCATTTTGTCTGAACTCACTTTCTTTTCCAACATCTCCACTATAGTGCGGAGACATGCTGGCTTTCGGAACAGTGTGGTTATCCTCTCTTACAAAAGTGTCTGGAGCCCATAGGGTCCTTTCTACTTTTGTAGTTGCTGGATATCTTAGGTTCTGGCCTAGTTTATCTAGACCATAATTGCAATTTGTCACGGTGGAGCCACACATCTGTCTGGGTCCTCTGTGGTTGATTGTTATCTGGAGATGCGGCATCGTGTTCATTGCTGTTCACTGACTGATGCTGGCGTTCTCCGTCCTTTATCTTTTCTCTAACTTACTTTTCATATTAACATATGATAGTCTTCTGACTTTTCCTGACTTGACATGTCTGGGATTTGCGTATGGACCTTAATCCAGTCACAAATACCCTGAGACATTGTCTTCAGTAGTTTACTTCCAAGGCAATCATGCCCGGGAGGTTGTTCACTTTTAGGATTCTTTTTATCCGGAAACTTACGTTTCTTTCCAATAACTTTGCTTTTAGTCCAAGGGTACACTCTTTGTGTACTCGAGGGTAATCAAGCCAAAATCTTCGGTGGGAAAAACCATCTGTCAGCACGATGTTTGTGCTAGAAATCTGGCGTCCCTACACTGACTGCCCTAGAGGGCTATGATTAAGTTCAAATCTACTTTTAGTCCGCTTGAAATTCAAATGGCGATGCCATTCGACTTCTGCTTACTGCAGTCATATATCTGGGAGAACAGTGGCAACAGATTTCTGCTGGCACAATCTCCCGGAAGATACGTATGAGTGACCTTGAGATTGCCGCTTTCACGACATTACACGCAGGAAACTTACCTTTAACGGCTCATTCTGCGCTTTTGCTAATATTATTGCCCTATCCGCTGCAGATAACAATCTGCGCTTTTGTTAGGCAATCTCTTTATTAATTTCTTGTGTTAGTTCGGTGAACTAGTTCTGATATGTGCTCCTCATGAACACAATAGTCCTCGTGCACTCCGTGCACCAGTTTTACCGCCCATTGGGCTAGTAAACTTAAGTTTCCAATCGCTCTGGTACCATTGATGGTATTCAGGGGTCTCTTCTACTCCTAGTTCCCGCTCTTCATCGATTTCCATCGAAGAAGACTGGTCTCTATTGTGGAAGATTTCTCCTCCTGCAATAGTACTCAACTCTAGTGTAGGGCCTTTTGAAGGCTTCCTGTACGTAGTTCCACGTGGTCATCGATGCGCAATGCGCCTCAACTTCCTAAATTAAATTTAGCATCTTTAGATACTTCATATAGTCTCGACGTTCCCTGAAGGGAAGTGTCTCAACTGGTTTATCTTTGAACGCAAATCTAAGTTTGCGTTGTTTATTGTATAAGACGTATACTAGAGAGGCCTTCTAGGACCACTCTGGATACTCTTGTACATCCTTATTCATAATGTGGCAGCGGATGTAAACATCCATTGCCATTAATCAATTCCAATTAATCCACGCTCTCTCAGGCATCCAGTCTGACTGGGCACCGAGTGCATGAATGATTTTTGTTATTCTCTACTTCTACAACTGGCTCTGCTAGTAACGGTCGTTACCAACGAGGAGCAGCCATATACGCAATATCAAATGATATTGCCCGTATTTGAATCCCGTATTCCCGTCACAGCAACGCATCTAATGCGTATATGGCTGCTCCGAGAACATTCGTTTATTTTTCTAACGTCATTGAACGTGAATACTCACGTCCTCAGTGGTGTGCGATACACCCTAGGGGCTCTAGGCCCGGTTTCGGTTTACTTGTCTTTCAACTCTTCCTTAAGTTTGATACCGCCGTCGCCAGCGTAGTATTCAGCCTTAAGTTTTCTGTCTTCAACTTTACCAAGTTTGCTTTCCAACATAGCAGTAGCCAATGTACATTCATTGCCCTGCATACCGTTGGTTTCGATTGTCATTTTACCATTGGCTCCAATGGTAATAGTTACTTTCTTTTGTTGCATATTCTTCACCTCAAATGTAAGAACCAACAATAGAAGATTGTACTAATTCAATCTCGTGTTCTGCTTGTAGTTGTCCTGACTCGTTTTCTCCGATAGTTACCTTGATTTCATTTACTGCATAACCCGCTAAATTCGGGTCGATACGTACACATTCTTTGGCTACTGCCATAGTGTACCCTCTTGAGAGCATACCCATAACCGCCTGTTGGCGAGAAGGGTAGTTCGTCATTGCATTAGAAATTTGTTGAGTAGTATAGTCGTCGTTTTGTTTTGCAAGTTGTTGCTCTGTAGAGAGCCTGTCGCCTGCAATTGCGTCCTTCACTTCGGGGTTGGCTAAAAAGCCATATCCATATCCGCCCCAGTCAGCAACCAATTGATAGGTGCCGTCTGGTGCTAGTGCGAACCCAAGGTCATACTTGTTATTG
>DUAT01000096.1 GCA_012960755.1 Gammaproteobacteria bacterium
CACACTAAACCTACCTGTGCCCGGTTTGGCCATGTTCACTGGCAAAACCATTCAATTCGACAACGGGAAAGGTGGCGCATTCTCCAGTTTCAGTGCTATTTTGTCAAGATCAGGGCGGGTGTTCTGCGATGGTGGCCGGGTGTACGAGTTCAATTCAAATCTGACATACTTCTTCAGAGACCCGAATGGCACTTACTTAACAGGTTTTGGGACAAAAAACCTGTCATCCTGCATGTCCTAAGCTTGTCGAAGGAAGCGTAGTCGGTCCCCCCTGAGCGGAGTCGTAGGAAGGTAGCTTCTCAATAACCCGTGGCAACTTGAAAATCAATTCGTAACTATTCACGCCCTAACCATCTGACAGTCACTTTTTCTTGACAACATAGTACACGGCGACTATTGTGCTGATCCATTACAGCTCATCAGAACAATACCCATGGTCAATTATTTTGGTTCGAAAGCGACCTCTGGTTTATGCCAGTCAATCATCGCCATAATGCCGCCGCACGACACCTATATTGAAACCCACCTGGGTGGCGGGGCGATCATGAAACGAAAGCCAGCGGCACTCAACAATATTGGCATCGACCTGGACCCGCAGTCGCTGGATGATTTTAACTGTGACTATCGCGTTCAACTGGTGAATGAGTGTGCACACCAATATCTGAAGCACTACGATTATCAGGGTCGTGAGTTAGTCTACTGTGATCCACCCTATCTTCACGAGACACGCAGTTCAGGACGCAGGTACCGCTGTGACTACGAGGAGCAGGATCATATCGAACTGCTGCTACTGCTGAAGACGTTGCCTTGCAATGTCATCCTCTCCGGCTACCCCTCGAGCCTGTACGATGACCTGCTTGCGGGCTGGAACAGCCTCGAGCTACAAGTCATGAACCAGGCGGGCGTACGGACCGAAAAGCTCTGGTACAACTACCGTATCGACCGCGTGTTTTGGGCCCGTTATGCGGGCAAAAACTTCACCGACCGGCAACGGATTAAGCGCAAGGCTGCCAACTGGGGGAAAGCCTACCAGGCTATGCCCCGCGGCGAACGTGTTGCGGTCCTGGCCGCGATGATGGCGGTGGAAGCCGCGGAACCGGCATAAGGTCCAATGCTAATGATGTTAAGCCGCTGAAACAGCTGCTCTGGCTACCCGATATTGCGGCACAGGATCAAACAGCCGTTGTTAAGATGTTACTCGAACGGGTTGAACCGTTAATTAAACGGGTGCAACAGCAAGATGAAGAGATTGCTTTGCTGAAAGATGAAATCAATGTGCTCAAAGGTGAGAAAAAGCGCCCGGTCTTTACAGGCAGTAAACTCGATAAAAACGCCAAACCCAAACACTCATTAAAGTCATCCTCTAACAAACGTCCCGGGTCCGACAAAAAGAAAAAGACCCGGAAACTGGTCATTCATGAAAACAAAGTGATTAAACCTGCTGCGCCTCTTGCACCGGGGTCACGATTTAAAGGCTATCGAGATTTTGTGGTGCAGGATTTGAATATTGAATCACATAATATCCTTTACCGGTTGGAACACTGGGTGACACCGGAAAACGGCTCAGTCACCGGGCAACTTCCTGATGCATTGAATAACCAACACTTTGGTCCTCAATTGATCCGCTATATTCTTTATCAACATCATCATTGTCAAACGACACAACCCTTGTTACTAGAGCAATTACGTGAATGGGGTATTGATATCTCATCCGGACAAGTCAATCGGATTCTGTTGCAAGACCAAGATGCTTTTCACGCAGAAAAAGATGGCTGTTTACAAGCCGGTTTGGCCGCTTCTTCCTATGTGACGGTAGATGATAGCGGCGCACGCCACCAGGGTAAAAATGGGTTTGTGACGCACATTGGCAATGATTGGTTTGGCTGGTTTCAAAGTACAGATTCAAAAAGCCGGGTTAACTTTCTGGAACTGCTCAGAGCCGGCAAAACAGATTACTATTTGAGTGACGCTGCGCTGGATTACATGAAAAAACAATCACTGCCTGAAAAGTTCTTACAGCCGCTAAGGCAGTTAACAGCAACGTCCTTTGCCGACAAAGAAGCCTGGCTGGAATTACTGGCGAGCCTGTCCATCACAACTTCAAGTCACCAACGCTTTGCGACTGAAGGCGCCTTGCTCGGCAGTGTTTTGCAACACGGCCTGTGTGATGATCTTGTCATCGTCAGTGATGATGCCGGGCAGTTCAAAATCTTATTACATGCCTTATGCTGGGTGCATAGCGAACGTCTCATCCACAAAATGTTGCCCCTGAACGAAACACACCGGCAGGAAATAAAATTAATACGAAGTCAAATCTGGGACTTTTATGCTGAATTGAAGCGATATAAAAATAAGCCTGATCAAACTCAGCGCGCAACACTCCGGCAACGCTTTGATGAGATATACACCCAAAAAACCAGCTATGCCACATTAAACCAGACCTTAAAGCGAATCCATCACCAGAAGGAAGAATTGCTGCTGGTGCTTGATCGACCTGAAATCCCTTTGCATACTAATGGCAGTGAAACGGATATCCGTGATTATGTGAAGAAACGAAAAATCAGTGGCGGTACGCGAAGTGAGGAAGGCAGGCGATGTCGGGATACCTTTGCAAGTTTAAAGAAAACCTGTCGCAAATTGGATATCTCATTCTGGCATTACTTAGCGGATCGTCTGAGTATTGCTGAACAGCCTATTCCTCCATTACCTGATATCATCACTGAACGCGCAGCGACTGCCACGGGTTATTGAGAAGCTACCATACAAAGTAGCTAAACTGTTGTTTCTATTTGAAAAATAACAATTCGCACAGGACAGGTCAGCGAACACAGTCAAAATTGTAGATGAAGTACTGACAATAATTACCAGCATCCTGCCCGGCGGTTGGTGCTCAATGCCGACAACGCCGCGGCGGACATCCTGTCCGAGGACGGCGCCGACGACGACGTCACGCTCGAGACCCAGTAGGGGGACCATGGGTATCAACGATCCCGTTTAAAAGCGTATTCACCAGACGGTCACTGATAACTTACAAAATCTCATAATCATCCGTCTGTAGTCCTTATGAAAATAATCAAGGTTACCACCCTGATTGAATCAAGGTGCCTCAGGTTACTGCACCTGAGGCACCTCGCTTTTGGCCGAGATGGCCCCTACGAACGGCTTACCGCCTGTCGCATGATAGCAACGTCAACACGTCATGGTTTTTTGGATCCACAACGTCGATCGCGGTTTTCAAGTCGAGACAGGTCATCTTTGTGTACTTGCCTGCGCCGGTCTCGCCGGATCCGGAACACTCATATTTCTGAGGTAGAAGCTGGAGAAACACAGGTTCGCTGAAAGGATCGGTATCGTTCACCTTGCAAGTCACCTCTGCGTTCATAGAAATGCGGCCTCGATTATAACTATCATATGATCCGTTTATTACGTCACAACTAGCCACTCCCGCTAGACCGGTAATCGCCCCGATGCCGGTGACGCTCCCCGATTTTCCCAACTTAAGATCAAATAACCAAGCGAGAGGCCGTGTGCCCTGCCCGCCGTGTTCAGCGGAGCAAACCCAAGTACCCTTGAACCCATTGTTCCTATGCCGGTCACCTTTATCATCTGCAGTGGCGGCCCCGCTAATGATAGCGGAGACGACGAAAGCCCCCACTAAACCAACTAACGTGTTGCAAATTCCCATTTCGGCTTCTCCTAGTTGAGTATAGGAACCATTAACGCCCTATTGTGAGGAATCTGCAAGTAAGATTTGATGGCTATAGGACATTTTCTAGTTCTGCCATTAGCTTAGGGTCGATCGAATAGAGGGCAGCGTTGTCCTCTAGATGATCACGGACAGCCAGATCAATATCGAACCCCATGGATTTTATAGGGCGGCTCGCAGTTCTGGTGCCGAAACCGCG
>DUAT01000097.1:0-11739 GCA_012960755.1 Gammaproteobacteria bacterium
AGATACCCTGCTGCCGAGAAGCTGGAGGTCATTCGACTGGTGGAACGATCACACCTGCCGGCCAAGCAGACATTGGACATGTTAGGCATCACGCGGAAACACGCTTGTGTCTGCATTGCTCTGAACAATTAGCGCTGGCTCATCAATTCTCTGCGGATAAGGAATCCCACTACAGTAAGAATCTCGAAGACTCCACATGGATAGCCATGTACGAATGGTATTGGTCAACCCAATCCCACGAAGCGAAAAATTGGCAGCCCGAGGGTCTCTCGCATAACACCATTGCGGCCGTCTATTATTTGGGTCGATAGTGGGATACATCAGCCTGAGGTCGGCCCAGGTCCAGTACATGTTAAAAGCCCTGGCTGTCATGCCATGTCTGGACAATCGCTCGAGTTCCTCATAACACCAATCAGTGATCCGATAGTTTCTTGCTTCCTGTGCCTCGCGATACTTTGTAACAAACTCTGATGAGTAGGGCCTGGGGTTCGCTTCGTCATACATGTTGAGTGATGGATCGATACTCGTTGGGTCTTTTTCGTCGGTGATCGATGAGTCAAACCATTCCGTTAGCACTTCCGGACGCCCACCATGCGCACAAAGCGAGATGTAGAAATCTGCCGGTTCAATCGCGTCAAGCGCCTCTGGCAACTCCAAACCGGGCGTAGGTTTCATCGTCACCCCCTTCGCCAGCCCGTCAATCCTGAGACATCCTTTGATTAACGGGTAAAAGTCTCCCCTGCCCGACCAAAGAACCTGGTCAGTGATTAACCCTACCGTCTGTAGGCTAGTAGGTCAGTGGCCAGTCAGACATTGACCATTCTCTGCCTAAAAGCTGCCACCCTGACTTTCTGATGTAAAAAAACCTGATCAAGATACTTTGGCAATCTGGGAAAATGCGGTTTAAAATACTTATCTACAGGCATCCACGAATTCATTCACCCACTGTTAATCTCTTGACGGCCAGGGCTTTTCTGGCATGCCAAACAATGGCTCACCCAACAACGGACTGCTCAAGGCATAAATCGCATAGTTGGTAAACATCCAGATGATATTGCGATCGTACTCAACATAGATACCGTAAGTCAGATTACCGGTGACATAGCTTGGTGCTTCTTCAAGAGTTGGAAAACGCGGCACATAATAGCCTGCAATCTTGGCATTAGTCGGATCAGTCACATCGAACAACTGCACCCCGGCATTATAGAAAGCATAGGGGACAATACCCTGCGTCCACCGCCCAGGTTGAGTTGTATGGTAGCCGGGACGTTTTGGCCCGAAGCTGCCCTTGCGCTGACAATAGTCGCTAAAGGGAGCCTCCTGTGGCGGAGTAGGCCGAGGTAACATAGCAACCACCTTAGGACTAGTGACATCCTTAGCATCAATAACAAAAACATCCTTATAGGGTTCATAGCACTCATCGTTCATGGGGTAGCCATTGGTGAGCACATAACCGGTGCGGTCATACTGACTGACATCGACATTATCAAACTCGGTGCCTGCAAATTTGGGCGGCACATTGAGGCTACCCACTTCCTTCATATTACTGGGATCACTGATATCAACAATATGAAGACCCAAACCTGCCATGCCACCAAAACCATAGCGACCGCCCTTCTCTACGGGATCGGTTAAAAACAGCGGCATACGCGAACCCATCCAAGAGGTACGATTACCCGCCCGAGGATTCATTAAATAGGCATCTTCGTGCTGCTGATCACCCACGATCTGGCCCTTTGCTGCAAACTGGTTCAGGAACTTGGGATTGGCAGGATCAGACATGTCCCAAGCCTGATAACCGGGGCTATAGAGATAATCAGGGTATTCAGTCAGAGCAAAAGTTTCATCCGGTGCCGCCGACAGAAACATATACTTGCCACCAAAGTAGGCTGGAACATCCAATGACCCCGATCCACGCTGATCACCCACTGGAGCATTGGGATGTTTGTAATCGGTGGTGACCTCCGCCAACAATTCCCACTCGTCAGGCAGTGGTCCATTGAGTGCATACACTTTAAAGCCCTTGAGCTTGGGCCAGTGGCGAACATAATCGACACGATCAGGTTCTTTTAATTTGTCCTCCATATGGCCAATACGCCCCACTTCATGGGATTGCACCATAATGTATTTGCCAATATCCTTGTTCCATTGAATCGAGGCAGCTCCAACACCTTCCTCGCCTTGAAAGGGGTTTATTTCTTCACTCTGGCCCTTGCCACTCCAGGTGCTACCTTTCTCATGAACCAGCTTGGCATTGCGCGGATCGGTAATATCATAAACTTTTAGATTTCTGCCCAGGCCGTAAACATACATATAGCGGTTGTCACCCCAGTCAATAATGTTCTGCCAGGAGTGAAAGGGCGAGACTATTTTGGGGTAAACACCCAAAACTTCAACATTTTTGGCGTAGCTGTTTTGGTCCCAGTAATCCAGTTGTCCTTCAAAGTTTGGAGGAGAACTGGTGAGAGGAGTAGCACGCGGGTGTGTAAACTTACCGGTTTTGGGGTCAATACCGTAATCAACTCCCGGCACTGGAAAAGGCGGCTTCTGATCATAGACGAGGTCACTTAAGGATTGCATATAAGGGTCATCAATTTTGATCGGAGCATCTTCTACAATATGTTCACCCTCACCACCATCGGCAGCAAATCCACCCTGCATTGAGAATATGGCCGCGCACAATACTGCGCTTAGCAAGTGGCCTTTCAACATTTGTTCTCTCCTTAAAAAAGTCTGGAAAGATAAGTCTGACCGTACCAGTTTATAATTAAAAGCTAAATTCTGTGAATCAAAGCATATGCCACTTAACGCTGACACCGGCTGTACCTGGCGCACCACTAAACCAATAACATCGATCTTATCGGCACATTCTCGCCGAGTATCGCATGCACTTCTCCACCGCGAAGGGTTAAATCGATACCATGTAAGACCTCGACGGGGACGAAGGACTTGCGCAGATTCCTAAGAGATAGGTTAAGCGTATTTATAGTTTCATCTGCGCTTCTTGTTTTTCGCTGTGCTCTTGGTCTAAATCACCCTCCATTTTAATTTGGACGGTTCCACATGTTTGGCAACACTGTACTGTTAAATTCGTTTTGTCCTTCAATAAGTAGCACGCGCATCTGTTCTACAACTTCCGGGAATTCGCGCGTGAAGCTATAAGTCTCCGACGGGTCAAGCTGCACATCGAATAGCAAACCATTCGGACCGTAATAGGAATCCGCGTTGTCGAAGCTGGGTACAGCAGCCCTGTATTGAGACTCAACTACAAGCTTCCATTGACCGCTGCGCACAGCCGCGATTCGATCCCCGTCAAACAGGTAGAGGACTTCATGAGGTGATGCCGTACCGTCAGTCAGCATCGATAGAATATCTTTGCCGTCAATTGGGCGATCCGTAGGCAAGTCACCGCCAGCAAGCTTCACCAACGTCGGGAAGATGTCGATATTCATTGCCGGCTCGTTTGATACTAATCCGCCCGGAATTGTACCGGGCCACTTAGCGATGAAGGGAACACGTTGCCCACCTTCCCAAGAACTACCTTTTCGATCACGAAATGGTCCGGGACTCCCCTCGAACCACGGGCCATTGTCCGAGGTAAAAATAACGATCGTATTCTCTTCCAGATCTAGCCTTTCCAATGTGCCTAATACCTCGCCCACACTCCAGTCGATGGTCTCTACCACATCACCGTATAGACCCGCACCGGACTTGCCGCTGAATTGGTTCGAAACATACAGAGGCACATGCGGGAATGTATGCGGCATATAGAGGAAAAACGGATCGTCTTGGTTGTCCTCTATAAAACGAATCGCCTCGTTAGTGTAGCGCTCCGTCAATGTGTTCTGATTCACTGGATTTTCAATCATCTTTTCTTGACGATAGAGTTCCAGAGGGGTCATGTCGTTGCTATGTAGTACGCCGAAGTATTCATCGAAACCCTGGGTAAGAGGTGACCACTCCAAACGGCTGCCCAGATGCCACTTGCCGAACAAGGCAGTCTTATAGCCGAGAGGCTTTAACGCCTCGGCGATGCTAATCTCTTCGGTAGCGAGATGAACGTTATTGGTAGGCCTAGCAACATCGCTTACCAAATCGAGACGAATCGGATAGCGACCCGTTAAGAGGCCGCCTCTGGCAGCAGTGCAGACGTTTGCGCTGGAATAGAAACTGTCGAGCCTCGCGCCTTCCAAGGCCATACGATCGAGGTTCGGCGTCTTAATTAATTGCGAACCGTATACGCCTAGATCGCCATACCCTAGATCGTCCGCCATGATAACGATGAAGTTTGGCTGCTGCGTGTCCTGCGCCTGAATGCTGGCAATAAGGCTGGTGGCCGCTAACAGAAGAAATGGATTAATGAGTCGTCTCATGCTCCTTCCCCGAGGATTTTTTTAAAATTTCAGTTTAGCTCGAATACCAGGCCGAAGATTTGCGAAGCTATAAACGCCTTGGGCATAGGGTTCTTTAACTGTTGGTATGTTCCAAACTGAGGTTGATATCACTTTCATTACAAAGCACGCAGAGCATCAGTTAGGGGCGTTACGCCATCGAGCAGGCTGAATGATTTACCTACGCTATTGTCACGATCAAGACACGCCACGAGTGCTGCTGCCAGGTTTTCACGAGATGTCAGTCCGCTTCCCTGGAGTTCCGCACTTAAGGAAACCAATCTGGTACCTTTTTCGTCGGTCAGACCGCCAGGGCAGACGATGGTATAGTCAAGGTCGGACTCGACAAGATGATTGTCCGCATGCGCCTTGGCGCGGTGGTAGTGGGCGATGCGTGACTGACTGTTAATATCGTTATTGATTGAGCTGAGCATGATATATCGGCGAACGCCGTGCACTTGCGCTGCAACTATTGAACGAATCGCCCCAATATGATCGATCAGTACAGTCTTATCCTTTCCTGTCTTACCACCTGACCCTGCCGCAAAGATAATCGCATCGCATCCTTGCACAGCGTGATCGATCGGGTATTCAAGGTCGGCCAGAACCGTTGGTACACCGAGCTTGTCGAACTTGGCGCGATGCGAAGGGTTTCTTATCATTGCAACCGGATCATGTTTGCTTTTAGCCAACAGCCTGATGATCCGCATAGCCGTGTTCCCATTTGCGCCGATAACCAGTACCTTCATGTTCACCTCAGTTCGAAAAAGCTGTTGACCGACTAGTAAGCATTAGAGTTCAGTTAGAATCAAGAGATCAGGGAATCTTTGGTTAAGATCTGTTTCGCCAATATAGTGTTAAACCGCCGTCAATTGTAGACCGGCGGACGCGTTGTGCTTGACACAGAGCGTGGTGTTTCTTCAATGACCAAGACCAGTAAGCGTCTGATACCACCAGATGATATCGATCTCTACTTGCAACGCCTGCGCAGGTATCTCGCGGGAGAAAAGGTCCTGCGCGAGGGCCATCGGCAACACCCATCACAGTCAGATATTCATTAGCTACTGTACTTTGCGAAACAATGGCAACGTACCAAGGCGGTCTTTCAGTTCAAGTTCTTCGCCTTCAGCTGTAAGCAGAGGCCTTGGTGGATCAAATTTCTGTGTCAGCGGCGTTACAATAACTATGGTCACAAGACAAACCATTAAGCCCAACATATCACCTGCCAGGTCTGGCGCTAAAAGAGTAGCCGCTAACCACATCAGGAAACCCATCGCCATGGCTGCCAAAGCCCCGGTACGGTTGGCGGCTTTCCAGTAAACACCGGCAATAAAAGGAACCACAACACTGACCAGAATGACGGAATTGGCATCCAAGATCAGGTTGAAAATGACCTGTACTTTTAGTGCTACATATATCGCAACCGAGCCAAATACGGGGATAGCAATGCGCGTTGCCAATAATCGAAGTTGATCTGTGGCTTGTGGTTTGAACAGCGGCAGCAAATTAGTGCTAAAAATACTCGCTGCGGCAAGTAGTGCACTGTCAGCTGTACTCATGATTGCAGCCAGCAGCGCTCCCACGAAGAGCGCAATGGCAATCGGGTGCAGATGATCAAGGGCTAATGTAGGAATAATCGACTCGGAATTTACCAGCCCGGGAAGGATCACGCTGCCGATAATGCCAAGCATGACCGGAATCATGCCGAGTGTCAGGTAGGCAAAACCAGCAAAATAGAAAGCATTTTGGGCAACTTGTTCATTCTTTGCTGCAAACGAACGTTGCAGCAGGGATTGTGAAGTGACATCAGCCAATCCGAATATCAACCAGGCGCGCAGATAATTGAGCCAAATCTCCGGCGAATGCTCCAGGGGAATCATTCGGAAGGTGTGTTCTGGCAACTGGGGTGCAATGGTAGACCATCCACCCGCATCCACTAGCACCGTTACCAACAGAACAATCAATCCAATAGCAATGATAATGATTTGAACAAAATCAGTTACCGCCACCGCCCACATACCACCAACCGCGGTATAGAGAAAAATAATCAAGGCACCACCGGAAATACCCCATACCAGTGGCACGCCGGTCAGGGTTTCAAATACAGTTCCAAAGGCTACCAGCATTCCTGCAGTCCAGCCGATACCGGAGGCGATTGAGGCGATAGCAGCTATAGTGGCAGCTGTAATACCAAACCGGTTTTCAAAAAACTCGATAAATGTGACCAAACGCAGGCGACGAAAAATACGTGCAAAAAAGAAACCGACCACGAATAAGGCCAGTGCACCGCCAAAGGGGTCAGCAATGATCCGCAGGAAACCACCCTCGTAGGCTGCACCAGATGAACCCATCATGGTACTGCCCCCGAACCAGGTGGCCACGAGTGTTGCCGCACATATCCAGATCGGCATACGACGTCCCGCGACCATAAAATTTTCAGTAGAATCCGCTTGCTTTGCCGACAGTATGCCCACAACTAACATGATGATCAGATATACCACAACGCCAGTGAATATGATTTGTTGGGTACTCACAGTTCTCCTTAGCGGGTTTCTGGCAGTGAATTCTCATCTTCGAACAAAATACAGCCGTACCTTCAGTTTGCAACAGCATCCTTTGTGACAACGATCGTCAATGATCACACCTTCTACCTTACTAATGCTCTGGTACTATCTCCAGGCGTTCCAGGCCGCGCAGACAACAAGTCAAAATAACAGAGCGACTCTGAGCGAACCACTGAAACAACCTCTTAAAAAAGCAACTGGCGCATCAACTGAAAAAGCTACACCAGAAACTCTACCATCTTCTTAGAACTTTCGGAATGTAACCACCGCACTCACCATTATGCAGCCCAGGCCATAAGCGGAATCGCCCAGGCCACGCGGCAGGATATTGCAGAACTGGCGGATACGACGCCGAGTCACGTCCGTTGCTACTTCAACGGTACCCGCGACACTCTGGTGGTACTTCGCGGAAATACGAGGTGCATTCGCGCGGCACTGGAAATCCCATGTTTGTCATGCCCCCAGCTTTATTGATTCGCGTGGCCGCATTCTCAGAGCGCCGGTGAATTACGAAGGGGGTGCAATGGTCGGTGCAGCGGTGTCTCCTGGTATTGCTCGCGGTCCGATTAAAGTGATGAATGACCCGTTTGTAAAAGGCATAGATCCCGACGATATCCTCGTCGCGGTTACAACGGATCCGGGTTGGACGCTGCTATTTAACCCCGCTGCTGCTGTGATTTTGGAGATTGCTGGTGGACTACAGCATGGGGCGTTGGTTGCGTGAGTATGGCAAACCTTGTGTCAGCGGCATCCAGGACATCACTACACGGTTTAAGGATGACCAGATCGTGGAAGTTGATGGTGATGCCAGGGTTATTCGTTTTATCGATGAGGTTTAAAAGAAATACCGACACGTAATAAAACCGGTCTCAAAAGGTTGTCATAACATCTCACAACCGAGTCAACCATTTCGTAATGCCCGGTAAATAAAATTAAGCCGCGCACCGTGATCCTTCATCACGATGCGCGCTTATTTGATCATCGTGGCCACTGGATCGGCAGATCAATATAGTTTCTTGGAAGTAATGGCGCCGGTGTGAGGTGCCGGCTATATCTTCGCAACTGAAGGCGTTCGTCCTCACAAACTGCTTGATGTTAAAGTAGCATTTTCTACTTCAAGAGGTTGAGCAGGTGGCACACGATATTGTTATTCGAAATGGACTCATTGTCGATGGGCTGCTCAAGCCCGCATTTGAGGGCGATGTCGCCATTGACGGTGACACGATCACCGCTCTGGGTAGTGTGAGCAGTCTTGGCAAACGAGAGATAGACGCGAGGGGTGCGGTGGTGACGCCCGGCTTTATCGACTTGCACACACATATGGATGCGCAGATCGGCTGGGACCCACAACTGACTCCAGTCTGCTGGCATGGTATTACGACCGTGCTGATGGGCAATTGCGGTGTCACTTTCGCGCCTGTCCGAGATTCCGACAAAGAACTGCTGGCGGGGATGATGGAGTCTGTTGAGGATATTCCGCGCGAAGCCATCCTGTCCGGTTTGCCGTGGGATTGGAGCAGTTTTGGCGAATATTTAGATTCCATCGAGCGGCTCTCACCGGCACTCAATGTGGCAGCTCTTGTGGGACACGCGGCAACGCGGTTTTATGTGATGGGGGAGCGAGCCGTAGACGAGAATCCCACACCGGGCGAGATCGAGCAGATTGCAGCACTTGCCGGACAATCGGTGCGCGAAGGCGGCGTGGGCTTCTCGGTAAACCGGTTGCACGCTCACAGGCTACCGGACGGTCGTCCGATCCCTGGCACCTTCGCTACCGAAGAGGAACTGGTTGCCATTGCACGGGAAGTCGGCGCAGCGGGTGGCATCTTGCAGAGCGTGATCGAGGCTCATCCGCTGGAGGAAGAGATGCGCATCATGCAACTGCAGTTGCAAGCGGCAGGGACCCACATGCTTTTCAGCGCGCCATGGCTTCCGGGTGTGGATGGTGCCAGCGCGTATCAACCTGCAATCGATGCCATGCGTGCTATCGGCTTACAAGTCACCGGCACGACTCAACCCCGATCCGCTGGCTTTCTGTCCGGTCTTACAACCAATATTTTGTTTGGCATGCGTTTTAAAGGCGAGGCCTGGCGACAACTACGCAATGCCGAGGTCGACGCCCGCCTGCCACTGATCCAGGAAGAAGCGTTCCGTAATCGTTTAATTGCCGAAGCAAAGGAGATGCAGATTGCCGATCACATCGGTCAAACCATGTCCTCTTCCCGCTATGCCCTACCTTGTTCGAAATGTTTCTGGATGGGCACCGATGCACGGCCGGATTACACACAGCGAAACGATCATTCTCTCACCAATCTGGCTGCTGCTGCAGGGGAGCATCCGGTTGAAACATGGCTGCGACTGCAACTGGAATCCGGGGGGCAAGGGCTGTTCCATGTGCGGTTCGTGAACGAGGATCTGGATGTGTTGCCGGGATTCCTCGGGATGGACTGGATCGTGCCTGGTGTCGGTGATGCCGGTGCCCACGTTGGCCTGGTGATGGACGCTGGTTGGTCGAGCTTCTTTATCTCGCACTGGTATCGAGACAAAGGTGCATTCTCACTCGAGGAGACGATTCACATGCTCACTGCAAAACAGAATCGCGTGTTAGCCCTCCCAGATAGGGGCTCGTTGGTAGTCGGCAACAAGGCGGACATCAATGTGCTCGACATCAGCCAAATTGAGGAGCGACAACCCAAGCGCGTTGTGGATTTTCCAGGCGGCGCTCCACGGCTGATTCAACGGGGCGTGGGTTACCGCAACACGTTGGTGAACGGGCAAGTCATTCTGGAGAATGACGAACTCACGGGCGCTCGTGCGGGACATATACTGCGCAACCGACCGGCTTGATTTGAACCTTGGCAAACAGCAGATTATATAACGCGTGTGAATTGTTTAGGCCAAGTCTTGCCTGTAGTCCCCGCGCGTGGCTTTGAGTTCGGCTTGCACCCGCTCGATGTCGCTGCGCGTCAATCGATAACCATATGAAAGCATGATGGGTACAAGGAAAAGCAAACTGGCTACGTACATCAGTGGATGGCGGCTGCCAATTTGTATTTCAGACGGTCGGAATAAGTCCCCGACCATTCTGTGGAGCGTAGGAATTATAAGGCGTATTTTTCCTTGATGGCAAAAGTATCCTCATAAGGAATGTTTAGAATAAAGGTTGGGGGAAGCCGTTTTTCGGCAGAGAGTGGTCAATGACTGACAGTCCCTTGATCGACTGGCCTACGGATGGAAAGGTTGATCTCTGAACAGATTTTCTTGTCGGACAGGGGTGATCTTTGGTTTGGTTAATTCAAGCGTATATTAGGATTGACTGATTGCGGGGTATTCCACGTTTCCCAGGAGGGCGCGACGACTCAATTGTCAGGTAAAGGACGAGACGTTATTCCACCGGGTAGTCGGTTGGTCATAGAGACACCAGGAGGTGGAGGAATGGGTAACGTAAAATCACGCTCATCAGAGCGATTATAAATGGATGTTTTGCACGGACTGGTAGAAGATTAGGAAATCGATGATTGTAATCGGTTAGGCACAAGACAATGGGTAGTGAGGACCTAAAATGGCTAAATATGATGCACTGACAGCGTTACCTGATGGGCAACCCGGCCCTTGGGGAGAACCTGTGACAATTGATTACGACAAGCGAGATGTCCTACTCTATTCGGTTGGTATCGGAATAAGAGATCTTAGGTATGTTTACGAAGGGAATCCCGATTTTGCGGTTTTTCCTACGTTTCCAATTCGATGGGGAGGGGCAGGAGCACCGATCGACACTTCTTTGATCCCATCTTCTCCTGGCCCGTTGAATATCGATGCGGAGCGTTTCCTTGAAATGTATAAGCCGTTGCCTGAAGAGGGTTCGGTGCAAGTTATCTCGAGACTGATCGGAGTGCATCCGAGAGGCAAAGGCAATGGTTTTGTCGAGTGTGAAAGTGAAGTACGTTCCATGGACGGGGAAGTGTTGCTGCGAATGGTCAACGGGTCGTTCCGGCGTGGGGTAGAGGTGTTAGGTGATATCGAGCCATTCGAAGGAATAGGCAAAACTTATTCAGCCAAAATTGATTTGCCAGACCGTGAGCCAGAGACGGTGGTTCAGGCATTGATTCCTGATAATCAGGCGCACATATACCGACTGTCCGGGGACTATAATCCGCTACATATCGATCCAGAGTCGGCTAAGTTTGGAGGGTTCGATGAGCCAATCCTCCATGGGCTGTGTACTTTTGGTCATTGTGGGCAGCTTTTGTTGGAAGCCTTGTGTGGGGGTGATGTTGGGCGGTTTCGGAAAATCAAGGTTCGTTTTTCTTCGCCTGTGATGCTTAATGATACGTTAAAGGTCAGAGCATGGGAGGATGGTCCTGGAAGGGTTATTTTTAATGCGATGGTTGAAGATCGTCAGGTGGTCTCCAACGCTTACTTTGAATACTCATAAAAGAGCTTAATTTTTTGGCCAACCTATTTTAATAATGACTAACAATGTGATTTTGAGTTTCAAGAGTAAATAAGTGAGATAATTTTATGACAACACCGAAACGAATCATGATCACTGCCTGGCACCAGACGCTAAAGAACCGAATACTGCTGGAACACTACTTTTTACCGGGTGATCTTGAACGCCAGATTGAGGCGTTCGTCGATCACTACAACTACCAGCGTCACCATGAAAACCTGGATAACCTGACACCGGCCGACGTCTACTTTGGACGCGGAGAATCAATACTGAGAAACAGACAAAGGATCAAACGAAACACCCTTGCAGAACGTCGTTTGCATTATCAACG
>DUAT01000097.1:11760-23484 GCA_012960755.1 Gammaproteobacteria bacterium
CTGCGTAAGATGAAAACCGATGAGCAGAACACTCCCTCAAATGAGATGCTCATCTGTTCCATTCGTTTGACGACGGACACTGACTGATAGAGCTTTGTGAAGTTGTAAAGTTAAGACAGCCGCCTTATTTATCTTTATCTTTCTTTAATTCACTTAGAGCTTCTGAGAAACCTGCTGCAAGTATCCCAGTTGGAATAGCTACAATACCAATACTAGCTACTGTTAAAAGTATCGTTAAGATCTTCCCTATTGCTGTAATTGGCACTATGTCTCCGTAGCCTATAGTCGTAAGAGTAACTGTTGCCCACCAAAGTGATCTAGGAATACTTCCAAATGCTTCAGGTTGAATCTCCCCTTCAGCTAAATACAAACATACAGCAGAGATGAAAATAATCCCAAATGTCAGCACAATAGCAAACATCAACTCATACAATTTATCCCTAATTACATTCCCTATAAGAATTAAACCTGTTGCATGTTTACTTGTCTTCAATAAAGAAAATAATCTCAACACTCTAAATACTCTCAGTAAAAATGACTCACTGGCTGTTGGGATTAAAAGGAATGGAGCAAAAGAAATCAGATCTATAATTGCATAAAATGAAAATATATATTTTATTCTGCCTGCAAACCCACTGTATTCAGGGTTCAAGCCTACAGCGTATAGTCTGCATATATATTCGATAAGAAATATAAAACCAAAGATATAGTTGATAGTAAGAAAGGTGCTTTCATTGCCAAACGAAATTGAAGGTTCACTTTCGAGAACAATAGTTATAATACTAAGTAAAATAAAAATATATATGACTCTACTTAGATTTGTTAACTTGCTGTCTGGAGCAATAGATAGCTGCTTATATAAATATTCCTTCATACCTAAAGCCTAACAAATCCTGTGAGTAGAAGGATTATTTACGCCGTTTTTATGCAAATTCACAAGTACAAACTGACGATCAAAGGTTATTTTCTACAGCTCTCTTAGGAATTATGAGGGAGGTTACACCGCTTTTGATGAGATTTTGGCCAAAACTGAGCTGATATTCACTTGAGATAACGCCAAGTGGAGCGTGTTTCTCCGATATCATCAGCTTTCTTACTCGTTGATTAATAACTATCCCTGCGGCGGTGCCCGGGACTTCGGTAGATGATTGGCAGGTGCATCAGATTTATCATCCAGGTGTGTGAGAATCTTCTCAATTATCTCAGGGTCTTCTATGCAGGCTATGATTTTGACCTCGCCTCCACAAGGGCTGCAGGTGGAAACATCAATTTTAAAGACTCGCTTGAGTCTTTCTGCCCATGTGAGTGACTCGTGGCTTTCAGCTAATGGGTTTTGATTGTCGTTCGTGGGGGTTTTCTTGGCGCAGCCTTTGCCATGCTTTGCTGGTGTTACATTGATTTGGTGCTTGCTGTTGGGAGCCGCTACACCATGGAATCGAGTGAGGTTGACCCTCGGTCTTGGAACCATCGGTAACGAGACCGCGGTCTTTGATCCACTTTTTATTCTAATGATGGTTGTTTTATTCTTTTATCCATGGTCTATCAACGCTTCGACTGGTTTAGGAGCATCCATTTCCTTGGAGGCTGCGTCGATTATGGTTGCGTCCTTGGGCTCTGCAGTGATTCTAAAAAGGGAAATTATGATTGATGTCCTCTGTCAGGGCTCGCTTTTTTCTGTGCTTCTTTCGTTGGTTGCTGCGCTGATACTTTGGGACGACTCTGCTAATAACCTTTATAAGCCTTTGCATTTGATTCACGCCTGTCTGATATAACCGTTGTTGATGTACATCGGTTTATACCTCTTCATCTTCACTCAAACGAAAAAGCCTGTGTTGAATACAGGTATTTTTAAATGGCATTGCTTGAGAGTAGACCGCGAGATCGAATGGTAAATTACAAAACGCTTTCGGGCTTTGGGGTTGGTGCATCCAAATCTCGCCAGCGCTTCCAATAAAAGAGTTTCATAGAAGATTAAGCTTAATCGCGAGTTTTTATCCCTGTATGCATCATTATATAGGCGGCAAATTAGAGTTATAAGAAGCTTTTGAAAACTTTTACGGAACGATTGACTACCGCGACAAAAGATTCCTGGTTTAGCGTTTCGTTCGAACTAATGATTTCCTTCAGGCAAGACAGCTCAGCTTGTTCTAGTTTCTTTCCGATCGGGTCTTCTTGGTGATCCGCAGCAAGGATCAGATAGCAGAAACCTATCCAGAAGTAGTATTCTTCAAGGCTGATGTCCTTCAGAGCGGCAATGCAACTGACAGACCTTCGTGAAAAGTCGCCTTCAAAATCTGCTTTATCCATTACCTTAGAAATCTTGGTAGTCTTTTCCTTGATGAAACCCAGGAGGTCCAATTGGTGGCTCATGGTCTTGATGGATGGGATTTCCCGTACAATGTAGTCGTTATCCTTAGCCGCCAGGTGCCAGAGAAGATCGCAGAGTCTTTCGCGCTCAGGGGCGGACAATGCCATGTCTGCCTCGCATACAGTGATAATAAAGTCGACCTTATCTAAACTAGACACTGAGCAATTTCCTTCTATTGTGGTATTTCGGGCTGGTTTCAAAAATTCTAACGAAGTTTCTTCTCTCTAAGTTACGTAAGCAAAACTGTCTTCAAAACACCAGCGACTATACGAATCACTTGATTAGAGTATACCTAGATAGAGCAAGCAAGATCCATATCCAGCTGAGTAAGTTTTAATTCACTCTTGTACGTCGTCAGCCCACATGGGACCACTCGCACTAAATTCTAAGAGACACTTTTCTACATAGGGTAGCTCCAGTCCATCTTGCCCGCAGGTGCCTGAGCCACGCAGACGTGCATATATAGCTCTATACCTGCCTTGTTCGTCCGAATTGGTAATACTAGCTAATAGCAGGAGTCCCATCTGCTGAAGTGTGGGGTGCCCGGGGGTTGGGGTGCTACTTAACCGGAAATAAAGAAGGCATTTTTGAAAAAATGGTTACATTGGTAGTTACATACAACCCTCTTCTGTTACAGGAATTTAATGAACCCTTTAAACATGGTGGCCAGAGGTGGAATCACTTCCGTCCCCCAGCTCCAACTACCTAGGTCAGCTACTTTGTATCAATAGCTTACAGCTGCTCAGTACATTGTCAAAGGCATTCTTTTGTCTACTGTGACTGTTAAAAGCTTTTAAATCCGGGTACAAGCTTTAAAGACTTTAACGGCTTTAAAAGGGGGTTATGCAGGTGACCATGCCCCCCCTTGCACACTTGAATGAACATCAGCCATTACCCTACATAACCATTGTTCGGAAAATGTGGTTTATATTCTTATCCTCTGATCGTTTTTGGAATCTTGTCGCACCTGATCCGGGTGCAAGTGAAAGTGTTCTGGCATTGACTTAGCACGGTGATCATGCTGTTTCATTCCCTATTGGAAATGCGAGTGTGCATAATAGACCCTGACTGCGAAGAATATTAAAAGTCACGGGCTGCTAGATCGTTAAGGGGGCTTCTTCTTCAGCGTGCAAGATAGTTCCTACCGGTGCTGCTGCAGCCTGCAGGGTGCTTTGAACTTTGTATTCGGCCGGTAATGCTGGGATCGTTAGAACACGCCATATACTCATTAACCCCAATCCCAAAAGGCTGCCAGCGATCAACACAAAAAAACTCTTGAGGCCAAATATCTGCAGCCAATAGACCGCCGCAATCGGACCGGTAATAGAGGCCAGCCCAGAGAAGAGGATAATAGTACCACTGGCTGGAACAATCTCGGTTGGTCGCAAATGGTCGTTAGTAAATGCCACGACAATGCAGTACAACGATAAAGCACAGCCACCAAACAAAAATACCAACCCATACAACCAACCCGATGCCTCGTCTATAAAGCTAATAAGAATCGCGATGAATACACCTAACAGACTGGAAAACCCCATTACCCAGCGTCGGTCAATGGAGTCCGAAAGCTTACCTAAGGGCCACTGTAAAAACATACCGCCTGCCATGAGTGCGCCCATGAAATTAGCCACCTCATAAGCGGTAAAACCCAGTCTTGTGACGTACACAGCGCCCATACTGAATACAATACTGGAAACAAATTGAGACATTATTATTGCTATGACACCGACTTTGGTGCGGTACCATAAATGACGCATCGTGACCCGCTCAACTTCCTCAATCGGTGGTGTCTGCACTACCGATAATAAAATCGGCACAGCCGCAACACTGACCATCACCGAAATTAGAATAAACAAGGTGAATCCCGAGGGGTCGGCGAGATTCAACATAAATTGACCCGCACAGATACCCACCAATAATATTGTGGTATAGACCGAAAGAACCTGTCCGCGGTTAGTGTTGGTAGCCGATTGATTTAACCAGCTTTCTGACACCACATAGATAGCTGAAAATGCAAAACCGGTAATCAATCTCATCAATGCCCAAACCCAGGGATCAATCACCAGCGCGTGAACCAAAATAGACACTGACGCGACCGCAGTCAGTGCTGCAAAAATTCGTATGTGGCCAACCCTTTGAATCATCCGCGGAGTCAATAGAGAACCCGCCAGAAAACCAGCAAAATAGCAGGACATTACAAGACCGATCAGTATGTCATCAAAGCCTTCCAGAGCCGCACGAACACCTAACAAACTACCCTGTACGCCAATCGCCAGACCAATAAAAGAAAGGCCTGCAAAGAGCGGCCAGATGGCAACAAAGGCGCGAATGGGCATGACAAATAACTCAACAAAAACGGTCGCCAATTTACTCCTAAAATGACTAATTGCAAAGCAATATTTATGCTAATTCAAAGAACAATTCTTGACCCGATTCTGCTCTTTCAGATTCGCCATATTGTAAAAAATATTTGAACCCCGTCGCCGTTAACATTTTTGTTAGTATGGAACATTAAATCTAATCGAGTACAACCATAAATGGCTGATTCTACAACTTATACACCACCAAAAATCTGGCAGTGGGAACAAGAAACGGAAAGTAGGTTCGCTAATATCAACCGACCTATTGCTGGTGCTACTCATAAAAAAGAGCTCCCGATTGGTGAGCATGCCTTGCAACTGTACTCGCTGGCGACACCTAACGGCGTTAAGGTAACGGTGTTACTCGAAGAACTGTTGGCCATTGGTAAATCCGATGCTGAGTACGATGCGTGGCTGATCAATATTGGCCAAGGCGATCAATTCGGTAGTGGTTTCGTCGATATCAACCCGAATTCAAAGATACCGGCTTTGGCTGATCACAGCACCTCACCGACTACTCGAGTATTTGAATCCGGCGCCATCATGATTTACCTGGCCGAGAAATTTGAAAGCTTTATTCCGATGGAGGGGCCTGGGCGTGCAGAATGTTTGTCCTGGTTATTCTGGCAGATGGGTAGTGCCCCGTATTTAGGTGGCGGCTTCGGTCACTTCTATGCCTACGCGCCGAAGAAATGGGAGTACCCGATCAATCGTTACACCATGGAAATCAAACGTCAGCTGGATGTGCTTAATCAAAACCTGGTATCGCGTCAATTTCTTTGCGGCGATGAGTACAACATCGCAGACATGGCGGTTTACAGCTGGTATGGCCAGTTGGTGTTAACTGGCCTATATGAGTCCAAGGAATTTCTTCAGGTGGAGTCCTATACTCACCTTCTCCGATGGGCATCTGAGGTTCACAATCGTCCCGCGGTAAAACGCGGCAGGAAAGTTAATCGTGCGAGCAAGAGTGGTTTAATGGAGAGACACAATGCCAGTGACTTTGACAAGCTCGAGTCTCGGTAGCCATTTTTAGTCTATCGTTGGTAGCGTAAACATGCATGGCGTTTGCACGTGTTCATTTGCCGATTCTATTACCTACCGTTTGGCATTTGGTGAGATCGAACCGCCGCACAGGCGGAGATACCTGTCGATGAAACACTCAATTCATCCCTGCCGACCTTTAAATCGCCTAAGTGATCAACCCAACGGTCTGTAAGCCAGCAGATCAACACCATTAAGGTCACCAATCATCTAATGGATCACCAGGTCACAGTGTCTTAAATTTGAATGAACATCAGCCATTACCGCACATAACCGTAACTAACCGTAACTAACCGTTCTTCTGGAAATGTGGTTTATATTGCTTATCCTCGTGTGATACTGAATTTTAGCGGAACCCCTAATGTAAATGGTGAGCGAGACCGCTTGAAAAAGAGAAACTCATGACCGAGACTTGCGCATTATTGGAAATAAGGAACGGATTCTAATATGAGCACGATTGACGAACAGCCGCAGGGTACCGAAAGACCGGGCTCGCTTTTCATTGGACCCAAGGGAGAGTACGCCAAGCAATTCGGTGCACTTTGGCAACATTTACTCGATACCACGATGCACCGGCGCAGCACTCGATTCAATGGCGATCCAGAGTGGGTTTGGGAAAGTCGGGTGACCAATAAGCCGCCAGATATCCAAAGGGCACTGGACGAGCTATTGGCTTTACTTCGCGAGGAAATACCCACCTTTAGCCCACGCTATCTGGGTCATATGGTATCTGATATCTCGATACCCAGCCTTCTCGGTCATATGGCAATGCTCTTTGAAAATGCCAATCTTGCCTCCCGCGAGGCCGCTGTCGTGGCTTCACGGATTGAAACTGAATCGATCAACATGCTCGCAAAAATGATAGGACTTGATCCCGGGCCCAGTCGAGGCCACTTCACGTCTGGCGGTACCCTCGCAAACTTTGAGGCTGTTTGGCGAGCTCGGTACCGACTCGATCATTGGTTAACTCTGGGAATGTGGTTGCGAGCAAACGGGCATACCGAATCATCACTCTTCTCACTGGCGCATTGCGGATGGAAGGCCTTCCACCAAGCTATGGATACCCATAAATTGCAGGATAGTGATCTGACCCCTTACAGCGCGGTTCTGCACGGGCCTGTCGCTATTGACCGAAGGATACGCGATGAACTCGGGGAAACCTGGCCCGAACCCGTCATTCTGGTCCCGGGCAATAAACACTATTCCTGGCCTAAAGCAGCCAATGTGTTCGGTATGGGAGCAGGTGCCGTCTGGCCTTGTGAACTCGACCCCCAGGGAAGATTGAGTGCGGCTTCGGTTAAATCGCAAATTGAGAGGGCAATACGAGAGAATCGACCGGTCATGATGGTGGTGTCAGTAGCGGGCACCACAGAACTGGGTATGGTCGACCCTATAGATGAGATCAACGCAGTTCTCGCGGATTATCGCGACGCAAAGGGCCTCCATATTTGGCATCATGTCGATGCAGCTTATGGCGGCTACCTATGCAGCACTTTAAATGACAAGCTCTGTCAGCTTTCCACGCGGAGTCAGGATGCGCTTAGGAGTATTAAAGCAGCCAACTCTGTTACGCTGGATCCACACAAGCTCGGGTTTGTGCCCTACGCTTGCGGTGCCTTTTTAGTACCCGATTCAGAATCTTATTCTGTCTCCAGCCTGCACGCGCCTTATCTAGAAAAGACTCAGGATGTCGAATTCCCTGGTTGGTCCACCACCCTCGAAGGCTCCCGCGCAGCAACCGGCCCTAGCGCCGTCTGGCTCAGCGCCAAAGTCATGCCTCTCGACGCCTCCGGTCACGGTGCTTTCCTCAACAACAGCCTGACCGTGGCAAAACAGATCCACACTGCCCTAGGTGAATCCTCTACTCATATTCGAAGGCTGCAAGAAAGCGATACGAATGTCGTGTGCTTCTGTATGGCATCTGACGGCGACACGCTGTCCCAAGCCAATCGGCGCACGAGTGCCTTATTGGAAGACTTTCGCGCCAGCCCGGAGCTCTCTGTGACTCGCACACATTTAGGTATTGATAATTATCAGCGCTTGGTTGGCTCAATTGTCGAGCAATGGCACGGCAATATCGATACAGATCATTTGACCGTGATTCGCATGGTGGTGATGAATCCTTATCTTAATAACAGCAACATCGTGGATAATATTCAAAAGATTCTCCTGGCTTGCATACCAAGCCAGACATGAGCAAAAACTTAGCCGATGATGCTTGGACAATTATCCCCAATAGGGTAGCGCCCGACATAACCTTGTTCGATACCATGGTGTATTAGCTCGGGGCTGCCTTCAGTCCAATGCGAAGATCAGAAAGCTGACTGTTCCAAAGAGCAACGAAAAAACCTTTAAGAAGCTGAAGAATAAAGGCGATGATAGAAAACACAAAATTGCTGAACAAGGCGGGACACTGATGACTTAATGACATAACAACATAGTCGCAAGCCCCACCAACCTAACCTCTTCGACTACGAATAGCTGGCATCCTTTAAATCGCAACCTCGAAACGCCGGACTGAGTAACATCTAGAATCTGTTCTACCTCAAAGGAAGCAATCCCTAACTCTGATATCGCGACATAGGCAATTAACTTTCGAGCTTTAGACAGCTGCCCATACACTCCATAACGTGATAAAACCCCTCAAAAACGCGTAACCGGCCAGGCCCTGGCACGCCAGTCCTGCGATTAAATAAAGTGAGACAGACTCAGAAGGGCTCTACTTCTTGTATACAGGATTTTGGCTAGTTGTCAGTTCAGGCTTTGTTCCGCTAGGGGTGCGACTTTAGCTTAAGTCATTAACTCATCAGTATCCCTCTGCTCCAAAAAAAAGGGCGCATAAAGCGCCCTTACCCGGTTTAATACTGCTCAACCATTTTTAAAATGATGCAGACAACGTTAGGCCGTAAGTAGCAGGTTCATTCCACCAGCCGCGAGAAGTCAGGCCACCAATGGTTGACCACCTTTGCTCTCTTTCATCTGTAATATTTCTGCCCCACACGGATACACTATAATTATTCATAGTGTAGCTGATATTCGCGTTAACATTATTAATGCTATCGAGATGACCTAGCGGGTTGTTCTGAGACTCAGTCTCCAATGCACCTCTGTAACGGTATGACACTCTTGCCTTAAGATCACCATTGCCAATTTGGGTAGTATAAGAAGTCGTTAAACCAAATGTGTTTTCAGGTGTGTTACGAGGCACTAGAGCTGAATTGTCAGTGATAATTCCGTCACCGGTAAGATCAGCAACGTAATTAGCATATTCTGATTTCAAGTAACCATACGTTGCCAAAACGTCCCAAGCATCGCTAACTTGGTACAGTACCTCTAACTCCAGTCCGTTCATCTCAAGTGAAGAAGCGTTACGAACAACCGTTGCAACATTTGAAAGATCAACTGGAATCAGAATAGATTCCTGTTTGTCGTCATAGTCTGACCTGAATATGGCTCCGTTAAAAATCATTCTTCCGTCTAGCAGTGTGGTCTTCCAGCCAAACTCATAATTTTTAACATATTCTGGCTCATAGGAAGGGTCGATAAGATAATTGGCCTGACGAGCAAAGAAACCACCACTCTTAAAGCCTTCGCTATAAGAAGCATAGAACATGCTGTCATCTGTAGGTTGATACCTTACCCCAAGTTTTGGCGTTGTTTCGGTCCATTTAGCATTAGCAGCGTAAGGATTATAAATCCCCGGCCATGTTTCTCCTCTGTCGGGATAATACCCTGGCGCAGATGCTCCACCTACAAAATCCTTTTCTTCTTCTGTCCAGCGGAAGCCTGCTGTTAAAGTCCATTGATCATTGACATACCAGTCTGCTGAAGCGAACACTGCTGTGGATGTCGTTACCTGGTTCTGACCGTTATTACCAGCTACATCATCTTCCCAGGGAATGCCATCTCTACCAGGCGCCCAAACAGGATGACCCAGGCGTGATAATTGATAAAATAAGTCATACACATCCCAACGTTGCTCAAAGTCTGCTTCCCAATCATAAACGCCGGCTATAAACTGAACCTTGTCTGAAAATTGTGAAGTTACTCTAAATTCATGACTTGATTGCTCCCAGTCATTGAAGAAATTCATTCTTAAAAGATGTACTGGCGCTCCATCAAAGTCTTGCATATTTTGTTCATCCATATCACGGAGTGAATAAATGTAGGTATACAAGAAATTTTCGGTATCATAATTTGCTGTGACTATCGTAGTTTCGTAATCATTGTTACTAAAGTTTTTGCCATCAGACTCAGTTGTATCAGGGCCATCATTAGCATTTATTTCACAACCGTTTGCAGGATCAAAGCCAATTTGTGTAAGCGTACAAGCTAACTCACCAACTTTGTTCCTATTAGTGTACGCACCTTGCACACTGTTATCTTTCATTATCTCGTAATGAACTTTTAAATTGAATTTATCGTTAGGTTCCCAAAGCGCAGTGAAACCATAATTTGTCTTGTCGTCTCCACCAACATCTTCTCCGCGCGTTGTGTTACGTACATGTCCATCATGTTCAATTTTAGCTGCGAATAATTTAAGACCTAACCTATCTTCAATAATGGGGATTTGAACAACACCATTAACATCTTGACGACCAAAACTACCAGTGGTTAGGCTCAGATCAGCTCCCATTTCATTCAGGGATACCGATGTGCGAATAACATTAAGGATCCCGCCGGTCGTATTTTTACCAAAAAGTGTCCCCTGGGGGCCACGAAGTACTTCGATACGCTCGATATCAAAATTGTCAAGGAGAACGCCACTTGACGTTCCCAGGAACATACCGTCCATAACAACACCTATCGAGGGTTCGAAGCTTTTATCACTTTCAAGTGAGGCGACACCCCTGATCGTAATAGCTGCACCGCTTGCAATACCAGGCGTCCGGTTAATGAACAGATTAGGAGCAAATGCCTGTATGTCCTCTAAACGGCGTACACTTCCTTCTCGAAGTTGATCGGTAATAGCTGTAACAGCTAACGGAACGTCTTGAATGGACTCATCTTTCTTTCGAGCGGTCACGATGACCTCTTCTAAAATGGCTGATCGCTCGCTGGCAAAGACCGCTGCACCATCTGAAACCCAAGCACCTATCGACAAAACACCAATCAAGCTCGCTCGCCCGATATCCCTCAAACTTGACCTTACTACCTTTACTTGATCCTTCATTCTAATACCCTTTTACAGTTATTAAGTACTGTACTCATTTTATAAAAACAGTCAAGTTTGTTTTTTTAACACGACGGTTTTATTAAGCTGCCATAGCCTGTTTTGCGTTCTGTTTTCAGGGATGCTTGAGGAAGAAGATAGACCGTTAGCAACCGTCTCGGAGTGACCTTCTAGACATGGGGTAAAAATGGCTCTATTAGGAATTAGAAAGGATATTACACCGCTTTATTTTCCAAGGTCTATCACGTTTGTTATACCTGTACGTTGTCAGACTATTTGGGACCACTGACACTAAATCGTGAGAGACACTTTTCTGCATAGGGTTGCTCCAGTCTTTTCTTTGTAGACTGGGTAAGGCTTTGGGTCTTTCTGAATCAGAAATAACACTGTGCTTTAACATCATACTGGCAACATCTTAATGCCTAGCCAAATCTGACCGCAGCTTTAATACCCCCACAGAGCTATACGGGCTGTTTCCCTGGACCACAAAACTTAGAACCTGTATCTAACTTTCACTGTGAAGTTATCTGCCTGAGGATCATCCCAAGGACGTTTGTACAATTTGCCCAAGCTGCCCTCTTCATCAAATTCAATTATTCTTCCCCCTTTTGAATACACTACATAAAGATAAGCTAGGGGCATGATTTCATAGCGATACCTGATCTGGAAAGCTAAATCACTCAAACTAAATGGCGGAAGGGTCATTTCAATGAGGTTCAAGGACCCGGAGACATCTCCAAGATAGGCCTTTGGCTTTCTAGCCGTGAAAGCGACCATTT
>DUAT01000098.1 GCA_012960755.1 Gammaproteobacteria bacterium
TCTAAATCGCGCACATCCACCTGGCAAAATCTGTGCCCAGCATCTAGTTGTCCAGGGGTGTCCAAGTCCCAAATGCTTAAGGACGCACCGGCAGCGGCATAGTGGCGGGCAATCTCGGCCCCAATGCCATTAGCACCGCCAGTGACAACGGCCACACGGCCTTTGAAATCGTAATTAATGTCACTCATAGCGCCTCAGCTGATAAGAGTATCAACATAACCAGTGCCGAGGCCGGCCGCTTCGAAATTCGCACGGCAGAGCTCGATTTTCGTGAACATATCTTCATAACCAAGATGTTCGCCATAGGGGTCGACATAGTACATGACTCCGTCGACTTGAAATTATCTGATCATCAAAACAGTGTGGACGGAGTTAAGCGTTCTCCGCCTACTTCACCTGCATGCGTTCGTCACTTTCCACCAGCGTTTCAGGTGGAAGATTTTCTGGTGCAGACCGACAGTTTGATGCTTGGAAGGCGCTGCAGTGATTTGATTAATATAGGAAGAGATTGCGACGGTCCACTCTCTTAATGATCGAGGTGGTGGCTTGAATCCTCTTACCCCGACCATCTATCTTATGTTTTAGCCGTTTGCCACAAAGTACTTTCTCAGAAATGAGAAACTTCGCACCTTAGGAGATAGGCAGACAGTATTAGCATCTGCGACATGGGATAATCCCGCTTTGGGATATCTTAGATTAAATCATTGAATAGGAAAAAACGATGAAACGGAGATGGGCAGTATTGCTGAGCACTTTTTCGATCTTGGCACTCACCAGCATCGACTCATACTCTTGGGCGACGAACACCCTAAAGGTGATCGATCCCAATGGTGGGCAGCAGCTGACCGTTGGGAAATCCTATACGGTGAAGTGGCGCAAAGGCAATGCTGGAGCAAGAGTCAAGTTATCGTTGCTCAAAGCCGGAAAACCTTACCTCGTTATCGATAAGCAGACTGCTAATGACGGCCGGTTTTTGTGGAAGATTCCTAATAAAGTCAAAGCAGGGAGTAAATATAGGATAAAAATTCTGTCTATTGCCAACCCGAAGGTAATGGACATCAGCGACAGAACCTTTGTTGTAAAGAAAAGCAAAGCCAAGCAATTGGCGGCCAACCCTCTGAAGGTGATCAGTCCAAACGGGGGTCAGAAATGGGCAACTGGCAAAAGCTACCGCATCAAATGGCGTAAGGGTAATGCAGGAGCGACTGTCAAAATACATTTGTTGAAATCAGGCAAGCACTATAAGTGGATTTCCAAGAAGACAAAGAATGATGGAGGCCACAACTGGACAATTCCTTCCGCGGTAAAGGCTGGTAGTACGTATCAGATAAAGGTTGTGTCGACAAAAAACACGAAAATATTCGATAAAAGTAATAGCTCCTTTACTATTCAACCTGACGCCAGCAGTCTTGACCTCAGTAAGGTGACCTGGCTTCACACAAAGGTCGCCAGGTGGCCGCAGACCTCCACTCTCAAGGTGACAATTAAGGCTGGATCCATTTGCTTGGCATTCAAAGATACTAGATCGTGGCCGTCGATCTCGATTCTCCATACGTCCGGAAAGTACAAAGTGAAAGTCAACGCGAATCCATGGGTATTCGTGAAAAAGGGCGGCAAATGGTACGGCGGCACCTGGGAGTGGATGGCCCCTGGAAAAGTTTGTAAGAACAAAAAGGCTGTAGCAGGGGACCATATCAAGGTTTCCCCTCTTACCCGTTGGCGGCCAAGGTCGGGTGAAACCCTCTATTTCATGGTTTCAGCTCTGGCACGTAGTGGAAAAAGGAATAACTTCGCAGCCAGAACCAACGTGGTTAAGGTTGTTTGGCCCTGACAGCCAGCCTCCTTCACCATGGCATTAACGATCTGATCATAGCCCCGGAAATCTTTTTGATTCCGAGCATATCCGCCTGCGCTCTTCGAAGTTTGAGTCGACCGGTTGCTTATTGGGCGTCGTCTGGCGACTCCTTTTTCAGGAGCTTGTATGCGTATACCGAGAACACGACTACAACTGCAAAATGTATCAAATCTGCCAATGGTTCTCCCCACTTCAATTTAACCCCGCCGATCGTCGTTGTCGCGGACTCCCAGGAGACCTCATCAGTAATCGAGACAATGATAGGCATCAATAACCCGTGAATCAGGGATGCCAACAACTGCGAACTTGAATGAGCAATCAGAAACGAAAATCCGATCAGCAGAAAATTTTCTTCGTAAAGAATTTCAATGAACTTCTTGCCTGAATGTCGAGATTTCATGATGTTAATGGGTGTCGCGCTGGACGATGCATCGATTAGAACGGTGATGTCGGGTCCAGTGTGAGTCGGAGCAAAGAGGATACCTTAGAAGAACGTCGCCGCGCATCGGGCGCTGGATTATTGGGGGTCTGGTATAAGGATAGGTATTTGCTTTTTGCAGATTTAACACCCTGCATCATCAGTAGGCCCCAGAACCCTGTCGTTATCTGTATTACATCACCCCTTTCAGCCCTAATGGGCATATCGCGCCCCTCTTGTTTTGTATTATTGAACCCACAGCACACAATTTGCTCCCCTTAGTCGCTGTTTACAAGCACCCATACCACCTAACAGCCACACGATACCCGTGCCTGGCATGAAAAATGGCTCAAACGATATCAGGGACAAGGTGGCACAGGTAAAACATAAGGAGGAAATAATGCAGCCAGGCATTAAATCGATCGCGCTCGGAGTTACTCTCGGCGTGTTGGAGATATTGGTATTAAATAATCACACTGGCGATTTAATCAAGAATACCGTGGCAACCACTGCGCCTCCGGCGCCAACGTTATTAACTGAAGCGGCCGCGCTCAATCCAGATTGGTATATGGATGCCTGGGATATGAGATATATAGTTCACAAGGCAATGGTGGCTGTGTTGGAGCGCTGTAGTGTTTTTGTTACCGGGGACTCGGATGACAATCAGATCTTCTGTGAGTATGCTGGTCGATAGTGATCATGCTTAGGGAGAGGTGCCACAGTTTGCGCCATGCTAGTCGAGAAGAATGATTTGAGATGAACAGTGAAATCGTTCACGAAAGCCTGGGCAATGGTATTTTGATCTACTCTATTGTATTCACAGTTATGCTGGTTCTGTTGCATCTGGCAGCGCCGTGGTTTCGACGTGTACCCCTTCTGGCGCGCGCAGGTTTTGCCTCCTTCAGCGGTGGATTTGCTGTCTCGTTTGTTTTTCTTCACATGCTTCCCGGTCTGATTGAGAGCAAAAACTCAATCGGGGCAGCCTTGCATTCGCATTTCTCGGAATCGCACTTTGTAGACACAGGCGTTTTTCTTCTGGCATTACTGGGCTTTACGATCTTTTTTGGTCTAAAACGTTGGTGTCGACAAGAGCGCAGGAAAAGCCGAGAAAAGATTCACCGGTCTTTTCTGGTGTCGATTGGATCATTTGGTATCTACAACGTCGTTATTACTTTTACGATGCCTGAACGTATTGCGCTGGATGTGTTGACCGCGGCTATATTTACATTGGCAGTCGGTCTGCACATGATGATCATCGATGCAGAACACGAAGCGCATGAGGCGACTTTATTTAACCGTTGGGGTCGTTATGCTTTAGGCAGCGCACTGGTGCTGGGTTGGGGTCTTGGGGTCGTTATTAGAGAGCACAGTGCAGTGGCGGCAGCCTTTCTCTCGTCTTTTTTGGCGGGCGCTGTATTGTTAAATGTTTTGCATTATGAGTTGTCAGAAGTCAGTGACTCAAAATTCGGCGCCTTTCTTTTCGGGATCGGTTGCGGCACGATAATCCTACTGTTGGTATTTTTTCTTGAATCTGGGGTTAAATAGCGATCTCAGATAAGCCCTGTTGGAGATAGGCGATATCCAGGCG
>DUAT01000099.1 GCA_012960755.1 Gammaproteobacteria bacterium
TTAAGCTGCCAATACTAACAGCGATTCTGGTTCTTTAGCTTTAGAATCGACCAATAAAAGGCCACCCTAAGGTGACCTTTTTAGTCTTAAGTGCTGAACACTTAAGCGTTTCCTACATGCTGTATCTAACCTGGAACACGTAGGTTTTCGGTGCGCCCCAACCCTGAAACCTGGGAGGTACCGGGGAAGTATCTCTTAGCATTCGGGCCTATGTGGTGCCATATGGGCTGACGTCACACAGTAGCAACAAATCCAGAAGATGACCTGGCGGAAGTTGGTTAGCCGGGTAACAAGGTGTATTCGATGAGTCATTGAGAAGATCCTAGTGTATCTTGGTCTGGAGGGGTTGAAATGTGAGTCGATTGGCACGATTTGAGCTTAATTCGGGTGAACTGTCTCTTGTAGTGGAAAATAATCTGGTTGATGGAATAGGATTGCCGGCTGGAGCCAAGCCGCATATACAGAATGAATCCATGACTGACTGCTTTATAGACATAGAGGCGGAGATCACTGAGCTTCTCAGAGTATTTCGGCGCCGCTAGACAAGGCCTAAGAAAATTATCTGACGGTATAACTATTTGTACATATATTTACTATGAATTATATCAAATAGTTATACAACGAATTTAATTTCCGCCGCCCCACCAATTGCCCGAATAGTCAGGAACAAAATGCCGAGGGGTTTGTAACCCTAGCCGGCTAATTGTTCTAAAACTACTGCAAAATGATTCAACAGAAAGCTGACGTCTTCTTCATCAATAATCAGGGGCGGCTTAATCTTAATCACGTTGTTGCCGTAGCCATTGGTATTTAGCAAAACACCCCGGGCCTTCATGGCCTCGACTATATCACCGGCCAGTTTTTCACTTGGGCTTGAAGGATCACCATCCTTTGCTATCTCCACACCAATGTAGAGACCCAAGCCGCGTATATCGGCAATGCAATTGAAACGCGATTGGAGTTCCTCCAGGCCGGAGACGATTTTGGCCGCCATAGCGATGACGTTAGCCTGTATATTCTCCGACTCCAATATATCCAGCACTGCAATACCTGTTGCACAGCTAACGGGGTTGCCACCAAAGGTATTAAAGTAGGGAACACCCCCATCAAACGCTGCGGCGATTTCTGGCGTCGTTACCAGCGCCGCCATAGGATGACCATTGCCAATCGGTTTTCCCATTGTGACAATATCGGGTACTACCCCCTGCTCCTCAAAGCACCAAATATGCTTACCGGTACGACCAAAACCGACCTGTACTTCGTCTGCGATAGTGACACCACCGACGGAATGAATATGCTCATAAGCAGCTTTCAGGTAACCCTCGGGAAGCACAATTTGACCACCCGTCCCTATCAGCGATTCGGCGACAAAGGCAGCAACGCCCTTGCCCTTTAATTTTAAGCCCGAAATGATTTTTCCCACGTCGGCGGCATACTTGGTTCCAGCATCCGGGTCATCAGCGCGGTAGGGGCCATTAAACATGTTTGGGACCAGAGTCTTGTGAACATGGGCGGGCAGACCCGGTCTGCCTGGACGATCGATCCGGTGCGGGCTAATGTCAGTGCAGACGCTGGAGTTGCCGTGATAAGCCGTGTCGATGACAACAACGTCATTCTCTCCCGTAATGGTTCTGGCCAATCGCAAAGCCAAGTCATTCGCCTCACTTCCCGAGTTTACAAAATAACAAACACTCAACGGTTCTGGCAAAGTGGCCGTCAACCGTTTCGCATACTCCGTCATTTTTTGGTACAGATAACGGGAGTTGGTATTGAGTGTCGCAAGCTGCTGCTGTGCGGCTTTCACGATAGTAGGATGACAATGCCCCCACTGACAAACGTTATTGACGCAGTCCAGGTAGGTGCTGCCATCATAGTCATAGAGATATTGCAGCGCACCTCCGCTCACTGAAAGTGGCTCATCATAATGAGTGTATAAGGCCTTGGAGAATAGTTTCTGGCGATCATCTACCATCGCTTTAACATCATCTTGAAACATTTTTTTGTGAGACCCAAATCCACACTTTTGTAGAAATCGCTCTTGCGCAGCAATCGGGTTAAGTTTGATCAGCTGACGAATCGCCTTCCATGCAGCGTTTTCTTTTAGTGAAACATGGGCGTTGTCTGGTTTGGTATGGCGAGAGAAGGCAGCCATACAAACATAAATAGACAAGCGGGTAGCCATCAAATAATACAGTAGGCCAATCTCCTGTTCGGTTAAGGGCCAGGCCTGGTGGTATCCGCGAATGACTTCACTGGCATCTTCCAGCGGGTCGTCTGTGTCAATCAGTGCATCCGCCGCTGCGGTAGCAATATTGCAAACCGTGTGGGTAAAAACGGTATCCCCAAAATCTATAATGCCAGAAATATTTAGTTCGCCATCAGCGCCTTTTTCTACCAGTGCACTTCGACCGTGCATGTCTCCGTGTATCACGCTCATTCGCTGTTCAAGCAAGCAACGATAAACCTTGCTGTCATACTGGGAGAAAAAGTATTCCACCAGGCGTCGTTTAGCAGGATCCTCGATGTACTGTGTCTGTGACATCACGCTGTGAGTGTTTTTCATGTCCCAGGGTAAGTTGGCGCGGTTGGCCGCTACATGGGAAAATCCGGCCAGGGCCGCATCGGTTTCGCCCAGAAGCTTCCCAAGCTCAAATAACAATTGTGGATCGTCACCCTTTGCATCTTTAAGTAACTCGCCAGGAACGTAATTTAGCAACCTGGCAAAATGTTGGTTGCCCATGTCATCGACAACGGTACTGAGGGCTTCGCCACTCAAGTTCCGGTGGCTGCCCGGAAATTGCAGAGAGGGTAACTGCCCTGACAATCGCGAGATAACCTGTGCCTGCATGTCGATCACTCCTGCACTTTCCAAACCATCGTGAATCTTGAACAAATAGTCGACGCTGTCATCGCCCACAATATGAAAATTCTGGTCGACGTAACTACCCAGTTCCTCCAGTTCGATGGTATTGACACCATAGTGTTGCTGCACTAAGGCGACCACCTGCTGATCAGAAAAATTAGGGGGTCGACTGTCGGTGACTAACATGCAAATTTCCTATTGGCTGTCTGAAATTACTTCGTCATTTCCCAGGAAAAGTGAAGCCAGACCGCGTAATTATTGACATCTTTGGGACCGCTAGGTGCGGGATCAGTGGCGCTCATACGCATTCATCTCCTGATTTTCCAGCAGGGGTATGTGAGTCGACAGTACCGTCCAGCAGACTTGATGGCAACTCACGGCCAAAGCTTACCGCTTTGTAATAGCCTCAGTAGTCTAACAAGAAAAATGCCAATGCTCTGGCAGACCCGAGGCATGCTCGCACCATCACAGAGATAGCTATTGGTCCAATAGTGGCAGCCGCTAAACTCCCTTTCTTCAATCGCATTTAAGATGAGGCGGCAGCCCATCGGCGCGGTATTCACCTGTTGGGCCCGTGAACTCGAGGGGAGCCGGGTCGATAAACCGCTTTATAACATTGCGACTGATAGTAGCTACATCATGCGGGACCATAGGCGAACGCTGTTAACAGGTATTGTCTTGTTCCTGTGCTCAGTATCCTTGAGTTGGTTGCTCAAAGGAATAACCATAAAGTGGGACAAATATACTGGAAGTTGAGTTCTC
>DUAT01000100.1 GCA_012960755.1 Gammaproteobacteria bacterium
CAATAAGAGGGTTCAATGCTAACTGGCGAATTATCCAGGGCAAGAAATTGATCATCCAGGTAGGAACCATCAATTTGAGCTGCCAAAGTGCCATTAAATGCTGGCCACTCATAGCGCGCAACAAAATTCAGGCTAAATGTTGGTGCCTGTGGTAATTCACGATTAACAGGGAGTGTTAGAAATTCTGTGTCATTTCTTTAAAATAGTCAAAAAGAGGAATGATACATGTCTGAACAATTTGATTTCAATAAAGCCCTGGAAGCCTTGCAAAATGGTCAAAACCTGACCGGCAAGGACGGGATCCTTACGCCACTGGTAAAACAGCTAACAGAAGCCGCTCTTCAAGCTGAGCTGGAAACGCATCTTGAAGGAGTCAGCACGCCAAATCGAAAGAATGGTGTTAGCAAAAAAACTATCAAGTCACCCTCGGGTAGTTTCGAGCTGGATAGCCCACGAGACCGGGCAGGTTCTTTTGAACCGCAACTGGTCAAGAAGCACCAAACCCATTTAACCGATGAGATTGAGCGCAAAATCATCTCCCTGTTTGGTCTGGGGTTGAGTTACCTGGATATCGCTTCACACGTTGCCGAGCTCTATAGCTTGAGTATATCCAATGCCATGATCAGCAGTGTCACCGACAAGCTCATTCCAGAGTTGGAACAATGGCAACAACGTCCTCTGGACAGCTTCTATCCCTTCGTATGGCTCGATGCCATCCACTACAAAGTGAAACAGGACGGTCGCTATGAGAGCAAAGCGGTGTATACCGTATTGGCATTAAACCTGGAAGGGAAAAAAGAGATCCTGGGACTGTATCTTTCACAGAATGAGGGTGCTAATTTTTGGTTATCGGTACTGACTGACCTCAACAATCGTGACCTTGAGGATATTCTGATTGCCTGTGTCGATGGGCTGAAGGGATTTCCTGAGGCCATCAATACGATCTTCCCCAGGACAGAAGTCCAGCTGTGTGTGATCCACCAGATCCGCAACTCACTGAAGTACGTGGCCAGCAAGAACCAGAAGGCTTTCATGGCGGACCTAAAGCCTGTGTACAAGGCGGTGAGCAAAGAGGCGGCAGAAACCGCGTTGGATGAACTGGAGGAGCGTTGGGGTGAGCAATACCCTATCGTGCTCAAGTCATGGCGCAGTAAGTGGGAGAACCTGTCTGTCTACTTCAAATATCCTGCTGATATTCGCCGCGTGATTTACACCACCAACGCCATTGAAGCGGTGCATCGACAGTTCCGCAAATTAACCAAGACCAAAGGTGCTTTCCCGAATGAAAACAGTTTATTGAAACTGCTTTACATGGGAATACAAAATGCTTCGAAAAAATGGACGATGCCCATACACAACTGGAATTTGACTTTGTCACAGTTGTCGATATATTTCGAAGGCAGGTTAGATGACCTGTTGGATATTTAATCCATTATGCTGACACAGAATTCTGAACGCCCTCAAAATTATATCTATATCGGCAGATTACTGATTGTTATGCCGTTTAGCATAAGCATCTTTTTGTTCCTGGGTTGCTTCGGTTTGATACTTGTCTTTCCATTCTGCGTAGGGCATACCATAGACAATTTCTCGAGCCTGTTCATAATCCATTTCCAATCCTCGCTCTTCAGCAGCAGCTCGATACCATTTTGACAGGCAATTACGACAAAAACTGGCAAGATTCATCAAATCAATATTCTGCACATCAGTATTTTCTCGTAAATGTTGAACTAGCCTTCTAAATGCAGCAGCTTCTAATTCGGTTTGTGTACTATTATCCATCCTCAACTCCACCGGTTATATTTGTTATTTAATACCAGATTTTATTATACCCTAGGAGTCTGTCGGGTTTAACCCAATCTGAACAGGAATAAACCACGTCATCTAATAAACCGCATTACACATAGAAACAAGGCTATTTTTCAGGATAAAGCTCCCCTTGTTCATTTTATCCGTCCCCCAATGCGTACATGCGTTTCAAATTCCACGCCATACACACCAGATTCCATTCGCCTTGCGCTGCACCCAGCCCGCGCAGGTGAAATCGCCGAAACCCCATCACCTCTTTAACAATACCAAACACGGTTTCCACAGTGGATTTTCGTTTGGCATAAATCGCCTTGCCCTCAACTGTGCGTAAGCGATGCGCCATCAACGTTACCGCATCAGCATCGGGTGGGCAAGGGGGTGGCGTTTTAAAGCGCGCATCCCAGGGCAGATTATGTCGCTCCCGATGATCGGAGATATACGGCGTCACCTTTGCCGCCTCGCACTGTTTTACATTATCCGCACTGAAGTAACCGGCATCCGCCAATAACCCGTCCGCTTTGCCCAACTGGGTTTCCACTTCCTTCAATCCCTTCAGTGTCGCCTCCACCTCCTGCTTGTCATTGGACTGTTGAGTGAGGTGATTTTCCACAATCAAATGAGAATCAATATCTACCGCTGCCTGAGCATTGTAGGCCTGCACAAACCCTTCTGATGAGGCCATGATGCGTGACTCATCATCGGTGAAGTTAACCTGATCTTTATCCCGTGGCCCGACCACTGGCGGCGTCGGCTCACGACCCCGGGCTTTCTTGCCGGTCGCCGCCTCCTTATCTTTGCGCCGTTTACGCTTGGCTTCATACTCGACCTGTTCAACAGCAAAGCGTTCCTGCGCCCGTCGTTCAATCTCTTCTTTGGCTTTTTTGATGGCCGCCAGCCGGTCTTTCCGACGCGCCAGTTCGTCTGGAATATCCATCTCTGACTCGTCTTCAGCATCGGCCTGTTCCGCCTTCTTAAGCAGCTCACGTACCTCCCGGCGTAGTTGCGCTTCCAGCTTTCTCGCATAGCCCCAGCCCATCGCCTTGTGCTTGCTGGCATTGGCTTTGACCTTGGTGCCATCCAGAGAGACCTTGCCCAGCTTGAATACCCCCATCACCCTGGCGACCACCAGCAGTTGCACAAATAACCCTTCCAGCTCCGGCAGAAAACGCTTTCGGAAGGTGGCGATCGTGTCATGGTCTGGATGTGTGTCCCCGCTGATAAAACCAAATGCGACAGAATCGTAGGTCGCTTGCTCGAGCTTGCGCGAAGAAAATATCCCACTCGCATAACCGTAGAACAACAGCGCTAATAACACCGCAGGGTGGTAGGGCTGTTTGCCACCGCCACCATAACGCGTTACCAGTTCACGTAAGTCGAGTTGATCGACAATATCGACGACGAATGAGGGTGGTAACAGGTATGGCGTATCGCGATTAATCGTCTGGAATTTTTCTGACATGGCCAGTTTGATCTGTTGTTAGGATGCGCGTATTTTACCAAATATTATGGTTAAATCCGACAGACTCCTAGAGCCATAAGCCAGGTTTTTGCTGTGATCAAAGAAAGATCCGGATAGAACAGAAAATGCATTGCCTCGGCGGCGCCCGACAGGGTTAGGGAATATGCAGCGAGACAGGCAATCAGGATAAAGAAAAGGATCATCATGTACTTTGTGATCGGTTCGATTCCTTTACGAATACCCAGAAGAACTACCCCACCACAAATCGCAACGGTTATGAAATGAAAAACAAATCGTTGTGTGCCGACGTAAACGTAATCGTTAAAATACTCTTCCGGAACTGC
>DUAT01000101.1 GCA_012960755.1 Gammaproteobacteria bacterium
GGGCATTGGGGAAATCCGGGGGGCTGACGCCCCCTTTGCCCACGCAGGGGTCTTTGGAAAAGGGAAGAGGGTTAAGTCCTGGGCGAGGCGAAATCCGAGGTAGCTGTGGTGGTAGACCGGCCCCCCTTGGGGTCACGGTAGGCGGAACGCACGCTCCACTGAAATTGCTATGACGTGATTTTCGTTGTTAACCCGCACGGGTTTCTATGTGAAATCAAAAAGGGCGGATAATTTACCGCCTAGATTGAATTAATCTTATTCTATACGTCCAATAGTCTTAAAGCTGCCGCAAGAATGTCTTTTGATAATTGGTGATCACCAATCTTGTAGGCTTTTCACCTTTAGTTTTGAGCATTTGTATAGCTTCAATTATAGCTTCGTATTTGGTCGAGTCTAATTCTGAAATTGTTTTATCTGCATCTCCCATATTCATTGGACATGAATATGAAATCGCAAATGATGGAAATATTCCTAACGCCAAGATAAGTAATAAGCTCTTTAGTTTCATGAATTTCTCCTATTTGAAATTATTCACTATTAGATACAGAAAAATAATAATATTAAATTGTGAGCAATTGTCACAGTGAAGAGGAGCTCCTGAGAAAATCTAAAAGCTTTTCCAGTTGATCGTGTATGAAGGCATTTACCTTTCTTTAGGCAACTCAACTAAGAGTTGAGGGCCTCCAATATCTGGCTGTGAAATCGATGAAGTCCAGACTCCGAGAACCAAGAATTCGATGCGTCAGCGACGTAGCGACCCTGATCGTAGCCTAGGCTGCTCAGGCCGCGCTGCACGCTTTGAACGAGCCCTATATCCTCTCGATTGAACATCTCAGAGAAAAGCGATTTTACTGCATCAAGGTTGGGAGCATCCCCCCCTTTTGGGCTATAGATGTCAGCGTGCTCCAGTGAGTGTCCGGGCCCATCAGGAGATATACGTAGAACGATCAATTGCGATGCTCCAGGCAGACTTAACAGACAAAGATTAGGCCACAGAAACCAAGTCAGGTAAGGTTCAATGCCCGTGGTCTCGAACCTGGAGAAACCAGGTTGAGCAGTTTTTTGAAAAAAGCTGAACCGATTGCCAACGAGTGATTTTGCAGTCTTTTCATTGTAAAGTTCGGCCAATATCGGGTGAGCCACGGGAATGTGGTATCCTTCGGAAAAATTATCGACAACTACCTTCCAGTTGGCGGCAACCTCAAAATCAAATCGGTGTTTTGCCACGTAATCTGGCATTTCGGGCAGATGGTCGAGGATCGTCTTTTCGAAATCTGGCAAGTCACCTTCCTCAGGTGATGCGCCAGAGTCGAAATTGACGAAGATCATTCCAGCAACGAGGGCGTGCTGCACGATTTTCAATCCAAAGTCCGCACGTTCAAATCCGGGAACATCTCGAGTTAAACGCGCTGTCTTAAGTTCTCCATCAAGCCCGTAACACCATGCATGATAAGGGCAGACGATGCGGTTTTTGACCTGACCGCGACCATCTAGAAGAATATGCCCTCGGTGCTGACAAACATTAAAAAATACGCGCAGCTCTTTGTTTTGCCCAAGGATAACTACAATTGGCTGGCCAGCCAATTCCATTGTCATGTAACTGCCTAATTCGGGCAGGTCCGAAATGTGGCCAACATAGAGCCAAGATCGTAAAAATATCTTTTGGGTTTCCTGTTGGAGTATGTCTGGCTCGAGATAGTATCGCGATGGCAATGTGAAAGACTGTTGAGCGGACGCAACGAAAAAACCTCGTTCACCTTCGACCAATCTATCTTTCACTTACGTCTCTTATATCAATGTACTGTTTCCAACAACCAGTGCGACCCGGTTGAGTCTGGCCAGGGCAACGCCCTTCCCTGCGGCATAGGAAGGAAGCGCGAACAGCAGGAAGGCAACGCCAGCAGGAGCTTGCAGCGGATATGTCTCATCGGGCCTCTTGGGATGAAGCGTGGAAGAGGTATGCGGCCAGAGTATTCCACAAAAGGAGGCAGGAGGCAAGGGGCTAAGTGCTTCCAAAGTCCGTTCTCCAACCGTTTTGTCGGTGAGTGGACTTACATCCTTGAACTCGCCGCCGGGCGGTGCCGGGGGCTGACGCCCCCCTACCCCACACAGGGGTCTTTGGAAAGAGGGAAAAGGGTTAGTTGTCCCGGGCAAGACGAAATCCCCTGCTGGCGCTGCTTCCAGTTGGAAACTGAAATGTTCGATACGCCGAACGCACCCTGCTCAAATCGCTAGACCACGATCCTCCGCGTATAGAGTAATCAAGATTCTCAGCAGCTACTTGATTTGCACATTTCTTCTCGCTACCACTGTATCGATTTTGGTACATCGAGCAGGTCCATTCGGACACATTACCCAGCATGTCATAAAGACCGAAATCGTTAGATGCGAAGCTCTTCACTTTGGTCGTCTGATTTCCATCGAAGTGGTTACCACACCCCTTGCAGTTTGCTTTATTTCTTCCGATTTCTTCGCCCCAGTATCTGGTCGTCTTCGTCCCCGCGCGCACCGCGTACTCCCACTCCGCCTCCGTCGGCAGACGAAAGTGCTCGCCTGTACGTGAGTTGAGTTTCTTGATGAACTTCTGAACGTCATCCAAACTCACCCTCTCCACCGGCCGTTCTTCACCCATGAAATGGGAGGGGTTACTACCCATAATCGACTTCCACTGCGCTTGTGTCAACTCTGTCTCCATAAGGTGGAACTTCCCTACATGAACCAAGTGCAGGTTCTCGTTGTCTCTCCGGCCCTCCTCCGAGCTTGGACTGCCCATGAGAAAACTTCCACCCGGAACAATCACAAACTTCATTCCATTAATTGGTTCCGCCCACACTACTTCAGATTCCTGCTTTGGGTGTTGAAGTGCACCCTTCAGAAAATCTTGTGCTCCTGCACTGAACTCCGTGTCCTCCGGATTCTGCTGGATCAGCGCCCGCAGGAATTTCTTGAATCCATCCAACTGTGTGCTGTCGAACACGAAGACATCCAGCAGGTAGCTTCCGGTGTTGTCCGAGTAATAGTTTTGAGGTGGGGGGTAGGTGTCCCAGTCCCTCACGGTGAACTGCAACTCCCCGCTTTCTTGGACACTGAAATTTCTATAAGCACCCTCCCCGGTTTTTCTACTGTGAAACTTGAAAAAGCTTCGGCTCTCACCGATACGCATGACAAGCCGTTCGCTTGGGGGCAAGTTGTTTGAGCTTGAACTGGTGGTGACCTTTCCTGAGGCGAGAACCAGTATTTGGTTGCCATGCTCCAGCTCGATCTTCGAGCCAATCCAAGGGTATCGATTTGCAAAGACCTTCACTCGCCGGTAGCCCTTAAGGTGAAAATCCGGGTCAAAGAGAGGCAGCTGAAGCGGACCCTCACAGCCAAAGCTGAGGAAACCACAACTCACCGTGTCCTCACTGGCTTTGATGATAACTTCGTACTCACCACGGCCCAGTAAGGTGTTGCTTTGCCCGAGCTTTTTCAGCTTTTTTATTGCGAGTCGAACTCGAAACCGTGCTGCTGGATCATCTTTAAATTGTTGTAGG
>DUAT01000102.1 GCA_012960755.1 Gammaproteobacteria bacterium
CGGTCTTGAAGTATGTTCGGTCTTGAAGTTGGCTCCACTGTTGTTGTTATTGTCGCATATGCTCGCCCGCAATCCCCTGCCTTTGTTGTCGGGCTGACCTCTTACATTTGGAACCTTCGTGATGCAGGGTTCGAAATATTCATGTTGGGCGACTTCAACGCGTACGTTGGCGATTCTTCTGGCTGGGCTGGTTGTGATCCTCTGTGGTCCTCTGGGGATATCGCGCGGCAGCTGCATCGTGACACTTCTTGTAGCCATCTGCAACCTAACGGGCAGGGCGTTGAGTTGTTGCATCTCTTGCGGTCGTGTGAGCTCTGCGTCTTGAATGGCATATCCAGATCTGGTGGCGTTAATAGTTTTGACAATCGGGTGACTAGGCCGCCTGTTGGGCAGGCTCTTGGCGGGTCCGTCATTGATTTGTGCATTGTCTCGGAGTCATTGGTGCCGTGCATTGATTCCTTGCAAGTGTTGCCGTTGTTCTGGTGGCATCCAGACCCGGACAAGCCCAATTATCGAAAGCTCGCCTCAGATCATTGCCGCGTATCAGTCTCTTGGAATTGTATCTTGGCTCAGGTGCCTGTCATGCCGGTTCCTTGTGACCGTCCTGCTATTCTGGGGTGGCGGTATGAGCGCACTGGGCGTTTACTGGCAAATGTCGATCGGCGCGATAGCGTAATTGCGGCCCTCGCCTCTCGCCTCACCTCTGATGCTGCTCGAGAAATCCTGGAGGCTGAGGGGGCGCCCGCGTTGCATGATCGTCTTCAGCTTGAGTTACGGGGCATATGGCGTTTTGCTGGTGCGCGCGTGTGTGTGGACAGCGGGGTCCGAAATAGCTCTCGTAAGAAGCGCAGCTTACCTCCCAGGATTAGTGTGCGAAAATTCTGGGATTCGGACATCGCTGCTGCGCTGAAAGTTTGGCAGCGCACACGGCGACTCAAGCGCCGCTCGGACGTGCATTACAGGGCCGCTCTCGAGGCTCGCAAACGCTATGTGTCTATTGTCGAATTGAAGGAAGCTAGATACCGCGAGCAGACGATGGGAATTTGGAAAGACGACTCCAATATGAAACACACTGATGTCTGGAATCGTTTTCGGGAGTTGCGTGGTTCAATTTCGGGCTCCTGCCTTCGTTCTGCTAAAGATCAATCGGTGCACTTCGGTGGGGTCAGCTTCGCTTTAGATGCACCGGGTGCCAAGGCTCGTTTGGAGGAGGCGTGTGCTTGGGTTCGTGAGTTTCGTGCTTCGTCCTCCGGCCTACGATCTTGGATTCTGAGCATTGGCGATGTGGCTGACGCGTTCAAATTGCTCCATAATTCGGCAGCCTCGCTTGATGGTACCTCGCGCCCATTGATACTACCGTTCTTGTCTGTTGTCCTTTTGTGGGTGGCTCCACTCTTTCAGGCGATGGCATTTCTGGGCGTGTCTATTCCTGCTTGGGCCATCTCTGTTTTGGTTTCTATTAAAAAGAAGGGCACTTCGCTGCTAGATATGGATAATTTCAGGGGGATTCACGTTCTGTCGTTTTTCAGGCAGTGGTATGCAGCTTGCTGCATTCCCGAATTGTTAAGAGTAGCGCGCCTCCGGGTTTCACAGTTGCAGCAAGGCTTTATCAAGGGTAGGAAGATGTGTGCCGCCTACTTGGCTTTGTATGCATTGATTGAAGCGGGCAGGCTGCAGGACCGACAAATTTTTGTTACATTTATCGACGTGCGCAAAGCTTTCCCATCGGTTTGTCGGGAAATCTTGTGGCGATCGATGTCCCAGTTAGGTGTCGACCCTGCTGTATTGCGTGCTCTCATTTTGCTGTACGATTCCTCAGCCGCGTCAATTCGGGCGCCGGAAGGTTATGGCGAGCCTTTCGACATCCATGCTGGCTCTCGTGAGGGTGGTGTGGAGAGTCCACTTTTGTACGTTCTGTATGTCGCTGCACTGATTAATGCTCTCGAGTGCACCGACATGGAGGATGGTGTTCCTATGTTACATAGGCAGCGCGCGCCAGCCCTCATGATCGCTGACGACCTGGCACTTGTCTCGTATAGTGAAAGAGACATGCAAAGGCTGTTGGACATTTGTGAGGTGCAGTACGATTTAATCCTGTCGGCACTCAATTTTGATAAAACTCGAGTCGTTCCGTTTGAATCTGCTACGTCCCGCGTGTTTTCCATTTCTAGTGTTGGTAGTTGCATGGCGTCGAAACCTGGTGCGAAACTAAGGAGGTATAGCCGCAAAGTTTCATTTTTATTTAAGGCAGCAGAATTGTTGTTTGCTAAGCAATATACGTATTTGGGTATACTTTTCGATTCGAAGAGTTCCCCCGCTTGCGCATGGCAAGCGAGAGATTCTTCCGCCATCAAGGCCTTGGAATGTTTTAAAGCTTGTATGACTGGTTTCTTTTTTCTTTCTTCTTGTAAAATTTGCCAGCTCTTGTGGAGCTTGGTTTTTAGCGTATATTTATATGGCGCTGAATTGTGGGCGCCTTTTGCGACACAGTCTTCTGTGCACCCAAGGGCGATGCGGTGGCTGCTTGGGTTTCCAGGTATTAAAGTAGAGCGGATGCATGGGTGGGTACCGTGTGATAATCCTGAAGACGTCGCTTTGAGTCGGGCCCTGAGAGTAATTTTTCAGGCTTATTTTGAGGGTGGGTTGCTTAGGGATGCGGTTTCACAATTGCTCATTAATTACATTAATGCAAGTTCGGCAAGGGAACGCAAGGCCACTTGGTTTGGTAATTTATTACGCAAAGTTCGCAAAGTTTGGCCCAGTTTCACCGCTTGTTTAGATGCCGGCGGAATTACGCTGTCCGGCGTTCCTTTTGTTTGGATTGAAATGACGCCTAAAAATATCGCTATTCAGTATATTAACGATTGCTCTACCCATGCGTGTAGGAATAGGTTTAATACATTACTCTCAAGCCCCCCTACAATTCGTCAACAGGATTACATTTTACACGGTATTTTGGCAACTATCAGGGCGCGTGGTACGGACCCCGGTAAAAGTATTTTTCTTCGCTTTCCCACTGTTGCGCAGTACATTTTGGTGGATTTCCTTAAATTGTTATCGGGCACAGGAGACTTCGCCAGGGTCCATGCTCATCATTTTCTTCGCGCTCGGTTGGTTGATGATAGTAAGTTTGATATCGAGTTTCCTACTGAATTGCGCTACACGTGTTTAATGTGTTTGTGTAAAGCACCTATTTGTGCTTCGAACATTGTTTTCCCTTTAGACACGGAGTGGCACATGCTTTTTCAATGTTGCTCTACTTCAGTTGCTCGGGAGGCCTATCGCAAAATAGTTAATGAACAATTTCCGTCGCTGGTCCTTCCTTGGGCCCCTTCTCTCGAGACACTTGTCGCGCATACTTTACGGGCCCGTGAGTTTCCAGACCTCCTCATTTCCCTGATGAAATTTGTGACTGCTGCCATGTCGGCGGCGCATAAGGCCAGGCTCGAGCTCACCGATGCTCGCATTCGATCCGGGATTTTGTCTATTTTCCGTGCTTAAAGTTATATTTATTTCCGTTCACGT
>DUAT01000103.1 GCA_012960755.1 Gammaproteobacteria bacterium
ACACCTTAAAAGTGCTGCTGAGTTGTCTGAAGGATGGGGTCCACTTCTGAGTCGGACGTGCTCTGGCTCCCACGCCAGTTTCGTCATCTCAATGGCATCTTTAGTTTGTTGCACTAAAGCGGTAGCCAGTATTCCGTCAAGTGGTGTTCTCCTTACGAGTGAGCGTAAACCCTGTTCTAATTTTTCTGAAACACCGTGAATTAGCAATTCATCTAACCATCCGCAGAAGTTGTCCACTGGGGTGATGTGACCTACTTCATTATAGAAAAACCAACCGCAGTTCAGTGATGTTGCTTGCTGTTCAGTTACTGTCAATATTTCAGAAAGAAAATGTGCTAGTAATAATGAATTAATATGACGGCCCACAATTCGACTGCTATCCAATGAAACATGTGGACTCGGAACTCGTGTTTTGAAAGGCCATAGTGGGTCTGCAAATTAACAGCTATATATTCTGGCGAACAAATTGTCATGTTAGAGGAAGAGATTCTCGCAGACTCAGCGGCAAGAATGCTATATGGATGGAGCCGTACGGTGCTAATTTTTAGTTTGTCTGGGGAAATTGGCTCAGAGGATTTATCTTGGGCCAGCTCTCATTAAACATAATATAGGTCTTTGTTTTATTATGTCTTTTTTTGCCTTTGTTCATGCGGCGCTGATTAACGCCGTCCCGAACGTGTGGGCCTTACGTTGCAGCGCTCTGAGTTCTCGATCCTTGCGGTGAATCTCAATCATCAGTTCTTTTTTCAACATAAGGCTGACCCAGGGTTAGCATCGCGCATATTAGACGTGGGAGTTGATGTGCAATGACGAAAATTCGTCATTGCACCAACGAGGGGCTTATTCTAGGGTCGACAAGAGTTTGAAGAACACAACGGCGCCTATGCCGGTAACTAACATATTCCACCCTTCTTTTGGGGCAATATACTGCCACCCCATATACTCAGCCGTCGAACGCGTAACTCAGCTCCAGGCCCATAATTCTGGGTGGCCCCCAATAGATCCGTTGGAAGACTGTGTCTGGGCCACCACCACGACTCGCCGTGTATTTTCGATCCAGCAAATTCCTTCCCCAAAAAGAAATTTCGGTCTGGTTGTCGGGAAATCGCCAGGTTAAACGGGCGTCCATCAGGCCGTATTTACGTTGCCGTGAATGGAGTGGCGTTTCCAGATCATCGTAACGCCTGCCTCGAAACGACCATCCCACCTGGGCCGTGACATTGTGGCCGTTGCTGAAGTTATGATCCTTAAGCACACTGAGGCTATAAGTATATGGAGAGCCACGTACAACTTTAGTATCCGAAATATCCCGCAGCTCGGTTGTTTCCAACAATAACGGCGGGGGGCCAACTGAAACGTCGAGCACGCTGAACTCATCGTATTCGCCGTGAATGTAGCCATGAGCTCCGGTAATCAGCCATCCTTCTGCGGGTACCAGTGTCAGTTCAGTCTCAAAGCCAAAGAGGGTGGCTTCCTGGGCGTTTAGAATCGCGACAACCGGCTGGTTGTCGATAATCCGCCCAACTGACTGTTGCTGCTGTTCATAGGTATTATAGAAACTGGTCATATTGAGTTGGACGCGCCCGTCCCAAAATTGGGACTTGAAGCCAAGCTCCCAGTTTTTTGATATTTCCGGCTGATAGTCCTCGAGGCGCGGTGTCTGGTTGAGACCACCGCTGGAATAACCCTTACTCCAGCCCCCGTATAGAAGCACATCATCCGTCCACTGGTAACTGAATATCACCCGTGGCGTCACCTCGCTTTGGGTACCGGTACTACGCGAACATTTACTTGCGATCGGTGCCGATCCATCGGGACAGGTAAACCCAGCGTCTAGCGCACCACCAATCAAGGTTTGCGTCAGGGATAACTCGCGGTCGTCCTCGGTGTAGCGAATACCTGCGGTCACAGACAGCGACTCTGTTAGGTGATAGGTGCCCTCGGCGAAAATTGCCTGAGATTCGTTGGTGGCGTCGTAATCTAACGTATTGCTGGCGAAAGTCTGAACAAATAGCGCGATGTCACCAAGTGTTCCCGCTCCTGTGTCGATACAAAACTGGGGTACATCTGCACAATCCGGGGCCACGCTGTTGCGAAACAAAGGAACGTCAAACAATTGCCTGGCGTCTTCCGAGAAAAAATAAATACCAGCCACCCAATCGAGTTTGTCATCAAACGAGCTACCGGAAAGACGAAATTCCTGCGACCACTGGCTGAACTCGTTGCCATGTCCCGGCGGTTGTTGAATTTCCAGTACGTTGCCAATCGCCGAATCTGAAATGAAACCCCATGAACCGTTGATCTCGTCCATCTCCCGAATCGAACTGATGGAAGCTAACTTACCAATTCCATCGATATCCCAATTCAGTGTCAGGGCCGTACCGAACGAGTCTATTTCGCTGTTGTCGTCAGGGTCGTCCTCATACGACCGCAGGTATCCCTGGGAGCGGCAGTTATCTCGCAATGCGTCGTATGTCCCGAAAATCCAGGCTAATCCTTCAAGACCTGGCGCCGTTGCCCCGTTCTCAGGACCCAGGAAGTTACAGCTGGCGAGAGTCGGTTTTTCCCGCACCCGCTGTGCATCCAGGTTTAATGAAGCATCAAACGTGTCTGTGGGTGTCCATAAAAGTGACACCCGGGCATTCTGTGACTTTGCATCGTTCCATTTCGAGCCGTTGAATTCATTTAGAACAAACCCGTCCTGCTCCCGGTGCTGAACGCTGATGCGTGTTGCCAGGGTTTCTGAAAGTGGGATGTTTACAGTACCCGCGATCAGTTGCTGTCCATCTTCACCCGCACCAACCTTGAGCCTGAAGTCAAATTCCTGATCCGGCTGCTTAGTGATAACGTGAATAAGGCCCGCTGTCGTATTGCGGCCGAACAGCGTTCCCTGTGGACCTCGCAGTACTTCAATTCGATCGATATCCAAAAGGTCGAATATGCCACCCTGCGGTCTGCCGAGGTATACGCCGTTAAGGTAGGTTCCGACTTTTGGATCCTGTGCTGGCCCCCAATTGACCTGGCCGATACCTCGCAGGAATACGATAGCGGAATTTTTAGCGACCGGGGAATTGATATAGGCCAGATTGGGTGTGACGCGTTCCAGGTCACGCATATCGAAGCTGGCGCGATCACGTAGCGCGTCACCGCTAATCGCCGTAATCGGTATCGGTACCGACTGTGAGGATTCCTCCCGGCGCCTGGCGGTGACCACAACTTCCTCGATGCCGAAGGATACATCTTTATCGGCGCCAAAGGATATCTGAGTCGTTAAGAGAAAGCTGCTAGCCAGTGTATAACCACAAACACGCGATAGTTTCATCAAACACCTCTCAGAATTGAGTACTCAGAAACTAGTCTTAATGCGTTATCGATGCAAGCGTTTTATGAAATGTGGAGGAAGGCCACGTCACGGTGTCTTAAATCTGAATGATCATCAGCAATCACCATACTTGGCGCTTCTTTGAAAAATGGGGTTTATAATGACTCATATAGAC
>DUAT01000104.1 GCA_012960755.1 Gammaproteobacteria bacterium
TGCCAAGAGTATTAATGCGGTTCGTTTTCAAGTTGCAGCTTTCACCCCTGCCGCTGATGACGCAGACAATGATGGCGTACCTGATTCAAGTGATGCGTTTCCCAACGACAACACGGAGTTTGTCGATACAGATAGTGACGGTACTGGCAATAACGCTGACACCGATGATGACAATGATGGCATGCCTGATACGTACGAAGTTGCGCAAGGTCTGGACCCACTGGTGGATGATGCGGCTGGTGACATTGACATGGATGGTAAAACGAACCTTGAAGAATTTCAGGAAAGCTTATCTGCCACCACCGCCACACAATACCTGCAAACCACGTCAACCAGCGCCAACATTACAAGTATCCACATCGTTAACTCGTCAAGTGTCGCGCAGTCATTTACAGGGACTTTGTATAACCGTGATGGTGCACGTTTGGGCTCTGCGGGTACGGCGCTTTCAAGTGCTGCTACGGCAGCGAAGGGCCGGTTGATCTTAAGTTCCGACGACATAGAAACACTCTTTGCGGTGGAGCCTTGGTCCGGTCCCGCGATGCTTGAAGTGGCAGGAACCGACACTTTTGAGTTGATGGCAAAACTAATCAGCCCGAGCGGCCTTGTCAGCAACACCAACTGTGTTCGGCAAGATCGGGTGCTCAATATTGAGGGCTTTAACTCAGACAACCTCACTTTTGTGCGGTTTATCAACACAACAGACACAGCATTTGGTGCCATTAAAGGGACGCTTTACGATGTCAACGGTGTAGCAATAGGGACCACCGACACTATCTTACTCAGTTCACTTGCGCCAAAAGAGGCCATTTTCATTACCGGAGAAGACCTAGCCACATTGATTGGCGCCGAGTGGGATGATGAAGCGATGCTTGAAGTTGACATCGTTGCAGGGTTAAAGCTGCTGAATCTCAACCTAGTCAACGGCGAAACTTTCTTCAATTTCTCTTGTTTTGAAAGTTCGGAGTCAGGACGCATGTACATCCAGACGACGTCTTCCAGCAACAACGTGTCTTTCACTCATCTGGTGAATACGTCCAACAGCGCACAAGCGTTCACGGGCACGCTGTATAACCCTGACGGCGACCAGTTAGGGAGTGCCAGTCAACCACTGCACAGCGGAACGGTTCCGCCAAAAGGCAGAGCGATCCTGTCATCTGAGGAAATTGAAACTGCCTTTTCTGCCTCATCCTGGACTGGCCCCGCGATTGTGGAAATACAAGGTGCGGGGACATTTGAAGTTATGACAAAACTAACCAGCCCAAGTGGCTTGATCAGCAATACCAACTGTGTCCGCAGTAACCAGGTACACAATATTGAGCCGCCGGGATCCAATGACAAGACCTTTGTGCGTTTTATTAATACCGGAGCAACAACTCTCAGCGACATCAAAGGCTCACTTTATGATGGTGTCGGTAATGTCATCGGTACCGTCAGTCAGACGCTCGCGGCAAGTCTCCCAGCTAAATCTGCGATCTTTCTGACCCGGGACAATATCTCAGACATCGTGGGCGATACCTGGAATGGTGCAGCGCTGCTCGAGGTGGAGTCACCCCCTGCCGAGTTACGTTTGCTCAACCTAAACTTCATTAACAGCGAAACGTTTTTTAACTTTTCCTGTTATGAAGTCTCGCAGTAATAACATACAGATTTGAGCCGTTCGCGGACCCGTAGGCCTGGCTGTGGGTGTTCGATCGGGCAACTTCGTCGTAGGCTTCGCGCGAGTCATACTGTGACAGAACGATGGCGTCCCACTGGTGTTCGCCAAGCTGGCTGGATGCGAGACCCATCAACACCACTTTGCCCACGTAGATCCATTGGCTACCGCCTGCCCCCTCAAGGGTCTCGCGAGCTTTCGCCAGAGATTCCACGAGATCGGCGCCAGACTCGAGGCTCACGTAGCTGATCAGGTGAAAGACCGATGACGAGTGCAGGATGGGCTGGTGATCTTGGGCCGCGGTTCGGTGCCAATCCAGGTAGCGGACGTGCTCATCCCATGCTGATGACGAGTACGGCACTGAGCACCAGAACAAACCATAAAGCGTAACGCATGCCTCTTACCTCCTGCAGGTGAAGCTACAAGCTGACGCGACTACCCTGCAGATGCAAGGCAACGACTTCAGCGATTTCTTTCGATGTACCGTAGCGACCTTCAGTGAAAGTTTTCGCAGTTGCTTTTCTGCAGTTTGAGAAAGCAGGCTATCTGGTACGTGATGCGGAATCTGCGTATCTGGATCTTATACAGGACGAAGAGGATGCCATGGGAGCGATCGTCGGCGCCGCTATTACCTATTACCTATCGCCTGGCGTTCGGACTGCGACTTCAACTGGTCGATGCAACATATTGATTAAATCGTTCTGACACGAAACTGCCTGTTTTTTGCCTGTTCAAGCAGGGTTAGGCAGAGTCTTTCGGTTCAGACGATAGCCCGCCTGTATCCAAATAGGTTGAGAAATCCAGGCGGCTGTGGAAGAGTGATCATAAGACACCAAGGGGAAGAGGCACTATTTCCACTACCTTGAAACGCTGGGCAATTCGCCTTTTCCTAGGGCTGCTCGTTCTACTACTGGTCGGATACGGGATTCGCAGCATCATGCTGCCTGTCCAATCGGCCGCTGTGTTTGTGAAGTATGCCGATGACTCATCTTGGCAGCCTGCGCCGCATAGCCTGCTCTTTCAGGACGGTCAGCTCGATTTCGCAGGGTTTGACCCGATTCAATTGGCAGGTGAAAATCTAGGCACGTGGGATGAAGTGGTGATCGTGAACTTCGATCGTAAGGTGGACTATCAAAAGTTTGTCAATCAGATTGCTGCTGCCGAATATGTAGCTCGTTACCATCTTATGGAGATCGCACCTGAGGCACCTGAGTTACTTCATTTCACAAATTGGCGTCTGCGAGGCTTTCGCAATGACGAGTCGATCAACCCAGGGGAAAAGGTGCCAATAGAAGAAGTAGTGCCCGATGCCAGGTACACGCAACGATGGCAAGACCTGTTTGACGGCCCTTACCGCGACGGGATCGTCATGCTCAATCTCCTTTTATACGAGGAAGATCCGCAAGATCCGACGGCGGATCCAGACAGCAATGCCAGCGCCGAAGAGCTATACGACCGATATAGTCAGAAAGCGACTCGTGTACTTGGCAAGTTGGGAGGCCAGATCTCGGTGCTGGGTGCGGTTGATCGCGTCGTCGTGGGACCTCAGATTCGAAACTACGACATGTATGCCTTCGTGTTCTATCCCTCAGTGGACGTCTTCGAGGTCATGTTCTCGGCAAGAGAACGTGTCGAAGCACAAGTACACCAACGAGCTGGGCTGAGCGATGAGGGTTCCGCTGGCTACTGGGTGAAGCCCTACCAGGAGTTCACGCCCGAATTTATGGGGTCGGAATTTATGGGGTCGGAGTAAAGTGCCAGAGTAAGCAGATATAGCCAGCTTGTTACATCTTGTTTTTCGATCACG
>DUAT01000105.1:0-89547 GCA_012960755.1 Gammaproteobacteria bacterium
GGGTTGCAGGACACCATCGAGTTCAGCAAAGGTAGCCCGATGTTGATTGTGCGGGTGTTCAGCTGCTTCTGTTAAGGACAGCACCGGAGCAAAGCAAACATCTGAGCCTTCCATTATTTCGCACCACTGATCTCTGGTTCTGGACCTGAATACGTCAGAAATTTTCTGCTTGTAGTCAGGCCAGCGAGACCGATCCATTTGTGCAGAAAACTCTTCGGCATCTAACCCGGCTTTTTCAATCAAAAGTGCATAAAACTGAGGTTCTATGGAACCGATTGAAATATAGCCGCCATCACTGGTTTCATAGGTGTCATAGAAGTGTGCGCCTGTGTCGAGTAAAGTAGTGCCTCGCTCCGGGTTCCAGGCTCCAACTGATTGCATCGTATAGAACATGGACATTAGTATCGCGGCGCCATCAACCATTGCGGTATCAACAATTTGCCCCTTACCCGAGTTTTTCGCTTCCAGGATTCCACAGACAATTCCAAAGGCGAGAACCATGCCACCACCACCAAAATCCCCTACGAGGTTAAGCGGTGGTACCGGTTTACCGTTCTTAGGGCCGATCGCGCTCAACGCACCTGATAAGGCGATGTAGTTAATATCGTGCCCGGCCGCCTGGGACATGGGGCCTTCCTGTCCCCATCCTGTCATTCGGCCATAGACGAGTTGATCGTTCCTTGCCATACAATCATCCGGGCCTATGCCAAGCCGTTCAGTCACTCCAGGACGAAAGCCTTCAAACAACGCATCGGAGCTTTCACACAACTTCAGGATCACCTCCTTGCCTGCTTCACTCTTGATATCCACGGCAATGGATTTTCGACCCCGGGTCAGTACATCCTGGCCATGCAATTTTCCACCCGTGCGATCGACCCGAATGACTTCTGCACCCATATCGGACAGCAACATTCCACAGAATGGACCAGGTCCAATTCCTGCCAGTTCAATAATTTTTACGCCTGTAAGTGGTCCCACTTGCTTCTCCCAATAAAGTTTCTGATGTCGATTCGTTGGACCATTTAGTCACAATCACAGATACGGGGCAACCACATCGCATTCTCTGATAAAAGGACCCGAGGCTTACTTTGTTGATGGTTTTAGTTGTAATCAATTCTCCTGCCGATATGATTCTGCCTTTGAGAAAACACATTTGAGGGCCCAATGAGTGACGAACTGCTAGACCATATTGAAATTGAACCGCAGAACGCCGCAACTGCCACAGTTATCTGGCTGCATGGTCTGGGTGCCGACGGGCATGATTTTGAACCGATTGTGCCGGAATTGAATTTACCCTCGGACCTGAACATACGCTTTATACTTCCCCATGCCCCGGTTCGGCCGGTTAGCGTTAACAATGGCGAAGAAATGCGAGCCTGGTTTGATTTTGTTCCCCATTCGGAAACTGCCGGTGGCGATGACATTGCGGTGTCGACACAACAGATCGAAGCGTTTATCGGGCAGGAAATCGAACGGGGTATCCTGAGTGAACGCATATTGCTGGCCGGTTTTTCACAAGGCGGCGTTGTCGCACTGCAAACTGCATTACGCTACGAGTCGCGGCTTGCGGGCGTACTGGCACTGTCGACCTATCTACACGACTTTTCCAGTACCGAGCAGGAGCGAACTGATGCCAACCTTGCGATTCCAATCATGATGGCCCACGGCACCAGGGACCCCATGATTCCCATCATGCGCGCAGCTACATCCCGGGAAAATCTCATCCGTCTGGGTTACGACGTGAGATGGTTCAACTATCCAATGGGTCATCAGGTTTGCCTCGAAGAGGTCGAGGAGATATCTCTGTTTTTCCAGGAAATATTTTGAACCACCCCTTACAATTCGACTCCCCGGATGAGTGGCTTGAAGCGGTGCTGAATAACTTTGACGAATTCCTCATTGATCACGCCGCCAATGAGAAGAAAGCGTCTGCGGTTGCCCTGTCTATGGTCTCTCACTATCCGGACAAACCTGCACTGGTCCTGGCAATGGTTGATCTTGCCCTGGAAGAATTAAATCACTACCGCCAGGTTCTGAAGCTGATGTTAAGCAAGGGTCTAGTTTCAGTGCCCGATGAAAAGGACCCGTATGTGAACGCTATTATCGCGAAAATCCGTCGTGGCCCGGATTATTATTTTATTGACCGGTTGCTAAGCGCAGCCGTAATCGAAGCCAGGGGTGCCGAGCGATTCAACTTGCTGGGTGGGACTCTGGAAGACCCCGCACTTGCCAGTTTCTACAAATCCCTGGCTCGATCAGAGCAAAAGCATCAGAAGCTGTTTATTGAACTGGCACGGGAATATTTCACCGACCAGGAAGTCGAGGCTCGCTGGCAACAATGGCTGCAGATTGAAGCCAGTGTCATCAAGTCATTGCCTATTCGTCCAAGACTCCATTAACGCCTGGTGCAATAATGGTAGATCGCCAAAAAAAAAGCCCGGTCGATCAGTATTTGGCCTCCCATGGGGAACCCGAAACACTGAGCCTCGCCAAATTGGATCTCGCCAAATCAGAACCCGGTGTATGCAAGGCTGGTCCTTTTCGGTTCTGTCTGGTCATACCTGCGTTCCAGGAAGACTGGCAGGAACTGCAACTGGTGTGGAAGCAGCTGAACCGGGACTGCCTGATCATAATCGTTGCCAATTCGGCAGTGGAAGATGATCCGGTAACCCGCAAACTCATCAAAGATATCGAGTCAGAATCAGCATCCTTGTCCAGTAACGAGGCGCTGACCTGTTTGAAAACCCGTGATCAACGCACCTTGGTACTGGTTGACCGCTGTACGCACCCTGTTCCGGAAAAGCAGGGCGTGGGTCTGGCGAGAAAAATAGGCGCCGACATCGCATTGACACTGATAAACAAACACCAGGTGACGACACCATGGATTTTCACCACAGATGCGGATGTCCGGTTGCCAGCTTCTTATTTCGATGGCTTCACCCAGGTGGACCGACAGGCGCCGGGCAAGGATGTCGCTGCAAGAATCTACCCTTTTACGCATTATTCAGCAACCGAGACCCGGGAGGCCTGCACGCTTTATGAAATAGCTCTCCACTACTATGTCTGTGGATTGAGGTATGCGAGTTCTCCCTACGCCTTCACGACCGTGGGGAGCACTATCGCCATCAGCGCACGTCATTACGCACAGGTTCGCGGGTTCCCCAAACGATCAGCCGGGGAAGATTTCTACCTGTTGAACAAGCTGGCAAAAACAGGCTCAGTTGACCAGCTGACAGAACCACGGATAGAGATTTCCGGTCGTCTTTCCAGACGAGTCCCTTTTGGTACTGGCGTGAGCATCGGTAAAATACTGCAACTGGCCAGCCCTGCTAGTGACTACCGGTATTACAATCCCGCCATCTTTCATTGCCTGAAACAGTTCCTGTTTGAGTTAAATCAGTCCCGCAGTGCCTCTGACTTGAAGAACTATTTTTCGGATTCACGGGTCCGTCCATGGTGTGAAGCCGCCAATCTGTTTGTCGTGATTGAGTCGAAGCAAAATCAGAAACCCGAAGTGTTCCAGAAGTTCATCCATGACTGGATGGATAGCTTCCGAACGCTCAAGCTTGTTCACTTTTTACAGGAACACTACTTTCCAGGGGTTTCTCTCGGTGGGATCTTCGACGGCGCCATTTTGCCACCATTAGGGGAAGTAGATTTGTCAGACCTGACAAAACTGAAAAAACTGGTCACAACTGATAGGCAACCAGCACAGTCAGGTAGATAATCCCTTATTTGCAGAACCTCCGATTTAGTAGATCAGAGGCTTCCTAAACCTTTCGAATTTCAGGACTATTCATATGATCAAGCCATTCTCAATCGACATCCCTGACAGTGCCCTATCTGATCTCCGGACAAGGCTGAAAATGACCCGCTGGCCCGACGAGGTTGGTAGTAACTGGCAATATGGCACTGACCTTGGTTATTTGCAGGAACTTTGTGACTACTGGCTAACGGATTTTGACTGGCGCAAGCAGGAAACGGAACTAAACCAACTGGATCAGTTTACGACGACTATAGAAGATCGTCAGGTACACTTCATCCATCAAAGGTCAACACATGAGAATGCCATCCCGCTGTTAATGACCCACGGTTGGCCAGGTTCTATTACGGAATTCACTAAGATCATCCCCATGCTCACCCGGCCGGAAGCGTTTGGTGCCGACCCGAAAGATGCTTTCCATGTCATCTGCCCTTCGATTCCTGGCTATGGTTTTTCAGATCCTGCGCGGGAACCAGGGTTTGACCAAAAACGGGTCGCTGAAGGTCACGTTAACCTGATGCAGCAACTGGGCTATGAACACTATGTGGTTCAGGGTGGTGACTGGGGTTCCGCAATCAGCAGCTGGAATGCAGTATTGGCCCCTGACAATGTGACTGGATTACATCTGACGCTGGTCTTCGCCGGTTATCCAAAAAACAAGGCCGATCCGTTCGACGGCGTGACGGATGATGAGAAGCAACGTCTGGAAGAGCGTAAATCACATATGCTCGACGGAACCGGATATCAGGCAATTCAGGGTAGCAAACCCCAAACTCTGGGCTATGGATTGAACGATTCCCCCATCGGGCTGGCGGCGTGGATAACCGAAAAGTTCCATAGCTGGACAGACTGCGATGGTAACGTGGAAAATGCCGTCACCAAAGACGAGTTACTGACGAATATCATGATTTACTGGGTTACCGGCAGCATCACCTCATCCGCCCGTCTTTATTACGAATCGAACCATGTTAAAAACAATCTGCATGAACATGGTAGAATCGCGACCCCGACCGGATGCACAATGTTTCCCGGCGAGCTATTTCAACCGCCCTGCCAATGGGCAGACGAGTTATTTAATATTCAACACTGGACCAAGCAGCCCAAAGGTGGCCACTTTGCCGCGCTGGAACAACCGGCGTTGCTGGCCGCGGATGTCAGACACTTTTGTCGCAGGTTTAGATAAAGATAGTAGATCAGTTTATGCACAAAATTTTCATTGATGGTCAGTCGGGAACGACGGGTCTGCAGATTCACGAACGGTTACAGGATCGACCGGATATCTGTCTGCTTGCCATTGCCGATGCGGATCGAAAGAATCCGCTGATTAAGAAAGAACTGATCAATGAAGCGAGCGTGGTTATTCTATGCCTTCCCGATGCCGCTGCAAAACAAACTGTCGCCCTGGCGGAGGGAACAAACGCCCGCATGTTGGATGCCAGCACAGCCCACAGAGTTGATCCCAACTGGGTCTACGGATTGCCAGAGTTAGCGCCGCAGCAGCGGCAGCAAATCAGCAGTGCAAGATACGTTTCAAATCCCGGCTGTTATCCAACAGGTTTTCTGCTGGCTGTCGCACCGCTGGTGAACAAAGGTTTGCTCGCGAAGAATACCCAGTTAAGCATCAGCGCCATTTCGGGATATTCCGGTGGCGGACATACCATGATTGATCGCTACCAGGCAGAACAGAAAAACCAGACATCGGCTCCCTGGAGCTCCCGCCCCTATGGATTGAAATTTGGCCACAAGCACATCCCGGAAATGCAGCATTTTGCATCACTTGAGCATCCGCCGCTTTTTATGCCTTCAGTGGGTAACTATCATCAGGGGATGCTGGTTAGCACACCCCTGGCGAGGGAATTTTTCACTCGATCCATTCGTCTGGAAGATATCTACATTTGCCTGCACGAATACTACGATACCGAACCCTGCATTCGCGTCCATGAACCTAACTCCACCGAATCACTAGAAGATGGCTTCCTGGATCCAGAGGCAAATAATCATACAAACCGAAATGATATTCATGTTTTTGGCAACGATGAGCAGATTCTGTTGGTTTCACAGCTGGACAACCTGGGCAAAGGCGCGGCTGGGGCGGCAATTCAAAACCTGAACCTGATGCTCGGTATCGATGAATTAACAGGACTAACATTTTAACCCGGTCGTGAAGCAGCCTCAGGTCGTTCCAATTGCAACTCAAACAAAACTATCATGGCGTCATCCTGGTTCATATTGTGCTATTGCTGCACGGGAACTTATCAAATGAAATTATCTGAACTTTCACTGTCTGCTCTGCATGAGCTGTATGACACCTTGAGCCATAAGTATGAGCAATTCCGCGCTCAAATGCTCAACCTGGATTTAACCCGTGGTAAACCAGCATCCGAGCAGCTAGACCTGTCAAACGAGCTGGATGGTATTCTCGGTGGTTTCTATCTTTTGCAGGACGGTACCGATGTCAGGAATTATGGTGGCATCCCCGGTATCCCTGAGGCAAGAGCGCTTGGCGGCGTGTTCCTGGGATTGCCAGCAAACGAAGTTATGGTAGGCGGCAACAGCAGCCTAACGTGGATGTACCAGTATATTGAATTCATGCTGAGGCAATCCTGGCAGCAACAGGCAGGTACTTCCAAAGTTAAGTTCCTCTGCCCTGTTCCCGGCTATGACCGACATTTTACCATCTGTGAACACTTCGGCATTGAGATGATTAACGTTGACACTAGTGAACAAGGACCGGATATGGGCCAGGTTGAGTCGCTGCTGGAATCAGACCCAATGATTAAAGGCATCTGGTGTGTGCCTAAGTATTCAAACCCAACAGGTGTGACCTACAGCGATGAAGTTGTCCGGCGGATGGCAACACTGGCGAATAAAGCAGGGCCAGACTTTAAGATAATGTGGGATAACGCTTATGCCGTACACCACATTAATGACGAACACGATACGTTAGCTAATTTAATGGACATCGCCCGTGAGAATTCGACCCAGGACAGTATCGTCATGCTGGCATCCACGTCGAAAGTCACATTCGCCGGGGCGGGAATTTCTTTTATTGGGATGGCACAGAACAATCTCGCCAGTTTTGAAGCATTCCTGTCTGTTTCACAGATCGGCCCTGACAAGGTTAATCAACTAAGACATGTCAGGTTTCTTGTGGATTCTGAAGGCGTTCGGAAGCAGATGGAAAAACACAAGGCAATTATTCGCCCGAAGTTCCAACTGACGGAACAGATCCTTTCCCAACATCTCGGTGACAAAGACATTGCAACATGGACACGGCCGAACGGTGGCTACTTTGTCTCGCTTGATACACAACCGGGTATCGCCGGTAAGGTGGTCGAGATGGCGGCTGCAGTCGGTGTAAAATTGACTCCCGCTGGTGCTACATTCCCCTATGGTAATGACCCAGCAGACCGTAATATCAGGATTGCGCCCACCTACCCACCTGTTAGCCAGCTTCGGCAAGCTCTGGAAGTGTTCGTTGTCTGTTTACAACTGACAACCCTGCACAAGATCATCGGTAACCTTGAGGACACTGAAACAAAACCGTGAAGATGCCAAACACGTGTTAGAATGCGGTATGCGAACAATAACAATATGAAGTTCTTCAAAAAAATCTTTGCGCCGGAGTCAAATGAGAGTCCGGCAGGGACAACCCTGGCTGAACCAGTCAGCGCACCTGTCAGCAAGCCTGTTAACCAGCCTGTTAAAGAAATGCCTCCGGACTTTGCCGAGTTGGAGCTTCCCGACGAGTTGAACAAGGCTATTTTGAAGTTAGGGTTTATCAACTGTACCCCCGTACAAAAGGAAGTGCTTCCCCATTCGCTGGACGGCAAGGATATTATCGCCCAGGCTCAAACAGGAACCGGTAAAACGGCAGCATTCCTGTTGTCAATCATCACCTACCACCTGGAAAATGCAGAGATCGATGAACGGGCCAATGGCACACCGTTTGCTCTCATTATTGCACCGACACGAGAATTGGTACTGCAGATCAGCCAGGATGCGGAGTTGCTCGCAGAATTTACTGACTTGAAAATACTCGCCGTTGTGGGTGGGATGGACTACGAGAAACAGAAATCCCAGCTTAAAAAACCCACAGATATCGTCGTTGCGACGCCGGGTCGACTGCTTGATTTTCTCCGCTCGAACGTCATTAACTTATCTTCCGTTGAGACCCTGATCATCGACGAGGCCGACAGAATGTTGAGCATGGGATTTATCCCGGATGTTAAATCGATTATCGGGCGCACCCCGAGAAAGGAAAATCGCCAAACACAATTGTTCAGCGCAACTTTCAGTGAAGATATCAGGCGACTGTCCGCCAGTTGGACACTCGACCCGGTTAGAATTGAAATCGAACCCGAGAAACTAGCCATCGATAGCGTGCAGCAACTTGTGTACCTGACCAGTGAAGACAACAAATTTACCGTGCTATACAACGTCATCAACAGCGATGCCGTAAATCGGGTGATTGTTTTTATCAATCGCCGGGACCAGACACGTGAAGTCGAGAACAAACTGTATCGCCAGGGTATCGATTGCGGTTTGTTAACCGGTGAAGTTCCACAGAAGAAACGCATACGCACCCTCGATGACTTCAAATCCGGAAAGATAAAAGTCCTTGTAGCTACAGATGTTGCAGGACGAGGTATACATGTCGACAATGTCACCCACGTTATTAACTACAACTTGCCTGAAGACCCGGAAGACTATGTCCACCGTATCGGTCGCACAGGTCGCGCCGGTGCCAGCGGAATTTCGATTAGCCTGGCCTGTGAAAACGACTCGTTTATGCTTCCCGGGATTGAGGAATTGTTAGGTGAATCCTTTGTTTGCGAACAACCTCCCCTGAACCTGTTAGCTGAAGTGCCTCGACCGGTACGCAGTTCGCGACAACAATTGATATCACGACCAGGGGATAAGCGGCAGGGGCGACGAAGTCAGGGAAGGGGAAACTACCGTGGAAGATAAAGCCGATTCTCTGCTAACAGCAGAGCAAATCAGCTCACTCACGGAAACCATCAACATTCACCAGTTCAATGAAAATGCCATCAGGCACACCCGTTCATTGAGTGATCTGCTAGGCCTGACCCAAATTGGCGTCCATCTGGTCCGTCTCGAGACAGGCTTTGAATCGACCCAGTTTCACTTTCACCACAATGATGAGGAGTTCCTCTACATTCTTTCGGGCAAGGGCATAGCCGTTATCGGGGATGAGGAGTATGAAATAGCGGTAGGGGATTTTATGGCTTTTGGCCAGAAGTCATTCCCCCATATGATGCGCAATCCATTCACAGATGATCTGGTGTACCTAATGGGTGGCAGCCGGAATGATTTTGATGTTTGTGATTATCCGAAAATCAATCGCAGGATGTTCAGGATTAACGGCAGCAAATCCTATGTAGATATGGAGAATTTATACGATGTTAGTCAAAAGCCAGGTTAACATTTTCCGTTTTTCGTTCTTCCTGATCTGCAGCGTCGCATTAACAGCATGCACCACAACCCAAGTCCAGAAGAACACAACTCCGACGACTATCGGTGTGGTGACAGCTTCCACCGGATACCCTAAAGTGATTCGCAAAAGCAGCACCTATATCCTCGCGAGTCAGGCGAAAATCTACCAGGGGGACATTATCGAAACCGATGCTACGTCCAAGGTTCTTATCCAGATGACAGATGAGACCAGTTTCTCCCTGGGTCCCAACTCTCATTTCGTTCTACATACCTACGACTATTCTCCGAAGAAGAACACGGCTATCGTCAAGATGAGTTTTACCAGCGGTTCCCTCAGAACAAAAACGTCTAATTTGGCCGAACCACGGAAAAGGACATTCGAAATAAAAACACCGCTGGCAGTTATCAGTGTCCTGGCTGCTGACTTCTGGAGCGGTTATCTCTTTGGCGAAAACCAAAATACCCTGGATGTCGCTATGATTACCGGGGCGGGCATCATTGCTACCAACGATCACGGTTCGGTGGGCATCGTAGAGCAAGGCTATGGCACCACAGTAATCGGGCGTTCGGCCCTCCAGACAGCCAAACGCTGGTCCAGGCAAAAAACCAGGCGCGCCTTGTCAAATACAACACTTTAATTCAAGTCGTTGATACTAATGACACTTACTTAATGCCAAAACGTCGGTCGCGTTGAGTTGTATTGATCAAGATATGCCTTAAGTAAGTGCCACTAGTCTCTGATTCAGCATCAGGTCTATTGACGGATCGAGGACTCTCTCTAGAACAGCTTTTTAATGTAACTTTCTAATACAATCTTCTTTACAATCTCTCTTTACAATCTCTCTTTACAATAAGGAGCAGCATCATGGACAGCGTTATTGTCGAAGCCAAAGATGAAATCTGCGTCATCACGATTAACAGGCCAGAAAAAAGAAATGCCGTGGACCGCCCAACAGCAGAACTTCTTGCCAGTGCTTTTCGAGAATTCGATAGCAATGACACCTATAAGGTGGCGGTGCTTACAGGCAGTGAGGGTACATTCTGTGCCGGGGCAGATCTCAAGGCAGTTTCAACCAGCCAGGGAAATCGTGTCGGGCTCGATGGAGACGGGCCAATGGGACCCACGAGGATGTTACTTAGCAAACCTGTTATCGCCGCCATTGAGGGGTTTGCCGTGGCGGGTGGCCTGGAATTAGCCGTTTGGTGTGACCTGAGGGTTGCAGCCGTGGATGCGGTCTTTGGTGTATATTGTCGCCGCTGGGGGGTGCCACTGGTCGACGGTGGCACCGTTCGATTAACCAGAATGTGCGGCCACAGCCATGCAATGGATCTTATTTTAACCGGCCGTGGTGTCTCTGGAGACGAAGCTCAAAGAATGGGGCTTGCCAATCGTCTGACCGAAAAAGGCCAGGCTCTGGATGCTGCAATTTCGCTGGCCCGGGAAATTTCTGCCTTCCCACAAATGTGCATGCGAAATGATCGACTCTCGTCTTATGAGCAATGGAATATGTCTATCCCGGAAGCTTTGCGAAACGAAACAGAACTGGGTCGAGCTGTGATCGCCTCTGGTGAAACCCGTTTAGGCGCGAGCCGATTCGCATCCGGCAAGGGCAGGCATGGAGATTTCGAGGAGATATGAACCATGCGTCAATCCATACAACAAGGTATTGCAGTTCATGATCTAAGCAAGACCTACCAGGTTCCCGTCAGGGAGGCCGGGCTCGCTGCTGCAATTAGAAGCCTGGTCAAGCGCGATACTCGGGACGTCGTCGCCGTAAAGCCCATAAGTTTTCAAATCGAACCTGGTGAAATCGTGGGTTTTCTGGGTCCAAACGGCGCAGGAAAAACCACAACAATTAAAATGCTTACTGGGTTACTCCACCCAACCAGTGGACAAGTTAATGTGTTGGGGTATACACCTTTTGAGCGAAAAAGCCGCTATCTACACCAGATTACACTGGTCATGGGCCAACGGAACCAGTTGATCTGGGACATTCCCGCCATCGACTCTTTTGAGAGAAACCGCGTCATCTACGACATCAAGTCAACCCGCTACCGGGAGACATTGGGATACTTATCGAATCTGCTTGACCTCACCGAGTTGCTTAACAAACCCGTTCGCAACCTGTCTCTGGGTGAACGAATGAAATGTGAAATAGCCCTGGCCTTGTTACATGAACCAAGAATGTTGTTCCTGGACGAACCCACGATTGGCCTCGATGTGACCATGCAACGACGATTACGGGCATTTATTCAGGAATACAACAGCAGAACCGGTGCAACGGTATTACTGACATCCCATTACATGGCAGATGTCGTAGCTCTCTGTCAACGGGTAATCATTATTCACCACGGCAGCATTCTCTTTGATGGCAATTTGTCGGAACTCGTCGAGCAGTTTACCGCGTACAAAACCCTTACGGTGAAAACGGCAAGTACCTTTAGTGACCTTTCCACTTATGGTGATGTGATCAGGCAGGACGAATCCAGTGCTACCCTGCGATTGACTAAATCCGAAGCCCCCATAGTAACGGCCAGGCTCCTGCAGGATTTTGAAGTGACTGATATCAATGTTGAGGACCCTTCGATTGAAGAGGTGATTGATAACGTGTTTTCGCAGGAAGCCGTGATGCCACCAGCCAACGCCAACACTGCAGATCCGGATCAATGATCCGTTATTTCTTCAGGCTTTATCGCACCCTCCTCAAGGTGTCCATTATGGAGAACATTCAGTACCGGGCATCTGGCATGATCTGGATGATCGGCAGTGTCCTTGAACCAACGATCTATCTGGTGGTGTGGTCCACAGTCGCCGATTCCAGAGGTGGCGAAGTGGGTGGCTACACAGCCAGTGAGTTCGCCGCTTATTACATCATTTTGATGTTAATCAATCACCTGACGTTTACCTGGATTATGCAGACATTTCAGTGGCGGATTCAGTTCGGTGAACTCTCCTATGAATTACTAAGGCCGATTCACCCGATTCACAAGGATGTTACCGATAATATTGCTTATAAGATCGTCCAGCTGACAGTCATGATTCCAGCGCTGATCGTGCTTGTCTTTCTTTTCGAACCCAGGTTTGATATTGAGTTCAGTGCGGTGCTGTTGGCTGTCCCTGTCATTGTCCTTGCCTTTGCCGTCAGGTTTATTCTCGACTGGTCAATAGCCCTGGCTGCGTTCTGGACGACCCGAATTACTGCTATCAACAACAGCTACTTTGCGATCATGATGTTCCTGTCGGGTCGAATCGCCCCCATTGCATTGCTACCGATCTGGCTGCAACCCGTCGCCGAAGCCTTGCCTTTTTATTACATCGTGGCATTTCCAGTGGAGATTATCACTGGCAGGCTCTCACAAGGCGATATTACCGAAGGTATATACCATCTGATCTTCTGGCTCCTGGCCGCGCTGGGCGTTTTAAGAGCGCTCTGGGGTCGTGCGATTCGTAACTATTCTGCGGTAGGTGGTTAAGCTTGCTCAAACTGGCTTATGTCTTCCTGAAAATCGGCACCCTGAACGAGATGGCTTATCGGGCTAACTTCTGGATCCAGGTGTTTGAGTCGTTCCTGGGGATGGCCACCGCCCTGGGCACTGTGGCGATTATTTTCTCCCAGACACCCAACCTTGCAGGATGGCAACAATCAGAATTAATCAGCCTGTTGGGCATCTACTTCATGGTGCTGGGCGCGATTAACTTTGTCATTGCGCCGAGCCTGAACAAATTTATGCTCGACATCGTTGATGGGAGACTCGATTTCACCCTGTTAAAACCCCGAGACAGCCAACTGCTCGTCAGTATCTCCGAGTTCCGGATATGGAAAATTATCGATATTGCTATGGGCCTTGTCGTCTTCTGCTTCGGACTCGTTGCGACATCGCGAAGCATCGGTCCGGGGGAGACTTTTATGTTCGCCGTTTCCCTGCTGTGTGCGGCCGTCATCATCTACAGTTTCTGGATGGTACTGGCAACCCTGGCATTTTGGTTTATCCGCATTGAAAACATCACCCAGATATTCTGGTCTATGTATATTGCGGGCCGCTGGCCTGTGAATATCTATCCCGGATGGTTAAAATGGATTTTAACGCTGCTGGTACCCGTTGCCTTTGCCGTGACTGTACCCGCCCAGGCGATTGCCGGTAAACTAGCGACGGAAACACTGCTTTTTACCGTACTACTTGCTATTGCCTTCGCCGTTCTTTCAAGGCGGTTCTGGCTGTTCGGCATAAAGTTTTACTCTGGCGCCTCGGCGTGAAGAACCAATGTTAACGGCAGGTGACGTTAGATGGCCAAAAACCTGGTGATTATTGCCCTATTCACTTTGAATATCAGCTTTGGCTGGATCCTGTTCAGCCGTACTCACCCTGCGCCCGCCGAAACAAAACCCACGACAATACAGGCAATACAAACAACGGATTCTATGGCAATTCGGCGGGAAACCCCGACAGTGACAGCCCATGCTGTCAACGAACCATCAGCACTGCTGGTGCCAACCTCGAGTCACGGCTACAGCGGATTTGCCATGCAGTTGCGTGAGGCGGGTTACGATGAAACTCTCGTCAGGCAGATCCTGGGTGCGACCATCGACAGAGATCACCGTTCAAATGAATGGATGGAACAGCCAACACCCTACTGGGTGCTTTCAAACCGGGAACCCGAGGACGATGTACGTCAGGAACTGGACTGGCTGGGCGAAAAACGGCAGCAATTGCGAGATGTCTTTGGCGACGATATAGTCGATGATCCACTGTTTCAGAACCTGTTTAAGCCACTGGAAGACAACCTGTCTTTTCTGTCGTCAGACAAGCAAATAGAGCTATTTGAGTTCCAACAACTGAGCGAGGCAAAAACTGACGCCCTCTTCATCCGTGGTTACACCCGGGAAGCACGAGAAGACCGCATGGTGGAAATTGAACGGCTCAGTGCTCAAATACGTGAGGCCCTGAACCCGGAAGAGTTTTTTGAGTACGAATTGCGTGAATCCAGTCTTGCCAGCTCGATGCAGCGATCAATGAACAGTTTCGATTACACGGAGCAGGAATTTCGGGATCTGTTTTCAATCCGTGCCGAAAATGAGGGGAGCGAATACACCCGTTCGACCGATCGAACCCGGCTCCGTGAACAGCGAGAACTGAGTAGCGAGCAAATTAAAAACTATCTGCCACCGGAACGTTATGCCGAGTATGCGCGCTCCCAGGACCCGGTTTACAGATCTCTGCAGGCAATTGGAGACCGCTATGGTAATTCCAGGGAAGAAATTGTCGCCGTCTATGAGATAACAACCCAGGTAAAAACAGAAATTGACAATATCCGCAACATGGAAGGTTTGTCTCGAACCCAAAGGCTCGACCAGCAGGCGCAAATACAAAACGACTCTTATACCAAAATCGAGAGCATTGCCGGAAAAGATACCGCTGACTCGGTGAAGAAAAATTTCGTTTTCAGTAGCAGGGACCGGCGAAGGTTCTGATTTGATAAAATCCTGGCTGGCTTTTTCAGCCGCCTGCTAGACAGTGTGCAAGATTCTGGGTAACAATCCATCACATGAATTCAATAACAGTCTCCGAATCTATCAATGTCCTGGGAGAACCCCTGGAGCCCTGCAGCCTTGATCCAATGACAGGGTTTCTGCGCGACGGTTGTTGTAACACCTGCGATGAAGATGAAGGCTCCCACACGATTTGCGTTGAACTCAGCACCGAGTTCCTTGAGTATTCCCGCTTCGCCGGTAACGATCTATCGACCCCACATCCGGAAGTTGGCTTCCCCGGGTTACAGGAAGGAGACCGATGGTGTCTATGTGCAGGCCGATGGCTGGAAGCTTATGAGAACGGAATGGCGCCGCGGATATTTATGAGAAATACCCATATCCGTGCACTCGATATTGTTCCTCTTGAACTACTCAAGCAACACGCTGTTATTATCAGCTAGCCCATTCTTTACATCACGTCAGGTGGGCAAGAGGAACCATCAACAAAACCAGTCAATACAGAACAACTGTTCACAACTGAGAAAGGCAAGTTATGTCAACCAGGCTGCAAGACAAGAAAGTTTTACTCACTCAAAGCCAGGACTATATGGGACCGGCTATCAATGAACTGTTCTCAGCCGAGGGGGCGCAGGTCACCGCCGTTTCGGGGCGGGTGCCCCATGACGAGAAATTTCAGGATTACTGCCAAGACCTGACCGACATAAACATAGTCGTCGCTAATCTTGCCCATGACCCATGCAGCATGCCAGTAGCAGATATTCAGGACGAGGACTGGCAGGCCCTGTTTAACGTCATGGTACATCCGCTGATGCAACTCATCCGCCACTTTGCCCCCATGATGGCAAATCGTGGCGGTGGTAAAATTGTTGCGATAACCAGCGCTGCACCACTGCGAGGTATCCCCGGTTCTACGGCATATTGCTCCGCACGAGGGGCTCAAAACGCGTTTATAAAAGCCACAGGATTAGAGTTTGCCTCGAGCAATGTGCAGATCAACGCGGTGGCACAGAACTATGTCAGCAACCCTGCTTATTACAGTGATGAACTGGTGGCATCGGAGCGATTCCAAAAACATCTGCAACGTAATGTGCCCATTCAACGCGTTGCCCGTGCAGAGGAATCAGCAGAGTTGGCGCTTTTCCTGGCATCAGACAAGAGCGATTTTATTGTTGGCCAGGTCATCCCCTTCGCCGGTGGCTGGGCGACCAACGTTTAGTGTAGTCTCCTGTATAGATGGCACTTTAAGTGGCCCTCACTTTTTGTAACAGGAAGTGTCACAGCAAGGCCCACTCTTTTCAAGGAAAGTCGCAGGCAATGTAGGTACCTTGTCAAGAGATACAACGCGTCTGTGGATATTTATACAGGACACTACACTATTCGAAGGAAATCCCATGAAAACCAAAGTTCATGTCTGGCACCTTGAAATGACCGAACAGCTCCCGGTTGCGGAGCTTCCTAACCCGGAGCGGCGTCATTACGAACTCAGAAAGGTTGATACCGCCTTACCTGAATTCAATCGGTTCCTTTATCTGGCAGTCGGCGCTGACTGGCAATGGCATATGCGCCTCGGTTGGACCTATGCTGACTGGCAAAAATTCTTAACCGAGCCAAATACGGAAACCTGGGTCGCATATGACCAGGGTACGCCACTGGGCTATTTCGAACTCCAGGAACAGGGACTTGGGAGCGCAGAGATCTGCTATTTCGGTCTGCTTCCCGAATTTATTGGCCAGGGCTACGGTCGCTGCTTACTGGAGGATGCCATTTCAAAAGCCTGGGCAATCGGTGGCAAACGGGTCTGGCTGCACACCTGTACCCTCGATCACCCACAGGCACTCCCCAACTATCTGGCCCGGGGGTTTTCTGTATTTGATGAAGAAGATTTCGATGACGATCTGCCGGACGAACCTATCCAACCCTGGCTGGAAGCCAACAAGCCTCACGCTACGTCACAATCGTCATGAACTGTGATAGCCTGTTCGGCATTACGAAACCATCACCAAAGATGACAATCAGCCGGAGTCCAACATGGCCAATACTGAAGCAACCTTATACGAAGTCAGGAACTCAGCAGCCTGGATCACCCTGAACCGACCGGAAAACAGGAATGCCCTTTCGTCCATTTTAGTAAGTGAACTCTACGCGCACCTGATCGCCGCCAACGAAGACCCCAATGTGCGATCCATTGTCATCACCGGTAATGGTCCCGCTTTTTGCGCCGGTGCAGACCTGAAAAGCCCTCCGGGTCAGTCCATCGAAGGCGGCGGCAAGGCGGTGCCTTATCCAGATGTGCTGACAACAATTATGGATAGTGAGAAACCGGTCATAGCGGCCATCAACGGCGCTGCATTCGCCGGTGGTCTGGGTCTGGTCGGTGCAGCAGACATCGTTGTGACTGTGGACGACGTGCTATTCAGCTTCTCGGAAGTCAGGATTGGTGTTATCCCAGCGGTTATCTCCGTGGTATGTCTTCCAAAACTGGGCACCCATCATGGCATGAAATTGTTTCTCACCGGTGAACGCTTTAATGGTAACCAAGCTGTGGAATTTGGCCTGGCACATCGCGCTGTAAGCAAAGACAGGTTAACTGAAGCTGTCCAGGAAGAAATTGATGCTATTAACCTGGGCGGACCCATTGCTGTTGTCGAATGCAAAAAACTGGTTCGACGCGTACCGCAACTGTCCAGAGAAGAGGCTTTTGCGGAAACCGCAGAATGGAGTGGGCGAATGTTCCGATCAGACGAAGGCGCAGAAGGCATGGCATCCTTCAGGGAAAAACGTAAAGCATCCTGGGTTAAATAACCGCCGTTGGCAACTACATATGGCAAGATCTTTATATGGCTAAACCTTTGCTATGCTGGAACTGCGGTTCTTCCCTGGCAGAAATTCCGTTGCCAATCAGTCGTCACGCCAACTGCCCGAAGTGTTACGAGGTGCTTCGCTGTTGTCGACTGTGCCTGAACTACGCACCAGGCAGACCGGCAGATTGCAATCACGAGCGTGCAGATCCACCGGTGATAAAAGAAACCGCGAATTTTTGTGACTATTTTAAACCCAATAGAAGTGCCTTTGACCCGAAAACCGAATCCAGTCAAATTTCAGCGGTGGCTGACTTTGACTCACTTTTTAGCGACACCTCGCCTGCCAGCGAAGCTGAGTCGACACATGATCCCCACGATTTTGATATCAAGTCGCCGGAAGAAAAGAAAGATGATGGCAACCCGCTGGACAGCCTGTTTGATGATTAGATCAATACGCCTGGGCAGGTAACCAGATAACAATATCCTGCCAGACAAAGATCATCACCAGGCCAATAAGTTGCAGGATGATAAACGGAATCACACCACGATATATTGTGGCCACCGGCATGGTGTCCTTGACCACGCCTTTGAGATAAAAAATTGCAAATCCAACGGGTGGAGTGAGAAATGAGGTTTGCAAACAAACCGCGAACAAAACGGTAAACCACACCAGGTCAAATCCCAGATCGATCACCACTGGACTTACCAGGGGTAAAACGATCAGCGTGATTTCGATCCAGTCGAGGAAAAACCCGAGTACAAATGTGAATATCAGGATTGAGATCACAATGCCGGTAGGTCCAAATGGCATGCCTTTCAACAAGCCTTCAATCAGTTCATCCCCACCTAGTCCCCTGAGCACCAGAGAATAGGCTGTAGCACCGAGAAAAATCGCAAATATGTAAGCTGTGGTTCTTGTGGTTTCCCGCAACACTGAACGAAATACCTCAACATTGAGCTGAGAGTTCCACCAGGCAAGCAGGGTTGCGCCAAACGCACCAACACCAGCGGCTTCAGTTGGAGTCGCAATGCCAAAAAAAATAGATCCCAAGACGGCTACAATCAATCCGGCTGGCGCCAGGATCGCCAGGAATACATCCAGGATCAGGCGGCCAGTGACTGCTTCGTGATCTTTCGGCACCGGTGCCACATCGGGATTCACATAGGCATAACCGAGGATAAAAATAACGAACATACCCCCCAGCAATAACCCGGGGAACAAAGCACCGAGAAACAAATCACCCACAGGCATGGCCAATCGGTCTGCCATGAGAACCAGCATGATGCTCGGCGGAATCAGAATACCCAGGGTACCCACCGCGCACACAGTTCCTGCGGCAAGTTCCGGTTTGTAATTGTTATCCAACATCTGTGGCAAGCCCAACAATGCCAGCAGCACCACAGATGCGCCAATAATACCTGTGGTTGCAGCTAGCAGGATGCCGATTAATGCCACAGTGACCGCCATACCACCTCGAACGCCACCAAACAACCTGACGAAATTGTTCATCAGTTTTTGTGCGACACCGGAACGATCCAGCATCAAACCCATAAAGATGAACATGGGTAACGCAACCAGTACCCAGTTGTTCATCACGTTCCAGATGCGGTCAACCACAAGAAAACTGTAATCCCAGTCCATGGCAATCGGAAGCTGAAAGTCCGTCTTTAAAACAATACCAAAAGCAGTGAAAAGTACCGCAAGACCTCCCAGTACCCACGCCACAGGAAACCCGGTGAATATCAGCAGGATAAAGGACACAAACATCAACAACGAAAGGATATCACCGGTAGGCATCAATCGGCCTCGTCACTACTTACCAGTGGTGTGGGCCAACCAAACAGGAAACTCCACAATCGGCTCAGCCTCGCCAGCGTCGCCATCAACAGCATGATAAAGCCAACCGCCAGGAAACTCTTTATGATCCACCGATAAGGCAATCCCGCCGGTGCTTCAGAGATCTCACTGGTCGAAAATGAGTAGGCAATAAAAGGGACCGAGGCGTACAGTACCAGGGTAATGAACGGTAACAGCAACAACAGTATTCCGTACAACTCAATCCATGCCTGTAACTGGGCTGATAATTTTTCTCGAACCACGTCGACCCTGACATGTGCATCGGAGACACTGGCATAGGACAAACCGAGCAGAAAACCAGCTGCATACAGATGCCATTGAATTTCCTCGAACTCAATCCTGCCCAGACCAAACAGATAACGCATCACGACGTTAAGTACAATGATGCCCAGCAACACCAGCCAGATCCAGGATGATGCATCACCTATTCTCGTTATTTGTTTTTCAATCCACCATGAGGCGGACGTATGGGGCAACTGCATCAAAAATTTCTCGGTAGATACGCGTGGCTCTTCCAGTGAGAATAGGTCTGGAGGAATTTCTTTTGTGATGCCCAGATACGAGCGAAGTCTTCGTTCTTTTCGGCCTCTTCGGTGAGCACTTCATGGGTGATTTTTTGTAGTTCTTTTAAAATTTCGTTGGAAAATATAATCGGTGTTACGCCCTTGTCTGGAAAGCCCTGCATGACCTCTCCTTGAAGACCTTCACCGCGCGAAAGGTTTCGAATTACACCAGCCGTACAGGCCATCTCAATAACTCCCTTGTCAGCATCAGCCAGAGAGTTCCAGGTGTCCAGGTTTACCACCAGATGTGCCGCTGTAAAAGTCTGGTGCCAACCGGGAAAGTAATTAAATTTCGCCACCTGATCGAATCCCAGCATCTGGTCAACAACAGGCAGGGAAAACTCCGTGGCGTCAATTGCGCCTTTTTCCAGCGCCTGGAATATTTCACCTCCCGGGATCAGGGTTACCGAGGCACCCAATTTTTGCAGTACACGACCTCCCAATCCAGCGAACCGTATCTTTAGCCCCTGAAAATCATCGAGGGTTTCTATTCGACTGCTGAACCAACCGGCAGTTTCGGGGCCAATGACGCCACAGAGAATCGGATGAACGTTATGAGGGTGATAAAGCGACTCCGTTAAGGCGCGTCCCTCATCTTCGAAGTACCAGGCGGTAAATTCCCAGGGCTCCATCCCGAACGGCACTGCCGATATCAATGGCGTTGCCGGAATCCTCCCCTGGTCATAACCCAGCCAGGTGTATCCTGCGTCTATTTTCTTGTCTTTAACGCCCTCAGTAATACTGAAGGCCGGTATCAACATACCCGGTTCAAACACCTCAAGCTCAACCCTTCCACCAGTGGCACGTTTCAGGGCACCAGTAACATACAGAATATTGTCTCCCAATGCAGGCAAATTGGTACTAAATGCAACGGGTACGCGCCAGTGGATTTTCGCCTGGGTTTGGGAATCAACCATTGCGGGAAGTTGCAGGTCGTTGTTTGACCGTAGCGCCAACGCGCCCACAAGACCAACCAGAAACGCGAGCACCACCGCAAATGTGGCAGTCCGATTGTTCCAGGGGTTTTTAGATGCCATGAAAAGAAAACCTCTTATTCTTGTTCTTAGTTCTTATTTTGTTTCCTGCGTTTGGGTATTCAATGCCTGATTGTGCTTCTGATAAGTCCCTTCTCCTTACATCATAACCTGCTTGAACGCATCTCAACCAGTGTACTGGGCTTTAGCTGTTCTGGGCTATAATGCACCGTGCTAATACCAAAGGTGGTTTTCATTGCAGCATCCAGCCTGGTTCACCGACTTTGTATCAAAAAAACGCCTGGACCACTTTATCGACATCGACCAGGGTCGGATACACTATCAATCCTGGGGTGAGTCCAATAAACCCGGGTTACTCTTTGTCCATGGGCATGCTGCACACAGTCATTGGTGGGATTTCATTGCCCCGGCATTTCTTCACCAGTATCACGTTGCCGCCATGGATATGAGCGGTTACGGGGACAGTGACCACCGCAATCAGTACAGCGCGGCGGGTTTTGCCAACGAAATACTGGGGGTTGCAAAACAACTGGGAGAACACACCACCGTCGTTGGCCACAGCTTTGGTGGGGCGATGACCCGCGTCACAGCCTATCTGCATGGCGATGAACTCGCGGCGATTGTACTGGTAGATTCTGTTATCTCTGCCGTTAAAGGCACACGAAAGACACCTGTGTTGCCAAAGCAAAAATCACATTTTTATCCCAGTGTTGAAGCGGGGATGCGCCGATTTCGGTTGCGCCCACCGCAATCATGTGACAATCGATACCTGCTCGACTACATCGCCCGACATTCACTGAAAGAAACTGATCATGGGTTTGAGTTCAAACTCGATCAGTCGGTGTTTTCCAGGATGATTGAAGACCCGGCAGTCGACCTACCCGATGCCGCCACAATGATTCGCACCATTGGATGCCCGGTTGCCTTTGTTTACGGTGGCCAGAGTCGATTCTTTCCGCCTCAAAACAGAGGTCTGATCGAATCACTGTTCAACAGCGATCGTCTGCTGCGCATTGAGGATGCGCATCACCATATCTTTCTGGATGAGCCGCTGGAATTTATACGGGTATTGACGCAATTACTGCAAAACTAGACCGGCTCATCACCATCGATGGTAATACGCTGCATGCGTCGATGCTGTGGCCAGTAGTCATTGACCGGCTTGTGCTGGGTGATTCTATTGTCCCAGAACGCCACTGAATTACTTTCCCACTTGAATCTGCAGGTAGTTTCAGGGGTTGCCATGTGATCAAACAGGAAGTCAAGTAACATGCGGCTTTCCTTCTGCTTCATGTGTTTGATGCCCACTGTAAACAGCGAGTTAACAAACAAACCCTTCTTGCCTGACAGGGGATGGGTTCTCACTACCGGATGTTCAACCGGCGGATTGTCGAGAACCATTTGCGCCAAACGCTCCCGGCCGCCAGCTTCTTCAAGACTTTCCTTGAATCCATAACTAAAGTCATGAATCGCGGTCAATCCTGTTAAAAAACTTTGCATCGTGCCAGACAAGCCTTCAAACGCGGCTGACATACTCGCAAAAAGTGTATCCCCCCCCTTTTCGGGTACAACCACCCCATGCAGTATAGCCCCCAGGGGCGGGCATCGTCGAAAGGTCATATCTGTATGCCACATCTCAATTTTTGACGGGTTTGCCTCATCATTCTCAAGAATTGTGAGCTGCGGAAAGCCGTCGATATGCGGGTAAGCCTGGTGTAATTGGGGCGCCCCAAACAAGGATGCGAGATTGGCATGGTTTTCCGGAGACAGTGGCTGGTCACGAAAAAACAAAACCTCATACTCAAGCAAGGCCTCGTTCAGCTCACAAAACAACACATCATCAATAGGTTGGCACAGGTCAACGCCTCCAACTATTACTCCCAGGGCACCGGCGTACGGATTGAGTTCTAACATGAAAAACCAGCATTGGAAAATGCCGTAATCTACCTGTAAACAGGTCAGCTGGTCAATCATCGAGTACACCAAATCTTCAACGGTCGGGTTTGACCAGGTTCTGCAGATACCTGACAATGTGAAGGATCATTGATTAAAGTAGAACGTAAACAATATGGACGATGATATTGAAGCCATGCGGGACCGGTTCCTGAATAAGGAATTTGATGAAATCAAATTCGAAATAAACGGCGAAAAGTGTGCTGCGTACGCAAAAGCCTGTGGCGAAACACATCCCAGATTTACAGACCCATCCCATGAAGATTTCCAGGCACCCCCTACATTCGTTTCAACACTGGTTGGCGGACGAAACTTGCCCGGGGATTTTCCAAGGCCAAAAGGTACCGGTATGGACGCCGGTAAATCTGTGCAGTGGATGGCTCCGATTCGCAGTGGCGTTACATTGACCGGAAAATCACATCTGCATGATATCTACACAAAAACGGGCCGCTCCGGCAGGATGATCTTCCTGGTCAGGCGTACAGAACTTTATGACGAGAATAATGTTCATGTTGCAAACGCGGACACGCGCACAGTCATCAGGGAGAAGCCCGTTGAGTGAAACTGTTGATACCATTTCAGACGTGGAATTCGCCTGTGAATTACCAACCTTCCAACCCGACACCAGCCTGAAAAATGTCAGGTATTTCGGCGAATTCGTTGGTTGGGGAGGACCACGCTTCACGGATCACGAGAAGGCGCGGCAGGAAGGCTTCCCAGGCGCCCTGGTGCCAGGCGTAATGAGCCAGGGGTTTCTCGGCGCGATGATTCACCGCTGGGCACCGGGCGCAGAGATTATCGCGATTGACACCGTGTTTCGCGCACCAATTCTTGTCGACCAGCCACACAAAATCACCGGAGTGGTGACAGACATAAATGAGGAAGAAGGTACGGTAGAAATAGATATTACGATTTCAAACGAAGCTGAAGAAACACGGGTCTTTGGAACAGCAACTGCTAAACTCCCAATCTATGGAACCTCTGATTAAGTAGATATTTTCGTCAGGGGCAAGGCAGGGTGGAATGGGGAAGAGGTTCCCCAGGAGGCCTGGCTAATCAAGCTGCTCGATCAGTTTTGCAATCTTGACTTCCAGTTCAGCGACCAGTTCCTTGCTCTTGTGAACCGACAATGCGACGACACGATCTGCCCCCAGCTTCCTCAGCCCGGCAGCAATCTCTTCTGCATTGGCTTTTAACTCTTGTTGACTCATAACTCACTCCAAATCCGGAGGTGCATGATACTTCATTTGACCCTGTGCTTCAGCAGGCTGCTGAAAAATCCCCTGTTAACACAATTCAGCGTTGAAAATTGCTCGTGCGCGAGTTTGATTCAAATACTCATTTACCCCGTGTAAACTCCGCTCTTTCAGCGATTTTCGCCTTGCCTCACATCTAACAGGAACTTTTTCAGCAGACTGCCCGGGAGCCTCATGAACTATTATTGGCTTATAATCTGACGAAACAATTGATAACAATTAATAAACGCCACCATCTGAGCCAACGATGACTGAAGAACTAAAAATAAGCTATGAAGGTACAGACCTTTTACTCATATTCGGGCAAGAGCCCAGGGCCAGCTTGTGTATCAATGGTGTTGAACGCGAATCTGTTTCAAGTGACAAGCCCGCAATTACTCTGAAGCTGAGCTCAACAGTACAGACAGACTATGAATGGCATGAGTATGTAGAGGCAATTGTGGTATACAGCGCTAATACGATCCGGGCTTCAATACTCGCCAGTAACAAAGAACTGATTACAACGACACGGGACAGGGCAAAATGACCGCAAGCAGGAATTTCCAATGAAACTCGCCAAAGACTGTATCGATATAGGAATACAAACCAACAAACGTGAAGTCCAACTGAGTTTCTGGCAAGACGAGGTTGGCCTGCCCTTTGAAGAACTACTCAAAGTGGGCGGCGGCAGTCACCAGCTTCGTCACAGTCTTAATGGCTCAATATTTAAACTCAATCACTCAAGGGCAGCACTACCGGATCTGGCAAGCTCCGGTAAAAGCGGTTATGACGAGCTGCTAATCGCACGAGACGGCCTGACAGAGCCAAAAATTCTGGTGGACCCGGACGGAAACAAAATTACACTGGTTCCACCGGGGCAGTTTGGTATCACACACATCGGCATTCGCCTTGTCGTCAGGGATCTTGGGGAATTCCAAAATTTCTACAACAATATTCTGCAGATCGAGCAAATTGACGACACCACATTTCGCTGGGGAACAACCATATTGCTGCTTACCGAAGACCCTGATCATCGTCCTGTGAAGGAAATGCGTGGCGTCGGATTTCGTTACATTACGGTACAGGTCTGGAAGGTTGATGAAGAACACAGCAATTTCCTCCAGCGAGGCGGTACAGAGGCCTCAGCGCCAAGGACCCTGGGGCAGACTGCCAGAATTTCTTTTATTCTTGACCCGGACCGTAACTGGATAGAAGTTTCACAAAGAGCATCACTCACAGGAGATCTGTCAAGCTGATGGACAATGACCACGCCACCGCAGAAACTGAACAACCTGACCATTGGGCCAAGGAAGAACCGTTTCATCCCTTCGGGAGGCAGAGTCCTGACTGGCGGTTAATTTTAGGCGGGTGCTTTACTGTCATATGGGTTGCCGTCCTCGCCTACTATATTTCAGGATCCGTCGGCTGGCTGCAAATGTCAGATATCCGCATCGGTACCATGGGTAGCTTTCTTGAAGGTGCTTTTGCCCCGCTGGCGTTTCTCTGGTTTGTGCTGGGTTATTTTTCCCAGCAAAAAGAACTCTCACTGAATACCGACGCCATCAAGATGCAGTACGTTGAAATTCAAAGATCGGCGGAGCAGGCAGTGATGCAGACTGAAGCCATCAAGGCCTCCGAATTTCACGCCAGACGGGAATCGTTTCTACGCATTGCAGAAAATGTCAAGGTTCAACTGGGTGTAATAATGGGCTTTCTGTTTGTTTCCAGCCAGGGAGCCGCTAGCGAGGGCATCGTGTCTCAGCAAAGAATTTCCGAACTGTGGCATAACATGGGACAGAACGATCCTGAACTGTTTTCTCGCCAGATGATGGAATTCCAGTTTCGTCATGGTGAGCGTTATGCGTACAAACTGCTATATGGGACCATCATTCGTACCACCCACAGCAAGAATTTTATCTTTAACTTTGAACGCCTGCTTGCCACGGCGGAGGAATGTGATACCAATGGTATGATTCGTGACGCTATCCGCGGTAGCGCACACGGTTTTATTTACCAGCGAATGTTAAATTACCGGGATAATCCACCAGCCGGGTTTACCTACGGGGTCTACAATTTCGACCCGGATTCAAACGACTAGCCCCATAAGAACAATAAGGAGCCACAGGTGAAAAGAACAATTTGGCTATTATTCACAGTGTTTGTCTGTTGGTTGCAAACTCTCTACGGCAGTTTAAAAAGTGAGAAGCAATGAACCCCGTAGAAGAAATTACCAGAGACAGGAACGAAGCGAGAAACGACGGCGACAGAAATGCCGACATCTGTTTCCTCGCGCTTGCCAGTAAAGACGGCAAAGCCTCGGTTCGGACCCTGGTTCTACGCGATATTGTACAAAACCGGTTTATCCTGTTTATTAACCAGACCAGTCCCAAGTGGCAGTTACTATCAAATGGGGCAGATTACGAGATTCTGCTGTGGTACCCCAGTCGACAGCGACAGTACCGGATCCATGGAGATTGCGAAATCGTCGATGAGTCGCTGGTGAAAACAAACTGGCATCGGCGACCCGATGGACCAAAGTACATGGACTACCTGTACCGGGATGTCGCCCCCCAGAGCAGTTTCATTGACAACAGGCAGGACCTGGTTAGTGAGATCGATCAAATAAAGTCAAACCATCCCGTTGCAGATATGACTCCACCGGCAGAGGTCACGGGTGTTGAACTGGTTGCGAACAGAATTGAAATACTGGATCTCAACAGTGAAGACCGGATTCATGACAGGCGTCTGTTCACATTGCTGGATGACGGATGGCATGTCCAGGTGATGATCCCTTGAAACACTTGCCTGAAACACTTTGACATGCCGAAAATACTGAGCTAAATTTCGTTCGTCCCATTGGGGTCGTCGCAGACTCGCGACTCCCGGGAGATCTATCGTGCGAATATCCTATCCAGGGGGGATATCTGGCACGCCGATGGGCACCCTGAACGTAAAGGAGGTGATCCCATTAATAGTCAGTCTATGCGGGGAGCCTCCGAGTTCGTCTAACTCGTTAGACCTATTCGGAGCTTGCTCCCCATACGTTGACGAAGCCCCTGTATTTTCCGTCATATGCACGGATTCTGCAGGGGCTTTTTCGTTCAGGCACTGCGCCACCTGAGTTTCGAGTCAGCCACCCCCGGCTGTTTTAATACCTGTAAGCGTCGCAAAACATGTGTCATTCGCGGTGGCAAGGAAATCCTGCATGAAAGGTGCTTCAAACTGATCTTCCCGAATCGCAGCATACAAAGTTGCCCACAAGCCCGCTTCCCCCAGCTTTTTCGCCGCAATGGTACCCGTTAACAGATATTCTGCCAGTGACCAATTGGGTAACCCAGCCACTCCCCGGCCACTGGCGACCAGTTGAACCATCATCGGGGTTAATTCGGCGGTGCGGACCTCCGCCGGTTCAACGTCTGCGGGTTCAAGAAAACGTGTGAAAATGTCCAGTCTGTCTCTCTCAACCGGGTACATGATCAATACCTGGTCTATCAAATCCTCGGGAACAACATAAGGCCGGTCAGCCAGTTTGTGTTGTGGGTCCACTGCCAGCATTGCCTCGTACCGGAACAGGGGCACATAGCGAATGCCTGCCAACTCCACTGGATCTGAAGTAATGACAAGATCAAGGTCACCTCTAACCAGTGCCGGTAAAGGTGCAAAGTTGAATCCACCGGTGAGATCCAGTTCAACCTCGGGCCAGTTTCCACGGTATTTGTCGATACAGGGTACCAGCCACTGAAAGCAGCTGTGACATTCGATGCAAATGTGCAAACGACCGGCTTCGCCCCCGGCGAGGCGGGCGATATCTCGCTCCGAAAGTTTAAACATGGGGATCACCTCATCTGCCAGTGTCAGCAGGCGACGACCAGCGCTAGTGAACCTGGGAGGTTTGGTTTTACGTACGAAGAGGGTGCAGTCCAGTCGATCTTCGAGGTCCTTCAGTTGGTGCGAGAGAGCAGATTGGGTCAGGAACAGCCTGTCCGCAGCTTCCACCAGACTTCCCGTATCACGGAGAGCCACCAGCGTTTTAAGATGCCTCAATTCAATCACGGCTTCACCTCCTCAATGAATCACATTCAAACTTATAGCGATTTTAATAAAATCTGCTCATTTTAACAAAATATTGTCAGAACCCCTATCATCCAGAACCTGCTACCGTTTAGTGTGTGTTATGTACAGATGCCTTGACTCAGAATGAACAGGCTACACAATAGTGAGGATGTCAGATGGGCAGAAGCCGGTCTCAACAATAAGAAGCCCTGGAGATTCCATGTTCAATCCAACGACCATTTTGATTGATGCTTTTGCAGAAGAACTTGCTTCACACTACATCGATATGTATGGCGAAGATGAGCAAGACCTGCATCGCATAGTCTCCTGTGCACATAGCTCACTCGAGATCATTGCCAACAGTGACGCGCCGTACCATGACATGAACCACACAATGATGGTGACCTCGGTGGGTATGGAAATACTCCGCGGTAAGATCCTGCTTGAAGGAAATGTCACTAATAGTGACTGGGTTCACTTTGTGATCTCCCTCCTGAATCACGACATTGGTTATGCACGTGGTATCTGCAAGGCAGACAGGAGTGGCTGGTACACAATTAACGCTGATATGGACACCATTGCACCTCCCGTGGGTGCGACAGATGCTTTTCTTACCCCGTATCATGTAGATCGCGGCAAGATGTACATAAAGGATCGTTTCTCCAGTGATGTCGAGATCAATACTGATGTGATTTGCGCCAATATCGAGCGAACCCGTTTTCCAATTCCCCACGAAGCGGATGACAGTGCAACTGACGATTTGCCAGGTCTGTTACGGGCGGCGGATCTGATTGGTCAACTGGCCGACCCACACTATTTCCGAAAAATCTCGGCCCTTTACGCTGAGTTTGTAGAGACCGGTCAATCCGCGAAACTGGGCTACACGACCGCTGCAGATCTCCAGGCTGCCTATCCCCGGTTTTACTGGAACGTCGTCTCTTCCTATATAGAGGATGGTGTCAGGTTTCTGCGGCGGACACAGGACGGTCAAGCCTGGGTCGCTAACCTCCATGCCAACGTTTTTACAGAAGAACATGAAACACCCTGCTACGGACCTGAGCGCCGTTTTGATGATGATCGCCGTATCGCCACCGGATCTCTGTTTACAGCCAGCGAACTGACACAGAATGACCAACGCCAGAGCTCTCGCAGACTCCAAGAACTGGTCGCCAGTGAAGGCAAGGCAGATTAGCCAGCATCCATTTCGTTTGCATTCCGCAGTCGAAACCTTACAATCTCGGGCTTTTGCATAATTCAACCTTAAGTTAGCAAGCCTGAATGTTAAATCGTGCCACCGAAGACCATCCAGTCCTGACCTCAGTGGAGTCCGTTGAGGTCACCAGCTCTTTAAAAATCTGCCTCCTGGGTTATCGCAGCAATCCGTACAGTGGTGGCCAGGGTATTTACATGCGCTATTTAAGCAAAGCGCTGGTCGACGCGGGTCATCAGGTCGATGTGATCTCGGGCCCTCCCTACCCGGAACTCGACGAGCGCGTAAAACTCATCAAATTACCCAGTTTGAACCTGTTCGAGCAAGACAGTCATATCCGGGCTTTAAGGCCGAGGCATTTACTCTCCTACACGGACTTTTTTGAATGGTTCAGCATGTTAACGGGTGGATTCGCCGAACCCTATACCTTCGGTCGGCGCCTGCAGCGATACTTCCGTACCCACAAGCCGGATTACGACATCGTCCACGATAATCAGTCCCTATGCTATGGCACACTTCATTTACAAGAGAATGCCATACCTTTGGTGACGACGATTCATCACCCCATTACCAGCGACCTGGAAATCGCCCTGGGTAACGCCGATAGCTGGAAACTGCGGCTGCTGATCAGGCGCTGGCACTCGTTTATTCGCATGCAAAAGAAAGTCGCGTCGAAACTGAAACATATCGTCACAGTTTCTGAGGTCTCACGCCAGGACATTGCGGAAGCATTCAATCTATCTGCCGATAACCTGCAAGTGGTTCACAATGGTATAGATACCGAGGTTTTCAGACCCCTCCCCGAGGTCGCCCGTATCGACTACCGGCTAATGACAACCACCAGCGCAGACCAGCCGTTGAAAGGCCTGCAATATTTGCTGCGTGCCGTCGCACAACTCACCGGACCCTATCCAGATATTCACCTGGTTGTGCTGGGAAAACTGAAGCGGGACGGTGCAACGGAAAAACTGATCAGGGAACTGAATCTTGGTAGTCACCTGACATTTGTTTCCGGCATTGAAACCGAAGCGGTGGTCAGGCTCTACGCAGAAGCCACAATGGTCGTTGTGCCGTCAATTTACGAGGGATTTGGTCTACCCGCCGGTGAAGCAATGGCTTGCGGGGTGCCGGTTGTTTCAACCAACGGCGGGGCCTTGCCCGAGGTTGTTGGTGATAGTGGTGTTATTATCCCCGTTCGCGATTCCGAGGCGATTGCGAACGCGATCAGGAACCTGTTTGATCAACCGGAAAAAAGACAACTATTATCAATCAAGGGGCGAGAGCGAATTACTGAATTGTTCAGCTGGCAAGTGGCTGCCGACGACATGGTAAACCTGTATCAACGCATTCTGGAAAAAAGAGAAGTCAAAAAAGAAGAAGAAAAGAAAGAAGAAGAGATTCAATAAGGTTAAGCCAATGTCAATGGAAACAGTCAACTTTAAACATATGAGACTACAGCCCGATGAAAAAATACTCGACTTGGGATGTGGTGAAGGCCGACACGCAATTACTGCCTATATGACTGAAAATGTCGAAGCCGTGGGTGTCGATCTGAGTCTGGAGGATTTGAAAACAACCCGTGAACGTTTTGGCGAGTTTGAGGATCCGACAAACATGCAGAAAAGCCTGAATATATCTGTGGCGAACGGGCAGAAGTTACCATTCGCCGATGACACCTTTGACAAGGTGATCTGTTCTGAGGTCCTTGAACACATACCGGATTATCGTACTGTACTTATCGAGATCAACCGGGTGTTAAAGACCGGCGGGATTTTCGCCGCCAGTGTGCCGCGTTTTTTCCCTGAATGGGTATGCTGGCAACTCAGCGATGCCTACCATGAAGTGGAGGGAGGGCATGTTAGAATTTTCAATGCCGGGCACCTTCGGGAGGAAATTGAGGAACGTGGACTGGTATTTTTTAAACGACACTATGCCCACTCGCTTCATGTGCCCTATTGGTGGCTCAAATGTCTTTTCTGGAAAGAGGAAGGTGAAAAACAGGCGGGCATTGTCGACTTTTATCACAAGTTCCTAGTATGGGATCTGATGCAACAACCAAGACTGACCAAAATCCTCGATACGATATTTAATCCCATTCTGGGGAAGAGTGTGGTTATGTACTTCGTTAAAACCAATGAGGCCAACGAACCGTGACCCGTTTATATGTATCAAAGGGTTTTTACCCGGAAGAGTATCTGAGCCATACAGTCGATTTTATTGCCGGGGTGCAAACCAATGACGGTGCAATTCCATGGTTCGAAGGCGGCAGCCTGGACCCCTGGGACCATATTGAATCAGCGATGGGCCTGACCATTGGCGGGCGTTTTGATGAAGCAAAACAAGCCTACTACTGGTTGCGCGATAATCAGCTTCCTAATGGTAGTTGGCTCGCGGCTTACAAGGATGGAAAAGTTGAAGATGGCACCCGGGCTGAGTCGAACTTCGTCGCCTACATTGCGACGGGGGTCTGGCATTATTACCTGGTCACGGAGGATATGAATTTTCTCGAGGAACTCTGGCCCATCGTCGAAAAAGCCATAGAGTTCGTTTTGAGGCTGCAGGGCGACAAGGGTCAAATTTATTGGGCAGAAGACACCACCGAGGGGATTAAGGAAGATTCCCTGGTCACTGGTTGCAGCAGCATTTACAAGAGTTTCGAGTGCGCCCTGAACATTGCCACCACCCTGGAAGTCAAAGTTCCCCATTGGGCACTGGCCAGGACGAAACTCGTTAATGCACTGCGTAACCACCCCGAATGTTTCGATCGAACCTGGGACAGCAAGAGTCGTTTCGCCATGGACTGGTTTTATCCTGTGCTTACCGGCGTGATTAAGGATGGCCAGGGGCGACATCATCTGCAATCCCGCTGGGATCAGTTTGTTATTGATCAGTTGGGTTGCCATTGTGTCACCGATGAGCCTTGGGTCACCGTGGCAGAATCCTGCGAACTCGTCATGGCATTGCTCTGTGTCGATGAGTATCAGCAAGCCACACAGTTGTTTAGCTGGTTGCACCAGTTCCGGGATACAGACGGCTCCTACTGGACAGGATATGTCTATCGTGACAAGGCTCTGTGGCCTGTAGAAAAACCCACCTGGACGGCAGGTGCAGTTCTGCTTGCAGCTGACGCTTTATCTAACAAAACAACAGCGGCGCATTTATTTCAAACTGAATCAACTGTGCTTGCGTCGCAGGACACCCAGCGTACGAACTACGCCGATGTCCTCGAATAATCCAGAGTCGATCGCTTTTTTCCAGATTGTAAAAGGTGCCTGCCCGCCATCTTCAGGATTCGGGAATATATCGTGGATCGCCAGGATACCCTTTGGCAGGATATGCTTCGCCCAGCTTTCATAGTCCGTCATCGCTGCCTCTAAACTGTGACCACCATCGATAAACACCATTCCCAGTGGTGTTTGCCAATCCCTTGCTGCAACGTCAGAGGGTGCTACCAGGGGAACAACATGGTCTTCAAGTTCAGCTAATCTGAGGGCGTGTCGAAATGCCTGAAAGCTATCCATCAGGCCTGCTGACTGGTCGTACAAGTCCGGATCATGAAACTCCTCCCCGAATTGATGTTCCTCAGAACCTCGATGATGATCAACGGCGAACAAGGTCCTGCCGGACTGCTTACAGGCAGTGCCGAGGTAGATCGTCGACTTACCGCAATAGCTGCCTATCTCAAGAATCGGCCCCAGAACAGCAGATTGCAGACAATGGTCGAACAGTGATTCACCTTCAACAGGATCAAGGAAACCCTTTATGGACTCCACGTCAATTGGCAGTTTCATTTTTTTTAGGATTCTACTTACTTAAAAGGTTGTAAAGACGATCGCATAGACCGGGATGATGAGCAGCAACACATAGATTGTAATATTGTTTAGGGGAGGAAATTTGACTTCAGCAGCCAATGGAAATTTATCTCCAATCACGAGCCAGACAATGCATCCGAGCACCATGGATGCAACAATACTAAATAAAATAATCGCCATCTTTGGTTTTCCTCGTCAAGGAAGTATCAGTCTCATTATAAAAGGGCGATTATGACCTATGCCGTCACCTGCTGACAATCAAGCCAGGGATCGCACAAAGCCATATCAGGGTAGCAGGTAAACCTTAACGAAATCCCCTTTACGTACCTCATGGTCAATTTCGATTTCTGCCAGACCATTCGCCCAACTGACCGAGGACATCACACCGGAACCCTGGTTGGTGAAGTTAGTGATTGTTCCCTGTCCTGTTGCATCGTAGGCAACTCTGACCCGGCAATACTCTCGCCTTGCGCCTGCAGGTCTGTCAAAATCGACCTGGGCATACATATTGCTGAGTTCCAGCTCTGTCGCACCTTGTGATTTGAGCAGATAGGGCCTGGCAACAATCGTGAATGTCACAAAACTGGACACTGGATTGCCAGGTAATCCAAAGAAAGGTGTCTGCCCAATACGACCGAAAGCCAGTGGTTTGCCAGGCTTTATCGCGAGGCGCCAGAGATCAAGCTGGCCCAGTTTTTCAACGGCGCCCTTGACGTAATCCTCCTCTCCAACCGAGACACCACCGGTGCTCAGAATACAATCTGCCAGCTCTGCCCCTCTTAACAGCGCCGCTTCTGTCGCTTCTGCTGTATCGGCAATCATCCCCAGGTCAATGGCTTCCATATCCAACTGCTGAATTAGAGCCTGCAAGGTGTAGTGATTGGAATTGTAAATCTGCCCGGGCAACAATGCGGCAGGTGGGTCAACCAGTTCATCACCGGTGGACATCACCGCGATTTTGAGCTTCCTGAACACTTCAATTTCTGCAAACCCTACCGATGCGATAAGCCCTAGATCCTGCGCCCTGAGTTTGCGTCCACGGCTGAGTACCACCGTACCCGCCTTAATGTCCTGACCGGCCTTGCGAATATTTTGCGCAACCTTGGGAATCTCATTCAGGCGTACCTCATTCGGGCGAGCCTCTTTCAAGCGAACCTCTTGCAAGCGAACACTGTCATCAATCAGTTGAGTATTTTCCTGGATGATGACGGCATTGGCACCAGTGGGTATGGGTGCCCCGGTAAATATTCGGGCTGCGGTACCTGCCACCAGAGTCTGGCCTGTTGTCCCGGCGGGAATGCGGTCGCTGATAGCGACGACTGCGCCGTCAGACAGACCGGATGTATTGATCGCATAACCGTCCATTGCACTATTGTCGAGCATGGGAACATCCATGGCGGAAACCACATCGACTGCCAGCACCCTGCCAAGCGCGGAACGCAGTGGAGTCGACTCTATTGCAGCCAGGCAGCGGGCATTGGCTGTCAGGTATTCAATAACCTCATCAACCGGGGTCAGGTTGGCTGCCATCAGTGAGAGCCATCTTTTCTTATCAACTCCGCAAAGTTGCAGGGCCGAAAATTCACATCCAGCTGCTCTTTCAGGATGCCGTCCCAGGCCGTCCGACAGGCCCCGGTTGAGCCTGGCATGCAAAACACCAGCGTACTGTTGGCAATTCCGCCAATCGCCCGGGACTGGACCGTGGAAGTGCCTATATCCCCATAGGAGATATGTCTAAACAACTCGCCAAAGCCGGGGATTTCGATATCCAGCAGGGGCGTAATTGCTTCGGGCGTTGAATCTCTCGTCGTAAATCCGGTACCGCCGGTGAGCAGTATGACTTCAACCGCCTCGTCAGCAATCCACGCTGAAACCCTGGCCCGCATGCGATACATATCATCTATCTCGATTTGTCGTTCCTGTAACCGGTGGCCCGCCGCCCGCAACGCATCACAAAGGAATTGCCCCGACGTGTCGGTTTCGAGGGTTCGGGTATCCGATACGGTTAATACGGCTATTTTCAGTGACCCATCCATATGTCGCAGCACCCCGTGCCTGTAGTGTGAGAAGGGCTGTATTCAAACAGAAAACCAGCGCTATATGTAGTGAGGCATATCAACCTTTGTGCAAATTGCGGAAATCTTGCCCCATTAACGCTTATACTCTACCGGGCACAGCACCGATACTGCTGGCAGAACACAAAAGTGGAGTGAAGAACATGGGATTTTTCTCAAAGAACCTCGGGATGCCATCCCCTGATACCGCACTGCCTGGTCGCACCCAGCCTGTACCAGTGCCAGACACTCATTTTGTGCTGAGTCATCCACTAAAGCCGCCCTTCCCCGCGTCGATGCAATCCGCAATATTCGGTTTGGGGTGCTTCTGGGGTGCGGAGCGGAAGTTCTGGGAGCGTGAAGGTGTTTACAGCACGGCCGTCGGATATTCAGCGGGGCTGACACCGAATCCCAGTTACGAAGAGGTTTGCTCTGGTGGAACCGGACACAATGAAGTGGTACTGGTCGTTTTTGATCCTGCGATTGTGTCATACAGTGATTTGCTCACCCTGTTTTGGGAAGCCCACAATCCGACCCAGGGTATGCGCCAGGGAAATGACATGGGTACCCAATACCGTTCGGGTATCTATACGTGCAATGAGGAACAAGCCGGACTGGCTCAGGAAAGTGAACAAGTCTTCCAAAGACAACTGCAGGCTTCAGGTTTTGGCGAGATCACCACAGAGATTCAACCTGCATCTGACTTTTTCTATGCAGAAGACTACCACCAGCAATATCTGGCCAAGGTGCCGAATGGCTACTGCGGACTGGGCGGCACCGGAGTTTGTTTCGCCTAGTTACGATTGACGCCAGCGCGACCAGGCTCAGGTAGTCAATCGATCAAACGCCTCCTGATATCTCGCCAGGGTACTTTCAATCACTTCCTCGGGTAACGAGGGCGCCGGATACTCCTTGTTCCACTCTCCCCTGGCGACAAGTTCTTCGGTGTAATTCCTGACGTACTGCTTATCAAAACTGTTCTGCTCACCGCCAGGTTGCCATTCATCCAGAGGCCAGAAACGGGAGCTGTCCGGAGTGAGTACTTCATCGATCAGGACTGGCTCGTCTGAACCGGATTCGATACCAAATTCAAACTTCGTGTCAGCGATAATAATGCCACGCTCCCGCGCGTATTCTCTTGCAGTGGTATAAATGTTAAGCGACTTTTCACGAACATCATGCATCAGATCTTCGCCCGCAATCTCGCAAGCTTCCGTAAAACTGATGTTCTCGTCGTGGCCTTCTTCAGCCTTTGTCGACGGTGTGAACAATGGCAATTCAATCATACTGCTGTTTTGCATACCGTCCGGCAGTTTAATACCGCATAATTTACCGGTCTTCTGATAGTCCTTCCAGCCGCTACCGGTCAGATACCCACGCACAATACACTCGATGGGGACAACGCTGGACTTGCGACAGATCATGATTCTACCTTCCAGCATTTGCCTTTGGTCTTCGTTCAAGACATCAATATCGGCAGGATCCATAGAAACAAGGTGGTCTTTAATCCGGCCCGCAAACTTGTCCTGGACGAACTGAAACCAGAATTTCGATATCCGGGTCAACATCTTACCCTTGCCGGGGATGCCATTGGCCAGTACAACATCGAACACACTGACTCGATCCGAGGCGATAATCAGGATGCCATCGCTACCATCGGCTAAGGTGAGATCATAAAGATCCCTGACTTTACCCTGGCGTTTGTTGGGCAAAGGTAAGTCGGTACTCATCACTGCTTGGGACATAGGAACTCCCGAAAATGAAAAGCGATCAGTTTACCGAAACTGCCCCATCAAGCAAGTGCGGCTTCAAAGTCAGCGACCAGATCATCGGCATCTTCAATCCCGATTGAGAAACGCACGAGGGAATCGTCAATACCCATGGACGCTCGCCGCTCCGGACCCATTTCATAATAAATTGAATGCGCCACGGGTATGGCCAGGGACCGGGTATCTCCAAGATTGCTGGTGCAGATAACCAGATCTAGATTGTTAATAAAATCGAAGCAATCGACCTCTTCAACCAATTCAACACTAAAAAGTGCCCCCGGATATTTAAACAGGCCACTGCCCAACTCGAATTGTGGATGGGAAGACAGGCCAGGGTAATAAACTTTATTAACCTTTGGATGCTGATCCAGGTATTGCGCCAGGACCTGGGCATTCGAGCAGGCTCGATCCATACGCAGTGCCAGGGTATCGGACCCTACTGACAGATGATGGGCCGCTTCTGCACCCAGGGTTGCACCGAAATCCCGCAGGCCTTTTTTCTTGATCTGGGTAATCGCCCAGGTGCTTGGGTCACCCTTTTTGTAGTTATCATACAGATTGTCAAATGTAGACCAGTCAAAAACACCCGTTTCCGTGACAGCCCCACCCAGCGCATTGGCATGACCGCCAATATATTTCGTCAGGGAATTGATAACCAGACTCGCCTTAACCGACTTGGGTCGAAACAGGTAGGGCGTGGTCATCGTATTATCGACAAAATAGACAATGCCGCGAGACTCGCACAAGTCACCAATGTTGGCGAGATCGGATATCTGGGTTCGGGGATTGGCGATGGTTTCGACGAAAACCAGCCGGGTGTTGTCTTTGATCGCTGCCTCGACTTCTTCAACTTTCGTCGCATCAACAAATGTCACCTCAATTCCATGTGCTTGAAAAGAATTGAACAGGCTGTTGGTGTTACCAAACAGGAACGAAGACGAGATAAAGTGATCCCCTGCCCTCAACAGTGAAAACAGGGTCGTACCGATAGCCGCCATGCCCGTTGAAAACGCGGCTGTGGCAACACCATCCTCCATCAGGCTTACCTTGTCCTGCAACGCGGTAACCGTTGGATTAACCTGCCGACCATAGGTGTATCCGGCTTCTTTACCCTGAAAGACCGCCGCCAGTTCATGGGCATCGTCATAAGAATAGGTGACTGATGTATGAACGGGCTTATGGATCGAGCCATGTTCAACATTGCCACGTCGATCCGAGTGGAGAATCTTTGAAGTAAACCCCGAGTTCGTCATTTTCTGACTCCTGTCCGCCGTCTGGATTCCGCTGATCCTTCAGGCAAAAAAAAACCTACTGGCTAAAGTAGGTTATTCGGCTCACCTCTTTAGCTGTATTTGTTATGCGCCCGCAAGCTGAAATCAAATCGGCGCCTTTCTCTTACTATCTTTCTTTATAGAGCAATGATCCACAAAAATGTTCCATCACCTGAACTGCATTCTAGTGACAGCGCCTGAACAAATCAACCCTCGAAAATTGCACCCGTCCTCATTAATATAGGCAGCATGAGTAATCAAACGAAAAACGAAAATCCTAAAGAGGCTTTTAACCGGGAACTGATCGACTTCCTCGGTTCCTCGCCGACGCCTTTCCATGCAGTCGCCACCATGGCATCACACTTAATGGATGAAGGTTTCGTTCAGCTAAAGGAGGAATCTGAATGGTCCCTGGTACCTGGCAAGTATTTTGTGACCAAAAACGATTCCTCTATCGTCGCCTTCGTGCTTGGAACCCGGGAACCGTTAAAGACCGGCATCCGGATGGTTGGCGCCCACACAGACAGTCCCTGCCTGAAGGTTAAACCAAACCCAGAGAAGCGGATGAAAGAATACCTGAACCTGGGCGTCGAAGTTTATGGGGGTGTGCTGCTCAATCCCTGGTTCGACAGGGATTTATCCCTGGCAGGCAGGGTAACGTTCAAGGCCGAAGACGATAGGATTTACAACCGACTCGTCAACTTTAAACACGGTATTGCGACAATTCCGAGCCTGGCAATTCATCTCGACAGGGAAGCAAATTCTTCCCGCTCGATTAACTCCCAGAAAGACATTCCACCATTGCTGTTAAACCAGAAGACCAAGCAATCTTTTAGTGAAATTTTAGCCAGTCAACTGGCAGACGAACATGCCGATATAAAACTCAAGAAAATTCTCGGCTATGAAATGTCTTTCTATGATACAAACCCGGCCGGTTATGTCGGGTTGAATCAGGAATTTATCGCCGGTGCCCGACTGGATAATCTACTGAGTTGTTTCGTAGGGATGAAGAGCCTGATCAATGCAGATTCTGGCTTAACAAGCCTGTTAGTCTGCAATGATCATGAAGAGGTAGGCAGTACATCCGCAGAAGGTGCACAGGGACCGTTTCTGAGGTCCGTGCTGGAACGAATGATCCCTGACCTGGAAGCACGGCACCGAACCATCGCTATGTCTCTGCTGATTTCTACGGATAATGCCCATGGCGTGCATCCTAACTATCCCGATCGTCATGATCCTAATCATGGCCCAGTACTCAATCGTGGGCCGGTGATCAAGATCAATTCCAACCAGCGCTATGCAACCAACAGCGTAACGGCTGGCTATTTCAACGCGATTTGTGACCGTTTGAAAGTGCCTTGCCAGACTTTCGTCGTTCGGACTGACATGGCTTGTGGCAGTACTATCGGCCCGCTCACCGCCAAGGAGATTGGCGTCAAAACCCTGGATGTAGGCGTACCCACCTTTGCCATGCACTCCATCAGGGAGCTGGCAGGCAGTGATGACGCGACCTATCTCTACCGGGCACTACAGGCTTTCTATACCGACGAGGGAGAACTCGGGACCTCAGGATTGATCTAACAATTCCCGTCATATTGATCTACAAAACCCAAGCGCCAGGCGACCTAACCAATCTCCCGAAACGCCAGGCCAATATATTCGGCTTTCGGCCTGATGATACGATTGTCCTGCCGTGATTCGATAAAGTGAGCCAGCCAGCCGACTGACCGCGCCATGGCGAATACGCTGGTAAAATAGTGGGACGGTATGCCAATGGCTTCATAGGCCGCCCCTTTATAAAACTCAAGGTTCGCCCAGACATCTTTGCCCCTGGCTTTCATGGCCAGGTTAAATTCCTCTTCGAGGGCCGATAAGGTTAAAAAGTTGTTCTCGAACTCAGTGCCCAGGCACAGTTTCTTTGCCATGGGTTTGAGAATATTTGATCGTGGATCGACGACGCGATATTCACGATGGCCCATCCCCATCAGCTTTAGTTTGTCTTTTAGCAGCTGCTCAACAAACACCCTGGCATTTTCCGGGCAACCGGTTCGCTTCGCATCGTTTAGTGCTGCCTCATCCGCGCCGCCATGCAAAATGCCAAACAAGGCGCCCACGGCTGAGCTGATAACAGACTCGATGGGCGCCAGGGTGCTCGACGCAACCCGGGAGGTAAACGTACCCGCGTTCAGACTATGTTCCATTTGCAAAATCTGAATCACGTTAAGAATTTTCACATGTTCAGGCTGTGGGGGTTTACCGGTGAACATGCCAAGGAAACGCGTCAGGTATGTCTCTGTTGTACCATCGTTAGCAGGAAGCTCGTTATCTAGCTGTAGTTGCCGATAACTGGCAATCAGCGTTGGCAGACGAGCGACAATAGCCAGACCCCGACTGCCTTGCTGGTCCAACCCGTCAAACTCAACATCCGGTACCTGTAACACAGGAATCATACCCTGAAGCAGTCTCATGGGATGTAAGTCACGGTCCAGTACTCTCAAAACCATGAGATCCGGCTCAGTCAGTTCCCTATGTTGTAATAGGAATGATTTGAGTCGCGCTGTTTCACTGGCAGCAGGCAGTTCCCCAAATAACACCAGCCAGACCACCTCTTCGCACTGTTTATGCACCAGGTCTTCGATCTGGTAACCGCGATAAGTGAGTCGCCCAATATCGCCTTCGACATTACTGATCGCTGTTTCAGCCGCAGTCACACCTTCCAAACCTTTTGAGTAGGTCATTGTTTTTTCACCTTTGCTGTCAGTTTCGGATCGTTGATTAAGCAACGGAGTATGGAAAAGGAGGATCGACAAATAAAATTAAATATTTTTATCAACTGATAAGCAGGGACGATAGAAGCTGAGCTAAATAATACATTAGCTATTCTTATTGGAGATAACTATCAATTAGCGTATCTTATACTTACACCCGGCAACGCTGGTTACAAATGCCCATTCATATCGATATCAATGAGGTCAGGGTCTTTAAATCCGTCTATGAGCAAAACGGATTCAAGAAGGCCGCGGACAAATTATTTGTCACCCAGTCAGCTGTCAGTCAAACCATCGCGAACCTGGAGCACAAGCTGGACAGCTTGCTGCTTGAACGGAACCCGTTAAAACTAACAGAAGCGGGAATCAGATTACTGAACTATGCAGAAATCGTTCTTAACGAGGAACAGTCTGCCCTGGATGACATTAAAAACATAAAAAACGGCATCCTCTCGACCCTGTTGCTGTCGGTTAACGGCAGTATCAACATCCTATTCGGGCAGAAACTGATCCAGGCCTATTGCCAGGACAGCCCACTGACCAGAATCAAAATCAACGTCATGCCCAGCCGCCAGATTATTAACGCGATAGGATCTGACCTCTGGGAACTGGGTTTTGGCCCCTTCCAGCAACAAATGCCCACCATTTTTGAAACATTACCGCTGTTTAGCGACGAAAGAGTACTGATGATTAGCCAGGAGTATCCTGGCTACGAAGTTCTGGTTTCTGAACCCGAATCAATTCTTCAGACAGTACCATTGATTGTTTCCCATCTGGATGACCAGGACATGCGACCCGCCATGCAGAAGCTGCGGGATTCATTTGGCACGATCTGGGAGATCAATGATATTGATTTAAGAGTCAGCCTGGTTGAACAGGGTCTGGGTATGAGCTACCTGGATCAAAAACTGGTCGAAAGTGATACGCGCTGTAATTGTTTCGTCCCTCTTGATGCTCTCGATTTTGCACGTATCCCGCTGCAGTTCGGTATTTTCTATCGAAAAGGCAAGCCCCTGTCCATGGGCGCGAGGCGATTTGTTGAGGTCTGTGAAGACTTTGTTTTTTGATTAATCGGCATGCCTGGAGGACTAGTCACTACGGGATACGTCATTACGGCCTAAGTTACTGTGGCAACTGGCCCTGGAGCATATGGGGCTTAACCAGCAATCGTTCCAGGTACTCGAACAACAATTCCACGAGTATGGCCAGACAGGCAGCCGGAATCGCACCCTGAAGAATCAGGTCAGTATTATTCAAATTGAGGCCGGTGATAATTGGCTCCCCAAGACCCCCGGCGCCCACAAACGCCGCAAGTGTGGCGGTACCAATACTGATCACTGCGGCGGTTTTTACTCCCGCAAGAATATTCGGCATGGCCAATGGCAGGAGAATATGCCACAGCTGTTGCCGTCGGGTCAGGCCAATGGCTTCTGCAACACGTTTTAAGACCGGGTCAATGGTAACCAACGCCGTGATCGTATTGCGCAGAATCGGTAGAATGGAATATAAAAACAGCGCAATGATCGCTGGTTCCTTGCCGATTCCAAACAAAGGAATCATCAACGCTAACAAGGCAAGTGAGGGAATGGTCTGGAGCAGACCGGCAATATAGACAACAACTCTCGAAATATTCTGGGACCTGAACACCAAAATCCCTGTCGACAGTCCAAACAGGCAACCCAGCGTCAGGGCAATCGCTGTGAGTTCAAGATGGGTAATCGTGTTGGTAATAAGATTCTGCCAGAGTTCGTTTTCAGCAATTGTGGATTCTCCCAGACCCTCGTCTTTGAGAAATTTCTGGGCCACCTCGGCAAAAGATTTTCCCTCGATAACAACTTCTGCGTTCAATGCACGCATCCTGTCATCGTCCATACGCCCTGCTAGCGATCCAAGTGCCTCAATCGCGCCAACAGGTAAATCACTTCGAACCAGGGGTGCAGCAAAATATTCGGGGAAATAACCTTTGTCATCCTCAAGAACGGCCAGATGATATCGCGCCAGATCACCATCGGTTGAATAAGCGTCGGTGATATCCGTTTTGCCCTCATCTATCGCCTGATACGCCAGGGCATGTTCAATACCGGTTGGTTTGCCGCCAATCTGATAGGTTTTGTTCAGTCCTGGCCAGCCATCCTCGCGGTTGAGAAACTCATGGCTAAACGCCATTCTTAACTGGGGATGTGTTTTTAGTTCGCTGAGCTTGGTGATGCCCAGTTCTATCGCCTGGCTCTCTTTAAGCGAAATCGCATAGGTATTGTTGAAGCCAAAGGAACCAAGCATCTGCAGTTGATCCTTTGCCAGGAGCCGGTTCATTTCATCTATTTTTGGTGCTTTATCTTCAAGCTTTAAGATCACCTGACTCAGGGTGCCTGTGTACTCTGAATAAAGATCAATCTCTGCGCCGCGCAGGGCCTCAAATGCAATCAGGGTACCCGCCAGTCCAAACTTACGCGTTACTGTGAACCCGGCCAGCTCCAGACGCTGGGCCAGAATCTCCCCAAGCAGACGACCTTCATTGAAGCTTTTACTGCCAATCACAATGGGCTTCTGCACTGGAACAGTGGTTACATCTGCGGCGAACTCTTGCCCAGATACCGAATGGTTAAGTACACAGACCAACAGGAAAACCAGCGCCCTAATCATTCGGGTAGGCCTCGTTCCTGATCTGAAACAGTCGTTTGACGTAGTCGTTGGCAGGTGCATTACTCACGTCTTCAAGCTTACCTTGCTGGACAATCTGACCATCTTTCAAAATAACGAGGTACTGGGCGAGTTTTATCGCCTCCGCCATGTCATGGGTCACTAACAGTATCGAACGAGATTCTGCGGCCTGGAGTCGGATAAATTCATGGTGAATGGTCGCGCGTGTTATCGGGTCTAAAGCAGAAAAAGGTTCATCCAGTAACATCAAACGAGGATTCAGCATCATCGCGCGGCAGAGGCTAACCCGTTGCTGCTGCCCTCCGGAAAGGCTGTGAGGATAACGACTGGAAAACTCCAAAGGTAGTTCAAGCAGATCTAGTAGATAGCGGTAACGATCAGCAATCTCAATTGTCGACCACTTTTCAATACGAGCCATCAGTGTCACGTTTTCTTCCACAGTCAGATGCGGAAACAACCCACCGCCTTGTACGGCGTAACCCATTGTGCGACGTAACATGGCGATGTTGTCATAGTCCAGAAATTCGCCGTTGAGTTTTATCCGTCCAGAGTCAGGCACTACCAGACCATTAATAATTTGTAGCAATGTTGACTTCCCACTACCACTTTCACCAACAAGCGCCGTGGTTAAATCGCCAGCTAATTGCAGGGAAACATCGTTGACGACGGTCTGGTCACCGTATGATTTTACTATGTTGAGAAGATCGACACTGGCGTCAGCCAAACTAAAAACCTTTTACTATTACCAACAAACATTGAGTATAGGCAAGTCAGCCAGACTCTGAAAGTGTAAGCCCCTGTTTTAGTTGTTGCAGGTACGACTCCAGTTCATCGAGGCAGTCCGCACCCCTGCCCGCCTGGCGCAGATCCGCAATCCGGGAGAGCTGTGCATCAGGCTGACCTGTTTCCGCGAATATCTTTTGTCGATAGCGGTCCCAGCGTTCTTTTTCGTCCTCTTTGAGCGTTTTCGGGAAGTTTCTGGCCCGATATCGGAATAACATTTCCGGCAATCGCGGATCCTGGAAGCTCATAGCAAAACCAGATAAATCGTCGGGGTTTGCATCTCTCACTTCACCCATGGTCTGTTTGTCAGCTGATGAGAAAAAATCGCCCTGGTATAACATCAGGTCCGGATTATCCGTGTCTTCAAAATTCGTCAAACGAAACGCTGCCTCAATCTTTTCAACAATGCCACTCACCCGTTGCAACCGTTTCATGTTAGTTACACATTGTTCAACCTGAACCTCGAGCCGATCTTCCTGTCCTTTCAGGGTGGACAGCGGCGCTATTGCCGGGCACCGATTGATGTGAATCGTTTTCAGCGGGATTCTCTCTTGCCCATCTTCAAGATCTTCCCGCGCGGTGAAAATTCTTCGATGTAATTCCTTCGGATCCAGGTCGATCAAATCTTGTGGATCTTTCTTTAAATCAAAACAAATCACCCCGTTGGGGTTGGTCGGATGAACGCAAAGCGGCAACACCAGTGTTAAACACGCCTGTTTTGCGGGGTACATGGACGAAACATGGACAATCGCGTTTTTACCCAGTGGATACAACTGCCTCACTACCTCGCGTTTTTGCCTCAGTCCAAAAAGGTAGCTGTAAAGTTTTGGCTGCGCCAGACGCAGTTTTTTAGTCAGGCCAATGGTTGCCAGTACATCTGATAACGCATCATGGGCATCCTCGTGGCCAACGCCATTCGCAGCGGCCAACGCTTCCAGACGAAACGAGGGCACCCCTTCATCATTTACCGGCCAGACAAAACCATCCGGTCTTAGCGCGTGCGCCATACGAAACAGGTCAATCACATCCCAGCGGGAATTTCCGCTCTGCCATTCACGGGCATAGGGATCGTAAAAATTTCGGTACAGGAGATTACGGGTAAACTCATCATCGAATCGGATACTGTTGTAACCGCAGACACAGGTTCCGGGAATCGCAAATTCGCGATGGATTTTCTTGATAAACGCCGCTTCATTGAGACCCTGCTGTTGAATAGACAGGACACTGATCCCGGTCACCAGAATCGCTTCTGGATTCGGCACCGTATCATTGCCCGGGTAACAAAACAGATTCAAGGGCGTAGAAATAGTGTTTAATTCAGCATCAGTGCGTACTGCTGCGAACTGAATAGCACGATCAGTCGCCGGATTGGTGCCCGTGGTTTCGTAGTCGTACCAGTAAACTGAATCACTCATAAGGCGATCATCACACAGGATATGACCGGAGACAAAGCCATGTATAATCGCCCCTTTCTTTGGATATGTGTGATGGACAGGTGCACAACAACCCCATGATGGACAACAATAATAACAATAGTACTAGAACCCTCATGTTATTTCTCGGACCGGTCATTGCAGCGATGGTTTTTTATTCCCTGGCGGCTGCCGGCTGGGACTCTAAAGCTTGCTGGACCGGTGCAGTCGCCACCATCTGTGCACTCTGGTGGATATTTGAACCGATTCCGATACCCGCCACGTCTTTGCTACCTATTGGCCTGCTTCCGATGTTCGGTGTGCTGACACCAACTCAGGTAGGGGCAGCATACGGAAGTCCCCTGGTACTGCTGCTAATGGGAGGGTTTATCCTGTCAACAGCGATGGAAAAGAGCGGCGCCCATCGCCGGGTTGCGTTGACCATGGTTAATCTCTTCGGTGGTACAAGCAGTCGAAGGCTGGTATTCGGTTTTATGGCAGCAGCCGCACTGTTGAGCATGTGGATATCCAACACCGCGACGACACTGATGCTATTGCCGGTTGCTCTTGCGGTGATTGAGCGATCAAAAGACGAAAACCTCCCCACGCCACTATTGTTAGGCATAGCATACGCAGCCAGTGTCGGTGGCATTGGTACACCAATCGGTACGCCACCAAATCTGTTTTTCAGGCAGATTTATGAAGAATACACAGGCATTGAAGTCGGATTCCTTACCTGGATGACCTGGGGTGTGCCGGTGGTGGTCCTGTTTGTACCTATTATTGCCCTGTGGCTAACTCGAACCCTGAATTACAAGGGCACTATTGAGATGCCGAAGGTGCAGGCCTGGACAGTCGAAGAAAAACGCGTGTTTTATGTTTTTTCCCTGACTGCGCTCGCCTGGGTGACCCGAAGCCAGCCCTTTGGCGGCTGGAGCGGCTGGCTAGACTTAAAGAGCGCGAACGACGCCAGCGTTGCCCTGATTGCCGTCGTAGTCATGTTCCTGGTACCCAACGGCAAAGGAGAAAAGTTACTCGACTGGAAAACCGCAAACAGGATCCCCTGGGGCATGCTGATTCTTTTCGGCGGAGGTATTGCAATTGCAAAAGCGTTTGTGGTCTCTGGCCTGAGTGAGCAGTTGGGTGAAGCGCTATCCAGCATCGCCACCTGGAACATCGTGTTAATGATAGCGACAATCTGCCTGGTGATTACTTTCCTGACTGAAATGACAAGCAATACAGCCACCACGGCACTGATGATGCCAATCCTAGCGACCGCGGCAATTGCGGCAAGCATTGAACCGACGCTGTTAATGGTCCCTGCGGCGATGAGCGCCAGCTGCGCGTTTATGCTGCCAGTCGCGACTGCACCTAATACCATCATGTTCAGCTCTGGTCGATTCCCAATAAAAGTTATGGTGAGAGAAGGATTCGTCCTCAACCTGATTGGCGTCGGCGTTATTACGCTGATTGCTGCCACGATGCTTTGGTAGTCGAGATGTTAGGGAGCGGAAGCTAACCGACCAAGCGCCGTTTTTCTTTCAGGTTCGCGGAGCTCCGAGAGTTCGATGGATTTCTCTATAAAACCTTCAAACGAGGCGCTTTGTTCTAACAGCTGTGTAAATGCCGGTACCCAGTCCTGGTAAGCCCCCACCGCACCAATCTTTGCATTGTTGATCCCGGATTCCATCCAGTATTCATAGACGGCAGGTTCGGAATTTTTTGCTGTGATGGCGTTTTCCTGTCCACGCCAGCTTTGTTTGAGCCCGGCATATGCCTGGCGCAACTCGGTAATGTATTGAGCCTTGTCAGCACGTTTTTGTTCCACTGAAATACTTTCCCCATAAAGCGAATCAAGATGACGCCGTGTTTCAAGAATTAGATCGACAACAGCATGTCGCTGCGCCTGATCAGCGAGATACACATCATATTCCTCCTGGCGGTTTTTCGACGCCAACCACAATTTAACGCTGTGTCGTTCCACTGCCGTCGCAAAACTCTCATTGAACGTGGTATCACCCGCCAGGTACAGGATCTTGTGCGCCAACTCATGGAATATTAGCGAGGCTAATCGTTCATCAGAACGAAGAATAAAGGTATTCAGCAGAGGGTCCGAAAACCAGCCAAGGGTTGAATAGGCTGCGACGCCACCCATATAAACGTCAAAGCCAGACTCTCGCATGTTATTGGCAAAAAATTCAGCGTCTTGCTTTTTGAAAAACCCCTTGTAACTGACACAACCTGCGATGGGATAGCAGAACGTTTCCATGGTCAAAGAAAATTCAGCGGCTGAAAAGACATTCCAGACAACATAGGACTTACCCGTATCGACATAACTGTTGAAAGTGTCCCCGACGGGTAAACCAATATTGGATTCGGCAAAAGCCCTTAATTCCTGGGTGAGCTTCAACCTTTCCTGGACCTCTTCAGGTACCGAATCATCCTCCAGCACATCTTCAACAGCCCGGCGATTCGATAGCAAAGATAATTGCCCGGCGATCGCCTGTTGGTAGTATGACAAACTGGAACAGCCGGTGCTGCTACCACTGAATGCCACTATGAGCAGCCAATACAGACTTCTCCTGACGTCTCGGTTCCATTGTCGACTCAAATCCTGACCCCTTTCCTTTGGTGACGGGTACACCTGCTTTTTGCAACATAGCTGGTGCAAAGTACAGCCGCCTGCTATTGTGACGCTACACATGATCTGCTCCCGAAAAACATGTACAACGACTATTTCGGTCTCACAGATACACCGTTTTCCATAGCGCCGAACCCTCAGTATCTCTACATGAGCGAGCGCCATCGAGAGGCACTTGGACTGCTGCTTTATGGTATCAAGAGTGACGGTGGTTTCTTAGTGCTAACCGGAGAAGTTGGCACTGGGAAAACAACCGTTAGCCGATGTTTTCTGGAACAGGTACCGGAAAACGTTGATACCGCTTACATACTTAATCCGAAGCTGACTTCCAGCGAGCTACTCGCGACGATCTGTGACGATCTTCATATCGATTACGATGAACACGCCAGCATCAAGATACTGGTCGACAAGCTCAACGAATTTTTACTCGCGTCACATCAACAGCATCGACATACCGTTGTCATTATCGACGAGGCTCAGAATCTATCGGTTGAGGTGCTGGAACAATTGCGCCTGCTGACCAATCTCGAAACCAACCAACGTAAACTGCTGCAAATCATTTTACTGGGCCAACCCGAGCTGCTCACTCTACTGGCTCGACCCGAACTGCGCCAGTTGTCCCAGAGAGTCACCGCCCGTTTCCATCTCGATGCACTGACCGCCGATGAAGTGAGGGAGTACATTCAGCATAGATTAGAAGTGGCCGGTGCCAAGGGGATGTTGTTTCCACCGGCAACGAGCAAGCGGGTTTTCCGGATCACCAGTGGCATTCCAAGATTAATTAACCTCGTCTGTGACCGTGCTTTATTGGGAGCCTATGTCCAGAACCAATTGCGTGTTGATGTCAAAACCCTGAACCAGGCAGCATTGGAAGTGCTGGGATCGCAACAGTTATCGACGAAAAACTGGAAAATAACAGCCATGGCCGCTTCAGTGGCAGCACTCGTTGTTGTCGGTCTGCTGCTGTTCAATGTTGCAGGAATACAAACTAAACTACCGCAGGCACCTTTCTACTCCAATCAGCAAGCGCCTGCGAACACCTTGCGTGGACTCGTAAAGACGATCACAGGGGGAGCTGAAACTGGAGAAGAAGAACAATCTTCAGAGGCAACTGTGATTGACTCCAAAGAAAAACAACTCGATACATTCACTGTGATCGAGCCCGAAGCACCAGAGACAACCCCTGTGGCTGTCATTATTGCACCGATAATGGCCATTGAACCCGTTTCAATGGATTCGGTCCAGGGACTCGCGTCTGAGAGCGAAGCGTTTATCGAGCTCTACAGTATCTGGGGTAGTGAAGTTGTGTTAAGCCCTGATACCGACCCTTGCAGCATCGCAGCCTCCACAGGGTTAAAGTGTTTCACCCGGTTAGGTAGTTTGCGGGACGTTCTGCATATCAATCGGCCGGTGATCATTAATTTACCTGTCCAGAATGAACCTGCTTATTTTCTGGTCACCGGTGTCACGGATCAGCTCGTCACCCTAACGGCCGACAAAAAGTCTTTCCCGGTAGATAAATATGAATTCATGACTCTATGGGATGGTAGATACACGTTACTGTGGCAGTTGCCTCCTACCTATATTGGACCCAGTAAACCGGGGGATAGTGGCGCGACTGTCGACTGGCTGTACGACAATTTAGCGCCCGCGGCGACTGGGGCGGCGCCAAGGAAAGGCGTAACTTATGGCACCGATCTCGAGCAGAAAATCAAACGTTTTCAAATGTCAGTAGGTCTTGTACCGGATGGTATAGTCGGCGTGCAAACCTGGATCCACATCAACAGCCAGTATGGACGTTCCATTCCCTTTATCCACGAAGACGGTAAAGGTTGAACCATGTCATATATCCTGGACGCCCTGAACAAGTCTGAGCAAGAGCGCCAGTCGAAAACGACGCCGGACTTGAGTTCGGTTCATCGCAGGCCGCCCACCAAAGCATCGCCAAGTCGTTGGTTGTTGACCCTGATTGTTCTGGCAGTGGTGAATACGATGGGGCTTTGGCTATTCTGGGTCAATCAGGATTCGACAACGATTGTCAGCTCTGAAAACACCGCATCTGCAGCCGATTCCCTGGAACAGACTGCCAATTTACAATTGCCTCTGTTCGGGAGCCCAACACATGAAACTCCCAAAGATCAATACAGCGCACCCCGAGACGCCATGAACGAAGAGCGGGAATCCCTGAGCCTGTTGATCACACCAACGGGAACCTCACCTATATACGCTGAGAGCCAACCGGTGAACATCTCTGAGTTACCGAGAAATGTGCAGCGCCAGATTCCAGACCTCCAATTTTCCAGCCATTTGTTTTCCGATGATAGAAGCTTCCGAATGGTTAATATCAACGGCAATATGTTGCGGGAGGGCGAGTATATCAATGACGAATTACGGCTGGAAGAAATTACTACAGACGGCGTGATATTGAACTACCAGCACTACACGTTCGAAATCAGCATACTTCGTGATTGGAGGTACAATTAAGACTAGTTTGGTGCCGAAGAATTCGGTTCCTGTTGTATCCGATTTTGCAAATCTACCAGTCGCTGATTGACCTGCTGTCGATATAGATCAATTACCTCGATGGCCTCTTCGACCTCTTTGACTTTCTTTTCCATAGAAGAGATCGAACGGCGGTTGCCTTCCACAAGGTCCTCCTGATCCTGCATTTGGCCCCTGACAAGAGACACAGCTGTGGTCATTTCTGAATTGTCGTTAATTAAACCCTGTCGCACAGCCACCATAGCATCGGACAAACGGACAAAGTCTGTGGTCACCCTAAGCAAATTGGCAATGACTGTTTCCATACTCCCATCACGAGCCTTATTCGTTGCCCTGACGGTTTCAAGTTGCTTTTCCAGTTCCTCCAGCTTCGGCCTGTTCTGCCGGTAAGCGACCTTCCACAATTTATCGATCTCCGAAAACGAGGTCTCCTGCTTGCTTTGAATCACCTGCAGAGTTTTTGACACGTCAGTACCGGTGGCAGCTAAACGGTCTTCCAGGTCCCGAATGTTTTTCTGACCCTGGGTAAGCACCTGGTTCGCCTGATCAAGTTTTTGCCGGACCTCAAACAGTGTGAAACCGCCAACACCCATCATGATCGCCATCAGAACAAGGCTAAACACCAACATACCGTTGAAGTTGCTCTGCTTGGGAGCCTCGGTCCGACCACTGCGTCGATAGGATGCCACCTGATCCCGCGCTGGTTTGATGGAAGGTATTTCAACTTTTTTTGATTTGTCGTTCATCAGAACATAAACCACTTAAAAGGCTCCTGGTTGGGAGCCCTTTCAATTCACCCTAACAACAAAATTAAAGAATCGCGATAACACCATACAGCACAGCTGTTAACGCGAACCCACTGCTTATAACCCCTGACACAGAAGTCATCACACCCTGCTTGCCAAAGATCGCATTAGCTTCCAGAGCAGCGATAATAAGTAACGACAAACCCAGTGCCATCGTACTGGCTTCTGCGACCCCGCCACTTGGCATATGTGCAGAAGACCCCATAAAAAACAACATTGGCAGAGAAAACAGGGTATTTGTGCGCGATGCCAAACCTGCTTTCGGTGCAGCACCTGCAGCTTCCGGTAACGCCTCGCCGCCCTGTGCAACCTGCGTCGCTGACGCAATCACGATTTTCTGGTTCGGCCAGATAATCAACCAGACATTTAAAAACATCAAGGTACCTAACGTGGCACCCAAGGTGATGTCCAGAGTAAGAAACTGATGCCTGGTCGCGAGCAACACAACACCGGTTAGAAAAGTAAGCATGGCACCCCAACGGAACCACCACAGTGCACGTGGAACTAGTTTTTGAATCGCACCGGATCGATGTGCATCCTCAGCCTCTTTGAAATACTCCGTCTGTACAAAGTTAAAGTAATACAACAATCCTATCCAGGTGATACCGGCAAGAAAATGCCCCCATCTAAACAAGTAGTCCATTCCAACGCTGCTAAATAGTATATCCATGTTCCTCTACCCTCTCTTATGATTGTTATCGATACTATTTACTTCTGTATCGCTTTACTTCTGTATCGCTTTACTTCTGTATCGCCATGATAACATTGAATTTTTTTAAAAACTATTCCACCTTTGCTGCCGAGCTGTCGCCGATTTTAGAAACCTGCTGCGTGTTGTGGTCATGCAGAGATTTGTCAAGACCCGACCCCATCATATCGATAAAGTTATCACGATAGAATTTCTGCTTTACGCTCTCGCTGGACCTTGTAAGGGAATCATTGAACCGCTTCAATGGATTACGACCACCTTCTACATGAGGGAAGTCTGAAGAGAACAACAGCATGTCCTCTGAAGAGTTCTCAATAATCCAACGCGTGTTTTCGTGCGGATAGGGCGTCACGCGAAACTGGCGCTGGGCTATTTCACTGGGTTTCGCTGAGAGCTTTTTTAGTCGCTCCTCTCCCTTGTAAAAAGCCCCGAAACTCGCATCCAGAAATTGCATCCAACTCGGAACCCAGGAAGCACCAAGCTCAATGGCACCGAATTTGAGATTCGGGAAACGGTCACAGACACCGTCCAAAATCAACGCCGACATGGTTTGCCACATGGCCAGCGGTATCGTCATAAAACTCAGGGAGGTGAAGTTCTCATCGCCACCGTGGAAATCCTTGACCCGGGGACCGCCATTTTCTGCATAGGCATCGGGCATTTTTTCTTCACCACCGACATGAAACAGAATCGGGATTCCTGCTTCCTGGGCTAAAGCCCAGAGCGGGTCGAACCCGGCATGGGACGGAGAATGATTCATCGGACAACGGGAAGGAAGCACCAGCGCCTTGCAACCCAAGTCAATGGCCTGCCTTGCCGTTGAGATGGCCGCCTCAATATCAACCAGGGGCACATAGCCGGTTGCCAGTAATCGGTGATCGACACTGCAAAAGTCTGTCATCATCCGGTTATGCGCCTGGGCAGTTGCAACAGCCAGGCGGTTTTCACCGGAATATTCTAGACCATAATTACTGAGTGCGGTCGTTGTAAACACAAGCTGGCTGGTAAACCCCAGCAGATCCAGCGCCCTGGTTCGGTCCTGGTTGCGAAACGAGCCGAGGGCCTGGTGGTTTTTCCGCAGCAGAATGTTATCTTCATCCCCAGCCCGAAATGTTGCATCGTCCTGGAGTTCCCGGGCCTTATCGGCCCAGGCCAATTCTTCTTTGTTGATGCGATTCTTAGTTTGAAAAGACTCGATAAATTCCTCTTCCAGATACTGATCGATAGTCCCTGGCAACTCCATTACATGCGAGTCGGCATCATGAATGGTTTGATTCTCAACATATGCCATTGTGCTTAGCCCCCAAAAGCCTTTCAATTTTTTTATTACCGCAAACATACGCTGATCCCGACAATTAATCACGCCAGGGCTGTTTTTCGCAGTTGCCCTACCCTTTCATCGCCCGGGGATAGCCCTGGTCAATCTCAATCTTTCGCTTCAATTTCCTGGTCAGCCGTTTCTGGAGATAATTTATCTGCCCGGAGTCTAACACGGCTGCGCGGCAATAACGGGACAGGAACCAGTTCACCCCAAGCTCGTCAAAAATATCCTTATCGTCATCAACTCCCAACAGATTGATCAGGTTCCGCATCCTCTCCCACAGTCGTAACTGCCTCTTCTTGATACTCATACCGGAAATATCAACCAGGGCATAGCTCTGATGTACCTCTTTTCCAAGATAAAGGACATTGCCTAGGTGTATCCCGCGAAACATGACTCCCCGGGTGTGAAGTTCAGCCAGATACCGTGGCAAGCCCCTGATTCCAGTATCATCCCCCCCTTCGTTCAGGACCCGAAGATCTGTCCCTGGCAGTCGATTATAAATCACCATATGCATGGCCATCTCACTGCAATACATCACTTCCTTCGGTAAAGGCGCCAGCACCCCTATTTTCTTGAGTTGTTTAGCATTTTCGGCAAATCGAACGGCCTTGGGGAAAAAAGTGGAAGTTGACAATCGCTCCTTCCGGAAGAACGATTTGATCATTTCATTGTCAGGCGTGAGCATCAGCATGGGCTTTTGGAGATTACCCATTAACAGTTTATTTTTGGCAACGTACTCCTGTACCTGTGCCTTGCTTATTTTCTTCACCGAAGAATCCTTGCAATGTGTTGGACGAGACTGACTATTTAGGGAGTATACGTTTTGGTGCCTAACAAGGGTACGTGTTTTATTTGGTGCTCGTACTCCGTCTGCATGAAATTGACGGAGTACTAGGGGCTACGCAGCCAATAGTGGCAATAGATTCCCTCGCTACCCTCACCCGTATTTTCGGCAACCCAGTTATTGTTTTCATAGTAGCGGCAGGCATTCGTGTTGGCCGTTAACGACTTTAGAGACAAGGGTAATCCATGTCGCTCGATGCAGGATTTTATCAGGGCATTTGCAGCACCTTTTTTCTGCTGATCAGGATTTATATAAAGATGATGAATAAATTTTTCAGGCGCCCAGATAGAAACAAATCCAACAACCTGTTGCTCTCTAACCGCCAGCAACACTTGTTCATTTTTTACCAGGGACTTGAAATCTTTCCTCGATACATTCCCCTGGGTAAAGCAGGCAACCGATGCGCGTGATTGATTGTACACCGCAACAACTTCCTCCATGTCTGTTTCCCTGCACTCTCGGATCAACATACCAGTACTTTACCTCTATCCACTACCCAGCAACGTAATCACGTTTTCATCAGGGTCTTTAAAGTGAGCGAGCAACCCACCCCATGGCTGTTTCGCTGGAGGACCAAGAAACTCCACACCCCGTTCGAGCAGTTCCTTGTAAACCACGTCGATATCTTTCACCTGGATTGAAATACCGACATACCTGCCCACATAAGATTGCGATTCCTCACTCTCAGGGTCTTGTCGCTCAATTGCAAGAGATGCACCCCCCAGATCAAACTCTACCCAACCCATGTCCATACCCTCAAATTTTACCGGCAATCCTATCGTGTCCTTATAGAATTCAACCGACTCCGCAAACTTAAAGCTGAACACGCGCTGGGCGTAAATGGTAAATTTCATTCTTCGATCTCCTTGCCTGGTTTTACAGTGCTGTGAATGATCGATCCACTTAAAAGCCAGCCAGATAGTAATGCGGTACCGAGTATCAGAAGGCTATTGAAAATGAAAGGGCTGGTTTGACTGACATTGTCGTATAAATAACCCCCGATCAAGGGTCCGATGGTTGCACCGACACCAAACGCCATCTCTGCGAAGCCAAATGTTCGTGCAGTTGCACCCGGAGGTGCAGCGCCTGCCGTGAGCGATTTTCGCGTGGGCTCTATCAAAGACCAGCCAATAACGGATATGGAGTAGATCAACACCAGCGACCAGAATCCCTTTGCCAGGGGCATGGTTAGATACAGGCAACCAGCGATGAGCATGCCGGTCACCATTAAAACCACAGGATTTCGTTTGTCAGCAAAGGCCCCCAGTTTCGACGGCAGGAACATGAACACCAGCGCTGCAGGTAAAAAAGCCCAGGAAAGCATTCGCGGGTCCGACGTGAAATTGTCCTGCAAATAGATCAGGTATATCGGCATGATCAGGGCATTGGATATTCCCAGAAAAACGAATATCAAAAACAAACGCTTTAACGCCGGTGTTGGTTTGAATCCGGCACCCTTTATCGTAGCAGCCCTGGTAGACGAGGCCGGTCGGGTTTCCGGCAATTGAACCAGGGCAAGTAAAAGTGCCAGGGTCGCCAGCACCGCAAAAAGCCCGAAACTAGAGGTCCAGGCCAACGCGGGAATGGCAGCTACAAGTCCAAAACCGATGGTCGCACCCACCACACTGGATCTTGCCTGAATCTCAACGTTAGCACCCATTGCCTGGCCTCTGTCTGACGCAGGAACAAGGTCCGAGGTCATCGTGTCCACGCTGATCAACATCAAAGCAGCCCCCAGCCCCTGAAAAAAACGTGCGATGTACATGGTTTGGAGCCCGTCCGCCACCGCATAACCGGTGTATGCACCGATATAAAAAACCATGGCGAAAAGAAAAAAAATCCGCCTGCCAAAGTAATCAATCCCGAATCCGATGACAGGCCGCATTAACAGAATAGAGAATGTAAAAAGGCTGAATAAACCACCGATCTCAACAGCGCTGGCCCCAAGCGCCTTGGATTGCACCGGCAATGCAAACGTCACAAAGAACAACGGCACGGATACCAGGAACAAACAACGTCTCAGGATGACTAGTCCGGCATTTGGTGTCTCAACCATGAATCAACACCTTCTACAATCTTCTATATAGTTCATCGAAGGTTAAACTATCGCGGTATCCGACTGAAGGCTTTAGTTTCGCTAACCCAGGTTCTCGAGTTCCTGGATCAGCCCTACCGGCAGATCAACACCACAAGCCAACAGATCGGAAACACCCACAAAACGATCCTGTATCGCCGAGGCAATTTCATCATGCCTGCCAACAGCCGAAAAGAGGCGGACGACATCGTCGGGTATCTCCCGGGTCATCTCATCCCATTGGCCTTTTTTGGACATGTCATTGAGTTTGTGACCAAGATCCTCTAACCCATGCACTTCAAACACCGGCCAATAGGAGGGTGTGGAACCGTAAAACCCGACTCGCATCCTGACCCATTCGAACATTTTGTCCACCGCCTCGTCGTCAGCACCTGTAACGACAAATCCGCCACCCGAGATTTCAAACCCTTGCCTGCTACGCTCGGATTTAGCGAGAGCCCCCTCAAGCCGCGGGATTACCACTTGATCCAGATATTTACGTGTACAAAAAGCGTGTAACTGCACCCCGTCACATTCTTCAGCGGCGACTTTCATCATCGCCGGTCCCACCGCCGCTATCTGTACTGCAGGTGGCTCACAAGTCAGGGCTGGTGGCGTGAAGTTGGGTGTCATGAGCGAGAACTTGTAATGCTCACCCTGGTAATCCAGTTTCTCACCCGTTTGCCAGCAGGACCATATCGCTTTCAGGGACTGAACATACTCACGCATGCGCGGAGCAGGCGGACTCCACGGAACACTGAAACGTCGAACATTATGACCCTTCACCTGACTACCCAACCCAAGGGTAAAACGTCCTTTTGAAACAGTCTGCAGGTCCCAGGCCGTATTTGCCACAGCCATCGGACTACGGGAAAAGGCTATAGCGATACTCGTTCGTAACTTCAAAGTGGATGTTGTGGTGGCGGCAATCGCATGGGGCAGGAATGGATCGAAGCGGTTTTCCTGGGTACTGACACCATAATAGCCACGATCTTCCAGGCTTTTCGCGACCTCACCGACCTGATTAAGATCCTGACCGGTAATCGAAGTAATAACATGCATAGATTTCTCAATGGGTGTGGTGACTAAATTCGAGTAGCTTGGGCTTGAGTGTAATTTAATCCCGGCATGACGTCGATTCCGAATGCAGCTATGCTCTGGGAGGGATCCTCTGATTGCATACCGTCCTTAATCAGAAGCTCCTTAGAAAAACTAAAACCAGGAAGCTCTGATGAAAGCTATAGTTTGTAATGAATTCGGCCCACCTTCGATCCTGTCGATGGCAGAGGTTGCTGAACCCGTGATTGAACCGGGGATGGTCAAGATCCAGATCCATGCTGCAGGCTTGAACTTTCCCGACACGCTAATGATTGCCGGTGCATACCAGGAAAAGCCCCCTTTTCCCTTTTCCCCGGGGATGGAATGCGCAGGTATTGTCACCGAAGTGGCTCGGGATGTTGTTAACCTCAGTGTCGGCGACCGGGTAATGGCGGATCATGGTCACGGTGGTTTCGCCGAATATGTTCTTGCGGAACAGGCGAGAACATTCAGGATCCCCGACAGCATGCCTTTTGACCAGGCGGCAGGATTCCCGGTGACCTATGGCACTACTTATCATGCGCTGGTGGACCGCGCCAGGCTTCAGCCGGGCGAAGTACTGGTAGTACATGGTGCCGCTGGAGGTGTGGGTCTAAACGCCATTGAACTGGGAAAAGCGCTCGGTGCAATGGTCATTGGTACCGTGGGATCCGATGAAAAAAAGGAAATTGTCAAAGCCTATGGTGCGGATCATGTCATCAACTATACCACCGAGAGTATTCGGCAACGCGTCAAAGCGCTGAACAACGATCAGGGTGCCGATGTCATATACGATCCTGTCGGCGGTGATGTTTTCGACGAGTCGATACGATGCATTAACTGGGGAGGCCGCCTGCTAATCATCGGTTTCGCATCCGGTAGAATTGCCCAGCTAAAAACCAATCTGGCACTGCTGAAAGGCTGCTCGGTCGTGGGGGTTTTCTGGGGAGAGTTCTGTCGGCGTTCACCGACAAAGAACCGCGCTAACTTTGACACGTTATTCAAGATGTTTGAAGCAGGACAATTGAGACCACACGTATGCAGGCATTTCCCGCTTCAGCAAACCAGTGACGGGATGGAGTTTATTCTATCCAGAAAATCTACCGGAAAGGTGATTGTTATGGTGCGGGATTGATTTGTTGGTAACGGGCAACAAGAAACTTTATTACAGACAGAAAAAAGCCCCGAAGAACGGGGCCTTTTTTTTTGGAGCCAGCAGGAGAACTTCTCTTGCAAGAATTTACATCATTCCGCCCATGCCACCCATGCCGCCCATGCCGCCCATATCAGGCATGCCACCACCGGCTGCACCACCTTCTTCGATAACATCTGTGACCATACATTCAGTCGTGATCATCAAACCGGAAACAGAGGCAGCTGCCTGAAGCGCTGTACGGGTTACCTTGGCCGGATCCGGTAAACCGAACTCGATCATGTCACCATACTCACCGGTAGCTGCATTGTAGCCCTGGTTACCTTCCAACTGTTTGACCTTGTCGACAACGACAGAAGCTTCATCACCTGCGTTAGCAACGATATGACGCATGGGTGATTCCATGGCCTTGCGAAGCAGGTTGATGCCAACATTCTGATCTTCATTGTCGCCAGTCAGGCCATCAATAGCTTGCAGGGCACGAATCAAGGCAACGCCACCGCCAGCTACAATACCTTCTTCAACAGCAGCGCGAGTTGAATTCAGCGCATCTTCTACGCGGGCTTTCTTCTCTTTCATTTCTACTTCTGTTGCAGCACCGACCTTGAGTACAGCAACACCACCAGCCAGCTTGGCAACGCGTTCCTGGAGTTTTTCACGGTCGTAATCAGAAGAAGTTTCCTCGATTTGTGCACGAATCTGGTTGACACGCCCTTCAATGTCATCGTGATTACCAGCACCATCAACCACCGTGGTGTTATCTTTGGTCAGGCTGACTCGCTTGGCAGAACCCAGATCATCCAGGGTTGCATTTTCAAGTGACAGGCCGACTTCTTCAGAAATAACGGTACCACCGGTCAAAATCGCAATATCCTGCAACATCTCTTTGCGGCGATCGCCAAATCCTGGTGCCTTTGCTGCACCAACCTTGACGATTCCGCGCATGTTGTTAACGACCAGTGTCGCCAGTGCTTCACCTTCAACATCTTCGGAAATAACCATCAATGGCTTACCGGCTTTTGCGACGGCTTCCAGGATGGGTAACATGTCCCGAATGTTTGAGATCTTCTTGTCAAACAACAGGATGTAAGGTTCTTCCAGCTCAGCACTCATGCTTTCCTGGTTGTTAATAAAGTAGGGAGATAAATAGCCGCGATCAAACTGCATACCTTCAACAACATCCAGTTCATTTTCCAGACCGCTGCCTTCCTCTACCGTAATAACACCTTCTTTACCGACCTTGTCCATGGCTTCTGCAATGATTTCACCAACCTGAGTGTCATTGTTGGCAGAAACACTGCCTACTTGGGCAATCGTATTTCTATCGGTACATGGCTGAGACAGCTTTTCAATTTCCACAACTGCAGCGGCAACGGCTTTGTCGACGCCGCGTTTCAGGTCCATGGGATTCATGCCCGCAGCAACGGCCTTCAAGCCTTCGTTCAAAATTGACTGCGCTAAAACAGTCGCTGTGGTTGTTCCATCACCTGCCACATCAGAAGTCTGGGAAGCGACTTCTTTAAGCATCTGAGCACCCATATTTTCGAACTTGTCATTCAGTTCGATTTCTTTCGCTACAGACACACCGTCTTTAGTCACGGTGGGCGCACCGAAAGATTTGTCTAATACAACGTTACGGCCCTTGGGACCGAGAGTTACTTTTACCGCGTCCGCCAGTGTATTCACACCAGCCAGCATGCGTTGACGCGCAGAGTCACCAAATTTTACGTCTTTTGCAGTCATTTCCTGTTTCCTTTAAATCAAGTTAGTTCCTGTCCTGCGAGTCGACCAGCATTTCATACAATTATTTTAAACAGATTCTCTTCAAATCTGATAGTACGAAGTCGCCATCTCACTGGGCCTGAACCCGGACAAAATAAAGTTAATGCACGTTGGCTTATTCGATTACGCCAAACACTTCACTTTCATTCATAATAAGCAGTTCTTCACCATCAAGCTTTACCGCGCTCCCTGAGTACTGACCGAAGAGAATCTTATCCCCAACGTTCAAATCAACAGGCTGTATAGAACCATCTTCTGATTTCTTACCCGGACCAACAGCCAATACCTCACCTTGAGATGGCTTTTCGGCGGCGGAACCAGGAAGAACAATACCTCCGGCTGATTTTGCTTCTTCTTCCGTGCGACGTACTACCACACGATCTTGTAATGGACGGATATTCATTAATGTCTCCCATTTCTGGTACCAACCGCGGCCGTTCAGTCCAACGGGTTGGTTTTCTCAATAAACCAAGCTAATCTTTGACCTGAATTCAGGGTTGATTAGCACTCTCCTATTCGGAGTGCTAATGATAGGGGCGAAAATCCTAGAATCAACCCTGAGACAACAAAAAAGCCAAATTAATTGGCTTTTTGAACTGTTTTTTTTTTGTAAATTGCGGAAGGACATGTCTGAGTCACTCGAAATCGCCAAACACCAGGTCTGGCAGATCGTTCACGCCATACCCAGGGGCAGAGTCGCGACTTATGGACAGATTGCCCGTCTGGCTGGTATGCCGCAACAATCGAGACTGGTCGGCCGCATACTCTCTAGATTACCAAAGGGGACACAATTGCCCTGGCACAGGGTAATTAACAGTCAGGGAAGAATCTCAAATCCAAATCCAGAGCGACAGAAAGAACGACTGGAGCGTGACGGTGTAGTTTTATTGAAAGGCAGGGTCAGCCTGAAGATCTATCAATGGTCGACAAACTGATCGCCTGCGAATGCCGCATCAACCAGAGCACCAGAAATATGGCTGGCAGCCCCAGTGCGGCTGCGAGTACAAAGAAGAAAAAGTACCCTTCACTGTCGACGACTTTGCCGGAGAAGCCGCTGACAAATTTACCCGGCAGGGTCATTAGCGAACTAAACAATGCATACTGCGTAGCCGTGTAAGCCCTGTTGGTCAGACTCGACAAATAGGCCACGAACGCTGTGGCTGCAAATCCGCCACTGATGTTATCCGCACTGATCACCACCGCAAGCCATATGACCTCTGCTGGCATCAGGGATAAACCGGCAAACAGTAAGTTGGTCAGTGCCACGGCAATCGCACCAATCAACAGGCAACGCCATAGTCCCCACTTCATAATCAGCACGCCGCAGATGACCGAGCCCGAGATCGACATCAATATTCCAAACACTTTGGCCACATTGGCGATCTGGATTTTGCTGTAACCCATGTCGAGGTAGAAGGGGTTAGCCATTATCCCCATGACCAGGTCACTGAGTCGAAACACTGCGATGAATGCCAATATAGCCAATGCATAGTGACCATAGGTGTAGAAAAAATCTGTAAAAGGTCGAACCACCGCGTTAACAAAACCCATGCGCCAATTATTATCACTTTGTTCTGTTGCTGCGATGAGTTCATCCCGATCTTCGACCGGCTCGGCAATGAGCAGTACCGTAATAATGCCTACCGCAGTGAGACTCGCCATCACCTGGTAGGCAACTACCCAATTGGCATATTCTGCAATATAGAGGGCCCCCGCTCCGGCCGCTAACAATGCGATGCGGTAGCCGAAGATATAGGTTGCAGACATTGCTCCCTGAAACTCCTCCGGCATCGCCTCAATACGATAGGCATCAATCGCAATATCCTGGGTGGCTGATGAAAACGCGACAATTAAGGCAAACACGGAAAGGGCGTAGAGTTCGGTATGTCCAATTCTCGACATGCCAATAAGCCCCACTGCTATACCTACTTGTCCAAGCAGAATCCAGCTTCGACGCTGACCCAACCACGGTGTAATCAACGGCAGCCTGAGGCGATCAACAACCGGTGCCCAAAACACCTTGACTGAATAAGTGATACCAATCCAAGCGAAAAATCCAATGGCGCTACGACTGACGCCTTCGTCCCGTAGCCAGGCCGTCAGCGTGGAAAACACCAGCAGGAAAGGCAGGCCGCCAGCAAAACCAAGGAACGCCATAGTAACAACGCGCGGTTTTGCATAGACCTTGATCACATTCGACCAGGACAACTCAGGGCGATCTGGCTCCGGCAATTAATTAGCTCCTATTACTTTCCTACTAATCCCTGAAGTTATTAAACTGAAGCGGTACGTCGATGTCACTGTCCTTTAACATGGACATCACCTTTTGCAGGTCGTCTCGTTTCTTACCGGTGACGCGAACCTTGTCACCCTGAATTGCCGCCTGAACCTTGAGCTTGTTGCCTTTTATCATTTTCACAATCTTTCTCGCCAGATCGGTTTCGATACCTTGCCGGATGATGACCATCTGGTGAATTAACTTACCACGTGGCTGGGGTTCTTTAACTTCCATTACATTGACATCAATTGAACGGTTCACCAATTTCGTCCGAAGAATATCCAGCATCTGTTCAAGTTGAATGTCTGCCTGGGCGGTCAGTTCTATTTCAGAATCGTTGCGTACATAACCTGCCTCGACCCCTTTAAAGTCATAACGAGTGCCCAATTCTCGCTTAGCCTGGTCAATCGCGTTGGTCAATTCTTGCATATCCACTTCTGAAACCGTGTCAAAAGATGGCATGTTTTTTTACTCCCTAAATTAAATACAATTTTGCCAGCCAAGCATATCAGGGCGCTATCTTTGTGCAACACCTCTCTACAAAAAAATAGCAAGCTTACAGCAACATCCTTCTAACATCAGTTAACAAACGGGATAAATAACGGGTAAAGCGAGCAGCTTCAGCGCCATCGATCGCCCTGTGATCATATGACAGAGACAAGGGGAGCATTGTCCTCGGTACAAATTCGCTGCCGTTCCAGTGAGGGGATACCTTGGACCGGGACACACCCAGTATCGCCACTTCCGGCGCATTCACAATCGGCGTGAATTTAGTACCTCCAATACCGCCAAGGCTGGAAATACTGAAACTCGCGCCTTGCATAGCATCCAGGGGAAGCTTTTTCTCACGAGCCAGAGCTGCCAATTGCGCACAGTCTCCTGCAAGTTCAATCACACCTTTTGTCTCGGCATCCCTGATTACCGGCACCACCAGACCTTCCGGCGTTTCTACGGCGATGCCAATATTATAGTATTTCTTCAAAATCAGGTTTTCGTAACCCGCCTCCAATGAGGCGTTAAATTGAGGATACTCCTGTAAAGCCGTGACACAGGCTTTGATAAGAAAAGCCAGCGGTGTCAATTTGACATCGGAACCGGCTAATTCTGAGTTCTGGGATTTTCTGAACACTTCCAGGTCAGTAACATCAGCCTCATCAAACTGGGTCACATGCGGCACATTGAGCCAGCTACGATGCAGGTTGCGAGCAGTTGCTCGCTTGATTCGCGACATGGCAGCCAGTTCAATTTCACCAAATCTGGAGAAATCAATCACAGGCACAATGGGGATTCCACTATCCCCGGCAGTTTTATTGGTCAACTGTTGTTTGACGTACACCTGTACATCTTCCTTCAGCACCCGCCCGTGTCTTCCCGAACCTTTGACGTCGGACAATTCAACACCGTATTGACGAGCTTGCTTTCTGACTGCCGGGCCCGCATGCACCTTTTTGTCAGCATCGATCTCAGAAACAGCAGGAGTCGCAGTTGTGTCTGCGGTGTTGATGACTTTTTCTGCCTCTGGTTCGCGGGCTGGAACCGCTTCGGCTTGTTCTGTTTCTTGTTCTTGTTCTTGTTCTTGTTCCGTTTCGACTGAGTCCGTCGTCGAAACTTCCGAGTCAAGTTCGAGTATCAACCCGCCTTCGTCAACCTTGTCTCCCTCTTTGACATTGATAGCGACAACCGTGCCTGAAAATGGAGACGGTATTTCCATACTTGCCTTCTCGGATTCGAGCACCACCAGCGAATCGTCTGTACTGACAACATCGCCTATCTTAACAAGCACCTCGATGACCTCGACTTCTTCAGCCTCGCCAACGTCAGGAACTAATACTTGTTGCGCCATGGATGCTCCCCTAGGAAATGCTTGGGTCAGGCTTTTCAGGATTGATATTGAACTTCTTGATCGCTGACGCCACCACACCACTGTCAACAACATTATCTTCAACCAATGCCGAAAGTGCTGCCACAGTAACGAAGTATCGATCTACCTCAAAAAATCGCCTGAGCCTCTCCCTGGTATCGCTTCTGCCGAACCCGTCTGTACCTAGCACCCTGTAAGTGCCGCGTACATGGTCACGAATCTGGTCGGCGTAATTCTTCATATAATCCGTTGCAGCAATCACCGGCCCGCGGGTTTTATCAAGACATTTTTCAACATATGCAATCCTTGGCTTGTCTTCCGGGTGCAACATATTCCAACGTATGGTGGCTAATCCTTCTCTGCGCAATTCATTGAAACTGGGGACACTCCATATGTCTGCATCGACGTCAAATTCGGATTCCAATAACTCCGCTGCAGCGATTATCTCTCGTAGAATCGCACCACAGCCTAACAGTTGTACGACCTTGCCGCTGCTTTTCTTACTCTTCTTCAGCAGGTACATCCCTTTGATTATCCCCTCTTCGCAACCTTTTGGCATGGCCGGTTGTGGATAGTTTTCGTTAAGGATAGTGATGTAGTAATACTTTGGTAATTTCTCTACGAACATCTCCTGCAGCCCATTGCTGATGATGACGGCAAGTTCATAAGCATAGGTTGGATCATAGCTGGTACAGTTGGGTACTGTATTTGCAAGAATATGACTGTGCCCATCCTGATGCTGCAAACCTTCCCCGTTCAGGGTTGTGCGCCCGGAAGTGCCGCCCAACAGGAATCCACGGGCCTGGAGATCCCCGGCAGCCCAACACAAATCTCCGACCCGCTGAAAACCAAACATTGAATAGAAAATATAAAAAGGAACCAAGGGGCAGTCATTGTTCGAATAAGATGTTGCAGCAGCCAACCAGGCAGAAAAGGCGCCACCCTCATTGATGCCCTCTTCCATTACCTGTCCTTTCTTGTCTTCGCGGTAGTACATCACCTGGCCCGCATCTGTTGGCTCGTATATTTGGCCAACACTGCTATAGATACCCAACTGCCGGAACATCCCTTCCATTCCAAAGGTGCGCGCTTCATCCGGGACAATGGGAACCCCTCGCGAGCCAATATTCTTGTCCTTAATAATGGCCGACAGAATACGAACAAATGCCATGGTCGTTGAAATTTCCCGATCGCCGGTTCCCTTTGTTACGTTCTCGAAAAAATCAAGTTCCGGTACAACCAACCCCTCAAATTCGGATCTTCTCGCCGGGAGAAAACCCCCCAATGCCTCGCGCCGCCCCCTTAAATATCGCATCTCTGCGCTGTCTTCCGGTGGTCGGTAGTAGGAAACACTTTTTAGTTCAGAGTCCGGTAATGGAATATCGAAGCGATCCCTGAATTCCTTCAGAGCGTCCAGATCAAGTTTCTTGACTGAATGAGAGATGTTTTGTGCTTCACCAGCAAGACCCAGGCCGTAACCTTTGACTGTTTTTGCAAGAATGACCGTTGGCTGACCCTTGTGAGCGGACGCGGCCGCATAAGCCGCATACACCTTGTATGGATCATGACCGCCTCGATTCAGGCGATAGATATCGTTGTCACTCAGGTTTTCAACCATTTTCAAAAGTTCAGGATGCTTACCAAAGAAATGTTCCCTCGTGTATTCACCATCCCGACTCTTATAGGCCTGGTAGTCTCCATCAACGGCTTCATCCATTCGTTTTTGCAAGATGCCAAATTTATCCTTTTCAAATAACGGATCCCACAATCGGCCCCAGACTACTTTTATGACATTCCAACCAGCACCACGGAACACACCTTCGAGCTCCTGGATTATTTTGCCATTCCCCCTGACAGGGCCATCCAGTCGCTGTAAATTGCAATTTACGACAAAAATCAGGTTATCCAGTTTCTCCCGGCCGGCCAACGCAATTGCACCTTGTGATTCCGGTTCATCCATTTCACCATCACCAATAAAACACCAGACTTTTCTGTCCTGCTGATCCAAAAGCTCCCGATTATGCAGGTATTTCATCACATGGGCCTGGTAGATTGCCTGGAGTGGCCCCAAACCCATCGAAACTGTTGGGAACTGCCAATAGTCGGGCATTAACCAGGGATGAGGATAAGACGACAATCCGTCTCCATCGACTTCCTGACGAAATTTGTCTAATTGCTCTTCGCTGAGGCGACCTTCGAGAAAAGAACGCGCGTAAATGCCCGGCGCACTATGGCCCTGGATATACACCATGTCGCCTTTGTGGTCTTCGGTCCTACCGTGAAAAAAATAGTTAAAGCCCACATCGTACAGCGTGGCGCTCGACTGAAAGCTGGATATATGGCCACCCAGGGTGGCATCCTTTAAGTTTGCCCGCATCACCATGGCCATGGCATTCCAGCGTATTAAAGACCGAATCCCGCGTTCCATAAACAGATCACCCGGCATGCGAGCTTCTTTATCTGTGGGTATGGTGTTTCGGTAGGGCGTGTTAATAGCGTAAGGTAACTGAGCGCCGGTTTCCGTCACTTTGACTGAGAGACGCTGCAATAAAAACTGTGCTCTTGCAACGCCTTCATTCTCAATTATCGAAGAGATCGCCTCGACCCATTCCTGTGTTTCGAGCGGATCCTCATCGGTAGAGTTATTCCCACTTGCCATCCAATTCTCCTTAACAGCTACAAACCAATAATCGTCGCCAGCGCGGCAAGGCCCACCCAGCCGTACAAGGTGCGCTCCATCAGAGCTTGCAATTCGTTGAGATTATGTTCAGCGGATTTTACGAAACCCTCGATGTCGTCGGATGTTGCAGTGTCAGACTCATCAATTGCTATATTGGCCAGAGCCGCCAGATGCTCTGCGTTTGATGTGCGGGTATCCAGTACGATCTCGAGCCAATACTCAAAGCCCCGGCCGAAGTGGCCCAGAAAAGCCAACAACAAACCCGATATTCGCATGGGCAGCCATTCCATCCAGTAGACAACCTGTTCCACGAGATCAACCTCAGGATCATCCAGGTCGAGGCAATCCAGGTATTTAGTCGACATGGCATACAGCAACGCTCCTGCCGGGCCGATGAGCAAAAACCAGAATAATACCGGTATGATACTTTGAAACATATCATATATAGTCGTCACAACGAAATCTTCGTGGCGTTGCACAACGTTGGCAAGCATATTCTCGGAGTCAGTTTCAACAGGCATATCATCATAATCAGCACTAACTACAGCATCAGCAATTGCGTGCTCCCCCCCCATCGACTGGAGCCAGGAAATCTGGTTGTCAAACACCGAACTGGTGTCATGGAGTTCGATGGAATAGATAACGACAGCCAGTGACAACAACAGCCAGAACAGACCGAGAGCCCAGTGCTGAATTTCAAGAGCCAACCAGAAAACGACTATGCATGGCGTGCCGACACAAAGCAGAAACCGAAAAGTCGTTGCTATATTCCTGCCAATAAACCAGGTCTGGTAGCGATCGAATGGAATCGCTTTCTGCACCGGGTTGTCACCCACCCAATGGAGGTAAAAAAACACAGTAACCAATATTGTAAGAAACCCCATTTACTTCCCCTTGCAGGTCGATGGACTACTCATCCTGCAGTTTACCTCTTAAACGCTTCCAGTCGAATCCCGGCCCCGGGTCACGCTTTCTACCCGGCGCAATGTCGCTATGACCAGTGATCCGTGAACTATCGAGGGACCATTTCTTAAGCATGACCCGGCACACGTCCGCAAGCACTTCGTACTGCCGGTCAGCATACTCGCCATCCTCAACACCTTCTAGCTCAATACCGACGGAAAAATCATTGCAATTCTCTCGACCCAGAAAACTCGACTTTCCCGCATGCCAGGCTCGAAGCTGAAACGGTACAAACTGAAGCACCTGCCCATCCCTGCGGACAAACAGGTGGCTTGAAACTTTAACACCATCGAGATCGGCGAAATCCTGATGCGCATTACAATCCAGCTGATTACAAAACAGCGCTTCGACATAGTCTGTATCGAAATGCCCGGCCGGTAAGCTGATGCAATGAATCACAATAAGAGAGATTTCCCCGTCCGGGCGCGCATCACAGTTATTGCTCGGTACTTGTTTCACATCGCTGATTATTCCATCGCGTATCCGCACTGGCTCCTCCTGAGTCCGAACATCATAACAACCCATTCAAAGGGAAGCATCGCCGCATCACTGTTATACTGTTTTTTTTGAGAACAAATTGAAACAATACTATGCAAACAAAGAAAGTCGGCCAGGGGATGGTGGCGCTGGGTTGTATTGTTGGTCTTGGCCTGTTGACGGTATTTTTCTCTGATGTTGAGCAGAGACAGCACAACCCAAACCAGGATCCCCAGAGTAACAAAACAGCCCGTGCTGCTGAAGTAAACCTGGTGCGGAATCGCCAGGGCCACTATATTTTGACGGGAAATATCAACCGTAAACAGGTCGAGTTTCTGCTGGACACAGGCGCAACCGATGTCGTCATCCCGCAAGCGATGGCCCGGGAACTTAACTTGAAAGCGGGGCGAAGAGCACAGGCAATGACTGCCAACGGCCCGGTCACAGTGTTTAATACTTCCATCGACGAGCTGAGTATTGGTGATATCACACTTTACAACGTCCGCGCCAGCTTAAATCCGTCTATGCGACCGCCTTCAATCCTGCTCGGGATGTCTGCTCTGAAGCAGGTTGAAATGATTCAGCGGGGAGATTCCCTTACATTGCGGCAAATTTTCTAGCAACTACTGATGACCAACGAGTGATGACCTACAAGTGATAAGCAACAACCTTACCCTGGCTATTGAAACCCTAACCGACAAGCAAAAGAAATCATGACAGATTACTTTACCGACCTGGAACAAAACGTGACATTTGCTCTCAGTGAAGATGTTGGAGATGAGGACATTACTGCACAACTTATCGATGCCGACACCATCGCTGTGGCAGAAGTAATTTCACGAGACGATGCCATCATCTGCGGTCAACCCTGGGTAGATGAGGTGTTTAAACAGGTCGACGCAAGCCTGGCGATACAATGGCTGGTTGCAGACGGCGAGTCTGTCAACGCAGATCAACGCTTGCTCCGCGTTAGCGGCAAAGCGCGCAGCCTGTTAACCTCGGAACGTCCAGCGCTTAATTTTCTACAAACGCTTTCTGGTACTGCAACCGCCACCTATCGCTATTCACAGCTTATTGCCCATACAAATGTGAAGTTACTGGATACGCGAAAAACAATACCGGGGCTCAGACGGGCACAGAAGTATGCTGTCTCCTGTGGCGGAGGTGAAAACCATCGGATGGGGCTGTATGACGCATTCCTAATCAAGGAAAATCATATTCTTGCCTGTGGCTCGATTGCAGATGCAATCTCGAGAGCGAAAACTCTCTACCCGGGTCGAAGAGTCGAAGTTGAAGTAGAAAACATGCTGGAATTCAGGCAAGCCATCGATGCCGAACCCGATTGGATTATGCTGGATAACTTTGCACTGACGGATCTGGCGAAGGCCGTGGCAGGCAACAATAAAAACATCAAACTTGAAGCCTCCGGTGGCATCGAAAAGGACTCAGACCTGGTCGCTATTGCAGAAACCGGGGTAGATTACATTTCAGTTGGCGCACTAACGAAGCATTGCCACGCCGTGGATCTTTCAATGCGGATGATCGATTCTGCTGCCTGATAAACCTGATCTTGTGCTTTCACTGGAGCGCGTAGTCGGACATATGGACAGACGGATACACGTTCTTCTGTTGACTAGCCTGATTATGGGTTCGGTGTACGTCCACGCTGCTAACGAGGACTACTCAGCCATGCTTCAGGATATTGACAATATTCGGCAACAAGAACACATTTCCGCGCTCGTGGTACTTATCACCGATAATAAACAAACCCTACTCTCACGCGCTCTCGGCAAACCCAATCACAACTCAGACGAAGCTCTGACCCTGCATCACTACATAAGAATCGGTTCGGTATCCAAGATGTTTATCGGCATCGCGCTCACACAATTGCAGGAGACACACAAAATAAACTTAAACATGCCAGTTTCCAGTGTTGTCGATAACGCACCTTTCGAAAACAGTTGGAGCAAAGACCACCCGGTAAGAATCGCACATTTGATGGAACATACTGCCGGGCTAACCGATATGTCACGCAAGGAATTCAGCTTTAATACACCTGTATCTCTTGAAGAGGCATTTAACATCGGTCCGAATTCAAGGAGACTCAGATGGCGCCCTGGATTGCATAGTTCCTACTCCAATTCCGGAGCGGGTATTGCCGCATACGTCATTGAGCAAACAACGGGGAGTTCATTCGAAAGTTTTGTCAGAAACCAGGTATTCAAACCAATGGGGCTCGCATCAGCCACTTATATTCCCACGGAGCAGGTGCTGACAGATCTGGTGACGGGATACAACACGGATGGCAAAACCTCGATTCCCTATTGGCATACCTTGTACCGGGCTTTCGCTGGTATCAATGTTCGGTCATCCGAAATGATCCGGGTGGTACAGATGTATCTGTCCAACGGCATCATTGACGGCAAGCGAGTTTTTAACGAACAGACCATCCGTCGTATGGAAACTCCACGCACCAGCCTGGCGGCACGCAGCGGTCTGGAATATGGCTACAGCCTGGGTTTGTATCACTTCATTCATGGGGGGTTTGAGTTTATCGGTCACGGTGGCGATGCAGATGGTTACCTCTCCTATCTCGCTTATTCGAGATCATTGCAACTCGGTTACTTCGTTTTTATCAACGCCTACAACGGCAAGGCTATGAGTAACATTCGTGAAATCATTGAGGATAAGCTGATCGAAAATGCGCCTGCACCTGAAAAGCCTGAATCATTTCCTTTAAATAAAGAAAAGATGCGACAGATTGCGGGGACTTACGTGCCGGTTACCTACCGGTTCGGTAGTGCTCCGTCCAGCAAAACGATTCAAATAACCGAGGATCAGGGCGAGTTATATACAATACAAGGCGGTCGAAGACGGAAGCTGATCGCGGTCAGCTCGACTCATTTCAGGAGAAGTAACGATCCAGTTGCCACCATCGCTATTATTCAAAACGGCGCCGAATACACTCTACAGGGAGACTTGGGCAATTTTAAAAAAAAGACGGCCTCCAATTAGGTAAAAAAACTGTCACCGACCGGTAATTAAGTAAACTGTCCCCGACCGGATTTTATTACTTGGAGTAGGTTGCGATCCTGTAAAACGGTAATATTCATGAGAGGGTCACCATCAACGATAACAATGTCGGCAGTTGATCCGGCTTCGACTGTGCCCAGTTGTCCGTTTGCATCCATCGCCAATCCACCATTGCGAGTCGCACAGATCAAAGCCTCTGCCGGTGACATGCCAAACAACTCCACGAAATACTGCAGATCTTTCGCATAGGTTCCATGGGGTGCAATACTGATACCATAATCACCACCGACTACCAATCGAACACCAGCGGCTCGCAGCTTGCCAACTGATTCAATGGTAGCTTCGATCTCGGCTTCATAGCCTTGTTTGCGAACTGTTTCGGGGGAGATCCCCAGGCTCTCGCACTGGGCCACGTACTGAACTTCCCAGGCGATGGCGGGGCCGACAAACAGACGATCCTTTTCGGCTGCGAGCAGGTCAATGGCCTCGTCGTCCAGGTAGTTGGCGTGGCCAATGAAGTCAACACCAGCTCGCACAGCTTGTTTGACGGCGGCAGCCGAACGTGCATGACAGGCTACTTTCAAATTGCGACGGTGCGCCTCATCGACCACTGCGTTAACTTCTTCGTCGGTAAAGGACAGTTCACCGGGCGGATTGACAGGATTAACGGCTTCCCCGTCGATGAATATTTTTACCACGTCGACCCGTAATTTACGCTGTTCCCTTACTGCCTTGCGTAATGCCCAGGGTCCGTCCGCAACATGACTTAGACCTCCTGAAGAATCGATGTTACTGGCTGTTGCACCCAGATCACGACCGGCAGCAAGCAGGCGCGGGCCGGATATTTGGCCTGCATTAATAGCATCGCGTAATGCCACGTCGATAGCATAGGTTGAGCCGAAGCTGATTGCAGAGGTAAAACCCGAATTGATCATCAGACCGGCATTTTTTACGGCGGTGATCGTTGCCTGCTCAACGCTTGTCTGGCCAATGGCAAACGGGCTGGCATCTGCGAATGACAAATGAGCATGGGTTTCTGTCATACCCGGCATGAGGAATTTGCCGTCAAGATCAAAAATGTCCGTCCCGGCAGGGGTTTGTGGCAGATCATTTGCCGGACCTGCATAACGAATTGTGTCATCACAGATCCAGACTGCCGCGGCATCAATGACAGTTTCATCCCTGGCAGCGAATAACCGGACATTGGTAAATACCTGGTTGCGATTCGACATGAGCTTCTGACCTTGATAAACGCCGGTTTATTCTGCGAAAAACGCCTCTTTCTTCTCACCGTTCGGGCCGTACACGGGTTCCCCACGTTCCACCAGATAGGCCTGATTGATACTTTGCTTGATGTTGGCGCTGGCGAGGAGTTCCACCATTTTTGTGTAGTTGGGGTGCTTAAAGTGGGTGGCAAGACTATCACTGTCCTCCCAGAGTTCATACACCTGCACCCGCGTCGGTACCGACGGATCCGCCGCAAAACAATAGTCCCGGCAACCGGCTTCCTCGGCTCTGGTTGCCAATTGCACAGTCCTGGTCACGTCCACGGCTCGATCACGATCTGCCTGGTTTTCGAATTCCAATGCAGCAACAACGATAATCATTAACGGTTCTCCTTATGTATCAGCCTGTTAGGCAAGGTCTGCGGTTGTCCAGCGCCTGTGTGACGGACCTTCTACACCACGATTTTCACGCGCATGTTCCGGATACACTGAAGCCGTGTACAGGTCACCATGAACATCCATCGCCAGTTGATGAATGTAAATGGCAATATCGTCTACGCGCTTCACCACCTCACCGGTGTCCTCGTCAAGGATCGCCAAATTACTCATTTTATCACTGGCGTAAATCTGGTTACCGTAGGTTGCGATGCTTAACGGTGTGATATGCGTCCACTCGTTAATATAACTCCCTTCAGGGTCCAGACGCTGGATACGATGTTTGCAATTTTTTACCACCACGGTTCGGTGCTCGGCAATTTGACCGGGCACAGTCATATAATCATGGAAGTTGCCGCCACAAAGGTCAGCGACCAATAGACGCCCTTGTGAATCCTGGGCCAGGGCGTGGGGCGTGTTGAACTCGGCTGGACCTCGCCCCCAGGTGCCCACGGACTTAATGAATTCTCCCTCGGCGGTAAACCACACAAGCCGCGAATTCCAATAGCCATCTGCGACTACTATATTGCCATTATCCTGAACCATCACAGCGGTAGGTCCGTTGAAGTGATTTTCGTCATCACCCCACTCGGCAAACGTACCCAGTGTCAGCAGCAGTTCGCCATCCGGATGATACTTTTTAACCGTATGACCATCGCGATCCGTTGTCCAGAACATGCCGTCTTTTTCAATGTAAAGCGTGTGCGCACCGAGTGCAAAACCAGGCTCATCAGAGGGACCCCATAGTCCTAAATATTCGCCTTCGCGGTTGAACATGGATATGCTGCTTTTACCCATTTTTTCTTTCATGGCAAGGGGGTGAGCTGACCAGTGCTCGATGTCCCGGGTAAAAAGGTAAACAATACCAGCGCTATCCACCGCTACTCCGGAGCCCATCTCGAACTGCATCCCTGCCGGATACCGGGGCCAATTTTCAGCTAACTGGTAACCGCTGCGAGGATCGTCGTTTCCGGTGTTATTGTCAACATCGTGGGATATGCACATGATTAATCAGCCCTGGAAAAGAGTAATGAATAGACTATACAGGTTGGGTTGGACTGACAAGCTGGTAGAAGATAACCACAATGCGCTGTTTACTGGATCTAAAATGAGAGTAATTTGAAAAGCCCTGTTTATCTGCACGTCCTGTTCGCGTACTGTCTGTTGCAATACCCAACAACAGGCTTGTCTATGCCATGTAGTCATACTGCCGCAAAATCAACTGCGGTTCAGGAAATTGAATACTTGAGAAGATGGTATGCCAGGGCCACGGATCTTCTGGGTGTGGCTACAAAAGAGTCTACCGCCGAAGGTCGAGCCATCTACCATCGAATCTTTTCACCGAATGTTACTTTCATTATTTCAGGACCTGATGCAAAACCCCGCCCAGCAACAGGTCCTGACAGTTGGGTCGACGTTGTATTGGATGCCCTGGCACCTCTGGGACCAACCCAGCATCTGATTGGCACCCAACTGGTGGAGATTCAGTCTCTGGTACTGAACGATAATTGTGAAATCATAGAAGGCCGGGCGCATATGCAAAGTTACGTTCAGGCCTGGCATGAAATGCCCCATGACAAGGTCTGGCTATTCTTGGGAACCTACATCGATGAGGTGGAATTCAAACCGGATGTGGGCTGGCAGATTCAACAAATGGAACTTAGAAGGGTCACAGGAGAAACAAGACCCATGGATGAATCGGTGGCCACGGCCCCGTCATCATAGTCCCGGTCAGCATAGCCCGGCCAACATAGCCCGGTAGTCACTGTACGGGCCTGATGCACCAGCGTCAGGTATAGTAATATCCGGAATACAAATCATAACCAAAAAGAAGGAAGTACCATGATCATCATTGCAGGCTGTATCGATCTTGCCGACCCCGACAAAATGAACCAGGCGCTTGAGAGGGCCAAACCCCTACAACAGGCAACCAGGGATGATGAGCCGGGTTGCCAGGCTTATGTTTTTTCGGAAGATCCTTGCGTTACGGGCCGGATCGTCGTTTATGAACTATGGGACGACGAGGCGTCGCTGGCTGCTCATTTTAAGCATGAGAACTACTTTAATATGGGCGCGTTGCTGGGTGAAATTGGCATTAAGGAAGCCGATAACAACAAATATCGCTGCGACTACAAAGAACCTGTTTACGATGATTCAAGGACACCGAGGGCAAATTTCTTCACACTCGACGAATAGTTATCGCGTGACAGACTGAACTGCGATGGAAAAGAAGAAAACAATTTGCCCGCTGGACTGCCCTGACGCCTGCAGCATGATTGCGACGTTGGAGGGCGGGAAAATTGTCAACATTGAAGGTGATCCTGAACACCCTTTTACCCGTGGGTTTCTGTGTAAGAAGGTAAGAACCTACCATCACCGGGTTCAGTCAGATGATCGTGTCTTGTATCCACAGAAACGCGTCGGGAAGAAAGGTGAAGGTAAATTCGAACGGATTTCCTGGGACGAAGCCTGGGAGGTCCTTGTTGAACGCCTGGGATCAATCAAGCAGCAATACGGTGGTGAGGCGTTGCTGCCATATTCATATGCCGGAAATATGGGGAGGCTCAACTTTCATGCCGGTGACCCATTCTTCTATCGATACGGCGCGTCACAACTGAATCGCACAATTTGTTCAACCGCCGCGAGAACCGGCTGGTTTATGCATTACGGACCCAACCCCAGTAGCCCCCCGGAAAAAGCACTCGATTCAAGCCTGGTCATTGCCTGGGGAATCAATATCAAGGTCACAAACATTCATTTCATGCCTCTTGTGGTTGAAGCGAGGCGCGCCGGTGCACGATTTGTTGCTATTGATCCTTATCGAAATGTAACTGCGCAGTCGGCGGACGACCATTTCGCTGTGAAGCCCGGCGGAGATACGGCGTTGGCTCTGGGCGTGCTTAAAATTTTGATCGAACGAGAGCAGATCGACGATGAGTTTATTCAACAACATTCCGAAGGCTTTGGGGAGCTCAGGCAATACGTTGAATCGCAAAATCTGGAATCACTGATCGCCAGGTCAGGACTACCATTGCCAAGGGTCAGGGAACTCGCAGGCCTGCTGATTGATAATCCCAGAACGTTCATCCGCGTTGGCGTTGGACTCTCAAGAAATACCCAAGGCGCTATGTCACTGCGGGCAATTGCGTGTCTTTCTGCAGCATTGGGGCTATTCGATGGCAGGGCCGGGCGCGGTGCCCTGTATTCCAGTAATTCCTTTCCGCTCAATCACAGAATCATGTCATTCGGTTCGATGCAGACCCAGCGGACCAGAACCATCAATATGGTCAGACTGGGCGAGGCACTGACTGTTTTGACGCCGCCGGTAAAAGCACTCCTGGTCTACTCGAGCAATCCACTAAGTGTTGCCCCGGACTCGAGCCAGGTTCGAAAAGGGCTGGTACGTGAGGACCTGTTTACCGTTGTACATGAGCAATTTTGCACACCAACCGCGCAGTATGCAGACCTGTTGTTACCCGCCACAACTTCCTTCGAGAATGAAGATATTTACACGGGTTACGGCCATTTTTACCTGGGAAGAATTGACCCGGTGATCGCGCCCCGAGGCGAAGCCATAAGCAACTTTACGCTTTTCCAGACCCTGGCCAGGAAAATGGGTTTTAACGATGCCGTATTTAATGAAACAGCTTCTGACAGAATAGAGACTTATGCACCGGGCATCTCCGGTTTACCAGAGCAATACGTGAAAGAAGGCATACCACCCGGTGAAATTATTCTATCTGATTTGCATCAGACGGGCGGGGATTTCAACCAGTTTGGTGGTAACAAGTTCCACTTCTCGGTGCCTTCATCCAAACCCAACGTCCCGGCAATTCCCAGTCTGTTACCCAATACCGAATTTGACGACGTTGCCCTGCAGAAGCGTTTCCCTTTTGCTTTGATCGCGCCACCGAATAGCGCGCTGCTCAATTCTACTTTTGGCGAGCGTTATCCTAACCAGATGGGTGAGGTGCTGATACATCCCCGGGACGCCCTGACAATCAATATTAAAAGCGGGGACCGTGTAGAGCTGTTTAATGACAGGGGCAGCAATATCAGAGTCGCTAATGTAACTGATAAAACACAGCCTAAACTGCTGGTCGCTGAGGGTATTTACTGGGCCGGTGAGGCGTCGAATCAAACCGGGGTTAATGACCTGACTTCTCAGGCTGTCACTGATCTGGGTGAAGGCGGGACATTCCACGAGAGCCGGGTCGGGATATCAAAACATGGTTATTCAAAACTATAGTTTCTACGCTTTTCCTCAACCCCCTGGTCAAGCGTTTTCAGCACGGCAATCTTCATTTCCAGCTCGTCATTGTGCTTCTCGATGTTGCTGTTTTCTACTTTTAATGCCGTTACTTCTTGCCGGGACTCATTTAACTTTTTCGTCAACTGTCTGATCTTTTTCTGCTGAGATACTACAGGGGACCCTTCTTGGACCTCATACAGTACAGAGAGCCAATTTTGCAAATCATGATCATCCGCTGAAGCCGGATGATGGGGTAAATAAAGTTCCAGGTTCGCAAGAGATTTTTCGTAATTACGGCCGGGATTTTTATAGCTGGTGTATATTTGCGACAACTTGTAATGCGCCTGCCAACTTCTGGAAGAACCAGGATCCTCACGTACAATAGCCTCCAGTCTGGCGGTTTCCAACGCATACTGATCTGACTCAATGTCAGCTGTGTTATCTGTTTTCTGAACAGCACATCCCATGCAAAAGGAAACAATTGCACAAACAATCCCTGATTTAATCACCATCATTTTTGTACCCATTTATCAGGCCTTCGCTGATTTACCGGCTTTAGGTTTACCGAGTGTGACCACTTTGCGGTCTTTTTTGCGGCCTGTCCTTTCCTCTCTCTGATCCACGAGAAAAATACTGCCAGCCACTGATTTCGCCCGCTCTTTCACTTCAGTTGCTGCTTCACCAAACTCAATATGATTCGTGAGCTGCCTTGATTTGTTGGTCACAACAGCTATCGATATTGTAGCCAGCGGAAATAAAACCTTGTCTCCCTGGCGGTTTTCTCCGGTGATGTGGCCACGCTTTCGGTCTTTTGTGCTGTAAAATTTAGGAATTTCTGTATCATAAGCATCAACAACCGCCTGACAGATTTCGTCGCAGGTGCCGGGTGAGGAAATGACCACAAAATCATCTCCACCGATATGCCCGATAAAGTCATCTTCACTACCATGGTCCGCCACAGCCTGGCTGATTATGTCGGCAGTGGCCTGAATAATTTCATTGCCTTTGGCGTAACCATAGTGATCGTTATATGCTTTGAGATTGTCAATATCCATTAGACAAAACGCAATCTGCGCTTTGGCATCTATGCGTTTGTTCATGACATTTCCAATAGTGGTGCCGCCCGGCAGTCTCGTTAGTGGGCTAGTGTCCAGGTTCATTTCTTCCAGGTGTTTCAGTCGCCCCGCCATAGTTACGAATGCAGTGGCAAGATCTCCCAATTCATCTTTGTTACTGATGTCTGGTTGGTGATTAAACTCACCCTTTGCAATCATTTCGGTGGCGAACTTTAGTTTTTTTTTAATGGCCCCGGCGATATTGTTGGTAATAAGTGTGGCTGCAACTAAAGAAAGGATCAAACCCAGTACACAGAGCACCGCGGCCGCCTTAAATGCAACTGACCCGATATCAGCGGTCATACCGGTCTTATTGTTTTGATCCAATTGTGCATCTGCGGCCATTGCCTTAATGACAGCAATAAAATGGTCCTGATGAGCTTGGATTTTTTCTTCGTACTCGACAGACATTGATGGCGAAGGCGCGCTGACAGAATTTGCTCCTTCAAGCAGAAGTTCAACATACTGCTTGTGCAGAAGCTCGATTTTTTGACCGGAAAATCTCGTCTTTCCGGGACGGTACTTATTCGGTAAAGCTGAGCCTTAAACTCTTCTTTTTTGCTTAGAAAAATATCCAAAACATCAGCAGTCTGAAAAACCATGTGTCGTCGTAGATAGAGCTCTTCGGCTAAAAGAATGTCTATCATTTTCTCCGACGCGAGGATCACAGGCAGATCGGTCTGTATAATACTATAATTGATCGAGTTTAATCGATTCAGATTTGTGAGGGCGTATACGGAAATAATCACCAGTAAAGTCAACAGGGCACTGAATCCCAACATCAGTTTTGTGGCAATAGTTAAGCGAAGAAAATTCGAGGAAACGAATTCGACCAAACGGATGAAAACCTTTTCCAATTTGGGTTTTCAAGTTTAGTTCTTCTTCCATTTCTTAGGTACCTCTAAATTTGGAAGTTCTGGTCATTATCAGGAATTGCTGTAACCGATTTTATCGGCACATATCCATCATCGACACCCTAACTCAGATGACTGAAAGACAATGTGAAAATGTACCGAAAGGCGTTAATAGGCGCTGAACGTTCAGCAATGTTGGATGTCTCCAGATCACTCCTGTAAAGTAAATAAAACCGATTTCAAAGGTGAGATGGACGACGAAGCAATAAGAAAACAGACGGCAGCCGACGAATTAGAGACTAAGCGATGGAAAAACCGCCGACGGATGGCCTGGGTATCTTTGGCGTTTCTGATTTTTGTTGGCTTCTGGGTTTTGTTCTCTCCAGACATTGATCGAATAGCGAAAATCTCTGATGTCCTGAACGCCATTATCTATTCCATGACGACAGTGGTGGGAGTCTATATGGGTTTGGCAACCTGGTCGCAAATAGGAAAATAATGCACTATTCTATAGGAATCAAACAGGGGAACCATCATGGCCCACAACAAAGCACAGGAATTGCTGGAAGAACTGGAAGATCAGTTCCATGGAATTCAATCAAAGATATCCAAGGTTAAGGACAGCTATCTATCCAGGCATCATAATGATTACGATAATGCAAGGAGAAAATATCAGCGATCCAAAAAGAAATTCGATGATGCGCGAAAGAGGGTCACAAGGGATGCTGCCAAACTCGGTAAAAGTGGCACCAAAGCTGCCCAGAACCAGCTGAAGAAAACCAAAGCTGCAGCAACGCTACTTGGCGAAGCACTGGGCGAAGCCAGGCAGATCATGACCACTGCCCAGGAAAAACTAAGCGCGGCAAAACCTTTCGAAAAAAAGCTGGCTGCTCGCGCCAAAGCACTGGCTGCCTTTGAGAAAGACTGGACGGTAAAACAAAAAACCGCAGCGAAAGCAAAAGTAGATCGCGCTAAAAAAAGAAAGGCAGCTTCGAAAGCAAAATCAACGGATGTGAAGACCCCACCTGCCACTTAACATTTCCCATTTTGTTGTCACTTCGTGCCTCTTTCTTGCCAAATTTGAGCCCAAAACCTATGTGAAATTGGTGACTTGGTCGTGATTTAATGGAAGCCTGTCGGTGCTATTGCTCCATATAGTCACCGGATGGCTATACTCTGATGTATGAATCTACTCGGCAAAGTGACAATCCTGCTTGTGGCCCTGACGGCAATGGTGCCAGCTCATGGTGCGTGTCGCGAAAAACTATTGATCCGCCTTGATACGGTAACCGGCAAACTCTCCGCCGAGGACTGTACGCTCCAAGACCTGGTAGGTGGTAGAGATGGTTCAAAAGTAGACGTCTTTGTATACAAGGTAGATAAAGTTGATTCAATCAACATCAGTCTCAGTTCGAATCAATTTGATTCCTACCTGCATATCTACAGCGAAGATTATACGACCCTGTATGCCGCAGAAGATAACAGCAAGAACGGCCCCAATGTTAGTATTGATCGGCTGATTCTCAATCCAGGAACCTATAAAGTGCTGGTAAACTCAGCCACACACGATGCTGATTACGGTCGATACGTTCTTAGGATGAGTGAACCAGCTTATTCCGGGGACGTGCCCGAAGAAACCAAAGCCTATTACCGGAACGCATATAGAGAGTTGGCAGCTAACCCTGCGAACAAAGCCGTTTCAGCCACGAATGCTTCAACGACTATCAAGGAAACAGAAGTTCAGGCTCAGGAATAATCCGGCGGCTAGTAGCTCAGGCCCTAAAATGCCACGGAGGCGGTCGAAATTTTCCTGCGGGCAACCCGAAAAGCCTTCACACAAAGAATGGTTAAGCTCGCGATGTTGTTTATGGGCGACAATAACCAGGCAATCCAGGTGTCACCCAGGTCAACCAACGAAGTGGTGAGTAGTTGGGTGATTAATTGTACGACTTCCAGTGGAATTGCCAGAATCCACAAGCCCGTTGCCACCATCAACACCGCACATGCCAGCCCCAGGTAGACTCGATAACTCCGGATACGCATTTGCTGCACAACTTGCATGGTAAATGTCTCACCATCCAGCTCCTGTTGCGCCTTTGTAAACAAGGTTTGCAACCATTGCTGGTTCTCGAGGTCCCTGTCATTCGTCATCGGGTGGTCCTCCCTGTTTCGGTTTGTTCGCTGGTACTGTTGCTGTAGACGGCCAAAATCTGTTGCAAACGCCGCGTGCCACGATTGATATGTGATTTGACGGTACCGAGGGGCATAGTCACAATTTCTGCGATCTCTTGATGGCTTAATCCTTCATGATAAGACAAGACGATGCATAACCGCATATGTTCCGGGAGCGTTGCCAGGGCCTGATCCAGGTCGATATCTACAACCGTTGAGTGGTGGAGAACATGGTCAATTTCATCCTCCCCGACTTCCTCGGCACGCCATAGCGGGTCTTTCTTACGTATAGTCTGAAGCCAGACTGTTATGGCCAGGCGTTTCAACCAGGCACTAAAGGCGACGGCCTGTTTCAAGGTATGGATCTTCAGCCACGCCTGCAAAAAAACTTGCTGGGCCAGATCATCCGCAAGGGTTACATCATTGCAACAACGTCTCATCAAGTGTCGGATCGATGATTGTTTGCGACGAATAAGGTCTGAAAATGCATCCCTGTCACCGTTACGAGCCAATGTGACTATCATGGTTTCGGGACAATCCGGGTAGTGGTCCTGTGCCTTGAACACAAATATTAATTCGCTGAATCGTCTTCTGCCGGGTACCAGCGCCCGGCAACCTTTGCAGAGATTAAAAAGCCAATTGCCATACAAGCTGTCAACGCCGAGACGCCTAACAAAGGCCCGAAGGCTTCTGGTTGATAGGAACCGAGTATAACTCCGAACACACCCAACCCGACCGAGACTGGCAGCAACCACAGCCCGGTAATCTGCAATGCCTGATCCTGTCGCGTTTCTGAGCCATTGGCCACGAGGGAAAGCTTCGCCATTAATTCATGGTCCAGTGGCTGGCCGCTTTCGATCAGCCGCCGTATCGTCTCATGTTGTGCTTCTCTTTTACGAATATTGTCCCAAACGCCAGCAATGACAGCAATACCGACAAAGCCCCAGAACGCGAGCGCTGCAAGGCCTGCCCCTATACCCAAATTCAGGTTTTCCATCTGTTTATCCTCAACAATGATTGGATGATATCTATAAAGATGCAGATAAGTCTGGTTTGGATGCAGTGAATGAAAAAATATTTCCATTTAGACATTTTACTGCCCTTTAACTTGCCTTTACATTACGTGATTCGTTAGCTGCCAGTGATGCGCTTTTCTCTCAAAGTCATGCCAGCCCAACTAGCCGCCAGAACCAATAACATACCGTTAATGAAGAAAGGAAGACTCTGTCCCACGTTGTCATAAATCCAACCTCCAAAGATTGGACCCATGGATGCGCCAAGACTCACCACCAGTTCATAGAGTCCATAAATCCTACCGCGTTCCTGCTCATTGGATAAATCTCCGACCATCGCCTGACGCGCAGGGTCAGCCATAGCACCGCCAACCGCCGACAGCGTGTAAAGCACCACCAACCAGATCAGGTTAGGTAATAGCGGAAGTGTAATATAAAGTAATCCTGTCATTAGAAATCCAACGGCCATGACTTCAGCCTTACCGATTCGGTCGCTGAGCTTACCGACCCTGGAAGGCAGCAACATATACACAATCAGCGCTGGCAGTAACACCATCCCTATGGTCATCGTGTCAACTGAGTACCTGTCCAGCAGATAGATCAGAAAAATTGGTCGGATCATGGCATCTGCAAAACCAGCTACAAATGCGACCAGCATGAGCCGAATCAGTCGCGGTTTAAGTTCTAGACCCCGCCAGGGGTGCCAGTCAAAGGTGCCACTGTTTTTCTTAACCGTCTCAGGTACATGTCGGTAGGCGAAAAATGCACCAAGCAATGCCATCGAGGAATAGCTGACAAATGCAATCTGCCAACCCAGAGACTGATCCAGTATCGTCATCACAGAGAAGCCGATCACTATCCCGACCATGCCTCCCCGGGAATACATTTCCATGTTCCTGCCTATCGCCGCAGCACGAGTATTTTTGGTTGTGAGGTCAGTGGTGATGGTGTCAATAGTGATTATCAGTAACGAGGCACCTATGCCTTGTAACAGCCTTGCCAGCAGCAGAGCTTCAAGATGACGCGACAGAAAAAATGAGACTCGTGGCCGCATACACAAGCAGCGCGGAAATCAAAAACCAGCGACGTCCATACCGATCGAGACCGACGCCAACCAAAGGTCGAATAACAATCAAAGAGACGGTAAACACCGTGAAAAGTCCGCCGATCTCCATCGCCGATGCGCCAAGTATTTTGCCATAAATGGGTAGCAAAAAAGAAAGGAAAAACACCGGAAACGCGACTAGAAAAAATGGTTTATGCAGTACCCCGGGCGAGACAGTTTGCATCTTCGAGTGTAGTGTCCTTACGGGTTGAAGCCAGAGTCTAACTCGTTTGTTGAATAGAGGTAATCAAGGAAATAGCACCAGTTAAAATATAGTGACTGGTGTTTGTAAGATCCTGTACTTGTATGTGACTAATCTCTATAGAATTCGAAAAACCAGAAGTGGCTGGGGAGTTTTGTACTTGGGAGTACAGTTGCAACAATCTTACAGCGAAATGGTGGAAGCGAACTTGCATCGCTTGAAAGCCATAGCGCGTAGTTACGCTGACCACCAGAGTCGTGAAGATCTGCTACAAGAGATGCTGTATCAGCTGTGGAAGAGTTTCGAAAGCTTCGAAGGTACTTCGCAACTGGACACCTGGGTCTATCGGGTAGCACTTAATACCGCGATTAACTTTATACGCGGCCGCTACAACAACCCGAGTTTAGTGGCCGGGGAGGAGCCTGTTGAACCTCACCATAACGGCGATCTTGATGCTTCCATGGATATCCTCGAGCAGTTTTTACACGGTCTCGATACCATCGATCGCGCGATACTACTGCTTTATCTCGATGATATCCCTCACCGACAAATTTCCGAAGTCATTGGCAAATCCGTCAATGTGATCAGCGTGCGAATTAATCGCATGCAGAATCGTTTTCGTCAACAACATGTGGATGATTGAGTAATAGTAATGGAACTGGATCAATTAAAAAGTCATTGGCAACAGCATAACCTAAGTGCGAATCAGAACAATCAACAGGAGCAGAATATGGATGCGATAGAAAACAAAATGAAGGCGTTAGACAAGGCAATACGCAACAGAACTCTCTATGGCAATTTGACATTTGCGATCGCGATTGTCGCAATGCTGGCCTTCGACTATCTCCTGATACTGCTGGACAAACCCATGCTCGCAGTCATTGGAGTCCTAACCTGGGTGGTCTGTCTGGCAATAGCGATGGTGCGCTTGTTTGTCCTGCAAAGACAAAACGGAGGTAGCGACAAGGCTCTCGCCATGGACGCTTCACTACAGCAGCAACTGTTAAAGGTGAAATCTGAATCGCGTTTCTACCGGTCAGTCGCGACTTCGATCCTGGCGCCATTAGGTATCGGTGTGGTGTTGATTTTAATTTCCACAGGTCCGACATTATTCGTGGGCACCTTTCAATTAGGATTTTTCATGGTAATCGCTTATTGGGCGCATCGATTTAATCTGCGCCATATTACCGAGAACCTGAAACCACTCGAGGATGAACTGGAACACGACCTGCAGAGGTTGGCTTAGAAGGAGCGTATTGCGGCGTACGACGACAAACCATTTGCCCGCCGTGGTATTTATATTGTACGACGCCACCTCTATTTGGCACGATTTTGCCAGGTCACTGATGGGCCCGACGAGGTAAATATGTCGCAACTTGCGCGGCGAAGACGAGAATTGAGTGTTTAATTTGTAGTAGCATTCTCTCAAAATGGGAACGCTAATCTACCTGGCATTTCAGACACGTGATCAGGCCAAAATTCTAAGCGCAAGAGCAGTCTGGGACGCACATATTTCTTATGTTGAAGTTAATGAAATCTTGGGTGATGGGGGTCCGGTCAGCGAACTCATCTTCAGCTGTTTGTCTGATCCGGAAGCGTTGTCTAATCACGAAAAATACCTGTTGCATCGATTCACGCGAGGATGGTTCCAAAGATTGGAAGCACAATTTACGCTGTACAATGTGGGGATACTTGACGCAGAAGTGTGGCAACTTAGGCGAGGCTATGCAAAAGCGATGCTCGAAAACGCCCTGCTCGGTGAAGCCCGGGCGATAGACAAAAATAACTCAATGTTTACCAAGACATTTATCGAAGAGATTGACAGCACATTGCAACCAGAACTATCCGGCTTCATGGGAATCAGGCCAAATAAGCCAGAGTGATCACTGGCCGGAAGAAACAAGGGTAGCCATTTTCGGACGCCATAGTCGAAAGAAGGAGTCCTTATTCCAGAAGCTCGTATAACATTGAACTACCGACGTATCGAGGGAGAGGCGCTTTTCGTGAACGAGGCAGCTAAGTTAAAAGCGATTGACGACTATCGACAGTACCAGGATTCGCTCCCTAATCTATTAGGGATTGAACTAACAAGTGTTGGTGATCAGGTATTGTCTGTTTCCCTCCAAGTGACCGCTCATCATTTGAATCCTGCACACACCAGCTGTCATGCAGCGACTATGGTTGCGATAGCGGATACCGCATGTGGCTGGGGTTGCCTGGCTCATCTCCCTGACAAGGCGCTAACGTTTACCACCGTGGATCTGAATTGCAACCTTCTTCGAGCTGTTACTGATGGTATAATTACCTGTGAGGCGTCACTACTACATGGGGGGCGAACAACACAAATCTGGGACGCTGTTGTCCATGACGAGAGTGGCAAGAGGGTCGCAGCCTTTCGCTGTACGGAATTGATACTCTATTAATATGCGGTCGTCTTCGGGGGCATTGAGTGGCGCCTCAGCCATAAGCGTAAACCGGCATTTCTTCGCGCACGCTGTCAGTATCGACTGATTGCTCTGGTAGCCCTGATTCCATAAATCCCTCACGTGAGGGATTTACCCGATAGCCCGTCGCCTCGGGATCACCTTCCCATTGCCATTTCGAAAGTACCAGGCACCTTCAAAGTTGCCTACAATATTCTTACTGACCCGCAGGAACTGAGCTCATACGGCGAATCAGGTCTTCAAAGCGTGGATCATCACGGAAAATATCGTTTTGGGGCCCCGTATTGAACCAGAGGAGTCCTCGGGAGCGGGAGTCAAACAATCTTTCGAGAATTTCGAGAGCCGCACCTTCATCGCCAGTTATTTTCAGCCATCGGGCTCTGTTAACGTCATCACCAACAGGAGTTGACTGAGCAAGAATTTCACGAGCCCGTTCGGTGTTTCCGGCATTTGCGTGGAGCAACCCCAACGACAGACTCTTTTCTGGATTCCCCCCAACCATTTGATAAGCTCTTCCCGCTCCAGGATCGCTTCATCATGACGACCCAACTGCGACAGAACCTAAGCAAGATTGATGCGTGTATTGATATGATCCGGTTCGATCTCGAGTACCTCATAATAAGTCGACAGCGCCCGCTCGTAACGACGTGAAGAGATGATTAGGTTCCAGTGGATCCCGTTCGACCGCCTGGGCCGCTGCTGAGACAGCCTCGGTAACGCGACCCTGGGACAGTAATGCCGACGAAAGACCGTGCCAGGCTTCAGAGTTGCTCGCGTCTAATTTTATCGCAGGCCTGAACGCAGTCTCGGCAACCTTCCAATCCCAATCCATGTGATGGGCGACGTAGCCTACTTCAACATGAACCTGCGAAAGTGAATCATCGAGCTCTAATGCCCGCTGGGCAGCACTGCGGGCGAGTCTCATCTGGCGCCCCACCGCTCAATCCGCGACGAAAATATAGACCTCTTGATGGTGCAAATCGAAGATATTATGTTGTCAGAGCACAAGAAGGTCGTGAAAATATGCGGCGAAACGATGGTCGTCAGCGATATATGTTTGATTCGAGTATTATCCACCTTTAAATTAATCCGAGAGAATTTTAATGGCAAAAACTAACTACGCGTTCGAGAAACGGCAGAAAGAGATTGCGAAAAAGAAAAAAAAGGAAGAAAAACGCTTGAGAAAAATGGGTAAGGGTACTGAAGAAGATCAAGTCGATCAAAATCCTTTGGCGGAAGATAAAAATAGGTCTATCGATAATAGTGATTAGTAAGAGATTATCGTTACCTCGCTTTCCAAACGGTGAGTTGGAATCGTGAGTTTATAACCTTTCCCTCAATCGATTCCAATGACAGCACAATCATAGGCCACTCCTGTGGCGGTCCTTTGCGGCCCGGACATTGTTGACCAAGCCAACTGTTTTCAACCAGTACATTTCTATAAGTCTGTCGTTAAATGAGTCTGCGTATTGATGAGTATTGAATCCTATAGGGTTCCAAAACATATCGTCGAAGAACTTTCTCTCCAATCCAACCGATTGGTCCCCATTTTTCGAGATAGAGATGAACTGACAACCTCTGGTGACTTGTCCATTACTATCAAGAAAGCTTTGGAAGACTCAGAGAACCTCATCGTTATCTGCTCGCCGAACGCGGTTGAATCATATTGGGTGAATGAGGAGATCAGACAGTTCAAACGACTTGGTAAGTCTGATCGAGTGTTTTGTGTTCTGGTTGATGATGCTGTACGAAGTTTTCCTCCCGCAGCAATGATTGATGTGGATGAGGATAACCCTGCCACTACCTTGGAGACTGAACCCCTTGCAGCGGATTTGAGACCCAACTCATACCAATACTCTACGGACTCGCGAGAGTAGAAGCCAGCTCCGGGGATTCAGACGCAGCTATCCGAGTGAGTAAGAGAGCTTTGCACATTGATCAGCTGAACAAACAGAGACGCAGTGGCACTTCCCAGCGGGTAACGAAGGTGTTTTTGAAGCGCAGCTCCTATCCGCTAAGGCTGCTATCGGCACCTGTACAATAAGAGTCGTGGTCGCGAGCGACCCGGCAGACGGGACAACTGAGCTGATTGAAATATTTAACTGGGTCGGGGAGCGGGTGCCGGAACTCGTTCGCCGTGAAGTTAACGAGCAGCATCAGCTGGTCGCCGAATTCCGCCGCAGAAAAGCCGGAGGCTCGCGTCCAGCCCAAAGCAGGAATATCGAAGGCGGCTCGCTGCGCATTCAACAGCCCGTCAGTTTTGTGCCGCCTCACTTCAGATCGATTCGACCGGGTACAAGGAGCCCCTGAGGCCAGACACAGCAAATAGGGAGTAGTTTTGAGTAGCTTCAACTACCTAGCGGATTTCTAATTGTAGAAGGTGAATATGATTATCGATACATGGATCGACTATTTAGGCTCAATATAAAAAGTATGGGATTAAAGAGTGACAACATCACAATTTGGGAACAGAACGGAATAGAGTTTTACTACCCGATGTGATCGGTAAAAGTGTCACCCATGTGACCGGGTAGGACCCTTTGTTTATGGTGCCGGAAAGAGGACTCGAACCTCCGACCAATTGCTTACGAAGCAACTGCTCTTAAGAGCCAAAC
>DUAT01000105.1:89574-98674 GCA_012960755.1 Gammaproteobacteria bacterium
GCAATTAATCAAATTATAGAAGAATTATCTGCACTTGAATATCCCACACCCCACCCTACTCATAAAACCCCGGCGCCGTCTTCAACTCCTTGAACCCCGCATAATCATGCTCAATCCAAAACGTCGCCTTCTTGTCCTTAACAAATTTCTCAACTTTATCCATCGCTTTCAGCGTCATCGCCGCATCAAAATTAAACTGTGGCACACGCTTCTCCCGGCGACTGATCCGGAAATGGTAGAGGTCTCCCGATAGTACCAGTGGTCCGTATTTCGGCAGGTCGATGAACAGGACCTGGTGGCCGGGAGTGTGGCCGTAGGCAGAAACGATCACCACACTGCCGTCGCCAAAGACATCATGATTGCCTTCGATAATTTTTACTTTTTCGTTTTTCAGGTTGTTGTAGAGCTCGGGCTGAAAAAACTCGATGGTGATCTTGTCGGCGAAAGCGGCTTCGTATTCCGGTTTTTGAATCAGCAGGGTGGCACCAGTCACCTCGTTGGCAATGCCGCAGTGGTCGTAGTGCATATGTGAGAATGCAACATAGTCGAAGGAGCCCATGTCCAAGCCCATGGGTTTTATCTTCTCGGCAAAGGTTTGGTCCAGTCTCTGGCCGCCCTCATCGTAACCTTCGTGATCCGCAACGCTTGATGGCAGACCGCCATCCCAGAGCAGTCGGCCCTTCTCATGTTCGATGATGTAACAGGGTACGATCAGTTCCCTGACATCGGTTTCGTCATTGCTAATGGAAAACATGTCGACGTTGGGGAATGTGAGCATGCCGCAATCGAAGACGTAGAGTTTCAAGGCGGGTTTGATATGGTGCTCGGCATAACTTGATGAAGAAATGCCACAGGCTCCGATAATGACACAAACGTAGGCTGTGAGAGATTTCACAAACATGACTTTTGCTCCTTTATTGTTATTGTTATTGCCCTTGATCTTGATCTTATTTATTCGCTAGCTATCCCGGGAAACCTTACCACGCATCGCCTTGGTCCTGCCTCTTTTTGTCTTGCTGTCCATCCGGCGTTTCTGGGATCCCTTCGTTGGTTTGGTTTGTCTACGGACCTTGCGCACTAACGAGACACTGTGCACCAGTTTCTGTAACCGGTCTAACGCGTCGTCGCGGTTTTTCTCCTGGGTACGAAATTTTTGCGCTTTGATAACGATGACACCGTCTTTCGTAATCCGCTGGTCACGTAAACGCAATAATCTTTCTTTGTAAAAGTCCGGCAGTGATGATGCTCGAATATCAAATCGTAAATGAATCGCAGAAGACACCTTGTTGACATTCTGGCCGCCTGCACCCTGGGCACGAATCGCTGAGAGATCTATCTCCTCATCCCGGATAACAACCATGTTAGAAATCTGCAGCACTTATCGTCCCTTGTTTTGTGAGTGCATTCTATCAGCATATGCAATGGGTTATGCTCTCGTGATGAACAAATTGTTGATTAGAAAAACACATCGGTGGCTGGGGGTTGTTGCCGCAATCCAGTTACTTATCTGGACCAGTTCGGGTTTGTTTTTTTCCATTATTCCCATCGACGACATTCGTGGTTCTCATCTGATCGAGAAGCGGGCGGCTTTTCGCCTGGGGCATGTCAGGATGGTTTCGCCCAGTTCCCTGGTCAGGGAGCACAAGGAACTCAGCAACGTGAGCCTGGATCAGGTGCAGATCAAACAGCGACTGACTACTCCTGTGTATGTGGTCAAGGTGGAAGATAGCTGGCTGGTTTACCATGCCGAAACAGCTGAAAAATTAGCACCACTGACGCAGACCGAAGCCAGCGCAGTCGCCGCCAACAACACAACCTTGCCGGTCCAATCGGCGACCTGGGTCGAAGCAGTAGAACCAGGTAGCGAATACCGGGGTGGCGAACTACCGGCCTGGAAAATACAGCTGGAGGGCTCGGACCATGCAAATCTGTGGGTGGGTGCCAACAGCGGTCAGGTAAGAGCCATTCGGACGACAGAGTGGCGGATCTACGATTTTCTGTGGAGCCTTCACATTATGGATTATATCGACCGGGATAATTTCAATTCCTGGCTTTTAAGGGGTTTTGCCTTGCTGGGTGTCATCACGATACTCTCGGGCATTGTTTTGTTTATATCATCGACGAGTTGGAGAAAGCGGCCCCGGCTCAGCCCAGAACGCGCTCCCTGACAGGTTTCCTCGCCCGGTCACTCTTCAAACTGCACGATGATCCCGGCATTGGCAATCACAATGGCATCCTGGCCATCCTCACTGGGGATTTCCAGGCCACCTTTTTCAATCTTCACTGTGACACCGCCATAGGGTAACGCTTTCTCTACGACAGCCTTGTCGACCTTTTCCGGCTCAGGCACGCCAATCAGCACGTCCAGGACCATGTCATTGGGCGATTTACCCAGCACTCTAAAAAAGTTCAGACTGCTGTGGTGAATTGCATCAAACACCGCCCGTTCTGCGGCACCGGTATAATTTTTGCCATGAACATCGACCCCCATGCCCATTTCTGTGATATATCTTTTCTTTGCCATAAATACTGGACCTCGTGGCTATTTGTCTGCCCTATCACTTTGCCATATAGACGTATCCCTGTTCCATCTATATCCTGTTAAAAAAATAAAGGAACAACCCTGATGACCAGATATCTGTTTGCTCTCGTATTGTTAGTTTCAAGCTTTTTCTGTTTCAGCCACGACGGCCCTGAACCCCCCTCGCCAATGGACCTGGATACGCTGACGAAAGCATTCGGCTGGGATTTCGACAAGGCCGAGATCACAACCGAAACCGTGAGTGACAATTTGTATGTCTTGTTCGGTAACGGCGGCAATATCGCCGTTAGTGTAGGAGACGACGGCGTGCTTATTGTTGACGATCAGTTTCCCCAATTGATGCCGAAAATAAAATCGGCAATCGGTAAGCTCGCCAGAAAACTCTCCACAAATGAAAGCAAGGATGTCGACTTCGTTATTAACACCCACTGGCACTTCGATCATGCTGAAGGCAACCTTACACTCGGGCCGGACGGGACGTGGGTGGTGGCACAGTTGAATTCAAGAGAGATGATGAAGAACGATCACCTTATTAATCTCGTTGGGTTGTCCTACATGCAGGAGGCCTACCCCGAGAACGCCTGGCCAGCCATTACCTATGATGACACCATGCATTTTCATTTTAATGGCGAAGACATTGACCTGTTGCATTTCGGTCCTGCACATACCACCGGTGATACAGCGATTATTTTCAGAAACTCAAACGCAGTACACCTGGGGGATGTTTTCAACAACGCCGGGTATCCGTTTATAGATGCAGGCAATGGTGGAACGCTGGAAGGTATTATCAAGTTCTGTGCGGAGACGCTGGCGCAGATTAACGAAGACACCACCGTTATTCCCGGCCATGGTCCGATTACCGACTATCAAGCCCTGTCAGACTATATCGAGATGTTAAGTATCATTCGCGATCGTATGATGGTGTTAATTGAAGCCGGTGCGACCCTTGACGAGGTTTATGCCGCCAAAGTCACCAAAGACTGGGATAAGAAAATGGGCGACAACATGGGGTTTATTAATCGATCCTATATGAGCCTGACCCATAAGGTGGTTGACCGATAGCCGTATTTTTTGTGTTGGGGCTGATATCAGGGCTAACCCTGTTGAAATTCGCATCTCTGGCTGTCAACCTCAAAGCCCTCCTGCATCCAGGCTTCCATTCCACCGCGCAAGGGGAATACTCTCTCTATCCCCATTCTCTTCAGCTTCAGCGCCACACGGGCGCTGGATGCTTCGTTAGGTCAGCTGCAATACAGCACAATGTCCTGATCCTTAGGCATATGTTCGTAATGATCATCGATATGCTCCATCGGTATACGAACAGCATTGGGTATTGCATAGGGCAACGCATTGAAATCAAGCCTGTGCCTTAGATCGATAATATAGACCGGTTGACCCGCTTTGAGTTTCTCAACGACCTCCCGTGGTTGCATCATCCGTGTTCGCAGTGATGACAGGAACAATTGTCTCTGGGTGATTTTTATCGTAATTAAAGCCGCAAGCAGCACCAGTACAATGACGAGTGCCATGCCTCCCAGTTCAGCAAACGTGGTCGCCATCGCAGTTAGCTCATCTGCAAACAGGAATCCAATCGCCGCAACCACCACTGCCCAGATTGTTGCGCCCAGCAGATCCAGCGTTAAAAATTTAACGGCGGGCATGTGCGTCAGACCAGCCACAGGGGGCGCGATAGTTTGCAGACCCGGGACAAATTTAGCCACCACAAGGGAAAGCGAACCCAGTTTCTCAAACGACATTTCTGTTCGTTTTACGCAGTAGTCCGGTTCCAGCGAGATGCTGCAAAGGATGGTGAGCACCTTGCCGCCCCGGGTTCGTCCCAGGTGGTACCAGAGAAAATCGGCAGGCACGCAGCAACGGTAACTAGCACCACCAGGTATATATTCATATCGCCCGTTCCGGCCAGTGCTCCGGCCCCAAGGATGACCGGAATTGAAGGCAGCGGTAACCCGACCTGGTCGAGAAAAATCAGGACAAAGAGAACTACGTAGCCATATTCAAGTAAAAACTGCACTTATCAATCCTTTGTTATTCAGGGAAACTTCGAGTAGTCAATAGGTTCTGCTATGTCCAGAATCGCATTGGATTCCGGCATCGGATATTTCAGGCCTGTCGCACAGTTGAACAACACGACACTCTCACTGCGTTTTATTCGCCCGGATTCAACCTCTTTCACGAGAGCAGCAGCCGTGGCAGCACCTTCCGGACACAACAACAATCCCTCAGTACCCGCCAATTTATGCTGTATGGCGGAAATTTCATCGTCGGTGACTGCTGTTGCGAAGCCATTGCTCTCCCGCACTGCCCGTAAAATCAGAAAGTCGCCAATAGCCGCCGGGACCCGAATCCCGGCGGCAAACGTATGTGCATCCTGCCACAGTTCAGCATGTTCAGTGCCATCTTCATAAGCTTTTACAATCGGTGCACAACCGCTGGACTGTACCGCGATCATTCGAGGTCGTCGGCTATCGATCCAGCCAATTTTCTCCAGTTCGTCAAAGGCTTTCCACATGCCAATCAAACCTGTGCCGCCGCCGGTTGGATACAATATGACATCCGGCAGTTGCCATCCAAACTGTTCCGCAAGTTCCAGGCCCATGGTTTTCTTGCCTTCTATTCGGTAGGGCTCTTTTAAGGTAGAGGTATCGAACCAGGACATAGGCTCGACGCCCTCTCCCACAACACGGCCACAGTCATTAATCAGCCCATTGCATTTCCAGGTATGTGCGCCCTGGAATTCAATTTCACGCACATTCACTTCCGGCGTGTCATCCGGACAAAAGACGTAACTTTCAATACCGGCCCTGCTGCAGTAGGCTGCCAGTGCTGCTCCGGCGTTACCGTTGGTAGGCATGGCCATTTTGGTTACGCCCAGTTCTTTCGCCATTGAAACAGCCAGGGCAAGCCCCCGGGCCTTAAATGAGCCTGTGGGCAAGCGCCCCTCGTCCTTAACCAGCACCTGCTGCATCTGCAGTTTTTCCTGCAGGAAAAATGACGGTAACAAGGGCGTAATTATTTCACCCAGACGCACAATGTTGCTGGTTTCACGTACCGGTAGTAGCTCCCGGTATCGCCAGAATTCCTGGGGACGGTTCAGCAGCAGCTTTTTATCAAAGTGCTGTGCAACGGCCTCCAGGTCATACCTAACGAGCAATGGCTTACCCGTATCAGACAGGTTGTGCAGTTGATCTGCAGCGTAGTGCTTGCCTGTCTCACTGCATTGGAGGTGAGTTACAAAGGTTGGAGCGTCAAACATATCATTCTTACCCTGTTTAGAGACATACCTGTAGACATAGCAAACTACCACTCCACACATTCAAAGCTTGAAATAATCGCCTGAACACGTAATCTAGTCACTCAAGCCCTTATTGGGAAGGGGAGGTTAAATGAATATTTCACGTGTAACCACATTTAGATTCAGTCTGAGCATGAGCCTGCTGTTTGCCGCTTGTTCACTTTTCGCGGCGGGCGGTGGGTCAGCCGGTGGCGGCAGCGTTGGCGGATCCAGCGAGCCCGTTAAACGCAAGACCCCTCAGGAAATGGCGGTTTCGAACTATAATGCAGGGCTCAAGAATCGGGACAAGGCCTGGGGCTATCAGGAACGTGCCTCGACCGAGAGCAATGCAAAAAAAGTCGCCAAGTTGGATAAAAAGGCCAACAAACAATTTCAAAAAGCTGCAAAACGATTTCGTACCGCAATCAAGTACGAGCCGCGCCTGTATCAGGCACACGGCAGCCTGGGCTACGCACTCAAGCAACTCGGTGAGTTTGATGATGCGCTGTCGGCCTATAATCTCTCGGTTGAGCTTAAACCCACCTACACACCTGCCATTGAGTACCGGGCTGAAGCCCACCTTGCGCTCGGTAGGTTAGATGAGATTAAACCCGCCTATATCCAGTTGCTGAACCTGGATCGACCCCGGGCCGACCAGCTGATGGCAGCGATACAGCGTTGGTTAGACGCGCCGCATGATGACATTGACCTGGCAACCTTGACTGAATTCAGATCCTGGGCAGTAGAACGAATCACATTGAGCGCCCAGACACTCGACCTGACTGGCGCCCCATCGCCCGATTGGCAACCCGGCGAGCAATAGCTTCATCAGTGTGGCTAGTGAGCCTGCTGACACTGTTAGCGGGCTCAGTCACCATTTATGCCGAACAATATGACTGGCAACTACCTTCCGGCTTTCCAACACCGTTAGTTCCCGGCGACAATCCGATGACAGCAGCAAAGGTCAACCTTGGCCGAATGCTGTTTTATAATCCGGGCCTCTCGAGTACAGAAACAGTTTCCTGCGCCACCTGCCATCAACAGGTCCTCGCATTCTCAGACGGATTAAAAACCCCGGTAGGTGAATCCGGTGATTCACTGGACCGCAGTGCAATGTCCCTGGTCAACCTGGCGTACCGGTTGAGTTTTGGTTGGACAAATCCGGGAAGACAACATCTTGAAGAACAGATGCTACGCCCGCTGTTTAGCGAAACACCAGTCGAGATGGGCGCCAGCCTGGCGAAACAACGCATTCTGTCCAGGCTGATGAACGATGTGACTTACACCAGTTCTTTCCATAGGGCGTTCCCCGACGACGCCGACCCGGTAAGCTGGTCAAACATCATCAAGGCTATTGCCAGTTTTGAACGGACCCTGATTTCAGGCCAGTCAACTTATGATGCGTGGGTGTTTGCCGACGTACGTCCCGACGCTACAATCATCCGCGGTATGAATCTGTTTTTCTCTGCGCGCCTGGCCTGTGGAAGCTGCCACGGCGGAATCGGATTTAACAATGAATTCCATTTTCTGCCCGCCAGCCCGAAAACCAGCGAATCAAAGGCCCAGTTCCACGTCACCGGAACGAGCAGGGAGCAACAGGCTTTTAGAGCGCCAAGTCTTAGAAATATAGCGGTGACTTCACCCTATATGCACGACGGCAGGTTTGCAGATCTCGAGAATGTGATTGCTCATTACGCCAGTGGTCCGGCACCAGAGCATGGCCTGCAGGGGTTCTCTCTGTCTAATGTGGAACAGGGGGAATTGATTCAGTTTCTCAATAGTCTGACGGACAAGACGTTTCTGGTAGACAAACGCCTGTCAGACCCCAGGCTGGAGGGTCAGGCGGTATACTAGGAGGCTGGTTATCGCGTATAGGTTCTCGAGTGCACTTCTGCTCCACCGGAGTCTTTTGCCGAAAGAGTAAAACCATTTGCCGAAGCAGCGCTCACAACGTAAGTGACGCCATCAACTGAGCTCCGCGGGTCCCATCCAATCTTTATTTTAAGTCCGTCAGCGTTATCGGGGTCAGCAGGATCATACTCTCCCTCCACGTAAGCACCGGTACTCATGCGGGCCTCTTCTTCAAATAGAATAATCGTGGTCATGTTGTTGTTTATCGCTGATATTTCTGCCGTGGCAATATAGTCGTTGTAAAAGGGTACGCTAAACATCATCAAGATGCCCATAACCGAGACCACGACCATCAATTCAATCAGACTCACCCCTGCCTGTTTCCACTGCTTGTTATGTGGCTGAAGCGACTGTTTACTTTCGTGATGAAGGTCTTCGCACATTGACATTCCTCCGACTTCTACATGTTTCATCTTATATGACCTTTGGATAATTTATCTGATCTTCTTTTACTGATCTTCCTGTACTAATCTTCAAAAGAAGTACCGCCACAGACAAAGTCGACGGACACAAAAAAACCGACGAGGTTGACCCTGGTCGGTTTCCTTGTTTCAAAACCTGATTAGATCAGGATAACGATTACGCTTCGTCGGCGGCTACAACAGCTGAAGTAACTACAGTTGTGTAATCCTGGTATGCAGGGCGAACAATATTAGTGGAAACACTGTTACCTGTCACACCGATTGTACCCTTGGTGTCATCGTGTGTTGCCGCGTAAGCAGGATCACCACCAGGTGCAAGTACACCCTGTGGATTAAACAGTGCAATCCAACCGGGACCGTCAGTAGGTACAGTGGAGGCAAGTCCCAATGCGATTTGAGTATTGCCCTTAACATAAGTCGCACGCGCCGTTCTAATAGCATTCTCATACTGTGCGTTAACCTTTGTCATGTTGGCTGTCTTGATATAGTCCTGATAGGCAGGCAAGGCAACCGCGGCAAGGATACCGATAATCGCTACTACGATCATCAATTCGATCAAGGTAAAACCTTGTTGCAGCTTGTTGTTCATTTAAAACTCCAGTAATTTAATTTGGCAAACATATTTTCAGAACTATCTTTCGAGTCCGTGGGGTAGTTAGAGCAATTGCCGTGCCAATAACAATGAGTGCATATTCGACCATTCATCCTCCAAAACATCACCAACCATGACACTGCACGTCAGCTACGCGATTCCCGTGATTGATTGACGTCAGAATGTGACAATTTTTGTCACATCTTTGATGCCCAAACGGGGTCTCACGACGGGGTAATGCTTTTCGGCGACAGGCTGATACACTAATGGACCCCAAGAATTGGACAGCGCTATAAGTGCTTTCCATGGTTACGCGGCCTTTAGTGCCGCAGTCTCATAAT